>JAWLAN010000019.1:0-103925 GCA_041395385.1 Gammaproteobacteria bacterium
ACCAGCGGGGGGACTCCACGACAAAATCGTCGCAGAGTGCCGCTACAAATGCACTCTCACGTCGAGGGACAATCAGCGCAAGATCAATGAGTTGCGGTGGCCGGTCCGGGAGTCCCGCTCTCTCCCCCAATCCGTGACGGCGGTTGCGAACGTCCGACCTCCGCCGCCTAGGGCGCCGAGTGTGGTACGGCGTCGCGACTGCAGGCAGATGCAGCGCTGTTTGTTCGATGCCCGTCGAGAGGGGATGGATGGGGCCGCGTCGACAGCCCGGTGCCGCAATGGCAAGTTCCGGTCGGCGGGCGGCGTCCCGATTCGCACGTATTGCACGGGCCGAGGTAACCGGCGCAGCTGCCGTTGGGGCCGTGCCGTCACTCACCGCGCAATCGCATCGACACCGCGGGGAAGAGCTCGGGCAAGGTCCCAATGTTCGACACCCGTACGCCGTTTTCGGCTAAATTGGCGGCTGCGCGCCCCCTGATCTCCCTCTCGCAAGCCCGACATGCTGTTTGTCGATCCACTGTTTTTGTTCGTATTCCTGCCGTTGGCGCTCGCATCCTGGAGGATGCTCGGGCACTTTGGCGTTGGCGAGAATGGACTGCTCGCCGCCGTCATTGCCGTGTCGCTGGCTTTTTATTCATGGACGAGCGTCCCGTACACGCTGATACCGATGTTTTCCGTTGCCGTGAACTGGTCAGCGGGCATGCTGATGTCGAGGGCGCCTGCCCGGGCGGGATGGATTGCCGCAGCTGCCGTCGTTCTCAATCTCTTCCAGCTCGGCGTGTTCAAGTACGCCGAATTCCTCGGCGGATTCATGGTCAATCTCGCGCTGCCGCTGGGGATCTCCTTCTTCACGTTTCAGCAGATCTCCTACATCATCGATGTCTACAAGACGCGGCTTCACGAGCGCAGCCTCCTGCGGTACGCGTTCATCGTTACCTTCTTTCCCCATCTGATCGCCGGACCAATCGTCCGCTACAGCGAGTTCCGTCCACAGTTCCCGGCGTTCGCCCTGGGCCGCGTGCTGCCGCGGAACCGGTCGCTTGGCGTGTTCCTGATCCTTGTTGGACTGGTCAAGAAGATCGTGTTCGCCGATACGCTGGCGCCACTCGCCGATACCTATTTCAGCCACAGTCCCGAGGAACTTCGTGGTCAATCGGCAGCACCAATGCTGCTGGCAGGTGCCGCCTTCTACCTTCAGATCTATTTCGACTTTTCCGGGTACACCGACATCGCCATCGGTCTCGCCAGGCTGTTCAACATCAAGTTCCCGAAGAACTTCGACTACCCCTATGCGGCGACGTCTGTCTCCGAGTTCTGGCACCGTTGGCACATCACACTGTCGCGTTTCCTGCGCGACTACCTCTACATCCCCCTGGGCGGGAATCGCGCCACGCCGCCGCGCGTTGCGGTCAACCTGATGGTGACCATGCTGCTTGGCGGCCTGTGGCACGGCGCCGCCTGGAACTTTGTCGTCTGGGGTGGCATGCACGGCCTGGCCTTGGTCGCGTTCCGGGCATGGAAGACCCTCGGCATGCGGATGCCCGTCCTGCTGGCCTGGGGCGTCACCCAGGCTTTCCTGGTGCTGACCTGGATCGTGTTCCGCGCCCCCAGTCTGTCGGCAGCCCTCGCTTCGATCGGTTCGCTTGGCAACGTCGGTGGCGATGCAGAACTGCTGACGGAAATGATCCAGGTCTGCTACGAGAGCAATGTCTTCAGACCGTTGCTCGACGCCGCCCCGTTCCAGGCACCGTCGACCTGGGTGGGTATGTTCATCGCCGTAGCGTGGGTGGTTGCGACGTTCCGGATCAGCGCCGAGTCGATCGCGCGATTGCGCGCACGACCGGTCGTGTGGACGATGGCCCTGACCGCGTTGTCGACGCTTGCCGCCGTGGTGCTGTGGGGGCGTGCAGTTCGCTCGGGTCACCCCGATCCTTTCATCTACTTCCAGTTCTGAGCGGAGGCGAGGCATGCCATTCCTGTCCAACCTGCTGCCCATCGTGCCGCTGCTGATCGCGGGTGGGGTGATCCTGTCGCAGCACCTGCACTCGGTCCTGACCTGGCCTGGATTGGAGAGGATCGTCGTGTCGCGGCTGATCGAAGCCAACGAGCAGGACTATCTGCTGCGGATGCGAGACACCCACCTCGGCTGCAAGACCGTGCAGGCTCGCCAACCCGACGTCGTCTTCATCGGTGATTCACACAGCTACGCCGGCTACGACTACGTTTACCTGCAGGACGTGCTTCGGCCCGCCCGTGTCGGCAACTGCGCGTTATCGGGCATGCGACTGCCGAACGTGTTGGATTTTCTCGCCGCGGCCAGGACGAACGGCGTGCGGCCGAAATACCTGGTACTCGGCATCTCGCCCGCGATGTTCTGGAGTGACGACAGGCGTATCGGCCTGACGGCGCGTGCGCGGCGAGAGATCGCAAAGATCGGCGCACCGAAGGAAAGCGTGATCTCCCTCGCCTCGGGATCGTTCCGTGAGATCGAGGATTTTCGCGACGCCAGTGCCGCGCGTTCGGCACAAGCTGCCTTCGAGCTCGGCATCGCCGGCCTCGACCCGGCGCGTGTCGATGGTCTGCTTGCCGAGGATACCACCGGAATCTACGCGTTCGACTGGTGGCGGGAGACCGTGCGCAAGGCTGTCACCGATGAGCGGCGCCTGCCCGTGGTCGAGCAGATATGCAGGGCGGCGACGCGCAACGGCGTCAGACTCGGTGTCGTCTACATCCCCGAAAGTCGATGGCTGCTGTCGTTGCTCAGTGACGAGCAGCGGCGGGAGTTTGCCGAGGTCGAATCACGCTTCAGGGCCTGTGCCGACTGGACTGATTTCAGTTTCTTTCCTGACGGCGGGCCGAACATCTGGTACGTCAATCGTGCCCTGGTACCGGACTATCCGTACGAAGTCTGGTCGGATATGGCGGCTGCGCGCCGCTGGGTCGGGAACGGAGATGCACGGCGACGGTGGCGGTTGTTTGATCCGGACCATATGAACAGCCTCGGTGCGAGCGAATTCTCGCGGCGGATCGCGCCGGAACTGGCGGCGTGGCTACGCCGCGCGAATGCGAGGCAATGACAGCCGATCATCGACGGCAACCTGCCAGCCGGCATTCGCGCCGCGTTCAAAGTACCAATTACGCTCCCCGCAGTGGCGCGGACACGCGGACCACGCGCGGACTTTGCGATTAACGCATCAGCCGGCGCTTGCCAGGTAGATGGCGATCAGCAGCAATACGAACGTCACGGCCTGCGCGCCCACGCGCACGAACATCAACTGGGTGCTGTGCCGTTCGTCGAATACGCCGCCGTGCGCCATCGAGCCCAGGCCGATGCCAAGGGCCGCGACGGTCGCAAGGAGAGCCAGCAAGATTACCGCGTTGAGAAGATCCATCGACATCCCTCCTCGAGGCATAGCCTCCGCAGGTACCAAACGAACCTCGGTTTCCGCTCCGGGCCGATCCCTTGCGGCGCGATCGCCCCGTTCACATCTCCTTATATTTGAAACCTAGTTCGCGGTCGGCCCATCTTGTTGACCCGGATCAGCAAAAGTCCACGGGGATACGGCCGCTTGCGTGGGATTCGCTGCCCCGCTAGAGATCTGGCGGAGTGCGTCTCATCCAGCAAACCGACATCGCTGGCGGCGATGATTCCTGATCAGGAGTTCCTCGGGAGCCTCTTCGCCTATCAGGCCGCGCGCCGGCGCGCCGGCTCGTGAAGACCGCTCCGCGTCGAAGGCATGTGCGGGCGTGGGCTCCACGCGGGTTCGCTCGGGCAGTTCGCGCCGGTGTATGTGCAGCATCCTCGGGGCCCTCAGACCGAGTCTCACGTTCCGGCCCCTCAGATCGATCACGTGCAGCTCCAGGGGGCCTCTGCGGAACAGGCGGCCGACGGGCATGGTCGACGGTACGCCGGCCTCGGGCGTGATTGCGACCGATTCGAGCAGATGACGTGACAGAAGGAAGATCCCACGGGTGCGGCCTTCGGTCCCGCAGTGGCTGAAGGCACTGCGGCTGGGGTCGTCATCGTGGACCTGCAGCTGCGGCGGCAGCTGCAGGCTGATCCCGACCCGGAAGCCGCGGATCTCGGCCACGCGCGCCCGCAGTGGACCCTGTCTGAACAGGACTGCGACGGGGGACAGTGGATCGGCGCCGGGCGCGAGGGAGATATAGAGGGATTCCCGCGGAGTGCGCGTGACAAGCATCGCTGATGGCCTCCTTGCACACGAGGTGCGCCAGTAACTTCTCCCTTCCCGCAAGTGACGCTACGCGGATGGACACCGCCGACCAAGATACCCTGCGCCAGTCTGCGATTGGTCTCACAGTCAGTCGCGACGGCGACCCGGCGGCGAGCGCTACCCGTGCGGCGGATCCCCAAGCTCCCGTGTCCGCGGGCGTACCTCGGCGGCCTTGCGGTCGCCTTCCTCCAGTGCCGCCCGCAACGAGTCCAGGCGCGCCTCGACGGCGGCGATACTCGACCGGAGGTCATTGCGGCACGCCACGGCGGATGCGTAACCCTGCTCGGCGGAGAAACTGACGAATGCCAGCTCGGCCCGAAGCCGCTCGAGGTGCCTTTCCTGCATCCTGATCCGGGCCAGCAGCACGGCCATGCCCCTGAACAGGGAAGACTTCGTGTCGGTCTCCATCGCGCGGGTCGGGGTCGCGGATTGGGACTGCGTCGTGTTCGATGTGGGACTCACGGCGTCTGCATGGACTCCGGGCTCCGCGCCCAAGTTTCAGGATAGTCCGGGTTCGACGCCAGACTGGGAGGATGTCCGCGCTTTCGGCAGTTGGATGCGCGATCGCCCGGGGGGATTACACCGGCGGCGGCCTGCTGAGAAGGCGCGGTCCAGGTGCGGAAACACCCCGCCATTCGCCGAGGCAACCGCGGATCCAGTCCCTCGCCTATTGCCGCCGCGCCTGGTGAGTGCCGGTGAAGAGGTGGCTGTGACGCTCCAGCCAGAGGATCGCCTCGTAGTGCGCGTTGCCGATGGCGCCCCTGTCCAGACCCACCCTGGTCGCCTCTTCCCAGTCACCGCGCTCCCAGGCGAGCACGCAGGCGAGGACCTCGCCCACCGGGCCGGTCTTCTCGAGCAGGGCGTCGGCCAGGGCCTTCTCCAGGGCGAGCGAGGCGAGGATCTCGCGCAGGGGTCGGTCGAGCAGCGCGTCCAGCGTCGAGAACAGCCCGGCCGTGAACAGCTGCTCGGCCTTCCCCTGGCGCAGCGCATAACCGAGGAACTCGCAGGTCTTCGCGCGCACCAGGGCGATGCGAACCAGCTCCGGCGGCCTGTCGTCGAGACGGCAGAGCGCGAACATCGCCGCCCAGGTGCGGATCTGTTCGATGCCGATGAGGCGCACCGCGTGACGGACGGATTCGATGACGCGTCCCAGGCCGACGTAGGCCGAGGAGACGTAGGTGAGCACGCGGTAGGACAGCGCCACGTCCTGCTCGATGATCCCCTCGAGTTCCTGGATCTGCAGGTCCGGATCCTGCAGCCGGACCAGCAGCTTCAGTATCGAGATCCGGTCCGCGGGCAATCGCCGGCCCGAGATGACGCCGGGGCGTCCGAGGAAATAGCCCTGGAAGAGATCGAAGCCCAGCGATCGGCAGTATTTGAACTCCTCGTCGGTTTCGACGTTCGCGGCCACCAGCTTCGCGCCGCTCGCGTGCGCGCGCAGCCTGCTCACCTCGCGCAGCAGCTCGTTGCGGGTGAACTCACGCACGTTGGTCTTCACGATCTGGGCCTGCTCGAGGAAAGCCAGCTTGCGCTCGTCGAAGACGAAGCCGTCGAGCGCGATGGTGTAGCCTTCCGCTACCCGCCGCGCGAGCGCCGCGACGATCTCCTGATCGGCCATGTGGTGCTCCGAGACCTCCAGCACCAGCCGGGTGCCGAGGGCGGGGAGGACGTTCGCGCCGGTGAGGAACGCCCGCGTGACATTGATGTAGGCGCGTCGATCGCCGACGACGTGCTCGAGTCCGAACTCCAGGAGCGCATTGACGATGGTGTCGGCGGTCGCGCTGTCGCCGTCGGCGAATTCGGCCCGGTCGGTGTCGGCGGCGCGGAACAGCAGTTCGTAGCCCTGGACGGTCAGCGCCCGGTCGAAGATGGGCTGCCGGCCGAGAAACAGCGGCTGCAGCCAACGCTCCTCCTCCGGACCGGGCGCGGTGCCCGGCGCCGCCGCGGCACAGGCCGTAGGAGGCGCGGGCGGCGCGTCGGCACCCTTGAGTTTGTGCGGCTTGGTCATGCCAGCTTTGACTTCAAATCCCCAAGGTACGCGGACTCAGACAGCATTGCGCACGAGCGACCACGATCGTTCGGTGGTTGATTCTGGCGATGCCTTCCTAGCGGTATATCGACCGCCGGAGGGCGAACTTGACGGGCCTGCAGGGGGGCGCGGGCCCGGCATCGCCCTGAGCCGGCCTTCCCCGCGGCGGCTCGCCGGGACGACCCCGTCCCGAAGGAGGAAACAAATATAGATGGACAGGGCCCCGAATCGCGTGTACCGTGCCAATCGCAGTCGTTTCAAGCGGTCTTATCTGCGAGCTTTGCCCTACCTCCCCAGGCGGTACGAAAATCTCACCGGTACGTTCCTTGTTCGCTTGCAACCCGCGGGCGGTTTTGCCCGTTTCAATCAATGAGGATGTATCCATGAGTGAGTTTTCCACCGGTACCGTGAAGTGGTTCAATGACGCCAAGGGCTTCGGGTTCATCACCCCGGCCGATGGTGGCGATGACCTCTTCGCGCATTTCAAAGAGATCCAGGGCAGCGGCTTCAAGAGCCTCTCCGAGGGCCAGCGCGTCGAGTTCAAGGCGGCACGCGGTCCGAAGGGGATGCAGGCGACGCAGATCCGCCCCCTCTGAAGCAGTCATCGGATTCAGCCTTCCCGGAGGGCGTTGAACGCTCTTCCGGGGAGCGAGGCCTGAATGAAACCGCGGTCTTCGGACCGCGGTTTTTTTTCAGTGTCGCGGGGCGTCGTATCGGTGCGTCCGCGGGCCTATGGCCGCACCCGTGGGCGCCAGGGGGAGTTCGCGTTTCGGGTCTGGACGTGCTACCGTGCCGCTAGCCCGAGCACCTTCCAGCTGTGGCAAAGGCACTCGACCTGCTGCCTCCCCGGATGAGCCGCCGCTGATTTCAGCGCTCCTTACCCTGCGACGTTCCAGTTCGAATTCCCGCGTTGCCGTTGGGTTTCCCGGGTGCCTGCCCGACGTTCGTTCCTGAACGGTCGGGGCGCAGGCGCCCTCACCGTATCTGTACCGGAGGCACCCATCATGACTATCAGCATCTATGTCGGCAATCTCGATCCTTCGACCACCAGCGATGAGATCCGCGCATTGTTCGCGGAATTCGGCGAGGTCGAGTCCGTGGATCTGCTGACCGACAAGCAGACGGGTCAGCCGCGCGGCTTCGGCTTCGTGAAGATGGCCGACAGTGGTGCCGAGTCGGCGATTGCCGCGCTCAACGCCAAGTCGGTGGGAGGCCGCAATCTCAAGATATCCGAGGCGAGGCCCCAGCACATCGGCGGCGCATCGCGCGCGCGCGGCGGGGCGTTTGGCAACGGCGGCGGCAGGGGTCGCCGGCGTTTCTGATCGCGATGAACGAGACATTTAATCCTGGGCGGGCAGCGGAAGCGGGAAATATGACCTTACTGGAAAACTCGGCGACGGCATTCAGACCGACAGTGGAATTCGTGCAGACCTGCGGCGCCTGCGGCAGCGTGTTTCGCGTCGAACTGGAGTCCAGGACCACGAAGGACGACCGTCAGACCTACTCCTGCCCGCAGTGCGCGCATCACCCCTGCCATGTCGGCTCCCCGAAGCCGCCGCGCGTGACGCTGGTCCGCAAGGGCGAGGGTCGGAAGACCGCCGAAGGCTGAGGATCGGCCGGCGATACCCGGCCCGCCTTGCACGCCGGCGATCGCGCGCGCCCCGGCGGTCCTTCAAGCTTCACCGGCCCCTGCCGCTATCCGTCTGTACGCCGCATGCTTGCGCGCGCTAGCAATCAGACGAATGAGATGGCCGGGCAGAACCACGCCAACAAGATCAGGGTATTGTTCGTCGAGGACGACGCCGATACGGCCGACGCGGTCATGCTGCGAATGGCCTCGTACTCGCACGCCCGCATCGAGGTAAAGCATTGCGGCGATCTGAAATCCGCGCTGGCCGCGCTGGGCGGCGAGGATTTCGACGCGGTGCTGACCGATCTCAACCTGCCGGATTCGCACGGGATCCGCACCGTCAAGCGACTGCTCGAGGTGCGCCGCTACGTCCCCGTCGTGGTGCTGAGCGTGCTGAGCGACGACGACTTCGTGCTGAAGACCGTCGAGTGCGGGGCGCAGGAATACCTGGTCAAGGGGCAGGTCGACGGCGCGGCCATCGTGCGCACCATCCGGCAGGCGATCCACCGCAAGCAGGCGGAGATCAAGCTGCGGCGCATGGCGCACTACGACGGCCTGACCGGGCTCGCCAACCGGGATCAATTCCGCAAGCGCCTGGAGCATGCGCTGGCCAAGGCCGCCCGGCATCACGGCAGCGTCGGCCTGATGATGATCGACCTCGATCGCTCAAGACCGTCAACGACGGCTTCGGGCACCAGGCCGGCGATCAGCTGCTGATCACGGTCGCGCAGCGGCTGCGGCTATGCCTGCGCAAGGCCGACAAGCTCGCCCGCCTGGGCGGGGACGAGTTCACGGTGATCCTCGAGCATCTGCATTCGCTGGAGGAGGTCGAGGGCGTGGCCCAGCGGATCATCGGACGGTCTCGAGGCGTTCGTGGTGGAGAAGCACGAGATCTACATCACCCCCAGCATCGGCATCACGATCTATCCCGGCGACGGCGACAGCGCCGAGCGGCTGATGAAGAACGCCGACGCGGCGATGTACGAGGTCAAGGGCGCTGGCCGCAACGGCTACAAGTTCTTCACGCCGAGCATGAAGGGCGAGCGCTCAGGCGAGCTTCGACGCATGGAAGGCGCACAGCTCGCCATCGAGCAGAACGAGTTCGTGCTGCACTATCAGCCGCGCGTGAGCCTGCAGACCGGCAGGCTGCAGGGCGTGGAGGCGCTGGTGCGCTGGCAGCGTCGGATACCACGCTGATACCGCCCGCGGAGTTCATCCCGGTTGCCGAGGAGACCGGCCTTATCGTCGCGCTGGGCGAATGGGTGGTGCACAAGTCGCTGGAACAGGTGCGCCATTGGCTGGACGCCGGCCTGCCGGCCGCGCGCGTGGCAGTGAACATCTCCGCCCAGCAGTTCCGCAAACTCGACCTGGCCGCGATGATCGCCTCCGCGCTGAAGAAGGCGCGACTCGGCGGCGAGTACCTGGAGGTGGAGATCACCGAGAGCCTGCTGATGGAGGACACCGCCGCCTCGGTGGCGACGCTGCAGCGCCTGAAGGACCTCGGCGTGAGCATCGCGATCGACGATTTCGGCACCGGCCCTCCTCGCTGCACTATCCTGAAGCGCTTCCCGATCGATACGCTGAAGATCGACCGCTCCTTCATCGGCAACCTGCCCAACGACCACGACGATTCCACCATCACCACGGCCATCATCGGCCTTGCGCACAACCTCGGCCTCACGGTGGTCGCCGAGGGCGTCGAGACCCGCGACCAGGTGAACTTCCTGCGCGAGCGCCAGTGCGACGAGGCGCAGGGCTTCCTGTTCAGCGCCGCTCTCAACACGGCGCAGCTGACGGCCTATCTGCAGCGGGAGCGCGATCGTCCGGCGGCTCCGCAGCTCAGCCTCATCAAGGGCAATTCCTGAGCGCCGTTGTGCGCGCTGCGCGGCGCGCCGCTTGGGCGCTGCCGAGGCGGTGATTCGTTGCACGGCCCGGCGCCGATTGTGCGTCGCGGCATGACAGCGGCGGGCGCGAGGTGGGCGAGATCCCGAATGCACGCCTTGGTGTGGCGGGTTTCCAAATCGCGACGCCAAGACTAGGATTGCGCTTCCCGCGCAGAGACCCGCCATGCACGCATCGTCTGCAGATCCGCCGTTGCGAGCCCGTACCCGGCGCGGGCCGTGCCCGCGGCGGACAATCGCGGCGCGCGCACGACCCGCACGGTGCGCGACGAGCGTTTCGATCTCATCCGCGGGTTCGCGATGCTGCTGGTGGTCGTCAACCACGTCAACATCCCCTCGCTCTATCAGGTCGTGACCATGGAGGCGATCGGCGTGGTGACGGGCGCGGAGATCTTCGTGCTCGTATCGGGCACGATACTCGGCCTCATCTACAGGCCGCGCATCGAGCGCGACGGCTGGGCCGTGAGCATGATCCCGGTTTGGCGGCGCGCGCTGAAGCTGTACCTGGTCGTGGTCGTCACCAACCTCGCCGTCTGTCTGTTCCAGTGGCTGGCGCCGATCGTCGACTTCACCGTGCTCACCACGTACACGGACCCGGGCAGTCACGAGGTCTGGAGCCTTTTCGGCGAGGACCCGACGTTGGTGGAGCTCGTGTACAGGGTCCTCACGCTCAATTACGGGATCAGCCAGATCAACGTGCTGGGTCTGTACGTGATGCTGGTGGCCGTTGCGCCCTTCCTTCTGTGGCTGCTGCAGCGCGGCCGCACACGGCGGCGCTGCTTGCCGCGAGCTGGTTGATCTATGCCCTGCACACGCTGCATCCGGTGCGCCTGCTCGCGCTGCAGTCGGAGCTGGCGTTCCCGGTGCTCACGTGGCAGCTGTTGTTCGTGCACGGGATGGCGGCCGGATACCATCGCCGCGCGTTGGCGCAGCGGCTCGGCGGGCAGGCGGGACGCCGGCTGATGGTGGCGGGCGCCGTGGCGCTGGCGGTCTTCAGCTTCTATGCGCTCAACAACCCGTGGTTCGAGATCCCGTTCGGGCTGCGGTTCGATCTCATCCCCGAGCATTGTTTCGGATGGGTGTATTACTACTTTTTCGATCGCAAGAGTCTCGGCATCGGGCGCGTCGCCAACACCTTCCTGCTGGTTGCCGTGCTGTACCTGCTGCTGACCCGTTATTGGGAGGCCTGCCGCCGCGCGGCGGGGTGTGGTTGTGCATTCCGATCGGCAAAGCCTCCCTTTACGTCTTCATCGTCCATGGGGCGTTCGTGCTGCTGGTCGACAACCTGCCGCCGTTGCAGCGCGGTTCCCTCCTGCTCAATACGCTTGCGCACACGCTGGTGATCGCGACGGTGTGGCAGATGGTGCGCACCGGGTTCCTGTTCCGCTGGATCCCGCGCTGAGGCCCGCGACGTCGCGCGTTGGCATCGGCGCCCGCCCGGCGGTCTCCGTCTGCATGTGACGCCGCGCGCGTGTTACCGGCCGGGCGGGGCATCCCGATGCCCGCGCGATGAGGCGGCCGGCCGGGTTGCAGGTGCCGGGCGGCGCGGCCTCCTGTGATTGAGCCCCCGGATCAACAGATTAGGACTCAATCCTGCCGCGTTCCGGCCGATACCCCCGACAGCGGTCCCGGCAATCCCGATGGCGGGCTGTCGCGACGCGATATCGACCCTGGAGGCACGCATGTTGACGGAACGCTCTTATCCGATGGACAACGTCCGCGGTTTTACCCTGGTGGAGCTGCTGGTTGCGGTCACCGTGCTCGGCGTGCTGCTGGGCGTCGGACTGCCGAACCTGTTCTCCCTCATCGAGCAGAACCGGCTCACGACCGACGCCAACAACCTGGTGGTGTCGCTGAACTACGCCCGCAGCGAGGCGATCCGTCGCAATTCGCTGGTGAGCGTCTGCCCCAGCGCCGATGGCAACGACTGCAACTCCGATTCGTGGACGGACGGCGGCATCGTCTTCACCGATGGCGGAACGCTGGGCGCGGTCGACGGCACCGACACCGTGCTGAAGGCCATACCGGCGGTCTCCGTGGATATCGATCTCAATGCCAGCGGGCCGGAGTACATCTGTTTCCTGCCGAACGGCTTCCTGCCGCTGTCGGACAACGAGGCTGCCCCCGAGACCTCGCGCATGCGCGAGGAGGCGCGTGGCGCCTGGTATGCGATCGTCGAGAGGGCCTTGGTTGCGTTGTCTCCGAACGGCAACGGCAACGGCAACGGCAACGGCAACGGCAACGGCAACGGCAACGGCAACGGCAACAACGGCGGTAACAATGGTGGCAATACCGGCGGCAGCACCGGCGGCAGCACCGGCGGCACTACCGGCGGCACTACCGGCGGCACTACCGGCGGCACTACCGGCGGCACTACCGGCGGCACTACCGGCGGCACAACCGGCGGCACCACCGGCGGCACTACCGGCGGCACTACCGGCGGCACTACCGGCGGCACCACCGGCGGCACCACCGGCGGCACCACCGGCGGCACAACCGGCGGCACTACCGGCGGCACTACCGGCGGCACTACCGGCGGCACTACCGGCGGCACAACCGGCGGCACCACCGGCGGCACTACCGGCGGCACTACCGGCGGCACCACCGGCGGCACCACCGGCGGCACCACCGGCGGCACTACCGGCGGCAGCACCGGCGGCACCACCGGCGGCACCACCGGCGGCACCACCGGCGGCACCACCGGCGGCACCACCGGCGGCACCACCGGCGCAGATCAGGGGGGCGGTACCTCCAGCGGCTCGACGGGTACCGGTTCGGGCTCCGGATCCGGGGCTTCCGCGGCGCCTCCGAGCGGGCCTTCGAGCTTCACCTTCTGTCCCGCCGGCTCCAGCGGCAAGACGGGTCGCATGGTGACGCTCTCACTCACCGGACACGTGTCGACGAGCTCGGTGGTCTGCGAGTAGTCCGCGGCGAAGGCGCGGCAGGCGTGTGCAGGTCGCCGCCGCCGCCATCCTGAAGGATCATCCTCAGAGGATCAGGCGTCGGCGTGGCGGGCTACCAGCCCTCCACGCCGGCCATGTCGGGCAGGCGATGCGCGATGCCCTTGTGGCAGTCGATGCAGGTCTTCTTGCCCGAGGCCAGTTCGCTGGCATGGGCCCGTTCCGCCCTGGGACTCTGGCGGGTGAAATCCATGTAGGTGAAGTCGTGGCAGTTGCGGCACTCCAGTGAATCGTTCGCCTTCAGCCGCGCCCATTCGTGCTCCGCGAGCTCGCGCCGCTTGGCCAGGAACTTCTCGCGCGTGCCGATGGTTCCGAACAGCCAGCCCCAGACCTCCTTCGAGGCCTGCATCTTGCGCGCGATCTTGTGCGTCCATTCATGTGGCACGTGGCAGTCCGGGCAGCTCGCGCGCACGCCGGAGCGATTGGAGTAATGGATCGTGGTCTTCAGCTCCTGGAAGACGTTGTCGCGCATCTCGTGGCAGCTGGTGCAGAACCGCTCGGTGTTCGTCGCCTCCAGCGCGGTGTTGAATCCGCCCCAGAAGAATATGCCGGCGACGAAGCCGCCGATCGCGAGGAAACCGAGGCTGAAGTGGCGGCTCGGCCGGCGCAGCACCTGCCACTGATTTTTCAGCCATTGGATCATGGTGTCGGCGCGGCTTCCCCGGTCGCCGCCGGCGTCTGGAGCATCATGTCCACGTCCTGGAAATTGCTACGGACCAGCGGTTCCGTCTCGGTCTGCACCACGTGGCATTGCTGGCAGAAATAGCGCCGCGGCGAGATCTCGGCCAGGAAGTTGCCGTCACGATCCATGTAGTGCGTCACGCTCACCATCGGCGCCTGCGATGCCTCGGTCCGCCGCCGGCTGTGGCACGACATGCACTTGTTGGTGTTCAGATCGACCTGGTAGTCGTCGATCTTGTGCGGAATGGTCGGTGGCTGCATCGGGTAGCTGCGCTTGCGGCGGATGTCACGGTTCTCCACCGGCTCCATCCTCGGTGGAGCCGGCTCATCGGCGATGGCGTAATCCCCACGCATGGCATCGATGTGATCGCCCGCGGCGTACACGGCTGCAAGGCCGGCGATCATCAGTAACACTGCCGCTATCAGTCTGCCCATGGTCAACTCCTCATGCCGGCACGATCTTGACCGCGCACTTCTTGAAGTCCGTCTGCTTGGAGATCGGGTCGGTGGCGTCCAGCGTGACCTTGTTGATGAGCTGGCTGGCGTCGAACCACGGCACGAACACCAGTCCGCGCGGCGGCCTGTTTCTGCCGCGGGTCTCCACGCGCGTGCGGATCTCGCCGCGCCGTGAGACGACACGCACCTCGTCCCCGCGCCGCAGCCCCTTGGCGCTGGCGTCGTCCGGGTGCATGAACACCACGGCGTTCGGGAACGAGCGGTAGAGCTCGGGAACGCGCCGGGTCATGGAGCCGGAATGCCAGTGCTCCAGCACCCGGCCGGTCGCCAGCCAGAAATCGTATTCCTCGTCCGGGGATTCCGCGGCCGGCTCGTAGGGCAGGGCGAAGACGATGGCCCGGCCGTCGGCGTGGCCGTAGAACTGGAATTCCGCGCCGGCCTTCACGTAAGGATCCGATCCCTCGCGATACCGCCAGCGCGTCTCCTTGCCGTCCACCACCGGCCAGCGCAGGCCGCGCTCCTGGTGGTAGGTGTCGAAGGACGCGAGGTCGTGGCCGTGGCCGCGGCCGAACTCCGCGTACTCCTCGAACAGGCCCTTCTGCAGATAGAAGCCGAAATGCGCCGCCTCGTGGTTGGCATACGCGGAGTCCACTTCCGACAACGCATACCTGTCGACCGTGCCGTTCTTGAACAGGACCTCGAAGAGCGTCTTGCCCTTGTAGTCCGGGTTCGCCTCGAGCGTCTCGCGCGGCCAGACCTCCTCGGTGGTGAAGCGCTTGGAGAACTCGACGAGCTGCCAGAGGTCCGAGCGCGATTCGCCGGGCGCGTCGACCAGCTGATGCCAGAACTGCGTGCGGCGCTCGGCGTTGCCGTAGGCGCCCTCCTTCTCCACCCACATGGCCGTGGGCAGGATGAGATCGGCGGCCTGCGCGGTGACGGTCGGATAGGCGTCCGAGACGACGATGAAATTCTCCGGGTTGCGGTACCCGGGCAGGCCTTCCTCGTTGAGGTTCGCCGCCGCCTGGATGTTGTTGTTGACCTGCACCCAGTAGGCATTCAGCTTGCCGTCGCGGAGCATGCGATTCTGCAGCACGGCGTGGTAGCCGACCTTCTCCGGAATGATCCCCGCGGGCAGCTTCCAGATGTGCTCCGCCTTGGCCCGGTGCTCAGGGTTGGTGACGACCATGTCCGCCGGCAGGCGGTGCGAGAAGGTGCCGACCTCGCGCGCCGTGCCGCAGGCGGAGGGCTGCCCGGTGAGTGAAAACGGGCTGTTGCCCGGCGTGGCGATCTTCCCGGTCAGCAGATGGATGTTGTAGATGAGGTTGTTGCACCACACCCCGCGGGTGTGCTGGTTGAAGCCCATCGTCCAGAACGACGTCACCTTGATGTTCGGATCGGCGTAGAGCGCCGCGAGGCGTTCGAGCTTCTCGCGCGGCACGCCGGAGAGCTGCTCCACGTACTCGGCGGTGTAGGTGCCGACGAACGCAGCGTACTCCTCGAAGCTCATCGGCGCGGCGCCGTTGGCGTCGGCGGCGTTCTTCGCCTTCTGCTCCAGCGGATGCTCCGGGCGCAGCCCGTAGCCGATGTCGTCGTTGCCGCGCTTGAAGCTCACGTGCTGGTTGACGAAGTCGCGGTTCACCCGATCGTTGGCGATGATGTAGTTGGCGATGTAGTTCAGCATCGCGAGATCGGTCTGCGGGGTGAAGACGATCGGCAGGTCGGCGAGCTCGAAGCTGCGATGTTCGAAGGTGGAGAGCACCGCGACCTGCACGTGCGGCGCCGAGAGGCGCCGGTCGGTCACCCGCGTCCAGAGGATCGGGTGCATCTCCGCCATGTTCGATCCCCACAGCACGAACGCATCGGCCTGCTCGATGTCGTCGTAGCAGCCCATCGGCTCGTCCATGCCGAAGGTGCGCATGAATCCGCCCACCGCGGAGGCCATGCAGTGGCGGGCGTTGGGGTCGACGTTGTTGGAGCGAAACCCTGCCTTGAACAGCTTCGAGGCGGCGTAGCCCTCCCAGACGGTCCATTGCCCGGATCCGAAGATGCCGACGGCCTCCGGCCCCTTCTCGCGCAGCGCCTTCTTGAACTTCTCCTCCATGATGTCGAAGGCCTGCTCCCAGCTCACCGGCGCGAAGTCGCCGTTCTTGTCGAAGGCGCCGTTTTTCATGCGCAGCAGCGGCGTGGTCAGCCGATCCTCGCCGTACATGATCTTGGACAGGAAATAGCCCTTCACGCAGTTCAGGCCGCGGTTGACCTCCGAGAGGCTGTCGCCGTGGGTGGCGACCACGCGGCCGTTCTTGGTGGCGACCGTGACGCCGCAGCCGGTGCCGCAGAAGCGGCAGGGCGCCTTCGACCAGGTGAGCTTGGTGTATTCGGAATCCGTGATCAGATTGGTGGCGGAGGCCGGCAGGCTGAGTCCGGCGACGCCCGCGGCCGTGGCCGCCGCGGTGGCCTTGATGAAATCACGGCGCGTGGTCTTCATCGTGAATGACCTCCTCGAGCGCTTCGGCTGTCTCGCTGTGGTGGTAGACCAGCGTGGAAGAAAGCAGTCCTTCGATCTGGTTGATCCATTCCATGCGCCGCGACATCTCCGCGATGCCGGCGGCCTCGACGGTGACGACCAGCTTGCCGTGACCGTCGGCGGCGGGCACCTCGATGCCCGGCTCCTCGAGCAGCCGCGCCCGCACCGCGTCGGCCCGCCCGGGGCGGGTGTGCACGATCAGGCTGGCGATGTGGATCTCCTCGTTCATGGGAGCGCGTACTCCGGATGCGCCACGCTGATCGCGGCGCTCGGGCAAACCGCCACGCAGGCCCCGCACCCGGTGCATCGTTCGACGTCGATGCGCGGGCGCGGCACCTCGCCCCGGGCGGGCGGGAAGGAGATCGCCGTCGCCTCGCAGCTGTCGCGGCAGGAGCTGCAATACACGCCCTGCCGGGTGAGACACGCCGCGGTCACGGTTGCGCGCGCCGACCACGCGGGTGCATCGACGGGATCGACGAACACGCCGGCGGGGCAGCTTTCCGCACACCGCCGGCAGAAGGTGCATCCGCCAAGTTCGAAGTCCACGCGCGGACGGCCGCCGGCGTCGTGGCGCAGTATGCGTTCGGGGCAGGCCTCTATGCAGGCGCCGCAGCGCGTGCAGCCGGCGAGGAACGGCTCCTCGGCCAGGCTCCAGGGCGGTCGCATGACCGGCCCGTGTTCGACGCCCACGCGCAGTGCCTGCAGCGCGCGCCTTCGGGACGGGTCGAAACGTGCCGCCATCGCGATTCGCCTTCCTCGGGCCTGTCGCTTCGCGCCCGCGCTATTGCGGCGGGCCGGGCGGGCCTGCGATGAGTTGATAAATCCAGATGGTGAAACCGAGGCCGCCGACCAGCAGCACGCTGACGAGAGGGGCGAGCACCACGGCGAGCAGCAGAAAGACGCGCAGTTCCGCGCGTTTCTCCAGCTCATGGTCCGCACTCGTCGCCATGGTCGGGCCGGCGCCTCCGATTGACACCCCAAAATCTATCCGGGTCGCGTGGCGACCGGCAATGACTTATGTCAAGGCGCTCCCGCGCCCTGGCCGAGCGCCACCGCTGGCGCGCGCAGCCCCCCGGGCCGCTTCGGTCTCGTGGTCTGCGCCAGTTGCGGTCCGGATCTTAGCCTGGAATACGTGCGGTGCGCCTCGTGAATTTCTGCTCGACGAGGGGTTGTCCTACCGGGCACAATCGCTTTTCTGATATCACGAACCCGGTCCACTCATGCGTACCTATACTCGACCGTGACGACCGCATGCGCCTGATGAAGTTCGTCTGCGCCTTTGCCTGGGCGGACCTGGACATCGCCGATCAGGAGCGTTCGTTCGTGCACCGTATCTCGCTGCTGCTCGCTCTCGATGCGGAAGACCGCGCCCAGGTCGCCGAGTGGATGGAGCTGCCCCCCAGCGCGGAGGAGCTCGATCCGGCCGAGGTTCCGCCGGCCCATCGGCGGCTCTTCCTCGAACTGGCGCGCGAGCTCATCCATGCCGACGGAGACGTGAGCGAGGTCGAGCGCGAGAATCTGCACTTGCTCGAGCAGTTGTTCGGCCGCGCCGGCGCCTAGCTTTCGCGCCGGGACGGCCGCCGCTCCCCGCACGGCGGGACTCGCGCCCAGCCTGCGCTACACTTGCCCATGCCGCTGGTTGCCTCCGGCAGCATGCGGTACGCAGAAGAGGATTCCCGATGTCGGCGATGTTCGGATTCGATGCCTTCGCACCCAGCGAGATAGCCGAACGCGTGGAGAAGATCGGGGTGGCCAAGGCGCGCCTGCCTCTCGGCTCCACGCTGATGCTGGGCGTGCTGGCCGGGGCGTTCATCGGCTTGGGCGCGCTTTATTTCGTGTTGATCACGTCGGACGCCTCGCTGGGCTACGCGGCCGGGCAGGTGCTGGGGGGCGTGGCGTTTTCCCTCGGTCTCATCCTGGTGGTCGTTGCCGGCGCAGAGCTGTTCACGGGCAACAACCTGCTGGCGATGGCCTGGGCGGACGGACGGATCTCCACCCTGGAGCTGCTGCGCAACTGGGCGGCCGTCTGCAGCGCCAACTTCGTCGGCGCCGCCGGCCTGGCGCTGGTCGTGTATCTCTCCTGGCATCCGCAACACAATGACGGCGCGGTCGCCGCGCAGTACCTGAAGATCGCGCAGGCCAAGTGCACGCTGCCGTTCTGGAGCGCATTCTTCAAGGGCATGCTCTGCAACGTCCTGGTATGCATGGCGGTGTGGATGGCCTCCGCCGGCCGCAGCGTCACCGACAAGATCCTCGCCATCGTCTTCCCGATCTCCGCCTTCGTGGCCGCGGGCTTCGAGCACAGCATCGCGAACATGTACATCATCCCGCTGGCGATGCTGTTGAAGGGCACGGGTGCGGCGGGCGTCGCGACCGACGCCATCGGCTGGTACGGGCTCGTCGGCAATCTCGTCCCCGTCATTCTCGGCAATCTGCTGGGCGGCAGCGTCTTTGTCGGCCTGGTCTATCACGTCGTCTATCGCCGCTCTCCGCAGGCGCGGACTCCACCGCGGGCCTGAGCGAGCCGTGGCAGGCGACCGGCATCACAGCGACAAGGTCGTCGCGCGCTACCACGTGGCGCGCTACGCGTACGGCGTCGGGCAGACCCTTCCTGACTCGAGGTGGGCATGAAATCGAAGATTCCGGTCGTGGTGGTGCTGGCGGTGCTGGCGGCGGCGGGCGCCTGGTTCTATCTCACGCCGTACCGCGTCTATGAGCGCATGGCGCTTGCGGCACGGTCGGGCGACGCGGCGGGGCTCGCCCAGTGCGTGGACATGCCGGCGCTGCGCGAGAGCATGAAGGCGAACGTCAACGCCCGGCTCACCGCCGAGATGGCGAGGCACGGCAACGGCGATCCTGCCGCCGCGCTGGGCGCCGCCTTCGCCTCGGCGCTGGTCAATCCCATGGTCGAGGCCCTGCTCACGCCGGAGAGCCTCGCCACCCTGATCCGCAACGGACTGCCGCCGGCGGGCGATGCCGCCGCGGGCGGCGCCACGACGGCCACGACGGTGAGCAAGCGCTACGAGGACTACGCGCGCTTCGTGGTGACCGTGCGGCGCGGCGGCGGCGAGTCCGCGCCCGTCGTCTTCACCTTCCACCGGCACGGCCTGGCTACCTGGAAGCTCGCTGCCCTGGGCCTGCCGCCGTAGAGCGCTCGCCCGGCGCTCACGCCTCCGGCAGCGGCGGTCTGCTCTTGCGCACCACCGTGGCGATATCCACGTTCAGCAGTTCAGCCGCCTTGCGTTTGCTGCCGGCCTTGCGGATGGCCGCCTCGACGAGGCTCGATTCGTAGGTCCTCACCGTCTCGCGAAGGTCGAATCCGGCCGGGAAATCCGGGCCGTCCGAGGCGGCCCGCGTTCCGGGCGGCCGCACCGGTACCCCGCAGGACTCCGCCAGCGTCGACGGCAGGTCGGCCCGAGTGGCCACGCGGTCGCAGACCACGGCGAGGTGCTCCACGACATTCTGCAGTTCGCGCACGTTGCCCGGGTAGGAATACTCGAGCAGGTGCTGGCGGCAGGCGGGTTCGATCTGAAGCGGCGCGGGCCGCCGCTGGTTCACCTCCTCCAGGAAGCGATCCAGCAGCGGCCGGATCAGCTCGCGGCACTCGCGCAGGGGCGGCAACTGCAGCATCACCACGCTGAGCCGGTAGTAGAGATCCCGCCGGAAGCGGCCCTCCTCGACCAGTGTGTGCAGGTCGCGGTTGGTGGCGGAGATCACCTGCAGCCGCAGCCGGCGAGGCGCGGTGGCCCCGACGCGCTGCACCAGCCCGTCCTCGAGCGTCCGCAGCATCTTGGCCTGGCAGTGCAGCGGGATCTCGCCCACTTCGTCGAGGAACAGCGTGCCGCCGTCGGCCGCCTCGATCAGGCCCTTCTTTCCGCGCGCCGAGGCGCCCGTGAAGGAGCCGCGCTCGTATCCGAACATCTCCGACTCGAACAAGGTGTCGGGAATCGAGCCGCAGTTGACGTGCACGAAGGGACGATCGGCCGGCCCGGAGCGCCGGTGCAGGAGGCGGGCCATGACGGTCTTGCCGACGCCCGACTCGCCCAGCAACAGCAGCCGGCTGCCCATGGCGATGGCCCGCAGGCCCTTGGCCACCAGGGCGGCGGCGGCCTCGCCGCTGACGATCGGCTCGATCTCGAGCGGGCGGGTCTCGGTGCCGGCGAGCGCGAATGTCCATTCGGGAGCGGATCCGCCGCGGCTGCATATCCTCGCGAGGGCATCGAGACTCCTGATCACCACCATCAGCAGGCCGTCCTCCGCGCCCCACTGCCGCGGGTGGCCGCGGGTGGTGATCACGTAGCTGCGGCCCTCGGCGTCCTGCACCAGTTTGTTGATGCGGGCGCCGTGCTCCCATGCCTCCCGCAGCGACGCGCAGTCGATCCGCGCATGCTCGGCAAGGTCGCCGACCGGACGGCCCACGGCCATCAGACGCGATACCTCGGTGATGCTCTCGGCGGCCGAGTTCATGTAGCGAACCACGGCGCCGCGGTCTATCAGGATCAGGCCGTCGGGAATCATGTCGCCGAGAACGCGCCAGCGCTCATCGGCGAGCAGTCCGGCGGGGTCCGCCTCCGGCGCGGATGTCGGAGGACCGTCCGGCACGCCGATGAATTTCATCCGGCGCCCTTTCCGCGCCCGCACGGAGAAGCGGGCGCGATCATGAGGTCCGTTCCCGCCTGCCGCCGCCGCCGTCGCGGTCCTGGACGGGCCGCAGGGAGAGCACATAGTGGTCGGGGGCCTCCTCGCCTATGGGCGATATCCGGGCGTCGCACCGCAGCGGCGGTCCGGACCTGACCTTGACCTCGGCCATCCAGCGCTGCGGTCCCGGGCCGAACCATCGGCGTCCGTTGGGCAGCGGATTTTCGAGATCGATGAAGTTCTGCACGTCGCGCCCCAGGAACTGATCGATTCCCCAGCCCAGCAGGGATTCGAAGGACGGGTTGACCGCCACCAGCGTGCGGCTCTTGTCGATGACGAGAATGGCATCCGGGATCGCGGCCAGTATGTTGCGCACGGCCTGCGCTTCCCGCGCCAGCCGGTTCCGCCTCCGTCGCTCGTCGGTCACGTCGCGCACCGTGCCCCACATGCGCAGCAGCTGCCCGTTGGCGATGCTGCAGCGGACGTTGTTCTCCATGTAGCGGGCGGAACCGTCATGGCGCAGGTCGATGCTCAGCGCCTCGTCCACCGAATAGTTGGAGGCGATGATCTGTCTGACGAACGCCTCGTTCTCCGCGTTTCGCGGGAAGTACAGGGACACCGGCTGCAGGTTCAGGTCCAGTCCGTCGGGCAGGTCGTACAGGCGGGCCATCGCCGCGTTGCACAGCCGCCAGTGGCACTCGTTTTCGAAGACCTGGCGCACGATCTCCCGTTCCGCGAGCGTGAGGTCGACGGGCTCCGAGAACTCGATGCACCACATCGCCTCGGAGGAGGCCTGCACGAACCCCCGCAGCACCTCCTCGGCGAGCATCATCTCCTCCAGCCAGGCGCCGCAGCGGGGGTCGTGGCAGGCCGTGAAGCGCAGCAGCGGCGGGCCGGCCGGCCGGGCGACGGCGTCGAGGAGCCCCGCGATCCTCCGGCACTCACCGTTGGGGCCGAGAAAGGTCACCAGCCGGCTGACCGGCGCGTCGCCCGGCCTCAGCGCCCCCTGCAGCGCCGCCAGCGCCGCGGCGGACTCGGCATCCATCACCTCGGCCAGGCGCTTGCCTCCACTCGGGCCGAGTACCGCCTCGGCGACCCTGCTTTGGTGGACGATGCGCGTGTCCTCTGCCGTCAGCAGAAACACGGGCGCGGTCCCCATCACCTGTTCGTCCATCTCGTCGTCAGCCCGATTCCTGCCCGTGTCCACCGGGCGGCCCCGCCCGTGCGGCGGCCGCCCGGTGCAGTATGGCATCACCGCTGCAATTGTGCATCGGCCAGGGCGTTCCGCGGCCCCGCCGGGCAGCGATGCGAGGCTGCCCGGCGGTGGACGAGGCGGACCGGCTGGTCCGAGGCGGCCGTGTTCAATCCACCTCGACCCTGGGCCGTGTATCGCCGAGTTTCGGATGGGTGCCGTTGCCCCAGACCTGGCGCTCGCGTATCCAGGGCAGCGGATAGGCGGGGTGCGGGCTGTCGAATTCCCGGGCCAGACGGTGGCCCTCGAACATCGCCTGGAGCGCCTGCATCGGTGCCCTGCAATCGCCTATCCGGTAGACATCCTGGATGCCGTTGGCGGCCCAATCCGCCTTGCGGGCCTTCAGCTCCCGGTAAAGCGTGGTATCGGAGACGCGCGCCGTGACCAGGATGACCGAGTCCACGGCCAGCTCCACGGTCCCCGGATTCAGCCGGCGCGGCAGCGAGCCGGTCGTCGGCCCGAGCAGATCGGGGCTGTAGCGATACATGTAGCCGAGGGTGGCCTTCCCGGGCTCGATGCGATCCACCCAGTGGTTGCGGTAGGTGGCGATGCGCTTCTCGTTCAGCATCCGCTTGTTGTTCTGGACCTCGAGCGTGAAGACGCCGTAGTCCGCGACCTCCGACATGTTCGTGACATAAGTCACCTCGCGGCCCTGGTCGGCCATCATCTCCGCCAGGGTGATGCCGAGGAAATGCCCGTCGCCATCGACCACGAGCACGCGATTGCCGACGATGGGCTTTCCCGCCGCGATCTGTTCGGGGGTGAAGACATGCGGGAGGGCAGCATCGGCGCCGGGGATCGGGTGATGCGTCTCGGCGCCCAGACCGTCGGTGCGCCAGTGCGCGCCGGTGGCGACGACGACGCGGTCGGCGCCGTAGTTGAGCACGTCCTCGGCGGTCATCCTGCCGACGCCGCGGTGTACCTCCACGTTCTTCATCTTGCCGATCTGGAACTCGCGGTAGGTGATTACGCGGCTCCATTCGTTCAGGCGCGGAAGCTTGCACACCCACTTCCAGTGGCCGCCGACCTCGGCCTCGGCCTCCCGGAGATGGACCGTGTAGCCGCGCTCGCCGAGCACGCGCGCGCACTCCAGACCGGCGGGGCCGGCGCCCACCACGAGCACGGAGCAGGGGTCCGTGGCCTTGGCGAACTTCTCCGGATGCCAGCCGCGGCGGTACTCCTCCATGGCCGTCTGGTTCTGCGTGCACTGCAGTTGGCCGACCTGGTTGAACTTGGACACGCACATGTTGCAGCCGATGCATTCCCGGATGTCCTCCGGACGGCCCTCGGCGATCTTGTTGGGCAGGAACGGATCGGCGATGGACGGGCGGGCGGCACCGATGATGTCGGCGACGCCGCTGCGGATGATGTTGACCATGTCATCGGGGCTGGTGAAACGGCCGTTCGCCACCACCGGCGTGGACCCGACCACGCTCTTGGCGCCGCTGACGAACGGGGTCATCCAGCCGGACTTGCGGTAGCGGGAGGCGCCGGCGTCCTCGCCCCACTCCTCGTAGTCGCCGATCTTCACGGACCACAGGTCGCACACGCCTTCGCGATGCATCAGCTCCATGAACCGGATGCCGTCCTCCTTCGCCTCGATGCCATGCGGGCCGTGCAGGGTGTCGACCTCGAAGCGCGTGGTGATGGCGCAGCGATCGCCCAGCTCGCGCTTCAGCGCGGTCATCAGCTCGATGTAGAAGCGCGCGCGGTTCTCCAGCGAGCCGCCGTACTTGTCGGTGCGGTGGTTGTAGCGGGGCTCGAGAAACTGGATGGGTATCGTGCTGTCGCCGC
This sequence comes from Gammaproteobacteria bacterium, assembly GCA_041395385.1. Taxonomy (GTDB): domain Bacteria; phylum Pseudomonadota; class Gammaproteobacteria; order JAJPIJ01; family JAJPIJ01; genus JAJVHZ01. The sequence goes on from JAWLAN010000019.1 coordinate 24,101, forward strand.
CGGAGACCTCCAGCAGGTCGAAACCGGCCTGTTCGGCGCGCCTGCCCGCCAGCACGTACATGTTGATCACCGCCTTGATGTCGTCCTCGTCCATCTCCACCCCGTACATGGTGCGTGACGGAAACATGTTGGACGGGAAGCCCATCGGCGCCCTGGGCACTTCGCGCGACTCCAGGCAGGGGGAGTGGATCCCGCCGTACCAGAGCTGCACGCCGGCCAGGCTCCTGTGCTGGTGGGCGATGTCGCACATGTAGCGCAGGTTGATCACGTCGCCGTCGTCCCACAGGCGCGCGGAGGTGTACGGATACTCGTCGGACTCCGGATGGATCGAGCAGTACTCGGTGAAGACCACCCCCCAGCCGCCTTCCGCCTTCATGCCCCGGAAGTGGGCCTGGGTTCCGGGCCGCTCGGAACCGGGGCCGGCGCAGTGGGTGGTCTGGAAAAAGCGGTTGCGGGATGTCTTCGGACCGATCTTGATGGGCTCGAAGAGGATGTCGTACTTCGGATCGCGTGGCATCGATGCGCCTCCTGGGTCATGCGGTCATGGTTTGATTTCGGGGGCAGTGCGGGCCGCACGGGGACCGCGCTGCCGGAACTCTCGCAGCCAACATTCGTGCCACGCCGCCCAGATGGATTTGCTGAGTATTTTCACGCGGTTATGTTCGCGCCGCCGGCGATGGCCCGCTGCATTTCCGCAGCACCCTGCGGGCGCTCGGCCGGCGCCGGTCGCCGGCGGTGCATGGGAGGCTCCCGCCATTGCGGCCCGCAGCGGGATCCGGCGCGCCGGCGCGATGCGTCGTGGATGTCCCGGCGGCCTGCCCCGCGCCTCGCGGATCCCGCCGCCGTATCGCGGGCGCCGCCGCGCGCGGCTGGAAAGTCGCCGGCAATCGACCATACTCTTGACGGGGATATTCCGGATTCGCGGCACAGGAGATTCGAGAAGCACAGACAACCAACCACTAACAATCCGCCTGGGGGGACGAGTCATGAACGAGTTACCCGCTTCACTGAATGTCATCTTCACCGAGTTCTACTACTGGGTCACCGTAGTCATCATGTTCCTGATTCACGTCGGCTTCTGCATGTACGAGGTCGGCGCCTCGCGTCGCAAGAACCACATGCACACGCTGATGAAGAACACCATGGTGATCCCGGTGGTCACCGTGACCTTCTTCCTGTTCGGCTGGTGGATCTACTTCGCCCTGCCCAACGGACCGGGGATCACCGGCGGTCTGACGGCGGCGCCGTTCGCGCAGCCGTGGAGCGAGCTCATGGGCACGCACATGGGTGGCAAGCCGCACTCGGCGGGGCTCACGGAGACCGACACGGCCACCTGGGCGCGGTTGAACGGCGTGTTCTGGGCCGCGTTCCTGCTGTTCTCGTGGACCACCGCCTCGATCGTCTCCGGCGCGCTCATCGAGCGGGTGCGTTCCGGCGCGTTCTGGCTGATGGCGGCGCTGATCGGCTCCGTGCTGTGGATCACCGACGCGTCCTGGGGCTGGCATCCGGCAGGCTGGATGGTGCAGAAGCTCGGCTATCACGACGCCTATGCATCGGGCGTGGTGCACGCGATCGCCGGGGGATTCACGCTCGGCGTGCTGCTGATCCTGGGGCCGCGCATCGGCAAGTTCCGCAGCGACGGGACGCCGCGCAACATCAATCCCCAGAATCCATGGCTGGTGACCATCGGCCTGTTCCTGATCTACACCGGGTTCTGGGGCTTCTACGCCGCCTGCAACATCCCGATCTGGGATATCCAGGCGGGCGACGGGGTGTTCTATTCGGCGACCAATATCTACCTCGCACCTACCTCGCTGTCGGCGATCACGTTCAATTTCCTCATGTCGCTGTCGGGCGGCCTGTTGGCGATGTACGTGGTCTCGAAGGGCGATGCCTTCTGGTCCTACTCCGGTGGGTTGGCGGGGGTGATCGCGGCATCCGCCGGCAACGATCTGTATCACCCCATACAGGCGCTGCTGATCGGCGCCCTCGTCCCGGTCATCGCCTACAAGATGCACTATTGGGTCGAGCGGCGCTTCAAGGTCGACGATGCCGTGGGCGCGGTGGCCGTGCACGGCTATTGCGGCTTCCTCGGCGTGTGCGCCGCAGGCGTCATGTTGTGGGGATACCCCTCATCGCCGACCGAGGGCTATGCCGTTACCACGCCCTGGGGCAACTTCATCGGCGCGGTGATCATGTTCTGGGTGCTGGGGTTCATCCCCGGTCTCATCTTCGCCAAGGTGCTCAACGCCTTCGGGCTGCTGCGCATCCCGCGCGCGGTCGAGCTCGCCGGTCTGGACGTCAACACCGAGATCCAGCGCGAGGAGGAGGCCAACGAGATGAAGGAGTCGGTGCGGGAGGAGGCACGTACCCTGGGTATCGCCGCGTGAGCGTCGCCGCGCACAGCAATCAGACCATAGAGAGGATACAACCATGACGACTGGACAAGTAGAAAGCTGGGGCGGAACGGTCACCGATATCGGGCCGATGTATCCGTTCGTCGGCTGGGAGATGCTGCTGACGCTCGTGTTGCTGGTTTTCTGGGTCGGCTGGCACATCCTGCAGCTCCGCACAGAATCCCGGGAGTTCAAGGACGATGAGCGGAAACTGCACAACAAGGAGGTCATGACTCGCGTGCTCAATCGCGAGGGCTAGGAGTTCCCTGCATGAAGCAATCCGCCGCGCGGCGCTTGACGCCGCGCGGCGGGCCGCCCGCACTCACGCCTCCCGGCGTGCGAAGAAATTCACCGCCTGCACACGCAGATCGCCCGACACCTTCGCCTCGGCGCTGGTGCCGCGAAAGCAGTCGAAGCGCTCCGTGATGCGCCCCTCGCACAGCCCGACGCTGTCCGCGATCCGCGCCAGTTCCTCCTCGGGCAGGGCCCCGGCGATGCATGCGGCCCACAGGTCCGGGTTGCTTCGGACCTCGATCCTGAGTTCGCGCTGCACCACCACGTCGGCGAGGTAGAGCCGGCCGCCCGGCCTCAGCACCCGCCGGATCTCCGCGAACACCTGCCGCTTGTCGGGCGCGAGGTTCACCACGCCGTTGGAGATGACGACGTCCACGCTCTCGTCCTCCACCGGCAGGTACTCGTAGAACCCGGCGCGGATGTCGACGATCCCGGCCAGACCCGCCGCCTGCGCGGCGGCCGCGGCGACCTCGCGCATCGCCGGCGTCATGTCCACACCGATGGCGCGTCCCGTCGGCCCCACGCGCCGCGCCGCCAGCAGCAGATCGGTGCCGGCACCGCAGGCGTGGTCGAGCACGGTCTCTCCGGCCCCGATCGGGCCGATGCGATGCGGATTGCCGACACCGGCGAACCTCGCCGTGGCGGCCTCCGGCACGGCGGCAAGCTCGCCGGCATCGTAGCGCAGGAACTCCACGGCGTAGCGCCCTCCGCGGTGGAAGTGAAAGTCGCCTTCGGGGTCGCGCGCGACGAGGTCGTAGGTGCGGAGCACCTGCTCGCGCAGGCGCTCCGTGTCAAAGCCGATGGGGCAGGTCGCAGCCATGATCTCTCTCCTTTGTCTGCCGGGGCGTGTGGGGATGCCGGTCGCTTGCCGCTCTGATCGCTTGCGCTGTCAGTTCACGGTCGGCGGCATGAGCGGCGCGAGGGCGGACTCGATGCGCGCCATCTGCACCGGGGTAACCATGCCGCCGAGGATCTGCGCGAAGCGGGTCTCCGTCACGCCCGAGAGGATGTACTGCCAGCGGTAGGCCGCAACGACGGTCGCACGCAGCCTCTCTACCTGCGCGCTCGTGTAGCCGCGGCTGCCGAGGGCGATGAAGTACTTCACGTCCGCCTCCGCCTGTGCCTGCAGGAGACCGTCGACCGCCGCGACGAGATCGATGAGATCGTTCACCGCCTGCTCGCGCCGCGCCTCGTCGAGCGAGTCGTCCTCGCGCCTCCATTCCAGCTCGTCGAGGATCGCGTGCTGCGACTCCTCGCGCCAGTGGAAGAGGAAGACGTCCTTGTAGAGCTCAGAGAGGTTGTCGTCCGGCTCTATGCTCTGCCGGTAATGGGTCTGCGTGAACAGCTCGATGAGGCAGGTGAGCGCCAGCACCGCCCAGGTCGACTTGCCGAGCACGACCGAGGCGACCTCGTCCGGCTGCGGCAGGAACTCGTAGCCCGCCGGCATGCCGCCGGCGATCATCCGCTCGATGCGGCGGAAGAGCTCCTGGTGCTTGAGCTCCTCGTCGCTGAAGCGCACGAGGGCCTCCAGCGCGACCTGGTCGCCGAGCCAGTGCTCGCGGCTCACCTCCAGCACCTTGGCGTTGATGAAGCGCTCGACGAGGCCGAACATGTTGGCGTAGGTGCGGCCCTGGATCTGGCTCAGGGTCCGGCGCTCCGACTCGCTCAGGAACTCCAGCGTGTGGACCTTCGAGAGGCCGTCGGGAAGAAACTTGCGGGCGAAATCGAATTCGCGTCCGCGGATCACGTCGCGATCGATCTCCCAGCGTATGCGCCGGGAGGCCTCGATGCAGCGGGCGTAGCGATCGGTGTCGGCGTGAGGGGTGGTGACTTGCATGTGGGTACTCCTTGGTTCCGGTTGTCTGTCAGTGTCGCGGCAGTTGTTGTCATTGCCGTGCGCCCGCCAGAGCAGCCGCCGTGCCAGTCGGGTGAACTGGCATTAAAGCCTCGCCGGAACAATCAGATACGACGGAGCAACCGCCTCGCGGCCGGTTACGAACCATCGCGAATCACGAGATCTCGCGACCCGCCTTGACGAAATCTCGCGTCACCGGCGGCGCTGACAGCCTTTGCACCCGTAGTCGCAGATTAGGAGGCGTAACAGAAGGTCACGTGCTTCGCGGAATCCGGTCATCGACCTTTCTTTTCACGATATTCGTCCGTTCGATTTCGGGATCTTGCGTGATGCAGGAAAGGGCCGTCGCAGTTGGATGATCGGCTCCTCGGCAGGTCTGTACGGGTCAGGGATCTTGGCCGGCGCGCCTCGGCGGCGCGCGCAGCAGGACAGCGAGCACGACGCCGCGGTAGCGAGCGGTACAGGGAATGTACCGCGAGCGGTAGCCGGCCAAGATGCCTGACCCGTACAGACCGGATCCGGGCTAAAAAGTGATCAGGAGATCAGCGCGGACGGCGGATGCCGAGGGCCTTCATGCGCGAGGTGAGCGTGGAGGGGTGCATACCCAGCAGTTGCGCGGCGCCGTTCTCGCCGGACACCCGCCAGCCGGCAGTCTGCAGCGCCAGCAGCAGGTTGGAACGCTCGAGCGCCTGCAGCTCCTCCACCGTCCGTATCGGTGCGGCCGTGCCGGGAGCCGCGGCCGGCGGCGGGGCGACCGCGGACGCCTCGACCTCCGGTAGCGCGCGGTCGAGATTCAGGCGGCCGTCGCGCGCCGTGATCACCGCGCGCTCGATGACGTTGTCGAGCTCGCGCACGTTGCCCGGCCAGGCGTAGGCCTTCAGCCGCTCGCGGCACTGCGCCGTCAGCGGCGCCAGCCGGCGCCCCATGCGCCGCTCGTGGCGCCCGGCGAAATGCTCCGCCAGCAGCACGATGTCCTCGCCTCGCTCGCGCAGCGGCGGCATGTGCACCGGGAATACGTTGAGCCGGTAGTAGAGGTCCTCGCGGAAGCGGCCCTCGCGGATTTCACGCTGCAGATCGCGATTGGTCGCGGCGAGAATGCGCACGTCCACGGCGCGGGTCTGCGAGCTGCCCACCGGCTCGAACTCCCCCTCCTGCAGCACGCGCAGCAGTTTCGACTGCAGGTCGAGCGGCAGGTCTCCGATCTCGTCGAGGAACAGCGTGCCGCGATCGGCGAGTGCGAACCGTCCCTCGCGTCGCGCGAGGGCGCCGGTGAACGCCCCCTTCTCGTGACCGAAGAACTCGCTCTCCATCAGCGCGGCGGGCACCGCGGCGCAATTGACCTTGATGAACGGCCGGTCGCGGCGGGCGCTGGCGGCGTGGATCGCGCGCGCCACCACCTCCTTGCCGGTGCCGGTCTCCCCCAGGATGAGCACGGTGGCGTCGGTCGCCGCGACCTCGCCGATCTCCTGCAGCACGCGCCTGAGCGGCGCGCTGCGGCCGATGATCTCGCCGCCGTCCTGCAGCGTGCGGATCTCGTCCTTCAGGTACTCGGCCTCGTTCGCCAGCGCCTCGATCCGCCTCTCCGCCTCGAGGCGATCGTTGACGTCGCGCAGGACGATGGCGTAATGGGGCCGGCGCTCGACCTCGAAGTGCGACAGCGTCGCCTCGGCCTGGAATTTCGTGCCGTCGGCGCGCCGCATGCGCAGTCCGCCCGGGATCCAGGTGCTGCGCTCGCCGGGCGGCCGGGCCGCGAGCTCGCGCATGCGCTGCTCGAGCTTGGCGCGATCCGCCTCGAGGAGGTCCTCGCCGAGGTTGCGCCGCGCGAGGCGATCGGGGTCGCAGCGCAGGACCTTGGCGACGGCCGGGTTGCAGTGGGTGACGATCAGGCCCTGGTCGATCTCGATGATGGCGTCCATGGCGCCGTCGAACAGCCTTCCGAGCTTCTCCTCGCGCTCGCGCACCGCGCGCTCGGCGCGCAGCCGCTGCAGCTCGGCGGCCGCGCGCGCCGCGAAGATCCGGAAGATGGCGAGCGCGCGCGGCTCCTCCGGCATCGGGCGTGGATCCATGACCGCGAGATGGCCGAGCACGCTGCCGTCGAGATCGAGCAGCGGCACGCCGAGGTAGCTCATCACGTGGTTGTTGCGCACGTCCTCGTCGTTGGGGAACAGCTCGAAGACGCGATCCGGGTAGTGCACGAGCCGCGCCCCGGTGACGACGATCTCGCAGGGCGAGCCGTCGATGACCCGTTCCCATTCGATGAACCGGTCGCCCAGCCAGAAGGCCAATGCGCGCAGGCGGCGGGACTCGGGCATGTACTCGGTGACCCATGCGCCCTGCGTGCGCAGCGCCCTGGCGAGACTCTCGACCAGCGCGGCGAAGAAACGCTGGCCGGTGGCCGTGGCCGTTCCCTCGACGATGGTGCGCAGTGCGGCGTCCTCGTCGAAACGGGCTATGCCTTGTTTCTCTGCACGGGCCATGGTCGTCAGTTCGGGTGCGGTGCCGACTGTCCGGCTGTCGACGCAACAACAAGGGATCGGGCGGCCGGCGGGCGGATGCCGCTGGCCGCCCGCGCGGATCCACCGGGAATATACACCCATCGACGCCGCGGCGATCCGCCGACCCTGGCCGCCGCGAGCGCCATTGCATCGCAGCGGATGACGGCCCAGGACGCGGAAGGCGCGGCCGCGCCCGTGGACGCCGCTGCGCCCGTCGGCTGAAAATAGCGCGCGCGCCGGGCCGCGCGTCGCGGAGGGCATCTAGCATGTCGAAGTCGACCGTCACTTACTGGAATCCGCTGGATCCCGGCAACGGCGGGCACTGGCAGCCCGTCGCCGGGCTGGAGGGGCTCGCGGAGGAGCTGACACTCAGCATCGACGCGGACAGCGGCGAGTACACGCGGCTGACGCGCTTTCATCCCGGCGCCGACACCTCCGCCTTCGGCGCCAAGTCGCACGACTACCCCGAGGAGGTGTTCATCGTGAGCGGCCGTCTCCACGACCAGGCCTTCGACCTGTGGCTGGAGGCCGGGCACTACGCGAGCCGTCCGCCGGGGGAACGGCATGGACCGTTTCGGACCGATGTCGGCTGCGTCGTGCTGGAGGTGTCGTTTCCCAGCCGCAGGGGGGCTACGGACCGGTAACGCCGCCCGGGGTGCGCCCCGATCTGCGGAGGACATGGAAGATCCGCCGCCCGCTGCGTCCCGCCGCCTTGCTGCCGCCGGGCGCTGGCAGACTTCTTGCTGCGGCCCCCGCAACGGACGGGCAGTCGGGGGGTGCGCATGCTCGAGGGGCTGGACGGGGCGCTCGCGTTGACGCTGCGGGTGGTGGCGGCGCTGACGGCGTTCGCCTTCATCGCGCTGCTCGTGTCCGTCGCTGTCATGTACGTGATCGACGTGACGCAGACGCGGCACGCGGTGCGGCGCAACTACCCGGTCATCGGCCGCTTCCGTTACTTCTTCGAATACCTGGGCGAGTTCTTCCGCCAGTACTTCTTCGCGATGGAGCGCGAGGAGCTGCCCTTCAATCGCGCCCAGCGCTCCTGGGCCTACCGCGCCGCCAAGAACGTCGACACCACCGTGGCGTTCGGTTCCACGCGCGACCTGCGCGCCCCGGGCACGGTCATCTTCGTGAACTGCCCCTATCCGACGCTGGAGCAGGACGCGGTCGAGGCCCCGCCGATGCTGATCGGCCCGCACTGCCGGCTGCCTTACCTGGCGCGCTCGTTCTACAACATCTCGGCGATGAGCTATGGCTCGATCTCGCGGCCGGCCGTCCTGGCCCTCTCCTGCGGCGCCAGGCAGGCCGGCATCTGGATGAATACGGGCGAGGGCGGCCTGTCTGCCTACCACCTCGAAGGCGGTGCCGACATCGTCTTCCAGATCGGGACCGCGAAGTACGGCGTGCGCGACCTCGACGGCAATCTCGAGGAGGGCAGGCTGAAGCAGTTGTGCGGCCACGAGCAGGTGAGGATGGTGGAGATCAAGCTGAGCCAGGGCGCCAAGCCGGGCAAGGGCGGCATACTGCCGGGCGCCAAGGTGACTGCGGAGGTGGCGGCCATACGCGGGATCCGCGTGGGCGAGGACTCACTCAGCCCAAACCGCCATCCTGACGTCAGCGGCAACGACGACCTGCTCGACATGATCGGCCACGTCCGCGACCTCACCGGCAAGCCCGTGGGCTTCAAGGCGGTGATCGGCGATCCGGACTGGCTGGACGACCTGTTCACCGCCATCCTGCGCCGCGGCGCCGTCAGCGCCCCGGACTTCATCACCGTCGACAGCGCCGAGGGCGGCACCGGCGCCGCGCCGCTGCCGCTCATCGACGACATGGGTCTGCCGTTGCGCGAGAGCCTGGCGATGGTGGTGAACAAGCTGTGCGAGTACGGCCTGCGCGAGCGGGTCCGGGTCGTCGCCTCGGGCAAGCTGGTGACGCCGGCGGACGTCGCCTGGGCGCTGTGCATGGGCGCGGACTTCTGCGTCTCGGCGCGCGGCTTCATGTTCGCGCTGGGCTGCATCCAGGCGCTCCAGTGCAACAAGAACACCTGTCCCACCGGCATCACCACCCACGATCCCAAGCGCCAGCGCGGACTGGACCCCGGCGACAAGTCCCGGCGCGTGGCGAACTACGCGCGCCGCATGCTGCAGGAGGTCGGCATGATCGCGCACGCCTGTGGCGTAACCGAGCCGCGGCAGCTGCAGCGGCGCCACGCGCGCATCGTCATGCCCAACGGCATTTCGGTGCCGCTGAGCGAGCTGCACCCCGTGGCGCGCTCGCTGCGGGTCGCGTGAGCGTCTTCGCAGGCCTCACACGGCCCTGGGCCGCAACACGGCAACGATCAAGGTGACCACCGTAAGCGGCACCACGAAGCTCGTCATGATCGAGGAGTAGGCGGGCAGCGCGTCGTGCTGCTGCGCCGCCAGGATGAGGTAGGCCACGTAGGCGACGTAGTAGAGCACGAAGACCGCGCCCTCCCAGCGCGCGATCTCCCGGCCGGTCACGAACACCGGCAGGCAGGCGAGCGCCACCGCCACCATCACCCAGATGTCGAAGTTGAGCACCGAGGGCGCCATGGCGAGCCCCGAGGAACCGGAGGCGAGCGCCGCCAGGCCAAGGGAGCCCAGGATGTTGAAGGTATTGCTGCCGACGACGTTGCCCACGGCGATGTCGCGCTCGCCCTTGACGGCGGCCGTGATCGAGGTGGCCACCTCGGGCAGCGAGGTGCCGGCCGCGACGATCGTGAGTGCGATCACCAGGTCGCTCACGCCCAGCGCCCTGGCGAAGGCCACCGCCGCGGTCACCAGCCAGTCCGAGCCGAGCACCAGCAGCACCAGGCCCGCGATCACCAGCAGCACCTGCACCGGCCACTTCGCGTCCCATGCCCCCGGCGCGGCCGCCTCGAATTCCTGCGCGTACTCGTTCCTGGCCGCCAGCGACTCGCGCCGCGACTGCCTTATCAGGAACACGGTGTAGGCCAGCAGCAGCACGACCAGCAGCCCGCCCTCGTGCATGGTGACGCGCCGGTCGACGGCCAGCGCCACCAGCACCAGCGAGGCGCCGAGCATGATCGGCACCTCCTGGCGGATGAGCTGGATGTTGACCACCAGGGGCACGATGAGCGCGCTCGCGCCGAGGATGAGCAGCACGTTGAAGATGTTGCTTCCCACGACGTTGCCCACCGCGATGTCGGTCTGACCGCCGAGCACGGCGCCGACGGTCACGGCCATCTCCGGGGCGCTGGTGCCGAAGGCGACGATGGTCAGCCCCACGACCAGCGGCGAGATGCCGAAGGACAGCGCCAGCCTCGAGGCCCCGCGCACCAGCAGCTCGGCGCCGCCGACGAGGGCCGCGAGGCCGGCCGCAAAAAGCAGGACGTTCGTCATCCCTCCCTCCGCGAAACGGCCGCGGCCGAACTTCCCAACAGCGTCCGCAGTTGCGCGATCTCCGCGCGCAGCGCGCGCACCTCGGCGTGCAGATCGGATTCGATGTGGGCGCGCGCCTCGTCGACCGCGGCGATGGTCTCGCGCTTGTCGGATTCCGTGAAGCTGTGCATCGCGTTGACGATGATGCCGATGAACAGGTTGAGCATCGTGAACGTAGCCACCAGGATGAACGGGATGAAGAACGTCCAGGCGTATGGGTAGAGCTCCATCACCGGGCGCACGATGCCCATGGACCAGCTCTCCAGCGTCATCACCTGGAACAGAGTGTACAGCGAACGTCCGAGCGTTCCGAACCAGTCCTCGAACTGCGCGCCGAAGAGCTTGGTCGCGATCACCGCGAACACGTAGAACACCAGGCCCAGCACCATCGCGATCGAGGACAGGCCCGGGATCGCCGTGAGCAGGCCGCCTACGACGCGGCGCATGGACGGCACGATAGTGAGGATGCGCAGCACACGCAGCACGCGCAGCGCGCGCAGGACCGCGAACGGTCCGCTGGCCGGCACCAGGGCAATGGCGACCACCGCGAAGTCGAAGACGCTCCACGGGTCGCGGAAGAATGCGCCGCGATACGCGTACAGGCGGGCCGCGATCTCGACGACGAAGACGCTCAGCAGCGCCTTGTCGAGCCCGCTCAGCAGCCCGCCGTGCTCGGCCATCAGCCGGGGCGAGGTCTCCAGGCCGAGGATGATGGCGTTGATGATGATGAGCGTGAGGACGGCGTGCTGGACCTTGCCGCGCTCGAGCAGCCCCTGCAGGCGGCGGCGGTGGTCGCCGGTCGCCCCGTCGGTCCGGTCGGCCTCGTTACTCGGTTGACTCATGCTCATCGTCGGCGCTTTCCACGAATGGTGACGTACCCCGGCACACCCGCAGCGCGCCCGGGGAGCGTGAGGGTAGGCCGGTTCGATTATCGAAAAAAGCAGAGAATCATTGCTGTACTATTCGTAAAAAGCTGCGGTGCGGCGGCGGCCGCCGCCGGCCGCACCCCGCCCGGGCCGCGTTGGCCGCCGCCGCGGCCGGGGGATACCGCGGTCGCGGCGGCGGGCGGGGCGTGCAGTGCTAGAAGCGACCGGCCTGGTAGTCGGCGATGGCCTGCGTGATCTGCTGCGCGGTGTTCATCACGAACGGGCCATGCTGCGCGATCGGCTCCTCGAGCGGCCGACCCGAGACGAGCAGCAACCGCGCCGCTGCGACGGCGTGGATGGCCACGCCGTCCGCGCCCGGGTCGTTGCCCAGCACCGCCAGCCGCTGCGCGCCCACCTTGCGCCGCTCGCCGCCGACCTCGACCTCGCCAGCGTAGACGTACAGGAACGCGTTGTGGCCGGCCGTCAGCGCCTGGGTGTGGGTGCTGCCCGCCGGCATGTGCAGATCCAGGTAAAGGGGCTCGGTCGTCTCACGCGTCACCGCGCCGTCGACACCCAGCGCGCGGCCGGCGATCACCTTCACCCGCACGCCTTCCGGGGTCGTGACCTCCGGGATCTCCGCCGCGCCGATGTCGCGGTAGGACGGCGCGATCATCTTGCTGGCCGCCGGCAGGTTGAGCCAGAGCTGGAAGCCGTGCATGAGGCCGTCCTTCTGCTCCGGCATCTCGGAGTGGATGATGCCGCGCCCGGCGGTCATCCACTGCACGCCGCCGGCGCCCAGCAGTCCCTGCCCGCCGCTGTTGTCGCGATGGCGCATCTGCCCGGCGATCATGTAGGTGATCGTCTCGAAGCCGCGATGCGGATGATCCGGGAATCCGGCGAGATAATCCTCCGGGTCGTCGGACCGGAACTCGTCGAGCATCAGGTACGGATCGAGGCGGCGCTGCAGCTCGCGCGTGAGCACGCGTGTGAGCCGCACGCCGGCGCCGTCGGAGGTCGGCTGGCCAACGACCAGCCGCTCGACCTCGCGGGAACGCAGGGTGTCGATGGAACGCGATGCAGTCTGCATATGTGCCTCCAGTCAATGATAGCCGTCAAACGATACTTGCCGCCTCGGCGAAGCTCAGCCGCGGGCTGCGCGGATACAGCTTGCTCCTGTCGCCGTAGCCGAGGTTTACCAGGAAGTTGGACCTCACCGTGCCGCCGGGGAAGAACTCGGCGTCGACCATGGCGTTGTCGAAGCCCGACATCGCGCCCACGTCCAGGCCCAGCGCGCGCGCCGCCAGCATGAGATAGGCGCCCTGCAGCGAGCCGTTGCGAAACGCCGTGGCCTCGATCAGCGGATCGTTGCCGGCGAACCACGAGCGCGCGTCGGCGTGCGGGAACAGCTCCGGCAGCCGCTCGTGGAAGGCGAGGTCGTGCGCGACGATCGCGGTGACGGGCGCCGACATGGTCTTCTCGACGTTGCCCGGCGCGAGCGCCGGCAGCAGCCGCTGCTTCGCGGCCTCGCTCTTCACGAAGACGATGCGCGCGGGGCTCGAGTTGGCGCTGGTCGGCGCCCACTTCATCAGGTCGTAGACCTGCCTCAGCAGCTCGTCGCTGACGGGTCGCGGCAGCCAGCCGTTGTGGGTGCGCGCCTCCCTGAAGAGCAGGTCGAGCCCGCGCTCGTCGATGCGCGCGGCGCGGGCGAGGGCCTGGGTCGAACGCTCGGCGAGCGCGACGCGGTTGGGATTCAGTGCCATGTCTGGTCTCCTCTGCGGTGAATGGTTGTCTGCGTGATTGCCAAGGTATTACTGTTGCCAGGACGGCACTAGTCACGCAGAATGCAATTTATCGTTGCAACTGGAGGAACAATGGATCTGAACCGGGCCGAGCTCTTCGTGCACGTCGTCGAGGCCGGCAGCTTCACCGCTGCGGCGCGGCAGCTCGAGCTGCCAAAGTCGTCGGTCAGCCGCGGCGTCGCCGCGCTGGAGCAGGATCTCGGGGTGCGCCTCCTGCAGCGCACGACCCGCAGGCTCAGCCTGACCGATGCCGGCCGCGTCTACTTCGAGACCGCCTCGCAGGCCATCAACGGTCTGCGCGAGGCCGAGAGCGCCCTGTCGCGCCTGCAGGAGGAGCCGCGCGGAACTCTGCGGGTCACCGCCTCGCTCGACGTCGGCGTGATGCTGCTGGCGCCGGTGGTGGCGCAGTTCGTGAGCAGATACCCGGCGGTGCGCGTCGACACCATGCTGACGCCGCGCAACGTGGATTTCGTGCAGGAGGGGATCGATCTCGCTTTACGGGCGGGAAAGCTGGCCGACAACACGCTGGTCGCGCGCCCCGTGGGCCTGTTGCGCACAGGCCTGTTCGCGGCGCCGGCGTACCTGAAGCGTCACGGCCGGCCGCAGTCGGTGGCCGAGCTGCGCGAACATCGCTGCCTGACGTTCCGCGCCGGCGGCGGCCTCGTGCAGTGGGAGCTCATCGGACCGGCCGGGACGGAGCGGGTCGAGGTGACCGGCGCGATCAACGCCGACGGCTTCGAGTTCCTCTACGAGATGGTCGCGCGCGGGCTGGGGATCGGACTGCTGCCGTTGTACCTCTGCCCGAAGCTGAGGGGCCGGGCCGGGCTGGCGCGCATACTCCCGGAATACGCGACCACGGGCGCGCCGCTGCACGTGGTGTATCCAAGTGCGCGCTTCCTTCCGAAGCGCGTCACGCTGTTGCGCGACATGCTGCTGGAGGCCCTGCCGCCGCTGCTGGCCGACAGTTCTCCGGCCGTCTGATCAACGCCGTGGACAAGCCGCGCCGCCACGCGGCGGCGCGGCTGCCGGTGCGCCGCACGCTACGGTGTGGTGGTAACGCCTTCGACCGGCGCTGCCTGCCCATCGACAATCAGCATGCGGTCGACGTCGATCTCGACGCTCTGCATGAAGTCCTTTTCCACTTCACCGTAGAGCTCGACGGCAGTGTCCGGACCGATACGGTGCCGCGGAAAGACGTCGTCGTCGATCTCGACGCGGATCTGGCCGCTGCCGTCGGAGAACATGTACTTCTCGCTGCCGACCTGGCTGGTGAGGTTTCCGCGCAGCACGACGTACTGATCGTCGACGGGATCGTCGAGCACGGCCTTCACGTTGTTCGCCGAGCCCTGCGCGCCGGGGCCGAAAAACTGCGCCGAGGCGAACGGCGCAACGGCGAGCAGCGCTGCAAGTGCGATGGATCGTTTCATGGTCTTTCCTCCTGGCATGTTGAACGACTACGGATGGTAGCCAGGCTTGCTGAAATGAACCTTAGCCGCGCGACGCGGATTGCGCGCGATGTCGTTTGCGGCGGACCCTTCGGGGCCATCGGGCTTGCAGGCGAGAGGAGTGGAACCGCCGCGGCGTATCGCGCTCCAACGATATGTGCGATTCGCCGCGCAGCGGGCGGCCGCCGCGGGCCCGACGCCCGCGACGAGCCAACGTCAGAGCGGCGCTGACGATAGTCTGTCTTTTCCGAAGTCTCCACGAGGATGGCACACATCAAGCACTTGCTCCGTGCCTTCGCGATGGTAGTGGCCGCGGGGGGCGCTGCCGCGTTGCGCGCGCAGGACGGCGCCGCGGCACCCCGCCAGGCCGTTGGCGATCCGTCCGGTCATATTTCGATTGCGACGACGAGCGAGCTCGCCGGGCTCGGGGAGGCGCTCGCCGAGGGCTTCCGCCGGCATCATCCCGGCGTGGAAACGCGGGTCGTCAGTGCCACGAAGAATCCGTTGCTCGATCCCGGGCATGCCGAAGGTTCCGCGTCGGTGGTCCTGAGTCATGCGCTGTCCGGGCAGCAGGCCGGCGCGGCCGAACGGCTGCGGGGACGCCCGCTCTCCGGCGCCGTCGCGGCCGGCGATGCGGTAGCGGTGTTCGTGCACAGGGACAATCCCCTTGCGCTGCTCACGCTGCCTCAGGTGGACGCCCTGTTCTCCGCCGAACGGCGCTGTGGTCACCAGACCGACATCTCGGCCTGGCGGGACCTGGGATTGACCGCCGAGTGGGCGGCGAAGGAGGTGCTGCTGCTCGCGCCGCCTGCGGGAGGCGATACTTCCGAGTACGCGCGCCAGGTAGCGCTGTGCGGCGGGGCCTACAAGCCGGCCGTGAAGGAGTTGCCGACGGGCACGGACGTCGTCGCGGGCGTGGCCGGTACCGTTTACGGGATCGGGATCGCCGGCATCACGCGGAAGTCGCCGGGTGCGAGGGCTGTGCCGATCGCGCGCCGCGGCACGGAATCGATCACGATCGGGAAATGGCTCATCGAGTCGCACGGGATACCGACACCGGATACCGAGGCCTACGAGCCGACCCCGGAGAATATACGGTTGGGCAATTACCCGTTGGCGCGGCCGGTCTATGTCTATTTGGCGGAAACAGGCGGCGTGACTTCGGATCTCGCCGCAGAGCTGGTGCGCTTCGTGTTCGCCAGCGCGGGCCAGGACATCGTCGCCGGCAAGGGCTACGTCCGGCTCCCGGCCAACGTGGCGGCAGACGGGCTGCGCCGACTCGGACTGCAGTGAACCGGCCGGCTGTCGTTCGACCGGGGATTCGGGTCCGCGACCGACGCTGCAATGACAAAGGGGCCCGAAGGCCCCTTGTCAGTATTCAGAATGAATACGGGTAGTGCTTAGCGGTTGCTGATGTACATCGTGACTTCGAAGCCAAAACGGACATCGGCGAAAGCAGGGGTTTCCCAGGACATGGTCGTCATCTCCAGTTGAAGTGGTGGTCGGCTATTAACGATTGCTGATGTACATCGTGACTTCGAAGCCAAAACGGACATCGGCGAAAGCAGGGGTTTCCCAGGACATGTTCGTAACCTCCGGTCAGGTTGAATAGGTAAAGTTGAGTACCGCTCACTTAGACTTGGTGCAGACGGTATGCCAGGGTGCGTGCACGGCGGCAGCATCGGGTGAAAGATATTTTAATATCAATGTGTTAAGTGGCTGCTTTGCCGCACGACGATGCCGCGCACCCCGAGCTGCACTTGGCCGGTTCGGTTGATGCGGACCAGTCCGCTGGCTGCCTGGAACCAGTCCAAGCCCGCCGTCCGGCCGGTCCTTCTCCCGGCCATGACCTGCGGCGGGCATCGCGGCCGAGGCCACGATCGAGGCAAACCCCGCGAATACCGGCCAATGTGATGCGCAGGCCGGCGAGCCGCGCGACGGCGCATCGGCCCTGGCACGTGCATTGCCGTCGGCAAGCCGGTCCCAACTCAACGGAGGATGAATTACATGAAGAAGAGACTCGCAGCAGTTGCATTGATCGGTTCCGTCGCTTTCGTCCCCGCGGCATCCGCGGATCATCGCCGCGGCGGCCTGGACGAATGCCTGGCGGCCGCGTCCGCCATCAAGGAGGGCTGGTACAGGAAGCTGGAGTACCTGACCATGACGCCGGCGGGCGTGCCGACGTACGAGATCGAGATCGAGGACGCCGACGGCGTGCAATGGGAACTGATGTGCAACGTGCAGACCGCGGCGATCTACGAGATCGAGCGCGAGGTGAAGGACCCTTCCGATCCGCTGTTCAAGAAGCACGCGAAGGTCGACGAGGACACCGCCCGCAACGCGGCTCTGGCGATCTATCCCGGAACGCCCGTGCACACCGAGTACGAGATCGAGGCGAACGGCGACGCGGCTTACGAGTTTGACATCGCCAGCCGCAAGGGCGCCACCTTCAAGGTCGAGGTCGATGCCGCGACCGGAAACATCACTGAGGTGTCGGTCGAAAGATGGGATATCGGGAGGGAAACCGAATGAATCGCGACCGGTAATCCTGGCTCGTGCGGTGGATGGCATGCCGGCGGCGGGGCGGTCCTTCCCGCTGCCGGCGTCGACGCCGCGCGCAGCCGTTGTCGCGCGCAACGTCCATGTGCGCCGTGCTTCCTTCCGAGAGGCCATCGCGCCGGAAATTTTCCCGCACCTCGCATCTTCCCTCAGCCACTCCCCGGCAGCGACCGACTGTCCGACGGCGGCCTCGTGGCCGGCGCACCCCTGCTCAGCCGCCGGTTCGGGGCGCCCACAACTCGCTCGCCGTTTCCATACCCACTAATGGGCAGACAGTGCGAGCAGCATCCCTCGCGGCTGGATTCGCCGCCGCCAGCGCGCCGGTGGACGGCGCGTCACAGTTGACAACGACTGCGGCAAGTATTGATGTGAGCACCATGCGGATCGCAGGGTGCGCCCCCGTCCGCGTCAACCGAGGAGAGCAAGAATGATCAAGAAATCACTGGCTGTGGTCGCGTGTGCCGCCATGACGACGCTTGCGGGGACGGCGGCGGCGGAGTCGAAGATCGTCATCTCCAACTGGGATGGATACATGCCGAAGGATCTGCTCGAGAACTTCACCAGGGAGACGGGCATCGCCGCTGAGATGACGGTGCACGCCACCAACGAGGAGATCATGGGCAAGGTGGTGGCATCGGGCGGCAAGGGCTACGACGTGCTGTTCGTCTCCGGCCAGTTCGCCGAGGCGCTGCACAAGCTCGGACTCGCCGCCGAGCTGGACCACGGCAAGATACCCAATCTCGCCAACCTCTACCCCGAGGCGATGCAGCTCAGCCACGACCCCGGGCTGAGGTTCTCCGTACCCTACGCCTGGGGCACGACCGGACTGTGCTACCGCAGCGACGTGGTCGACCCCGCGCCCACGAGCTGGAACGATCTGCTCGAGCCTGCCGATGCGCTGAAGGGCAAGACGACGATGCTGAAGACGGATCGCTGGCTCATGATGCCTGCGCTGCTGGCGCTCGGCTATTCCGTCAACACCGTGGACGAGGGCGAGATCGCCAAGGCCAAGGCGCTGCTCGTCGAAACCAAGAAGACGCTGCTCGCCTACGACGACACCACGTTCTATCAGAAGCTCGTCTCCGGCGAGGCCTCCATGGTCGAGGCCTGGGACGGCTGGTGCAACTACGGCATCACCGAGAACGCGGCCATCAAGTACGTGGTGCCGGGCGAGGGCAGCGACATGTGGGTCGATACCATGGTGGTGGCCGCCGCCAGCGAGAACAGGGAGGCGGCCGAGGCCTTCATCAACTACGTGCTCAGGCCCGAGATCCACCGCTGGGTGGCGGAGAACATCCTCTACAAGGTGCCGAACAAGGTGGCGATGGAGGCGCTGGATCCGAAGCTCATCGAGCAGTATCCCAACATCGGCATGACGCCGGCGGAGCTGATGAAGTACGAGCAGCTGCGTGATCTGGGCGAGGGGCAGAAGCTCTGGTCGCGGACGGTGAACGAGATCACCACAGCCAACTGACACGCACCGCGAGCCGGGCGTAGCCCCGCGCTCCTGCACGGGCGGGGGTGTGGGGCGTTCGCCGGTTCGTCCGCACGCGCTGGATCCGCATGGCCATCTCGCGCCGTCTCGTGCTCACCGGTCCGGGCCTGGCCTGGATCGCCGGCCTGCTCGTCGTTCCCTGCGCCCTCATCGTCGCCAACAGCTTCTTCGAGCGCGGCGTATACGGCGGCATCGACCACGTCCTCACGCTGGGCAATTATGCGCGCGCGGTCGATCCGCTGTACGCGGGCATCTTCTGGAGCTCCGCCCGTGTCGCGCTCGTCACCACGCTGGTCTCGCTGCTCATCGCCTATCCGGCCGCGTACCGCATCGCGCTCATGGCCAGGCGCCGGCAGCTGGCCTGTCTCATCCTCGTCATGATGCCGCTGTGGAGCAACTACCTCATCCGCACCTACGCCTGGATGGTCCTGCTCAACAGCGAGGGCCTGATCAACCGCCTGCTGCTTGCCGGCGGCATCGTCGACGCGCCTCTGCCGCTGCTCTACAACGACTTCGCCATCGTCGTCGGGCTGGTCTACAGCTACGCGCCGTTCATGATCCTGGCGCTGTACAGCTCGATCTCGAAGCTGGGTCCGGACCTGCGCGAGGCCTCCGCCGACCTCGGCGCCAGCCCCGTCATGACCTTCTGGCGCGTCACCCTGCCGCTGACCGTGCCGGGCATCGCCGCCGGTTGCGTCTTCGTCTTCGTGCTGTCGATCGGCAACTTCGTCACGCCGGATCTGCTGGGTGGCGGCAAGCGCACGATGATCGGCAACCTCATCTACGCGCAGTTCCTGACCGCGCGCGACTGGCCGTTCGGCTCGGCCATCGCCACCATAGTCATCGGCATCATGATGCTGCTGCTCACCGCGCAGGCCCTCCTGGTCCACCGCAGGACCCGCGAGGAGCGCGCATGAGCCCGGCCCGCCGCGGCTTCGATCCGGTCCGGGCGTGGCTCGCCGGCCACCTGGCGCTGGTGTACGTCTTCCTGTACGTGCCCATCCTCGTGCTGGTCGTGCTGTCGTTCAACAGGGCCGGCCTGCCCACCGTGTGGAGCGGGTTCTCGCTGGAGTGGTATGCGAAGCTCGCCGCCAACGAGAAGATCGTCGGTTCCGTGGTCAATTCGCTCGTCATCGCGTTCTCGGCCACCGCGATCTCCACCGTCATCGGCACGCTGCTGGCAATGGGCCTGGAGGAGCGCCGCCCCGGGGTGGCCACCGAGGCGCTGATCGCCGCGCCGATGATCATCCCCGACATCGTCATGGCGATCTCGCTGCTGAGCTTCTACTCGCTCGTCAAGCTCACGCTCGGCGTGCATTCCGTCATCCTGAGCCACTGCGTCTTCATGATCTCGTTCGCCTGCGCCGTGGTCCGCACCCGCTTCAAGCAGTTCGATCACTCCATCATCGAGGCCTCCATCGACCTGGGGGCGAGCGAGATCACGACCTTCCGGCGCGTGACGCTGCCGGTGATCGCGCCCGGCGTGATCGCCGCGGCCCTGCTGGGATTCACGCTGTCGTTCGACGAGTTCATCATCGCCTATTTCACCAGCGGTCCCGGCGCCTCCTCGATCACCTTCCCGATGCAGATCTACGCGATGATCCGCTTCGGCGTGACGCCGGACGTCAACGCCGTGGCCACGATCGTCATGTTCGTCTCGTTCCTGCTCATCTTCCTCTCGCAGCGGATCAACCGGGGGGCCGTGGAGTGAGCGCCCTGCTGCAGGTCGAGGGTGTCACGAAGCGATTCGGCGAGGTGACGGCCGTCGACGGCCTCGATCTCGGCATCGGCCAGAGCGAGTTCTTCGCGCTGCTCGGGCCCTCGGGCTGCGGCAAGACGACGCTGCTGCGCATGATCGCGGGGTTCGAGGTGCCCGATGCCGGCCGCATCCTGCTCGACGGCGCCGATATCACCGGCCTGAAGGCGAACAGGCGCCCCGTCAATCTCATGTTCCAGTCCTATGCGCTGTTCCCGCACATGACGGTCTTCGGCAACGTCGCCTACGGGCTGGAGATGGAGGGGGTGCGGGGCGAGGAGCTCAAGCGCCGCGTCGGCGAGGCGCTGGAGATGGTGCAGCTCGCCGCCCTCGCCGGCCGCAAGCCGGGCCAGCTCTCCGGCGGTCAGAAGCAGCGCGTGGCCCTGGCCCGCGCGCTCATCAAGCGGCCGCGGCTGCTGCTGCTCGACGAGCCGCTGGGGGCGCTGGACCGCAAGCTGCGCGGGCAGATGCAGATCGAGCTCAAGCGCCTGCAGCGCGAGACCGGCATCGCCTTCCTGGTGGTCACGCACGACCAGGAAGAGGCCATCACGATGGCCGATCGCATCGCGCTGCTGAATCACGGCCGCATCGCGCAGCAGGGAGAACCGCGGCTGCTGTACGAGCAGCCCGACAACCGCTTCGTCGCCGACTTCATCGGCCAGATGAACTTCCTCGAGGGCGTGCGCCGCGCCGAGGGCTTCGAGCTGCCCGGTCTGGGCGTGCTCGGCGCCGCGAACCTCGAACGGGTGCCGCCGGGCACCGCGGCGACGCTCGCGGTCCGCCCGGAGCGCATCGAGGTGAGCGCCGCGCTGTTGGAGAGCGGGCTGGAGGCCACGGTGCAGGGCATGGCCTATCATGGACAGGATCTGATCCTGCACGTGCGCCTTTGCGGCAACGAGGCGCCGCTGGTGGCGCGGCTGCCGGCCGCGGAGGCGGACGCGGTCCATCTGTCGCCGGGATCGCGGGTGTGGTGCCGGTGGCCGGCCGCCAACGCCCGGATACTGATCGATTAGCTCGACATCGACGATAAAACCACGGGGGGAGCATCAGATGAGCAAGACCATCGTCCTGTTTCCGGAGGCGGCCTTCGGTCCGGCACTGAACTGCGTGGGCATCGCGCAACGACTGCGCGCCATGGGCCACAATCCGGTCTTCGTCTGCGACAAGGGCTTCAAGGGCGTCTTCGAGAAGTACGGCTTCGAGGAGAACCTGGTCGACATGTCCGGCGGCATGTCGGATGAGGAGATCGCGAAGTTCTGGGCCAACTTCATCGCCGAGAAGCAACCGCACTTCCGCCTCTCGCCGATCGACCAGCTGCCGACCTACGTCATCCCGGTCTGGGAGGCGATCGTCGACTCCGCCATCATCGCCGAGGAGGGGCTCAACGCGCACCTGCATCGGATCAGGCCCGACGTGGTGGCCGTGGACAACGTCATCCTCTTCCCGGCGATCAAGAAGGCCGGCTGTCCATGGGTGCGCATCATCTCCTGCTCGGAGAACGAGATCCCCGATCCGGACATCCCGCCGCACCTCTCCGGCTGCCACGAGAACGACAAGGCCGGATTCAAGGCCTTCGAGGAGCGGTTCCTCGAGCTGGTGAAGCCGACCCACGACCGCTTCAACGAATTCCTGGCCAGCCAGG
This sequence comes from Gammaproteobacteria bacterium, assembly GCA_041395385.1. Classification (GTDB taxonomy): domain Bacteria; phylum Pseudomonadota; class Gammaproteobacteria; order JAJPIJ01; family JAJPIJ01; genus JAJVHZ01. The sequence goes on from JAWLAN010000019.1 coordinate 46,125, forward strand.
GGCATCCGCCGTACAAGCCCGGCGAGTTCTTCGAGGCCTCCCCCACCATGAACCTGCTGCTGTACCCGAAGCCGCTCGCCTTCAAGCGCCGCACGCCGCTCAATCCGGCGCGCTTCCAGTACCTGGAGGGCTGCGTGCGCGACGAGGGTACCTACACGGTTCCGCGGTTCGCCGCCAACGACGACAGGCCGCTCATCTACGTCTCCTACGGCTCGCTGGGCGCGGCCGACGTGGAGCTCTACAAGCGGCTGATCGCCGTCTTCGCCAATCTGCCCTACCGTTTCCTGATGAACGTCGGCGACTACATCGGCGAGTACAGCGACGTGCCGCCGAACGTGCACCTGGAGAGCTGGTACCCGCAGCCCGCCGTCATCCCGCACGCGGACCTGGTCATACATCACGGCGGCAACAACAGCTTCAACGAGTCGCTGTACTTCGGCAAGCCCGCGATCATCATGCCGTTCTGCTGGGACGGGCTGGACAACGCCGCCCGCATCCACGACACCGGTTACGGCGAGCAGCTGCCGCGCTACGCCTGGACCGAGGAGCAGATGTCCTCGACGATCGCGCGCCTGCTCGCCGATGCGGCGATGCATGGCCGACTGGCGCAGCTCTCCGCGCACATGCAGGCCGCCAGGGGGACGGAGAAGGCGGCGCACATACTGGCCGCGATCGCCACGCACGGCCGCTACGTGCCGTGAACGCCGGCTGGAAGGGCAGGTGCACGGTCCACGAGACGCTGCGCAACGTCTACATGCTGCGATAGGGGAGATTGAACAGTGACCACACCCGTACTCTACGACCCGAGGTCGATCACCGATCTGAAGGACTGGGGCCCGGTTCCGACGATGATCGAGGGCGTCTCGCACACCTCGGGCCGGCTCCTGCACAAGGGCCCCGACGGCGAGAACGAATCCGGCATCTGGGTGTGCACGCCCGGCTACTGGTACTGCCACGTGACGCGGGACGAGTTCTGCCACTTCCTCTCGGGGCGCTGCACCTACACCCACGAGAGCGGCGAGGTCATCGAGATCCGCCCCGACACGATCGCCTTCTTCCCGAAGGACTGGAAGGGCACCTGCCGCGTGCACGAGACCGTGCGCAAGGTCTACATGATCCGCTAGCCGACCGTGACCGGCCTGGATCCGCATGCGGGGCAGGTCATTCTCGGCAACGGGTTCGTGACGAGGAAGGACCTGCCGCTGCGCGACGTCGTCAATCCCGCGGCTCTCTCGATCGTCGGCCGCACCGCGCAATGCACGCCGGCGATCATCGCCGAGGCGCTCGGGCTCGCGGTCCGCGCACAGAGGGACTGGGTGGCGCTCGACGGCAAGTCGCGCGCCGCCGCGCTGCACCGCCTGGCCGACGCGATGGAGGCGGACACCGCCGGTGGCGCCGCGGAGCTCATGACCCGCGCCTTCCGCCGTTCGAAGATGGTGATGATGGATCCGAAGCCGCAGCTGCAGTCGTGTACCCGGCCACGGCGGAGTTCTGCGCGAGCGCGGCGGCCGCTACGATGACGGGCAATCATCGTGAGGCATCTCTATCACGCCACCGCCCTCGATCCGGCCGCGCCGGTGAAGAGCTGGTGGGCGGACACGCTGCCCGAGGTGGCGGCCTATCCGACGCTGAGCGGCGAGGTCGACACCGAGGTCGCGATCATCGGCGGCGGCTACACCGGGCTGTCGGCCGCCTATCATCTGGCGCGCGAGCACGATATCGGCGCGGTTGTGCTCGAGCGCGCCCATCCCGGCTGGGGCGCCTCGGGCCGCAACGCCGGCTTCTGCTGCATGGGATCGGCCAAGCTGCCGTGGGACGGCATCGTCGCGCGCTACGGACTCGATGAGGCGCGCCGCTTCTGGCGCAGCCAGCAGAACTCCGTCGAGCTGGTGGCCGAGGTGGTCGCGCGCAACGGCATCGACGTCGAGAACACCGGCGGCGGGGAGATCACGCTCGCGCATCTGCCCTCGCGCGCGCGATCGATGAAGGAGGAGGCCGATTACCTCGATGCGACCTTCGGCGCGACGCACGTCGTCCTCTCGAAGCTGGATCTCGTCGAGCGCGGCCTGAACTCACCGCGGCTGTACGCGGGCGTGCTGAACCCGGTCGGCTTCGGCCTGAACCCGTGGAAGTACGTCAACGGCCTGGCCGCGGCGGCGCGCACGGCCGGCGCCCGCATCCACGGCGGCAGCGAGGTCCTCCGCTGGACGCGCAGCGGCGGCCGGCACGAGCTGGTGACGCCGGCGGGACGCGTGCGCGCCGCGAAGGTGTTGATCGCCACCGCTGCGTACACGCCGGAGGATCTGCACGCGGACTTCGGCGGCCGCGTGCTGCCGGCGTTGTCCTCCATCGTGGTGACCCGGCCGCTCACGCACGATGAGATCAAGCTGCAGGGCTGGTCGGACACCACGCCCGCCTACGACAGCCGCCATCTGCTGAACTACTTCCGGCTGCTGCCGGATGGCCGGTTCCTGTTCGGCGGGCGCGGCGGCCTGTCGGCGGCGCCGGCGATGCTGGCGCGCCAGCTCGCGCGGATCGAGGCCGCCTTCCGCCGCTACTTCCCGGCCTGGAGCGGCGCGGAGATCACGCATCGATGGTCGGGACTGGTCTGCCTGGCGGCCGATCTCGTTCCCCATGTCGGCGCCTGGGCGGAGCAGCCGGGTACCTACTTCGCCCTGTGTTATCACGGCAACGGTGTGGCCATGGGCACGTGGTCGGGCCGCGCCGCGGCGCGGGTCATTGCGGGCGTGCCGGGGAAAGGGGAGGAGGATGACCGCGCCGGCTTCATCCGCAGGCCGCCGCCGCGTTTTCCGTTCGCGTTTCTGCGGCCGCTGTACCTGCGCGGCGCCTACCTGAAGTACGGGATCGACGACGTGATGCCGTGACCGCGCGGCTATTCGGTGATGCCCTCGCAGCTATAGCCGAGCGCGGACAACCCTTCCTCGAGATAGTCGGCGACCAGCGGTGTCGCGATGACGTAATCGGCGGTGTGCGCGCTCAGGCGCTCCCCGGCCTCCTGCAGCGCCTCGCTCCATTCCGCGGTGGAGAAGTCCCCGCGCCCCAGCCACATCAGCGCCACCAGGTTCACCTGTTCTTCCACGTCCATGGCGTCGATGAGCTCATGCAATTCCTGATAGCTGGGGTCGTCGCGGTGATCGGCGAGCACCTGCCGCGCCCAGTCCTCGGCCGAGCCCGTCGGCTCCTCCGGGATCACCACGTCTTCCTTGGCATGGAACTCGCGCGCCTTGCCGATGAGAAAGCACACCTTGTCGGGGCTGACAGCCAGTTCGAGTTGATCGCTCATCTTCGCTTCCCCTCTTCTCCGCGTGCTGCCACGGGATGCATGCACCGTATGCAGGGTAGGCCCGGAAACGCGGCCCGGCCTTGACCGGCGTCATTTCACGCCCCGCGCCCGGCTGCCGGGACCCGGCGGCCGCATCCGCAACATTTATATAGTAGATTTGTCTCCCACGGCGGCGGGTCGACACCATCCAGCCTTTTACCGCGAACGAGGAGGAATCCATGCTGGTACGCTTTCGCAGCAAGGAATCGGCGGAATTCGTCATGCTCGGCGACATCGCCGTGAAGCTCATACAGCTCATGGGACACAGCGGCACGATCCCCGGCGCGCTCGCCGCGGAGGACGTGCCGGCGGCCTTGCAGCGCCTGCGCGAGGCCCTGGAGATACAGGGCGCGGAGCCGGCGCCCGGACCTGAGGACGAAGAGGAGGAGACCGGGGAGCGGGAGCCGCGCGTGACACTGGCGAACCGCGCCTATCCGCTGATCGAAATGCTCAAGGCCGCGGCGGCGAACGACTCCTACGTGATGTGGGATCAGTGAGCGTTGGCGCGCGGCCGGCGAGGCGGCCGTCGCACCGTCGCGGCCTGCCGGTGCAGCGTCTATAGTTGATCGGGACAGCCGAGTCCTCGCGGAGCGGTCCGCGCCGTGATGACGGGCGGCGACTCTCACGCCAGGCGCTGCTGCGCCGCAGCGACCGCGACCGGCGGCGATCAGACCATGAAGGAGACGGCAATGGCCCTCGACAGCACCTCGTACGCAGACTTCGCGAAGATCTACGCCCAGGGACTGGATCTCAACCTGCGTGCCAGCAAGATCATCCAGAATGCCTGGGAGCGCGCGATCCACGAGTACCAGTCGCTCATGGAGTCCTCGCTCCGGCAATTCGCCCCGCGGACCATGGGTGAGGTGCCCAAGGATCCGGTGGCGGCGCAGAATGCCGTGCTCGAGGCCGAACGCGAGGCCATCACGCGGGTGTCGCAGAACCTGCAGAAGATCCAGCAGGAGAGCATGGAACAGCTCGGCGCGCTGATGCAGGAAAGCCTGGAGATGTTCGCGCGGCTGAGCCCGTTCGTGAACGCGCCGCGCCCCCCCGGCAAGGAATGAACGCCTCGCCCGCCCCGCCGCCGGCCCGCGACGAGGAAGCCGGCACGGATCTGCTGGAGTGGAAGGAGGAGTACCGCATGGGCATCGCGGATATCGATCGTTCGCACCAGGAGCTCATCGGCATCATCAACGAGATCTATCACTCGCTCGGCGGCCACGCCGACCGTGAGAGCCTGCAGTCGTTCCTGGATCAGGTGTACGTGCTCGCCTCCGATGAGTTCTGCTGCGAAGAGCAGTTGATGAAGGAGTTGCGCTACGAAGGGTTCGAGGAGCACCGCGCCGCGCACGAGCAGATGCTTCGCGACATCCGTCGTCTCGCGGACCACTTCGATCCGCGGGCCGGAGGCGCCGGGAGCGGCAGGGCCCTCGGAGTTCAGCTCGGATCGTGGTTCGGCACGCACTTCCGGACCTTCGACGCCCGCCTGCACAGGCTCCTCCGCGGCGGATGAGGCGGGCGCCGGGTCGTGCGCCGGAACGTCCTCCCGTGATCCCGTACCCTTCGCCTATACTGCTTACCGACGGCGCCGCGCGGCTGAGAACCAGGTCCTCGCGCCGGCCGGCAACGCCGTGGTCGCGCAGAGGCGACGTCGGCCTTCCCTCCCTTCAGACTGACAGAGGCGCAAACCCATGTCCGAGCATATCTACAAGGTGGTGGAGCTGGTCGGCTCTTCCCAGACCAGCATAGAAAACGCCATCGAGAGCGCAATCTCGCGGGCATCGAAGACACTGAAGAACATCAACTGGTTCGAGGTCGCGGAGACCCGCGGTCACATTCAGGACGGCAAGGTCGCGCACTATCAGGTCAAGCTGAAGGTCGGTTTCCGCCTGGAATAGACCTCCGACGGCGGCAAGGCGCCGGCATTGCACACGCGGCGGGGTGCCTGGCCGCCGGCCATGGGTTCGCAGCCGCGCGCGAACGCGAGAGTCCTCGACGGCATTCCGTCTCGGCACGGCGGTGGCGGACATCCATGGTGAAGGAGATCCCATGACGAACGGCGCCAACCCATCGCGGATCCTCGAGACCGGCTTCGGATTCTGGGGCTCGAGGGTCCTGCTCACGGCGGTGGAGATGGGACTGTTCACGACGCTGGGCGAGCGGGCCATGACCGGCGAGGCCCTCGGCAGGGCGCTCGAGATGCATCCGCGCGGCGTCCGCGATTTCTTCGACGCGCTGGTGGCGCTGGGATTCCTGAGTCGCGAGGGTTCCGGCGCGACGGCGCGGTATTCCAACACCGAGGAAACCAGGCTCTATCTCGACAGGAACAGGCCCACCTACATCGGCGGCATCCTCGAGATGGCCGGCGCGCGCCTGTTCCGCTTCTGGAACGATCTCGGCCCGGCGCTGAAGAGCGGCAGGCCGCAGAACGAGATCAAGCACAGCCAGAAGCCCATGTTCGAGGTGCTCTACGAGGACCTGCCGCGCCTGGAGCAGTTCATGGACGCCATGCGCGGGATCTCCGCCGGCAACTTCCAGGCGTTTGCGCGCAGGTTCGATTTTTCGCGCTACAGGACGCTGTGCGACGTGGGCGGCGCCACCGGCCTGCTCTCGAGCCTGGTGGCGAAGGAGCATCCCCATATGCAGTGCACGAGCTTCGATCTTCCTGCCGTCGAGCCGATCGCGCGCAAATGGATCGCAAAGGAAGGCCTGAGCGATCGCGTGGAGATCGTCTCCGGAGATTTCTTCAGGGACGCGCTGCCCAGCGCGGACGTGATCTCCATGGGGATGATCCTGCACGACTGGAATCTGGAGAAAAAGAAACACCTGATACGCCTGGCCTACGAGGCGCTGCCGGAGAACGGGGCGTTCGTCGCCATTGAGAATCTCATCGACGACGAGCGCCGCAGCAATGCCTTCGGACTCATGATGTCGCTGAACATGCTGATTGAATTCGGCGACGCCTTCGATTTCACCGGCGCGGAGTTCTGGGAATGGTGCCGCGAGACCGGCTTCAGGCGTTACGAGGTCATGCATCTCGCCGGTCCCTGCAGCGCGGCGATCGCCTACAGGTAGGCGGTTCGCCGAGAGTCGGTTCGCCCGGCGCCGCGCCGGCGCGCGGTCGCCCCGACCGCGGAGACTCTCAGGCGAACAACTGATCGCCGATCGGCAGGGCGCGGATGCGCTTGCCGGTCGCCGCGAAGACCGCATTGCAGAGGGCCGGCGCGACCGGGGGCAGCCCCGGCTCGCCGACGCCGCCGAGCGGCTGATCGTAGCCTTCCGCGGGTACGAGGTGGACGTGGATCTCGCGCGGCGCCTGGTCGATGCGCGTGATCCGATAGCCGTCGAAGTTCCTCTGCTCGACGCGGCCGTCCTTGAAGGTCGCCGCGCTCACCGTCGCGAGGCTCACGCCCTGGATCACCGCGCCCTCCATCTGCGAGCGTATGCGCTCCGGGTTGATCTGCGGCCCGCAATCCACCGCGATGTCCACGCGCGGGATCGAGATCTCGCCTGCGCCGCTGACCTCCACCTCGACCACCACGGCGGTGTAGGTCACGAAGCTGCGGTGCGCGGCAATGCCGAGCCCGCGACCCTTCGGCAGCGTCCTGCCCCAGCCCGCGCCCTCGGCAACCGTCTCCACGACACGGCGCAGTCGCCCCGCGTCCACCTGGTAGATCGCCGGGTCCTCGCCGTAGTTCCAGCTGTCGGGCAGCGAATTCGGGTCGATCTGGCGCGGCGGACCGATCAGCTCGAGCAGATAATCCTTGGGATCGCGACCCGCGGCGGCGGCGAGTTCGCCAACGAAGGACTGGATCGCGAAGGCGTGCGGGACATTGAACACCGAGCGGAACCAGCCCACACGCGTGTGCGCGGTGGCCTCGGGATTCTCCAGCCGGAGGTTCGGCACCGCGAACGGCGTGTCCACGAAGCCCATGCCGAGCTCGAACGGGGCCTCGTGCCGGGAGTCCGGCCCGAACAGCGCGGTGATGGTCGGGGCCACACTGCGGTGCAGCCACGCCACGGGTCTGCCGTTCTCATCGAGCCCGGCCTCGAGTCGCTGCACCGCCACGGTATTGAGATAGCCGTTGGCGAGATCGTCCTCGCGCGTGAAGGTGAGATTCACCGGCCTGCCGTCCATGGCGCGGGAGAGCAACGCGGCCTCGATGGCGAAATCCGGCTTCGACTTGCGGCCGAATCCGCCGCCGAGCAGCGTGACGTTCACCGTCACGTTCTCCTCGCCCAGGCCGAGGTGCTTGGCGATCTTCTCGCGCGTGGTCTGCGGGGCCTGCACGCATGCCCACACCTCGCACCTGCCGTCGGCGATGCGCGCCACCGCGGCCGGCGGCTCCATCGACACGTGCGCCTGGTGCGGGATGTAGTACTCCGCCTCCACGCGCTTCGCCGCGCTGGCCATCGCCGCATCGACGTCGCCGGCGTTGCGCACCACCTTGCCGGGCTGGCGCGCCGCGGCCTCCAGCGTCGCGCGGTAGGTGTCGGAGGAGTACGAGGCGTTGGGGCCGTCGTCCCAGGTGATCTTCAGCGCATCGCGGCCGCGGATCGCCGCCCACGTGTTCGACGCGATCACCGCCACGCCGCCCAGCGGATTGAACTCCGAGGGGACGGGCGCCGCCTCGAGCGTGAGCACCTTCAGCACGCCGGGGACCTTCAGCGTCTCGGCGTCGTCGTAGGACTTCAGCTTCCCGCCGTAGACCGGCGGGCGGGCGACGACGGCATAGACCATGCTGTCCAGGCGCGTGTCGATCCCGAACTGCGCCTTGCCAGTGGTGATGTCGTGGTTGTCGACCAGCCCGACCTCGCCGCGGCCGATGTAGCGGAACTTCGAGGGATCCTTCAGCTTCACGGTCTCGCGCGCGGGCACCGGCAGTGCGGCCGCGGCGTCGGCGAGCTCGCCGTAGCCGAGACGGCGATCGCTCCCGCGGTGGATCACCTCGTGATTGACGGCCTCGACCTCCGCGACCGGCACGTTCCACTTCGCCGCCGCGGCCTCCTCCAGCATCCGCCGCGCGGCCGCGCCGATGCGGCGCATCGACATGAAGTGATGGCGCATGCTGCGCGAGCCGTCGGTGTCCTGATTGCCGTAGAGCGGTTCGTTGCCGGGCGCCTGCGCCACCCTCACGCGCGACCAGTCGGCCTCGAGCTCGTCGGCCACGACCATGGGCAGGCTGGTGCGCACGCCCTGGCCCATCTCGGAGCGGTGGCAAACGATGGTGACGGTGCCGTCCGCGGCGATGGCGACGAAGATCATCGGATCGTCGCGCAGCCCGTGCGGCATGGCCTCGCCGGCGTATTTCTTCTGCTCCTCCTCGGCGCGGCCGAGGACCGGGAAACCGGCGGCCAGCACCAGGCTGCCGGCGCCGAGTCCGATGAGGAACGAGCGGCGGCTGATGTTCGTGATGACGGGCTCGGTGCGGGGATCCCTGCTCATGACGCACCTCCCGTGGCGGCGGCGGCCTGTTTGATGGCGGCGCGTATGCGGGTGTAAGTGCCGCAGCGGCAGAGATTGCCGCTCATGGCGTTGTCGATGTCCGCGTCCGTGGGGTTGGGCGTCTGGCTGAGCAGCGCGGCCGCCTGCATGATCTGGCCGGTCTGGCAGTAGCCGCACTGCGCGACGTTCAGATCGCGCCACGCGACCTGCACCGGATGCGTGCCGTCGGGCGAGAGCCCCTCGATGGTGGTGACCTTGCGGCCGGCCGCGAACGACACCGGCGTGACGCAGGCGCGCACGGGCGTGCCGTCCAGGTGCACCGTACAGACGCCGCACAGCGCCACGCCGCAGCCGAACTTGGTGCCCGTCAGCCCGATGACGTCACGCAGTACCCACAGCAACGGCATCTCGTCGGGAGCATCGGCCTCGTGCGTCTGGCCGTTGATCTGCAATGTCACCATGATCGTCTCCTTCCTCGGGACCGCGCAGGGGCTTCATGGAACCCGGTGGAGGCTCAGGCCCTTTTTCTTCAAGTATAGGTTCCCCGCCGCCTGGGGGCAGGGCGCGCGGGGCCGGCCTGTCATCGATGGGCCGGATCGCTCCGCGCTGCGGCGTCTCTCGTACGACAACACCGACGCAGGATTGGTTCGGCGCGGCGATGGCCCGGGCCGCGAGGCCCCGTGGACGTGATCGAGGCCGGTCTCGACCGTCTTGACGGCGGTGACGACATTCCATGGTGCGCACGTGCACCATTGCGGTTCCATGTGGCGCTCGGCAACGACACGACGCCGCGCGCCGGCCTTCGGCGCTCGGCCCGAGCAGGCGGACGTGGTCGCGTCGAGCACCGCGCGGCGCCGGCGATCTCGAGACCGTTGGTCGAATCCGACGCGGGGGTTTATCATTCATATAATTGTTATTCCGAGGTACGGCAGAGCGGGGAGGAGCTTCGATGGCAAAGGCGACGGGTGGTCTGCAGACGGCGGGGGCTGACGTGGAGGACTGGGGCAAGCTGCTGCTGCGCGTCGCCCTGGGCGTGCTGATCCTCCTGCACGGCATCGCGAAGGTGATGGGCGGGCCGGCCTTCATCATGGAGCTGCTGACCAGGAACGGACTGCCGGCGCAGCTGGGCTACCTGGTGTACGTCGGCGAGGTGCTGGCGCCGTTGCTGGTGATCATCGGACTGTGGACGCGCCCGGCCGCGCTCGTCATCGCGGTGAACATGGTGGTGGCGATCGCCCTGGTGCACATGCCCGAGCTCCTGACGCTCTCGCAGACCGGCGGCTGGGCGCTCGAGCTGCAGGGCATGTTCCTGTTCGGCGCGCTCGCCGTGGCGATGCTGGGAGCCGGGCGCCTGAGCGCGGGCGGCATCTGGGGGCGCTGGAATTAGCACGGGATCGGCACGCGTCTGCCGCCGGCAGACGCTTCCATAGCGGCGCGGCGGCGCGCCGTCTTCCGCAGCGACATCAAGACCCCGCCTCGGCGGGGTTTCGTCTTTTCGGGGCGCTGCGCGGCGCTGTCCGGTCGCGCATGGGACTGCCGGATCTTCCCGCGCTGCGACATCGACCGATCGCCATCCAGTCGAGCCGCCCGCGCGTGCCGGGTGTAAGATGAAAAAAAAATCCGGGGGGATGGCGATGCGCAACACATCGGCAGGGGACAGCACGCTGGAATCCAACCGCGGCGTCGACAGGGAGACGGGATTCGTCCGCGGCCTGGGACTGCTCGACGGCACCATGCTGGTGGCCGGCAACATGATCGGCTCCGGCATCTTCATCGTCTCCGCCGACATCGCCCGCCAGGTCGGATCTCCCGGCTGGCTGCTGATGATCTGGGTCATCACCGGGCTGTTCACGCTGGCGGCCGCGGTGAGCTACGGGGAGCTCGCCGCGATGTACCCGCATGCCGGCGGCCAGTACATCTATCTGCGCGAGGCCTTCGGACCGATGTGGGCCTTCCTCTACGGCTGGGTGCTGTTCCTCATCGTGCAGACCGGCACGATCGCGGCGGTGTCGATCGGCTTCGCGCGCTTTGCCGGCGTGCTCTGGCCGGCGATCTCGCCCACCAATCTGCTCTTCGACCTCGGCCTGCTGCCGGTGCCCGGCGTGGGCAACCTCTCGCTGTCGCTGTCCACGCAGCAGATGACCGGCATCCTCGCCACCGTGCTGCTCACCTGGCTGAACCTGCGCGGCCTGTACACCGGCAAGCTCATCCAGGACGTCTTCACGCTTACCAAGATCGGCGCGCTGCTGGCGCTGATCGGACTGGGGCTCGCGTACTTCGGCCGCGACCCGGCCGCGGCCATCCACGCCGGGGACTTCTGGACGCCGCGCGCCAACGGCGAGGCGATCCGCGCGCTCGCGTTCCTGCCCATCATCGGCACCGCGATGGTCGGGGCGCTGTTCGCCTCCGAGGCGTGGAACAACGTCGGCTTCGCGGGCGACGAGATGAAGAACCCCAAGCGCAACCTGCCGCTCAGCATGGCGCTCGGCGTGCTGCTGACCACGGGACTGTACCTGCTCGCCAACGTCGCCTACCTGTTCACGCTGCCGCTGGAGGCGATCCAGAACGCGCCGCAGGATCGCGTCGGCGTGGCCTCGGCGAAGGTGGTGCTCGGCCAGTACGCGGAGATCCTGATGGCCATCGGCATCATGGTCTCCACCTTCGGCTGCATGAACGGCATCATCCTGGCCGGCGCGCGCGTGTATTACTCGATCGCGAAGGACGGTCTGTTCTTCGAGCCGGTCGGCACGCTGAATCGCAAGCACGTGCCCGGCGTCGCGCTCGTGCTGCAGGGGCTGTGGATCGTCGTGCTCACCCTGCCGCGCACCTACGACGGCACGACCCAGGCCTACAGCAATCTCTACAGCAACCTGCTCGACTACATCGTCTTCGGCGTGATGGTGTTCTACATCCTCACCATGGCCGCGATCTTCGTCCTGCGCCGCAAGCGGCCCGAGGTCGAGCGCCCGGTGCTGGCCTGGGGATACCCGTGGCTCACCGCGCTCTACATCGTCTTCGCGATCGGCATCTGCCTCGCCCTGCTCTGGTCGGAGAAGACCCGCCTGAACGCCATCCTCGGCCTGCTGGTGATCCTCGCCGGACTGCCGGTGTACTGGTGGTGGCGCAGGCGCAGGTAATTCCGGGCGGTGTGGCCACGCCGCCGGCGCCGGCCGCGGCCGGCGGGATGACCTGCGGGCCGGCAGGACGTCTCCTGCGGCGGGAGTCCGCAATGGAGCCTGGATGGCAGCCCGGGGTCGATCCCGGCCCGTTGGAGCCGCGCACTATCGGTAGCACCGCGGGCGATAGAGGGCGCTACGGGCAAGGCCCGGGCTGCGAGCGGATCAGCGGCCGTTCTCGTACATCGAGGGAGTGATCCGGGCACGGGCGAGGTACTCGCGCAAGTGCCGGACTTCCTGCCGGTCGAGCACGTTGCTGTGATGCGGATGGTGCAGTATGCCCTCGGCGCCGTTGAGCTGTACTCGCACCCGGGCGCCGGAAAGCGGCTCGATGGTCGCCCCCAGGTGACTCAGCAGGGACTCGATCTCCCGCCAGTGGATGTTGCCGCTGATTGGGTCGTGGAAGATGGCGCGAATCAGCTTTTCGTGCTTGTGGCTCATCGGTGGCGCTCGCTTCCGGGGATCTGCCCGTACTCAGGATACCTCACTTGCCGCGTTGGCTGCCTGCGGGCTCGGTTGTCCGGTTGCCGCTCTGCCCGGCCGGACCCGGTTCGAATCGAGTCCCTCGCGGATAGCAGCCCTGCCGCCTACACTTGAAGTCGTACGGCTATGCGTTTCGGCCGTTATATGCGGCGCGCCTCAACAGTCCGACTCGAGCGTGCCGTGAACCCGATGAGAAGAAACGCGGCACGCACTTCGCGAGGAGAAAGCGATGGCAACGTTCATCAGCCTTGTAAACTTCACCGATCAGGGAATCCGGAACGTCAAGGACTCGCCGGACCGCCTTCTCGCATTCCGGGCGTTGGCCGAGAAGCTGGGCGTATCGGTCAAGGGCGCCTACTACACGGTGGGGCACTACGACATGGTCATCATCGTGGAGGGCAGCGACGAGGCCGCCACCACGACACTGCTGGCTGCGGGCTCGCTGGGCAATGTTCGGTCGCAAACGCTGCGCGCCTTCTCCGAGGATCAGATGAAGCAGATCATCAGCAGGATGCCGTGATGCATGTCAGGCCAGGACGGCCGGGTGGAGTGGTGAATCAACCGCATGGCGAGAAAAACCGTCGCCGCGCTCGCAGTACTCATGCTTGCGCTGGCCGCGTGGGGCGTGTTCTTCGAAAACAACGCCATCTCGATAGTGATCAATGGCAACGAGGTCACCGGTCCGCTGAAGGGCGCTATCGGGCTCGCCACCGCCGCGAGAGGAGTCAGCCATGAGCGCACCATTCAGATACAACCGCCTGAACAAGGACGCCGCCGCGCTGCTCCTGGTGGACCACCAGGCGGGACTGATCTCGCTGGTACAGGACTTCGGGCCGAATGAATTCAAGAACAGCGTGCTGGCCATTGCCGCCTGCGGCAAGTACTTCAACCTGCCGACCATACTCACGACCAGCTTCGAGAACGGGCCGAACGGGCCGCTCGTGCCCGAGCTGCGGGAGATGTTCCCGAACGCCCCGTACATCGCCCGGCCCGGCAACACCAACGCGTGGGACAACGAGGACTTCGTCCGGGCGGTGAAGGAGACCGGGCGCAAGCAGTTGATCATCGCCGGCGTGGTGACCGAGGTATGCGTGGCGTTTCCGGCTCTTTCGGCCCTGGAGGAGGGTTATGAGGTGTTCGTGGTCACCGACGCCTCCGGCACTTTCAACGAGGTCACCCGTCACACCGCCTGGCTGCGGATGCAGGCCGCCGGCGTGCAGTTGATCAACTGGTTCGGCATGGCCTGCGAGCTGCACCGCGACTGGCGCAACAACATCGAAGGTCTCGGGGCGCTGTTTTCCAACCACATTCCGAACTACCGGAACCTGATGACCAGCTACTTCACTCTCGCCGGCAGGAAGTAACGACGCGCAGAAGGAGCGGTGCAGCCGACCGTCGCGCCTCCGGTTCCTCAGGAGGCGGGTCGCGACAGGCCCGTTCAGCGCTCACCCGGCTCAAGTCCTCGGGGTGAAGGACTGGCGAGCGTCCGGGGGCGGCGTCATACCCGTCAATCGCGCGCGCCCGGGCGGAACCGCACTCTGACGTCGCTGCTCCCTGCACTCGCCTCCCCACAACGCGAGCGGAAGGCGGGGACGACAACTCAGTGCTGATTGACGAGCACCAGCTGCGCCGGCATGGGCGCAGGGAAGCCGCTTTTTGCGAGAGCCTCCCTGATCACGCGATTGCCGTCGAAATAGACCTGCCAGTAGTGGTCGTTGTGGCAGTAGGGCCGCACGGCCAGCACCGGTCCGACCAGATTGAATTCGAGGATCTCCACCTCGACCGGCGGCGAGGGAACGACGTTCGGAACGGCGGCGATCTCCTCGCGCAGCAACTTCATGGCGAAGACATGATCGGCGTTGCCGGCCAACTGGCATAGGAGGTCGACGCGCCGATAGGGATTGGCGCTGAAATTCTGGATGGTTTCCGCGAAGATCTTGCCGTTGCCGACGATGGTCAGGACGTTGTCGGGAGTGTTGATCGAGGTGGAGAACAGGCCGATTTCCTTCACCGTGCCGGTGATGCCGGCGGCGTTGACGAAGTCTCCGACCTTGAACGGACGCAGCACGACCAGGAAGACACCCGCGGCGAGGTTCGACAACATGCCGCTCCAGGCCACGCCGATCGCCACGCCCGCGCCGGCGACCAGTGCGGCGAAGGTCGTCGTCTGCACGCCGAAATAGCCCAGGATCGCGACGACGAGAACGATGTTCAGCACAACCGTCAGGAAGTTGCCGATGTAGCGCATCAGCGTGGGGTCGACCTTCGCTCGCTCCAGCGTTCCCTGCAGCAGACGCCCCACCAATCCGATCAACCACCGGCCGACCACCCAGAAGACGATCGCGGCAACGATCTTCAGGCCCACGTCGGTCGCATAGGTCACTGCGAGTTCCTGATACTTGCTCAAGTTGTCCATGGCATTTCTCCGGTGTACGCATCTCATGGAACCTCAAGGCCATTCTCACTGAGCGTTTCACCAACTGTCAAAAAATGGCCGGTCTGCCAGGTGGTACCGGTGCTGGCGCAGCCGCAGCGGACCTGGGACCTCACATGAGCTGTCGTGGTTGCCGGATCGTTCGCGTCGAGCGCGCCGGTCATCGGGCAGATGCCGGGAGCGCGCGAACTGTACGTTCGTTCCCGGGTCCGGTTGCCACCTCGGAACTTGTCATGCTTTCAGGGGGACTGATTCCGGAGGCCTGCCGCCCCAATGTGCCATGCGGCGCTCTCGGCGCAGCGCCCCGGGATACCCGGATGACAGCGGCCTGAAGGAGGCGTAACGTTATCTTCCATCTCCTGGTCGAGGTAAATCATGCAGAAGAGAAAGAAGCATTTTCCGGCGTCGCGGTCGCGCGCCAACAAGGCTCGGCTCGGCGCCACGGGCGTGGCCGACACGCCGCTGGCAGTCCGCGCGACCGGGATCTGGATCTCGGAGGACTTCGATCGGCAAATCCGCAAGCGCCTCACGGCCAGTCTCGGAAAGTTCGCGGATTGCATCGAGAGGCTGACCGTCCGGTTCGAGGACATCAACGGACCGCGAGGGGGTGTCGATATCGCGTGCCGCGCGAAGGCGGTTCTGAGCAGCCTTCCCAGCGTGGTTGTCAGTGCGCGCGCGAAGACCGAGCGCGTGGCATTCGGCAAGGTGGCCGAAGCGATGGGGCGGGCCGTGCGCAAGTCACTCGACCGCGCGCCCAAGGCGGGGCAGAGACGCGCCCCGGATGCCTCCGTCGAGCCCGCGTCCCGCTCCGGGAGTCCCGTCTCTGCGCGGAATGACGCCGCCGACCCCGGCAGCTACATCGGCCGGCGCGTGGGCCGGGGTGCGGCGAATCTCGAGGCGGCACTGGAGCGACCCGAGAAGCGGCGCCGAGACGTGCCCGTCGACACGTCGGCGCCGGGCGTCAGCGCGACGGACCGCAAGGCGGGGGGCGAGTCAACGGCGCGGCGAAATACCAAGGCACGAGTGCCGCGCGCTACCGCGACGCTGGAGGACAGCCGGAAGGGGCGACCGTCCCGGAAGTCCACGCGCAAGAGCGCCAACCGGGCGAAGAGTGCGACCAACATCCAGAAACGAGTGGCAGCCAAGTTGATGTCATCCAGGACCCGGGCGCGTCAGGCGCAGGCGAAGGCAGTGGGCGCCACGAGAAAGACGCGCTGACGATCGACGCCTGCCTGCCTGCCCTTCAACGGGCCGTTTCCGCGTCTCCGGGCGGCACGGCAGCTCGCGGCCGGACACCGTCCGCGCCCGTGGGCCGGCGGCGCACGAGCCGAGACCGGTTGCATGTCGCGCATGCGGCAGAGCGGGGCGGTGAAGCGGGAACCGCCTCATTGCATGCAGCAGCCCTCATCGCCCTGCGACCAGGCCCAGTCCACCACCGCGTCGAGAAACGGCTGCGCCCGGATCGCGTTCTTGTGGTTGACGATGCAGACCACTATCAGCCAGCGGCCGCGGGAGTCCTGCAGGTAGCCGGCGACGGCCCGCACCCCCTCGAGATAGCCGCTCTTCATGTGCGCCTTGCCGGCTGCGTCCGAGCCTTTCAATCGGCGGCGCAGCGTCCCGTCCACCGCCGGGATCGGCAGGGACGCGAGATACTCCGGCATCAACGGACTGTTCCAGCCGCGTTCCAGGACGCGGGCGAGGTTGCGTGCGCTGATGCGCTCCTCGCGCGAGAGTCCGGAGCCGTTCTCCAGCACGAGCTCCGGGACGTCCAGGCCCGCCTGCTGCAGCCAGCCGCGCACCGCGAAGTCTGCGCTCGCGGTCGTGGCGGGCGATGCGCCCGCGCTCAGACCCAGGGTCAGGTAGAGCTGCCGCGCCATGACGTTGTTGCTCCACTTGTTGATGTCGCGGATGACCTCGGAGACCGGCGGCGACTGCCAGGTGCTCATCAGGCGCGCGGAGTCGGGCAGCGCGCCGTCGCGCACCTTGCCCGCGAATCCCCCGCCCAGCTCGCCCCACGTCTGCTCGAATACCGCCTGCAGGTATTCGTTGGGTGTGAGCAGGCTGAAGTTCTTGCTCTTCTCGCCGCAGCCCCTGGGGAACTTGCCCTGGAAGACGAGCTCAGCCGTCTCCGCGTCCGCCTGCGGGTTCTCCGGCCAGTACTGGCACGACCCCTTGCCCAGGGAGAGCTGGTTGACGATGCGGATCTGGGGGAGATCCGGCATCGCGGTGATCGTGACCTTGCCGCTCGGCTCATCGGGCAGGAACTGCAGCCGCACGGACTTGAAGTTCAGCAGCAACGCATCCGGCGGCACGTTGTACGGGCGCGTGGGCCGGTTGTCGAAGCGTCCCGGATCGGTGTCGTCCAGCGCGAAGAGGCTGCGATCGACGACGAGATCGCCGCGTATGTCGCGAAGACCGCG
This sequence comes from Gammaproteobacteria bacterium, assembly GCA_041395385.1. Classification (GTDB taxonomy): domain Bacteria; phylum Pseudomonadota; class Gammaproteobacteria; order JAJPIJ01; family JAJPIJ01; genus JAJVHZ01. The sequence continues at coordinate 63,424 of JAWLAN010000019.1, forward strand.
GCCGCGGAGATCCTTCAGCAGCAGCCAGAAGTTCTCGATCGTGAGCTTCGGATCGCCGCCGCCCTTGATGACCAGATCGCCGTCCAGCACGCCCTCGCGCAGCGGTCCGTTCGCATAGACCTCCGTCTGCCAGGTGTAGGCGGGGCCGAGCAGCTCGAGCGCCGCGAGCGTCGTGACGAGCTTCATGGTCGAGGCGGGGTTCATCGCGAGGTCCGCGTTCTCCGACAGGAGGGGCCGGGTCGCGCCAATCTCCTGGACGTAGAGCCCGACGGCCTCGGGTGGCACCTGGCTCGCCGCGAGCTTCGTGCTCAGGGCAGGCGGCCACGGCTGGGCGTGGGCGGCGGGGACCGCGATCAACCAGCCCAGCACGAGGAAAACGTTTCTCTGCATTCGCTCCTCCAGCTGCATGACCGGCGCGGGGTGGATCGGCATGGGCCGCATCTGACCAAGGAGGGCCGATGCGACCCGCACGGCACCCGTGCCGTAGACTCTCAGGCACCAATATTGGAGTCTCCAGGGGCTGGATGGCAACGCATCCGGCTCAGGTTTCCGCCGGCGCGGAGCGTGGGGATCTGCAGGGGGGCGGGCGGCTGGTGTCGGCCGGGACCTGCCGTTGCGCCGATCACGATCGCAACCGGCACGCACGGACAGGGCGATGCCGGACAACACAGGCTGCGCGAACGTCCGCGGGAACGTTACTGCGCCCTGTCCGCCAACGACGTCATCGCGTAGACGACGTACGGCGCGGTCATCCACAGCAGGCCCTTGACGAGGAAAAACCAGAATCCGCAGACGCCGAGCCGTTTCACGTGAGCGCCCCAGCTCCGTACGACAGATGACGCGATGGCAGTGTTGGCAAACTCGTTCATGGCCTTGTCTCCGCTTTGTCGTTCAGTTCGGCGGACCGGGGCGTGTGCCCCGGTCCGCCCGCGTAGCCGTCAGGCGGCGCGATGCGTGTAGCCCGCGCGGCGCCTGGCAGGCAGCCGCGGTACGAAACGCGGCACTTCACGCGCGTAGGCGTCGTACTCCGCGTGCACCTTGCGCAGGTCGTGCTCCTCGAGCATCGTGCCGACGATGATGTAGGCCGAGGCCATGACCGCGAAGACGAGATGGGTCACGGTCATCGTCGGCGTCGCCCACATGGCGATGAAGAAGCCGACGTAGATCGGGTGGCGCACGTAGCGATACAGCCACGGCGTCTCGAACGTCAACGGCGTGTAGGGGCGGCCACGGAAGGCGAGCCAGACCTGACGCAGGCCGAACAGGTCGAAGTGGTTGATGAGGGACGTGCTGACGAGCACGAGCAGCCAGCCGGCCGCGAACAGTGCATACACTACGGCGGTCAGCGCCGGCGACGACACCTGCCAGACCAGTCCGCCGAGCGGCTGCCAGAAGGCCACGAGCAGGATCAGCGCGAGGCTGGAGGCCAGCACATAGGTACTGCGCTCGGCGGCCTCCGGGACGTAGCGCGTCAGCCAGCGCTTGAAGAACCCGCGCGCCATGACGCTGTGCTGCACGGCGAACAGGCCGAGCAGACCCAGGTCGATGGCCAGCGCCGGGCCCAGCGCCATCGTCGGCACGGCGTCGATCGATTTCGGCACCCACAGGTTGCCGATGAAGCCGATGAGATAGAGGAAGGTGGCGAAGAACACCGCGTAACTCGCCACGCCGTAAAGCAATAGTGCAGTCTTTCTCATGATGTTATCCTCTCTGTTCGGTGGAGTGCGCGACGGTCGTTGCGCCTGCAGGTAGTCTGCGAAATGGCGCTCGTCGGTGCTTGACCGACCGGTGATCATTTCCTGATCAATCCGTGAATCGCCCGTCCGCGACGCTTTTGTGTCTCCCGGCAAGCAGTTAGGGACCCCGAACGATGGACGACACACTCGGCACGACCGACGCGATCTACCGGTTTCTGGACTGCGAGCTCGACCTGTCCACGCGCGAGCTGCGCCGCGGCGGCCGCCCCGAGACGCTGCAGCCCAAGGTCTTCGACCTGATCGCCTACCTCGTCGCCCACCGCGACCGCGCGCTCGGCAAGGACGAGCTGCAGCAGGCGCTGTGGCCCGGCGTCATCGTCACCGAGGCCTCGCTGACGCAGGCGATCCGCAAGGCGCGGCGCGCGCTCGGCGACGACGCCAATGCGCCGCACATCATCCGCACCGTGCACGGCCGCGGTTACCGTTTCGTCGCGGCAATGCGGGAAGCCACGGCGCCCGGGCCCGGCCCGGGCATCGGCGAGGATGCCGGGGCGACAACGCCAACGGCCGTGTCGGAGCCGGCCGCGACGACCGGCGCGTCGCGGCGGCCGCGCGTCGCCGTGCTGCCGTTCGTCAATCTCTCCAGCGACGCCGAGCAGGAGTATTTCTCCGACGCGATCACCCAGGACATCATCGACAGTCTTTCGAAGCACCGCTGGCTCGACGTGCTCACCCGCAATGCGACCTTTGGCTACAAGGGTGGCGACATCAACACCGTCCTGCTGGGGCAGATCCTGGGCGCCGATTACCTCGTCTCGGGCAGCGTGCGGCGCGTCGGCAGCCGTATACGCGTGACCGCGGAGCTCGCCGCCGGCGCCAGCAGTCGCCAACTCTGGGCGGATCGGTACGATCGCGAGCTCGAGGACGTCTTCGCCGTGCAGGACGAGATCACGCAGATGATCACGGCGAGACTCGAGCCCGCAATCGGCGATGCCGAGCGGCAGCGCGCCGTGCGCAGGGTCAGCCGCGACCTCGACGCGTGGGACTGCTATCACCGCGGTGTCTGGCATTTCTTCCGCTTCACCGCGCAGGACAATGCCGAGGCCCAGCGCCTGCTGCAACGCAGCCGCGAACTCGATCCCGGTTTCGGCGAGGCCCATGCGTGGTGGGCGTATGCCACGGTGCTTGGCATGGTGTACTGGGATACGATGCCGACGCCGGCGCTGCTCGACGAGGCGCTCGCGGCGACCCGCACGGCGCTGTCAATCGACGATCAGAACGCGATCTTTTACGCGCTCGAGGCACGCGTGCAGATTGCGCGCGGCGAATATGAAAGCGCCTGGGGCGAGAATTCGCTGGCGATCCGCCTGAACCCGACGCTCGCGGCGGCCTACTGCGGTCTCGGCGACACGCTCGCCTACATGGGCCGCTGCGAGGAGGCGATCCAGAACTTCACGCTCGCGATCAACCTGAGCCCCAATGACCCGCAGCGCTGGGCGTTCCTGAGCTACGGCGCGCTGGCGCTGATATTCAAGGGCGACTACGCCGCTGCCGTGCAATGGGCCGACCGCGCCAGCGTGATCCCGAACTGTCAGTACTGGACCCGCGCGCACAAGGCCGTGGCGCTCGCCCATCTCGGCGAACTCGACGCGGCAGGCGACGTCGTGCAGCAGCTGCTTGCCGAGAAGCCCAATTTCAGCCGCACGTTCGCGCGGCAGAAGCTCTTCTATTTGAAGGATCCCCGACAACTTGCGCTCTACCTCGCCGGTCTCGAAAAGGCCGGCGTCCCCTAATAGGGGCGTGCGGGGCGCGCACCGGCGGCCGTGGCCTGTCGCCGAACGCACGTCCGGCAGCGGTGATCCCCCACGCGACAACCGCGGCAGGGTCGGTCTAGACTCTGCGGATGCAGAAGAGCTTGCGTGCGGCGTCGGTGTTCCTGTTGCTCGCCTGCGGCGGCGTTACGGCGGCCGGGCGCGTGCCGGCCGTCCCGCTGGGGCAGGACTTCGTGCTCGAGGTCGGGCAGACGGTGCTGGTCGAGGGCGCGGGGTTCGGCATCACCTTCGTGGCGGTCACCGAGGATTCCCGCTGCCCGGTGGATGTGACGTGCGTGTGGGCGGGCAACGCCACGGTCGAACTGAAGGTGAGCATGAGCGATGCCGTCGACACGACGGTGACGCTCAACACCGACCTGGAGCCCAGGGCCACGACGATCGGGCGGCATGAATTGCGCCTGGTCGCGCTGGCGCCGGTGCCTCGCAGCGACGTGCGGATCGCGCCCGGCGACTATACGGCGACACTGCGCGTCGAGAAGGTCGGGATCGAACCCGTCGCCGGTCGGGACGCAGCGGCCGGCCCCCGCGCATTCGCCGCGGCGGATGCGGCCGACTTCACTTCCGTGAAGGCGCGCCTCTGACTGCCGGGTGTGAGTCGGACCTGCCGCGCGCGCCGGACTCCTATTGGCGCAGTACCTTCACGTCGTCGATGCCGGCCTCCACGAGGCTGCCGCTGCTGGCGTCGGCGGCCTCGATCAGCAGGCGCACGGTCTGGCCGGCATAGGCATTCAGGCTCACGGACGCCGCCGCCCATGCGCCGTCCTGGTTGACCGCCGCGCCCAGCTTCTCGAAGACCGTCGCCGTGGTCGTGCCGACCACCTTCACGCGCAGGAAGTCCGCGTTCGAGCTGTTGCTGCCGTGGGCGAGGTAATAGCGGAAGGTAAGGCTCAGGTTCCCGCCCGCGGGCAGGGTGATCGCGGGCGATCGGATCGAGGTCACGCCATTGTCGATGTCGTTCGCGCCCGCGGATGCGCCGGCCAGCCGCCCGGTGACGAGGTCGTTGACGCCGCTCGTCGTGGTGCCGAGCTGCTTCACGCCGAGCGAGCTCGTCGCCTCCGGATCGCCGCGCTCCCAGCGGCCGGTCGTGGCCGTATCGGTGCCGGCCGGGTTTGCGGTCCAGCCCCTGTCGGTCTCGAAGTCGTCGGCGAACACCACCGGCTGGCCGGCCGCGCCGGTGGCGAACACGAGGTCGTCGTGGTCGTCGTAGGAGCCCGGCCCGCACGGGGCGGCGTCGCGCTGGTAGCGGAACCGAGCGCGCACCGCCTGCAGCGTGCCGGCGGGCAGCGTGTAGGTCGCCGATAGCGTCTGGGCGCCGGGCACGGCCGGCGTCAGCGTGGCGAGGAAGGTCCAGCTCGGGTTCTGCGCATTGGCGGTGTAATAGAGATCCAGCCGGTCCGCCGACGGTGTCGTCCATGCCCAGACGCCGGCATCGATGCGCACGCTCTTGCCGGGCGCGAGCGGCGTGCCGTCCGTGGTCGACACGCGCAGGCTGTCGAGCGACTCGTCGACGTGGAAGGTCCCGGAGGTGCCGTCGGTGCAGGAGTTGGCGATCGTGTTGGGCGCGTTCGGCTCCGGGCCCTTGCCGTCGCGGCCGGTGAGCAGCGTGCCGGAGTCGCAGGAGTTCTCCACCGTTCCGCACATGGGCGCCTTGAGAGCGGCATCGTATGCGGCCTGGCCGCCGGCATTGCTCACCGTCACCGTGACGCCCGCGCTGGTGCCGGCGTTGCCCGCGGCGTCGTAGGCCCTGGCGGAGATGGAGTGCGTGGCGCTGCTGACCGTCGTGGTGTCCCACGCGAACTCGTAGGGCGCGGTGGAATCCGTGTGCACGAGCGCGCCGTCGACGTAGAACTCGACCTGCGTGACGCCGACGTTGTCGCTCGCGGTGGCGCGCACCGTGGTCGTGCCGCTCACCGTGGCGCCGTTGGCCGGAGCGCTGATCGACACACCCGGCGCGGTGGTGTCGCCGCCCTGGCAGGCGGCCGGCACCGCGAAGCCGTTGGAGGGCGTGGTGCTGGCCGGGCCGCCGCTCACCGCGTCGGCGCCCAGTCCGAAGGCGGCGAACGCCTGCCAGATCCGGCAGACGTCCTCGCCGCCGTGGAGATCGGTGGCCGCCTGGATGATGCCGTCGCGCACCTGCGTGAAGGTCGGGTTGCAGGCGGTGTTCTTCAGGCCCTCGTTGACGTAGAGCATCGCGCGCTGGTTGCCCGCGCTGCCCATTGCGTTGTAGAGGTTCGCATCGTAGCCCCAGTGATCCACCAGCGCCCAGTACACCTCCCACGCCGCCTGCGCCCACACCGAGCCCACGCCGTGCGGGACCGCCATGCCGTTGATGCTGGCGTACGTCCACGTATTGATACCGGGATCGGTGCTGTAGCGCTGGGTGCGGATGCCGCCGCCGCCCGGCGGCTGGTTGAAGGCATAGGTCCCGATGCCGCGGCCGTCGGTGCCGCGATCGCCCGGCTTTGCCGTATACACCAGCGCCCACCAGTCGCTCAGTCCCTCGCCGGGCTGCTGCCGGTTGGTCAGACAGGTCGTGTTCGACGGGCCGCCCACGAGCCGGTTGGAGATGCCGTGTCCGTACTCGTGAATGATGATGCCGTTGTCGAAGTCGCCGTCACGGTCGGGCGTGGGCGCCGACCACAGGTACATCTGCATGCGCGGCCGCGAGCCGTCGGGCGGCGTGGAGAAGTTGGCGTTGTTGGTGCCGGATCCGTCCTGCGCCTCGGCGCGCACGTCGTCGTTGCCCAGCCCGCCGTGTCCATAGTTGTTCACCTGGAAGTTGCCGGCCGCCTCGTCGAAGCCGTACTGATACTGGATGTCGTGGATGAGGTTGTTCCAGTAGAAGAGGTTGGCCACGGCCGCGGGCCGGTAGCTGGCCGGCTCCTGGTTGAGATCGACGGGGAAATCGAAGCTGCGGCTGCCGCCGCCATCGGGACTGGAGCCGGCGTCGGGCGAGTTGTTGGCGTCGACGTCGGTATAGGCATGCACGTTGTTGCCCTGCGTGGTGTTGAACTCGGCGCCGGCCACGCCGTTGGTGTCGTGCCAGCCATGCGGCGAGGCAGTGGAGTTGGCCGGGTTGGTCACCAGCACGCGGCCGTCGGCGGGCGCCGGAGGCGTGGCGTGGCTCGGGCTCTCCGCCGGGCGCGCGTACACGCGGTACTGATCGGCGGCGGTCTGATCGAAGCGCGTCCACACCGTGCCGTCGGTGGCATCGACGGTGAAGTCGTAGACGTGCTGCTCATCGAGCGTGTGGATCTCGAAGTTCCACACCAGGTGCACTGCGCCGCGCCGTATCGGCAGCCACATCAGGCGCCCGTTGATCGGGGCGAGCGAGATGTCGGCGGGATCCACCGCCGCGCCGCCCGGCGCTCCGAGCGCGGAATCGAGCGCCGCCGGCGGCGAGGCCAGCGGGATGCCGAGGTGCGCGGCGGCCCTGCTCACGGCGGTGGAGAGATCGACGGGCGGCTGCACCCCGGGATCGAAGAAGGCGTCGGTCGCGCTCACCGCCGCGGCGAGATTGGGCATGAAGGCGTTGTTCACGCTCAGGATGCGGCCCTCGCGATTGACGTTGACCTGCAGCTGCGCGCCGTAGACCGGCAGTCCCTGGTGCAGCTGGCGCAGGTAGACGTGCGTGGCGCCGGTCACCTTCGAATGGACCTGGTCGGTGACCTCGTAGCTGGCGAAGTCCTCGGGGCTGAGGGCGAGGGAGGTGGCGTTCTCCTTGAGATACTCCAGCGCGATCGTCCTGGCGTCCTGGCCGGGCTGCTCGTCGGTGAGATAGCCGCCGTAGCGCGACAACGACCGCACCGCGCCGGTGAGATCGTCGTAGGTGACGGCCAGATCGGGGATCGCGCGCGCCATGTCCGCGACGGCGGACTCCTGCACGGGCTGCGGCATCTGCCGGAAACCGCGGTTGTAGGCGACGCGCGCGTCGTAGTGACGATCTTCGGTGTCGACCTGCGCGACGGCGGAGCCGCCGTCACTCGCCGACAGCACCATGCCCTGCGCGATGCCGAGCGCCAGCGCGAGAGCGAACACGCGCCGGCGGCTGCCGGGCACAGGGGGCCGTATCCTCGGCCTGCGTCGGGGGAAGGGCGTTGCAGCGGACATCGCGCGGCCTTCTTGCATCGGGTCCCTCATCCCTGTGCTCGCGCGCTCCACGACATGCCGTGGCTCGACGGGCGCGGGCATGCGGTGTCTCCGGGGTCACCGTCGAGGAGGCTCGCCGGCGATCGCGCGCACCGTGTAAGTGCTTCCGCCATCCTGGCCTGATCTGAACCTAGGCAGCCGCCGGGTCGAAGTCAAGGCGCCCGGGATCTCTCGCCCTCGCGCCTGGGGCCGGCGCAACTCGCCGCCACCGGCCGCCGCATCGAGAGCACTCCCTGCCTGCGAAGCATAGAGATCAGCCATTCGCGATTCTGCGACCTCGCCGCCAGTTTGCGCGCCGCGTCGCTGCCGCGCCCGTTCCATCGAAGGAACGCGCATGCAGGGAGAACTCGCTTGCTGCGTGCCGCTCCAACCGCGTCGCTCGTGGACTTCACCGGGGGGATCTGAAACGATTGCGTGCAGACGAGGCACACCGGGAGAGAAGGCGAGGCGCCGCAGATGCTGACGCTGTATCAGTTCACGTTCTCGCACTTCTGCGAGAAGGCGCGCTGGGCGCTGGACTACAAGGGCCTGCCCTACACGCCCCGCAACCTTCTGCCCGGCCCGCACCGGCGCGTGGTGCTGCGGCTGGCGCGGAAGTCCACGGTCCCGCTGCTCATCGACGATGGCGAGATCATCCAGGGCTCCACCGAGATCATCGATCATCTCGACAGCAAGTATCCGGAGCATCCGCTGACGCCGGCCGACCGACCGCAGGCGAAGGAGTCGCGCGAGTGGGAGGCCTATCTCGACGAGGAGATCGGCGTGCCGCTGCGGCTGTGGGGCTACTACCACCTGCTGCCTGACCGCCGGCTAGCGCTGAGGCGCATGCTCCGCGGCGCGCCGTGGCATGCGCGGATCTACTATCCGCTGATCTTTCCGAAGGTGCGGGAGCGCATGTCCCGCTATCTGCACATCGATGCGAGATCCGCGCGGCAGGCGGAACAGCGCGTGGTGACGGCGCTCGCGCGCCTCGACGACGCCATCGCGAGCCGTCCGTACCTCGTCGGCGGGCAGTTCACGCGCGCGGACATGACGGCCTGCTCCCTGCTCGCGCTGCTGCGTGTGCCCCACAGCGCGGACGCCGCGAAGGACCTTCCCGAGGCGATAGTGCGGTTCGCGAGTGCGCACGGGTCGCGGCCCTGTGCGCAGTGGGTTCGAAGGACATACGCGGAGCACCGCGCAGCCTGCTATACATAAAGTGCGTACCGCCCGGTGCGCCGAGGCAGTTCGCTGGCGCTGGCGGGGACAGCGCCCGGGCGAGGCGCGCGAGAGGTGGCGGCGGCGTCAAAACGGAGGGCGATCCGGTGATACTTTCGTCTGTCGAGCTGGCCAGGATCCGCGAAGTCGTCAATGACATGCTCGAGCGGCTCGGATTGCAGACCTATCTCTTCGAGGTCGAACCGCGAGACGGACCGTGGGAAGTGCGTGTCGAGTGCGCGACCCCGGAGGGGGCATGGCAGACCGTCACGATCGCCCTCGACGCGGCGCAACTCAGGGCCAGCCTGCATGACGAGGCGACTCGCGAGCAGGTTCTTGCCCGGCTGGCCTCGCGCCTCGGGGGATGCGGGCGCGGCGGCGCCGGCCAGGCGAAAGGTCCCGGATCCGCCTGATGGACGATGCCGCGTGCACGGCCTTTCTGCAGTGGGCCCTGCCGCGGCTGCGCATGCGCTGGCCCGGCTACCGCAAGGTCCGCAAACAGGTATGCAAGCGAATCGGCGGCCGGTTGCGTGATCTCGGCCTTCCCGACGCGGATGCATATCGGCAATACCTCGCGCAACATCCCTCGGAATGGTCGAAGCTCGACGGTTTCTGCCCCATCACGATCTCGAGGTTTTACCGCGACGTGGATGTGTTCGGGCATATCGACCGTGCCGTTCTGCCGGAGCTCGCGAGAAGCGCCATGCAGCGTCGGCCGCCGCTGGTCCGGGCATGGAGCATCGGCTGCAGCGGCGGCGAGGAGCCGTACACGCTTTCGTTGATCTGGGATCTCTCCACCGCCGCCCGTTCGCCTGGCGCGGATTTCCTCATCCATGCGACGGATGTCAACGAGACGGCGTTGGACCGCGCGCGCAAGGCCTGTTATCCGGGGACCTGTCTGAGTACCTTGCCGCCCCCGTGGCTCGAGCTTGCCTTCGAGCGGATCGACGGGCGTTATTGCCTGAGGACCCGGCATCGCAGTCGCGTCACATTCGCGCTCCAGGATATACGTCAGGGTACCCCGGAGGGCCACTTCGACCTCATCCTTTGCCGGAACCTGGTCCTCACCTATTTCGATGAGGATCTGCAGCGGGAGCTGCTGCCGCGCATCCTGGCACGGTTGTCGCCGGGCGGTGCGTTCGTCATCGGCAGGAAGGAGCGGATCCCGTCAGGGCTTCCACTCATTGCCGAGCAGCCTCGGCTGGGCATATACCGGGCGCCTTCGTGAGGGCACGTTCGCCGGGCGTCATCCGAGGATAGCGAGACAGGATGCAGAGACCGCAACTGCTGATCACGGGCATCAACGGACTGATCGGCACCGTTGTTAGAGGTCCTCTCGGTGAGGCCTATGACGTTTACGGTGTCGATATCAACGGACCGTTCCCGGCACGGGTTTGGGAGGCCGACATTTCCGAGTACGGTCGGCTATCCGAAGCATTTGAAAGGATCGGTGCGGTCCGGTATGTCGTACACCTCGCCGCCGAGACCGACATCGACGCGCCGTGGGATGCAATTCTCCGGAAGAACATCATCGGGACGCGCAACGTCTACGAGGCGGCGAGGGCATTCAACGTCCAGCGGGTGGTGTTCGCCAGCTCGAACCACGTTACCGGCGCGTACGAAGGCCTGGAGCCGGCCATCGACCTGCATCTGCAGCGTGAACCGGAGCGTCTCACCGTCCACGACCCGATCAGACCCGACAGCGAGTATGGCGTCAGCAAGGCCTTCGGCGAGGCGGTCGCACGATATTACTGCGCGCGGTTTGGCGTGGAGTCCGTCTGCCTGCGCATCGGCAGCGTCAGGCGCGACGATGACCCCACCACCCATCCACGCTTCATGAAGACCTGGCTGAGCCAACGCGACCTCGTCCAGCTCGTACAGAAGAGCCTTGCCGCGAACGTCACCTTCGGCATCTATTACGGCATCTCCGACAACCGGAGCGCGTTCTGGGACATCTCGAACGCACGCGCGGAGCTCGACTATCATCCCCTGGACGACGCATCGCGAGTCCGGCGCGGGTGAGCATTCGCCCCCGGCGGACGGCATCGAGACAGCGGATGTTCCGCCATCGCTCCATGTCCTATAGTGAGATCGTCCGGCAGGGCTCGATCAGTACTGACGCAAGGACACCCTGCCGAAGGAGGTCTTCATGCACATCGAAGCATTCTCGTTCGGTTCGATTCGCATAGACGGCGTCACCTACCCGCACGACGTGGTGATCGACCGGGAGCACGTACGCAAGCGCAAGAAGAGGCCGTCGAAGAGGTTCCGCGAGGCCTTCGGCCATACGCCGCTGTCCATCGAGGAGGACATCCCGTGGAAATGCGAGCGCCTGGTGATCGGCACCGGTACCGGCGCCCTGCCCGTCATGGACGAGGTCAGGCGCGAGGCACAACGTCGCGGCGTCGAGCTGGTGGTCCTGCCGACATCGGAGGCGATCCTGGAGATCGAGACGCACCCTGACCGGGCGAACGCGATTCTGCACGTGACGTGCTAGGTGCCGTGCGCCGAATCCGTCCACTCAGCCCCTGGCTTCATGCGCTGTGTGCGATTGTGGCATGGTCCGCAGTGGCCGGAGAGACCACGATGACATCACGCGAGACGATTGCGCTTCCGCCGCCGGAGGGGTCGGCGAGCGAGCCGCTGCAGCAACTGCTGATGCAGCGGCGGTCGATCCGCTCGTTCCGCCCGGCGCCGCTGTCGCTGACCCAGCTCGGCCAGCTGCTGTGGGCGGCGCAGGGCATTACTCATTCGGAAGGCCTGCGCACCGCGCCTTCCGCGGGCGCGCTCTATCCGCTCGAGCTTTATGCCGCGGTTGGCGCGGTCGACGGCCTGAAGCCGGGCATCTACCACTACCACCCGGGCGAGCATCGATTGAGCAAGGTCGCCGATGGCGACCGGCGCGAGGTGCTGGCTCGGGCGGCGCACGGCCAGTCATGGATCGCGAGGGCCGCCGTGGTGATCGCATTCGGGGCGATCTACGAGCGCACCACCCGCAAGTACGGCGAGCGCGGCGTGCGCTACGTGCACATGGAGGTGGGTTACGCGGGCGAGAACGTCCATCTGCAGGCATCGGCGCTGGGCCTGGGCACCACCGTCGTCGGCGCCTACGACGATGACGAGGTCGCGGCAGTACTCGGCCTGCCGGCCAACACGCAACCGCTGGCGCTCATGCCGGTCGGCCATCCCGAGGGCGGCGCCGGCGAGCATTGACGCGAGCACTGGTTGGCGCGGAGGGGCCGGGGGCGGTCTCGCCATTCGGCAACGCGCGCGAAGGCTTGCGCCGGCAACCCGCAGGCGGCGTTGCGCGCGGTCGGGACGAAGTGCCGCGCGCGGGCGAATGCGGGTCACGGCGCAGCACGGCCGCGATATACTCCGCGTGCCGATGCCATCCTCGTCGTCGAGACCGTGCCGCCGCGCGGCACATTCCCCTGCGCACCAGACCGAGTCCACCCATGAACACGTTTCGAAGCAGTGCGGCGTACCTGGAATCGTCCACCTTCACGCCGGAAGGCCTGCTGCGCGAGGCGCGCCGGCAGAAGGGTCTGGCGGCGGTGCCGGTGCCGCCGGTATGCGTGCTCGATCCCGATGGCGACGTCGTGCGGATGCTGCGCGGATCCGGGGACGCGGAGCGTGACGTCAACTGGCCGTGCTACCACACGGAGCTGCTCCGTTTCCAGCTCGACGGGGCGCCGGTCGGGATAGTCGGCTGCGCCGTGGGCGCGCCCTTCGCGGTGCTGGTGGCCGAGGAGCTGTTCGCGTCGGGTTGCGAGCTGCTGATCAGCATCACCTCCGCCGGGCAACTCTCGACAGAGCTCGGCGCGCCGCCCTACTTCATACTGATCGCATCGGCGTGGCGCGACGAGGGCACGAGTCATCATTATCTCCCTCCGTGCGAGCGCGTTGACCTGGACCCGGCGCTCCTCGAGCTCGCGCGCGAGGCGATGAAGGAGAGCGTCGTGCGGACCCATGTCGGCGAGACGTGGACGACCGACGCCCCGTTTCGCGAGACCGCCCCGGCCATCGCGCACTTCCGCGATCGCGGCGCCGCGGCCGTGGAGATGGAGGCGGCGGCGCTCTATGCCTTTGCCCACGCGCGCGGCCGCCCGGTCGTCTGCTACGCCCACGTCACCAACCAGATGGCGGCGCGCGACGGCGACTTCGAGAAGGGCCGCGACAACGGCGCGCACGACGCGCTGGAGATCGTTCGGCTGACCATGAAGGCGTGGCACGCGCGGCCGGTGCGCTGACGATGCGAACGGCGACGACTCGCCATCCTCGCACGCGCACGGCCGTCGCGCCGCGCGCACGCCCGGCCCCGGGACATGCCCGGTATCGACGTTCCGCGTGCTTTGCCAGGTCGTCCGCGACCCCGACCGCGTGCCGACCTTCCGAGCCATGAAGTACCGCGACAGCGGCATGCCGCCGCAGGACCACTGGGAGACGCTCCTGGACGTCGAGACCATCCTCGATCGGTTCGCCTTGGGGCCGCAGACCGGCGACGTGGCCGAGCTCGGCTGCGGCTACGGCAGCTTCACGATTCCGCTGGCGCGCCGGATCGGCGGCGTGGTTCATGCGTTCGACATCGATGCCGCGATGATCGAGACCACGCGGCGGCGGGCGGCCGAGGCCGGCTTGGCCAACGTGCGCCCGGTGCTGCGCGACGTGGCCGCCGATGGATTCGGCCTGCCCGAGGCGAGCTGCGATGCCTGCCTGCTGTTCAACATACTGCACGGCGAGGGGCCGGCGGAGATGCTGCGCGAGGCGGCGCGTGTCGTGCGCCCGGGCGGAACGGTGGCCGTCATACACTGGCGCAGCGACATCGTCACGCCGCGCGGCCCGGCGCTCGACATCCGCCCGCGGCCGGAACAGATCGTGGAGTGGAGTGGCAGCGCCGGCGGCCTCGCGCTGCAGGAGCCGCCTTTCATCCTTCCTCCCTGGCACTTCGGCGTGCGCCTCACGAGGCAAAGCGCCTGAGGCGGCGCAAGTGCGGCGCCACGCGCTGCCGATGCACGCGAACCGCACGGCGTCACGCGCAGGACCGCGCCCCCGCATCCGCCTGAATGATCGATATCAACCCAGCTTTGAGTCTGCAGGCAGAAGTGCTCCCCTTCCGGCTGGCAGTCGATATCAGCCGTAGCGCCGCTTAATTCCCCGAGTTCTCAAGCTCCGTCCGGAGCATAGGGCCGTCACTGGCCCTAAAAACGTCTCACGGCTCTATAACAATCTGGGTTTTGTTGACGGCAGGCCGGCTGCGGGGCCGTGCTGCCGGTAGCTGCACTGCACCATGGGGCCAGGGACGGCCCTTTTTGGGTACGTTGTCGATTTGGCTCGATTTAGATCAGCACTGGCCGGGTGGCGACCATAGTGGGTGTCCGCAATAGACTTGCGAGGAACCCGCAATCGTCGCAGGATGAATCTGTAATGAAATCATTCGCAAACGGCAATGCGGTGAGTGTCATCGCTGTGTTCGCTATCAAGTACCGACGACATCCACATTGCGTTATGCATAGGGAGAACGACCAATGGCTCGGGTAAAAATTCAATCCATCATTGAACAGCGCGATTATGAGATAAAACGCGCACTGGAAGATGCGCTTTCGCGAGTGTTGCCAGAAGTGCAGTTTGATCGCGCGCGGTTATACAAGGAGTTTTGCAAAGCAGTGGGACGCAAGGCATCAATCTGGGTCGATGTTGCCGATACGAATGTGGAGAAAAGATGCAGCAAATGCGGAGGACTTATCTAAGCCGGCAATCAGACATTTCGTGCATACATATGTAGGTACACGCGACCTTAATCCATGGCTACACTTCCGAGCAATCCGGTCGAAAGCGACCTCGAGGATTTCGTCGCCGCACATTTGACGGCTCGTGGAGTGTTCGTTGAGACCGGCGTAACGGACCGCGACCCGCAAGACATTCTGGAACTTGATGTCGTCTGGACAGACTATGACCATCCGGAAGCGCCGCGCTTTCCGATCGAGATCAAGTCTGGGAAATGGCAACTTGGAGATCTTTTCAAATTCTACGGATGGACGCGCTACTTAGATCTTCCGTCCGGATGGTTCGTCTGCAGGCAAACAGCAGGACGTGTCCAACCGGACACAATTGACCGCCTCGGCGCGCGAATGGGGATACGGGTAGTCCACATTGATGAGCCGAATAACGCGGATCGCCATTTTGATAACTTGGGTCTACCTCCTCCAAGCGGGCCAGAGTTGACGTCCATCTGGCGTTATTCGTTTAAAGCACAACGACGCCTGCTGACCAGTTTATCGATGGCGATTAGGAATGAATGCTGTCCTAACTCCGCGCGAGTCGCTAAGGACTACTTCAAAGTGATCAATGATGCCATTTTCTTTGAGCCAGATATTCGTGCGCGGGTAGGCGCACTGCTCGAAGCTCATTTTGCGCATCCGAAACTCGCTTTATCGTCGGCGGCAGAGATTGCAGGTAAGGGCTATGTGCCCGATGACCCTCCGACAACACAAGAATTCAAGAGCGCCTTGTATAACGGCCGATATTTTCCTGTACAGGCGTGCTTGTTCCTGGGGCATCGAGCGCGGCTTGCGTTGGTAAAGGCCGTGACAGACTATGTCCTCGCAACCCGCCGAGGTCCGCTAGCTCCCCGCATTCTGCGGATTTTTGGCCAAGAGTTCGAGCTCCAGAATGCTGGTCTTTATACAGCTTTCCTTAAGGCTGCCGAGAAATGCTCGCAGTCGGCGCATATACATCGATACCCTGTTCTTTGGCAGGTCTTTCTGTGGAGTTGGGGTGGTTTTCTTCTAGAAGATCGCCGCGATGCAGAGTACGCCGCGCTTTCACAAGAAAGCGGAGTTCCTTTTGACGAAATAGAGACGGCGCTAAGACTATTTGATGAGTTATTCCCAACCGCCGGTGGATGGTTTGCAAGGCGAGACGGCTCTAGCAGACGTGTACTTAAGCTAATGCCAGCTGCACTTCGAGGAATCGGGGCCTATTCCCGCCTCATTCGATATAAGCATGAGCATTACCATGAGCTTGGCTATAAAGACCGCACCGATAGTCATCTCGCTGAAGACCACAATTCTGGAGTCCGTCTTTTAGAGGCGCCAGAGGAGAATCTTGCGCTATGACGACTCGGCACATCAGTGTCGTCGCCGCGGCTCTCGCACTCAATTATAGGCCCAATTACATGACGGACTTCTTCGATACGGCCAAGAGCCACCTTCCGAAATATCTCGAACAAATGGGCGCGCTGCTTATACAGCCAAAAGAGTTCATTCGGAAGCTAGCAGTTGTGTCGAACAAAGAAGTGACGGACTCAATAGTCTTCTGTTGCGTATCGTTCCTTATTGGCTGGTCGGCTACAATCGTAGTTCGGCCGGATTTGAGAGACGGAATAATGATAGACCTTGCCGCACAAACTGCGGCAGTCGTGGTCTTGATTGCGTTAGCGTCGGTCGCACTTCACGTATCATGGAAACTTGTCGGCGGTATGGCGTCTTATCCAAGTCATCTAGCCGTAGCGTGTTATTTGTCCGGGGTGAGTACTGTCATTATTGTCGTGTTTGTTCTCGCACCGGATTAATGAAGATGCTTCTCCTGAGTTATTTGAGTTCGCTCGCGACAATCCATGGACGTGGCTTCGTCCAAACAAAGACTCAGTGTATCGGCATTTTCTTGATAGCCAAGCGGCGGCAGGTAATGACATGGAGTTTATAGCATTGGCGGGACTGCTGAGCGCGCTTATTATGACCGCAGGCCTGATTGTAATGTGCATGTGGATCGTTTATGCGTGGGGTGGCGTGCGTGAGATCAACAGTGTCACGAAGGGGCGCTCAGTCCTCGCGCTAGCCATTTACTCAGTCATCGAGCTTCCGCTGTTTGCTCTAACTGCTTTAATCGGTGCTTCACTTCAGCGTTAGCTTATAGCTGCTCCATCGTTTCACTGTCCGTGCTAGCGGCTCGAACGCAATGAGGTTGCGAGTACTGCCCGCTCGCCGCACTCGAAAGCCATTACTCGGCGCCTAGCGCGCCCTCCTATAAACAACACTAGCATTCGGTACATCGTTCGGCGGGAGCTGTATGGCAGCCGACGCCTGGTCGTTGGTGGTCGGAAATTATGGGGGCTTGTTGTACAGGAGTAGTGGCGGTTATCCGGAACTCCAGGATAGAAAGGTGTGGAGGCGCAGCCGCAACTGAATCGCCCCGAGTTTGCCGGAGACTCCCAATCTTGAGAGGATGGAGTCATGAGCAAGCAGAAGCGATATTCACCGGAGGTACGTGAGCGGGCGGTTCGGATGTTGTTCGAGCACCAGGGCGAGCACGCCTCGCAGTGGGCAGCAATCGAGTCGATTGCGCCGAAGGTCGGCTGTACGCCGGAGACGCTGCGAAGCTGGGTTCGGCAGGCCGAGCGTGATCAGGGCAAGCATGCGGGACTGACGAGCAGCGAGCGGGAACGGCTGAAGGAGTTGGAGCGGGAGAACCGTGAGCTGAAGCGGGCCAACGAGATCCTGCGCAAGGCATCGGCGTTTTTCGCCCAGGCGGAGCTCGACCGCCGAGCGAAGTGATGGTGTCGTTCATCGACGCGCATCGTGAGGAGTACGGGGTCGAGTCGATCTGCGAGCAATTGCCGATCGCCCCATCGGTGTACTACGAGCACAAGGCGCGGCAGCGCGATCCACAGCGTTGCTCGGCACGGAGCCGACGGGATGCGACGCTGAAGGTCGAGATCAATCGGGTGCATGCAGAGAATCTGCAGGTCTACGGCGCCCGCAAGGTGTGGAAGCAGTTGCATCGGGAGAGCATTTGCGTGGCGCGCTGTACGGTCGAGCGATTGATGCGTGCGGAAGGCTTGAAGGGAGTTCGTCGGGGCCGACGCTGCAAGACGACGATACCCGATGATGTATCGGTTCGACCGACGGATCTGGTCAACCGTCAGTTTACGGCGACACGACCGGATCAATTGTGGGTGGCGGACTTTACCTACGTGGCGACATGGTCGGGTTTCGTCTACGTGGCCTTCGTCATCGACGTCTTCGCCCGACGGATCGTCGGCTGGCGAGTGGCCCGCTCGATGCACACGGACCTGGTGCTGGATGCACTGGAACAGGCGCTGTGGTCACGGCATGCCCCGGCGGGACTGGTACATCACAGCGACCGCGGTTGTCAGTATCTGTCGATCCGCTATACCGAACGGCTGGCCGGCGCGGGCGTGGAGCCCTCCGTCGGCAGCACCGGCGATTCCTACGACAACGCGCTGGCCGAGACGGTCATCGGGCTATACAAGACCGAGGTCATCCACCATCGCGGGCCGTGGAGGAACGCCGATGAGGTGGAATACGCGACGCTGGAATGGGTGGATTGGTTTAACAACCGACGGCTGTTGCGAACCATCGGCGACATCCCGCCGGCGGAGAAAGAACTGGCGTACTATCGCCAGAGTGGCGAGTCGGCCATCGCGGCCTGACTCAAACGGAACAGTCTCCGGGGAAACCGGGGCGATTCACAACATGATCGTTACGTGTTCAGAGCGAATGCGATCGCCGATTGATGCGGGGTATGTCATTTGATGGTGCGGGCGTTCTTGTTGCGGACGTAGACGGCTTTGCCGGTGGCGCCGGGAGATGAGCGCTCCTCGACCTCGAAGGCCCTGGGCAGCGACTTGACGAGGTCGCGAAGTTTCCTGAAGCCGTACAGTCGGGGATCGAAATCGGGTTTGACCTTGGTGAGGTTGCTACCTACTGCGCCGAGATGCGCCCAGCCGCTGTCCTCGGAGACGTCGTCTATTGCCTTGGTAATGAGATCAACCGGGATCTGGGGCTCGGGTTGTGACGCTGGCGGCGGGGATTCCGCGGCAGCCGGCGCGGCCTGCTCTTCTGGCCGCAGTACTTCCGTGTAAATGAACTTGTCGCAGGCCGATACGAACGGTTCCGGGGTCTTTTTCTCGCCGAATCCGTAGACCGTCATGCCGCCTTCGCGCAGCCGGGCGGCGAGTCGCGTGAAGTCGCTGTCGCTGGAGACCAGGCAGAACCCGTCGAAGCGGCGCGTATACAGGAGGTCCATTGCGTCGATGATGAGGGCGCTGTCGGTGGAATTCTTGCCCGACGTGTATGCGAACTGCTGCACGGGCTGGATGGAATGCTGAAGCAGCACTTTCTTCCAACTGCCGAGTGTGGGTTTCGTCCAGTCCCCGTAGATGCGCTTGACGCTCGCGACGCCGTACTTGGCCACCTCGGCCAGCAGTCCTTCGATAGTTGCGGCCTGCGCGTTGTCGGCGTCGATGAGTACGGCCAATCGGCGTTGCGACCCATCTGCTACGAGTGAGTCAGCCGCGATGGGATGCAGGCTCTCGTTGTTCCGGGTCATCTCGTCCCCTCATGATCCTTGGCGGCCGGCATCGGACAATCCGTGCTCTTGCACGGTGCAGCAGTCGTCGCCTCTGAGTACCATAGGCCATGTGAGACGTGGAATCCAACCAGATGCCGAGACAGTTCGCGGAGACTCGGGCCACGGCATGCACGCGACGCAGGTTGTGGCGACGGAGGCCGTGGACATCCATGTCGTCTTCGACGAGCAAATGGCAAGTCCGCGGGCTCTGACGGTAGATTGCCGGGTGGCGCGGTATGCTACCGAGGACCGTTTAATCACTGTCTCCTACTCTTGATCGGACACGCACCCCGATGCGGCTGCGCAACCAGTCAGACGAAGGAGACAGACAACGGCTACGTGCTGGAGCGCGGCGAAAAACCGATCAGGACGATCCCCACGGCCGACGAGCAATGCGCCGCGTGGTGCGCCTGTTACTTCCTGCTCGGCACCGGGCGCGCCTGATACCGCTAGCGAACGCGTCTCTCGTATCCGCAACCGCAGACTGCTGCCGTTGCCCCTGTGCAGACCAAATCGACCGAAATGAGAAGAGGGATGCCGGCGGATTCCGCCTGCACCCCTCTCCATACGTCGGCCTCACCCATCGCCGCGCGCGGCGATCGGTGATCACCGCTTGACGATGCCCTCAGGCCGCGACGCTCAGATCGACCCTGGGAAAATCGATCTCGGTGCCGGCGATGAGGTTGACGTAGTTGGTCAGCACGTTGAGCGCGACGTGGGCGACGATCTCGACGATGAGGCCGTCGTCGATCCCCAGCTTCCGCAACGCCTCGAGCTCCGAGGGCGCGACATTGCCGCGATCGCGTGCCACGCGCTGCGCGAAGCCGAGGATCGCAGCGTCCTTCGCGTTGCTGGCGCTGCCGTGGCGCGCCTTGTTCAACTGCTCTTCGGTAACGCCCACGCCCTTGCCGATGGCGGTGTGCGCGCTCAGGCAATAGCCGCAGGCGTTCTGCTGCGCGACGGCCACGGCGATCAGCTCACGCTGCTGCGCGGACAGGCGCCCGCCCGCGAGTGCCTCGCCGAACTGCAGGTAGCCGTTGAGCGCCGCCGGTGCATTGGCGAGCGTCGTAAAGAGATTCGGCAGCACGCCGAGCTTGCGCTTGACCTTGGCGAGGGTCTCGGCGGTGCGGGTGTCGGCCTTGGTCGGGTCGAGGGGTTTGATGTTGGGCATGACGGCTCCTTTCGTGGTGGTGGTGGACGGTGAAACGCCTTGGACAAGTGCGGCCAACTTGACAGGCGGGCGTGCACTGTAGGCATCATGTCGTCTCAATCGTGATACCAGGAGTATCGCCATGCAGGATCGACTGGCCGCCTTGCTCAACCGTTTCGAGCTGCGCGCGCGGGTCTTTCAGACCGGGGCGCTCTGCCAGGCAGTGCGCTTCGACGCTACCGAGGGTGTAGGGCACATTCACGTGCTTCGCCGCGGCGCGCTGAAGCTCGTCACCGCGGGCGCCCGCCCGCGAACGCTGGCCGAACCCAGTCTCATCTTCTACACGCGGCCGTTCACGCACCGGCTGCTGCCGCAGGGCCCGGAGGGCGTCGATCTGGTCTGCGCGACGGTGGAGTTCGGGGCGTTGATGCACAATCCATTGACGCAGGCCGTGCCGCCGATGGTCGTCCTGCCGCTGTCCCAACAGGGCACATTGTCGGACGCCTTGCACCTGCTGTTCCGCGAGGCCGCTGCGATCCACTGCGGACGCCAGGCCGTGCTCGATCGGCTGAGCGAGGTCGTGATCGTGCTGCTGCTGCGTCACCTGATGGATCAGAACCTGGTGAGCTCGGGATTGCTGGCCGGCCTGGCCGATCCGCGGCTGGCGAAGGCGATCAACGCCATGCATGCGCACCCGGCGCGGCCGTGGACGCTCGATGATCTCGCGCGCGAGGCGGGGATGTCGCGCGCGCGCTTCGCGCTTCGCTTTCGCAGCACCGTGGGGCAGACCTCCGGCAAGTACCTGAGCGACTGGCGTATCAGTCTGGCGCAGTCGCTGCTGCGCAAGGGCAAGCCGGTGAAGGTGGTCGCGAGCGAGGTGGGCTACGAAAGCGCATCCGCGCTGGCGCGCGCGTTCACCGGCAGGTTGCGGATCACGCCGACCACGTGGGCGAAGCGGGAAGCGGCCGCCGGAGAGAGCGGGCGAAAGATGCCACCCGGCAGAGGTGGGGGCGAAGACTCACGGCGCGGCGCTAGGGCCCGCCGGGCGGCGAAGGCGGCGCGGACGAATTGAGTCTGCAGCGAGTGGATCAGGATGGCCGCAGCTCGAACACCGGTCGCTCCGGATGGCCGAGGCGATACACGTAATGCCCGTCCTCGATCCGATACAGCGGTTGCGTCGCGATCATGGTCTCGTAGATGAAGCGCCCGCATATTTCATAGACAGGGCGCGGTGAAGTCTCCGGGTGAAAGACATGCGTGCCGCGGATCTCGTACTCGCGCGCGCCTGTGTCCAGGCTGCACAGTTTCATGCCGTCGTAGCGGTTATTTTTCATGCGTTCCCCCCTGTGGCCCGGATCGTAAGAGGCGGGTCGGACGATTGCTGTTTGATTGCTCCGCGTTATTTCTCGCTGACGCGAGCAGGCGCTGCGCTTGCGGCGCCGACATTTTAGCGTTGCCTCGCGGTGCTCGGACAGCGTTGCGAGCAGGCTGCGCCATGCGGATTTTGAATGCCGCGGGTTATGAAGGCCTTGGCGCGCATATTTGCGGGATCGCATGTTATGAGCGCTCCAAGGCGGCGATTTGACGCCTGCGGGGCGAGAGCCCTGAATCCGGCCCTCGGCGGGGCGTGCGTACAAGTCAAACGTAGCTGCCTGATTGAACGGCACAAACGACGGGAGCCGCCGGCGATCGCGACGCGCCGATCGGGACGGCCCTGACTGGTATGCAACTTGCTCCGCCAGTGATACTTCCCTGCGACTGGGTGCGCCGTGTTGCCCGAGATCACTCCCCTGAACACCGCCGACCCGACCCGTGGCGAGGAGCCGCTCCGCGGACCGCGCGCGCTGTCGCTTGCCGACGCCCCGGAGCGCGCGCGCCAGGACCAGGATCTCCTGCACAAGCTTTCGCGGCAGGTCCCGGGGGTCATCTACCAGTTCCGGCTGTACCCGGACGGGCGCTCCTGTTTCCCTTACGCCAGCGAGGCCATCCGCGAGATCTACGAAGTCACGCCGGAGCAGGTGCGCGAGGACGCCTCCGCGGTCTACGCCCTGCTGCACCCGGACGACTACGCCGGCGTGGTCGCTTCGATACAGGAATCGGCATCCAGACTGACGCCCTGGCAGTACGAGTACCGGGTCATTCTTCCGAGGCAGGGCACACGCTGGCGCCGCGGCGATGCGCGTCCCGAACGGCTCGATGACGGCAGCGTGCTGTGGCACGGCTTCATCACCGACATCACGGATCAGAAGAACGTCGAGCAGGAGCTGCGTGACAGCCAGACGCGGTATCGCCTGGTTCTCGAGGCGACGCACGATCACATGTGGGTATGGGACATCGCCACGGACAGGATGCAATGGCCCGGTAGCGCCAGAGACGCCTCGGCCCTGGCCGCCGCGGAACTCGATACCCATGCCGCGTTTCGCCATCGCATTCATCCCGAGGATCGCGCTGGCTACGATGCGTCCATCAAATCGGCCCTCGTCGGCGGTGAGGACGGCTGGGAGTGTGAGTTTCGCCTTCGCCGCGCCGACGGGACGTACGACTGGGTGCATGGCCGCGGTCGCGTGGTGCGCGACGAACAGGGCAGGGTGGCGCAGATGATCGGCGCCACCGTCGACATCAGCGGCCGCAAGCATACCGAGGAGGCGCTGCGCGAGCGCGAGCAACGCTGGCTGCTGGCGTTGGAAGGGTCCAACACCGGGGCATGGGACTGGGACGTCCCGAGCGCAACGGTGATCTATGCCAGGCGCTGGAAGCACATCCTCGGCTACGCGGAGGACGAGGTCGGCAACACGCTCGAGGATTGGGAGCGGCTGGTGCATCCGGACGACCTGGATGCCGCGCGGCGCGCCGTCGAGGCGATTGCCAGTGGCCAGACCAGCGAGTATCAAACCGAACACCGCCTGCTCTGCCGGGACGGAAGCTGGAAATGGACCGCGGACCGCGGCACCACCATCGAGCGCCTGCCGGACGGCAGGCCCAAGCGCGTCGTCGGCGCCCTCATCGACATCTCCGATCGCAAGCAGGCCGAGGCCGATCGCGCCCAGCTCCACGCGCAGCTCATGCAATCGCAGAAGATGGAGGCGATCGGACAGTTGACGGGCGGTATCGCCCATGACTTCAACAACATCCTGGGCATCATCATGGGCAACGTCGATCTCGCGATGATGCAGGCGAGATCCGATCACGGCGCATCCGTCATCGAGTATCTCGCGGGCATACAGGAGGCGGGAGAACGCGCGCGCGACCTCGTGAAGAAGATGCTCGTCTTCAGCCGCCGCCGTGGGGACTCGGATGCAAAGCCGATCGCGCTGCAAGCGATAGTCAACGAGGTGAAGACGATCCTGGCGCGGACCTTCCCGTCCGGGATCCAGATCGCCGAGCACGTCGACCCGGACGCACCTCCGGTGCGCATCGACCCGACCGACATACACCAGGCGTTGCTCAATCTGGCGATCAACGCCCGCGACGCGATCGGCGAGCACGGCAGGATCGACGTGACGCTGCGGCACCGGCGCAAGACCGCCGAGGTCTGCAGTGCCTGCCGCGATGACGTCCGCGGGGAGTACGTCGAGCTCACCGTGTCGGACACCGGCGCCGGGATCGCTCCGGAGGACATGGCGCGGATCTTCGAGCCGTTCTTCACCACCAAGGAGATGGGCAAAGGCTCAGGCATGGGCCTGTCCATGGTGCACGGGATCGTGCACAAGGCCGGCGGGCACATCCTGGTCGACACGGTTCCGGGCGCGGGCACCTCGGTGCGGATGCTGTTCGTCCCGGCGGCAGCGGACTCGGATGCCGAAGGGCCGCAGAAGGCGCGCCGGGCCCCCTTGCGCGCAGCGACCGGCCGCCGCGTGCTGCTGGTCGATGATGAACCGGCGTTGGCATCGATCCTGGCGAGGACGCTGGAGAACTCCGGCTATCGCGTCAAGGTCTTCACCGACAGCGCGGCGGCGTTGCAGGCCTTCCGTGCAGCCCCGGAGGAGTTCGACGTACTGGTGACCGATCAGACGATGCCGGGACTGAGCGGCGACAAACTCGCCTGCGCCGTCATGGAAGAGAAGCCGGGCATCCCGGTCATCCTGTGCACGGGCTTCAGCAGCAAGGTCGACGAAGAGACGGCCATCGCCCTCGGCATCACGCGGTTTCTCTGCAAACCCGTGTCGACCATTCAGTTGATACAGGCCGTGCACCAGGCCCTGACGACCGTGCCGGAGCAGAGCGCGGAGAGCGCCGCATCCGCGGCGGCGAAGACTTCCTGACCGCACGGTCTCCACAACCCACGACTGCACCGCGAAGCGCGGTTCCGATCTCCGTGCCCGATGTCGCTGGCCGCGTGCGGGCATGCATCGATGGTGCACGGCGTTGCGGCCCCATATCCCCGCAGACCCTGTCGGCGCGATTGAACTCCCCAGTGCGCTGACACTCTCTCGAGGCATGCATCGTCGTTGGGCTGGGGAGCGACCCGTGCCCGGATGCGTGATGTATCGCCAATTCTAAAAAGTGCATGTATGCTATTGACCGGCTGATGAGATTCTATTGGACGGAAACCCGGGCCCTGCTGGTGCTGCTGATGGCGGCGCCGGGGGTGGCTTTCGCTGAGCCGGACATCCGGCCTTATCTGCATTTCCACTACGGCAAGGCCCTCTACACGCAGCCCGACGACACTCCCGGGCTCGAACTGGAGTCTCCCTCCGAAGAGCCGGCGCTGGGAACGGGTTTCGGCGTCGAGTTCGGACGCCACTGGGCGTTCGAGTATTCGCTGGATTACGTCAAGACCAATCTGCGCGAGGCCGATGGATCCAAGGCGGGCGATTACTCGACCGCGATCATGCTCGGACAGATCATGTACCGTCATCCGCTGTGGAACGATCGGCTGGTGCCTTTCGCGATGGCGGGCGGGGGCGTGGGGCTGGGTGAGTTCAGCGGGCGCGAGGACTTCACGTTCGACGGCGGCGGCAGCGATTACGACGCGCTGGGCGTGTTCGGCGGCGGTTTCGACTACTTCCTCGTGGACAACATCGCGCTCACGGCGCAGGCGAAGTACTACTTCGGGCTCGATCCGAGCGTGCGCCTCGGGGCGCAGCGGCCGGAGTTGTCGAACGACCAGGTGGTGCTGAGCGGCGGTCTGCGTGTCTACCTCGACAGCCTCGGCGCGGGCGAGCGCGCGCGGGCCTCGCGATCCGACCCCGGCCGCGACAGCGACGAGATGCGCGGCTACCTCGCGCTGCGGGCCGGCAAGGCCTACTTCACCGATCGGCACACGATCCCGGGGATCGCGATCGAACGCACCTCGGGTCCGCTCGGCAACGGCGCGCTGGGCGTGAACTTCAACCGCTATCTCGGCGCGGAGTTCGCCATCGAGCTCGCGCGCGCGCAGATCACCTCCAGCACGCTCGGAAGCGTCACCGGCTACCCGGTCTACACCGGCGCGATTTTAGGCCGGGCGCGCTATCCGATGTTCGACGATCGCTTCAGCCCCTACGTGCTCGCCGGCGGCGGTGTCGGCTTCGGCGAGACCGGCGATCGCGATCAGCCGTTCTCGGTGACCGGATTCGGCGGCGACAACGACATGTCCGGAGTGTTCGTGCTGGGCGGAGGTGCCGAGTACTTCATCCAGAAGAACGTGGCGGTGGGCCTCGAGGTGAAATACACCACGCTGTTTGAAACCGAGGTCACCGTCAGCGGGCAACCGGGCGAGCTCTCCCCCGATTACGTGTCGATCTCCGCGGGCCTGCGCATCTTCTACCCGTAGCCCATCTTCGCAGGAAGGTCTCCGACACCCTCCTGAGCAACGGAGTCAGTCACCCGCCGTCGATCTAACGGCGCCGAAACTGCGGCCGGACCGGCGGTCGTGCCAGCGGGTTCTCGTCCTTGTGCCGGAAGTTGATGCGAGCCTTGCTGAGATCGTAGGGCGACATCTCGAGGCTCACCTTGTCGCCGGTGAGGATGCGGATCCTGTGCTTCTTCATCTTGCCGGCGACGTACGCCATCACGATGTGGCCGTTGTCCAGCTTTACGCGGAAGCGCGTGTCCGGAAGCACCTCGCTGACGGTCCCGTCCATTTCTATCATTGCCTCTTTTGCCATAACGAGTGTCTCCGGCGCCGGACCGCATCGCGATCGGCGCTCTTAACCGTGGAAAAGCGCGGGTGAGCACGAGGGCAGCGGACGCCGCCCCCGCGCGAGGAACTGCAGCGGCTGTCAGACGGCCTTCAGATTTACGGCCGAGGACTTGCCGTTCTGTCCCTGCTCGACGTCGTAGGAGAGCTTCTGGTTCTCGGTGATGGTGCCGAGGCCGGCGCGCTCGACCGCCGAGATGTGCACGAAGACGTCCTTGGACTTGTCTTCGGGCTGAATGAAACCGTACCCCTTGGTGGCATTGAAGAACTTAACGGTACCGATAGGCATATGGCGCCTCCATCGACGGTCGCCGCGCACGAGAGTATGCGCGGCATCAAATTATCAATGGGAGAAAACCAGAGACCGCGTCCCGAAGGGACTGCTGCGGACTGACCCAATTCGAATTCGACCGTGCCACTATGCTGGCTGCGTGCGCAGTTGGCAAGCATTATGGATATCGCGTTCATCTTCGGGGTGCGACGTTCGCGGCGCCGTCGTGCGGCCGGTCTGCTCCCATGTCGCGTCTGCCTCGCCGATCCCTCCGGGCAACTCCGGTGCGCCGGTGCCATCCGCCCCGCCGACGAGGAGGCCGGGTGCGCGGCCAGGACCGCCGGCTGCGACGGCGCGATCCCTGCCGGCGATACGGACGCTCAGGATGCCTGAGGATCGTCCGCGGCCCGCGGCCCCGAACCTCCTTCCGCACCGCGAGATACGTCCGTTCGGGGCGACAGGGATCCGTCTGCCGTGACGGGTCGCGACGTCCTTCGTCAGGTTTCCGACGGGCCGGGCCGCGCGCACGCGCTCCCCACCTGGCGCCGCTCGCCCGGCAACTGCCCGTTTCTGTTCGTATTTCTGATTTCTCGACCGGCGGGCGACGAGGCGTATTGCGCGCTCGTGAGCTCGTTTTGAGTAGGCACGCCGGCTGCATGTTCCTGCCCAGGAGCCGTGGCACTCACGGCGAAGTGTCAGACAGTAGTGCGGCAGAGGTGTGCGATGGTGCGGGCGGTGAGGCGGCGGATGGTGGCGAAGTTCCTGGCCGGCGTGGTGGCGCTGGCGCTCTATTTCATGGGCGCGTTCGACACCCCGCGGCTCGAGGACGCCGCGCAGGTGCACTACGCCGCCACGGCACCCGCTCCCTCCGGCGGCACCACGCCGACCGACGGCTGAGTCCCGCGCCGGTCCTCTAAGTCCGGGGTACGCCGTCGCCACGCACGGCGTGCAGGTGGCGCCCCGCCAGGTAGCGGGAGACCGCGCCGGCATCGAGCTCCGTCCCCGCAAGCCCGATATAGCCGTCTGGACGCAGCAGGTAATAGGTTGGCCCGGCGATCCCCGCGCGTGCCAGCTCCCTCTCATTGTCCGCGTCCGCGGGCACCGCATGGATCTGCACCAGGTCTGCGTAGCCGGCCGCCGTCCCCGCCGGCAGCGGTTGCCCGAACACCAGCAGGTGGAAGTGCAAATCATCGAGCTGCCGGTACAGATCCTCGGCCGCGCCGTGCGTGCGCAGCTTCAGCCTCAGCCAGGGGAAGCGGTCGCCGGCCACGGGCGCGCCGTTCTTCACTCCGGCGCGGGTCTGCGATAACGAGCTGCGCGGATAGCGCACACCGATCTGGGAGATCGTCCTGAAGGCGAGCCGGCGCACCGGTTCCATGGTCATCGCCAGGGCCGCGAGTCGCGCCATGACGCGCGTGCGCAGCAGGCTCGCGATCCGGCTGTCGGAGACCACCAGCGTGAACGCCTGGTCGGTGGTCTGCAGCAGGCGGCGCGCGACCGGCAGCCGTTCCTGCTCGTAGGAGGCGAGCAGTCCGGGTTCGGCGCGGCCGCCGAGCACGAGGGCGAGCTTCCACGCGAGGTTGTAGGCATCCTGCAGTCCGGTGTTCATGCCCTGCGCGCCCACGGGGCTGTGGATGTGGGCGGCGTCGCCGAGCAGGAAGCAGCGCCGATCGCGGAATCGCTCCGCGGCGCGGTGATGTATGCGATAGGTGGACAACCAGCTGCACTGGCGGAATTCGAGTGCGGTCCCGGCCTCCTGCCGTATCGCCGGGATCACCTCTTCGAAGGCAAGGTCGTCGCGCGCGCGCAGATGAGGGGGCAGGATCCCGATCACACGCCAGCGGTCGGTCCCGCGCATCGGGAAGAACAGGTGGAATCCGTCCCGCCACAGGTAGACGTTGAGCTCGCCCGGCTTCATGGGCCCGCTCGCCGCGGTGTCCGCGACGAAGAACACCTGCTCGTAGGGCGCCCCCGGGAAGCCGATGCCGTTGAGCTCGCGCACGGCGCTGCGCGCGCCGTCGCATCCGGCCACCCACGCCGCCTCGAGCTCCCTCGTGCTCCCGTCCGGCTGCCGGAGCGTGACCTCGACCCGATTGGGGTACTGTTGCAGGGCGACGAGCTCGGTGTTCCACTGCACGGCCACGTCCCAGTCGCGCAGCTTCGCGCCCATGATCCGCTCGTTGTCGTCCTGCCCGAGCATCAGCACGAACGGGTAGGGGCTGAGCTCCCGGCCGATGTCGCCCAGCGGGACGCGCGCCGTCCATCGGCCGTTGGCCCACAGGTTGGCGGCGCCGGCCTGGAATCCGAGCGCGAGCGCCTCCTCGATGATGCCGAGCTTCGCATAGATCTCGAGCGTGCGCGCCTGCACGGCCATCGCGCGGGTCTGCTGCGCGGGCCCGGAATGCCGATCGATGATCATCGCGCGTATGCCGCGACGCCCGAGCTGATTCGCGAGCATCAGGCCGGTCGGTCCGGCTCCGACGATGAGTATGTCCGTGTGCATGAGTCCCCTTCAGCCAGCCCAGCGTGCAGGGCGGGTTCGCGCGGCGCCGATGCCGCGACGCTGCGCGCATGATAAGTGTTCCGCCTGCCCCGGGGCGACACCCGCCGCCCGCGCTTCGTGCGCGTCACCGCCACGAGGTCCGCGTCGCGCGGGGAAGGTTTATACTTCCCGGGCCTGGAATCGCGAGGTGAAGCGGGGGTCGTTAACAACAGAATTCCAACAGACGGGGCCGGCCTTGCCTTCGGTTCGCTCAAAAGACAGTCCTGATGTCGCGGAGATGGTGCCTGTGGCCGTGATCCTTTCCGGTCCGCGCCGGGGGCACAGCGAACCGCTGGTACTGAAGGCCTACCGCATCGTCATGCATCCGGACGAGGCGCTCTCCTTCCTGCCCCCGGATGACAGGCGCGCGCAGAAGTACCACGCGAGCCTGCATCGGATCGCCAACACCTTCGAGGTCGCCGCCGGCCCCGAGCGCGCCGTCTACGTCAATGGCGAACAGGTCACGGGCACGCGCGTGCTCAAGGCGGGCGACCTGCTGGAGATCGGGCACCGCGGGCCCGTCGTCCGCTACCGGATCCATCCGGCCGGAACCGCATCGAGGAAGACCTTCGCGGAGGCGATCGCCGATTCCTACGACGGCGCGCAGGCCGACGGGCTGTCCAGACTCGGCAGGATCTCCACCTTCCTGGGCAACGTCACCCGCGATCTCGCCACGCAGACGACGTTGTGGTTCCGGATCTGGGTCGTCGTCATCATCACCATACTGGTGGCCAGCATCGTGATGCTGATCGCCCAGAGCGTGCGCCTGCAGAAGCGGGTGGCGACGGAGGAGCAACGCATCACCAGCATCGAGGCGAAGCTCGCGCGCCAGGACATCGACAGCCTGACGATGAAGGATCTGCTGGCGTTGAAGGCCGAGGTCAACACCCGGCTCGCGGACACGCTGGCGCGGCTGGCCGAGCTCGAAGAGAGTCCCGGCAGGGCCTACCGCATCATCGCGCAGGCCACTCCCTCGGTCGTGCTCCTGCTCGGGTCCTACGGCTTCGTCGATCCGGCCAGCGGCCGGATGCTCCGCTCGCTGGAGCGGCAGTCGGGGGTCTCGTACTTCGAGGTCGGTGACGAGGGCAAGGTGGTCGAGCTGGTCTTCTCGGGCACCGCGTTCGCCGTGGCGGAGCCCGGGCTGCTGATCACGAATCGTCACGTGATCGAACCGTGGCTGCGGGACCCGGGTGCGGACATCGCGCACGGCCGCGGCCTCAGGCCGAGGATCCTCGCGCTCTACGCGTATTATGCCGACAGCACCGGTCGCCGTCCGGTGGAGACGCTCTACGCCGATGAGCAGGCCGATCTGGCGCTGTTGCGGGCCGCGGACGCGCCGCCGGCATCGGCGCCGCTTGCGTTGCGGGAACGCTCGCCGCAGCCGGGCGACGAGGTCATCCTGCTCGGCTATCCCGCCGGCCTGCAGGCGCTGGTGGCCCGGGCCAGCCCCGATTTCCTCAAGTCGATCACGCCGAACGGCCCGGTCGACTACTGGACCGTCGCGCAGCGGCTCTCCGAGGCCGGCTACATCAAGCCGCTGGCGACCCGTGGCATCGTCGGTCAGGCGACCCGCGACGCCGTGGTCTACGATGCCGAGACGACCTTCGGCGGCAGCGGCGGGCCGGTGTTCGATCTCGACGGGCGCGTCATCGCCGTCAATGCCGCCATCATGGCGGAGTTCGGCGGCGCGAACATGGGCATCCCGGCCGAGCGCATCCGCGAGTTTCTCGACGCATACCGAACCGCGCAGGCGCCGAAGGAGTAGACCGCGGCGCGGCGGGCGAGGCGCTGCGCGCTCCGGCCGCGCCGCCGGCGATTCGGCGCGCGCTCTCAGCTCAACACGTAATTGATCGGCTGCAGCGGCGGCGGCACGTCGGTCTCGCCCAGCCCCTGCCGCAGGTCGATCTCGATGGTGCGGCACACGGCGGCCAGCGGCAGGGCATAGGGCTGGGTTCCAAAAGGTTCCTCGATCTGCGTGCCCACGGCGTCCAGGCCGAAGAAGGTGTACGCCAGGACAGCGGCGATGAGCGGCGTGGCCATGCCGCAGCTGTCGAGCAGACCGAACGGCACCAGCACGCAATACACGAAGATGGTCCGGTGCATGAGCAGCGTGTAGGCGAACGGCACCGGCGTGGTCTTGATACGCTCGCAACCCGCCAAGGCCGCGCTCATGGCGGCGAGCTGGGTTTCCATCACCGGCGCAAGGACGGGATTGATCCAGCCCCGCTCGCGGCAGCCCTGCAGTTGACGGGCGGTCTCGGCGATCATCGCGGTGGTGGGGCTGCGTGCCGCGCACACCCGGCGCAGCGTGTCGGCGTCCAGCAGCGGCTGCAGGTCCGCGGCCAGCGAGCTGCCGCGCAGTTCGTGGCGCATCGCGTGCGCAATGGCGATGACGCGGTAGACGAGCGTGCGCGCGGCCTCGGGCTCGCCCGGCGGCGGCGCCATCAGCGTGGAGGCCTGGCGGGCGAGGTTGCGGCACGCGACGGCGAGATCGCCCCAGAGCCTGCGCGCCTCCCAGTAGCGCTCGTAGCAGACGTTGTTGCGGAAGCCGAGGAAGATGGCGAGCGTCATGCCGATGAGCGTGAATGGAGCCACGTCCAGGTGCACCTTCACGCCCAGTATGCGGCCGCCGACCAGGGTGATCACCGTCGCCACCGCGATGCTGAACAGCAGCGGTTTCCAGATGTCGCCCAGGATGGAACCGCGCAGGGTGAGCAGCAGGCGGACGGCGGAAGGACGGTCGCGGACGATCATGGATTACTCAGCGCGAGGTCTCAGGCCTTCAGGCGGTAGCCGGTCCGGAAGATCCACCAGACCGCCGCCAGGCACAGGCCGAGGAAGCCGAGGGTCGCCGCCACGCTCAGGCCCACGTTCACGTCGGCGAGCTCGTAGAAGCTCCAGCGAAAACCGCTCACCAGGTAGACCACGGGATTGAACATGCTGACCGTCTGCCAGAACGGCGGCAGCATGTTCACGGAGTAGAAGGTCCCGCCGAGGAAGGTGAGCGGCGTGATGACGAGCAGCGGGATCACCTGCAGCTTCTCGAAACCGTCGGCCCAGATGCCGATGATGAAACCGAACAGGCTGAAGGTGAAAGCCGTCAGCACCAGGAAGAAGATCATCCAGATCGGATGTTCGATGCGCAGCGGCACGAACAGGCCCGCCGTGGCCAGGATGATGAGGCCGAGGATGACCGACTTGGTGGCGGCTGCGCCGACGTAGCCGAGCACGATCTCCAGCGGCGAGACCGGCGCGGAGAGCAGCTCGTAGATCGTGCCGGTGAAGCGCGGGAAGTAAATGCCGAAGGAGGCGTTGGAGATGCTCTGCGTCAGCAGCGACAGCATGATGAGGCCCGGCACGATGAACGCGCCGTAGCTCACGCCGTCGATCTCGGTGATGCGTGTGCCGATCGCCGCCCCGAAGACGATGAAGTACAGCGAGGTCGAGAGCACCGGGGAGACGATGCTCTGCATCAGCGTGCGCCAGGCGCGCGCCATCTCGAAGTGGTAGATCGCGCGGACCGCTTGGAGATTCATCGCGTTCTCCTCACCAGGTCGACGAAGATGTCCTCGAGCGAGCTCTGGTCGGTGTGCAGATCGACGAAGCCGATGCCGGCCGTCCCCATGTCGTCCAGCAGCGCGGTGATGCCGGTGCGCTCGGCCTGCGTGTCGTAGGTGTAGACGAGCGCGTTGCCCTCCGCGCCCAGCTCGAGCCGGTACCTGGCGAGCGCAGCCGGGATCTCCGCCAGTCGCTCGCGCAGCTGCAGCGTGAGCTGCTTGCGGCCGAGCTTGCGCATCAGCGCCTCCTTGCCCTCGACCAGCAGCAGCTCGCCCTTGGCGATCACCCCGACGCGATCCGCCATCTCCTCGGCCTCCTCGATGTAGTGCGTGGTCAGGATGATCGTGACGCCGGAGTCGCGCAGGGCGCGGACGATGTTCCACATGTCCTTGCGCAGCTCGACGTCGACCCCGGCGGTCGGCTCGTCGAGGAACAGGATCTGCGGTTCGTGCGAGAGCGCCTTGGCGATCAGCAGCCGGCGCTTCATGCCGCCGGACAGCGTCATGACGCGGCTGTCCTTCTTCTCCCACAGAGAGAGGTCCCTGAGCGTCTTCTCGATGTGCGCGGGGTTGGGCTGCCTGCCGAACAGGCCGCGGCTGAAGCTGGTGGTCGCCCACACCGACTCGAAGGCGTCCGTCGTGAGCTCCTGCGGCACCAGGCCGATCATCGAACGCACGGTGCGGTAATCCGCGGCGATGTCCCTGCCGTCGACCAGCACCTCGCCCTCGCTCGGGTTGACGATGCCGCAGACGACGCTGATGAGGGTGGTCTTGCCGGCGCCGTTAGGACCGAGCAGGGCGAAGATCTCGCCGCGGCGGATCTCCAGGTTGATGCGCTTCAGGGCCTGGAACCCGGAGGCATAGGTCTTCGACAGGTTGGAGACGGCGATGATGGGTGTCACGGCGCAGATTCTACCCGTAACGATCGCCCAGCGGGTGAACCGGCCGGCGGCGCGCGCGACGCGGCGTCCCGTAGCCCGCCGATCGCCCGTGCGCGGTTCGCGCGCCCCGGGTCGATAGATGGAGCCAAAAAAAAACGGCGCCGAAGCGCCGTTTTCTCCGCGTAGGACGGCTCGCCTACTTCCAGGCGATGCTCGCGTTCGCGGTGGACACCGCCGCGGACTTTGCACTCTCCGCGCCGGCGAGGTTCACCGCGCTCACCGCGTAGCTGTGCGTGCCGCCAACGCCCTGGTCGACGTAGAAGGTGCCGCCGCGGGTGGAGATGGGCAGCCTGACGCCGTCGCGGTAGACGACGTACTCGAGCACGTCGGCCTGGCCGTTGTCGTTCCAGGACAGGAGCCAGGAGTCCAGCATCTTCCGGATCTTCAGGCCCGTCGGCACGGCTGGCGTCGTCGCCGGCGGCGCGAACACCGTATTGCCGGTGTTGGTGAGCGACGCCACCGAGCCGGCGCCGGAGAGGAAGGTCGGTGCCTGGTACTTGTTGTTGAGCACCTTGGCCTCGGTGGTCGAGGAGAAGGCGAAGGCGATCGGGCGGTTGCCGCTCACGCCGCCGTTGCGCGCGATCACCGTGTTGTTGCTGGCCACCAGCCCGGTCATGTAGGAGTCGGCGGAATCCGAGCCGATGAAGAAGCCGTTGATCGTGCCGGAGATGCCGTTGGCTACCATGACGACGTTGCTGTCGAAGGTGTTGCTGCCGCTGCCGTAGCGATCGCGGATGCCGTAGATGTTGTTCTCCACATAACCGCCCGAGGTGGCGACCGCGGAGTACTGCACGTCGATGCGGTTGCGGAATACGCGGTTGCCGTTGGCGCCGTTGGAGGTGCCGTTCTCCCAGCCGTCGAGAATGATGCCGCGGCCGTCGTCCGAGACGATCTGGTTTTCGTAGATGTCGAAGTTGTCGGCCTTGGCCAGCAGCATGCCGTAGGGCGCCTTGCTGCCCGGGCTGCGCTTTTGCTGGATTCGATTGCCGTAGATCTGCGAGCGGGGCGTGCTCGCGGTGGTCGTGCCGGTATAGATGATCTGCATGCCGCGGTGACCGTTGACCAGGACGTTGTCGTGGATGCTGATGCCGGCCGTGTTCCCGCCGCCGCTCACGTAGATCGGATCGGCGCCGCTGCCATCGAGCGAGGTCGTCCCGCCCAGCACCTCGACGTAATTGCGGTAGATCTGCGAGCCGGTGAACCTGTAGCCCTGCGAGTTCATGATGCCGTTGGACTGGAAGCCGGTGGTGCGGATCACCATGTCATGGACGATGAACTTGCCGGGCGTGGAGGTCGAGCCGGTGAGGAAGATGGCCGGAGAACCCGCCGTCTTGCCCGCGCCCTGCACCACCGTGCCGTTCATGATGGTGATGTTGTCGGCGAAGGTTGCCGTCTCGATGCCGCGCACGCGCGAGCTGCTCGCGGCGTTGTTGTAGGTGATGGTGTAGCCGTTGAGATCGAAGGTGATGTCGCTCGCCGTGATCCGGACAGCCTGTCCCGGGGTGGTGAGATTGCCGGTCAGCTTGTAGACCTTGCCGGCCTGGTTTAGCGTCACCGTCGCGGTGCCGCCGGGCACCGCGATCTCCGCGCCGGTGGGCGGCGGCGGTTCAGGCGTTGGAGTCGGAGTAGGGGTGGGTGTCGGCGTCGGCGTGGGCTCCGGCTCGGGCGTCGGCGTAGGAGTGGGTGTGGGTGTGGGTGTGGGTGTGGGTGTGGGTGTGGGCGTTGGGGTTGGCGTCGGCGTGGTGGTCGCGGCGACGAAGGTCGCGGTGACCTTCTTGGTCGTGTTCATGGTCACCGAGCAGGTGGTCGCCTTGCCCGTGCACGCACCCGACCAGGCGGAGAAGGCATAGCCGGCCTTCGGCGTGGCCTTCAACGTGACGATGGTGCCGCCGGTGAAACTCTTGCTGCACTCGCCGGCCAGCCACGAGCGGCCGTCGACCGCGCCGCAATAGATCGCCTTCGGGGTCGAGGAGACGAGCCCGGTCGTGGGTTTGGTGACGTTCAGCCAGTAGGTTGCCGCGTGAGCGCCCAGCGGCGCCATCAGCGCCGCAACGATTGCTGCCCGCACCATGGCGGGGCGTTGGTGTTTTCTCGTCATGTGGGACCTGTCCTTCTTTAGTATGTCGTTGGTGATATTCGAGTACGCATGCAGCGACCAAGACTCAGCGGCGCGATGCGTGCT
Organism: Gammaproteobacteria bacterium; assembly: GCA_041395385.1. Classification (GTDB taxonomy): domain Bacteria; phylum Pseudomonadota; class Gammaproteobacteria; order JAJPIJ01; family JAJPIJ01; genus JAJVHZ01. Next base: position 99,434 of record JAWLAN010000019.1, read on the forward strand.
CAGCGGTCCTTGGGTGGATGCGCAAGGCTTATAACGGCCGACTGTTGTTATGGTTGATAAGGCTACGGGATTGGGTGGCCGGCAAAATGTGATTGAAATCACACGCAGGGGCGCCAATATCCTGACGCGTAGGACGGCAGTTTTGCGTTATGAATCTGCGAGTTGCGTAACTCCGCGCGGGCGGTGGGGAGGCGGTCACGTTGGCTCGCTTCCTACACGACCTTGGCCTTGTAGGAGCGCGGTGCCATGCCGCGGCGATGCAGCCGGCGTGGCCCGCTCCGGCGCCTCGCCAGCACGCGGCCGCGCGCTGCCCGCGCACGGCTGCTTCGTCCAGGACGCGGCGCGGGCGCCGTCGGTCCTAAAGTTTCCCTCCGTTCGGGCCGATCAATGCTCGAGGCCACCGTTTCAAGGCCCTTGCAAGGCCCTTGAAGGATCTGCAATGAACGGAATTGGGAGCGACCGGGAAAGGACCACCATGAGCAGCCAGCGCGAAGAGACGCGGAAGACCAGCCCACGCATCGGGGCGCTGGTGACGGGTATCGGTGGACACGGAATGGCCTGCTGGCTCACGGGCGTGAACGGAGAGGAACTGTCGCTGGTCGTGGCCCACGACGCGGCCCTCGGCGAACGGGACGCCGGCGCGCGCACGCTGCTCGTCAACCTCTCCTGCTTCATCGAGCGCAAATGGCATCTGCTGAGCCTTCGCGGCACGGTGGCGGGTGTGGCCGGGCGCGCTTTCAGGGTCACTCTCACGGCGCCTATTGCCGCGGAGGTGCAGGCGCACCTGCTCGCGCGCCTGTCCGGCGGGGGCGCCCCCTCGATCTCCCGTTCCCCGACATCGGCCGCAACGGACGCGCAAGCGGCCGGGGCGCCCGTCCCGGTGACGACGATAAGAACCCCCGTCCAGGCTTGCAGGGCGATCGCCGGCGAGCATGGCGCGCAATGGATGCGTGCGCTCGTCGCGAGGATCGATGAGACGCTGATCGAACAGGCCAGTGCGGAGAGGCACCCGGCATTCCGGCGCCGGCTGGAGGAGGACCGCGCCACGCTGGCGCTGGCGCAGGCCGCGATCCAGGAGGAGGTCGCGGCGCAGTTCGCCGAATCGGTGGGCGACATGTTCAATCCGACGCGCGACATTGCCGCGCGGGAGCGCACCATGGATCGGACCATGGGGCTCATGAACACCGCCGGACTCGAGGACATGATGAGCTTCGTCGACGTGGTGCAGGCCGTCGACCGCACCACGCACCCGCAGGTCCTCGCGCTGGAGAGGCGCCTCTCGCAGCTGCTGCAGAAGGCCGTCAACGAGGACAACAACCTCCTGCGCGCGGAGCGCCTGTGCGAGATTGCCCTCGGCGTCATCATCGACCGCTGGCCCGGCGGCGCGTCCAATCGCAAGGTCGTCACCGACGCCATGGGCGACACCGCCGCGACACTGAACAAGGCCTACACGGCGATGAACGACGCCCTCGCGGCGACAGCCGAAACCCCCGTCACTACCCCGAATACCCCGCTGCGCAGCGCCGCACGCTGAATCCTCCCCCGATCGCGGGGCGCGCTCGCGCTCGGCGACGTGACCGCGCCCGGCGCGCTACGGTGCCGCGACGCGGGCCCCGCCGCGCGGCTGCAGCAGGTCGGCGAGCGTATGCGCCTCCAGGTGCGCGAGGAACGCGCCCAGCGCCCCCGAGACCACGCCCGCCAACTGGCAATGTCCGCTCAGCGTGCAGCGGTTGCAGGTCTCGAAGCACTCCACGAGCGCGAAGTCCGGCTCGATCGCCCGCACCACGGCGCCGAGGTTGATCTTCGCGGGGTCGTTCGCCAGCCGTATGCCGCCGCCCTTGCCGCGCAGGGTTTCCAGGAAGCCACCGCGGCCGAGCTGGTGGGTGACCTTCATCAGATGCGCCTCGGAGATGCCATAGGCCTGGGCCACCTCGGCGATGGTACAAAGCCGTCCGGGGCGCTGGCCGACATACATCAGCAGGCGCAGCGCGTAATCGGTCATTACCGTCAGGCGCATGCCCGGGGCTCCAGGATTGCGTGCGGCGGGCCGGCGGGGCTTGCCGCGCATGACGGCCGAGGCATCCGGGCCCGCGCCGGCCCTCCTTCGCGGCGCCGCCGTTGGCGGCCGGCGGCACAGGCACGCGGTGTTCGCCGGGTGCTGCAGCCCGGGCACGGTTCGGTGGCGAGGGAGACGCTGCCCGTTACAGGCGGGCCGTCGGCACCGGGGTTTGCATGGGTCTCGCGTTCGTTCAGCATCTTCAAGTCGTGGTCCGGTTCCAACCCGGGGGCTTGGCATTGCCCGCTCCGGCGCCGGCGGCAGGGGCGGCATGGCCGGGATGCCTTGATCCAGGACAAGGCCGCAGGTACCGCGCCGCGTCTATGTTAGGTCCATCCCGGATACATCTTTATCCTCGTCCCAGGAGCCTGCCCGATGAGCATCACCATTGACGTCCGCACCGTTGCGCCGCCCGCGCGGCACCCGCTGATCTTCTCCACCTTCGACGGCCTGCGGGCCGGTGAGACGATGGAACTGGTCAACGACCACGATCCGCGCCCGCTTTATCGGCAGCTGCTGGCCGAGCGCCATGGCCAGTTCAGCTGGGATTACCTCGAGCACGGGCCTGGCACCTGGCGGGTGCGCATCGCCAAGACCGGCCGCGACTGCTGCGGCCACTGCGGCTGAGGGCGCGGGCCATGAGCAACACCCACCTGCACCTTACTGCCGACGCGACCTATCCGTTCGACGCGCGCGGCATCGCCAAGCGTTTCCGCCACGCCGCCATCTTCGGGGCGCTGGACGCCCTGCGCCCGGGCGAGACCATGCGTTTCGTCAACGATCACGACCCGCTGCCGCTGCTGGAGCAGCTGGCAGCGCGTTATGGCGATTCGGTGACGATCGGTTACCGCCAACGCGAGCCCGGCGCGATCGTCATCGACTTCGTGAAGTCGGCGTGACGCGGTCCGCCGTCGTCCCGGCGCGGGCAGCGGTGAAGCCGCGAGCATTGCCGTACGGTCTGCGCCTGCTCCTCTGGCGAGCGCTGGCACTCGTCAGCGTGGCGCTCGGCATGCTCGGGGTCGCGCTGCCCGGTCTGCCCACCGTTCCCTTCCTGCTCGTGGCCGCGTGGGCGGGCGGCCGCGGTTGGCCGGCGCTGGAGACCTGGCTGCTCAACCACCGCCGGCACGGACAGGCCATCCGCCGATGGCGCGATCACGGCGCGGTGCCGCGGCGCGCAAAATGGACAGCCACGGCGATGATGGTCGCCAGCGCAACCGTGATCGCCATGTCGGCGCTGCCGCCGTGGGTGCAGTTCGCCGTGCCCGCGTTCATGGCCTGCGTCGCCGTGTGGCTGTGGCGCCGGCCGGAGCTCTGACGCGAGACTGCAAGCCGCGCCGCGCTGTCTGACCCTTCCTTCCGCAGGGCCGGCGATCATGCCGGCGGTACCGCCGGCTGCGGCGCCGGCGTCGGCGTGAAGGCGTCCGAGAAGCAGAACTGCTCGGCGAGCCCGTGCGTGAGAAAGTCCGGCACGGCGGCCTCCACCATCCGCGTCGAACCGCACGCATAGACCTCGAAGCCGGCCAGGTCCGGGTGATCGGCCAGCAGCGCCTCATGCACCAGCCCGCGGCGGCCCTGCCAGCCGGTGTCGTCCCCGGCATCCGACAGCACCGGCACGAAGCGGAAGTTCGGATGCTCGCGCTGCCAGCGCTCGGCCAGATCGGCCATGTACAGGTCCTTGCGCTCGCGCACGCCCCAGTACAGCCACATCTGACGGCGGATACCGCGCCGGAAGGCGTCCTCGACGATGCTCTTTATGGGGGCGAAGCCGGTGGCGCCGGCGATGAACAGGATGGGCCGGTCGCTCTCGCTCAGAGTGAAGCGGCCGATCGGCCCCTCGAACTCGATCGGGTCGCCCGGACGCATGCGCTCGAAGACGTGCGTGGTGAACCGTCCGCCGGGCACCAGCCGCACGTGCAGCTCGATGCGGGCGTTGTCGTGCGGCGGGTTGGCGAAGGAGAAGGCGCGTTTGGCGCCGTCCTCGAGCAGGATGTTGATGTATTGACCGGCGGTGAAATCCAGGCGCCGGGCCTCGGGCAGCGTCACCCATAGCCGAATCACGTCGGGCGCGAGCCGCTCCATGCTCTCCACGACGCCGTGCATGCGCTGCGTCGCGTCGGCGGCTGACAGCGACTCGACGTCGACCTCGAGCTCGACGTCCTCGAGCGCAGTGGCGCAGCACATCAGTGTCTGGCCGCGCGCGCGCATCGCCTCGGTGAGAGCGGCCGGCTGGTAATTGCCCTGATCCACGCGGCCGTTGAGCACCGTGCACACGCACACGCCGCAGCCGCCGGAACGGCAGTCGTAAGGCAGGGTGAGGCCGGCGCGCAGTCCGGCCTCGAGCAGCGTCTCGCCGGGGCGTGCCGTCACCGCCACCGCCCCGGGGTGCATCGTCAGGCGATGGGGGGCGGCCAGACCGCCCCGCCGGGGCGGAAGCCA
>JAWLAN010000020.1:0-103382 GCA_041395385.1 Gammaproteobacteria bacterium
TGCTCCACCACCGTGAAGGGCCGGCTCGAGCTGCCGCGGCTGCGCAGGCTGATGAGGTCGCTGTTGCCGCCGAGGTTGTCGATGGCATTGACCAGGAAATTGCCGTTGTCGGCGAAGGGCGTGGGCACGCGCACGCCCATCGACTGCTGCATGCGTATCCAGAAACTGTCCGCGAGCATGTCGGTGTCGGCCACCACGATGAGGTTGACGGGCTGGGCGGACTCCTCGACGTGGTTGGGCTTGACGATCGATTCCGTCTGCGCCTTCTCGCCATCGGCCGGCTGGCCGGCTGGAGTCGGGCCGGCCTTCTCGACCTTGCCGCCGGGGAACGCCGAGTTGACCTTGCCGGTTACGCGCGCGGCGAGCATCAGTGGCTTGCCCTCCGGCTCGAAGCTCTCGAGCAGGCCGCGAGGGTCGCGCACGATCATCACCGCCTCGGCGTCCAACAGGCCCGAGTTGCCGCCGGTCTCGATCAGCGGGGTGATCGTGGTCGTGGCGCCCTCCAGCCGTTGCAGCACGCCGCCGCTGCCGACATTGACGAGCTTGAGCTGACTGGTGGTGAAGTCCTCGCGGTTGAGGTTCTTCTCCTCGAGGTGCAGCCACGGCAGATACTCGATTTCCTGCGGTCCGCGGTTGCCGGTGTAGGAAACGCGGATGGCCGCGTCGGCGTCGGCGGCGACCTTGCCTTCCAGCAGCTTCAGTCCCCACGCCTGCAGCAGCTTGGGCAGATCCGACTTGTGCTCGGGCAGCACCGTCGGATTCGCCGGGTCGGGGACCGTGCTGTCGTTCTCGGCGGAGGGGTCGACGAACACCATCGCCTTGCCACCCTTCAGCACGAACTGGTCGATCGCATACTGCGTCTCCTCCGACAGGTTCTCCGGATGGATAACGACCAGGGTGTCGACGTCCTTGTCGATGTTGATGAGGTCCGCGCGCAGCTCGCGCACGTCGAAGGCCTCGCGCAGCACCGGCACCACGGTCCAAGGTTGGGCCGGGCGGCCGTAGGGATCCGGCCTGCCGAAGATCGGCAGGCCGCTGATGACGCCCACCACGCGCTTCTTCGGGTGCGCGAGGTTGTAGACGAGCTTGGTCAGGTCATACTCCAGTGCCTGCTCCTGGCTCGGGTCGAAGAAGGGGATCGCGATCTCCTGATCGACGGAGTTCGTGCCGACCAGGCCGAAATAGGCCATGTCGCCTACCTCGCTCACGGGCAGCTGCCGTATTCCGAAGGCCACCGCCTGGTCCTCGGCCTCGGAGAACGGCTCCGGATCGATGACGGTGAGCTTGATCTGTCCGTCCGATCGGCTCGCGTACTCCTCGAGCAGATCGCGAACCCGCACGCCGTAGGTCTGCAGCTCCGGATAGCCGGCCAGCAGCTTGTTGGAAAAGTAGTAGCGCAGGTTTATCGGCTCCTTGAGCGAATCGAGAATGTTGCGCGTGCCCTGCGATAGCGTGAACAGCCTGTTCTCCGTGACGTCCAGGCGCATCGAGGTGAGGGTCTGGTTGCCGATGATGTTGATGGCCAGGAATGCCACCAGCGCGAGCAGCAGGCCGCCGCCGGACAGTAACCGTGTGTTCATGTCTCGTTTTCCTCGTCGGACCTAGCTGGCCTTCTTGACGTTGATGACCAGCGTGTTCGCGTACAGCCAGAATGCGATCAGGGTGCCGAAGTACAGCACGTCGCGCGCGTCGATCACGCCCTTCTTGATGGAATCGAAGTGCGTCAGGAAGCTGAAGGAGCCGATCGCGTCGACCACCGGCTGCGGCGCCCAGGCGCGGAAGAAATCCAGCACGATGGAATAGCCGCTCAGGATGATCAGAAAGCAGATCACCACGCTGATGACGAAGGCGATGACCTGATTCTTCGTCAGTGCCGAAATGCATGACCCGATGGCGAGAAACCCACCCGCCATCAGCAGGCTGCCGAGATAGCCGAACAGGATGACCGTGTTGTCCGGGTCGCCCAGGTAATTGACGGTGATCCACATCGGGAAAGTCAGCGTCAGCGCGATCGCCGTGAAGCACCAGGCCGCGAGAAACTTGCCCAACACCGCCTCGCCCAGCGTCACCGGCAGCGTCATCAGCAGCTCGATCGTCCCGCTCTTGCGCTCCTCGGACCACAGGCGCATGGAGATGGCGGGAATGAGGAACAGGTACAGCCACGGGTGGAAGCGGAAGAACGGCTCGAGATCCGCCTGCCCGCGCTCGAAGAAACCGCCGATGTAGAAGGTGAATATCCCGGTCAGGAACAGGAAGATCACGATGAACACGTACGCCACCGGAGTGGCGAAGTAGCCGCGCAGCTCGCGCTTGAAGATCGACAGGATGTTCTTCATGTACGCGCGCCCCCGCTCGCCTGCTGCGTCGTGATCGTTCGGAAAACCTCATCGAGGCGCCCGGCCTCCACCCGGAATTCCGTCGTGGTCCAGCCGCGGCTACGGATGAAGTCGCTCACTTCGTTGATGATGTTCATGCCGGCGGTGGGCACGACGGTCAGGCGGGTGTTGCCGCTGCTGTCGGTCCCGATGTCCACGCTCTCGACGTTCTCGAGCGCGCTGAGCTCGCGCTGTGCAGAGAAGGAATCGCGGTTCACCGAAAGCGTGACGGCGTTGTGCAGCCGCGAACGCGCCTCCAGCTCCGCCGGCGTCCCTTCGAAAAGCAGCCGGCCGCCGGCGATGATGATCGCGCGCGTGCACACGGACTCGACCTCTTCCAGGATGTGCGTGGAGATGATGATCGCCTTGGTGCTGGCCATCTCGCGTATGAGCGTGCGCACCTCGTGCTTCTGGTTCGGATCCAGGCCGTCGGTAGGCTCGTCCATGATCAGCACCTCCGGGTCGTGCAGGATCGCCTGCGCCAGGCCGACGCGCCGCTTGTAGCCCTTCGAGAGCGTCTCGATGCGCTGCTCGAGCACCGCCTCGAGATGGATCTTCCGGATCACGTCGTCGATGCGATCCTGGAGATGCCGTCCGCGCAGCCCCCGGATCTCGCCGACGAACTCGAGGAAGCCGACCGGCGTCATCTCGCCGTAGGCGGGCGCTCCCTCCGGGAGGTAGCCGATCCTGCTCTTCAGCTGCACGGGCTCCTCGTGCAGATCGTGGCCGCAGACCCGCACGCGCCCGGCGGTGGGCTCGAGAAAGCCGGTGATCATCTTCATCGTGGTGGACTTCCCGGCGCCGTTGGGGCCGAGGAATCCAAGCACATCGCCACGGGTGACGTTGAAGGAGATATCCCGTACCGCGCGCAAGCTGCCGAAGCTCTTGCTCAGGTTCTGGACTTCAATTGCATATGACATGAAAGGCTCCCGTTCCGGTTCTCTGTGCCCGGGGCATCGCCCGGTGCCGGATTTGAGCGAGTATCCATGGTGTTTGCCGCTGGCTGTGGCCAGGCCCGCCGATGGCGGTCCGCAGCGGCGCGCCAATGTTCCACAACGCCGCTGGGGCGTCAACCTTGGCGCTACGACGCTGTTAGTCCGCCGGGAACGGGCGGAGTTCCGGGGCCGCGCACCGCCCGGGGGTCAGCTGTACTGGGAACGCTTCAGGCGGTAGAGCGCGGAGATGTCCTCGTCGCCATGACCTTCGGACATGAGCCGCTCGTAGTCGGCGAGCGTGGCATCCACGACGGTGAGGGGGCCGGTCATCCCGTCCCTGGCCATCGCCCGCACGATCGTCAGGTCCTTGTGGTGCAGCGCCAGCTTGAATCCCGGGGCGTAGGTGCCCGCGACCATCGTGCGGCCGCGCTTGTCGAGGAACCAGTTGGCCGCCGCGCCGCTGCCGACGACCGCGATCACCTTTTCCATGTCCAGTCCCATGGCGGCGCCGAAGGCGAGCGCCTCGGTGACGGCCTGGTTGATGCCGGCGCACATGATCTGGTTGACCGCCTTGGTGGCCTGGCCGCTGCCGCTCGGCCCCATGTGCACGATCTTCGCCGCGATCCTCGAGAGCAGCGGCCGCGCCCGCTCCAGAGCCGCCTCGTCCCCCCCGACCATCATCGCGAGGGTCGCATCGCGGGCGCCTTCGACGCCGCCCGAGACCGGACAGTCGAGGAAGTGCGCCGCATGCGCGGCGAGCCTGCGCGCCGCCTCTCGCGCGGTGGCCGCGCTGACCGTCGAGGTGTCGCAGACGATCGCTTCCGGTCGGATGCCGGGGATCATCGCATCGATCGTCTCCAGCACGTCGGCGTCGCGCGAGACGCAGGTGAGGATGACGTCCGCGGCGGCGGCGACCTCCCGCGGCGAGCGCGCCCGCAGGACGTCGCCTCCCACCGGCAGCGCCGCCGCCCTTTGCGCCGTGCGGTTCCAGATCGCCGCCAGCAGGCCGGCCTTGTCGAGGTTGACGGCCATGTGCGCGCCCATCGCACCCAATCCGATGACACCGGCTTTCATTCGTTTTCCGCCTCCGTGAGCACTTGTAGTTTCACCACGCCCGGAGCCCCGCCCGCCGCGATGGATTCAGGCGCGGATCTGCCGATGGTGCTGTGCGAGCACCTCCGAGACACAGCACGTGAGTCGTTTCGCGGTCGGCAGGTGCAGGAATTCGTTCGGACCGTGCGCATTGGAGTGCGGTCCCAGCACGCCGGTGATGACGAACTGCGCGTCCGGAAACCTCTCCCCCAGCATCGCCATGAACGGGATGGTGCCGCCCTCGCCCATGTAGACGGCGGGCTTCCCGAAGTATGCCTGCGAGGAGGATTCCAGCGCCTGCGTGAGCCACGGCGCCTCGGCAGGCGCGTTCCAACCGCTCGCCGCCCAGTCGGGCGTGAAGCGCACCCGGGCGTTGTAGGGCGGATCGCGCTCCAGCAACGCCTTGAGGGCCTGCGAGGCCTTGCCGCCGTCGCAGCCGGGCGGTAGCCGCAGCGAGACCTTGACCGAGTTCACCGGCAGTGCAACGTTGCCCGCGTTCGCGATCGGCGGCAACCCGCCCGCGCCGGTGATGGCGAGCGCCGGCCGCCAGGTCGTGTTGAGGATGAGCTCCGCGCCATCCTCGGTGACGGGCCGCACGCCGTGGGAGAAGGGGAACTTGCGCGCCACGTCGCCCAGCACGGCGGCGGCGACGCGCGCCTGCGCGATCCGATGCGCCGGTATCTCGACGTGAAACTCGGGCGCGACGATCCTCCCGTCCTCGGCGGTTTCGATTCTCTCCAGCAACTGCCGCAGGATGCGGAAGCACCCGGGGGCGACGCCGCTGGCGGCGCCGGAGTGCACGCCCTCGCGCATCACCTCCACCTCGAGCACTCCGCCGATGAGCCCCCGCAGGGAGGTGGTTACCCAGAGCTGATCGTAATTGCCGCATCCGGAGTCCAGGCAGATGACCAGCGACGGGCCGCCGATGCGCTCCTGCAGCGCCTCGATGTAGAAGGGCAGATCGAAGCTGCCGCTCTCCTCGCAGGCCTCGATGATCACGACGCAGCGCGCGTGCGGGATGTCCTGCTCCTGCAGCAGCCGGATGGCCGTCAGCGAGGCGAACATCGCGTAGCCATCGTCGGCGCCGCCCCGGCCGTACAGACGATCTCCGTCGATCACCGGCTTCCAGGGGCCCAGGTCCTCGCGCCAGCCGCTCATCTCCGGCTGTTTGTCGAGATGGCCGTAGAGCAGCACGGTGCCCTTGCCGGTCCCCGGGACTTCCATATACATGAGTGGCGTGCGGCCCGGCAGCCGCACCACCTCGAGTTGCAGCCCGCGGACGCCGGCGCCGCGCGCCCAGCGCTCGAATCGCCGCACGACCTCCTCCATGTATCCGTGCGCCTGCCAGTCCGGGTCGAAGGCCGGTGACTTGTTGGGGATCCTGATGTACTCGACGAGCTCGGGGACCACCGAGTCGTCCCAAAGCTCGCTGACGAAACGCTGGGCGGATGCGCTGTTCATGCGACCAGTGTAGCGGCGCGATCGGCACCGGCAAAGGGTGCGGATCGCCACCGCGCCTGCGGCGTGCGCCGCCGCGATTCGGGGAGGGGCGGGAGGATCATTGAACAATTCCCGCCGATGGTGTCACATGGCCCATGCGCCGGAAATAAAATGGCGCGTTGGCGAGGCTCAGCGGGATGAACCGGGGCGTGGGGCGGCAAACGTGACGGCGATCGTGCAGGAGGAACTGAAACACCCCCGTGACGTGAGGGTGACTCTCGAGGAGATCGAGGAACTGCTGAACAAGCAGGAGATGGTGAGCGACCTGACCGCCCGCCAGGACAGCCCGCGCCACGAGCTGGTCATGGATCTCCTGCTGCGCCAGCAGCACGTCGAGGTCGAGCGCCGTCTGCAGCAGTCCCACCCGGCCGACATCGCCTACGTGCTCGAGGGACTGCCGCTGGAGCGGCGTCGGCTGGTGTGGAGCCTCGTCCGCCCGGAGGCGCGCGGCGCCGTGCTGCTGGAGCTGTCGGAGGCGGTGCGCGAGGGTCTGCTCGGTGATATGCCGAGCAAGGAGATCATCGACGCTGCCGAGCACCTGGATTCCGACGAGATCGCCGATCTCGTCCCGAGCCTCCCCAGGGACACCGTCTTCGAGCTGTTCAACTCGCTCGACCGCAAGGATCGCGCCGAGTTGCAGAACGTGCTCTCGTTCCCCGAGGGCAGCGTCGGCGCGCTGATGGACCTCGATGTCCTGAGCGTGCGCGACGACATCGAGATCGAGGTGGTCCTGCGCTACCTGCGCAAGCGCAAGGATCTGCCGGAACAGATCGATCAGATCATCGTCGTCGATCGCGCCGGCTCGCTGAAGGGCGCTGCCGGTCAAACGCTTGCTGGTCCATGACCCTGAGGAGATGGTCTGCGACGTGATGTTGCCTGAGCCGGTGTCGTTCCGCACCGACGAGTCCGCGCGCGATGCCGTGCAGGCGTTCGAGCGATATGACCTGCGCACGGCGCCGGTGGTGAACATCCACAACCAGGTCGTCGGCGTGCTGAGCGTCGACCAGGTGATGGACTACGTGAACGAGTCGGCCCAGCGCGAGCGCCTGAGCCTGGTGGGTCTGAGGGAGGACGAAGACCTGTTCGGATCGGTGTGGAAAAGCAGCCGGAACCGCTGGACCTGGCTGGTGTTGAACCTCATGACGGCCTTCATCGCCTCGCGCGTCATCGGACTGTTCGAGGGCACGATCGAGCGGCTCGTTGCGCTGGCGGCGCTGATGCCAATCGTGGCGAGCGTCGCCGGCAACTCGGGCAACCAGACCGTCGCGCTGGTGATCCGCGGCCTGGCCCTCAACCAGATCAACACCGGGAATTTCTACCGCCTGTTGTTCAAGGAGATCGGCATCAGCCTCGTCAACGGTCTGGTGTGGGGATCGGTCGTGGGCTTCTTCGCGTACCTCTTCTACAACAAGGTCTCGCTGGCGGTCGTCATGGTCGCCGCGATGATGCTCAACCTGCTGATGGGCGCACTGGCCGGAGTGATCTTTCCCTTGACGTTGCACAAGCTCGGACGCGACCCGGTGATGGGCAGCAGCGTCATGCTCACCGCGATCACCGACAGCATGGGCTTTTTCATCTTCCTGGGGCTGGCGGCGACTTTCCTGCGCTAGCCGCGGGAGTTCATCGTGCCGCCGCGCCGGCGGCATCGCCGCGGGCTCAATCCGAGAAAATATCCGCGAGCACCAGGCCCCAGACGATGACGCAGCTGGCCAGGCTGATGAAGACGGCCGCGCTGCCCATGTCCTTGGCCCGCTTCGCGAGGTCGTGACGCTCCGCGGAGACGCGATCGACGACCGCCTCCACCGCCGAGTTCAGAAGCTCGGTGATGAGCACCAGCAGCACGCTGCCCAGCAGCAGCGCCATCTGTACCAGGGTCGCCGGCAACAGGGCCGCGACGGCGGCCATGACCATGCCGAGCCAGAGTTCCTGCCGGAACGCGGGCTCGTGGCGATAGGCGCTCACCAGGCCGTCCAGTGAGTAGTGGAACGCGTTCCAGATGCGGACCAGGCCGGTCCTTCCCTTGAAGGGGCTCGTGTTCATCTCATCGACTGGCATCGCCTCGCTTCTCCGCTCCAGAACGGGAGGATGTAACAGAAATGACAAGCAATCTTCACCAACCGGAAACAATCGCTCACTAACGTTTCGTCAATCAACCGCGGCGACCGACCGGATGGACAATATCAAGCACATCACGCCAAAGCGCTACCGCGCCGTCTGGATCTCCGATGTGCATCTGGGTTTCCGCGGCTGCAGTGCCGAATTCCTGCTCGAGTTTCTGCGCACGATCGAATGTGATCATCTCTATCTCGTCGGCGACATCATCGATATCTGGCAGATGCGCAAGCGTCCGTACTGGCCGCAGACGCACAACAACGTGGTGCGCACCGTGCTCGGCAAGGCCAAGCACGGCACGGAGGTCGTCTTCGTTCCGGGCAACCACGACGAGTTGCTGCGCGACTACGTGGGCATGCATTTCGGCAACATCCGGATCGAGGAGCGGGCGATACACACCAAGGCCGACGGCAGGCGTTATCTCATTCTACACGGGGACGAGTTCGACAGCGTGGTGAAGTGTTCGCGGCTGCTGGCGATGATAGGCACGGTCCTGTATGACTGGCTGCTGCGGCTGAACCGCTGGGTGAACTATCTACGCCGCCACCTGGGCCTCACCTACTGGTCGCTCGCGGGCTTTCTGAAGCATCAGGTGAAGGAGGCTGTGCAGTACATCAGCAATTTCGAGCATGCCGTCGCCTACGAGGCCAGGCGCGCCGGCGTCGATGGAGTCATATGCGGCCACATTCATCGCGCCGAGATCATCCGCATCGACGAGGTCGAATACTGCAATTGCGGCGACTGGGTGGAGAGCTGCACGGCGCTGGTCGAGCACTTCGACGGCCGCATGGAGATCATCCACTGGACGGAGCAGCGCGATGCGCTCGTCTTGAGAGCGGCCGCGGCAGCCGCGTGAAGCGACAGCGATCCACCCGCACCCGCGCCGTGGTTCGGCGGCGGCCCCTCGCGCCACGCCGATGAAGATTGCCATCGTCACCGACGCCTGGCGGCCGCAGGTCAACGGAGTGGTGCGGACATTGGGATACACCGGTAAGGAACTCACGGCGATGGGCCACGAGGTGCGTTACGTGACCCCCGAGCAGTTCCGAACCGTTGCCTGCCCGAGCTATCCGGAGATCAGGCTTGCGATCCTGCCGGGCAGAGGCGTGCGCCGCGCCCTGGAGACCTACGCGCCGGATGCCATCCATATCGCCACCGAGGGGCCGCTCGGGGCCAGCGCGCGCCACTATTGCCGGCAGCGCGGCCTGGCATTCACCACCTCCTTTCACACGCAGTTTCCCGAATACATCCGTGCCCGGCATCTGCCCGTGCCGCTGTCGTGGTCGTATCACTGGTTGCGGCGGTTTCACGCTGCGGCCAGCCGCACCATGGTGCCCACGCCCGCGCAGCGGGACCGGCTCTTGCAGCGGGGGTTCAGGAATCTGGTGGTCTGGTCGCGGGGCGTGGACACCGAGGTGTTCGCGCCCGAGCCGCGGCGGCATTACGAACTTGCGCGCCCCATCGCGGTGTACGTCGGTCGCGTGGCGGTCGAGAAGAACATCGAGGCCTTCCTCTCCCTGGATCTGCCCGGCGGCAAGGTGGTGATCGGCGACGGCCCGGCGCTGGAGCGCCTGCGCGCGGCCTATCCGCGGGTGGAGTTCACCGGCGCGCTGTACGGCCGGGAGCTGGCGGCGGCCATCGCCGGCGGTGACGTGTTCGTTTTTCCCAGCCTTACCGACACCTTCGGTCTGGTGATGCTCGAGGCGATGGCGTGCGGTCTGCCGGTCGCGGCATTCCCCGTGACCGGGCCGATCGATGTAGTGGCTCAGGGAGCGAGCGGCGTGCTCGACAACGACCTGCGCCTCGCCGTGCTGGCGGCGCTGCAGCTGCGACGCGAGGACTGCGTGCGATATGCACGGCGCCACACCTGGCGCCGCTGCACCGAGGTCTTTCTCGCATCCCTGGTTCACGCCCGCGCCTGAGCGCGGGCCCGCTCCGCCGTCCGCGCTGGCCGCGATACGCACAGGCGGCAGTCGGTTGCGTCTGCCGCCGACCCGGGGGCCCGTGTATAGTGAACGGCAAAACGGCCGGAGCGTGCGTGCGATGCAGGCGGTTGTCATCATCCTCAAGGTCCTGGTTCTGGTCTTGGCGATCGTGGGGCTGGTGGGAGGCGGGATCTGCACCTTGTGCGGTGCGGCGTGGTCGTTCGAGGACGCCGACGTCGGCATGCAGATCATGGGGATCTCGCTGTTGTTCGCGGTACCTTCGTATTTCCTGACACGGGTGCTTTGGCGTTCCTTGAATCGGCGGCAGCCCGCCGGGGCCGATGGCGCGGTGTCGGCCGTTGCGGGGGCGCCGGCGCCGAATGAGCCGACATCACCGGGCGACGGCCCATAGGTTCGCGCATGGAAGCGATCTTCACGGCGCTGTGGTGGATCCTCCGCGTGCTCATCCTGCTGGGACTGTTCTGCCTGGTTGTCGGCACCGGCATCTGCGGGTACATCGTCTACGAATTCAGCGCCCAGTATTACCCGCCCGGACCGGCGGACTGGCTGTTCATCGGGGTGCTGGCATTGCTGACTGCGCTGTTCGGTTGGATCTTCTGGGTCGTGAAGCGGGCCCTGTTCCGGCCGCGGTCGGGCGCCGATGGCCCCTGAACACGCGCTGCTGCTGCACGCGGCATTCGAATGGGCCGCCATCCTCGCCGGGGCCCGGCTGTACTTTCACGAGCGTGGGCTGAAAGGGTTGCGCGGTGCCCTGCAGCCGCAGAATTACGCGGTGCTGACCGGGTGCCTGCTCGGCGCGGCGATCGGCAACAAGGCGGTGTTCTGGGTGGAGAATCCGCAGCTCTGGGACCCGGAGGCCGGTCTCGTGCAGTACTTCCTCGGCGGACAGTCGATGGTCGGCGGACTGCTCGGTGGTTACCTCGGCGTCGAGCTCGGCAAGCGGATCGCCGGCGTGCGCGAATCCACCGGCGATCATTTCGTCTTCCCGATCCTGCTCGGGATCGTGATCGGGCGCGTCGGCTGCCTGCTCGCCGGGCTTCACGATCAGACCTTCGGCGTCCGGACCGGGCTGCCATGGGGCATCGATTTCGGCGACGGGATACGGCGGCATCCCACCCAGCTCTACGAGATCCTGTTCGCGGCGCTGCTGTGGTGGGCGTTCCGGCGTGTGCGCGCGCGGCTGGCGGTCTCCCCCGGCCTGATGTTCAAGATCCTCCTGGCGTCCTACCTCGCCTGGAGATTGCTCGTCGACGCGCTCAAGCCGGTCCCGTACGCCTATCCGATGGGCCTCAGCGGCATACAGGTCGTCTGCGCGGCGGCGCTTGTCCTCTACCTGCCGCTGTTGCTCGCACAGTTGCTGCGGGGCGAGGTGGCTCGCGCATGAGCCGCAAGACGAGGCCTTACCTTTTCTACGACACCACCAGCGGGGTGTGCACGACCTGCCTGCGCGTGATCGAGGCGAAGATCCTGCTCAAGGACGGGAAGGCATACATGGAGAAGTGGTGTCCGGCCCACGGCACGGAGCGGGTCCTGGTCAGCGACGATGCCGAGTACTATCGGCAGTGCCGCGAGTTGTGGATCAAGCCGCCGGAGATGCCGCAGACGTTCAACACCCGCATGCAATACGGCTGTCCTTACGACTGCGGCCTGTGCCCGGATCACATGCAGCACTCCTGTCTCACCCTGCTGGAGCTGACCGATCACTGCAACCTGCGCTGCCCGATCTGCTATGCGAGCTCGGGGCCGGAGCGCTCGAGCTACCGGACGCTGGCCGAGATCGAGCGCATGCTGGACGCCGTCGTCGCCAACGAGGGCGAGCCCGACGTGGTGCAGCTGTCCGGCGGCGAGCCCACCCTGCATCCGGACTTCTTCGCCGTGCTGGATGCGGCCCGCGCGCGCGGAGTGCGGCACCTGATGGTGAACACCAACGGCGTGCGGCTGGCGCAGGACCGCGAGTTCTGCGCACGGCTCGCCGAATACCGCAGGGCCTTCGAGGTCTACCTGCAGTTCGACTCGCGGCGGGCGGAGGTGCTGAAGGAGATGCGCGGTGCGGACCTCACCCGCGTGCGCGAGCAGGCGCTGCGGCATCTCAATGAGTTCGACATCTCCACCACGCTGGTGGTGACGCTGAAGAAGGGCGTCAACGACGATGAGATCGGCGAGATCATCGGCTACGCGCTCACCCAGCCCTGCGTGCGCGGGGTGACGTTGCAGCCGATACAGGACGCCGGCCGCGTCGAGGGCTACGACGCCAGGCTCAACCGGCTGACAGTGAGCGAGATCCGCCGCCGCATTGCCGAGCAGTCGGGCGTGTTCACGGCAGCGGACGTTCTGCCGGTGCCCTGCAACCCGGATACGCTCGCCATGGGTTATGCGCTGAAGGTAGGGGGCGAGGCCGTCGCGTTGACGCGCTACCTCGATCCCGCGGTCCTGGTCGAGGGCGCCCGCAACACCATCACCTTCGAACACGACGGCGAATTGAAGCAGCGCGTCTTCCGGCTTTTTTCGACCAACCACTCGCCGGCCTCGCAGGCCAACTGTCTGGCGGAGCTGATGTGCTGCCTGCCGCGGGTCAGCGCGCCGGCGGAGCTGACCTATCGCAACGTCTTTCGCGTGCTCATCGTGCAGTTCATGGACGCGCTGTCGCTGGACCTCCGTGCCCTGAAAAAGTCATGCATCCACATCGTCCAGCCCGACGGCCGTCTCATCCCCTTCGAGTCGTTCAATCTCTTCTACCGCGACGGTCGCTCGGAGCTGCTGCGGGCGCTGCGGCAGGAGATCGCCCGCGCGACCCTGGACCGCCGGGCGGAGGCTTGAGCGGTGGCAGATCAGGTTGCCATCGTGACCGGCGCCGGTTCCTCGCGGGGGATCGGATTCGCGATCGCGCGGGCCCTGCTTGCCTCGTCCTACCACGTGGCCATCACCGGCACCACCGCGCGCATCGAGGACCGCGCGCGCGAGCTGGACGCCAGCGGCCGGCGGGTGCTGCCGCTCAGCTGCGATCTGCGCGCGGACCCGGCGGCCGTGGACATGGTCGATCGGGTCATCGCCCGTTTCGGCGGTGTGGACGTCCTCGTCAACAACGCCGGCATGACCTCGGTGTCCGATCCGATCCCCCAGGCCTCGTTTCTGGATCTGGATGCGGAGGCATGGCGGCAGCGCATGGACGTCACGCTCACGACCTGCTTCTGTGCGACACGCGCGGTGTTGCCGCACATGCTGGCGCGCGGCGGCGGCCGCATCGTCAATGTGGCGTCCGTGACCGGACCGTACGTCGCGAGTGCGGGTGAGAGCGCCTACTCGGCGGCGAAGGCGGGCATGGTCGGACTCACCCGCGCGCTGGCCGTGGAGTTCGGCGGGCACGGGCTCACCGTCAACGCGGTGGCGCCGGGATGGATTGCGACCGCCTCCTCGACGTCACGGGAGCTTCAGGCCGGGCGCTGCACGCCGGTGGGACGCGCCGGCCGTCCCGAGGAAGTGGCCGCGGCGGTGGTGTTTCTGGCGTCCCCGGCCGCCTCCTATGTCAACGGCGAGGTGCTGGTCGTCGACGGCGGCAACATCCTTCAGGAACACAAGGGCGCGGAGTAGGCGATGAAGACGGTGCTGGTGAGCGGCGGGGCGAGTGGCATGGGGGAGGCCGCGGCGCAACGCCTGGCCGCCGATGGCTGGTCGGTCGTCATCGCCGACATCGACGGCGGACGCGGGCGCGACGTGGCCGCGCGCCTGTGCGCCGGAGTCGCCGGGGCCGGCGCGGTGGTCTGCGACGTGGCGCGCCCGGAGGACTGCGAGCGGGCAGTGGCGCACGTTATCGAGCGGTTCGGCCGCCTCGACGCCCTAGTCAATGCCGCGGGGGTGTGGCTGGAAGGGGCCGCCGACACGGTCACCGAGGGGCAGTGGGATCGCGTGCTCGACGTCAATCTCAAGGGGACCTTCTTCCTCTGCCGGCACGCCATCCCCCACCTGGAGCGGCAGGCCGGGATCATCGTCAACATCGCCTCGGACGCCGGCCTCGTCGGCAACAAGGGGGCAGCCTTGTACTGCGCATCCAAGGGCGGTGTGGTCCTGCTGACGCGCGCGCTGGCGCTGGAGCTCGCGCCGCGCGGGATACGCGCAGTGGCGGTCTGTCCCGCCGACGTCGACACTCCCATGCTGCGCGGGCAGGCGCGCGACCATGGCGGCGGTGACGAAAGCGGGTATCTGGAGAACCTGCGGCGGAAGTATCCGCAAGGCGCCGCTGGCGCGGTTCATCACGCCGCAGCAGGTGGCCGGGCTCATCGCGTATCTGCTCAGCGACGCCGCGGCGCCGCTTACCGGCTCAGCCATCCCCTTCGACTACGGCATCACGGCCGGCTACTGATCGCACGACCGGCGCCGGGGCGCGTTAGGGGCGCGGCCGCGTATTCCGTAGAATGCGGCAGTCGTGCAGAACAGCCCCGCCCACAACTTCTTCGCCACCGCGCCCAAGGGAGTCACCAGCCTGCTCGCGGATGAATTGCGCGCGCTCGGCGCCGCCGGCGTACGCGAGGTGACCGCCGGTGTGCTGTTCTCGGGCACGCTGGAGGTCGGTTATCGCGCCTGCCTCTGGTCGCGCACGGCCAACCGCGTGCTGCTGCAGCTGAGCCGCTTTGCGGCGCCCGATGCCGATGCGCTCCACGCCGGGGTGCAGACCGTCGACTGGGACGATCACCTGGCCGCCGAGGGGACGCTGGCGGTTGATGTCAACGTTCGCGGTTCCCGCCTGTCGCACTCCCAGTTCGCGGCCCAGCGCGTGAAGGACGCGATCGTCGATCAGCTCCGCGTCCGCCATGGCGTACGCCCGTCGGTGGATCTCGAGCGGCCCGACCTGCGCATCAACGTCTTCATCGACCGCGACGTGGCGAGCGTCGCCATAGACCTGAGCGGGGAGAGCCTGCACCGCCGCGGCTACCGCGATGACACGGTCGTGGCCCCGCTGAAGCAGAATCTGGCCGCCGCGATCCTGCTGCGGGCGGGCTGGCCGGAGATCGCGCGCGGCGGCGGCGGATTCGTCGATCCCATGTGCGGCTCCGGTACCCTGCTCGTAGAGGCGGCGTGGATCGCCGGCGATCGCGCGCCGGCGCTGCTGCGGCGCGAGTTCGGTTTCGATCGCTGGCCGGGTCACGTGCCGGGGCTGTGGCAGCGCCTGCGCGAAGAGGCGGAGGCGCGTGCCGAGGCCGGGGAGCGGGGGATGCCGTCGCTGCGCGGCTTCGACGCGGATCTGCGCTCGGTGCGCGCCGCGCGCGAGAACGTGGCGGCGGCCCGCGTCGTGGCGCATGTCCGCATCGACAGGTTGGATGTCGCGGAGGTGCCGGCGCCGGAGACCCCGACCGGCCTGCTCGCGGTCAATCCGCCCTATGGCGAGCGTCTCGGGGAGAGCGAGGAGCTCAGGACGCTGTACGCGCGGCTGGGCGCGATGCTGCGCGCGCGCTACCAGGGATGGGAGGCGGCCGTGTTCACCGGTAATCCGCCGCTCGGCAGGTTCATCGGCCTGAAGGCGCGTCGCGTCCACACCTTCTACAACGGCGCGATCGAATGCCGGCTGCTGCGATTCACCGTCGCTCCGGAGCATTTCGAGGTCTCCCCGGACGAGCGCGCGCGGGCCGCGAGCGCCCGGCCCTTGAGCGAAGGCGCGCAGATGTTCGCGAACAGGCTGCGCAAGAACGTGCAGGCGCTGCAGCGGTGGGCGGAGCAGGAGGGGGTTACCTGCTATCGAATCTACGATGCCGACATGCCCGAGTACGCCGCGGCCATCGACCTCTACCTGAGCGAGCGGCCTTACCTCGTCGTGCAGGAGTACGCGGCGCCGAAGACGGTCGCGGAGGACAGGGCGCGCCAGCGGCTGCGGGACATTCTGAATGCCATCCCGCCGACCCTGGGCGTGAGTCGCGAACAGGTGTTCCTGAAGAGGCGCGAACGCCAGCGCGGCGCGGCACAATACGAGCGGCAGGCGCAGTCCGGGGAGTTCCACGAGGTGAGGGAAGGGTCTTGCCGCCTGCTGGTGAATTTCAGCGACTATCTGGATACCGGCCTCTTTCTCGATCACCGGCTCACGCGTGCGATGGTGGGCGAGCTGGCGCGCGGCCGCGACATGCTGAACCTGTTCTGCTACACGGCCACCGCGAGCGCGCACGCCGCGCTGGCGGGGGCGCGTTCGACCGTCTCGGTCGACATGTCCGCGACCTATCTCGATTGGGCGCGGCGGAATTTCGCGCTCAACGGCATCGATCCGCGCGTCCACGTACTGGTCCAGGCCGACTGCCTTCGGTGGCTGGAGCAGCAGGCGGGCGATCCGCGCGCGCCGCGATACGGTGTGATCTTTCTCGACCCCCCGACATTCTCGAACTCCAAGCGCATGCAATCGGTCTTCGACGTGCAGCGCGACCACGCGATGCTCGTGCGCCGGGCCGCGAGCCTGCTCGCCGATGACGGCGTGCTGGTGTTCTCCACCAACCGGCAGCGTTTCCGACTCGACGTCGACGGGCTCGCGGGGCTGCGGATCGAGGACGTGAGCGAGCGGACTGTCCCGAGGGATTTCGCGCGCAACCCGAAGATCCATCGTTGCTGGCTCATCAGTGCGCCGGGCCGGTCGCCGGAGCTCCGGCCGGGCCGGCGGTGATTACGATGCCGGACTGTGGCGGGCCGGCCGGCGTGGGCGCGGCCATCGGCCCGCGTCATCGTGCCCGGGACCCGGCATCCTGAACGGCCGGCCTCCGCGCGGCGCCATGGCACGCTTCGTGAATCGATTTGCTGGAGTCTCCACGAACCGGCCGCGCGGCCGCATCTTTGCCCGGGCCGGTCGCCGGGAGTATCCCCGAGCAGCGCATGTCGCTTCGAGAAATCAATGAGTTGTCTGCCGTGTCGCTCACCCGTGGAGGGTGGCCGGCAATGCGGGAGATTTGAAGGCACCCATGAGAATCAGAACGAGACTGGCAGTCGCGGCGATCACGGCATTCGCGGTGGCGGCCGTGCCCGGCGCGCTGTTCTCGTATCGGGTGACCCGTGCGCACGTCATCGCCGACGTCGCGCAGGAAGTCTCGGTGCACGTGACATGGCTCGCCACGCTGTTCCAGAGCCGCGTGGTGACCGCCGAACACACGCTGCCCGGGCTGCAGCGGCTGCTCACCCGGGCGCTTGACGAGCCGCCGAAGGCGGGGGAGGTCGAGGAGTTCGACCGCCTGTTCGCCCCCGGTGTCGACGGCATCTACCGCAGTCGTAAGGCGGGATTCGACGGCAAGCGCGAGGCCGGCGCGTACATTCCGGCGTCCCCGGCGCTGGATGACGATCGCAAGCGCTTCTATGTGCGCGTGAAGGGAGTCCTCGACACGTTCGGCGCGCACGACAGTCCGGATTTTCAGAACGTCTGGCTGCTCGATCATCGTCGCGCCCTGGTGATATTCGATCGCCAGAAGCCGGACTTCGTCTTCGAGATGAGCGGCGAGCAGGACTACACCCAGACCGCGTGGATGACCCTGGCGGGCCCGGCCGCGAACCCCGTGCGCACGCTGCGCTGGACCCCCGTGATCTACGATCCCGTCCCGCGGACATGGATGGTGAGCGCGGTGTATCCCCTGGATCTCGGGCAGACGTGGCTCGGATCGATGGGATTCGACCTGCCGCTCGCGCAACTGACCGAGACGCTGGTGCACAGCAACCGCGAATTCTCGGGCGTGGAGCATTTCCTGCTCGACGAGAACGGAAGCTTCATACTCGCCGGCCCCTGGCAGTCGCAGCTCGTCAGGCAGGGCCGAGTCCTTCCCGATCTCAGCCGCGAACCGGACCTCGACCGACTGCTGCGCTGGCAGGCGACCCTGGACGCGGACGCCGGCCGTTCGCGCCTGGTGACGATGCGCGGCGTGCGCTACCTCGCGATCCCCGCCACGCTCAAGACGCTCAACTGGAAGTACGTCCGGCTCATCCCGCTGTCGGAGGTGCTCGCGCCCGTGCACCAGCTTTTCCTGCTCATCGGCAAGTCGGCCCTGCTGATACTGCTGTTGAGCGGTCTGGTCGTCCTGCTGGTCACGCACCGCGCGCTCGTGCAGCCGATACTGCGCCTGGCGGCGGCGGCGCGCGCCTACGGCAGCGGCGACACGGGCACCCGCATGGGCAAGGGCGGCGACGACGAGCTCGCCGAACTGGCGCTGAGCTTCGATGCGATGGCCGACGGGCTGGAGCGCAGCCAGGCCGAACTGCGCCAGCGCGAGGCGCGCTACCGCACCGTCGTGAACAGCGTGCGCGAGGTGATCTTTCAGCTGAGCGCAGAGGCGCGGTGGCTGTTCCTCAGCGACGCGTGGACCGCGCTGAGCGGATACTCCGGCGAGGACGCGCTCGGCCGCAGCGTCTACGAGTTCGTAGCCGTCGAGGATGTCGACGATATCCGAGGGCAGATCAGGGCATTGACGAGCCACGAGATCGAAGCCTGTCGCTGCGAGTTCCGGCTGCGCACCCACTCCGGGGAGAGGCTGTGGGTCGAGTTCGTCGCGCAGACGGCGCGTTCGAGCGAAGGCGAGGCCGTCTTCACCGGCACCATGGACGATGTCAGCGAGCGTTACTACCAGCGCGAGGTCAGCGCGCTGCTGCGACGGGCCGAGGAGTTCGTCAACGAGGGATACCGCACCGAACAGCTGCTGCAGTACTTCTGCGAGAAGCTCGCGTGGCTGTTCGGCTTCCCGCTGGTGGTCGCGGCGCTCAACCGGGAGCAGAAGCTCGGCATCGTCGGCCGCTCCGACTGCGAGGTGGACTTCCTGCGCACGCTCAGCGGCTCGCGGCGACAGAACGCCGAGATCGAGCTGTACGCGCGCGCTTTCGCCGAGGGCCGGCCGCTCGCCCTGACGGACCAGGATGAGGGGGCCGGCGACTGGGCCAAGGCCGCCGCGCGCGCGGGGATCGGGTCGGCGATGATCGTCCCGGTCCGCATCCACGAGCAGCTTGGCGCGCTGCTCGGATTCCACATGCGCGGCAACGCCGGGCTCGCGCCCGAGCGCGTGCGGCGCATGGAGGAGCTCTGCCGGCGCATCGGCGATGTGCTGCGCCGGGCCGAGGATCTGCAGTGGCTGCGATTGCAGCGCACCGCTCTGGAGTCGGTGGCCAACGGCATCATGATCGTGGATACCGACCATGAGGTCATCTGGATCAATCCGGCGATGGAGCGACTGAGCGGCTACCGCCGCGACGAGGTGATCGGCAAGAGCACGCGGCTGTTCTCGGCCGGCTTCAGTTCCGGCTCGCAGCCGAGCGAGCTCGCCGAAGCGCAGCGACGTGGCGGAACCTGGTCGGGCGAGATCGTCAATCGGCGCAAGGACGGCAGCCTGTACACGGTGCACGAAACGGTCACGGCGTTGACCGACGCCTCGGGGAAGATCACCCACTTCGTCGCGGTGCAGGCCGACATCACAGCGCTGAAGGACGCGGAGGCGCGCCTGCAGCACATGGCCACGCACGACGCATTGACCGGGCTTTCCAATCGACTGTTGTTCCGCGAACGGCTGAAGGAGGCATTCTCGCGCGCCAGCCGCACCGGCAACCAGGTCGCCGTGCTGCTGCTCGATCTGGATCGCTTCAAGGCGATCAACGATACCCTCGGCCACATGCGCGCCGACGAGCTGCTGCAGGCCGTCGCCGGCCGTCTGCACGGCTGTCTGCGTGAACACGATACCGTCGCCCGGCTCGGCGGCGACGAATTCACGGTCCTGCTGCCGGAGCTGGAAACCACCGAGCACGCCGCCGTGGTCGCGGGCAAGATCCTCGCCTCGCTGAGCGATCCGTTCGATATCGCGGGGCAGTCCGTGACCACGACGACCAGCATCGGGATCAGCATCTACCCGCACGATGGCATCGACATCGACGACGTACTGCAGCGCGCGGACGCCGCGATGTACCAGTCAAAGGCGATGGGCCGGAATACCTACCAGTTCTACACGCGCGCGATACACGAGCGCAGCATGCAGCGGCTGAGCACCGAGAAGGAGCTGCGCCGCGCGGTCGAGCAGAGCGAATTCGTGCTGCATTTCCAGCCGATCGCCGATACGCGCAGCGGCACCATCGTCGGCGCCGAGGCGCTGGTGCGCTGGCAGCATCCCGTGCGGGGACTGCTGCCGCCGACGGCGTTCATAGAGGTGGCCGAGGATTCCGGCCTCATCCTCGCCATCGGGGACTGGGTGCTGCGCGCCGCGTGCGAGCAGGGTGCGGCGTGGGAGGCGCAGGGCATCCGGGACATGGAGGTGTCGGTGAATCTCTCGACGCGGCAGTTCCGCCAGTCCGACCTGGTGGAGCGGGTCTCGCACGCATGCGCACAGGCGGGATTCAGCTCCCGCAACATGCACATCGAGCTGACCGAGAGCCTGATGATGGATGACATGGAGCAGGGCATACGGACCATGAGGGCGTTGAAGGATCTCGGCGTCAGCATCTCCATCGACGACTTCGGCGTCGGCTACTCGAGTCTCGCCTACCTGAAGCGGTTTCCGCTGGACACGCTGAAGATCGATCGTTCCTTCATCGAGACGGTGCCGCAGAACTCCGAGGCGACCGCCATCGCGAGCACCATATTGGCGATGGCCCGGACCCTCGGCCTGAGCGTCGTGGCGGAGGGCGTGGAGAACGAGGCGCAGCTGGAGTTCCTCCGCGCGCTGGGCTGTCCGCGTTACCAGGGCTTCTTGCTCGGCAAGCCGATGTCCGCCGACGAACTCGGGGCATTCATCCGCCGCGGCCGCGCGCGTCAGCCGGAGCTGCTCGCGCCGGTCACTGCGATACGCCCCGGGAGCTAGCTTTGCGGCAGGCGCGAGCCGGTGGCCGGGGCCGCTCGTGTTCGCCGGCGCGGCCCGTCTGTACGGACGCCCGGATTTGAGCCCCGTTCCGGGGCTGCGGTATTCTTCCCCTGCATCGGCACGTCCGCGCCGCCACCCTCGTGATCCGTTCCGCGGGCCCTTGCACGGACTCCCACTCATCGAACTCAGCGTATGACGATTCGCGACTTCCAAGGCTCCAAGCCCTGCATCCACGCCCGTGCCTACGTCGATCCGACGGCGGTGGTGATCGGCAACGTCACCATCGGCGAGCACAGCTCGATCTGGCCGATGGCGGTCGTGCGCGGAGACGTCAATACCGTCGAGATCGGCGCATATACGAATATCCAGGACGGCAGCGTGATTCATTGCACGCACGACGGTCCGTACACCCCCGGCGGCTACGCGACCCGCATTGGCGATCGCGTCACGATCGGGCACAAGGCGGTGGTACACGCATGCACGGTCGGCGAGCTTTGCCTGGTCGGCATGTCGGCGACCATCATGGATGGGGCGGTGCTCGAGCCGCGGGTGATGCTGGGCGCCGGCAGCCTCGTGCCTCCCGGCAAGGTGCTCGAGGGCGGCTGCCTGTGGGTCGGCGTGCCGGCGCGGCGCGTGCGGCCGCTCACTCAGGCCGAGCTGGAATCACTGGATTATTCCGCCGAGCATTACGTCAGGCTGAAGAACAAGTACTCCGCCTAGGGCCCGCGTCGCCTGCGGCAGCGGCGGGGCGGGTCGCCAGGGGCGGCGGGCAGCCTTATTCGGCGGCGGAAACCCAAATAGGAGAGCGGAAATTCAAGTCGGCGCGCGCCATCCCGGTCGCAGGTCCGGCTACCGCTCGCGGGACATCCTGTCCCGCGAGCTACCGTGATGTCTAGCTGCGTTCCCGACTACGCTCGACATCAAGGCGCGCCGGCCCCGCGACCGCAACGGCGCCTGGGACGTGATCCGCATTTCCGCTCTCCCATTCAGCCCGTGAGTTCGTCGAGCCCGGCGATCGGCATCTCGTTCCACGACTGCAGCCGCCAGCAACCCTCGGCGTGGGCGATCCAGCTGACGCCTGCGTTCGAGATGACGAAGTCGCGCGGGGCGGTCAGCGGCATCCCCGTGGCAATCCGGTAGACGATGTCGAGCACGCCGCCGTGCGCGACCACCAGGGTCGTGGCGCCGCGCTGCAGCTGCGCGATCGCGTGCAGTGCGGCCTCCACGCGCCGGCTGAACTCGCCCAGCGATTCGCCGCTGCGGAAGTTCTCGTTCGGATCGCGAGCGTGGAAGCGCCTGTAAGCCTTCGGATAGCGTTGCTCGGCCTCCGCATAGGTGAGCCCCTGGAATTTCCCGTACATCCGTTCGCGCAGCCCGCCATGCAGCTGCACCGGCACGGCGTGATGCGCGGCGATGATCTCCGCGGTGCGGTGCGCGCGCTGCAGATCGCTGCTGTAGATGGCCGTGAATTGCACTTTCGACAGCCAGCGAGCGGTCGCCACGGCCTGAGCGACGCCGAGCTCGTTGAGGGGGGAATCGATCTGCCCCTGGATGCGGCGGTCGGCGTTCCAGGCCGTCTCGCCGTGCCGGACCAGGCAAATTCGGGTAGTCGACTCGCTCACGAGGGGCTGGATCGCCGCGCCGCGCGGGGATCTCCGGGGCTGAAACGGACCGTGGGGATCATGGCCGACTCCGGGCGGTAGTTATAGAATCATGAGCTATATTCACAGGATACCTCACCGGCAGCGGGCGGCATCATGCAATATCCGGAGACCTTCGATGTCATCGTAGTGGGTGGCGGGCATGCCGGCACCGAGGCGGCGCTCGCCAGCGCGCGCATGGGCTGCAGGACCCTGCTGCTGACCCACAGCATCGAGACCCTGGGCCAGATGTCGTGCAATCCCGCCATCGGCGGGATCGGCAAGAGCCACCTCGTGCGCGAGATCGATGCGCTGGGTGGCGCGATGGCGCTGGCTGCCGATCACTCCGGTATCCACTGGCGCGTTCTGAACGCGAGCAAGGGGCCGGCGGTGCGGGCAACGCGCGCGCAGATCGACCGGGCGGTGTACAAGCAGACCATTCGCCGCATGCTGGAGAGCCAGCCCAATCTCACCATCTTCCAGCAGACCGTCGAGGACCTCGTCATCGAATACGAGGAGGTGGCGGGCGTGGTGACGCAGACGGGCATGCGATGCCTGGCGCAGTCGGTCGTGCTCACGGTCGGAACCTTCCTCGCCGGTCGCATCCACATCGGCGAGCATCACTACCAGGGCGGACGCGCCGGCGACCCTCCTTCCAACGCGTTGTCGCGCCGGCTGCGCGAACTTCCCTTCCGCGTCGGCCGGCTGAAGACCGGTACGCCGCCGCGGCTGGACGGACGGACGCTGGATTATTCGAAGTTCGACGTGCAACCGGGCGACGAGCCCATGCCGGCGCTTTCCTACCTGGGTAACGCCGGCACGCACCCGCGCCAGGTCGATTGCCACATCACCGCCACCAACCCCCGCACCCACGAGATCATCCGCAAGGGGCTGAGCCGCTCGCCGATGTACAGCGGCGCGATCGAGGGCTTGGGTCCGCGCTATTGCCCGTCCGTGGAGGACAAGGTGGTGCGCTTCGCCGACCGCGCCTCGCACCAGATCTTCGTGGAACCGGAAGGACTGGACACACAGGAGATCTACCCGAACGGCATCTCCACCAGCCTGCCGTTCGAGGTCCAGCTCGATCTCGTGCGCAGCATCCGCGGGTTCGAGAACGCGCATATCACGCGCCCGGGCTACGCCATCGAGTACGACTACTTCGACCCGCGCGAGATCCGTCCGTCGCTGGAGACGAAGTACCTGCCCGGTTTGTTCTTCGCCGGACAGATCAACGGCACCACCGGCTACGAGGAAGCGGCGGCGCAGGGCATCGTCGCGGGTGTGAACGCCGCGCGCAGGGTGCAGGCGCGCGAGCCGTGGTGGCCGAAGCGCGACGAGGCCTACATCGGCGTGCTGATCGACGACCTGACCACGCGCGGCACCAACGAGCCGTATCGCATGTTCACCAGCCGTGCCGAGTACCGCCTGCTGCTGCGCGAGGACAATGCCGACCTGCGGCTGACGCCGGTAGGCCGCGAGCTGGGATTGGTCGGTGACGCGAGGTGGCGGCGTTTCGAGGAGAAGCGCGGGGCGCTCGCCGCCGAGCAGGAGCGCCTGCGCGGCCTCTGGGTGCGTCCCGGCGTGCATGACGACGAGGATATCGGCCGCGCGCTCGGTCAGCCCGTCGAACGCGAGTACACCGCCGCCGAGCTGCTGCGGCGGCCGGGAGTGCGCTATCGGGCCCTGATGCGGCTGAGAGGCATCGGCCCGGGCGTGGAGGATCCGGAGATCATCGATCAGATCGAGATCCAGTCGCGCTACACCGGGTACATCGATCGCCAGGCCGAGGAGATCGAACGCGCCAGGCGGCACGAGGAAACCCCGCTGCCGCCCGACCTCGACTATCGCGACGTGCATGGTCTGTCCACCGAAGTGATGCAGAAGCTCAACGACTATCGCCCCACCACCATCGGGCAGGCCTCGCGCATCGCCGGTATCACGCCGGCTGCCGTGACCCTGCTGCTCGTGCACCTGCGCAAACGTTCCGCCTGAAGCTGGGGCGCAGGCTCGGACATGGCGCTCAGCGATCGACTGACCGCCGGCGCTCTGCGCCTGGGCCTGCCGCTCTCGGCCGCCGCCGCCGACCGGTTGCTCGCCTACCTCGAACTGCTGCGCAAGTGGAATCGCGTCTACAACCTGACCGCCATCCGCGACACCGAGCAGATGATGACCCACCACCTGCTCGACAGCCTGGCCGTCACGCCCCATGTCCGTGGTTCGCGACTTCTGGACGTGGGCAGCGGCGCCGGCCTGCCCGGCCTGGTCATCGCCATCGTGCGTCCCGAGGTGCGTTGCACGCTGCTCGACAGCAACGGCAAGAAGACGCGTTTCCTCACCCAGGCATGCATGGACCTGAAGATCGCCAACGTCGATGTCGTCCACTGCCGAATCGAGGACTTTCATCCGGCCATGGCCTTCGACTGCATCGTCTCCCGAGCCTTTGCCGCGCTCGGAACCTTCATCGCGGTGGCCGGACCGCTGCTGGCCGCCGACGGCGAGTTGCTGGCGATGAAGTCCGTGCGCGGCGAGGAGGAGATCGAGTCGGTTCCCGCGGGCTGGGAGGTCCGGTCCCTGGCGCTGGACGTGCCGGGCCTGCAGGCAGTGCGGCGACTGGTGGTGGCGCGCCGAGCGGCCACACGCTGAGCGGCGCGGGCCGGGCGCGCCGGCGCATCGCGAGAGTTCTCCGTCGCCCGCTGAATGTCAACGGCGAATACTCGGCCGGATTAAGCAGATAGGCGCTGGAACGGCCAGTCCGCGGGAGCATCGCCTGCCAACCATCGGTGGCAGCGTCGTTTTCCCCGGCCCGGAGCGCGCGGGTACGGCGGCGGCGAGAGGGCGACGTGGATGCGCGCGCCGTCGCCCGAGAGCTGTGCCATAATCTTGCCCCGCTCGAGACGGCAGGAGCGAGCGGTGGTCCCGGAGAGTACAGGCGCGTCATGGCCAAGATTTTCGCAATCACCAATCAGAAGGGTGGCGTAGGGAAGACCACCACCAGCGTCAATCTGGCCGCCTCGCTCGCCGCCACGAAACGCCGCGTACTGCTCGTCGACATCGATCCGCAGGGCAATGCGACCATGGGCAGCGGCATCGACAAGCGCGAGCTGCGACGCTCGACCTTCGACCTGCTGATGAACGACGCCCCGGTCTCGGAGGTGGCGCTGCCGCTGCCCGCGGTCGGATACGACCTGGTGCCCGCCAACAGCGATCTCACGGGTGCGGAGGTCGGGTTGCTGGAGGAGCTCGGGCGCGAGCTCAAGCTGCGGGTCGCGCTCAGCGCGGTGGTGGACGACTACGACTACATCCTCATCGACTGTCCGCCGTCGCTCAACATGCTGACGGTGAACGCGCTGGTGGCCGCCGATTCGGTCATCATCCCGATCCAGTGCGAGTACTACGCGTTGGAAGGCCTGTCCGCGCTCGTCGAGACCATCGAGAAGATCCGCAAGGTATTGAATCCTAAGCTAAAAATCGAAGGGCTGTTGCGCACCATGTATGACCCGCGCAACAACCTGGCCACCCAGGTCTCGGCGCAACTGCTGAAGTACTTCGGCGACAAGGTCTACACCACGGTCATTCCGCGCAACGTGCGCCTGGCGGAGGCGCCGAGTCATGGTCTGCCGGTCATACTTTATGATCGGCAATCGAGCGGTTCACTTGCATATCTGGCACTTGCCGGCGAGATGCTGCGCAAGGACAACAATTACGAACGTCTGAATTGACCGCGGCGGCGATGGGGGAAAGACCGCACGCCCGCTCGCCGCGTTTCGGAGAGAGAACAATGTCATCAGCCAACAAGCGCGGCCTGGGCCGCGGGCTGGACGCGTTGCTCGGCATCGGCCCCGAGACGGCGACGGCGAAAGCGGAGGCGGCGGCAGCGGCGGAGCACGCGCTGCGTTCCATGCCCGTGGACCTGATCCAGCGAGGCCGTTATCAGCCGCGCAGCGATTTCGAGCCGGAGTCGCTGCAGGAACTGGCCGACTCCATCCGCGCTCAGGGCATCGTCCAGCCGATCGTCGTGCGGCGGCTGCCCGGACAGCAGCGCTACGAAATCATCGCCGGCGAGCGGCGCTGGCGTGCCGCGCAGATCGCGGGTCTGCACGAGGTGCCCGTGCTGATCCGCAACGTCGATGACCGTACCGCGATGAGCGTGGCGCTCATCGAGAACATCCAGCGCAAGGACCTGAACGCCATCGAAGAGGCCACTGCCCTGCATCGACTGGTCAACGAGTTCGGGTTGACGCATGAGAAGGTCGCCGAGGCCGTCGGCCGCTCGCGCGCGGCGGTCAGCAACCTGCTGCGCCTCCTGGAACTCGCCGAACCGGTTCGTCACATGGTCGAGAAGCGCGAGCTGGAGATGGGCCACGCCCGCGCCCTGCTCGCGCTGCCGCTCGAGCAGCAGCCCGCCGCCGCGCGCCACCTCGTCGCGCGTTCGATGTCGGTGCGCCAGGCCGAGCAGTACGTAAAGGGTCTTCTGGCGCCGCGGTCCAAGGCTGCGGGCGGCGCCCGCCGCGTCGATCCGGACGTGCAGCGACTCGAGCAGGAACTGGGAGAGCGACTGGGCGCGCGCGTGCAGCTGACCCAGGGCAGCAAGGGCGCCGGCACGGTCACCATCCATTACCACTCGCTCGAGGAGCTGGACGGAATCCTTGCGCACATCCGGTGATCCCCCGGAGACCCCCGTTGATGACGATTGACGCGCCCGCGAGGATAAATTTACAATCCGCCGCCTTTGCAGTTCGACGCCAGTGAGCGGAGCCGATGCCGGCTGGGGGTCGGTGGTCGGCAAGGCCATCGTCCTGCAGTGGGCGGTGATTCTGATACTGGCAGCGGCCGCGTGGCCGTTGAGCGGCATCGCGGGGGCCGTGTCGCTGGTGCTGGGTGGGGCTGCCGTAGCCTTCCCGAACACACTGCTCGCCTTGTGGCTGACCATCAGAGTGCACCGCGCCGGGTCGTTGACCGCGACCGCGTTACTTTTTGGGGAACTCCTCAAGCTCGGCCTGACATTGGCACTGCTGGCGCTCTTCGTCACGAAATACAGGCACGCCGTTGTCTGGCTTGCGCTGATCATCGGTGTTATCGGGGCGTTAAAGGCGCAATGGCTGGCACTGTGGGTGACGCGGAAGGGCTGAGCGCGACGCTCCGAGGCCCCGGGAGTCCCAGGTTCAGGATTTCGTAACTTTGAAGAAGCTGCACGAATGACCGCCGAGACTGCCGAACACGCTGTAGAACACGCCGCCGAGCACGCGCTCACCCCTTCGAGCTACATCGGTCACCACCTCACCTTCCTGCACAAGTCGGTCGGCGACGGCAGCTTCTGGACGCTGCATCTGGATTCCGTCATCACGGGGGCGATCCTCGGCATAATCGTGTTCGGATTTCTCTATTGGGTCGTGCGCGGCGCGACCGCGGAGGTCCCCAACAGGCGCCAGGCGTTCGTCGAGCTCTGCGTGGAGTTCATCAACGACCAGGTAAAGAGCCTGTTTCACAAGGACATCAGCTTCGTGGCGCCGCTGGCGCTGACCGTGTTCATGTGGGTGTTCTTCATGAACGCGATGGACTTCCTGCCCGTCGATTACATCGCCAAGGGCCTGAAGGCGGTGGGCGTGCCGGAATTCCGCATCGTGCCGACCTCGGACGTGAACACGACGTTCGCGCTGGCGCTCTCCGTGTGGCTGCTCATGATCTTCTTCTCGATCAAGGCCAAGGGCGTCGGCGGCTTCATCCATGAGCTCTTCTGCGCGCCCTTCGGGGTCAAGCCCCTGTGGGCGGCGCCGCTGCTGTTGGTCTTCAATCTCCTGTTCAATCTGATCGAATACATCTCCAAGCCGCTGTCGCACAGCCTGCGACTGTTCGGGAACATGTACGCGGGCGAGATCATCTTTCTGCTGCTGTGGGTGTGGGCGGCAACCGGACTGGCGGGCACCATCTTCGGCGGTCTTCTCGGCGCCGGCTGGGCGATATTCCACATCCTGATCGTGACGCTGCAGGCCTATATCTTCATGATGCTGACGGTCGTTTACATCTCTATGGCGCACGAGCACCACTGAGATCCGGGGAGTTTGGTTTCGGTATTTCACCTTTATTCAAGAGGACAGTGAAATGGATAAGATGCAATTCTTGGCGATGATTCAGTCCTACACCGGGGTCGGCATCGGCCTCATCATCGGTCTGGGCGCCCTCGGTGCCTGCGTGGGTGTGGGCATCATGTGCTCGCGGTTCCTGGAAGGCGCGGCGCGTCAGCCGGAACTGATGCCGCAGCTCCAGGCGAAGGTGTTCCTGCTGCTCGGCCTCATCGACGCCTCGTTCATCATCGGTGTCGGTCTGGCGATGATGTTCGCGTTTGCCAATCCGCTGCTGGCCGTCATCCAGTAAGGAACATCCCCGAATCTTCAACCCGGGATAGGGGGCGGCAATGAACATCAATCTCACCCTGATCGCCCAGGCGATCACGTTCGCCATATTCATCTGGTTCACCGCCAGGTTCGTATGGCCCCCGCTGATGCGCGCCGTCGAACGGCGGCAGAAGACGATCGCCGACGGACTGGCGGCCGCCGAGCAGGGCAATCGCAGCTTGAAGGAAGCCGAGGTACGCGTGCAGGCCATCGAGCGCGAGGCCCGCGCCAAGGCGCAGGCCATCATGGCCGACACCGAGAAACGGGCCGCGGCGATGATCGAGGAGGCCAAGGTCCAGGCCAAGACCGAGGGCGGGCGGTTGCTCGCGGCCGCCAAGGCCGAGGTCGGGCAGGAGATCGAGCGCGCCAAGGCCACCCTTCGGGAACAGGTGGCGAGCCTTGCCGTGATGGGCGCGGAGCAGATCCTGAAGCGCGAAGTGAGCCCGAGCGCCCATGCCGACATGCTCAATCGCCTGAAGGCGCAGATCTGACAGGACGGATTCCAGCCATGGCCGAACTCTCGACATTCGCGCGTCCCTATGCCGAAGCGGTGTTCCGCATCGCCCGCGACGGCAACTCACTGAACGAGTGGTCCGAGTTGCTGGGGGACATGGCGAGCATCGCCGCGAATCCGGATATGGTGGCGCTGATGTCGGATCCCGCCGTGGGCGCCGCACAGCTCTGCGACGTATTCGCGGCGGCTTCGAAGCGCAGTCTCTCATCGGAGGCGCAAAATCTCCTGCGCACGCTGATCGACAACGATCGACTGGGCGTGCTGCCCTTCATCGCCAGCCAGTTCAACGAGCTGAAGAACGCGCACGAGGGCGCGGCCGACGCGGAGATCGTGTCGGCGTTCCCGCTCGACGACGCGCAGCTGAAGGATCTCGTCTCGGCGATGGAGAGGAAATTCGGAGTTCGCCTCAAGCCTCACGTCAGGGTCGATGACCGCCTGATCGGCGGGGTGCGGGTGTCCGTCGGCGACCGCACGCTCGACGCATCGGTGCGGGCTCAGCTCGATAGCATGCAGGCGGCCCTGTCCGCATAACGAAAAGGTTTCCAGGAGCAAACTCTATGCAGCAACTCAACCCTTCCGAGATCAGCGAGCTGATCCGCAGTCGCATTCAGGGCCTGGGCGTGAAGGCCGATCTGCGCACGCAGGGCACGGTCGTGACCGTGACCGACGGCATCTGCCGCATACACGGCTTGGCCGGCGCGATGCAGGGCGAAATGCTCGAGTTCCCGAATCAGACCTACGGCCTGGCGCTCAACCTCGAGCGCGACTCCGTCGGCGCCGTGGTGCTCGGCGAGTACACCCACATCAAGGAAGGCGACACGGTGAAGTGCACAGGCCGCATCCTGGAGGTGCCGGTCGGACCGGAGCTCATCGGCCGCGTCGTCAACTCCCTCGGTCAGCCTATCGATGGCAAGGGCCCCATCAACGCCAAGGAGTCCGACGTCATCGAAAAGGTCGCCCCGGGCGTCATCTGGCGCAAGTCGGTCTCGCAGCCGGTGCAGACCGGCCTGAAGGCCATCGACTCGATGGTGCCGATCGGCCGCGGCCAGCGCGAGCTCATCATCGGCGACCGGCAGACCGGCAAGACCGCGGTGGCCGTGGACACCATCATCAACCAGAAGGGCAAGAACCTCTTCTGCGTCTACGTCGCGGTCGGCCAGAAGGCCTCCACCATCGCCAACGTCGTACGCAAGCTCGAGGAGTACGGCGCGATGGAGTACACCATCGTGGTGGCCGCCTCGGCCTCAGAATCGGCGGCCATGCAGTACATCGCGCCGTATTCCGGCTGCACCATGGGCGAGTACTTCCGCGACCGCGGCCAGGACGCCCTGATCATCTACGACGATCTCACCAAGCAGGCCTGGGCCTACCGCCAGGTGTCGCTGCTGCTGCGCCGCCCCCCGGGCCGCGAGGCCTACCCCGGCGACGTGTTCTACCTGCACTCCCGCCTGCTGGAGCGTGCCGCGCGCGTCAACGAGGAGTACGTGGAGCGCTTCACCAAGGGCGCGGTCAAGGGCAAGACCGGGTCGCTCACGGCATTGCCGGTCATCGAGACGCAGGCCGGCGACGTCTCCGCGTTCGTGCCGACCAACGTCATCTCGATCACCGACGGCCAGATCTTCCTTGAGACGGACCTGTTCAACGCCGGTGTACGGCCCGCCATCAACGCCGGCATCTCGGTCTCGCGTGTCGGCGGCGCGGCGCAGACCAAGGCGATAAAGAAGCTCTCCGGCGGCATCCGTACCGACTTGGCGCAGTATCGCGAGCT
This sequence comes from Gammaproteobacteria bacterium, assembly GCA_041395385.1. Lineage (GTDB taxonomy): Bacteria > Pseudomonadota > Gammaproteobacteria > JAJPIJ01 > JAJPIJ01 > JAJVHZ01. The sequence goes on from JAWLAN010000020.1 coordinate 31,056, forward strand.
GGCGGCCTTCGCCCAGTTCGCCTCCGATCTCGACGATGCCACCCGCAAGCAGCTGGAGCGCGGCCGCCGCGTCATGGAATTGCTGAAGCAGCCGCAGTATCAGCCGCAGCAGGTGTGGCAGCAGGCTTCGCTCCTGTTCGCCGTCAACAACGGGTATCTCGACGACGTCGACGTGAAGAACATACCGGCCTTCGAGAAGGGACTTCTGGATCACCTGAAGACCAAGCAGTCGGCCCTCGTTCAGCGCATCGAGGACAGCAAGGAGGTCACGAAGGACGACGAGACCGCGCTGCACGAAGCCATCAAGCAGTTCAAGCAGTCGGGCGTGCTCTGAGGCGCGCACACGCGCTGCCCATTCAACTGCTGACGGAAGACACCCATGGCGGGAACAAAAGAGATCCGGACCAAGATCAAGAGCGTGCAGAACACGCGCAAGATCACCAAGGCGATGGAGATGGTCGCCGCCTCCAAGATGCGCAGGGCGCAGGACCGCATGCGGGCCTCGCGTCCGTACGCGGACAAGGTGCGCAACATCGCGGCGCACATGGGCGGCGCCAATCCCGAGTACAGGCATCCATTCCTGATCAAGCGGGAGACGGTCAAGAACGCCGGCCTCATCCTGGTGACGACGGACAAGGGGCTGTGCGGCGGGCTCAATACCAACGTGCTTCGGGCCGTGACCCTGAGACTGAAGGATCTCGACGCCGCGGGCATCGGCGTCCGTTGCACCGCGATCGGCAGCAAGGGGCTGCAGTTCTTCACCCGCATCGGCGCAAACCTCGTTTCGCAGGCCGTGCATCTGGGCGACAAGCCGCAGATGGAGAAGCTCATCGGCGCGATCAAGGCGCAGCTCGATGCCTACACCAACGGCGAGGTGGACGCGGTCTACCTGGCCTACTCCCGCTTCATCAACACCATGAAGCAGGAGCCGGTAATGGAGCAACTGCTGCCGCTGGCCGCGGAGCGTCTGACGCAGAGCGATGCGGAGAAGCGGGCCTATGGGTGGGATTACATCTACGAGCCGGGCGCCAAGGAAGTGGTCGACGAACTGCTGGTGCGCTACGTGGAGGCCCTGGTATATCAGGCGGTCGCCGAGAACATGGCCTCCGAGCAGTCCGCGCGCATGGTGGCGATGAAGGCCGCCTCCGACAACGCCAAGAACGTTATCGGTGAACTGCAGCTGGTCTACAACAAAACCCGCCAGGCTGCGATCACCAAGGAACTCGCCGAAATCGTGGGCGGTGCGGCGGCGGTTTGATCCGAATTTGAAATGTCAAGACAAGTATCTTCGAGGACACGACCATGAGTAGCGGAACTATCGTTCAGTGCATCGGCGCGGTGGTGGACATCCAGTTCCCCCGCGAGCACATGCCGAGGGTCTACGACGCGCTGGTGCTGGAACCCAGCACCGAAGCGACGTTCGCGGAAGAGGGCCTGACCTTCGAAGTCGAACAGCAGCTCGGCGACGGCGTCGTCCGCTGCATCGCGCTCGGTTCCTCCGACGGACTGCGCCGGGGCATGAAAGTCAAGGGCACGGGTGCGCCGATATCTGTGCCGGTCGGCACGGGCACGCTGGGCCGGATCATGGACGTCCTGGGCCGCCCCATCGACGAGGCAGGCCCCATCAAGTGCGACGAGAAGCGTGCGATCCACCAGGAGGCGCCGCAGTTCAAGGACCTCTCTCCCTCGGTCGACCTGCTGGAGACCGGCATCAAGGTCATCGATCTAATCTGCCCGTTCGCCAAGGGCGGCAAGGTGGGCCTGTTCGGCGGCGCCGGCGTCGGCAAGACCGTCAACATGATGGAGCTCATCAACAACATCGCGAAGAGCTACGGCGGTTACTCCGTGTTCGCCGGCGTCGGCGAGCGCACCCGCGAGGGCAACGACTTCTACCATGAAATGGAGGAGTCGAAGGTGCTCGACAAGGTGGCGATGGTGTTCGGCCAGATGAACGAGCCGCCCGGCAACCGTCTGCGCGTGGCACTGACCGGCCTGACCATGGCCGAGAAGTTCCGCGACGAGGGCCGCGACATCCTGCTGTTCGTCGACAACATCTACCGTTACACGCTGGCGGGCACCGAGGTCTCGGCGCTGCTGGGTCGTATGCCCTCGGCAGTGGGTTACCAGCCGACGCTGGCCGAGGAGATGGGCAAGCTGCAGGAGCGCATCACCTCGACCAAGGTCGGTTCGATCACCTCGATTCAGGCGGTGTACGTGCCGGCGGACGACCTGACCGACCCGTCGCCGGCCACGACCTTCCTGCACCTGGACTCCACCGTGGTGCTCTCGCGCGACATCGCGGCGCTCGGCATCTACCCGGCCGTGGATCCGCTGGACTCCACCAGCCGCCAGCTCGACCCGCAGGTCGTCGGAGAGGAACACTATGGCGTGGCCCGCCGCGTGCAGGCCACTCTGCAGCGCTACAAGGAGCTGCGCGACATCATCGCGATCCTGGGCATGGACGAGCTGTCGCCGGAGGACAAGCTGGCGGTGGCGCGTGCCCGCAAGATCCAGCGCTTCCTGTCGCAGCCGTTCAACGTCGCCGAGGTGTTCACCGGTTCGCCGGGCAAGATCGTGCCGCTGAAGGAGACCATTCGCGGCTTCAAGATGATCACCGAGGGTGAACTTGATCACCTGCCCGAACAGGCGTTCTACATGGTCGGCGGCATCGACGAGGCCATCGAGAAGGCGAAGAAGCTGCAGTAAGGCGGGCATTCGTGAACTGCGATTGGTGAACCGTAAAGCGGACGATCAAGAACCACGAATCACGGGTCACGAATCACCCGTAACCGGCCACCAGAAACGGACTGATAGCAATGGCGAACAAGATGCTAGTCGATGTGGTGAGCGCCGAGGAGTCGATCTTCTCCGGGGAGGCGACCTTCGTCGTGCTGCCGGGCGAAGCCGGCGAGCTCGGCATAATGCCGCGCCACGCCCCGCTCATCACCCGAATCCGGCCGGGAGCCGTGGAGATTACGCGCGCCGACAACGACGAGAAGGAGCTCGTTTTCGTCGCCGGCGGCATCCTGGAGGTGCAGCCCAACCACGTCACCGTGCTGGCCGATACCGCGATACGCGGGCGGGATCTCGACGAGGCCAAGGCGCAGGAGGCCATCAAGGCGGCCGAGGACGCCAAGCGCAATGCCAAGGACCAGCAGGAGATCGCCTCGGTGGAGGCGGAACTGGCCACGCTCGCGGCACAGCTCGCGGCCATACGGCGTCTGCGTCGTCGTTAGCCAATCCTCGACGCGCCGGGCAGTCCCGGCGCGTCGCATTTCACATCCCGGTTCTCCCGCCGCCCTGCGCCGCTGCCTCTGAAGCGGCGGCTTCGGTATCATTTGATCTCCTTTGTATCCCCCAACCGCTGAACCGCAGGGAGATTTCATGGCACTGAGCGTCATCATCCTCGCCGCGGGCCAGGGCACCCGCATGAAGTCGCGGCTTCCCAAGGTCCTGCATCCGCTGGCCGGCCGCCCGATGCTGGAGCACGTATACGCGGCGACCAAGCGGTTCTCCGCCACGGAGGTCCACATCGTCTACGGACACGGCGGCGAGCGGGTGCGCGAGGCGCTCGGTCATCTCAAGGCCAGGTGGGTGGAGCAGGCGCGCCAGCTCGGCACCGGCCACGCGGTGATGCAGGCCATGCCGTCGGTCAAGCCCGCGAGCACGGCCCTGATACTGTATGGCGACGTGCCGCTCATTACGCACTCGACGCTGCAGCGGCTCGTGGACGCGGCCGGCCGCAGGGATCTTGCGCTGCTGACGGTCAGGCTCGAGAACCCCACCGGATACGGCCGCATCGTGCGGGACAGTCACGGCGACGTGCAGCGCATCGTCGAGCAGAAGGACGCCAGCGAATCCGAGCAGGCCATCCACGAGGTGAATACGGGCATGATGGCCGTGAGTGCCAAGCTACTGCGCGGATGGGTGGACCGGCTGAGCAACAAGAATGCGCAGAAGGAGTACTATCTCACGGATGTCATCGAGATGGCGGTGGCGGACAAGGTGCGCATAAACACCGTATCGCCGGAATCGCCGTTCGAAGTGATGGGTGTGAACGATCGCGCGCAGCTCGCGGAGCTGGAGCGCCACTATCAGTTCGAGCAGGCCCAGCACCTGATGCGGCAGGGCGTCACGCTGCGCGACCCCTCGCGATTCGATCTGCGCGGGGAACTGGAGGTCGGCCAGGACGTCAGCATCGACGTCAACGTCGTCATCGAGGGACGCGTGAAGCTCGGCAACCGTGTCAGCGTCGGGCCGAACAACGTGCTGCGCGACGTCTCGATCGGCGATGACGTCACGATCCTCGCCAACTGCGTCATCGAGGATGCAGCCGTCGGCGACGGCGCCCGCCTCGGACCCTTCGCCCGCATTCGACCCGAGACCGTGCTGGGGGCGGACGTGCACGTCGGCAACTTCGTCGAAGTGAAGAAATCCGTGGTCGCGAGGGGGAGCAAGCTCAATCACCTGAGCTACATCGGCGATGCCGACATAGGCAGCAACACGAACATCGGGGCAGGCACCATTACCTGCAATTACGACGGCGCCAACAAACACAAGACCATAATCGGCGATGACGTCTTCATCGGCTCGGATTGTCAGCTCGTGGCGCCGGTGAGGGTGGGCGACGGGGCGACGCTCGGTGCCGGCACCACACTGGCCAAGGACGCCCCCGCCGGCAAGCTCACGATCAGCAGGGTGCGGCAGCAGGTCGTCGATAACTGGCAGCGGCCGCGAAAGAAGAAATAAGAGGTCGAGACTGCACCCCTGGGGTGCGCAAACGAGGGGAAGTGGTGATCCGCGTCGGTTACTTCCAGTTCCGCCCGCTGTTCGGCAAGGTCGAGCGAAATCTCAATCGCGCGCTCGCCGCGCTCTCCGACGTGCACGCCGACATCGTCGTCCTGCCGGAGCTGCCGTTCACCGGTTACCACTTCGCCGGCCGCGACGAGGTCATGGCGCTGGCGGAGGATCCCGCGCGCTCGCCGACCGTGGACGCCCTGGCCAGGCTGTGCCGGCAGCGCGATCTCTACCTCGTCACCGGCTTCGCCGAGCGCAAGCACGACAAGGCGTACAACAGTTCGCTGCTCATCGGTCCGCAGGGCCTGCTGCACACCTATCGCAAGCTGCACCTGTTCGGCGCCGAGAAGGACTATTTCGACGCCGGCGACATTCCGCTGTCGGTGCAGGAGCTGCGCGGCGTGAAGATCGGGATGATGGTGTGTTTCGATTGGGCGTTTCCCGAGGTGGCCCGGACGCTGGCCCTGCAGGGAGCCGACATACTTTGTCATCCCGCGAACCTGGTGCTCGGGTTCTGCCAGCAGACGATGCTCACACGCTGCCTGGAGAACCGGGTATATGCGGTCACCGCGAACCGCCACGGACCGGACCGGCGCCCGCACGGGGAGTTGAGGTTCACCGGACGCAGCCAGGTCGTCGCGCCCGGCGGACTGCTGTTGCAGAGGGCGCCGGCGCGGCGCGATCAGCTGTATGTCGTCGAGATCGATCCGACACTCGCCCGCGACAAGACGATTACCGCGCGCAATGATCTGGTCGCGGACCGCCGTCCTCAGTTCTATGGCGAGCTCGGCCGCTAGCGCGGGGCGACTGGCCCGAAACAACGACAGGAGAAGCTCATGACCTTCACTACACCGGACCTGTACGACGCGCACGAGAAGGATGTGCAGGTGGCCGAGCCACTGTTCCGGAACTACGGTGGCGCCGCGCGCTTTTGCGGACCGATCGCGACGCTGAAACTGCACGAGGACAATTCGCTGGTTCGCACCGCTCTGGAAGATCCCGGCAACGGCCGTGTCCTGGTGATAGACGGGGGCGGATCTCTTCGCTGCGCCCTGGTCGGAGATCAGCTCGCGGTGCTGGCGAAGAAGAACGGCTGGAACGGCATCGTCGTGAACGGCTGCATTCGCGACTCGGTGGAGATCGGCAGGATGGACATCGGCGTCAAGGCCCTCAACACCAACCCCAGGAAGAGCGTGAAGAAGGGCGCCGGCGATCGCGACATTCCGGTCACCTTTGCCGGGGTGACGTTCCGTCCGGGCGACTTCGTCTACGCGGACGAGGACGGTCTCCTGGTCTGCGCCCGGCGTCTGGACTGACTATGCCTTCGTTGCAGACGCGCCCGTGGGCTCGACGCGGCGGTCTCGCCATGGATTCCGGACCGATGACAGAAGGTACAGAGCGCGCCGCGTTCCGTCCGCCTGGGCACCGCGAACGAAGGGCCGCGGTGGATATTGCGGGCATGCGCATCGAGGAACGTGGCTGATCTCGACTGGGTCGCCCGGAGGCTGCGGCTCGGCGGTGCGATGGGACGCGCGCTGGCGCTGCTGTCCGGGTTCCTGCTCATGTTGCTTTTCCTTCCCAATCTGGAAGACGACCCGGTGGTGCAGCGCACGACGGCCACCGGCATCGTGGCTCTCCAGCGCGGTCAGGTACTCGCCGAGGATGCCCGCTCCTGGGTTGCCGCGGTCCGCCTTCCGGACGGTCGTCACGTGCGGCTCATGTTCTTCGCACCGCGGCCCCGCGACGGCATGGCCGTTCCCCTCGTGGTGGAGCATCGGCGCAGTGGCGCGGTGCGCTTTGTCCTGGACGTGGAGCGCTGGCGGGCGCAGTAGTGCGCAGTCCGGCAGATGAGTGCGCGGTCGCCGCGGTCGGCCCTGCGATCCAGCGGCTGGAGCCGTCGGGCCGCGCGCGCACGCGCCGCAGGGAAACCGGCGATCCGGAAAGGCTGGTGACAGGGCGGCGGCTACATATAGAATCCGCGAATGGCCGAGACATTCAAAGTCGCTTGCATCCAAAACTGCGCGGAGAACGATCTCGAGCGCAATCTCGAGGAGACCACGAAGCTGACCCGCGCCGCGGAGAATGCCGGGGCGCAGCTCATCTGTCTGCCGGAATATTTCGCCTTCATGGCGCCCAGCGACCAGGAACTGCTGCGCGTGGCGCCGACCGAAGATGCGCATCCCGCCCTGTCGGTGTTCAAGGATCTCGCCCGCGAACTGCACGTCTGGATACTGCTGGGCTCGCTGGCGATACGCGTTCCCTCCGGCCGGGTCAACAACCGCTCGTACCTGATCGACGGCGACGGTCGCGTCGCGGCGAGCTACAACAAGATCCATCTGTTCGACGTGACCCTGAAGGGCGGGGAGAGTTATTCGGAGTCCTCGGCGGTGGAGCCCGGTTCCCAGCCGGTGGTGGCGCAGACGCCGTGGGGAAAGCTGGGCATGAGCATCTGCTACGACGTCCGGTTCGCCTACCTGTATCGCCTGCTGGCCCAGTCCGGGGCGTCGTTTCTGACGGTGCCGGCGGCGTTCACCCGCACCACCGGACAGGCGCACTGGCACGTGCTCATCCGCGCGCGCGCGATCGAAACCGGGAGTTTCGTCTTTGCACCCGGCCAGTGCGGTCGTCGGTCGTGGGGGCGGGCGACCTTCGGGCACTCACTGATCGTGGACCCCTGGGGGACGGTACTCGCCGAAGGCACCGAGGCCCCGGGGTTCATCGTGGCGGATATCGACCCGTCGCGCGTGGAGGATGCCCGCCAGATGATCCCTGCCTTGAACCACGATCGGCCATTGCGTTCCTCCGTCTGACGACCGCGCGTTTCCCGGTTCATCCTCTTGTCCTGGCGGCTGTCATTCGGCGGCGCTGCAGGGAGCCGGAATGGATACCATAATTTGGCTGTGGAGGCGGACTGGCGGCGACGCCCGCCTTGGTGGCCGTGCCGCGGACCGGTCATTGGGACGCACGCAGAGGGAGGCCTAAGTGCTTAATCAGGAAAGGATCCGGCGCGCTGACGCCTTGCCGGCGGCGAAGGTTCAGTCTTTATTCAGCGCGTGCTGTTAGCATCCCGCGCGATGATTTCCGAACTACTACTCCTGGCCGGCCTGCAGGCGCAGCCTGCGGCCGTGGACGCCTTCGACCGCCAGTTTTCTCGCCCCCCGTTGGTCGTCGCCCAGGCGGCCGTCAGCCCGGATCAAGCCGCGGCCATGGCCCGGGAGCGTACTGGCGGGCGGGTGCTTGGCGTCGACTGGGGAGACAACGGCGGACAGCCGGTCTACATGGTGAGGGTGCTGATGCCTGACGGGAGCATCCGCGTGGTCGCCATCCCCGCCAGCGGCAAGTAAGCGAGAAAAGCGAGCGAGAGAACCATGCGCGTACTGCTGATTGAGGATGAGGCGCCATTGCGCGAGCAGGTCGCGGCCCACCTGCGCGAGCAGAAGTATGCGGTCGACACGGCGGCGAGCGGAAATGACGGCCTTCATTTCGGCAAGGAGTATCCCGTGGACGTGGCGATCGTGGATCTCGGACTGCCTGACATATCGGGCATGGACGTGATCAAGAAGTGGCGCGAGGCTGGTCGTTCCTTTCCGGTGTTGATCCTGACCGCCCGCAGCAGCTGGCAGGACAAGGTGCAGGGGCTGGAGACCGGCGCGGACGACTACCTCGTCAAGCCGTTCCACATGGAGGAGCTGACGGCGCGCGTACGCGCCCTGGTGCGCCGCGCGAGCGGCTGGACGGAATCGGTGCTGCAATGCGGCGCGATCTCGCTCGACACTGCCTCGCAGCAGGTGACGGTCAACGGGCGCGAAGTGACCCTCACCGCGTTCGAGTACAAGGTCCTCGAGCACCTGATGCTGCATGCCGGCGAGGTGATCTCCAAGTCGGAGCTCTCCGAGCACATGTACGAGGAGGACATGGATCGCGACTCCAACGTGCTCGAGGTCATCATCGGTCGATTGCGCAAGAAGCTCGACCCCGACAAGACGCTCAGCCCGATTGAAACACTGCGCGGGCGCGGCTACCTGCTGAGGCTCGAACAGGCCTAGAAACTCGGCTATAAAGGCGGGCAATGCGCTCGCTCAACGCCCGCCTTCTCCTCGCCGCCACGATCACGCTGGCGGCCTTTCTGGGCCTGACCGGCTTCACCCTCGACCAGGCGTTCCAGCGCTCCGCCCTGTCCGCCACCCAGGACCGCCTCCAGGGGCAGGTCTACATGCTGCTCTCGGCGGCGCAGTTCGAGGCGCCCGAGAAACGCATGATGCCGTCCTCGCTGCCCGACCCGCGGCTTTCCACCCCAAGCTCCGGCCTATACGCCCAGCTGACGCGCGAGGACGGCACCACGGTGTGGCGTTCACTGTCGATGCTCGGACTGAACATTGCCGTGGATCGGCCCACGCGCATGGGCGTGCCCACTTTCGGCACGGCCGAGGCATCCGATGGGACTCCGCTGTTTACCCTGGTCTTCAGCGTGCGCTGGGAGGGAAAACGCCGCAACGACGAGCGCGTCTACACGGTGCAGGTCGCCGAGAGCCGGCAGGAATACGATAACCAGGTACAGGCCTTTCGCCGCAGCCTCGGCATCTGGCTGGCGGCCTCCGCGATCGTACTGCTCGCCGTGCAGGCGCTCATCCTGCACTGGGGCCTGCGCCCGCTGCGGCGGGTCGCCGAGGAGGTGCGAGAGGTCGAGTCGGGACGCAAGGAATCGTTGGTCGGCGACTACCCCACGGAGCTGCAGAGGCTGGTCGTCAATCTCAATGCCCTCATCCGCAACAGCAAGGCGAATCTGGAGCGCTACCGCCGGGCGCTCGGTGATCTGGCCCACAGCTTCAAGACGCCGCTGGCCGTGATGCGCAGCGCCGCGGACACGGGCGGACGGGTGGAGGATCTGCGGGAGACCGTACGCGATCAGGTCAGCCGGCTCGACAACACCGTGCAGTACCAGCTCCAGCGCGCTGCGGCCTCGGGCCGCAGCGCGCTGGCGACCCCCATTGCCGTGGAGCCGGTGGTGAACAAGGTGGTGCAGTCGCTGGCGAAGGTCTACGCGGATCGAAGGCTGCAGTTCGAGGTGGCGGTCGAACGCGGAGCGGAATTCTTCGGCGACGAGGGCGACCTGCTGGAGATCGTCGGGAATCTCGCGGAGAACGCCAGCAAGTGGGCGAGGCAGCGGGTGCGTATACGTGCCAGCGCGGGCGCCGGCGCCGACAGGTCGCGCCGCCCGCTGGAATTGAGCATCGAGGACGACGGTCCCGGCATCCCGCCGGATGAGTGCAAGACCATCTTCGAGCGCGGCTATCGCGCCGACACTGCCGTGCCCGGTCACGGCATAGGTCTGGCGATCGTGCGAGACCTGGTCTACGAGGTCTACCACGGGGAGCTGACGGTGGGTCGAAGCGATGATCTCGGCGGCGCGCGGGTTCTCGCGCGCGTCACTTTCTGAGCCGGATCCGCACCTTGCCGAATTCGCGATCGGTCCAAGCGGCTCTCCGAGGCGGCATTGCCGGCTCAAGACGGCAACCGTGCACGGCTACCGCCGTCGCGCGACGTCCACGATCGCGTCGAACAGGCGCTGCTGGATCGGATCGCTGGCCGCGGTCAGCTCCGGATGCCACTGCACGGCGATGAGCCAGGGGTGATCCGGGATTTCCACCGCTTCTATCGTCCCGTCCGGCGCATGCGCGACCACCGAGAATCGGTCCGCGACCTTCTTCAGGGCCTGGTGATGCCACGAGGCGACCTCGAAATCGACGCTGCCCGCGACCTGCGCAAGTCTCGAGTCCGGCCGCACGCTGACGCGGTGGGGGATGGGCTCGCGCGGCGGCGCGCGATGCAGCACCGTCTCGCCGACCTCATCGGGCAGATGTTCGATCAGCGTTCCACCCATGACGATGTTCAGGATCTGCGCGCCGCGGCAGATTGCCAGGGTCGGCAGCCCCCCGTCGAGCACGCGCCGGGCGAGCTCGATCTCCGAGGCATCGCGCTCGGTGTCGATGGCGTAGTTGGTCGGGTGGCCCTTGCCGCCATAGCGCGACGGTTCGATGTCGCCGCCGCCCGTCAGTATGAGCGCATCGAGGATGGCGAGCGCGGCGTCCGGGCGCTCGTCCCCGGGTGCCAGCAACAGGGGGACGCCACCGGCTCGCCGCACTGCATCAACGTATTCCGCCGGAATCGTGTACCGGTTGTCGGCGTTGCGTCCGTAGGTGGTCAGTCCGATGAGTGGGTGGCTGCGCCCGGCCTGCATGGTCCTTCCTTCACGCGGATGTCGAAAAAACACCATTCTAAGCGCTTCGAGCGCCGGAATGGCAGCACCGGATCGCAGCGCGCCGCTACCCACTCCGGCTAGTTGCTGCGCCCGAGGAGATCTACCATACTGAGCTGGTCTGCGCCGCAATCCCCGCCATATCGAACATCGACAAATGACCATCATGTGACGACAATCATTTGCCTGCGCTAGTCGATGGCGAGAGCCGTGCCTCCCGGACGTGAATCGCTCCGGCTCCCGCCGCTGAAAGAGCCGATGCGAAATAACAAAGCGGCGTGACTTGCGCGCCAAGAAGAATAGGGGAGATCCGCATGAAACCCAGCGATGTGAAGACCGTTGCCGACGCCAAGAAGATCGTCGACGAACGCAAGCTCACGCATGTCAAGGTGGGGGTATTCGACGCCGACGGCATCATGCGCGGCAAGTACATGTCGCGCGACAAGTTTTTTGGCGCGCTCGACAAGGGATTCGGATTCTGCGACGTGGTGCTGGGGTGGGATTCCGCGGATCAGCTCTATGACAACGTGAGCTATACCGGCTGGCACACGGGATACCCGGATGCGCCGGTTCGTGTGCTCCCACAGACCTGCCGCGACGTTCCCTTCGAGGGCGACATGCTGCTGTTCCTCGGCGAGTTCATCGAGGCCGCCGAGTCCCTTTGTCCGCGTGGCATGTTGCGCCGCGTCGTCGATCGCGCCCGTGAGATGGGGTACGAACCGTACGCCGGCCTTGAGTACGAGTACTTCGTCTTCGACGAATCACCGGAGTCCGTGCGCGAGAAGCATTACCGCAATCTCAAGCCGATGGCGCCCGGCTTCTTCGGCTACTCCGTCATTCGCAACTCCGTGCATTCGGAGCATTACCTCGAGACGCTCGACCTGTGCGAGAGGATGCGTTTCCCGCTGGAGGGGCTGCACGAGGAGACCGGTCCGGGCGTGATGGAGGCGGCGATCGCGGTGGATGACGCGATGAACGCCGCCGACAAGGCGGCGCTGTTCAAGACCTTCATAAAAATCCACGCGCAACGTCGCGGCCGCATGGCGACGTTCATGGCCAAGTGGTCCAAGGACTGGCCCGGCCAGAGCGGGCACATCCACGTGTCGCTGAAGGACAACTCCGGCAAGCCGCTGTTCCACGACCCGAAGGGCCCGCACGGCATGAGCAGGCTGATGCAGCACTTCGTCGCCGGCCAGCAGGCGCTGATGCCGGAACTGCTATGCATGGTGGCGCCGACCGTGAATTCCTTCTCGCGGCTGATCCCGGGCTTCTGGGCGCCGACGGAAGCCACCTGGGGGGTCGAGAATCGCACTTGCGCGCTGCGCGTCATTCCCGGCTCCGCGAAGTCCCAGCGCGTGGAGTACCGCATCGCCGCGGCGGATGCCAATCCGTACATCGCGCTCGCCGCCACGCTGCTCTCCGGGCTCTGGGGCATCGAGACCAAGGCCGAATTGGGCAAACCCATCGAGGGCAACGCCTACGAGCAGAAGCTGCCGAAGAAGCTGTCGCTGCCGCCGACGCTGTGGGACGCGGCGCAGCGCCTGAAGGGTTCGGCGGCGGCGCGGGCGTGGCTGGGCGATGCGTTCGTGGAGCACTTCGCGGCATCGCGCGAGTGGGAGGAGCGACAGTTCAGAAAGGCGATCACGGATTGGGAGCTGGAGCGCTATTTTGAAATCATCTGACGGCACGCACATTACGACGACCGAGGAATCATGACCGAGATACAGAAGACCATCACACCGGTGGACGGCAGCGTCTACGTGGAGCGGCCGCTCGCCACCGACGGGCAGATAGGCGCCGCACTCGAACGGGCGCGCAAGGCGCAGGCCGCATGGCGCCACGTCGCGCTCTCGGAGCGCGCCGCCATCTGCACGCGTTTCGTCGACGCCTTCGTGGCGCGCAAACAGGCAGTTGCCGAGGAGATCACCTGGCAGATGGGGCGCCCCCTCAGCCAGTCGCCCGGCGAGGTGCGCGGCTTCGAGGAACGCTCCCGGCACATGATCGCCATCGCCCCGGCGGCGCTCGCGGACATCGACGCCGGACCGAAGGAAGGATTTCGCCGATTCGTGCGGCGCGAGCCGCTCGGCGTCGTGCTGGTGCTGGCGCCGTGGAACTACCCCTATCTCACCTCGGTGAACTCCGTGGTGCCCGCGATCATGGCGGGCAACGCCGTAATACTGAAGCACTCCAACCAGACGCCGTTGTGCGCCGAGCGCTTCGCCGAATGCTTCAACGAGGCCGGCCTGCCGGACGGCGTGTTCCAGTTCCTGCACTGCACGCACGATCAGGCGGCGGCGATGATCGCCTCGCCGCTGGTCGACTTCGTCGCATTCACGGGATCGGTCGAGGGAGGGCATGCGGTCCAGAAGGCGGCCTCCAGCCGTTTCATCGGAACCGGGCTGGAACTGGGCGGAAAGGATCCCGCTTACGTGCGTCCCGACTGCAATCTGGCGCATGCCGTGGAGAACCTCGTCGACGGCGCGTTCTTCAATTCCGGGCAGTCGTGCTGCGGTATCGAACGGATCTACGTACACGAAAAGCTCTACGATCAGTTCGTCGAGGGCTTCGTGGCGCTGACGCGTCAATACCGTCTCGGCAACCCGCTCGACCCCAACGTAAACCTCGGACCCATGGTGCGTACCCGCGCAGCGGAGTTCGCGCGCGGCCAGGTCCGCGACGCGGTCGCCGCCGGCGCGCGATCGCTCATCGACCCGAAGGAGTTCCCGGCGGCCAAGGAGGGCACGCCCTACATGGCGCCGCAGGTGCTGATCGACGTGAACCACTCGATGCGGATCATGCGCGAGGAGAGCTTCGCGCCGGTCATCGGCATCATGAAAGTGCAGAGCGACGAGGAGGCCATCGCGCTGATGAACGACAGCGACTTCGGCCTCACCGCGGCGATCTGGACGATGGATGCCGACGCGGCATTGCGCATCGGCGGCGCGGTGGATACGGGCACATGGTTCATGAACCGCTGCGATTACCTCGATCCGGCGCTTGCCTGGACCGGCGTCAAGGATTCCGGCCGCGGCTGTACGTTGTCCCGCGTCGGCTACGAGCAGCTGACGCGGCCCAAGTCCTACCATCTGCGCATCGCGATTTGAGAGAGCCAGCGAAATGACCATCGATCCCAAGAGCCTGACCCGCAACTGGAACTATCCGACGTCGGTCCGCTTCGGACCTGGACGCATCGCCGAACTGCCGGCTGCGTGCAAGGAGCTCGGCATAAAGCGGCCGCTGCTGGTTACCGATCCCGGGCTGCGAAAGCTGCCGCTGATCGACAGCGCCATGGCCTCGCTGAAGTCCGCGGGGCTCGGCGAGTGCGTGTTCTCCGACATCCAGGCCAACCCGGTCGGCAGGAACGTCGACGAGGGGGTTGCCTACTACCGGCAGCAGGGCTGCGACGGCGTCATCGCCTTCGGCGGCGGCAGCGCCCTGGACGTCGGCAAGGCGATCGCCCTGATGGCCGGCCAGAAGCGGCCGTTGTGGGACTTCGAGGATCGCGAGGACTGGTACACGCGCGTGGATCCGGCGGGCGTGGCGCAGACGATCTCCGTGCCGACCACCGCTGGAACCGGTTCGGAGGTCGGACGCGCCTCGGTGATCCTCGATGAAGCGACGCACATCAAGAAGATCATCTTTCACCCGAAGATGATGCCCGCGATCGTCATCGCCGATCCGGAGCTCACGGTGGGCCTGCCTCCACGCATCACTGCCGCCACCGGCATGGACGCGCTGGCGCACAATCTGGAGGCCTATTGTGCGCCCGGATTTCACCCGCTCGCCGACGGTATCGCCCTGGAGGCGATGCGAATGGTGAAGGAGTGGCTGCCGATGGCCGTGAAGGATGGCAAGAACATCGCCGCGCGCGCGCACATGCTTGCGGCCGCGAGCATGGGGGCCACGGCGTTCCAGAAGGGGCTGGGCGCCATTCATTCGCTGAGCCACCCTGTCGGCGCAATGTACAACACGCATCACGGCGAGACCAATGGCGTGGTGATGCCCTACGTGCTGGCGTTCAACCGGCCGGCCATCGAGGAGAAGCTCACCCGCCTGGCGCGTTATCTGAATCTCGCCAACCCGGGATTCGACGCCGTGCAGCAATGGGTGCTGGCGCTGCGCAAGGAGATCGGCATCCCGCACACGCTCGCGGAGCTCGGGGTGAAGGAGGCCGATCTCGACGTGCTGACACCGATGGCGGTCGACGACCCGTCCACGGGCGGCAACCCGCGGCCGGCGGGACATGCGGAGATGCGTCAAATGTTCGAAAAAGCGATACGCGGCGAGCTGACCTGAGCGTGCGCCAAGATCTTGCACGCATTGAGGGCCGCGCACCCGTAAGAGGCGGTCGAGTCGGGAACGCCCTGGCGCGATCGAGGGGTGAGGTCGCGAGGCATTGAGCCAACGGCGCTGCGTTCGAGGCGATCGCGACGGCCGTTGCTCATGCCGTGCAAATAATCGATACTGAATTCGCCCGGCCATGACCAGCAGCAAGTGTGTATCGAAAGCTCCGCGGGCGGAGTGCGGCACCGGCCGGTGCGGCGTGCGAACGCGGTCAGGGGAGCGTCCGTCGCCGGGAACCGCTTCGGGCAACGTGCCTCTGGACATGAGCATCGCGGTCGAAGGATTCGACCGAGATCAATAACGTGAGAAGCGCCGACACTGCACGTGGCTGGCGCCGGACAGTCTGCGGAGGAGGAGTATCTTGCGTACTCGGCGGTTCGGCCTGGAAGGGCGCGCGCTCGAATGTCTCGCGGGGCGCGTCCGTCCGAGACTCCATCTCGTTGCGGACGGTCACCACCTCACACGGCGCATCGACTCCGCCATCGCGCCGGCCTTCGCGCGCGGATTCCGGATCGCCTCGCAGTCCTCACGCGCGCACATGCGCTCTTGCAGACGGCGATCGCAGGCGCCGCACCAGCCAGCTGTCCAAGGGTGCCTGGGCGAACTGCCGGGAAAGATCCGAGCCTGCAGCGTACCGCTGCAACGCGGCGCGGGCGCCGACGCCGTGACCGGTCAAGGGGGAAGCGCAACGTGCCAAGGGCGATAAGACTCTACGTTCGATACGTCGAGGCGTTCAACCGCTGGGTGGGTCGAACCACGATGTATCTGATTTTCGTGATGATAGGCTTGTTGCTGTACTCGTCTCTGTCCAGGACGGTGTTCAATTCGCCCCTCAATTGGGGCGTGGAGATGGCGCAGTTCCTGATGGCGTCCTACTACCTGCTCGGCGGGGCATACTCCATGCAGATGGACTCCCATGTCAGGATGGATCTTCTGTACAGCCGCTGGTCGGTGAAGGGCAAGGCGAAGGCTGACGCGATCACCGCGGCATTTCTCATCTTCTATCTGGTGGTACTGCTCATCGGCGGAATCAACAGCTCCGAGTATGCCCTGAGTCACGGTCAGAAGAATTACTCGGCGTGGGCACCGCCGCTGGCACCCATAAAGCTCATCATGACCTTCGGCATTGCACTCATGCTGCTTCAAGCCATCGCCATGTTCTTTAGGGACGTGGCCACGCTGCGCGGGGAGACACTGGAATGAGTTATGAGGTGATAGCGCTGCTGATGTTCTCCTCGATGATGCTCATGCTGCTCACGGGGCAGCGGGTCTTCGGGGCCATAGGCTTCGTGGGAGCCGCCGCCGCGCTACTGCTCTGGGGCGAGGGCACCCGGGGCATCGGAATGGCATTCGATGCGAGCTTCAAGCTGCTCAACTGGTATCCGCTGCTCACCCTGCCCATTTTCATCTTCATGGGGTACATGTTCTCGGAGTCGGGGATCGCGAGCGATCTGTACAGGATGTTCCACGTCTGGTCCGGGGGATTGCGCGGCGGCCTCGCGGTCGGGACCATCGGGCTGATGGTGGTCATATCCGCCATGAACGGACTGAGCGTGGCTGGAATGGCAATCGGCGCGACCATCGCGTTGCCGGAGATGCTGAAGCGCGGCTACGACAAACGCATGATCACCGGCGTCATCCAGGCCGGCAGTTCGCTCGGCATACTCATCCCGCCGAGTGTGGTTCTGGTGCTCTACGGCATGATCGCCCGGCAGCCGGTCGGCCAGTTGTGGCTGGCCGGCGTTTTTCCCGGGCTGCTTCTGGCAGCTCTGTTCATCGCCTATATCGTCATTCGCTGCAGGCTCCAGCCGAGGCTGGGCCCGCCGCTGCCTGCGGATGAGCGGAACGTCGGTTGGGGCGAGAAGCTACGCTTGCTGCGCGCCGGGATCTGGCCTCTGGTCATCTTCGTGATGATGACCGGCCTCTTCCTCAAGGGCGTCACCAGCCTGGTCGAGAGCTCGGCGGTGGGGGCGGCAGTGACGACCTTGGTGGCGCTGGTCAAGGGACGGATCAACAAGGTGATGATGGAGGAGGTGATACGCCAGACGCTCAGCGTGAGCTGCATGTTCATGTGGATCATCCTCGCGGCGCTCTGTTTCGGGGCGGTGTTCGATGGGCTGGGGGCGGTGAACGCCATCAAATGGCTCTTCATCGAGCGCTGGGAGCTCAACCCCTGGATGATCATCATCATGATGCAGCTGTCCTACATCCTGATGGGCATGTTCCTGGACGATACGGCGATGCTGGTGATCGTTGCGCCCCTCTATGTGCCGCTGGTGATCGCACTGGGTTTCAATCCCATCTGGTACGGCGTGCTGTACACCATCACCTGTCAGATGGCGTATATGACGCCGCCATTCGGCTACAACTTGTTCCTGATGCGTGCGATGGCACCCAAGGAGATAACGCTTACGGACATTTATGGCTCGATCGTGCCGTTCGTGCTGATTATGGCCTTTGGCCTTGCCATCATCATGGCATTCCCGCAGATCGCCATGTGGCTGCCGGATTGGTATTACGGCCGATAAGGCACGCGGTCGCGGCGTTCGATCCCTGCCTTGTCCGGGGAACGGTTCGTCGAGGGCTCGCGTGGAAATGCAATGAGGCTTCCGCGAGGACCGCGCAGTATCGCAGTTCCGAGAGGATCTCCAACAACGGAGCAGACGTGAGAGGGAGGTTGATTCGCAGTAAGACGAAAGTTCAATCCACGACGTAGGGAGAAGACCGAAATGACCAAACGACGCGAATTTCTCAAGAAGGCGGGGGCGGCGACAGCCGTGGCGGTGGGCGCGACGACCGTAGCGGCGCCGTATGTGCACGCCCAGTCCAAGACCGCGATCAAATGGCGCCTGCAGACCTATGCCGGACCTGCGCTGGCCGAGCACGTGGTCAAGCCGTCGATCGACGCCTTCAACAAGGCGGCGAACGGCGAGATGGTGATCGAGCTGTACAACGCCGACCAGTTGGTGCCGCACGGCGAGCTGTTCCGCGCCTTGCAGGACGGCACCGTGGACGCCGCCCAGAGCGACGACGATTCCATCGCCGCTCCCGTCGACGTCGCCATCTTCGGCGCCTACTTCCCGTTTGCCTCACGCTATTCGCTGGACGTGCCGGCGCTGTGGCATTGGTACGGCCTGAAGGAGATCTGGGAAGAGGCCTACAAGGAGGTACAAGGCGTCACCTGGCTCAGCACCGGTTCCTGGGATCCGTGCAACGTCGGGAGCACGAAACCGGTCCGCAGCCTGGAGGATCTCAAGGGGCTGCGCCTCTACACCTTCCCGACGGGCGGCCAGTTCCTCAGCCGCTTCGGCGTGGTGCCGGTCACGCTTCCGTACTCCGACGTCGAGGTGGCGATCCAGACCGGCGAGCTGGACGGCGTGTGCTGGTGCGGCATCACCGAGATGTACACGGTCGGCTGGGCGAACGTGCTGAAGTACTACCTCACCAACAACGTCTCTGGCGCGTGGGCCGGCTCCTACTTCGCGAACACCGAGCGCTGGAACGCGCTTCCCGAGCATCTCAAGGCCCTGTTCCACCTCTGCATGGACAACTCGCACTACTACCGCCAGCACTGGTACTGGTGGGGCGAGGCGCACTACCGCACGACCGGCGGCAAGCTCGAGCTCACCTCCATCCCGCAGGAGGAGTGGGGGAAGGTCGAGGCCGAGGCCCTGAAGTTCTGGGACGAGATCGCCGCGAAAAGCCCCAGGAGCGCCAAGGTCGTGGAGATCCTGAAGAAGTACTCGGAGACGATGAAGAAGGCCGGGCCTCCGTACCGTTACGCCTGAGCCGGACGTACGGCCGTCGCCGGGAAGCGGCAGGGGGGAGCCTCCTGCCGCCCCGGTTATCCGGACGCGGTGTCGGGGATCACTGCGAGGGCGGTCCTGCCGTGCGCCGGCCGTTCAGCCTCCTCTTCGCTCGATGTGGCTGACCTTTTCCGGCTGGGGCAGGCGATAGAAGCAGTACAGCTCGTCGTAGAGCCGCGCTGTGTCGTTCGAGCAGCCGTGATAATTCGCCCGCAGGTACCGGCAGTACTTGCCGGCATAGCGGTTGGCGTCGAGGTATCGCTGCGCGATCGTCCCGTCCATGCCGGGGCGCAGCGTCGTCGCCTCGAACAGGCAGTGATGGATGCGGTCTGCCGGGACCGAGTCATCGAACGCGCTCAGTCGGCTCAGCACCAGGAATTTGTCCACCTCGGCCTGCAACTCCAGCTCGAACGGCGTGGTCTGCCGCGAGGCCATTGCGCGCGTGACGATGTAGAGAAAGTGGCTGACGCCTTCCAGCGCCATGCACAGGTCGTTCAGGTCTAGGGCCGGTTGGGCTCCGGTCTCCGCGGCGGCCAGCCGCCCGAGCAGGTTGGCGTCGAGGTAGACGCTCAGATCCAGCGCATCACCTTCAGAGCGCACGAACACGCTTTCGCCGATCGCGCGCTCCGGCTCCCCGAGCATCGCATGCGCCCATGTCGCGTCGGTCGTGACGAATTCCGCGACGTCCATGCAGTGCGGGAGCCCGTACAACCCCTGCAGCGCGCGTTGCATGGCGCGCAGCGGCTCGAGCCGCTGCGCATCGCCCGACGCCGTCATTGCGGAAGTCCGTCCCCCGGCGCCCATATCGGCTGCAGCCCCTGGTCCAAGAGCCGCCGCTGGGCGCGTCGGCTGCCGGTCTTCAGCCACAGCTCGTAGGTGCGCATCAGGTCGGCCTTCGAGTTCAGGTGCGCCCGCTCGCTGACCTCGTTCAGAACGTCGACGAAGCGCTGGAACTTCTCGGAGAGCTCCTCGAACACCGGCGAGAGCGCGCGTCCCCCCGCCCACCGCGAGAGATTGTCGGCGAGATAGCCGTAGGCGCTGCCGCCCATGGCGACGTAGTAGTTCACGTCGACCGTCTTGCGCTGCAGGCTGTCGCTGAAAACGCCGCTGATGAACAGGGCGACATCGGCGAGCCGGCGCAGCATCAGGTTGCGCTGCTCGGTGTTGGAGGCGGCCAGGGCGTCGCCGTACATCTCGGCGAGAGGCTTGAGCGTCTTGCCTTCCTCGGTGTGCTCGTAAAGCCTATCGGAATGGGTGAACGAGGTAAGGAGATTGAGCACGTAGCAGGTCGTGTCAGCACTCGCCTTCAGATGCTGATTGCCGATCGCGTGCGTGAGCTCGTCGTGGAAGTATTCGCGCACGTCCATGTGGCTGATGAGCGGTCGACGAGGGTCGTGTGGACTCGACATGATGAGCCTCCGATCTGGCCGGGACTGCGGGCAATATCAGTCGATACAACTTTCGTGCCCATCGTGCGGCCGCGGCGAACGGCCGAACTTGATCAGCGGCTTGCGGATCGCCGGGCCGGACGCCGGTGCGCACCCTGCACGAAAACTTAGCAGAACGCGTCCGGGCGCGGCAATATCGCGCCAGTTGCGGGCGCAAAAAAACCCCGCCGGAGCGGCGGGGTTTTCGTACTGCATCCGGTTGCGCCGGACCTTTACATCATGTCTTCCATCCCGCCGTGCGGCATGGCGGGGGCCTTCTCCTCCTTCGGCAGCTCCGCGACCATGGCCTCGGTGGTGAGGATGAGGCTCGCGACCGAGGCCGCGTTCTGCAGGGCGGAACGCGTCACCTTCGTCGGGTCGATGATGCCCATCTGAACCAGGTCACCGTACTCGCCGTTGGCGGCGTTGTAGCCGAACGCGCCCTTGCCCTCGGCAACACGCGCCACGACTACCGACGACTCCTCGCCGGCATTGCGGACGATTTGCCGCAGCGGCTCCTCCATGGACCGCACCAGGATGTCGATGCCGACCTGCTGGTCGTGATTGGTGCCCTTGAGCCTGCGGACCGCGTCCTGGGCCCGGATGAGCGCGACACCGCCGCCCGGGACGATGCCTTCCTCGACCGCGGCGCGGGTCGAATGCAGCGCGTCCTCCACGCGCGCCTTCTTCTCCTTCATCTCCACCTCGGTGGCCGCGCCGACCTTGATGACCGCCACGCCGCCGGCGAGCTTCGCGACCCGCTCCTGCAGCTTCTCACGATCGTAATCCGAGGTCGTGTCCTCGATCTGCTTGCGGATCTGACCGATGCGGCCCTCGATGTCGGCCTTCTTGCCGGCGCCATCGATGATGGTCGTGTTCTCCTTGTCGACCACCACGCGCTTGGCCTTGCCGAGGTCCTCCAGGCCCGCCTTCTCGAGCGTGAGACCGACCTCCTCGGAGATGACGGTGCCGCCGGTCAGGACGGCGATGTCCTTGAGCATGGCCTTGCGGCGATCGCCGAAGCCCGGCGCCTTCACCGCGCATGCCTTCAGGATGCCGCGCATGTTATTGACCACCAGCGTCGCCAGCGCCTCGCCCTCGACCTCCTCGGCGATGATCAGCAACGGCTTGCCGGCCTTGGCCACGCCCTCCAGCACGGGCAGGACGTCGCGAATGCTGGAGATCTTCTTGTCGTACAGCAGGATGAGCGGGCTCTCCAGCTCGACGTTCATGCTCTGCTGATTGTTGATGAAGTAGGGCGAGAGATAGCCGCGGTCGAACTGCATGCCCTCGACGACGTCCAGCTCGTTGGCGAGCCCGCTGCCGTCCTCCACGGTGATGACGCCCTCCTTGCCGACCTTGTCCATCGCATCGGCGATGATCTTGCCGATCTCCTCGTCACCGTTGGCCGAGATGGTGCCGACCTGGGCGATCTCCTTGCTGCCCTTGCAGGGCTTGGAGAAGCTCTTCAGCTCCGCGACGGCGGCGTGGACCGCCTTGTCGATACCGCGCTTCAGATCCATAGGATTGGCGCCCGCCGCCACCGACTTCATGCCCTCGCGGACGATCGCCTGGGCGAGCACGGTGGCGGTGGTGGTGCCGTCGCCGGCCACGTCGGAGGTCTTGGAGGCGACCTCCTTGAGCATCTGGGCGCCCATGTTCTCGAACTTGTCCTTCAGCTCGATCTCCTTGGCGACGGAGACGCCGTCCTTGGTGACCGTGGGGGCGCCGAAGCTGCGCTCCAGGACCACGTTGCGGCCCTTTGGACCGAGCGTCTGCTTGACGGCATTGGCGAGTATGTTGACGCCGGTGACCAGGCGGTGGCGGGCGTCGTCGCTGAATCTCACTTCTTTTGCTGCCATGTCTACTTCTCCTCCGAATTCAATCGATGTTGGTCGTGGACGGGAAATACGGCGGTCACTCGAGCACCGCCATGACGTCGTCTTCGCGCATCACCAGATACTCGGTGCCGTCGAGCTTGACCTCCGTCCCGGAATACTTGCCGAACAGAATCTTGTCGCCCGCCTTGACGGCTACCGCGCGCACCTGCCCGTTGTCGAGGACCTTGCCGTTGCCGATGGCCACGACCTCGCCCTGGATCGGTTTTTCCTTGGCGTTGTCAGGGATGATGATCCCGCCTGCCGACTTGGTGTCCTCCTCCAGCCGCCGCACCAGGATGCGATCATGTAATGGCTTGATTTTCATGCACTTAACTCCATTGTCGATGTTGACGGATGCGACCCGGGAGCACGATTAGCACTCACCGGATGAGAGTGCTGGTAATGATAGAAGGGCCATTTTCGCCGAACAAGGCGGGCCCACGCGCATTGAAGCGGGTCTCGGTGGGCACGTGGCGCGCCCTCCAGCCAGTCCTCGGGAGGCGGGCAGGGGCGTGGGCGCCGGTAGGTACGTGTTTTGGCCTGCGCGCAAGCATCCGTCCGGGCGTCGTAATCCGGCGCGGGAACGGGACGAAGGAATCGCGCGCCGAGGCTGGCGCCTAATTGGCCGAGGCGAAATCGAAGACGGTGTACCGATTACGGCCGCCCTGCTTGGCCCGGTACATGGCCTCGTCGGCGCGAACGATCAGGGTGTCGGCATCCTGTCCGTGATCCGGGAAATAGCTGATGCCCATGCTAGCGCTGGGACGGATCTCCAGCGCGTTGATCCGCACCGGCTCGGCCAGTACGCGCAGCATGCGGCGGGCGACCTGCTCGACCTCGCTGCGATCACTGACGGAGTCCACGCAAATGAGGAACTCGTCGCCGCCGAAGCGCGCCACGATGTCATTGCTCCGGGCACAATTCTGCAGCCGTTCGGCGATGACCTGCAGGAAACGGTCGCCGATCTCGTGGCCATGGTTGTCGTTGATGGCCTTGAACAGGTCGAGGTCCGCGTAGAGCACGCCGACCCCGGCACCGGCGCCACCCGCGGACTGGAGCTGCCTGCCGAGCCGATCCCTGAACACGCGGCGATTGGCCAGGCCGGTCAGCGGGTCGGAGTTGGCCAGGCGGAGCAATTCGGACTGCAGTTGCCGCCGCTCCGCATTCTCGCGCTCGAGTTCGCGGCGCTGCATCAGGTGATCGCGCAGCAGGCGCGAGATGCCGCTGAACTCGGTGTTGGACGCCTCGAGCCGGACGAGCGCCTGCTCGTCACCGGCCTCGAGGCTGCGCGAGAGGGCCCGCAACGGGCTTTCCACCCATCGCGTCAGGGCGAGCCTCAGCAGGACGAGCATGATCGTGCACATCACGGCGTAGGCCATCAGCTGCTGCCTTAACTGCGAGTGCCAGATGGATGTCGCGAGGGAGGTTCCATAGACCTCGAGTCTCGCCACCGGCTTGCCATTCCATCCCGGCAGGGTCAGGTCCAGACGCAACCGCCCGCGCACCGCGTCGCGCGCCTCAGGCCGATCAGTCGCCGCCGCGGCCGGTGCCAGTACCACCCGCGAGTCCGCCGATTCCCCGATGCTTCCCAGGTGGCTGGCGTCCCAGCGCCTGGCGGCCACGAGGTAGCCGCGGGCTTCGGTCACTCGCGCGCTGTCCGCGCTGGGCTGGATCGGCGCAGTGCGGACCTCCAGCAGCCCGACGGGCGAGTTGGCGTAGAAATGCGCGAATGGCTGGCGGCGGAGGAGTTCCCGGAATTCGTCCGCCGTCAGGGGCGGCGGCAGCGGCTTCTCCGCGCCGTTCGCCACGTCGGTGCCATAGACCAGCGCGAGCTGCGGGTCGAAGATCCATGCGGCATAGGCGTTGGCCGGGGGCAGCGCCGCATCGATGTTGATGGCGGCCCAGTCGCGGTCGCCGCTGCCCACGAAGCTCACCATTTCGTCCCAGTAGGAATAGTCGGAGCTGAAGGCGGCGAGCGTGGCGCTGTGCAGGGCGAGCAGGCGGTCGAACTGGCCGCGGAACTCCTGGTCCCGGGCGGACTGCACGGCGGCGATCTGCCGCTCTTGAAGCAGATGCAGGCCGAACAGCCCGAGGATGGACAGCGCGGCAATGGCCGCGAGCAGCAGCAGCAGGCGCGTGTGTATGGTGTTCGCCGGGGACTTCATCCCTATGCCGTATTGGTGACCAATGGTCTGAATCGGCATTTATAGGCAGAAAATGGGCCAACTTCGCGTGGCGCACCCCGCGCCGTATGGGCCGCGCGCCTCGCGAGTATGGGGTGCCGGTCGGGACCGGGCTCGCCCCACGCGCCAATCTCGAGGTTGCCTTCGAAAGGGTGCTCCCGTAGGCTTGCGGCCCCATGAACGCTCGGCCCAAGTTCGTCAGGCAATCGTCCTACTCGCACGAAGAACTGCTCGCCTGCGGGCGCGGGGAGATGTTCGGCCCCGGCAATGCGCAGCTTCCGCTGCCGCCCATGCTGATGGCCGATCGGATCTCGTTGATCTCCGCGGAGGGCGGCAAGTACGGCAAGGGGCAGATGATCGCGGAGCTGGACATCCGCCCGGACCTCTGGTTCTTCGCCTGCCACTTCACCGGGGATCCGGTCATGCCCGGCTGCCTCGGCCTGGACGCGATGTGGCAGCTCATCGGCTTCTTCCTCGCCTGGCAGGGCGGCCCGGGGCATGGTCGGGCTCTGGGATGCGGCGAGGTGCAGTTCACCGGCCAGGTGACGCCGAAGGCCAAGCTCGTGACCTACCGCGTGGACATGAAGCGGGTCATCCTGCGCAAGCTGGTGATGGGGATCGCCGACGCCGAGATGGAGGTCGACGGCCGGGTCATCTACATCGGCAAGGATCTACGGGTCGGGCTGTTCACGTCGACCGAGGGATTCTGAACCGACGCACGGCTGCCGCGCCGCGCCCGACTAGCCATCCACGCCATTGCGGCGGCGTATCTCGATGCGCTGCCTCAGCGTGTCGGCATAGGTTCGCGCCGTGCTCAACCAGGGGTGCACGTCGAGGGCCTCCTCGAAGGCGCTGAGCGCCTCGTCCGGATCCCGCAGCCCCAGGTAGCACATGCCCCGGCCGGACAATGCGCCGAAGTGCCGCGGTTCGCGCTCGAGAGTCTCCTCCACGTCCGCGAGCGAGGCGTCGAAGTATCCAACCCTGTAGTAGATGATCGCGCGCTGGTTCCAGGCCTCGGCGAAGTCCGGGGCGGTCTCGATGACGCGATTGACGACATCCAACGCCCGGTCGAGATCACCGGAATCCTTCGCCGCAACGGCCTCCTGCAGCATCCGGGCGACATCGGCGTCGCGGTACTCGAACCAGATTTTCCAGATCTCGTTGGCGGTGCCGACCGCATCCTCCTCCTCCCTGGCCTCCTTCAGTTGGTCGAACAGCCCGATCAGGCGGGGGTCGGTCTGATCGGCGCCCGCGGACATTGCGGCAAGCGTCAGGTACAGAGCGAATGACAGTCGGCCCATCCAGTGTCCTCGTACAAGTGCTATGCCAGGGTCGCCAGGACCTCGCCGGCGGCGGCCAGCGTGCGCTCGATCTCGACCTCGGAATGCGCGATCGACACGAATCCGGCCTCGAAAGCCGAAGGAGCGAGGTAAACGCCCTTGCCCAGCATGCCGTGGAAGAAGCGCTTGAAGCGCTCGATGTCACAGTCCATGACGTGTGAGAACCTGGAAATGGAATTCCGTTCCGTGAAGAAGATGCCGAACATGCCCGCCGCACAGGCCGTGCGCAACGGCACTCCGGCGGTCCGTGCCCGCTCCTCCAGTCCATGCATCAGGGCCTGTGTGCTGGCGAGCAGGCGCTTGTGGAAATCGGGTTGCGCGACGAGGTTCAGCGTGGCGAGGCCCGCCGCCATGGCAACCGGATTGCCGGAGAGCGTGCCGGCCTGGTAAACCGGGCCCATCGGCGCGAGCATCTCCATGATCTCGCGCCGGCCGCCGAAGGCGCCGACGGGCATGCCCCCGCCGATCACCTTGCCGAGCACGGTGAGGTCCGGCCTGACGCCGTAGAGGGACTGCGCGCCGCCCAGGGCGACACGGAAACCGGTCATCACCTCGTCGATGATGAGCAGCGCGCCGTACTGATCGCAGACGGCACGCAGGCCCTCCAGGAAACCCGGGTCCGGCGCGATGAAGTTCATGTTGCCGGCGATGGGCTCGACGATGATGGCGGCGATCTCGCCGCCGTAGCGCGTGAACGCCTCGCGTACCTGCTCGATGTCGTTGAAGGACAGCGTCAGCGTCATCTCCGCCAGTGCCGCCGGCACGCCGGGAGAGGTCGGAACGCCGAACGTCAGGGCGCCGGAACCGGCCTTTACGAGCAGCGAGTCGGCGTGGCCGTGGTAGCAGCCCTCGAACTTCACGATCCGGTCGCGCTTCGTGTAGCCGCGCGCGAGACGTATGGCGCTCATGGCCGCCTCGGTGCCGGAACTGACGAAGCGCAGGCGCTCGACATTGGGCATCAGTTCGCAGACCCTGCGCGCCAGTTCGGTCTCGATGGCCGTCGGCGCGCCGAAGCTCAGGCCGTCGCGGGCCACGCGCGTGACGGCCGCGATGACCTGCGGATGCGCGTGCCCGAGGATGAGCGGTCCCCAGGAGCCGACGTAATCGATGTAGCGTCGGTCATCCTCGTCGATCAGATAGGCGCCCTCGCCGCGCTTGAAGTAGACCGGCTCGCCGCCGACGTGCTTGAACGCGCGCACGGGGGAGTTCACGCCGCCGACGATGTAGCGCTGGGCTTCTGCAAACAGCTGTGAGGAGCGTGTCATGATGTCCTTCGTTCTTCAGGGTGCGTGGGGTGATGGGGCTTCGGCGAAAGGCTCCGCGGGCGCGGCGTCAGCGGAACATGCTGGCGTAACGCCGGGCGGCGACCTCCGGGTCCTCGCGGCCGAACAAGCCGTCGCTGACCGCCGTCAGATCGGCGCCCGCCCCGAGCAGGGTGCCGCCATTTTCGGGCGTGATGCCGCCTATCGCAACGATCGGGATGTTCAACAGGGCCGCGGCCTGGCGCAGGAGCTCGACGCCGGCGCGCACGGCGCCTGGCTTTGTCTTCGAAGGGTAGAAGCTGCCGAAGGCGACGTAGCTCGCGCCATCCCGCTCGGCCTCGATCGCCCGCTGCAGCTCGTCGTAGCAGGACACGCCGACTATCGCGCGATCGCCGAGCAACACGCGGGCGGCGGCGATGCTCATGTCGTCGCGGCCGAGGTGCACGCCGGCGGCATCGATGTCGCGAGCCAGCGCGGCGTCGTCGTTGACGATCAGCGGCACGCGGTGTCGGCCGCACATGTTCCTGAGCGCCAGCGCCTGCGCGCGCTGTGCGTTGCGCTTGGCACGGTATTGCACCATGACCGCGCCGCCGCGGATCGCGGCCTCCACCGCCTGCAGCAGCGCTCGGGTGTCGGTGCAGTGCGCCGGCGTGATCGCGTACAGGCCGCGATCCGGCAATCGTGCGCTGTCGTCACCGGCCCTCATGAAGATGCGATGCGAAGCCGGCGCGGATGGTGCTGACCGTGTCCGAGCAGCAGGCCGTGGCGCAGCGACCGCCACGTGTATTCCTGGGCCAGGGTCGCCGCGCTGTCGATATCCGCGCCGCGGGCGAGCCAGGCGGCCAGCGCCGCGGCCAGGGTGCATCCGGATCCGTGATAGACGTGTGGCAGCCGTGGCCACCGCCAGCGCCTGCACGAGCTGGAACTGTAGAGCGTATTGATCACCTCCTCGGTCGCGGCGTGGGTTCCGGTCAGCAGCACGAACCGTGCGCCGCGCTCGATCAGGCTGCGCGCGGCCGCCTCCGGATCCCGCCCTCCCCCGAGCGCGCATGCCTCCTGCACATTCGGCGTGACGATCGTCGTCAGTGGCAGCAGGGCACGCAACGTCTCGAGCATCGCCGCGTCGAGGATTGGCTGGCCGGCGCCGGCCGCCATGACCGGGTCCAGCACGATCGGCGCGCTTCCCGCATCCCTGAGGAGACCGGCTAGCGCCTCCCCAACGCGCTGCTCCGGGATCAGGCCCACCTTTATCGCCTTCGGGGCCATGTCCTGCGTCAACAGTGCCGCCTGCCTCAGGAGTGCGTTGGCGTCGGCGGCGAGGGACTCGGCAAACCTCGCCGTATTCTGCGCTGTCAGCGCCGTGACCAGGGTCGTCGGGTATCCGCCGTTGGCGTGTATGGCCTCGATGTCGGCCTGGATACCGGCACCGCCGCACGGATCGTGACCACCGATGGCGAGCACGATCGGCGGATTAAGGGTAAGTTCAGCCACGAGGCGCATCCTACAGGGTCTGCGCCGCAATGCGCGCCGCAGTCCCCGCATCTTATTTCGAAGCACGGCGGGATGGGAGTGTAACCTTAGCCGGTCGCCAGGCAACCAACGGTCGGATCTTGGCCGACCGGCAAGACCTCGCATACCCTGATTTTCAACCAAGGAGAGAACACGATGAGCGTAGCGACCAAGAAGTTGACCGGCGCCACCCTGGCGACCACTGCGGCCATGCTGTTTGCCTTCGCCCCCGTAAGCACCGTGCGCGCCGAGGAGGGCACGGTCGCCTGCCTGGGCATCAATGCCTGCAAGGGACAGAGCGCCTGCAAGACCGCGGAGAACGCCTGTGCGGGGCAGAATTCCTGCAAGGGACACGGTATCACCAACGTAAGCGCCGAGGAGTGCTCGGCGAAGGGCGGCACGGTCGCGCAGTAACCCTCGCGGCGGATGTCATCGGCTCCCGGCGACGCCGGGGAGCCCGAAAACAGCGCCCCGCCCGCCGCCGGGCGGGGCGTTCGGTTTGCGGTCTTGCCCGCCAGGGCGCATCCGCCGATCGGAACGAGTGGCTGACCGCTGTCCGGGTCGATCCCCGCCACGGGCGATCGCACGTGGCCGGCTGCGGGCGGTCAGTTGGGCTTCAGCTCGACCAGTAGGATCACCGCCACGAGCACGAGCACCGGGAATTCGTTCAGCCAGCGGTAGAAGACGTGACCGTGCCGGTTTCGATCGTTCCTGAAGTCGGCGAGGATCTTGCCGAGGTACAGGTGATACCCGATCAGTATGGCGACCAGCGCGAGCTTCCAGTGCATCCACGCCGCGCCGGCGTATAGCGCCCAGCCGTTGCCAAACAGCAGCCACAGTCCGAAGAGGATCGTCAGCACGCCACCGGGGGTCGTTATCCCGTAGTAGAGCTTGCGCTCCATCACCTTGAAGCGCTCGATGCTGACGGTATCGTCGCTCATGGCGTGGTACACGAACAGCCGCGGCAGGTAGAACAGCCCCGCGAACCAGGTCACCATGAAGATGATGTGTAAGGCGCGCACCCAGAGCATGGTGAACTTGCCTGGCTCAGGAGCCGACCCATGCGGCGATCTGATCGCGCAGCTTCCCGGCCTCGATGCCGGCGACGATGCGGCGGGCGATACGGCCGTCGGGCGCGATGAGAAAGCTCGTCGGTATCGCCTCGACCCCCCCGAAGGCGGCGGCGGCCTGTCGGGTGAGGTCGAGCGCGACCGGGAAATTGAACTGCAGGTCGCGCATGATGCGCTCGACGTTGGTCGGAGGGTCGTACGGCATGGCGATGGCCACGACCGTGAAGCCCTTCGGTCCGTACTCCCGTTGCAGCGCCTTCAGATCGGGGATCTCCCGGACGCACTCCCGACAGCTCGGGGCCCAGAAATTCACCAGCACCGGCCTGCCGCGCAGCGACTGCAGATCGATCCGCGTTCCGTCCATCGCGGTGACGGTCACCGCCGGCGCGTGAGTCGGCCCGTCATGTGACCCGGCGGCATGCCCCCGCCAGAGCAGTCCCGCGGCCGCGCCGAGCAGCACCGCGGCGATGATCGTGGCCTTCTTCATCGATGAGACGCCGCGGGCTCTCAGGGATTCGGAAGCGGGGCCGTGCCCCGCGACGGCACGGCGGGCGTGGTTGATGCGCTCGCACTGCCATCACCGCCGTTGAGCAGCCTCGCGAGACGGACGAATACCGCCTTGACGCCGCGCCAGAGCTTCGGCAGCAGCCAGATGGCGACTGCGGTCGCCGCGAGCAGCACGACGAGGAAGGCTAGCGGGTAGTGCAATGCCGCCCACAAGCCGGCCAGGACCGCGAGGTCCTCCGCGATGGAGGCCGCCCAGTTGCTGAAAGGCTCCGGCGAGGTGTTCACGAGCACGCGCGTTCCGGCCTTGGTGAAGTGGCTCAACCCGGCGAGCGACCCGCCGATCATGAAGGCAGCCAGTTCGGCGCCCTGGTTTACGTCGCCGATCGCCTTCATGGCGAGGATCGCCCCGGCCGGAATGCGTATGAACGTGTGCAGCGCATCCCAGCCGGTGTCCACGCCCGGGGTCTTGTCGGCAAAGAACTCCACGCAATACATCAGCGCGGCGATCGTCATCACCATCGGATCCGCGAGAAAGGCCAGGTCCGGCGGCAGGTCGATGTAGCCGTTCATCCCCATGAAACCGAGCATGAACACTGCCGCGTACAGGTTGATACCGCTGGCCCAGCCCACACCCATGCTCAATGCAATCTTGTCCACTGCGTCCATAGCCGGTCTCCTCTTTGAAATCCCCGCGCCTGCACCCGTGAGACGCGCCATCCGCCGCGGCCACTTTGGTTGACACCTCTTGAACGGGAACTTAATCTCCGGCCTCCACCGGAGCGCGTGCACCGCCGCATTTGCCGCAGCCTTGACGGCTGCCGCGGCGATGATTTGCCGGGAATGATAATCGACAAAACCGCCCCGTGGGCGTCCGGGATCCCCGGGCCGGTACCAAGTCACGTCCCACATCCGTGCGGCGGCGGACAGCCCGGCGCGGCATGAGAGCAGGTTCACGACCATGATTCAGGTAGGCATCGTTGGCGGCACTGGCTATACCGGCGTGGAGCTGCTGCGCCTGCTCAGCGTGCACCCCGAGGTCGAACTCACGGTCATCACCTCGCGCTCAGAGGCGGGAATGCCGGTGGCGGACATGTTCCCCAACCTGCGCGGACACGTGCACCTGGATTTTTCGGCGCCGGACACGGCGGCGCTCAAGCGCTGCGACCTGGTCTACTTCGCTACGCCCAACGGCACCGCGATGACCATGGCGCCGGAGCTGCTGGACGCCGGCGTGAGGGTCATCGATCTCGCCGCCGACTTCCGCCTGCGGGATCCGGCGGAATGGGAGCGCTGGTACGGCAAGCCCCACGCCTGTCCGGAATTGCTGGCCGAGGCGGTCTACGGCCTGCCGGAGATGCACCGGGAGGCCATCCGGTCGGCGCGACTGGTTGCCAACCCGGGCTGTTACGTGACGGCCGTGACGCTCGGCTTCCTGCCGTTGCTCGAGCGGGATCTCGTGGACGCCGGTCGACTCATCGCCGATGCCAAGTCGGGAGTCAGCGGAGCGGGGCGCGGGGCCGAAGTGCGCAACCTGTACGCCGAGGCCGGTGACAGCTTCCGGGCCTACGCCGTCCCCGGGCATCGTCATCTGCCGGAGATCACGCAGAATCT
Organism: Gammaproteobacteria bacterium; assembly: GCA_041395385.1. Taxonomy (GTDB): domain Bacteria; phylum Pseudomonadota; class Gammaproteobacteria; order JAJPIJ01; family JAJPIJ01; genus JAJVHZ01. Next base: position 63,048 of record JAWLAN010000020.1, read on the forward strand.
GCGGGCGGCAGGGGTCCGCGACCCGTCGTTGATCTTCGTGCCGCATCTCGTGCCCATGGTACGCGGCATCCACGCGACCCTGTATGCGCGCCTGCGGGATCCGGCCGTCGACGTCCAGGAGGTCTACGAACGGTGCTACGCGGGCGAGGCGTTCGTGGACGTGATGCCGGCGGGCTCGCACCCGGAGACCCGCACCGTGCGCGGTTCGAACATGTGCCGCCTGGCCGTGCATCGGCCCGCTGGCGGCGATTGCGTGGTCGTGCTGTCGGTCATCGACAATCTGGTCAAGGGCGCCGCGGGGCAGGCAGTACAGAACATGAATCTGATGTTCGGGCTCGAGGAGTCCGCCGCACTGGACGCGCCGGCACTGTTGCCCTGACGTCGCGTTCCCGCGTCACGGCTCAACTCCCCTATGGCGATCAAGACCACCCGTCTCGTCGTCAAGCCGCACCGCCCCGGGCGGCAGCTCCTGCTGGCGATACTCGGGGCAGGAGTCCTCGGCGTGGCGGCCTGGATGGCATTCGAATACGAACAATGGCAGAGGCTGTATGCACGTATGACGGCGCTCGCGCGCTCCACGAGCACGGAGGCCGCGGCGGAGTCACTCGAGAAACTGAAGGCCGAAAACACGGACCTCTTGCAGCGGATCACCATCCTCGAGCGCGCCGCGCAGATAGACAAGGAGGCCGATATGAGGCTGCAGTCCCATATCCGCGAGTTGCAGGATGAGACCTACGAGCTGAAGGAGGAGCTGGAGTTCTATCGCAAGGTCGTCGCCGCGGCCAAGGAGGAGAGCGGCCTGCGCATCCAGGGTATGCGCATCGAGCCTCTCAGCGAATCCAGTCGATTCCACTACAAGCTGGTCTTAACCAACCTGAGCAAAGATGATAAGGTGACCTCGGGTGACGCCACCATCGAGGTGGCCGGCCGACGCCAGGGCAGCCCGCAGAAATTTCAGATCACCACCTCCAGGGATGGCTCGCGCACCACCACGCTTGCCTTCAGCTTCGTGCATTTCCATCGCCTGGAAGGCGACTTCACGGTCCCGGATGGTTTCGAACCGGAGAGCGTCCGGGTGGTGATCCGTCAGGAGTCGGCGAGAGAACCACGGCACGACGCCAGCTACGAATGGGACGAATTGGTTCAAGCAGAGGGGTGACACCTATGTTTTTCGGGAAAAAGGGCAAACGCAAGGCAACCAGCCTCGACACACTGATAGGGCAGAACTCCCAGGTGCAGGGCGATCTGCGATTCAGCGGCGGCCTGCACATCGACGGCGTCGTGCGTGGCTCCGTGAGCGCCGAGGACGAGGAGGCGTCGGTCCTCACGTTGAGCGATCGCGGGACGATCGAGGGGGATGTACGAGTTCCCTACGCGGTCATCAACGGGGTGGTGGTCGGCGACGTGCATGCCCGTCAGCACATTGAACTCGCCGCCAACGCGCGGGTCGAAGGCAACGTGTATTACAATCTGATCGAGATGGCCATGGGCGCGGAGGTCAATGGCCAGCTCGTGCATACCGCCGAGGGCAGCCGCGAGCCCCTGGCGCTCAGCCACAAGCCGGCGCCCAGGGCCGAGGACTAGCCACCGCGGCAGCCGCACAGAGACTCGGAAACAGAGGTGCGCAGACGTGACAGAAACCACCGAAACCATGGATAGCCCGCTCAATTTCACCGATGCCGCCGCCGCCAAGGTCCGGCAGCTCATCGACGAGGAGGGCGATGCCAGCCTGATGCTGCGGGTATTCGTCCAGGGCGGCGGGTGCTCCGGCTTCCAATACGGCTTCACCTTCGAGCAGAGCCTGGGCGACGGCGACACGGTGGTCGAGAAGGGCGGTGTGAGGCTCCTCATCGATCCCATGAGCTATCAGTATCTGGTGGGCGCGGAGATCGATTACAGCGAGGGATTGGAGGGCGCGCAGTTCGTCATCCGTAATCCCAATGCCAGCACCACCTGCGGGTGCGGTTCGTCATTCTCCGCATGAATTGACCGCGCCGGCGCACGTGCCGGTGCCATCGGAGGGCCGCGCGGCCGAGAGGCTGCGCGGCCCTCGGCGTTTATGGCGGAGGCAGGTAAAGTCCGCCCAGCACCGCCGATCGCGTGGCTCCGGTGACCGGCGGCAGATTCCCCGGCAGGCCCTCGAGGCGGCGATGGGCCAGCCACGCAAACGTCACGGCCTCCACGGCATTCGGCGCGACGCCGAGGGCGGCGGTCGTGGCGAGCTTTCTCCCGTCCAGGGCGCCGGCGATGGCACGCATCAGCGCGCCGTTATGGGCGCCTCCTCCGCAGACGTACACCTCCGCGGTCGTGGCGGCGTACCCGGCGATCGCGCGCGCGATCGTCTGTGCCGTCAATTGCAGCAGCGTTGCCTGGACCACGGCCGGATCGGGGCGCGCCGGCATTTCGTCGATGTGGCGCGCGATCCATCCGGCATTGAAGTACTCGCGCCCGGTGCTCTTCGGCGGTCGACGCGCGAAGTACGGATCGGCCAACAGCGCGGCCAGCAGATCGGAGTCCGGCGCGGCGCTCCCGGCCCAGCGGCCGTCGACGTCGTAGGCCTCGCCTCGGTGGGCACGCGTCCAGTCGTCCATCAGCGCGTTGCCGGGGCCGGTATCGAATCCGATGACCGCCTCACGGCCCGGATCGAGCAGTGTCACGTTGGCGATGCCGCCGATGTTCACTATCGCGCGGCACAGCGCCGGGTCGCGCAGTGCCTGGGCATGGAACGCCGGCGCCAGCGGCGCGCCCTCGCCACCCACGGCCATGTCCATGCGGCGCAGGTCTGCCACGGTCGCGATGCCCGTCCTCGCCGCGATGACATTGGGGTCGCCCACCTGCACGGTGTAGCGCGCGGCGGGATGCGGGTGGTGATAGAGGGTCTGGCCGTGGCTGCCGATGGCGCGGATCGACGCCGGCTCCATGCCGGCATCGCGCAAGAGCCTGAGCGCGCTGTTCGCGAACGCCTCCGCGACGGCCAGGTCGAGTCTGTAGAGCTGATCGAGCGGGAGCGCCTCGGCCCGCCGGCGTGCGGCGTGCAGATCCGCGGCGAGCGCGGGCGGGTAGGGAAATTCGGCGTACAGGTCCAGGCGGACGCGGCCGGCATCGTCAATATCCACCAGGGCTGCATCGATCGCGTCGATGCTGGTGCCGGACATCAGTCCGAGGTAATGGCTCATGACTGCGCCGGGCGCGCTGCAGGCCGTCCCGGGTCTACGGCAGTCTAGGGACGGGTGCTGGCCACGACGGCAGGGGGATCGCCGGCCGCCGTACGCGATGGCGTGCCGCCATGGGCAGCGAGCGCGCTGGCCTGCTCCAGCATGGCCACGGCCTGGCGAGTCTGCGCCTTGAAATCCGCGGCGCGCTCGCGCGCAATCGGCACGGATTCCGGCAGCTTCACGGTCAGCGGATCACGATGCACGCCGTTGACCCGGAACTCGTAGTGCAGGTGCGGACCCGTGGCCAGCCCGGACTGCCCGACGTAGCCGATGGTCTCGCCGATCCTTACCGAACGGCCCGCCTTGACGCCATTGGCGAAGCGGGAGAGGTGCCCGTAGACAGTGGTATATCCGCCCGGATGGTCGAGGACCACCACCCGGCCGTAGCCGCCCTGCCAGCCGGCATACTTGACCTTGGCGTTGCCCGTGGCCTTCACCGGCGTGCCGGTGGGCGCCGCGTAATCAACCCCCTTGTGGGCGCGTATCCGGTTCAGCACGGGATGCTTGCGCGACATGCTGAACTTGGAGCTGATGCGTGTGAAGGCAAGGGGCGTGCGGATGAAGGCCCGGCGCAGGCTCTGTCCGTCCGGACGGTAATACTCCGCGACGCCGTCCTTGCCCAGGTAGCGCACGGCGCGATAGGCCGTACCCTGGTTCACGAACTCCGCGGCGAGGATGTTGCCGTCCTTGACCTTCTTCCCCTCCTTGAATATCTCCTCGTAGACCACCGTAAAGCGATCGCCCTCGCGGATGTCCAGCACCAGGTCGATGTCGAAGCCGAAGATCTCGGCGAGATTCATGATCGCGGCATCGGACAGACCGGCCTGCTGGCCAGCCTCGAACAGGGAACTGGTGATCTCGCCGCTGGCATTGATCACGCGCGACTGCAGGTCCTCCTTGACGGTCTCCGCGGAGAACGCGCCGTCGTTGTTGCGCACGTACAGGGTGTGAGCGAGGTCGATCTCGTGCACCATCTCCGCCAGCGTCCCGCCGCTGATGCGGAAGTGAAGGTTGTCCCGCGGGCGCAGGGTCTTCAGGGTCGCGGTGTCTCCGCCCAGGCCGAGGATACGGTCCAGGTCATTGCCGCTCAGCCCGAGGCGTTCGAAGATGAGCGAGAGGTTGTCGCCCTGGTTGACCGTGACGGTCCGCCATCCCTCGGCATTCGCGAATTCCGTCGCCGGGCCGGTCTCGGTTTCCTGCCTGCCGTCGCGTCCCTGAGCCCGGCCGAGCGCGGGTTCGCCGGTCAGCCCCGGAAAGGCGGGTGCGGGAGCAACGAGGTGGCGGGGGGCAAACGGATCGCTGACGGGTTGCAGTTCCGCCAGCACTGCCCGGTACGCCGAGGAGGGTTCGGAGGCCACCGGGATCGGCAGGATCCGCTCGGCGGTCGGTGGTTCGCGCTCGAACAGCCCCTCCCAGGGCGGCAGGTGAAATTCGTGCTTGCTCAGCTGGTGGGACGCCATGCCCCCCAGCAGGGCCACGGCAATCGGGGCGACCATCGCCAGCGCGAGCCGAAGGCGACGGGCGCGCTGACGCTCCCTCCCCCATTCGATGCGTATTTTATAGTCGTAGAGTATTTCCCGGGTCTGGAACACGCGGCCAGCCTCGCTTGTCGTGGCCCGAACGATAGCGGCGTTCGCTGCCTCCGTCAATGAATTGTTCACCTGCGGGTACGGCCGGCTTGTGATGGCCGGACCGCATGTTAAGCTTCGAACTTGATCGCGATTGTCAACTTCATTGTCCGGATCGACCCATGAGTGAGGACGCCTACGCCGAGCTGCGTCGCGGCGCCGTCGAGGTTCTGCTGGAGAAAGATCTCAGCGCCAAGCTCGCGCGTGGCCGTCCCCTGCGTGTGAAGGCGGGCTTCGATCCCACCGCCCCGGATCTGCACCTGGGCCACACCGTGCTCATAAACAAGCTGCGGCAGTTTCAGCAGCTCGGTCATCACGTCATGTTCCTGATCGGCGATTTCACCGGAATGATCGGCGACCCGACCGGCAAGAACGTCACCCGCAAGCCCCTCACGCGCGAGGAGGTCGCTGCGAACGCGCGCACCTACCAGGAGCAGATCTTCAAGATCCTCGACGCGCGGCGTACCGAGATCGTCTTCAACTCCACCTGGATGGACCGGATGAGCGCGGCCGATCTCATCGGCCTGGCCGCCAGGCAGACGGTGGCGCGCATGCTCGAGCGCGACGATTTCCACAAGCGCTACACCGGCGGCCAGCCGATCGCCATCCACGAATTCCTCTATCCGCTGGTGCAGGGCTACGATTCCGTGGCGATGAAGGCCGACGTCGAGCTCGGCGGCACCGACCAGAAGTTCAACCTGCTGATGGGGCGGCAGCTGCAGGAGGAATACGGGCAGGAGCCGCAGGTGGTCATCACCATGCCGCTGCTGGAGGGCCTCGACGGCGTGCAGAAGATGTCCAAGTCGCTCGGCAATTACGTCGGCATCACCGATCCGCCCGGCGAGATGTTCGGCAAGGTCATGTCCATCAGCGACACGTTGATGTGGCGCTACTACGAGCTCTTGAGCTTCCGGCCGCTGGCCGAGATCGACGGGCTGAAGCGGGCCGTCGGCGACGGCGCCAACCCGCGCGACGTGAAGATCGAGCTGGCCGCCGAACTGGTGGCGCGTTTCCATGGCGCGGCCGCGGGCGAGCAGGCGAAGGAGGAGTTCTTCCGCCGCTTCCGCGACGGCGGGCTGCCCGACGAGATAGAGGAGCTCACCGTGGCGGCGCGCGACGGCAAGGCGCAGATCGCCTACGTGTTGAAGGAAGCGGGACTCGTGCCCAGCACCTCCGAGGCCGTCCGCCAGCTCGGCCAGAACGCCGTGCGGGTCGACGGCGAGCGCGTCAGCGACAAGTCGGTGAGTCTCGCGGTCGGCAGGACCTACCTGTTGCAGGTGGGCAAGCGCCGCGTGGCGAGGGTCACCATCACGTAGCGCGGCCGGCCGCCGCCCCCTGGCGCGGCGACGTCGTTGCCCCGCAGCGGCGATCCCGGGGCCCGGTCCAGCGGGCACTCCGAGTGGGGCTCGCGGCCCGTGATCCGCGTCCCTCCGCGGCCGAAGCGGCGGGGGTCTCCGGCCGCCGACGGCCGGGGCGCGGCCTTCGCTTGACCTCGTTCCGGAACCCCTGTAGTTTTCACGGTCCTTTCGATGTTTTCGACGGTTTTACCAGAACTTAGGGGCGGGACCAGTGAGCAAGCGCATGCGCGGTGCGGAAATCTTCGTCCAGGCACTGAAGGACGAGGGGGTGGAATACATCTTCGGCTACCCCGGCGGCGCGGTTCTGCACATCTATGACGAGCTGTTCAAACAGGACGCCGTAAAGCACATCCTGGTGCGCCACGAGCAGGGCGCCACGCACGCGGCCGACGGTTACTCACGCGCCACCGGCAAGCCGGGCGTGGTGCTGGTGACCTCCGGCCCCGGTGCGACCAACTGCGTCACCGGCATCGCCACGGCCTACATGGATTCCATCCCGATGGTGGTGTTCACCGGCCAGGTGCCCACGCATCTCATCGGCAACGACGCCTTCCAGGAGGTCGACGCCATCGGCATCACGCGTCCCTGCGTGAAGCACAACTTCCTGGTGGAGAAGGTCGACGATCTTGCCCCGACCATCAGGAAGGCCTTCTACATCGCCGCGAGCGGCCGCCCCGGTCCGGTGGTGGTGGACATCCCCAAGGACGTGACCGCCGACAGCTGCGAGTACTACTACCCGAAGAACATCGAGATCCGCTCCTACAAGCCCACGGGCAAGGGTCACCCCGGGCAGATCCGCAAGGCGATCCAGCTCATCTTCGAGGCCAGGAAGCCGATGGTCTACACCGGCGGCGGCATCGTGCTCGATAACGCGGCCGAGGAGCTGACCGAGTTCGGCCACCTGACCGGGTTCCCGATCACCAACACGCTGATGGGGCTGGGCGGCTACCCGGCCACCGACCCGCAGTTCGTCGGCATGCTGGGCATGCACGGCACCTACGAGGCCAACATGGCCATGCATCACAGCGACGTGCTGATCGCCATCGGCGCGCGCTTCGACGACCGGGTCACGGGCAACCTCGAGAAGTTCTGCCCGTACGCCAAGATCGTGCACGTCGACGTCGACCCCTCCTCGATCTCCAAGAACGTGCCCGTGGACGTGCCGATCGTCGGCTCGGCGCGCGAGGTGCTGCGCGAGATGAATCAGCTGCTGCGCGAGGCGGAGTTCAAGGCGCTGGACAAGTCCAACCCGTGGTGGCGGCAGATCACGGAGTGGTCGGCGCTCGACTGCCTGCGCTACGACCGGACGACCGACGTCATCAAGCCGCAGTACGTGATCGAGGAGCTGTACGCCGTCACCAAGGGGGAGGCGTACATCACCTCCGACGTCGGCCAGCATCAGATGTGGGCGGCGCAGTACTACAAGTTCGACAAGCCGCGGCGCTGGATCAACTCCGGCGGGCTCGGCACCATGGGCTTCGGCCTGCCGGCGGCGCTGGGCGTGCAGCTCGGGTTCCCCGACAGCATCGTGTGCTGCGTCACCGGCGAGGCGAGCCTCGTGATGTGCATCCAGGAGCTGTCCACCGCGCTGCAGTACAACCTGCCGGTCAAGATCATCAATCTCAACAACCGCTACATGGGCATGGTCCGGCAGTGGCAGGAGTTCTTCTACGACCGCCGCTACTCGCACTCCTACATGGACGCGCTGCCCGACTTCGTGAAGCTCGCCGAGGCCTTCGGCCACGTCGGCATGCGCATCGAGCATGCCAAGGACGTGCGGACGGCGCTGGTGGAGGCCATGGGCATGAAGGACCGGCTGGTGATGATGGACTTCCTCACCGATCAGACCGAGAACGTCTATCCGATGATCGCCTCCGGCAAGGGCCATCACGAGATGCACCTGGCGCCTGGCAACCCCCAGCCCCAGCCCAGCGACCGCGAGCTTGCCTGACGATTAAGCCCTCAAGACGCCCGAACCATGCGCCACATACTGTCCATCCTCCTGGAAAATCACGCCGGCGCGTTATCGCGCGTCGCCGGGCTGTTCTCCGCGCGCGCCTTCAACATCGAGTCGCTGACCGTCGCGCCGACGGAGGATCCGACCGTCTCGCGCATGACGCTGGTGACCAGCGGGTCCGACGAGATCGTCGAGCAGATCGTCAAGCAGCTCAACAAGCTCATCGACGTCATCAAGCTAATCGACCTGAACGACGGCCCGCACATCGAGCGGGAGCTGATGCTCGTGAAAGTGCTTGCGCGCGACGCTGGACGCGAGGAGATCAAACGCCTGGTGGACATCTTCCGGGGAAGGATCATCGACGTCACCGACACGACATACGTCGTCGAGCTGACCGGCGCCAGCCACAAGCTCGACGCATTCATCGAGGCGGTGAACGGCGAACTCATCATGGAGGTGGTGCGAACCGGCGTGTCCGGAATCGCCCGCGGCACGCGCGCGCTCAACGTCGGCACGCCCACGGCCGCGCCGCGTTCCCCGACCAAGGCCGCGAAGTCGGGCGAGCGCGCCGCGCGCGGCGCGGTCAACCCGGCGCACCTGCTCTAGGCACCGGCGCGCGAATCCGGGCGCGATCCCCACGTGTGCAGGCGCGACGTCCACTGATTGAAGGCCGGGCAGATTTCATCCCCGTAGTTACTTTCCCACGAGTGAGAACATCATGTTGAACATCTATTACGACAAGGACTGCGACCTCTCGATCATCAAGAAGAAGCAGGTCGCGATCATCGGCTACGGCTCGCAGGGCCACGCCCACGCCAACAACCTGAAGGAATCCGGTGTCAGCGTGGTGGTCGCCCTGCGCCGGGGTTCGGCCTCCGCCGCCAAGTGCGAGAAGGCCGGTCTGGCGGTGAAGGAACTGGACGAGGCCGTGAAGGGCGCCGACGTCGTGATGGTGCTCGCGCCGGACGAACACCAGCGCGAGCTCTACGCGAAGCACATCGAACCGAACATCAAGAAGGGGGCGGCGCTGGCATTCGCCCACGGTTTCAACATCCACTTCCAGCAGATCGTGCCGCGCGAGGACCTCGACGTCATCATGGTGGCGCCCAAGGGTCCGGGCCATCTGGTGCGCTCGACCTACACCGAAGGCGGCGGCGTGCCGTCCCTGATCGCTGTGTACCAGGACAAAAGCGGCGTGGCCAAGCAGATCGCGCTGTCGTACGCCTCCGCCAACGGCGGCGGCCGCGCCGGCATCATCGAGACGAATTTTCGCGAGGAGACCGAGACCGATCTGTTCGGCGAACAGACCGTGCTCTGCGGCGGCGTGACCGCGCTGGTGCAGGCCGGCTTCGAGACCCTGGTCGAGGCGGGCTACGCGCCGGAGATGGCCTATTTCGAGTGTCTGCACGAGCTGAAGCTCATCGTCGATCTCATGTACCAGGGCGGTATCGCCGACATGCGCTATTCAATCTCGAACACCGCCGAGTACGGCGATTACACGCGCGGGCCGCGGGTGGTGACCGAGGAGTCGAAGAGGGCGATGAAGGAGATCCTGCGGGAGATCCAGACCGGCCAGTTCGCGCGCGAGTTCATCCTCGAGAACCAGGCAGGCGCGGCAACGCTGAAGGCGCAGCGCCGACTATCGGCCGAGCATCCGATCGAGAAGGTCGGCGCGAAGCTGCGCGGCATGATGCCGTGGCTGAAGTCCAACAAGCTTGTCGACCGTTCCAGGAACTGAGGTCGGACGGCCCGCCCGGCACCGGCGGGCGGCGTGGCTGCCGTGCCGGCCACGCGACCCGGGCGTTTCGCGCCGGGGTCGCCCGGCGCAGTCCGGCCATGGTCCGGGGTGCGGGCTGGCTTCGGGGGTGTCATGGCTGATGAACCGGTATTGACGCAGAGGCGGCGACGCGGCATCTACCTGCTGCCCAATCTCTTTACCACCGCGGCCATGTTCGCGGGCTTCTACGGTATCGTGGCGGCAATCAACGACAGGTTCGAAACGGCCGCCGTGTCGATCTTCGCCGCCATGGTGCTGGACGGTGTCGACGGGCGCATCGCCCGCCTCACCAACACCCAGAGCGCCTTCGGCGCCGAGTACGACAGCCTTTCGGACATGGTGTCCTTCGGTCTTGCTCCGGCGTTGATCTCCTACCTGTGGGCGCTGCACTCCTTCGGCAAGACCGGCTGGGTCGTCGCCTTTCTGTTCGCGACCATGGCGGCGCTGCGCCTCGCGCGGTTCAATACGCAGGTCGGCAAGGCGGAAAAGCGCTACTTCCAGGGTCTGCCCAGCCCGTCAGCCGCGGCACTGGTGGCGGGGATCGTGTGGGTGGGCACGGAGGGCGGCCTGCGCGATTCGGCGGCCATGGCGACGCTCACCATGGCCGTGACGGCGGCTGCGGGGCTGTTGATGGTCAGCAACATCCGTTATTACAGCTTCAAGGAGCTGGATTTGCAGGGGCGCGTGCCGTTCTTCATCATGCTGGTAATCGTGCTGGCGTTCGTCTTCATTTCGATCAATCCGCCGCTGCACATCTTCATGGGATTCCTGGTCTATGCGGCGTCCGGCCCTGTCCTGACCCTGCTGTTCATGCGCAAGCGGCGCGCCGCGCGCCGGGCACAGGGCGCCGGCGACCCCCCGGCTGCGCCGCCTCCGGTGGCCTGACCCGCCTGCCTTCAGGCGGCGATCAGATCGCACTCATCGGCGCATCTCTCGCACGCATCCGCACAGGCCTTGCAGACCTCGTGTTTCGCGGCGTGCTTGTCGCACTCCGTCCTGCAGTCCTTGCAGACCTGGATGGCGGCCTTCGCGAAGGCGGGCAGGTGGGTGGAATCGATGTTGCCCAGATCCACCAGCACCCTGCAGGCCGCCTGCACTTCGTTCACGGTCTGCGCGCATTTCGCCAGTTCCGTGTCGCCCTCGGCGAACATCTTCAGGCAGTGATTGAGGCACACCTGCGCGGTGTTCGCGCACTCGCTCGCCGCCATCACCAGCAGGTGATGCTTGGACATGGCCGCCATGTTGTGGCCGGCGTGCGCGCCGTTATCCGTCGTCTCCGCGCCGGCCACGGCGCGCTGGGCGGCCAGGGTGAGGGCGGTGCCGGCAATCAACAAATCGCGTCGGTGCATGGGTTTCTCCTATGGGGTTCATAGAAACAAATGGGCCCGCGACGGGCGGCCAACGCATTGTAAAAGCAAATACCTGACGCTATATTGCCCTTAATCGTACAGTCTCAGCCCACATCACTCCATGACCATCACGCGCGATGACGGTAAACAGGCACGGGCGTCTGCCGCCCGGGTCTCGTCGCGCCCGCGGCCCGGCCTGGTCGCGCTGCTGCTCCTGCCCTGACGGGCACATACCACCACACCACCCCGGCGGGGGCAAACGCGAAAACCCAGGAGACCCGATACCGACGAACCGGTAGCATAGTGCTGCCGGCGGAGAGCATCCCATGAAGGACAGACTGATCATTTTCGATACGACGCTGCGGGATGGCGAACAGAGCCCCGGGGCGTCAATGACCCAGGACGAGAAGATTCGCATCGCGCGGGCGCTGGAGCGGCTGAGGGTCGACGTCATCGAGGCCGGCTTCCCGATCGCGAGCCCGGGCGACTTCGAGGCCGTCAAGGCGGTTGCCGGTGCCATCACGGAGAGCACCGTGTGCGGCCTGGCGCGCGCCCTGGACAAGGACATCGACCGCGCCGCCGAGGCGCTGAAACCGGCCAAGCGCGCACGCATACACACCTTCATCGCAACCTCGCCCATACACATGGCGAAGAAGCTGAAGATGACCCCGGATCAGGTCGTCGAGCAGGCGATCCACGCGGTCAAACGCGCCCGACGGTACACCGACGACGTCGAGTTCTCCGCCGAGGACGCAGTGCGCTCGGAGATCGACTTCCTCTGCCGCGTCTTCGAGGCGGCCATCGACGCGGGGGCGCGGACGATCAACGTTCCGGATACCGTCGGCTACAGCGTCCCGTCGGTGTGGTACGAGCGCATCCATACGCTCATCTCGCGTGTGCCGAATGCCGACAAGGTCGTGTGGTCTACCCACTGCCACAACGATCTCGGCATGGCGGTGGCCAATTCGCTGGCCGCGGTGCAGGCGGGCGTGCGCCAGGTGGAGTGCACCATCAACGGCCTGGGCGAGCGTGCCGGCAACGCGTCGCTGGAGGAGATCGTGATGGCGGTGAAGACCCGTCGCGACGTCTTCGGCGTGACCTGCGAGATCGACACCACGCAGATCGTGCCGACCTCGAAGCTGGTGTCCACGATCACCGGCTATCCGGTGCAGCCCAACAAGGCCATCGTCGGCGCCAACGCATTCGCGCACGAGTCCGGCATACACCAGGACGGCGTGCTGAAGCACCGCGAGACCTATGAGATCATGCGCGCCGAGGACGTGGGCTGGAACGCCAACCGCATGGTGCTCGGCAAGCATTCCGGAAGGAATGCCTTCCGGGCACGGCTCGCCGAACTGGGAATCGAGTTCAAGCGCGAGGAGGATCTGAACGAGGCCTTCGTGCGCTTCAAGGAATTGGCCGACAAGAAGCACGACATCTACGACGAGGATCTGCAGGCCCTGGTCACCGAGACCAACCTTGCCGCCACGCACGAGCGGGTGAAACTGATCTCGCTGAAGGTGCAGTCGGAGACTGGCGAGACGCCGAAGGCGGACATCACCCTGTCGGTGGACGGCGGCGAGCGCGAGGGCGCGGCCACGGGCGGCGGACCCGTGGACGCGACCTTCCGCGCCATCGAGCAGATCGTGCATAGCGGCTGCAACCTGCAGCTGTTCTCGGTGAACAATATCACCACCGGGACGGACGCTCAGGGCGAGGTCACGGTGCGCCTCGACAAGGGCGGCCGCATCGCCAACGGCCAGGGTGCGGACACCGACATCCTGGTCGCCTCGGCGAAGGCGTACATCAATGCGCTGAACAAGTTGAGCGTGACGACGGAGCGGGCACACCCGCAGGTCGCCGATCACATTTGATGCCGGCGCGCACGGCGGACTTCGGCCAGGCAGCGCCGGCGGGCAGGTATTGCGGAGACTGAGGGATGGACGCGCGTCACAAGAAGTACCTGACGGAGATGGGCATAGAGGTGTGGGAGCGCCGCGGCCTCGCGACGCTCCCTGCCGCCGCGCCGGGCATCGAACCGGTCGCCGAGGCGCGCGTACCTCGGCGCGGGGGTCCCGCGCCGTCGGAGATGACGGAGATGGAGGCGGCAAGCGGCGCCGGCGGCATCGAGCACTCCCGCCGCGTGGCGGCCATGAACTGGGAGGACCTCGCCCGCGCGGTGCGGACCTGCACCCGCTGCGCGCTGCACGAAACCCGCACCCAGACGGTGTTCGGCGTGGGCAACCGCGAGGCCGAGTGGCTGGTGATCGGAGAGGCCCCGGGCGCGGAGGAGGACAGGCAGGGCGAACCTTTCGTCGGACGGGCGGGACAGTTGCTGAATTCGATGCTGCTGGCGATCGGTCTGAGTCGCGAGCAGGTCTACATCGCGAATATTCTAAAGTGCCGGCCGCCCAACAACCGGGACCCGAGACCGGAGGAGGAGAGGGCCTGCCGGGACTACCTCGAGCGGCAGATTCGACTCATCCGGCCGAAGATCATCCTTGCAGTCGGGCGGATCGCCGCCCAGAATCTCATGAAGGTCGACACGCCGATAGGCAAGATGCGCGGACGCACGTACATTTATCAGGACACCGGCATCCCGGTCGTGATTACGTATCACCCCGCCTATCTGCTGCGCTCTCCACTGGAAAAGCGCAAGGCGTGGCAGGACCTGCTCTACGCCAAACGGGTTTTCGCCGGCCTCGCATGAGCGCGGTCGTAAGACTGCCGGAGTTCCAGCTTCGCCCGATGAGCGAGGCGGACCTGCCGGAGATCATGCTAATCGAGGAGGCGGCCTACGAGTTTCCCTGGAGCCAGGGGATTTTCCACGACTGCCTGCGCGTCGGCTACCCCTGCTGGGTCCTCGAGGGAGACGGGCGCATCGATGGCTACGGCGTCATGATGATAGGCGCCGGCGAGGCGCACATTCTCAACATCTGTGTTCGCGGATCGGAGCGGGGCAAGGGTCACGGTCGGGCGATCCTGCGCCATCTGCTGACCGAGGCGCTGCTCCACAACGCCAGTTCCGCCTACCTGGAGGTCAGGCCGTCCAATCACGGGGCCATTCGCCTCTATCAGCTCGCCGGCTTCGCGGAGGTGGGTTATCGCCGGAACTACTATCCGGCCCGCGTCGGCCGTGAGGATGCCCTGATACTCGCGCGGTCGATCAGCTCGGGGTGAAAGGACCACTGGCGCTTCGCGTTTTCACCCCGCCCGTTACCCGGCCCGCGGCGACGGCGTGCGGCGAACGGGCAGCAGCTGCCCGAGCGTCCACGACGATCGTGGAGCCGAGTTGCCGATTCTGTGCGCCCCGGCCGCTGTGCCGGGCCTATTCGGCGCGCGCGTAGGTTATGATTTCGCGATGCCCTTCCCTGCACTCGAAGCCTTCGTCGGCAATACGCCCCTCGTACGCCTGCAACGCCTTCCCGCGGAGTTCGGCGTGCACGCCAGCAATTCAGTGCTGGCCAAACTGGAGGGCAACAACCCGGCCGGCTCGGTCAAGGATCGGCCCGCGCTGTCGATGATCCGGCGCGCGCAGGAGCGTGGAGACATCAAGCCCGGCGACACGCTCATCGAGGCCACCAGCGGCAACACCGGCATCGCGCTGGCGATGGCGGCCGCGATCATGGGCTATCGCATGGTGCTCATCATGCCGGAGCACCTCTCCGTGGAGCGGCGCCAGTCCATGCGCGCCTTCGGGGCCGAGCTGATCCTGACGCCCGAGAAGGGCAGCATGGAGGCGGCGCGCGACCTCTCGGAGAAGATGCGCGACGAAGGCAAGGGCATCATCCTCGACCAGTTCGCGAATCCGGACAATCCGCGCGCGCACTACGAGGGCACCGGCCCGGAGATCTGGCGCGACACGCAGGGCCGAGTGACGCATTTCGTCTCCTCGATGGGAACCACCGGGACCATCATGGGGGTGTCGCGATTCCTGAAGGAGAAGAACCCGGCCGTGCAGATCGTCGGCTGCCACCCCGCAGAGGGTTCGCAGATACCCGGGATCCGCAAATGGCCCGAGGCCTATCTGCCAAAGATATTCGATCGCACGCGCGTGGATCGGGTCGAGGAGGTAAGCCAGGCCGAGGCGGAGGACATGACCCGGCGCCTGGCGCGCGACGAGGGGATCTTCGCCGGGATCTCCTCCGGCGGCGCGACGGCGGTGGCGCTGCGCGTTGCGCGCGAGGTTCGCGACGCGGTCATCGTGACGATCATCTGCGACCGCGGCGATCGCTATCTTTCCACGGGTGTATTTCCAGCCTGACGATCTCCCTTCGGGCCATGTCGACGCGCACGGCGGCGATGTTCGTATTGCTGTACGGCATCTCGGCGGCGGCCATCGGCGCGGAAGCCAGGATACAGCTGGGCAGGATCGAGCTCCCCGGCGGTGCGGCCAGCGAGGTCAGCGCGCACATTCGGTGGGACGGCACCGATCGCATGCAGCTTACGCTGAGCCTCGGGGAGGCCCGCGCCGGCGACAGGCGGCTGCGCGATCTGCGCGTCGCCTGCGAACAGGCCCGGTGGACGGAGGTGGAGCTGAGCTGCACCGGCGGCAGCCTGAGCCTCGCCGGGGAGGTGCCACAGACGGTAATCCATGGCATCGACGTACGTTACCGCACCGCCGACGGTGAGCTGCGCATCGAATCCCGCGCGGCGCGGATTGGCGGTGGTACGGCCGATATCAGCATTTCCGGCGTGGCCGGCCGCTGGCGCGGCCATGTGCGGACACGCGCGACGGACCTCGCGACGCTCAAGCCGTTGCTGGACCATTTGAAGTTGGTGCCCGAGGGCTATGCGGATTTCGCCGGCAAGGTCGACGTGCGCGGTGAGTTCGAGGCCGCCGCCGGGCGCGTCGTGAGCGCCGGCATCCTGGTCGATGGGAAGGCCCTGAGCTTCGCCGGCCGCCACATCGCCGAGAACGCCGAGCTGCATCTGGAGTCCCAGCTCGCGCACCGGGGCAGGGCCGCGGTGGTGACGGGGAGCGCCGAGCTGCGTTCCGGGGCGGTCTACATCGAGCCCGGGTGGAGCACGGGCGGGTACACGCCGGGGATCACCCTGGAGGCCACGGGCGAGCCGGTCACCGCGCGTTGGGCACTGCGCCATGACGATCAGTCCGGCATCCTGCAGATCGATGAGTTCGAACTCGCGCAGCCGGGCGTAGCCATCCTCGCCATGCATGGTGGCATCGCCGTCGCTCCGGATACGCCGTCACCGGAATTGCATCTTCGCCTCAACCGGGCGGACATGCGCCAGCTCTACGAACGGCACGTCAAGTCACACTGCGCGCATGTCCCGGCTCTCTGCGGCATGGAATTCGAGGGCGGGGTCGATCTCGCCGTGAGCTGGGGCGGCGAGGGCATCACCGACATGGATCTGCGGTTTCACGACGTTTATGCGGACGACGATCGCCAGCGATTCCGGATCGCCGCCCTGAGGGGCGGTCTAGTGCTCACGAGCGGCGAAGGGGCGATCGCCTCGACCCTGAGTTGGGCGCGCGCCGGCTGGCAGCGTCTGGATCTCGGTCCTGGCAGCGTCGGCATGAGCTCCTCGCACCGCTCGATAAAGATCACCCATTGGAGCGATGTGGAGATCCTCGGCGGCACCTTCAAGGTCGACAGGTTGGAGATCGCCGACGTCGGCACGGGCAATTTTGGTGTCGATATCGAGGGTGTGCTCACCCCGATACCGATGCAGGAATTCTCCCAGGCCATGGGCTGGCCGATCATGAACGGCACCCTCTCCGGCGTCATCCCGGGGCTGAAATACCGTCGCGGACTGCTCACGCTGGAGGGCGACCTCCTGGTGCGGGTCTTCGACGGCAGTGTCGTCGTGCGCGGCTTGAGGATCGAGGACCCGTTCGGCCAGTCCCCGGTGCTCATGACGGACATGGACGTGAAGAACATCGACCTGGAACAGCTCACCGGCGCGTTCTCGTTCGGCAAGATCGAGGGCACGCTCGAGGGAGAAGTGCGGGGGCTGCGACTCGAGGACTGGCAGCCGACCGCCTTCGACGGTTACCTGCAGAATCCGGCCGACGACGACAGGCGTCATCGCATCAGTCAGAAGGCCGTCGACAACCTGAGTGCAATCGGCGGCGGTGGCATCGGCGGCGCCCTGTCGCGCGGTTTCCTGAGCATCTTCAAGGAATACTCCTACGACCGACTGGGCCTGCACTGCCGGCTGAGCGACGGAGTCTGCGCCATGAAGGGCGTTGCGCCGGCGGAGAACGGCTTTTACATTGTCACGCGCGGCGGGCTGCTGCCGCCGTGGATAGACGTGAAGGGCTCGGGCAACATGCTCGGCGACGGCCGTTACGGGGTGGCATGGAGCGACATACTTCTGGGATTTAAACGCATCAACAGCGGTCAAATGCGACTGCAGTAGCCAGGGCGCGGGCGGGTTAAGCGAACATTCAGTCGGCCGGCAGGGCCGGAACGAAATACACACGTAGCGGAGGTCGCGTGCAGATGAAAACACTCTTGCGTGGTGCGGTGCTGGTACTGGGCGGGTTTCTGTATGCCTGCGTGACCGTGAACGTCTATTTCCCCGCGGCTGCCGTCGAGCAGGCCGCCGATCGCATCGTCAAGGAGGTCTATGGGGAGAAGGTCAAGCAGATGCAGGATAACGGCAAGACTCCCGAGGCCGTGCCAGCCGACGGCAACGAGCAGTCCGGCACCCTCCTGCCGATGTCGGCGGTGGCCTACGTGCTGGAGGCATTGGTGCCGCCGGCGCACGCGCAGCAGCCCGATATCAACATCGACTCCCCGGCGATCAACACGCTCAAGGCGAGCATGCAGGCCCGCCACGCCAAGCTGGTCCCGTTCTACAACGCCGGGGCGATAGGCCTGGCGTCCACCGGGTTGCTGGTGGTTCGCGATGCCAAGGCGGTCTCTCTGAAGGACCGCAGCGCCGTGCAGGCGCTCGTGGCCGAGGAGAACAAGGATCGCAATGCGTTGTACGGCGAGATAGCGGCAGAGAACGGACATCCGGAGTGGGAACCCCAGATCCGGGCGATCTTCGACAAGCGCTGGGTGGCGAACGCGCCGTCGGGCTGGTGGTTCCAGAACGCCGACGGTCGATGGGTTCAGAAGTAGCGAGCGGTACAAAGCGCCCCGCAAGCGGCCCGGCCTGATGCCGGGCCGGTGCCGGCGGCGATCGGGTTCCCTGACCGGTCGCCCCCGCGATCCGGCGCGGGGCGAGCGCGCGACAACCGTCGGCGCGGCGGATCGCGTAGAATTCCGCGCGTGAACGTCCTCGTCTTCGATATAGAGACCGTGCCGGATGTCGAGGCAGGGCGCCGGCAATACGGCCTGGAGGGATTGAGCGACACGGACGTGGCGAACACGATGTTCGCCAAGCGCCGCCAGGAAACCGGCGGCACCAGCGACTTCCTGCGCCATCATTTGCACCGCATCGTCGCCATATCCGCCGTCCTGCGCACCGGCGACCGGCTGAACGTCTGGTCGCTCGGCGATGTCGGCGCGCCCGAGCAGGAGATCATCAACCGCTTTTTCGAAGGCATCGAGCGTTACACGCCGACACTGGTATCGTGGAACGGCGGCGCCTTCGATCTCCCCGTGCTGCATTACCGGGCACTCGTACACGGCGTGCCCGCCGCGCGCTACTGGGAGACCGGGGATGATGACACCAGTTTTCGCTACAACAACTATCTCAGCCGTTACCACTGGCGACACCTCGACCTGATGGACGTGATTGCCGGCTATCAACCGCGTGCCGTCGCCCCGCTCGACGAGGTCGCCGTCCTGCTCGGTCTGCCCGGCAAGCTCGGCATGCACGGCAGCCGGGTCTGGGAGCACTTCCAGCGCGGCGATCTGCAGGGGATACGCGACTATTGCGAGACCGACGTCATCAACACGTATCTCATCTATCTGCGCTTCGAGTTGGTGCGGGGGCGACTGAGCCGCGAGGCGCACGATCGCGAATGCGGGCGGATGCGCGAGTACCTTCGCAGCGAGCAGCGGCCGCACTTCCGGGCATACCTCGATGCCTGGCGGGAGTAGCGCGCCCGGCTCGAGGCGATCCGGGCCGAAGGCCGGGCCGGTCACGCTCGGCATAGAGTCCTTGTCGCACGAGGGGCGCGGCGTGGCGCGCAACGACGGCAAGACGGTGTTCGTCGACAACGCGCTGCCGGGCGAGCGGGTCTCCGCCAGGATCGTGCGCCGGCACGGACGCTACGACGAGGCGATCGCCGAGCACATCGATCAGTGGTCACCCGATCGCACGCACCCGGGCTGCGAGCACTTCGGCGTGTGCGGCGGCTGCAGCCTTCAGCACATGGCTCCGGCCGCGCAAATAGCGCACAAGCAGCGGATGCTGCTCGAACAGTTGCAGCACGTGGGGCGGGTGGCGCCGTCGGCGGTATTGCCGCCGGTCACCGGGCCGGTGTGGGGCTATCGCCGCCGGGCGCGCCTCGGGCTGCGCCTGGTGCCGAAGAAGGGAGGCGTGCTGGTCGGGTTCCGGGAGAAAAACGGCCGCTACATCGCGGATATCCGGCGCTGTCCCGTGCTGCGTCCCGAGGTGGGGGAGAATCTGCTGGCCATACGCGAGCTCATCGGCGCATTGAGCTGTGCCGATCAAATCCCGCAGATCGAGGTTGGGGTCGATGACACGGGCCCGGTGCTCACTATCCGCCATCTCGCTCCAATGACCGTGGAGGATCTCGGTCATCTGGGCGAGGCCGCGCGCAGGCACGACTGGCGCATCTACCTGCAGCCGGGGGGCATCGACAGCGTCCGTCCCCTCACCACCGCTCAGCGGCCCCTTTGTTTCGCCGTGCCGCGGCACGGAGTGCGCCTGCAGTTCGAGCCGCTCGACTTCATACAGGTCAACGGCGACATCAATCTCGCGGCCATCGACGCCGTGGTTGCGTTGCTGGACCTGAGACCCGACGACCGCGTGTTGGATCTGTTCTGCGGGCTCGGCAACTTCACCCTCCCGATTGCGCGCCGGGTCGCCTGGACGATCGGTATGGAGGGAGAGGCTGGACTGGTCGCGCGGGCGCAGGCGAACGCCGAGCGCAACGGCATCCACAACGTGGAGTTTCTCGCGGCCGATCTGACGACGGCGCAGCCGCCGCCGCGGCCATACAACAAGGTCGTGCTGGATCCGCCGCGTACCGGCGCCATCGAGATCCTTCGGCGCATGGATCTGCGCGAGGTGTCCGTCGTGGTTTACATCTCCTGCAATCCTGCCACCTTGGCTCGCGACGCGGACGTGCTGGTCCACGGGCACGGGTTCCGGCTGGCGAAGGCGGGCGTCATGGACATGTTTCCGCATACGGCCCACGTCGAATCGCTGGCGCTGTTCGTGCGCTGAGCGGCACACCTGGGGGGGCGTACCGAGGCCTCGATCCGTCGGCAGAAGAGGGAGCGAAGTCCTCGTATCTCCGGGAGATCCGGGGGCTGGAGCGCATCCTGCCGATCCACGCACAAATCCCGCTCCGATCAGCTATGGCGCCGCTGCCGGGGGTGGTCCATCATTTGCAGGTTGAATGGCTCCAGAGCCTGCCGATCCGATGACAGAATCCCCTTTCAGACCCGCCGCCATGATCGCGAGCGCGGCATCACGGTCCTCGACCGAGGGCAGCTGGATGCGCTTTGCCGTCGGCGGCGTGCTCGCCTGGATCGGGGTCTGCCTGCTGCTCATGCTGGCGCCCATCGAGAACGAGCTCATCGCCAAATGGATAGGCTGGTACGACTTCCCGCTCGGCCCGCTCGTCGTCTACCTGTGCTTCCGCATCTGCCGATCGCCGAACATGGATGCGCGAGCGCGCCGCGGATGGCTGATGATAGGGCTGTGCTACCTCACCTACTGGCTGGGCAACTGCACCTGGAATACCTTCGAGGTGATCCTAGAGATCGAGCCGTTCCCCTCGATCGCCGACGTGTTCTTCCTTTCGATGTACCCGTTCATGTTCCTCGGGCTGATCATGCTCTCCGAGCCCCTGAACAGCCGGCGGGAGAAGATCAAGTTCTCGCTGGACGTGGCGACCATCATGGTGGCCGCGAGCGCCTTCATGGCGTATTTCATCGTCGCGCGCGTCGAGCACGATCCGGAGACCTCGCTGTGGGAGACGGCCATCCTGATGGCCTATCCGGTGGGCGATATCCTGATCGCCTTTGGTATCGTCTCCGTGCTGCTCCGCCGGCGGTCCTCCGGGGGGATGAACCCGGTCTCGCTGCTGCTGCTGTCACAGACCGCAATGTTCGCCGCCGACATGTTCTTCTTCGTGCAGTCGCTCGACGGCACCTACGAGACCGGCGGCATCCCGGATCTGTGCTTCATTCTCTCATGGGCGTTGATGATCACCGCCTGTTACCTGCAGTTCCTGCACGGCGCGCAATCGGCGCAGCGAGCGGAATCCGAGAAGCCGTATCCGTACAGGTTGTCACCCTATCTCGCGGTCATCGCCGGCTACGGCCTGCTCGTGTTCGATCACATCACGCACAACGAGCGCGTCGGCAGCATACCGCTGCCCACCGCTCTGCTGCTCACGTCGCTGGTGATCATCCGTCAGGTCTTCGCGGCGCGCGAGCTGGCGCAACTGCACGCCTCGCAGGCCGAGCGCAAGGCCGAGCAGCGCTTCGCCTCGCTGGTGAAGCACGCCTCGGACGTGGTGCTCGTCACGGACGTGGAGGGCACGATCCGGTTCGCCACCCGCTCCATAGAGCGCATGCTCGGATGGCCGGCGGAGACGATGCCTGGGTGCAATCTCGCGGTGCTGATGCACCACGAGGACATACCGACCATGCAGCGCTTTCTGCGCGAGGTCAGCGCCCAGACCGACATCAGCGAGCCCGTCGAGTGGCGGGTGCGCAACCGCGACGACGGCTGGCAGTATGTCGAGGTGATAGCGTCGAATCTGATCAGCGATCCCAACATTGGCGGCGTCGTGCTCAACTGTCGCGATGTCACCGACAGGCGCGGCCTGGAGGATCGCCTGCGCCACATGGCGTTCCACGATCCGCTGACGCTCCTGCCCAACCGCAACCTGTTCAATGATCGGGTGCAGCAGGCGCTCGACCGCAGCGCCCGTCACAGCGCCAGCGTCGCGGTAATGTTCGTCGATCTCGACAATTTCAAGAACATCAACGACAGCCTTGGACACGAGATGGGTGACAATCTGCTGGTCGCCGTCGCCGAGCGGCTGCGACGGGTGGTGCGCCCGAGCGACACGGTGGCGCGGCTGGGTGGCGACGAGTTCGCGGTGCTGCTCGAGGACTTCAAGACCGCCCAGGACCTCTCGGCGCTGGCCGTGCGCATGATCGACTCCTTGAACGTGCCGGTGTTTCTGGCGAGCAAGCACGTCACGGTTACCGGCAGCATTGGCATCGCGATCGCGGCAGAAGGCGACAAGACACAGGACATCATGCGTAACGCCGACGTGGCGATGTACCGGGCGAAGGCGCGCGGCAAGGCGAACTACGAGTTCTTCGAAGCCACCATGCACGCGCAGATTCTCGAGCACATGGAGATGGAGATGGATCTTCGTCGCGCGCTGCAGGCCGGCGAGTTCGTCGTTCACTATCAGCCGGTCGTGAACCTGCAGAACAACGTGATCGTCGGCGTCGAGGCATTGGTGCGGTGGAATCACCCGCACCGTGGCCTAGTGTATCCCGGCACGTTCATCGGCGTCGCGGAGGGCAGCGACCTCATCGTGAACCTGGGACGCTGGGTCCTGTTCGAGGCGTGCGCGCAGGGCAGGCGATGGCAGGACACGTTCCCGTCGGACGTGCTGCAGCACATCTCGGTCAACATCTCGGGCCGCCAGCTGCAACACGAAGGGTTCGTCGGCGAGGTGAAGACCATTCTCGCGCAGACCGGTGTGCGTCCCGAGTCCGTCGTGCTCGAGATCACGGAAAGCGTCCTGATGCAGAACGTGGAATGGACGCGGGAGCGGTTGCGGGCCCTGAAGGATCTCGGCGTGCGGCTGGCCCTGGACGATTTCGGCACGGGCTATTCGGCGTTGAGTTACCTCCACCAGTTCCCGTTCGACGTCCTCAAGATCGATCGCTCCTTCGTGAGCAAGATCAACGACGAGGCCACCAGCGACGCGCTGGTCCGCACCATCGTCGCGATGGGTTATTCATTGGGCCTGAGCACGGTTGCCGAGGGCATCGAGAACCTGGGCCAGCTCGCGGAGCTGCGTCGCGTCGGCTGCAATGCGGGTCAGGGTTTCCTCTTCTCGCAGGCGGCGCCCGCGGAGGTCATCGGCCGTTTCCTGGCGACCCTGCGGGTAGGGCCGCAACTGACGGTGATCAGCAGCAACTAGTACCGCGCAAGTCGCGCGGCTACGCGATGGATCTGATGTGCTGCCGCCGCGGGAGCAGCCCCCTGACCTTGGCTTGCAGCCGGCCGGGGTAGTTCAGCCAGTACTCGTCGCCCTCGACGTCCACCTCCTCGATGCGCGCCACCAGCGGCTTCACTCCGAAGGCCGAGATGATGTCACGCATGGCCGGGATGAATATGTCCTGGGTGAACTGCAGCTCCTTGCCGGACATCTCGAAGGTTTCGAGCAGGATTGCATGCCGGATGAGCAGCATGGTGAACGCCTTGTAATAGTGCCGGGCGCGGCCGCCGTGCCGTTCGAGCCAGGACGTGGCGTCGAACAGGGATGCCGGGGAGATCTTCGGGAATTCCTCGAGCAGAAGTTCGTGGTGGAATTCGACCAGGGGTTGACCCCACAGCGTCGGCACCTCGCCCAGCGGTTGGCCGTCGACACGCGGGAAATCGACGATATTCAGGTAGTCCATGCGGCGGCCGCCGTTGCGTCCGATGCCGCTGAAGAAGCCCATGCGCCCGAGCGCTCGCTTGCAGTGATTCAACGACACGAACTGGTCGGCGTGGTACTCCCAGATGATCAGGTTCAGGCCGAACTGCCGCGCCAACGACATGGCCAGATGCATCTCGTGATTCGGCGTGGCGACCTGGCGGAAAAATATCGCCGCGCGCTTCTGTCGCATGATCGGCGGCACGTCGAGGATTCCCTCCCGATCGAGGTCGGGATAGATCGATCTCGCCTGACGCTCCTCGAGCAGGCGCACCGCCTCGCCCAGCGGCGTGTAGATGAACTCGCGTATCGCCTGCAGGTCGTTCAGCCTGCCCGGCGCGGATGTTCTCGTTGTCATGGTCTCGAGCTATCCGATCAGGCCGATGATCCACTGCCAGGACGCTACGACGATGCGCGCTATCAGGTCGGCGACGAATATCCAGTAGAGGTTGCAGACCAGGACGCTGGCGAAAAACAGGTGCCAGTCGCGAGCACGCAGGCCGTCGAAGCTGCCGCGCCGGAAGAAGGCGGTCACGATGAAGGGATCGGTGACCGCGCAGAGGACCAGGAAGGTCAGCGCCGGGTTGCGGTGCGTGACCCAGACCACCAGGCGATCGATCCACGAAGGCTGCGCCTTGCGGGCGATGTCCGCCAGCAGGCCGCTGCCGACCCAGTCCACCCCCATGCGCTCATAGACGATGAGCAGCAACGCGCACTGCAGCAGCGAGAACAGCGTCATCAGGGCGCCGCCGAGGATTACCCCCTGCGTGTAGACTACGTAGGGGTAGATGACGAAATCGAATAAGTGATTGAAGGAACCGTAAAGCGCATGCCCGGTGCCGATCTGGGCGAGCCGAAACCAGAGCACGCGCGCCCCGGCGTTGCCGCCGATGGCGGTTGCCGGTGGTGCCGATATGCCATCATCTGCAGTAACCGCGGCTGTGGAGGGCGAGGAGTAACTCATTGCGGCGAGACGCTGCCCCTGTTGTTATCGGTTCATTCCTGCCGCCCCTCGTCGGGTACGTCGGCGGCTGCTCCGGTAAGGAAAAACAAAGCCTCTCGGCCACGAAATGCCCGTTCGCTTTCCTGGCGCACCGCAGCGTCGCCAGCGTCGGGATTCCGGCAATGAGGGCTTGATTCGTACTAGTTTGGCCTAGGGTAGCAGGAAAACTGCGTCGAGATCATGACGCACAGCGGAATTGGTTCTCAAGGAGTCGGTTTTTTGACGCACTTAACAATAGGCGGATCGGGGTGTGTGAGCTGGCACGCCGGCCCATTGGCGGCCCGTGCCCCGGGCGCACACAGGGGGAACCGGAACCCATTCGCCGCTGGCGGCACCGTGAGGCCCCTGACACGGTTCGCGCTCGGCATCGTGTTGGCCGCGGCGGGCGGCATCGTGGCAGCAGCCCTGCCGGTGGTCGAGCCCGCCGCGGTGCAGATGGACCCGGCGCGACTCGCGCTCATCGACGATGTCGTGGACCGCGGCATGCGCCGCGGCGATTATCCGGGCGCCGTCGTTCTCGTCGGCCGTCATGGCCGGATCGCCTTTCAGCGTGCCTACGGGGATCGGATCCGTATCCCCCGGCGCGACCCGATGCAGCTGGACACGGTTTTCGACATCGCTTCCCTGACCAAGGTGGTGGTGACCGCGCCCGCCGTCATGCAGCTCGGCGAGGCCGGCCGGTTGTCGCTCGAGGATCGCCTGGGAGATCTCGTCCCGGCCTGCGATTCGCGGGACCGGCGCGACATCCGGGTACGCCAGCTGCTGGCGCACGAATCCGGCCTGCGCCGGATATTCACCGATCGGATGCTGCGCCGGATCGGCAGTTACCAGGACGGCGTGGCGATGGCATGCGCGGAGGAGATGACTGCCCGTCCCGGTGAACAGCTGAGTTACGGCGATCTGAACTACATCCTGCTGGGCGAGATCGTGCGCCGCGCGAGCGGAGAGGAGCTGGACCAGTACGCCTACCGTCACGTCCTGCGGCCGCTGGGGATGAACGAGACGTACTACAACCCTCCCGCGGCCCTGCATGCGCGGCTCGCCGGGGAGGATGTCATGACCGGGGAGGTCGAAAACGGCGTGGCCACCCGGATGGGCGGGGTATCCGGTCATTCCGGGCTGTACAGCACCGCGGCGGACCTGGCGGTGTACAGCGCCATGCTGCTCAACGGCGGCGCCTGGCAGGGAGTGCGCATACTCTCGGCGGCATCCGTGCAACGGATGACCACGGCGATGGTGCACCATGCGCGCGGCGCGCGCGGGTACGGCTTCGATGTCGCCACCGGCTTTTCCGGAAGTCGCGGCAGGCTGTTCCCCTGCGACTCCTACGGTCACACCGGTTACAGCGGCGTGTCGATGTGGCTCGACCCCAACTCGGACACCTTCGTCATCGTCCTCACCAACCGCCTGCATCCCGACGGCAAGGGCGACGTGAAGCTGCTGCGCGAGGAGATCGCCACCATCGCCGCCGGGGCGCTCCGGGACATGCATTACACGCGTGCCGCCGATGCGCCCCTGAACCCCGCGCATCGCTGTCGCGGGGGGCGGGGCTGAGGCGGCAGACCTTGCCGCCGCAGCAGGATTTCCCCAGAATCCTCTCAAGCTTCCACATCGTGGCGTCGGCATGAGCGAGCGCACGTACCGCAACGCCCTGCACCCAGGCTACCTCCTGCACTGGTATCGCATCGACGGCGTGCTGGGACAGGGCGGCTTCGGCATCACCTACCTCGCGCACGACACCAATCTCGACCACGCCGTGGCGATCAAGGAATTCCTGCCCATGGAGATGGCGATGCGAGAGGCGGATCAATCCGTGCAGCCGTCCTCGCAGGAGATGGACGAGCGCTTCCGCTGGGGTCTGGATCGGTTCGTCGCCGAGGCGCGGACCCTGGCCCGCTTCCGGCACCCCGGCATCGTGCGGGTGCTGAGCGTCTTCGAGGCCAACAACACCGCCTACATGGTCATGGAGCTGGAGCGCGGCGAGACGCTGCACCAACGGCTGGCCAGGCAGCGCACGGTGCCGGAGGCCGAACTGCGGACGCTGGTCGACACGCTGCTGGACGGGCTGGAAGCGGTGCACGCGGCCGGCTTCGTGCATCGCGACATCAAGCCGGCCAACATCATCGTCCGGCCGGATGGCGCGCCGGTGCTCATCGATTTCGGCTCGGCCAGGCAGGCCATAGGGCAGTACACGCGCACGCTCACCACGCTCATCTCGCCCGGCTACGCGCCCTACGAGCAATACCTGAGCGGCGGCGATCGGCAGGGCCCCTGGACGGACATCTACAGCGTCGCGGCGACGCTGTATCGCTGCGTGGTCGGGCGGCCGCCGCTGGATGCGCTCGATCGCAGCGAGGCGTTGCTGAAATCGGAGCGGGATCCGTACGTGCCCGCGCGCGACCTCGCCGCGGGCGGTTATTCCCCCGCGCTGCTGCACGCCATCGACCGCGGCATGCGCTTCAAGGCCGCCGATCGGCCGCAGAGCGTGGCGCAGTGGCGCCGTGAGCTGCGTGGCGAGCTGGAGGAGCCGGTGACCCGTCTGGCCACGACAACCGTGGAGGTGGGCGCGGGCGAGGCGCCAGCGGCGTCGACGGAGACCTCGACCGCGGTGACGACGGCCGTGCGTCTGACAGACCCGCAGCCCGCCATGATCGCGACGCCCTCGAAGACCGTCGAGCGTGCGCGCCCCGGCGTCGGGCGCGGATTGATCGCCTTAAGCGCGGTGCTTGCCGTGGCGGCCGTCATGATATGGCAATGGCAGGTCCAGACCCGGACGGTGGCACCGCCGGCGCAGTCCATTGCGCTGCCCGCTCCGGAGCCCGGCGCCGCCGACTCCGGACGCAGCCGGCAGGTGGAACCCGTGGTCGCGCACCCGGAGGAGGTGCCGGCCGCCGTTGCCGGGGCGCCTGCCGGCACCAGCGCCCCGGCTCCCGAGGCGGCGGCATCGCCGGCCGCCCCGATCGGCGAGGGCATCGCCCCGGATGTCCGCGATCGGCTCGCGGCAGCCCACGCTGCCGCGCAGGCGGCCGAGGGACGCCCCGAGCGCTACGCGGCGGCGGCGGAGCAGTACCGCGCGGTGCTCGAGCTCGACCCCGGCAATGAGGAGGCATCCGCCGGACTGACCTCCATCGCCGTGCTGTACGCGAAAGCGAGTCTCGACGCCCTGCGCGAGAATGACCTTGCCGCGGCCGATACGGCGCTCGCGCAGGCCGTGGCCGCCGACGCGCACGCGCCCCTGGTCGCGACCGCGCGTCAGCAGCTCGCCGCGGTCCGAAGCGCGGCGGAGGCAGCGTCCCAGCCGGTGGCGGCGCAGCCGCCTGCGGCGGCCGATACCGGCCAGTCCGCCGGCGGGCCGTCTCCCGACGCATCGGCGGCTGCCGCCGGCCAGGAACTATCGGCGTTGCTTGATCTGGCTGACGCGGACCTGAAGGCCGACCGACTGAGCGCGCCTCGTGGGGCGAACGCGCTCGCGCGATACCAGGCGGTGCTGGACCGCGACCCGGGCAACGAGCGGGCGCAGGCGGGCATCGATGCGGTGGCGGGGCGATACGCCGGGCTCGCCCGCGGCAGCCTCGGGCGCGGGGAGCTGGATCGCGCCGAGCGCTACATCGAACGGGGCCGCGCCTTGCGGCCCGCGCTGGCCCCCTGGCCGCCGCTGCAGGCTGACCTCGAAAGTGCCCGCCGGCAACGCGCGGCGGCCGCGCGCGCCGATGCCCCGGCGGCTCCCGAGTCGCCGCCGCCCGCGCCGGCGGTTGCCACCGCGGACGTGCCCGTCTCGCCCCCACCGCCCCAGGTGGCCGTCGTCGCGCCGTCGCCGACGGAGCCGACGCCGCCCAAGGTGCCGACCGTCGCCGTACAGGTCGTCGGGCTGGAAAAGGACTTCAAGCGCCTGGGGCTGAGCGAGGAGGACGTTCGCGCCGCCGTCGCGCAGCGATTGCAGGCGGCGGGCTACCAGGCCGCCGCCGCCGGCGGCCTGACGCTCGCGCTGGTATTGAAATACAGCTACAACGGCACCACCGGCATCTACTCGTACTCCACCACCGTCAGCGCGCGCGGCAGCGGCAAGGCTGGCGCAGCCGTGAACTGGTCCGGCGGGGAGACCGGCACGGCGCAGGACCGTGATCTCCGCAAGCTGAAGGACATCTTCCTCAAGCATGTCGACGCCTTCCTCGCCGCGCATCCGGCGGGCTGAGGCCCCGCCTCGCCCCTGGCGCGGGTGGCCATGCCTCGCGAGTCTGCTGCTGACGCTTGCGGCGATCGCGGCGCCGGCGCAGACGCCTCTGCGCTTCGGCGTTGCGCAGCCGCCGATCACGCTGGATCCGCGGCACGCCACCGATGCGGCCTCGGAGCGCATCTGCCGCCTGCTCTACCGCGCCCTGGTCGGTTTCGACAATCGTTACGAGCCGGTCCCGCAACTGGCGCGCTGGGAGGAGCTGTCCCCGACGCATTACCGCTTCACGCTCGGCCGTGACGGTCGCGAGTTTCATGACGGCACGCACCTGACGGCCGCCGATGTGAAGAGTACCTACGACTACGTGCTCGATGCGGGGAATGCCTCGCCGCATCGTGGCGCCCTGGACGCGATCGCGCGGGTCGATGCCCCCGATCCCGAGCATGTCGATTTCCGTCTGCGGCGGCCGGACGCTCTCTTTCCCGGCCGCCTCACGATCGGCATCGTGCCGGCGTGGGCCGCGGCCGGAGGTATGCTGGCGCGCAATCCGGTCGGCACCGGCCCGTATCGGCTGTCCGACTGGCAGGACGCGGGGATCCTGAACCTGCGGCGGGTCGCCGATGGCGCGCCGCTTCAGTTCGTCACGGTCCAGAACCCGACCGTGCGCGCGCTCAAGCTGGTGAGCGGCGAGATCGATCTGCTGCAGGGGGACATGCCGCCCGAGCTTCTGACCTGGCTGCGGGGTCGGCCGGGGACGAGGGTGCGTCGCGTGCCCGGCGACAGTGTGGCGTACCTGGGATTCAATCTTGCCGAGGGCGCGACGCGCGACCTGCGGGTGCGCCAGGCCATCGCGCACGCGATCGATCGCGCCGCGATCCTGAAGTACGTGTTCGCCGGCGGCGGCCGACTGGCCTCCAGCGTGCTGCGTCCGGAACACTGGGCCGGCGCGGCAGGGCTGCCCGCGCTCGCCTACGATCCGCAGCGGTCGCGGGAGTTGCTGCGCGCCGCCGGCTACGGGACGCGCCGGCCGCTGCGGATCGCCTACAAGACCTCCAGCGATCCCTTCCGCATCCGCATCGCGACCATACTGCAGAGCCAGCTGCGTGAGGTCGGCATCGAGGTCGATCTGCGCAGCCACGACTGGGGAACCTTCTACGGCGACATCAAGGCCGGACGATTTCAGATGTATTCTCTGTCCTGGGTGGGTCTGAAGCTTCCGGACATCTTCCGCTACGCGTTTCACAGCAGCTCGCTTCCGCCGCAGGGGGCCAATCGCGGTCGCTACAGCGATCCGGTCACGGATGGCCTCATAGACGGCGCCGAGGCCGAGCCGCAGCCGCAGAGGCGGGCGGGATTGTACGGCCAGGTGCAGCGGCGCCTGCTGGACGCATTGCCGATCGTTCCGCTCTGGAGCGAGGACGTCACCGTCGTAATGCGCGCGAGCGTGAGCGATTATGAGCCGGCCACAGATGGAAACTACGACAGTCTTGCCCATGCACGATGGTGAAGTGAACCTGGACGGCGGCGATCGGCTGGTCGTCGTCAACCTCGCGCGCCAGCGCCTGGAGCTTCATGCACGCGGCGAGGTGGTGTTCGCGTGCTCGGTCTCGACGGCGGCCAATGGGCCCGGCGAGGTGCTGAACAGCGAATGCACGCCGCGCGGCCTGCACGTCATCGAGGAGAAGATTGGCGCGGATTGCGCGCCCAACACCGTATTTGTCGGGCGCCGCCCGACCGGCGAGGTGTGTACGCCGGCGCTGCAGGCCACACGGCCGGATCGGGACTGGATCGTGACCCGCATATTGTGGCTCGGCGGTCTCGAGCCCGGCCGCAACCGCGGCGGCAGCGTGGATACCAAGGCGCGATACGTCTACATACACGGCACGCCGGAGCACACGCCGGTCGGCGTACCCGGATCGCGCGGCTGCGTTCGCATGCGCAACGGCGACGTGATGACGTTTTTCGATCTGGTGGACGTCGGCACCCGCGTACGGATCGACGAGGCGTAGGGCGGACCGGGAACTCCGGCGGCGCGCCGCGCGCGGGCGAAATCAGTCGCCGGATCTGCCGCGAACGGCTTCGCGCATCAGTTCGCGGGCGAAGCGCCGTATCTGCACGTCGTAAAGCGCGAGTTCCCCGCCGGTCTTCATGGCCGCCATCGCCAGCCGACCGACGAGCAGCAGCAACAGCATTACGATCGGCCAGGCAATGAAATAGGAGAGCCGCAGCGTGGAGGCGCGCTCGGGCCCAGCGGCGCCGGCGTCGGCGCGCTGCGACGGGGCGAGAACCGTGTCGATGCGCGTGGCCTCGTCGATGGCGCGGGCCAGCGACTCCACACGCGAGCTCTTGGGATTCTGGTAAACGGACCACGCCTCGTTGATGACACCGAGCGCGGCCCACAGCCCGACACCCAGCAAGACGAGGCCGGCGAGCCGCACCAGCCAGGACATCGTAGATTGCGCGACGGAGTCGACTGTCATGTTGGCCTCGGAGTTGTCGTTATCGAATTGGTAGTAGGCCATGGCCCGGTGCCCTCTGCTTCTCCGGCAGAATGTATCATAAGTCCGCGGGCATTCCTCGCCACGGGGAGCCGCGCCTCGCAGGCGATCCGCGGAGGGACAGTGATCGGATTTCTGTTGACGCGTCTGTTCAGCCTTGCGGCCGTCGTGCTGGGCGTGGTGAGTCTGGTCTTCCTGCTCCTTCACCTCGTGCCCGGCGACCCCGTGGAGGTGATGCTCGGGGAGTCGGCGACGCCGGCCGACCGCGGCGAGCTGCGGCGCTCGCTGGGGCTGGACCGGCCAATCGCCGTCCAGTGGGCCCAGTATCTGGGCAGACTCTCGCACGGTGACCTCGGCGCGTCGTTGCACAGTCGCGAGCCGGTCGCGGCGCTGGTGGCCGGGCGGGCGCAGGCCACCGCCCAGCTCGGCGCGGCGGCGCTGCTGGTCTCGGTCGCGATCGGACTGCCGCTGGGCATCGGTGCGGCGCTTCGCGACGGCCGCGGACTGGATCGCGCCGCGCTTGGGCTGTGCGCACTCGCCATGTCGGTGCCATCCTTCTGGCTAGGGCCGATGCTGATCCTGCTGTTCTCGATCACGCTGGGATGGCTGCCCGTCAGCGGCCGGACCGAGGCCGGGGCGATAATCCTGCCCGCGCTCACTCTCGGCATCCCCCTGGCGGCGGTGCTCACCCGCATGGTGCGCGCCTCGATGTTGCAGGTGTTGGGCGAGGACTATCTGCGCACCGCCCGCGCCAAGGGACTTCCGCCCGCGCAGGTCACCCTCCGGCACGCGTTGCGCAATGCCGCGCTGCCGGTCATGACCGTGCTGGGCCTGCAACTGGGCGGCGTGCTGGCGGGCGCGATCATCACCGAGACAATCTTCCAATGGCCAGGACTCGGGCAATTGACGATCGAGTCCATACAGCGGCGCGACTATCCGCTCGTGCAGGCCTGTGTGCTGGTCATCAGCCTCGCCTACGTCGTGGTCAACGCGGCCACGGACATCCTGTGCGGGTTGCTGGACCCGCGCGTGCGCATGACATGAGCCCCACCGCGCGCCTGTCGCTGATCGTGCTGCTCGGGTGGACGGCGCTGGCGGCCTTCGCCCCGCTGTTGCAGCTCGCGCCGGATACCATATCGCTGCCGGAGATCATGGCGCCGCCGTCGCGGGCGTCGTGGCTGGGGCACGACGATCTCGGCCGCCCGATGGCCGACCGCCTGGTCTATGCGCTGCGCACCTCGCTGCTGGTGGTGATCCTCGTGGTGCCGTTGTCCGCGGCGATCGGCGCCGGCGTGGGCATCGCGGCGGCGTGGCGCGGCGGCCTGCTGGACGCATGCATTGCGCGGCTGATGGACGTCTTCCTCGCGTTCCCGGGGGCGCTTCTGGCCATCGCGATGGCGGGTCTGCTCGGCCCCGGCATCGGCAACGTGGTCATCGCGCTGACGGCCGTGAGCTGGGTCGGATATGCGCGCATGGCGCGGGCCCAGGCTCACGCCGTGAAGAGCCGCGAGCACGTCTTGGCCGCCCGCGTCCTGGGGACGCGGACCCCCGCGATACTCCTGCGCCATGTCCTGCCGCTGATCGCGGCGCCGCTGCTGATGGAGGTCACGCTCGGGGTGGCTGGCGTGATCCTCGCCGAGGCCGGGCTGTCGTTTCTGGGTCTCGGGGTGCAACCGCCGTCGGCGTCACTCGGCGCCATGCTGCGCGACGGTACGGCGTACATGCTGGTCGCGCCGCACATGGTGATCGTCCCCGGGCTGGCGATGCTCGCGCTCATGCTCGCCTGCAATACGCTCGGCGACGCCCTGCAGCGCCGTCTCGACCCGCGCCGATCCCTGTCCTTGATGCCGGCGGCGTGAAGAGGCCGGACGGGCGCGCCGGTCGAGGGTCGGATCAGGAGCGGATGCGTGCGCCGGGGCGGCAGGCGCGGACGCGCCGCGTCGTCGCGAGGCACTTGGGTGTGGCCGGTGCGCAGGGCCGGATTGCGCGGTTACGGCTTCTCTCGTATGTTCGCGCTGGTCCGTTATCCCGAGCACGGCGAGGAATCCGCACCCATGGCCTTGGGCCCGCTGATGATCGATATCCAGGGCACCGCGCTCACTGGCGCGGAGCGCGCCCGGCTGCGGCATCCGCTGGTCGGCGGCGTCATCCTTT
Organism: Gammaproteobacteria bacterium; assembly: GCA_041395385.1. Lineage (GTDB taxonomy): Bacteria > Pseudomonadota > Gammaproteobacteria > JAJPIJ01 > JAJPIJ01 > JAJVHZ01. The sequence continues at coordinate 96,948 of JAWLAN010000020.1, forward strand.
TCACCCGCAACTACGTGGATCGCGATCAGCTCGCGTCGCTGACCGGCGAGCTGCACGCGTTGCGATCGCCGCCGCTGCTCATCGCCGTCGATCACGAAGGCGGGCGCGTGCAACGCTTTCGCGCCGGTTTCACGGCCCTGCCCGCCTGCGGCGTCTATGGCGCGGCATACGGGCGCGACGCCGAGGCCGGCATCGCCTGTGCCGAGGCCGGCGGATGGATCATGGCGAGCGAGCTGCGCTCGCTGGGCGTCGACTTCAGCTTTGCGCCCGTTCTCGACATCGACATCGGATTGAGCACGGTGATCGGGGATCGGGCGTTCCACCGCGATCATCGCATTGTCGGCGCGCTGGCCTACGCGTACATGAAGGGCATGCATTCCGCGGGCATGGCGGCAGTCGGCAAGCACTTCCCCGGGCACGGATCGGTGGCGGCGGACTCGCATCACGCCCTGCCGGTGGACGAACGGCCGTACAGCGCCATCGAGTCGACCGATCTTCCGCCCTTCGCGCACCTCATACGCAACGGCCTCGAAGGCATCATGCCGGCGCACGTGGTCTACGCCAGGGTCGATCGCCATCCCGCCGGGTTCTCCCGCTACTGGCTGCAGGACGTACTGCGCGGCCGGCTCGGCTTCGACGGGGTGATCTTCAGCGACGACATCACCATGGCGGGGGCCGCGGTGGCAGGCAGCGCGGCGCAGCGCGCGCGCGCGGCGCTCGAGGCCGGCTGCGACATGGTGCTCATCTGCAACGACCCCGAGGCCGCCGACAAGGTCATCGCCGAGCTGAATACGCCTCAGGACCCTCTTTCGCGGGCGCGATTGATGCGCATGCACGGGCGCCCGCCGGCGGACGAGCTCGGGCGCCGCGAGCAGGCGCTACGGCTGCTCGCCGGACTGCACGACGTCCCCGAGCTCGATCTGAATGACGATCGGATGGCCTGATCGGGCAAGCTGCGCCCCGCAGGGGCCCGCCGCCGGCGTCCCGGGGACCCGCAGGCGCGGCCGTTACTCTGCCGGGCAGGATGACGGACCGGACCGATGAGAGACTTCGCACGCACGTTGTTCGTGGTCGCACTGCTCGGGGCAGGATGCGCGACGCCTTCGCGCGCCGAGGAGCTGGTCTGCCCGCCGATTGCACGCATGCCGATCGCGGGCGAACCGATCCCCTACGGCGATGGACTGTTGTGGAAGGTCGAACGCGAGGGCGTGGCGGCGAGCTACCTGTTCGGAACCATACACGTGGGCGATCCGCGCGTGCTCGACATTCCGGCGCCGGTGGAGTCTGCATTGCGGTCGGGCCGCCTGTTCGTGATGGAGGCGCTCTTCGAGCCGGATGCGGTCGCACGGTTCGCGGGCTCCATGTATTTTGCCGATGGGACCCGGCTGGAGGATCTGGCCGGGCGGCCGCTCGCGGACCGCGCCCAGTCCTTGTTGCTGCGCTTCCACGTCCCCGCCGAGTCGGCGCGCAGCCTCAAACCATGGGCCGCGTTCCTGACCCTCAATCAGCCGCCGGCCGACGGCGGCCTGCCGCTCGACCTGCTGCTCATGCAGCGTGCGCGGGAGTACGGTCTCCCGGTGGAGGGCCTGGAGACGCTGGAGGAGCAGGCGCAGGTGTTCGGCGCTTTCAGCGACGCCGAGCAGGTGGCGATGCTGCGCGATACCGTCTGCCATTTCGATCTCGTCCAGGCCCAGCTCCGCAGGCTGGTGGAGTTCTACCTGCGCCGCGACGTCGCGGCGATCGTTCGCCTGACCGGAGAATACGCGGGCAGCGACCTCGAGCTGGCCGCGCGCATGGACAGAGTGCTGATTGACGACCGCAACGCGCGGATGGTCGAGCGGCTGCAGCCGGCGCTGCGGCGTGGTGGGGCGTTCGTTGCGGTCGGGGCGCTGCACCTGCCGGGCAGCGGGGGGATACTGACCCTGCTCGAGAAGCGGGGTTACGCCGTGAGCCGGATGCATTGATCGCGCCTGGCCCCGCCGCGGGGGACGGGCCGGCGCGCGGCACAGTCCGGGGTGGACGTTCACGCCGCCGCGCGCTCGATCGGGCTCGAGCGGTGACCGACGCCGGTTTGTTTTCAACGTTCGCCGCTTCAGTTACGCTAGCGGCATGGAACTGTCATTCACCAAGATGCATGGACTCGGTAATGATTTCGTCCTGCTAAACGGGTTCCGGAAGCCCCTCAGTCTTACTCCCGAGCACGTCAGACATCTTGCCGATCGCCACTTCGGCGTCGGTTGCGATCAGGTCCTGATCGTGGAACCGCCACGCGGCGAGGCCGACGTGCACTACCGCATCTACAATGCCGACGGAGGCGAGGTCGAACACTGCGGCAACGGCGTCCGCTGCGTGGCGCGTTATCTGCGCGAGGAGGGTATCGTGATCAGGGACGAGATCACCGTGGAGACGATGAAGGGCGGGTTGTCGAAGGTCTACATCGAGGCCGGCGGCCTGGTTCGCGTCAACATGGGGGCGCCGCGATTCGAGCCGGCCGAGATTCCGATGCAGGTGCGCGGGCGCGCCAGCAGCTATCAGGTGGAGGTCGGTGGCGGGCACGTGAGCGTCGGCGCGGTCTCGATGGGCAATCCCCATGCGGTGATCAGGGTCGACAACGTCGACACGGCGCCGGTCAGCACCCTGGGTCCGATGATCGAGCATCACCCGTTGTTTCCGCAGGGCGTGAACGTCGGCTTCATGCAGGTCGTGGACGCCGCCCACGTGAAGCTGCGAGTCTTCGAGCGCGGCACCGGCGAGACCCTGGCCTGCGGCACCGGCGCCTGCGCGGCGGTGGTCGTGGGACGCATGCACGGACTGCTCAAGCCGGTGGTGGACGTGCAGCTCCCCGGCGGACATCTTTCCATAAGCTGGGCGGAACCCGGACAGCCCGTATGGATGACGGGGCCGGCGGCGCGCGTATTCGAGGGCCAGATAAAGCTATGAACACCGGAACGACACCCGACGAGGCAATGACGAGCGATACCTCCGACGTCACCAGCTCGGTAGCCGAGTATCTGCGCAAGCATCGCGAGTTCTTCGTCGAGCACCCGGAGCTGCTGACCGACCTGGTCATACCGCACGAGACCGGCAAGGCGGTTTCGCTGGTCGAGAAGCAGGTGATACTCCTGCGTGACGAGAATCGCCAGCTGAAGTCGCGCTTCCGGGAACTGGTCAACATCGCGCGCGACAACGAGGAGTTGTCGCGACGCATGCACAAGCTCACGCTGCGGCTGGTGGAGGCCGGGAGCTGCGCCCATATCCTCGGCAACCTCGTCAACAGCCTGCAGACGGACTTCGCCGCCGACGGTATCACGCTGCGCATATTCGCCGCGCCGGTGGCGGCCGAGGACGTCGATCGGCCGGAGTTCGCCGGCGCGGGATCGCCGCTGCGGACGATGTTCGCCGAGGAACTCCGGCAGCGAAAGCCGTATTGCGGCCGTCTCAAGCACAATCAGCAGGAGGCGCTGTTCGGAATCCGCCACGAGGATGGTTCCGAGGAGTTCGGCTCCGCGGCCGTCCTGCCCCTGTTCGGCAAGCACTGGGAAGGGATCCTGGTGATCGCGAGCCGCGATCCCCGCCGCTACCACCCTGAGATGGGCATCGATCTGCTCGCTCACCTCGGCGACATCGTCAGCCTGATCCTCAACCCGTGGGTCGCCGCGCCCGCGACATAGGCGGGCGTCCGCGGGCGCCTCGTGACCGGCGCCCGGGCGCGGCCCCGGATCCGGACGTCGAGTCGTATCTCGCGACGCTGCGCGCGCATTCCCCCCACACCTCGGCGGCGTATCGCCGCGACCTCTCGAAGCTCGCCGCATTCCGGGCCGGGCACGGTATCGAGGCCTGGTGCGACGTGCACGCGCAGCACGTGCGGGTCTTCATCGCCGAGGAACATCGCGCCGGGCTGAGCGGGCGCAGCCTGCAACGACTGCTGTCGGCGTCGCGGGCCTTCTTCCGGCATCTCGTGCGTGCCGGCAAGGCCTCCCACAACCCGGCCGAGCTGGTGCGCGCTCCCAAGGCGCCGCGCCGGCTGCCGAAGGCCCTGGACGTGGACCAGGCGGCCAGGTTGGTGGAGATCGCCGACGAATCCGGGGAGGCTGGGCTCATCGCGCGCGACCGCGCGATCCTCGAGCTCACGTATTCCTGCGGGTTGCGTGTCTCCGAGCTCGTGGGCCTGGACGTGCGCGACGTCGACCTGCGCGAGGCCCAGGTCACCGTAATGGGCAAGGGCCGAAAGCAACGCATGGTCCCGGTCGGCCGCCATGCGGTGAGCGCGCTTCGGCAGTGGATGCGCGTGCGAACCTGCTGGATCGCGGAGGAGACGCAGGCTCTGTTCCTCGCGCGCGGCGGCGCGCGGCTGACCGCGCGTGCCGTCCAGCAGCGCGTGCGGCGCTGGGCGATCCGGCAGGGCCTGGACACGCACGTCCATCCGCACATGCTTCGTCACTCCTTCGCCAGCCACGTGCTCGAGTCCTGTGGAGATCTGCGCGCCGTGCAGGAACTGCTCGGCCATGCCGACATCAGTACGACGCAGATCTACACCCATCTGGACTTCCAGCACCTCGCCAGGGTCTACGACGCCGCCCATCCGCGGGCGAAGAAGCGCTGAGCACCGCCGTCAGGGCCAACGGTTGCTGCCGCCGGTGGGCGTATGCCTCTGGCCTCGGTGCGGGCGTGCCCGGGCGCGTGTGCCGCCGGAAACGGGCCCCGAAACAGCCCGCGTCCGCGGCCGGGCAGGGGCGGGATTCGTGTAAGATCCCCCCTCGCACCGGCAGGCATCGGATTGGGATCGAATCTTGGAGCAATTTCACGGCACAACCATACTCTGCGTCCGCCGCGCCGGCGTCGTGGTCATGGGCGGGGACGGCCAGGTCTCCCTCGGGCAGACGGTGCTGAAGGGCAACGCGCGCAAGGTGCGCCGCCTTCATGACGGCAAGGTGATCGCCGGATTCGCCGGCGGCACCGCGGACGCCTTTACCTTGTTCGAGCGATTCGAGGCGAAACTGCAGAAGCACCAGGGGAATCTGACGCGTTCCGCGGTCGAACTGGCCAAGGACTGGCGTTCCGACCGGATCCTGCGCCGCCTGGAAGCGATGCTCACCGTGGCCGACGCCACGGCCTCCCTGATCATCTCCGGCAACGGCGATGTCGTGGAGCCGGAGGACGACGTCATGGGGATCGGCTCCGGCGGGTCGTTCGCGGTCTCTGCAGCGCGGGCGCTGATGCGGCACTCAGAGCTGGGGGCGCGCGCGATAGTCGAGGCGAGCCTGAACATCGCCGCGGAGATCTGCGTCTATACGAACACGAACCTGACCATCGAAGAACTGGGGTGAGCGGACGACCTGCCGCCAGCTCCACCGAACGCCCCCTCATGACGCAACTGACACCGCGGCAGATAGTCGCCGAACTGGACAAACACATCGTCGGGCAGAACGATGCCAAGCGCGCCGTGGCCATCGCCCTGCGCAATCGCTGGCGCCGTTCACAGGTCGATCCCGCGCTTCGCAACGAGATCACGCCCAAGAACATACTGATGATCGGGCCCACCGGCGTGGGCAAGACCGAGATTGCGCGGCGGCTCGCGAAGCTCGCCAACGCCCCCTTCATCAAGGTCGAGGCGACCAAGTTCACCGAGGTCGGGTACGTGGGGCGCGACGTGGAGTCCATCGTTCGCGACCTCGTGGACGTGGCGATCAAGATGACGCGCGAGGAGGCCATGGACAAGGTGCGGGGCCGCGCCGAGGACACGGCGGAGGAGCGCATACTCGATGTGCTGCTGCCCAAGCCGCGCTCGACCTTCGGCAGCGAATTGATGACGGAGGAGGAAAGCACCACCCGCCAGCGCTTCCGCAAGATGCTGCGGGAAGGCAAGCTCGACGACAAGGAGATCACCATCGATCTGAACATGCCGCCGGTGGGCGTGGAGATAATGGCGCCGCCGGGGATGGAGGAGCTCACCAGCCAGCTGCAGGGCATGTTCCAGCATCTGGGCGCCGGACGCACGCGCAGCCGCAAGGTGACCGTGAAGGAGGCGCGCAAGCTGCTCACCGAGGAGGAGGCCGCAAAACTGGTCAACGAGGACGAGATCAAGGCACGCGCCCTGACGGCCGCCGAGCAGAACGGGATCGTCTTCCTCGACGAAATCGACAAGATAACCCGGCGCGGCGAGACCGTAGGCGCGGACGTGTCGCGGGAAGGAGTGCAACGCGACCTCCTCCCGCTCGTGGAAGGGTGCACGGTGTCCACGAAGCACGGGATGGTCAAGACCGATCATGTGCTGTTCATCGCCTCCGGCGCCTTCCATCTCGCCAAGCCATCGGACCTGATCCCCGAGCTGCAGGGGCGATTGCCCAATCGCGTCGAGTTGCATGCACTGACCGTGGAGGACTTCGTGCGCATACTCACGGAGCCGGACGCCTCGCTGACGCGGCAGTATGCCGC
>JAWLAN010000021.1:0-99816 GCA_041395385.1 Gammaproteobacteria bacterium
CACACGCTGCGGGAGGACCCCTACCCGCTGAACCGCGTCATGCTCGCGGAGCATCCGGCGCTCACCGAGGAGGACCTGGAAGGCCTCATCGAGGATCCGGAGCCGCACGTGCGATTCGCGGCGCTGCGGGCGCTGATTCGTCGCCGGCGGCCGCAATGGCCGCCGGCGGTTGCGGACCATTCGAGTTCCACTACCAACCCAGAGCGAGAATCATGAAGATACTGGTACCCGTAAAGCAGGTGGCGGTTCTGGACGAGGACTTCGAACTGCGCGACGACGGCCTGGACGCCGATCCCGACTTCATCGATTACGAGTCCAACGAATGGGACGACTATTCCTACGAGGCCGCGCTGCAGATCATGGAGGCGCACGGCGGCGTCGAGGTGGTGCCGATGACCGTCGGACCGGAGGAGGCCGAGGAGTCGCTGCGCCGCTGCCTGGCGAAGGGCGGCGAACGCGCGGTTCGCGTCTGGGACGATACGCTGGCCGGCGCCGGGCCGGCGCCGGTCGCGAAACTCATCGCCGCCGTCGCCCGTCGCGAGGGCGCGGACATGGTGTTCGCCGGCACCCTGTCCGCCGATCACTCCTACGCCATGACCGGCATCTGCGTCGCGGCGGAGCTCGGCTGGCCGCACGTCGCGGTCGTCACCCGTCTCGAGTACGAGCCGGGCGCGGGGAGTGCCACCGTGCATCGCGAGCTGGAGGCCGGTCTCATCGAAAGGATGACGGTCGAGTGTCCGGCCGTGCTCACGATACAGCTCGGCATCAATCAGCCCCGCTACGCCTCGCTGCGTGGCGTCAAGCAGGCCAAGGAGAAACCGGTGGACAGGCTGACGCCGGCCGATCTCGGCGTGGGCGGCGAGGACCTCGCGACGTCCGCGTCCTTCCGCCTGCGCAGGATGTTCAAGCCGGCCAGGGGCCAGGCCGAATTGATCGAAGGCACTGCCGCGGAGCAGGCGGCGCGTCTGGCAACTATTATCAAAGAACTCAGGGGGGCTGCCTGATGAACGGAATACTCGTCATCGCTGAACACCGCCGTGGTGCGCTGAACCCGGCGACGCTGGAGGCCGTGGCTGCCGCGGCAGCCCTCAAGCAGGCCAGACCGCAGCCGGTCGCCGTGGCGGTCATCGCCAGGAATCCCGATGAGTTCGTGGCCCGGGTCAACGTCGCCGGCGTCGATGAAATCGTCAAGGTGGAGGTGCCGACGGACGGCTTTCAGTCCGACGTGTACGAGGCGGCGGTTGCGGCCCTGGCCGCGGCGCGCCGCCCCGAGCTCATCCTCTTCGCGCACACGGTGGACACCTGGGGCTACGCGGCGGCCGTGGCGGTAAGCGGCGGCTTCGGCTGCGCCACGGACGTCTTTGCGGTGCGCTACGAAGGCGACACGCTGGTGGCAACGCGCGCCGCGTACAAGGAGAAGCTGCACATGGACGTCGATTTTCCCGGCAGGCAGACGGTGCTGCTGACGCTGCGCGGGAACGTGTTCAAGCCGGTGGAGGAGCCGGGCAACGCCGCCGTCAGCGCTCTGGACGCGCCGGCCGTCGCGGCGCGCACGGCGCACCTCGGCTATGTCGAACCGGAGCAGGCCGGCGACGTCGACATCACGCAGGCGGAGTACATGCTGTCCATCGGCCGCGGCGTGGGCGACGAGGACAACATCGAACAGTTCAAGGAGCTCGCCGATCAGCTCGGCTTCACGCTCGGCTGTTCGCGACCGGTCGCGGACAACGGCTGGCTGCCCAAGTCCAGGCAGGTCGGCCAGTCCGGCAAGACGGTCGTGAACTGCAAGATCTACGTCGCCATGGGGATCTCGGGATCGGTGCAGCACATGGCGGGCATGAAACACGTTCCGAACATCATCGCCATCAACAAGGACGCCGAGGCATCGATCTTCTCGATTGCGCGGTACGGCGTCGTCGGCGACATGTTCGAGATCGCCAAGGAGCTGCGGAACCACTGCTAGCGGGCCGGGCACGGGCGCGGTACGACGGGCGGTCGCCCGCGTCGGTCTCGCCGGTACGCGCCCGTCCCGCGCGCCGGCCTCGGGAGCAACGCCATGAACGATGCCAGGCAAGTCGTCCTCACCACCTGTCCGCGCGACTGCTACGACAGCTGCGGCATCGCCGTGGTCAAACGCGGCGGCGTGGTCTCGCAGGTCCGCGGCGACCCGGCTCACCCCATCAGCCGCGGCACCCTTTGCGCCAAGTGTTCGCTGGGCTACAACCACGAGTGGCGCGATCCGGCAGTTCGACTCACCCGCCCGCTGCGGCGGGCCGGACGCAAGGGAGAGGGCCGCTTCGAGCCGGTGTCGTGGGAGGCGGCGGCAGCGGCGATCGCCGAGCGGCTCACCGAGACCGTCGCCAAGGCCGGCCCGCACACGGTCCTCAACACGCACTACACCGGCACGATCTCGCTTCTGGCCTCGCTGTTTCCGATGCGGTTCTTCCACCGCCTCGGCGCCGCCGAGGTGACGCCGGACACGATCTGCAACATGGCCGGCCATGCCGCCCTGGGCTACCTGTACGGCTCCTCCCTCGACGGCTTCGATCCGCGCACCGTGGGCGACGCCGCCTGCATACTCGTGTGGGGGGCGAATCCGGCGGTCTCGGGACCGCACGTCTTCGAGCACTGGCTGAAGACCGCCCCGGGAACCGTCGTGGTCGTCGACCCGATCCGGACCGCCACCGCAAGCGCGGCGCATCTGCACCTGCAGCCGTACCCGGGATCGGATGCGGCGCTGGCGTTCGCCATGCTCCACGTCATGCGCCGCGAGGGCCTCATCGACCGATCGTTCATCGCGGCGCACACGCTGGGATGGGACGAACTGGAACCCCGGCTCGAGGACTGTACGCCGGCGTGGGCCGAGCGGGCCACCGGCGTGCCGGCGGCGAAGATCGAGCAGGCGGCGCGGCTGTACGCGCGCGGGCCGTCGCTGCTGTGGCTCGGGCAGGGACTGCAGCGGCAGCGGCACGGCGGCAACGTCATGCGCGCCTGCGCTGTGCTGCCGGCCGCAACCGGCAACCTGTGCAAGCCCGGCGCGGGCCTGCTGTACCTGAACTGGAACCTGGCCGGTCGCGGCATCGACGAGGCCTACCTCGCCGCGCCACACCTGCGCAGGGCCGCGGCCACCGCCGTCAGTCAGATGGATCTCGCGGCGTGGCTCGAGGACGCCGGGCGCTCGCAGGCGCTGTTCTGCTGGAACATCAACATCGCCGCCTCCAATCCGCAGCAGGCCCGACTGCGGGCGGCACTGATGCGCGAGGATCTCTTCACGGTGGTGCTCGACCTGTTCCAGACGGACACGGCCGACTACGCCGACTTCGTGCTCCCGGCGGCCAGTTTCCTGGAGTTCGACGACCTGGTTGCGAGCTACTTCATGCCGAGCCTCTCGGCGCAGGTCAAGGCGATGGAGCCGCCCGGCGAGGCGCTGCCGAACCAGGAGATATTCCGGCGCCTGGCCCGCGCCATGGGTTATTCGGAGGCCGAGCTCTTCGAGACCGACGCGCAGGTGCTGGCGGAGCTGATGCGGCGCGCGGGGCTGGGCAGGGATTTCGCCTCCCTGGCCGCCGTCGGCACCATCCCGACCCCCCCGCTCCCGGCCATCCAGTTCGACGGCATGGCCTTCCCGACGCCGAGCGGGAAGGTCGAGATCGCCTCTTCCCGCGCGGAACGCGACGGCCACCCGCGCGTGCCGCAGCCCACCGTCGATCCCAGGCCCGCCGGCTCGCGGCTGCGGCTGCTGTCGCCGGCGTCACAGTGGCATCTGAACGACAGCTTCGGCAACGTCGAGAAGGCGGGTTTGCAGGCCGGCCCCGCCAGCGTCTACCTGCATCCCGAGGATGCGGCGGCACGCAATCTCCAGGCCGGGGGCGAGGCGCTGCTGCACAACGACACCGGCTGTTTGCGCCTGCGCGTGGCGCTCTCGGATGCCGTTCCGCGCGGCGTCGCGCTGAGCCACAAGGGGCGCTGGCCACGGCGGGAAGGCTCGGGCGCCAACGTCAACGTGCTCAACCCCGGGGAGAAGTCCGACATGGGCGAGAGCACCTGCGTTCACGGGATCGAGGTGACGGTGGAGCCGGCCGGTCCCTGACCGCAGCGGCAAGGCGGCGGCGCGAGCCGCCGCCTTGCCGTCAGGAGGTACGCTTCTCCTTCTTCGGATCGAGCAAGGGAATGGGGTGCGTGGTGGCGCTGCAGGTGCCGCTCTTGCCACGTACCTCCAGCTTGACGCCCGGCTTGGCCAGCGCCGGGTCCAGCTGCACCATCGCATAGGACTTTTCGACGATCGTCGAATACATGGGCGCGGTGACCCGGCCGACCCGCCTGCCTTCGTGATACAGCTCCGCATCGCCGTCGACGGCGCGGTCGCAGTCGGCGATCATGCCGAAGGTCCTGACCTTGTCCTTGCCGATGAGCGCCTGGACGGCCTGCTTGCCGCGGTAGTCCGCCGGCTTGTCCTTGCTGACCGCGAAGCCGAGGCCCAGCTCCCAGGGCGAGTTGTTCTCGTCCATGTCGTAGGGATAGAACAGCAGGCCGGCCTCGACCCGGATCATGTCGATGCAGTTGAACGTGCAGGGCACGACGCCGTGCGGCTTGCCGTGCTCGAGGATCTTGTCCCACAACGGCACGATGTCCCTCGCCTTGGCGAAGATCTCGTAGCCGCGCTCCCCCGAGTAGCCGGTCCGCGAGATCATCACATCGTGCCCGAACAGCGTGGTCGGAACGTGGTGAAAGTACCTGAGCGCGGGCAGGTCGCAAGGCGTGTGCGGCGTGAGGACCTCCACGGCCTTCGGCCCCTGCAGCGAGATGTCGTGCAGGTCATCGTCGAACTCAATCGACACGTGCCTGCCGGCGGCGGATTTCTGCAGCTGATCCCAGCCCGTGCCGGAGCCGTGGACCATCATCCAATCGTTGGGCTTGATGTGGAACATGATGCAGTCGTCCGTGACCCGCCCCTCGTCGTTGAGGATCAGCGCGTAGACCGAGCGGCCCGGGTAGATGCCGGTCAGATCGCGCGTGCACACGTGATCGAGAACGGCCTGCGCGTCCGGCCCGGTCACGTGGATCTTCTTCAGACCGGAGACGTCGAACAGCCCGGCAGCGGTGCGCACGGCTCGGTGCTCGATGTTCACGTCCTGGGCGTAGCTCCAGGCGACATCCATCTCGTTCCAGTCGCCCAGGGGCGACCCCAGGGCCTTGTGACGCGCGGCGAGCGCGGATTGTCGTGGACTTGCCATTCGAATGCCTCGTTTGTCTTGTCGATCAAGGGCGGCCCGCCCGCTGCCGCGCCCATGCGTGCGCACGCGGGGTCATGCTGGCCAAGGTTGCACGTTCATGTTTGTGCGCGGGCGATGCATGCGTCAATTTCACGATTGGTCTATTCAAAAGGTGGTACGTGCGCCCTTCCGGCCTGTCAACTGTCGGCGGACGGTGCCGCGGCCGCCTCCGGGTACGCCGGGCACTCGTTCGCGACGTCCGGATCGTGGTGCACCAGCAGCAGCAGTTCCTCCTTCTGCGCGTGGCCGCGAGCCACTCGCTGCAGCGTCTCGACGACGGTCATGGCCTGTGCGCAGTCTCCCTGTCGGATCCGCGCGTCGATCTCGTCGACCAGCTTCAGCATCTTGGTGTGCTCGCGCGCCATGTCGTTGACGTCGTCACGCCTGACGAGCCGCCTGCGGGTCATCGCCGGGAACAGCGCCTCGTCCTCGATCTTGGCGTGGGCCGTGAAGATGCCGGTGAACCGGTTGAGCAGCTCGGAGGCCTCGGCGAGGCTCTCACGAGAGAGAGCGCTCAGGCAGTCGGTCAGCAGTTTGTCCGTGAGGTGATGCTCGTTGATCAGGACGTCGAATATATCGCTCATGATACGGGAGGCTTACGGGGTGGACCGGGGCCCTCCGGCGCCGGCGTGCCGGCTCCTACGAGGCGCTCCACTCCCGGGCCACCAGCCGGAATATGTCCGATTCGGTGACGACGCCGGCCAGTGCGCCGGCGGCGTCCACCACCGGGATGCCGCCGATCTTCTTCTGCGCCATCAGTCGCGCGGTCTCGCCGACGGTCGTTTCCGGCGTGACGGTGATCGGGTCGCGCGTCATCACCTCCTTCACCTGGAGCTTGGCGAGGACGTAGTTGAGCTCCCAGATGCTCAGCGTGGAGGCGCCCGACGGCGAGGCCTCGTCCACGTCCGAGAGGCTGATGATCCCGACCAGCTTGCCCGCGTCCAACACCGGGAGCCGGCGCACCTTCTTGCTGCTCATCAGCCGGCGCGCCTCCGGCAGCGTCGAATCCGGCGCGATCGACAGCACGTCCACGGTCATGATGTCCTTTACGAGGTGGCCTTTCATTTGTGTCTGCCTCAAGAATGCTGGTTTGCCATCCCTGGAGTCTTCCCCTTCGGCACCGCGCGGTCCGGCCATAGCCACCGTCGCCGGGACGTCTCAACTCCCCCGACGGTGCGCTATCGCCACGGCGCCCATCACCGCGGCGGCCAGACGGCCTTCGTCGCTGAAGCGCGGCGGCCGATCGACCAGCCAACCGTTGCGCGCGGCCACTGCCGCGAAACGCTCGAGCGCCGCCGCCACCGGCACCCCTGCGGCACCGTCCGCTTCGCCGCTCGCGACCGCCAGGTTGGCGGCGATCACGCCCGCCACCTCGTCGCCGCTCCCGCCCACCGCCCGGCGCTGTTCCGCCGCACGCTCGTACAGCCCCGCGGCGGCACGCCGATCCCCGGCGGCATGGAGGATCTCCCCCAGGTTGTTCAGCGTCGTCGCCTGGCCCGCCGCGAGCAGCTGCGCGCTCTGGGCGCGCGCCAGTCGATCGTAGGTGGCGCGGTGGCGGCCCTCGAGTCGCAGGTGGAACAGCGAGCTGCGCGCACGCCTCGCCGGCTGCATTGCGGCCACCCACGCCGCCGCGCGCTGCCATGCCGCGTCCGCCTCCCGGTAAGCGCGCTCCGCCGCGGCCACATCGCCGGCCAGGTGCAGGCTGGCGCCGAGGTTGTTCAGGCTGGCCGCCCGGCGCGGATCCGCAGCGTCGAACTGCCCGGACAGCTCGCCCATGCGCCGGCACGCCTCGAGGGCCTCCGCATATTGCCCGGACTGCATGCGCTCCAGCGATTCCAACGCGCAGCCGACCCAGTGCAGCTCGGGCGAAGACCCGCCGCCGTCATGCCCGGCCATCGCGAATTCATCGCCCGGTACTCGCTTCATGTCGCATCGGCCCGGTTGCGATGGCATGTCGTCACAGTCCAAGGTACGCCTTGCGGACGTGTTCGTTGTTCATCAGCTGGCTCGACTCGCCTTCCAGCGCCAGGCGGCCGGTCTCGAGCACGTATCCGTAGCGCGTGATCTCGAGCGCCAGCTCGGCATTCTGCTCGACCAGCACCACTGCCACGCCGCGCTTGTTGATCTCCACGAGTATGCGGGCGATCTCCCGCACGATGAGCGGCGCCAGGCCGAGCGAGGGCTCGTCGAGCAACAGCAGCCGCGGGCGCGACATCAGCGCCCGACCGACGGCCAGCATCTGCTGCTCCCCGCCGCTCATGGTCTTGGCGAGCTGCCCGCTGCGCTCCCGCAGGCGCGGGAAGTGGCCGAAGATCTCCTCGAGATCGCTCTCGATGCCGTTGCTGTCGTTGCGCGTATACGCGCCCAGGCGCAGGTTCTCGGTGACCGACAGGTCGCGGAATACGCGGCGCCCTTCCGGGACGTGCGCAATTCCCAGCTTCAGGATGCGGTCCGGCGCCAGCGTGTCGATGCGCTGACCGTCGAACCAGATCTCGCCCTTGCTGGGCCGGGCCAGTCCCGAGATGGTGCGAAGCGTGGTGGTCTTGCCGGCGCCGTTCGAGCCGATGAGGGTCACCATGCCGCCCTCCGGGAGCTCCATGGAAACGCTCTTCAGCGCGGCCACCTTGCCGAAGTTCACCCCGATGTCCTTGACCCGAAGCAGCACGTCAAGCTCCCCCAAGATAGGCCTCGATCACCCTGTCGTTGTTGCGCACCTCCGCCGGCGTCCCCTGCGCCAGCACGCTGCCGAAGTTCAGCACCGTGATGTACTCGCACAGCCCCATCACGGCGCGCATGTCGTGCTCGACCAGGATGATGGTCACTCCGGAGCTGCGCACCTTGCGCGTCAGCTCCATCATGTGCTGGGTCTCCTCGGGGTTCATGCCGGCAAACGGCTCATCCATCAGCAGCAGCTTGGGCGTCGCGGCCAGCGCCACGGCAATCGCCAGGGCGCGCTGCGAACCGAGCGGCAGCTCCTTGGCCAGTTGCTGCCTGCGCGCACCGAGCCCCATGAACTCCAGCACCTCCTCCGTGCGCGACTCGGCTTCCAGGCGCTTGTCGCGGTCCAGCCCCAGCAGTGCCGAGAACACGCCGGAGCGCGCGCGCAGGTGGCAGCCGACCAGCACGTTCTCGAACACGCTCATCTCCTGGAACAGCGTCGTCTCCTGGAAGGTCCGCACCACGCCCCGGGCGGCGTTTGCGTAGGCCTTGCTGCCGGCGATGCTCGCCCCTTCGTACAGGATGTCCCCGCGCGTCGGCGTGTAGAAGCCGGCGATGGTCTTGAACATCGTGCTCTTGCCGGCGCCGTTGGGGCCGATGAGGCCCCTTATCTCGCCCGCCTCGACGGCGAAGCTCACCTCGTTCAGCGCGAGCAGGCCGCCGAACTGTTTCGTGACGTTGCGTACCTCGAGCAGGGCCATGTCGCGTTCGCTCAGCGTTGCTTGGACGAGGCGAAGTCGGCCGGCTTCTCGGAGCCGTCGCCGGGGACCATCGCGCCAGCGCCGCGCCGCGCGTCGAGCCAGCCGCGGATCCGGCCGGGCAGGCCGATGAGCCCGTCGGGCAGGTAGAACATCGCGGCGATCAGGATGCAGCCGTAAATCAGCGGGCGCCACTGCTCGGCCTCGCGGAACAGCTCGTTCAGCACCGACAGCACCACGACGCCGACGATGGGTCCGGAGAATCGGCTCACGCCTCCCACGATGACCCAGATGAGAACGTAGACCATGGCGGCGACGTCGAACTGCGACGGGTTGGCCGTGCCGTAATAGTGGCAGAAGAGCGCACCGGCGAGCCCGGCGAAGAACGACGCGATGACGAAGGCCAGGGCCCTGTAGCGCCAGGTGTCCACGCCGACGGATTCCGCGAGCGGAGCGCGCCAGTGGATCGCATTCATGGTCAGGCCGATCCGCGAGTTCTCCAGGCGATACAGGATGTACAGGCTGATACTCACGATGATCAGCGTCAGGTAGTAGTACGGTATCGGCTCGTAGAAGGCGATCGGCCCAACTCCGGGCAGCGTGAGCTCCGGGGAGGGGATGAGCTTGATGCCCTTCGGACCCCCGAAGGGCACCGTGAAGTACGTCCAGCTCAGCCGGATAGCCTCGCCGGCGGCGAACGAGCCGATGAGGAAGTAGAAGCCGCTCATGCGAAACAGCGGAAAGCTCAGCGCCGCCGCGAGCCCGGCGGCGACCAGCGCGCCGCAGGGCATGGCCAGCCACACGGAGAAGCCCGCCAGCTTGGCGAGCAGCGCGCTGCCGTAGGCCCCCGCGCCCATGAGCACGACGTGCACGAGCGAATACTCCCCCGTCAGCGCCATCAACCGGTAGCTGGAGACGACGAGGATCCATACCAGCAGCGAGATCATGAAGTCCTGCTGGTGCAGCTTCAGCCCGAAGGGCAGCGCGACCATGAAGACCGCGAGCGCGAACAGGGCCGGGAGTGCGAGCTTGGAAGGCTTCATCCCGTTACTCGCTGACCCGCGTGCCCATGATGCCGGTCGGCTTGACGATGAGGACCACGAGCATGATGAGCAGTCCC
This sequence comes from Gammaproteobacteria bacterium, assembly GCA_041395385.1. GTDB lineage: Bacteria > Pseudomonadota > Gammaproteobacteria > JAJPIJ01 > JAJPIJ01 > JAJVHZ01. The sequence continues at coordinate 9,810 of JAWLAN010000021.1, forward strand.
ATCATGGTGGCGACGGTGCCGTTCCAATAGGTCGTCACGAAGGTGTGGAAGAACGCGTAGAGCACCGCGGCGAGAACGGCGCCGGAGAGGCTGCCGATGCCGCCGACGATCGTGACGATGAACGCGGTAATGATGACGCCGTGGCCCATGTAGGGCTCCACGCGCGTAAGCGGCGCGATGAGCGCGCCGGCCACGCCGGCCATGCCGGCGCCCAGGCCCATGGCCAGCATCGAGATCCGGTCGATGTTGATGCCCTGCAGCGCCGCCGCGTCCCGGTCCTGCGCCACCGCGCGCAAGGCCCACCCGACCTTGGTCCGGGTCAGGAAGTACCAGATGCAGACCAGCAGAGCGGCGGCGATGACGAGCGCCACCAGGCGCTGATTGCCGATGGAGACGCCCGGCAGCAGATCGAGCGATCCCCGGTAGGCCGGCGGCACGTTCTTCATCAGGCCGACACCGCCCACCTGCACGGCCAGGACCTGCAGGATGAAGAGCAGACCGATGGAGTTGATGAGGCCGCCCAGCGGATTGTCGCGCATCGGTCTGAACAGCGTCCGCTCCATGAGCAGCCCGATGACGGTCACGATCAGGAAGGCGGCCAGGACCGCGGCCAGGAACGGCCAGCCCTGGCTCGCGTAGAAGTACCACACCAGGTAGGCGCCCACCATGTAGAGCTCGCCGTGGGCGAAGTTGATGATGCCCATGACGCCGAAGATGAGCACCAGGCCGACGGCCATCAGCGCGAAGAACGCGCTGGCGACCAGTGCATTCACGCAGGTCTGGAGGATGATATCCAATTAACGATCCCTGAAAGGGCGGCCGGCGGGGGCTACGCCCCCCCGACCGCCGCCGCTGTCAATTGCCGGGGCTCCCGCCTCTCAGGCGCGCTGATCCCACATCTGATTGCGATCACGCATGCGCTTGATCATCACGTCCTTGTTCTTCGCCCACCACGCCGGTATGTCGCCGTACTCGGCGATCACCGCCTTGCCGTCACGGATGACCACGACCGGCCACTTCCCGACCAGCGCATTGTTGATGCCCCACAGGTCCTGGCCCCACCAGTCGGCCTCTCCGAAGATGTGCGGCCAGCTCGGCTTGCCCTTCATCGCCTCCAGCACCTGCATGGGCTCGATGCTGCCCGCCATCTTCGCCGCCTCGATCCACTGCAGAACGATGGAAGGATACTCCCAGGACACCGCCGTCCAGGTTCCCGGGTGCGCGGCGTTGTAGTCGGCGAAGAACTTGTTCGGCTCCGGGAAGTTGATGAACGGCTCGTTGAGCATCGGGTCGTCGAAATCGGGGAACTGGAAGATGAAGCCCTCCATGAACTCCTTGCTGGTCTTCTCGACGATCTGCGGATAGTTGTCGCACGTGCAGGAGATCTGCAGACCCTTGTAGCCCTGGTTGTGCAGCTGCTGGGCGATGAGGTTCACGAAGTCCGCATAGGCGGTGTCGTAGCAGAATATGTCCGGTTTCTTGGCAAGCAGCGAGGTGACCAGCGGCGCGAAGTCCGTCGTCGCCGGGTCGAAGATGTTGACGTCCACGACCTCGATCCCGGCCGCCTCGAACGCCGCCTCGTAGGTCGCCACCGAGGGAATGCCGAGTGAATCGTTCTGCGCGCAGATGACCGCCCGCTTCGCGTCGGGGAAGTTGCGCGCCAGGTACTCCACGCCCGTGACGTTGTAGATCGGGTGCACCTCGCAGGGCGCGAGCAGATAGGGCGTGTCCGGCGAAAGGTCGCTCGGCAGCAGCGTCGTCGCCAGCATCTTGGACTGGTTGGCGAAACGCTGGACGCCCGGCCAGGGATCCCCTCCGAGCATCATCACGAACTTCACGTCCTCCTCGCTGACCAGCTTCTTGAATCCCTGCAGCGCCTTGTCCGGCAGATACTCGTCGTCGAACGAGGCGATCTCCAGCGTGTAGGTGTCATCGCCGATCTTGACGCCGCCGGCGGCATTGATGTTCTTGACCAGGACCTCGCAGCCGTACAGGCCCGGCAGCCCCCAGGCCGACACCTCGCCCGTCAGCGGAGCAAGGAACCCGATCTTCACGGTCTTGGTCGCGCCGAAACCGATACGTGGAATTACGCTGCTGCCCAATATCGCGGTGCCCGCCGTAGCGGTCAGTAAGTCTCTGCGTGTGATGCCCATGGCTCAACCTCCGGATTCGTTGGCGTCTTGACGTTACGGTGCGGTGTTGCTGTCCGTCCTTATTTTGAGGGAGGGATCAGGGCGAGCGTCTGGCGCGTCCTCCCGACCCGCTAGTCTTCCAGATCGAACGGTATCGTCCGTTGCCCGTCAGGCAGCGTCAACTCGTCTGCGTGGGTATTCCCTTGGGGGTAACAACGAACGCGATTCGCCGCGTTGCCGCCGCCATGAGGATCGCCGATCCGCTTGCGTCGCCCGCTACCCGCGAGGAGCGAATCCGCCCCGCGCTAGGTCCTGATCTCCGCCCCCGCCCCGTCGAACTGCCGCTCGTACTGCGATCGCTGGCGGCGAGCCGCGATCACCGTGTTGCGCATGAGGATGGCCACGGTGACCGGCCCCACTCCCCCCGGCACCGGGGTGATCCAGCCGGCGATCTTCCGGCAGGACTCGTAGTCGCAGTCGCCGACCACCTTCGGCCTTCCGGCCGCGTCGAGCACCTGATTGATGCCGATATCGATTATCACCGCACCGGGCTTGATCATATCGGGCTGCAGCAGGCCGGGCTTTCCGACCGCCACGAACACGGCATCCGCGCGTCGCGAGTGCACGGCCACGTGCCTGGTCATGTGATGGCAGACAGTCACCGTCGCCCCCTCGGCCATCAACAGGAACGCGATCGGCTTGCCGACGATCTCCGAATGGCCAATGACGGTCACCTCCAGCCCCTGCAGCGGCACGTTCGTGCTCCTGAGCAGCTCGACGGCGGCCATCGCCGTGCACGGCCCGAGGTCCAGCTCCCGATAGACGATGTTGCCTATCGAGGCGGGATGCATGCCCTCGACGTCCTTCAGCGGGTGGATGGCGGCCTGCAGGGCCTTGATGGAGAGATTGGCGCCTATAGGACGTTGCAGGATGACCCCGGTCACCGTCGGGTCGATGTTCATGGCATGAATCGCCGCGAGCAGGACGTCCAGGGACGTATCGCTGTCGAACCGCTTCTCCTCGAATGCAATGCCGACCTGCTCGGCGCAGCGCTTCTGATTCCGGATGTACAGATCGACCGCGGGGTCCTCGCCCACGCGCACCGACAACAGTCGCGGCGACCAACGGCTGCGTTTCAGTTCACCGACGCCCGCGGCGACCTCTTCCAGAAGGCGCCGGGCCACGGCCCGGCCGTCGATGTCGGTGTCGTTGTCTTTGCGCATGGCATGCATCAAACACTCTCCCGCTGGACCCCTGCGTTCGTGCGCCGGCCATGCCGCGCGTGGCCTGGACGGCGATGCTCCCTGCCCAACGCCGAGGGGGACCCGGCGAGCCCGATGTCCGCGCGCGTGCATCGCGTTGCCGCGCGTGCTGCCGCGGCCGCATTCTCCGGCTTGCCTGTGGCGTGCGTAGCATCCCGGCCCGACAGCGGCGGGTCAATCGCTATCTGGTGATACTACGGCGGGGGTACTGCCGCTCCGCGCCCCCGGCGGCCGGCGCTCGAAAAAAAGGCGGAGGACTTTGACGTCCGCCGCCTGAAGCTTCCGAAGGAAGGGAGGTTTACGGGGTTATGCGAAAATGCGATTCGCGATGATGGCCACGGCGATGCCTGCCGCCAGTGTCACGTACGGCAGCATGCCGGCCTTGGTGTTCTTGAAATCGGCCTCGCTGCGGATATTCAGGTCTTCCAGCATCTCCGGAGGGAACTTGCCGCCGTCGGTGACGTAGTGGCGGAACATGAACACCGGGATGACGAGCGCGATGAACACGAGCGCCGTCATCAGCGTGCCCGGACCCCAGACGTTGGCGCCGGCCCCGAGCAGCGCCATGTTGACGAAGCTGAGCACCACGCCCACCGCGAGCATGGAGTTGGGCGCCTTCCACGGCCGCTGGACGTGCCCGCTGTCGATGCGGTGGATCCACCCGGCATTGAGGTTGAGGAAGTTGAAGACGATGTAGCAGCAGTTCGACACCGCCAGCACGAACAGGTAATCCGACATCATCAGCAGGATGAGATTGAAGCCGAGATCGGTCCACATTGCCCGTGTGGGCGCGCCCCACTGGTTGGTGTGCGACAGGTACTTCGGCAGCCAGCCGTCGACGCCGCCCTGGTAGAGCGTGCGCGAGCTTCCCGCCATGGAGGTCATGATGGCGAGGATGAGCGCGAGGATGAGCATGATGACCATGAGGTTGAAGATCACCCCCGAGGTGCCGCCGCCGACCATGGTCGCCATGGCCGCACCCACGGCGGAGCCGTCGACGATGCCCTCGCCGAGCATTCCCTCCACGCCCAGGGCGCCTTGAAAGCTGAAGGGCACCAGCGTGTAGACCAGGATGCAGAGCAGACCGGCGAAGAAGATCGCCTTGAAGGTGTCGGTCTTGGGGTCCTTGAACTCGCTGGTGTAGCAGATCGCGGTCTCGAAGGCATAGGCGGACCACGCGGCGATGAACAGCCCGCCGAGGAACAGCGTCCAGCCGTGCCTGTCCCAGACCCACAGGGACTTGTCGGCGAGGTTGCCCTCGGCGTCGAACGCGATCGGCGCGAACGGCTGGAAGTTCTCCATCTGCACCTGGCCGTTCAGGAGCGGCGCGATGCCGACGATGAGCAGCGGGACGACCACCGCTATGCCCACTATGGTCTGTATGCGCGCGGTGCGCAGGATGCCGTGATGCTGGGCGGCGAAGACCAGCAGCAGGATGACTGCGCCGACGATGAAGGTGGAGTTGATGCGTATGTGCAGCCCTTCCTTCAGGCCGTCGAGATTGAGCAGCGTGATCTCCCACGTGCGTATGACCGAGTCCGCGGGCACGAGCGCGGTCAGTATGTAGCCCGCCGCCAGTCCGGAGCCGATGGCGAGCACCGGCGTCCACGCCAGCCAGTTGCACCACACCGACACCGGCGCGATGGCCTTGCTGTAGCGCACCCACGCCGCGGCGCCATAGACCGAAGCGCCGCCCGATTTGCTCGGAAACAGGCCCGCGATCTCCGCGTAGGTGAACGCCTGCAGGAAACCGAAGATGACGGAGATCACCCAGACCACCCACGAGGGCGAACCCACGGTGGCGGCAATTCCGCCGATCGAGAACAAGACCAGCGCCGGCACGCCGCTGGCCACCCAGAAGGCGCCGGTCCAGCTGATGGTGCGTTGCAGGCCGGTGCCCGACCCGCCGGCCAGGCGGGAAGCTGCTGCAGCTGTGCTACTCATCTCACGACCTCCTCTTATAGGTATGTTGCCGCTGTCGATGTGCATCGCCCGGTCCCACCCGGACCCGAATCCTCCTGCGGCAGTTCGCGTCTAACGTTCCCCTGCGCGCGACGCGCTGCCACGGGCGATAGTGTGGAGTGTCAGGAAAAAAATGAGAAGGAGACAATCCTCTGCTGTGAGTAACCACTATGGAGTAGGATTCGCGGCGGCGGCCGGCGTGCGCGACCGTCGCGCGCGCGGCAGCGACGCGGTATCGCGCCGCAGCGGACGCGGCGCGGGGCGCCGCCGTGAGGCCTTGCGATGCGCGGGCGGTGCGATCAACGTCGCGCAGGTTCATCTCGGCGGCTCGCTCGCCGCCCCCTACAGGACGGCGAGCGCCTCGGTGCCCACGGGTACGCCGCCGAACTCCTGCATCGCGTCGAGGATGCATTCCCACCAGTACTCCGCCGAGGCGCTGTCGGCGAACAGATGGTAGGCGAGCGTGCCGTTGATGTCGGCGCGCGCGACCACGGCGCTCAGGCGCGCCACCGATGTCTGCGCGATCTCGCCGACGCCGAACTTGTGCGGGCGCAGGTCCACGCCGCAGATCTTCGCCATTGCGGCGGCCGCGTGCCGCCCGCTCAGCACGAACCAGCAGAAACCCTCCTGGCGCGGCATGGGAAAGCCGCGGGGCGACTGTGGCGGATTCTCCAGGCCGGTCCACGCCGCCAGCAACTTCTCGGGCAGGGTCGCGGTCGCGCCGAGGTCGGCGGTGATCATGAGATCATTGGCGCCGAGGCGGAACAGCGTGGCGCCGTCGGCCTGCGCCGCGCAGCGATTGATCTCCGGCACGGTCACGCCCTGCGAGAGAAGCCAGTCGGCGGCGCCCGGCCCCTTGAATCCCACGCGGCGCAGCGGCGAGAGATCGGCCAGCCCCAGGTTGCGCGCGGCGGCGGCTTCCTCGGCCCCGCCGCAGGAGGCCGCGATCGCGGCCTCGTTGCAGTCGACGAAGCGCGCCCCGAGATCGGCAAGCTTACGATAGACGAAGCTGCGCCGCGGGCGGGACTCGGGTGTCATTGGCGTGTTCACCTACATCTCCTGGCGCTTGTTTTCCGGATCGTAGAACGGCACCGGCACGACCTCACCCTGGATGGTCGTGCCGTTGCCAAGCTTGATATCGAAGCGCGTGCCGGGCTCGGCCTGATCGGGCCCGACATAGGCCAGGCCGACGGCCTTGCCGAGCGACGCGGACATGGCGATGGAGGTCACCCTTCCGACGATCTCCTCGCCGCGCACGGTGAGGTTGCACTCCTCCGGCAGCGTCGTGCCGGCCGCCAGCGCGAAGCCGATCAGCCGCCGCGTCAGCGGCCGCGCCGCCTGCACGTCGATCGCCCGCTTGCCGATGTAGAACGGCTTGCTGGCCGCGATCGCCCAGCCCATCTCGGCCTCCTGCGGGAAGGTGAGCCCGTCGGTGTCCTGACCGATGATGATGTGGCCCTTCTCCAGGCGCAGCACCCGCTGGGCCTCCACGCCGAAGGCGCGGATGCCGTGGGCGGCGCCCTCGCTCATCAACGCGTCCCAGAGGTGCTCACCCTGGCTGGCGGGCACGTGGATCTCGTAGCCGAGCTCGCCGACGAAACCCACGCGCATGAGCCGCGCCGGCACGCCGGCGACGTGCCCCTCTCGCACGCCCATGTAGGGGAAGCCCTCGCTGCCCAGGTCGACGTCGGCCACGAGCTTCGCCAGCACCTCGCGCGCCTTCGGGCCGGCCAGGTTCACCGCCGCGTAGGCCGCCGTGACGTTGGCGATGTCTACGTTCAGGCGCCACTCCGCGTTCCAGCGCATCATCGCGCGGTACACGGCGTCCACCCCGCTGGTCGTCGCCGTCACGTAGAAGTGCTGCTCGTTCATGCGGCAGGCGACACCGTCGTCGGCGATGGCGCCGGTGCCGTCGGTCATCAGCACGTAGCGCGAGCGGCCCACCGGCTGCTTGGCGTAGGCGAAGGTGTACATGCGGTTGAGGAACTCGGCCGCATCCGGTCCGCGGATCTCCAGCTTGCCGAGCGTGGAGACGTCGATGAGGCCGACGTTCTCGCGCACCGCGCGCACCTCCGCCGTGATGTTCTCGCCGCGCCGCGACTCGGCGCCGTAGTATGCAGGACGCAACCACACGCCGGCCGGCATCATCTGCGCGCCGAGCTCCAGGTGCCGGTGATGCATCGCCGTCAGCCGCGTCGGCTGGAAGCCGCGGCCGCCCAGCACCTCCAGCAGCTCGGGCTGGAACGGCGGCCGCTGCGTGGTCACGGTCGCGCCCTGCAGCTCGCGACCCGCGCCGACGGTGGCCAGGCGCATGTTGTTCAGGGCGGAGTGCCGGCCCTGCGAGGGGCCCATGACCACGGTGGAGTAGCGCTTCACGAGGTCGAGATCGTCGTAGCCGTCGGCCAGGGCGTTGAGGATGTCCTTGACCTGCAGGTCCTCGTCGAAATCGATGAAGTCCTTGCCCCTCGGATGCGGGAAGATCGGCCACGGGTGATTCTGCCCGGCCGCACCGGCGCGCGCCGCCGGCCGCGGCGGTTCGGTGCCGACCTTCATGCCGGCGAGCTGGGCGGCGCGCCAGCCGGCGTGCGCACCCTCGGCCAGCGCCGCGTCGAGATCGAAGGCGGCGTTGACGGCGCCGGCGGGGACGGCAGTGCCGCCCGGCAGCCGGTCGATGACCAGCATCGCGAGATCGGCGTCATAGACGAGCTGTCCGCCGGAATGGCAGACGATGTGGCCGGCCGGCGTGTAGCCGACGCTGGTGCACAACAGGTCGCATTCGATCCGGTGCGGCCGCCCGGCGGTGACACCGCGGCCGGTGATGGCGTCGACCTCGACGCCGAACAGGGAACGCTTGCCCGGTCCGGGTATGGCCTCGGAGACGGCGTGCTGCTGGTGCACGGCGATCCCGCGAGCCGCGATCGCGCTCGCGAACGGCGAGGCCGAGGGTTCGGCGCGCAGATCGACCACGCCCGCCACCGTCACGCCGGCCTCGAGGAGGTCCAGCGCCACGGCGTAGCCGGCGTCGTTGGCGGTCGCGACCACGGCGCGATGCCCCGGCTTCACCCCGTAGAGGCGTATCAGCCGCTGCGCCGCCGAGCCGTACATGATGCCGGGCAGATCGTTGTTGCGGAACACCATCGGCTGCTCCAGGGCGCCGGCGGCGATCACGACCGACTTCGCGCGCAGCTTGTAGAGCCGCTGACCCTGCATGACCGGCAGCCAGTTGTCGGCGAACCAGCCGGTGCAGACCGCGTCGCTCAACACCTGAACGTTCGCGGCGGCGGCGACCTTGCTCCGCAGCTCCTCGGCCAGCCGCGCGCCGCGGCGGCCCTCGACGTCGAAGCGGGCGTAGTTGAGCGCGCCGCCGAGGTGCGGCTGATCGTCGATCAGTATCACCTCCGCCCCCGCGCCGGCCGCATCCAGCGCCGCCTGCATGCCCGCGGCGCCGCCGCCTATCACGGCGACATCGGCGAACAGGTAGGCCTTGTCCGCGTAGCCGTGGTGGGTGCGCTCGTCGATGCGGCCGAGACCGGCGAGCACGCGGATGAGCTTCTCCCAGTACTTCCACACCCCCTTGGGCTTGTAGAAGGCCTTGTAGTAGAAGCCCACCGGCAGGAACGGGCTGAGCCACTCGATGACGCTCAGCCAGTCGTGGCCAAGCGAGCCCAGGTAATTCTGCGCGCGCACGTCGATGCCGGCGGGCACGGCGGTGGTGTCGGCACGGACGCTCGGCTCGCCCGGGAACTGCACCAGCGAGTTGGCCTCCTGCGCCATCATGCTGAGCGTCCCGCGCGGGCGGTGATACTTGAAGGAGCGGCTGAGCACGCGCTCGCCGTTGGCGAGCAGGGCGCTGGTGATCGTGTCGCCCTGGAAGGCCGGGTAGTCGCGGCCCTCGAAGCGCAGCGTGATCGGCCGCGAGCGGTCGATCAAGGTGCCATGGGGTTCGGGGAGTCGGTGTGAGCTCATCGCTTATTTGAACTCGCGGCGGCTGCTGTAGAGTTCGGTCGCCGGATAGGTACGCAGGATCTCGTCGGTCTCCGTGTTGCGCTCGGCGATGAACCAGTAGGAGGTCGGCGCATGCATCCACCACTCGCGCACCACGCCCTTGGTGTTGTTCTCGATGAAGACGTACTCGGCCCACTCGTGGTTGCTGCCGGTGCGCGGGTCGGGCATTTCCCTGACCTCCCCGCCCCAGACGAACTCGGAGATGTTGCGCGGTCCGTTCATCGGGCAATTCATGATCTTCATGGCATAGCGCTCGTTTGCGAACTAGTGGCCGACGGAGGCGGCGCCCTTTTCGCCGACCTGTGCGAAATCGTAGAAGCGCTCCAGCGAGAAGGGCGCGATCAGCTCCGGCACCCGGCCGGTCGCCACCGTCTCCGCCATGCGCCTGCCGCACACGGGCGTGGCCTTGAAGCCCCACGTGCCCCAGCCGGCGTCGATGTAGTAGTTCTGCACCGGCGTCTCGCCCATGATCGGCGAGAAGTCGGGCGTCATGTCGGCCATGCCCGCCCACTGCCGCAGCACGCGCATGCGGCCGATGAACGGGAACAGTTCGAGCATGTGCATCATCAGCTCTTCCTTGAAGTCCAGCGTCGAGCGCGTGTTGTACAGTGAATACGGATCCACCGAGCCGCCCATCACCAGCTCGCCGCGCGAGGACTGCGAGACGTACACGTGCAGCGAGCCGGAGACGATGATCGGATCGAGGAAGGGCTTGACCGGTTCGGTGACGCAGGCCTGCAGCGGGATGGTGCGGATCGGCAGCCTGAAACCGGCCATGCCCGAGACCACCGAGGTCATGCCCGCCACCGCCTGCAGCACCTTGCCGCACTTGATGGTGCCGCGGTTGGTGCGCACGCCGGTGACGCGTCCGTTGTCGATGTCGAAGCCGGTCACCTCGGTATGGGTGTGGATCTCCACGCCGCGCCGGTACGCGCCGCGCGCATAGCCCCAGGCCACGGCGTCGTGGCGGGCGATCGCGCCCGGGTAGTGATACAGCGCGCCGAGGATGGGGTAGCGCACGTCGCGGCTCATGTTCAGCTGCGGACAGATGCGCGCGATCTCCTCCGGATAGACCAGCTCGGACTTGACGCCCAGGTGCTTGTTGACCTCGGCGCGCCAGCGCGCGGTGCGCATGGCCGCGTCGGTATGCGCGAGCGTGAAGTGGCCGCGCTCGGAGTACATCAGGTTGTAGTCGAACTCGTTGGCGAGGTCCTGGTACAGCCGAACCGACTCGTCGTAAAAGCGCACGCCCTCGGGCGTGAGATAGTTCGAGCGGATGATCGCCGTGTTGCGCGCCGTGTTGCCGCCGGCGAGATAGCCCTTGTCCAGCACCGCGACGTTGGTGATGTTCCAGTCGCGCGCGAGGTAGTAGGCCGCCGCCAGCCCGTGCCCGCCGGCGCCGATGATCACCACGTCGTAGGACGGGCGCAGCTCCTTGCGGGCGGGAAAGTGACGCTCGCCCGGATACTGCTTGCTCAGCGCGTATTTCAGCAGACCGAATGGCACGTTTGCGGCGCTCCCCGATTCATCGGCAGATGTTCTTGGCAGTAAAATTTGTTAACCCATATTAAACACCCGGGGCGCATGCCGGCACAACCGGCCGGCGGCCGGCTGCGGTGGGACGCGTTCCGCGCCCTGTCCGCAGCCGCCTTGCGCCCCTGCCACCCGCTGTCAGAACTTGGCGTAGGCCTCGCGCAAGGACACCAGCGGGTGGTGCGTCGACATTTGGAACTTGATCAGCAGCTCGCGCGCGATCATGTCGCGATCCTGCTGGTTGTCCGGCAGCTTCATGCCTTCGGGAACCTGCACCCAGCCGTTGATGTTGCGGTCGAACACCGCCGCCCGCCCCTCCTCGTAGCCGAGGTGGATGTCCTCCAGCCAGTTCAGGTCCTCCCAGCCCATCTTCTCGAGGTACTTCTTCAGGAACGGCGTCAAACGCTTGTAGTCCGGCAGCAGGTTGACATCGTAGCGGTAGCCGATGTGCTGACCGATGATCTTCTCGCGCTCGGTGTCCAGGCCGTCGGTCTTCAGGAAATGGTCGATGTCGTTGACGTCTTTTGGATTGCTCATGGCGATGTCCTCGTTGAATGCTCGTGTTCAGCCCGTGTGTGCCGCGCCGCTACCAGCGCTTCATCTCCGGATGGCCCACGGTGTGCTGCGTGCCGGCGAGCGGCACGGCGGCCAGCGCCGAGGCCTCCATCGTCAGCGCCGCGAGATCCTCGGGCTCGAGCGAGTGAATGTTGGTCTTGCCGCAGGCGCGCGCGAACAGCTGCGCCTCCATGGTGAGTGCGACGAGGAAGTTGTAGACGCGCTCGGCGGCCTGGTCCGGATCCAGGCGCTTGCGCAGCGCCGGGTCCTGCGTGGCCACGCCGACCGGGCAGCGCCCGGAGTGGCAGTGATAGCACTGCCCGGCCTCCACACCGACCTCCTTCTCGTAGTCGGCCTCGGGGATGGCCTTGTTGCAGTTCAGCGCCATCATCGCGGAGTGGCCGATGGCGATGGCGTCCGCGCCCAGGGCCAGCGCCTTGGCCACGTCGGCGCCGTTGCGTATGCCGCCGGCGTAGACGAGCGAAATCTCCCCGCGCTTGCCCAGGTCATCGATCGCCTGCCGGGCCAGACGGACCGCGGCCATGCCAGGCACGCCCGTGTCCTCGGTGGCCAGGTGCGGGCCGGCGCCGGTGCTCCCCTCCATACCGTCGATATAGATCGAATCCGGATCGGTCTTCACCGCCATGCGAACGTCGTCGTAGACGCGCGCCGCGCCGAGCTTCAGCTGGATCGGGATCTCCCAGTTGGTGGCCTCGCGGATCTCCTGGATCTTCAGCGCCAGATCATCCGGGCCCAGCCAGTCCGGATGCCGGGCCGGGGAGCGCTGATCGATGCCCGCCGGCAGCGAGCGCATCTCCGCGACCTGGTCGGTGACCTTCTGGCCCATGAGATGGCCGCCCAGGCCGACCTTGCAGCCCTGGCCGATGAAGAACTCGCAGGCGTCGGCCAGGCGCAGGTGCTGCGGGTTGAACCCGTAGCGCGACTGGATGCACTGGTAGAACCATTTCTGCGAATAGCGGCGCTCGTCGGGGATCATGCCGCCCTCCCCCGAGCAGGTCGCCGAGCCCGCCATCGTCGCGCCGCGCGCCAGCGCGATCTTCGCCTCGTAGGAGAGCGCGCCGAAGCTCATGCCGGTGATGTAGATGGGGATGTCCAGCTCGATCGGGCGCTTCGCGCGCGGGCCGATGACGGTCTTCGTCAGGCACTTCTCGCGATAACCCTCGATGACGAAGCGCGTCAGCGTGCCGGGCAGGAAGGTCAGATCGTCCCAGTGCGGGATCTTCTTGAACAGCGACATTCCGCGCATCCGGTAGCGGCCGAGCTCCGCCTTGATGTGGATGTCGTCGATCACGTGCGGGGGGAATATGAAGCTCTTGCCGAGCAGATCGGTGTTGCGCTTCGGCTTCTTCGCCTCCGTGCCGTGCTCGGTCTGAGGTTTGATCTTTTCTACGCTCATCGTCGTTCTCCGATGTCGGCTCATTCACGGGACGGACGTCGAATCCATCCCCGATTGACTGAGTGTTCGTTGGTTGGGGACGGAAACGAATCCCGTCCCCATGCGTCTACAGGGCGATCTTCTTCTCGACAGGCTCGAGGTTGTCGTAATTCCACAGCTGCTTGCCGGAGACGATCTTGGTCATGTTCTTCACGCCCCTGGGCGCGGACAGCCCGTACATCCTCAGCTTGCGCTCGAGCCACTCGCAGTCGAGATCCGTCATCTCGCCCGGGACCGCATCCACCCCGAGGTCGCGGATCGTGCCGCCGACGTAGATGATGCCGTCGTACATCGAGTCCCCGAGGTTCTTGCCGGTATTGCCCAGGATCACCATGCGGCCGCGCTGCATCATGAAGCCGCAGAACGCCCCGGCATTTCCGCCGACGATGATCGTGCCGCCCTTCTGATCGATGCCGACGCGCGCACCCGCGTCCCCCTTGCAGACCAGGTCGCCGCCGCGTATTGCCGCACCGAAGGTGGAGCCCGCGTTGTTGTCGATGACCACCGTGCCCGCCATCATGTTCTCGGCGCACGACCAGCCGACACGGCCGCTCACCCGGATGTTCGGACCGTCGATGAGGCCGCAGCCGAAGTAGCCGAGCGAGCCCTCGAAGTCGAGCTTCAGCCGATTGAGGATGCCCACGCCGAGCGAATGCTTGGCGCCCGGATTCCTGACCACGATGTGGCCGTAGCCCTCGTGCATCAACTCGCGGATGCGCTTGTTGATGGCGGTCGTATCCATGTCGGCGGCATCGAAATCGGCCTTCTTTTCATAGTCGACCGAGTACGCCCACGGATAGGTGTAGTTCTCCGCCTCCTCGGGGGAGAAGAATCTCTGCTGGGTGCGCCCGGAGAGCTTCTCCGTGTGCATTCCCGCCAGGGTGGATTTCGCTGTAGTCAGGCCCGCCATACGCGCACCTCGCCGTCATAGGGATCGAATGTCTTGATTTCGTGTGGGAAGATGCTGCGGATGGCAACCTCTTCCGAGGCCATGGCGATGAAATCCTTGCTCTCGTAGAGCACCATCGGCTTGGCCGCCATGGTGTCCTTGGCCATGCCGAGCGCGTCGGCGGTGGCCACGACGTAGGTGAACACGCCGTCGAGCTCTTCGATCGAGCGGCGCATCGCCTCTTCCAGGTCGTCGCCGCGGTCCATGCGATCGGCCAGGTACACGGCGATGAGTTCGGAGTCGCAGTTGGACATGAAGCGGTGACCGCGGCGCTCCAGCTCGCGGCGCCCGATCCAGTAGTTGGTGAGCTGCCCGTTGTGCACCACCGACACGTCGCTGAAGGGATACGCCCAGTACGGATGCGCGGATCGGATGTCGACGTCGGACTCCGTGGCCATGCGCGTGTGGCCAATGGCGTGCGTGCCCTTGAAACCCTTGAGGTGGTACTGGTCGGACACGCGCGTCGCATCCCCCAGATCCTTGATGAGCTCGAGCGCGTGACCGACGGAGAGGATCTCCACGTCATCGATGTCCTCGACATAGTCGATGAGCTTCCTCACGTCGCCGTCGTAGGTGAACTGGTACCGGTAGCTGTACTCGGTGGCCTTCTCGCGCTCGGTGACCTTCGCGTCCATCTCTTTCAGACGCGCATCGACCGCCTTCTTGCGCTCGGCCATGATTTCCGTGATGTCGAAGCCCTTCGCCAGGTCCTCCTGTTCGGCGACCTTGAAGCGCATGACGAATTTGTTGCCCTTCTGTTCGGGCCCGTACAGCGCGTAACCGGTGGAGTCCGGCCCGCGATGCTTGAGTGCCTGTAGCATCGCGGTCATCTCCGTGCCGATGTCGGCCTTCTTGCCGCGATGTATGAGTCCTGCTATGCCACACATGGACGTGCCTCCTCTGTTGCTGATTTCGGCGCCTGCCTCAGGGCAGGACGTCGAGGTACGTGTTCACATCCCACTCGGTGACGGTGGCCATGAATCGCTCCCACTCGTCGCGCTTGTAGTGCATGTAGACGCGATACATCTCGTCGGGCAGCGCGGACTTGATGACCTCGTCGTGCTCGAGCCGCTCCAGCGCCTCGCCGAGCGACATCGGCAGCTTCTTGACCTGCTTGCCCGCCTCCATCGCCTGGTAGATGTTGCGCTCCTCCGGCTCGCCCGGGTCCATCTTGTGGGTGATGCCATCGTCGAAGGCCTTGAGCAGCGCCCCGGCCATGAGATACGGATTGACGGTGGAGTCCACGGAACGGTACTCGAAGCGCCCCGGCGCCGACACGCGCAACCCGCAGGTGCGGTTCTGATAGCCCCAGTCCGCGAATACCGGCGCCCAGAAGCCGGTGTCCCACAGGCGCCGATAGGAGTTGACGGTCGGCGAGCCGATCGCGGTGAGCGCGCCCAGATGCTTGATCACCCCGCCGATGGAGTAGAGCCCGATCGGGCCGGGCTTGCGGGGATCGCGGGACTGATCCGGCATGAAGAAATTCTCACCGCCCTTGCGATACTGGAACACCCCGTCCAGGCCGGGAAGCTGCTTGGTGTGTGCGGTGTTCACCAGCTCGTCCTTGCCGCCGCGCCACAGCGAAACGTTGTGATGGCAGCCGCTCGCCGACACCCCCATGAAGGGTTTGGTCATGAAGCAGGCGATGATGTTGTTCTCGCGCGCCACCTGCGCGCAGATCTGCCGGTAGGTGGTCAGCCGGTCGCAGGTGCGCAGGGCGTCGTCGAACATGAAGTTCAGCTCGAGCTGGCCAGGGGCGTCCTCGTGATCGCCCTGGATCATGTCCAGTCCCATCGCCTTGGCGTACTCAATCACCTTCATGAACACCGGCCGCAGCGACTCGAACTGATCGATGTGGTAGCAGTTGGGCTTGGAGTAGCCGCCGGCGGGTTTGCCGTCCTCGCCCTTCTTCAGCCACATCATCTCCGGCTCGCAGCCGTGGCGCATGTGCAGGCCCTTGTGCTTGGCCTGGAACTCCTCGTGGATGATGCGCAGATTGCCGCGGCAGTCGGAGGTCAAGTGGCCGCCGGGGTTGACCTTCTCCTCGCGGTTGCGGAAGCAGGTGCAGAACACGCGCGCCACGCGCTTGTCCCACGGCAGCTGCACGAAGGTCTCCGGGTCGGGGATGCCGACCAGTTCGGAGGCCTCGGGGCCGTAGCCGATGTAGTTCCTGAATCGATCGGTGAACAGATTGGCGGTGGAACCGTAGACGAGCTGGAAGCCGCGCGCCGCCGTCGCCTCCCAGTGATCGGCGGGGATGCCCTTGCCGACGATGCGGCCGGTCACCGATACGAACTGATAATAAATATAGGTGATGCCGAGCTCGTTGATCTTCTCGCGAACCTGCTTGACGAGGGCGGCCCGGCCGGGCGCGTTAACGTGGCGTTCGAGATCGGTATCCTTGCTGCCCGCTGCGGTTGTTTTTGCCATAAAGCCCCCTTCTTATGCTGCTGATTGTCGTGACCCCGATATCACCGCACCGAGGCTCCAAGGTAAATCGCCTTTCACTCGTCGACTGCCGGCTTCGCTCCGGGTACCTAGCTCCACGGGAACGGGCTCTTGGACACCGGGTGCAGGCGCCCTTCCACATAACGGCTGAAACGGAACGGTTCGAGCAGGGCCGAACGATCACCGCAAATCTCCCGGGCGACCAGTTGCCCGACGCCGAGCATCTTGTAGCCGTGATTGGAGTCCGCGATCACGTAGACGTTGTCCCGGAACACGTCGAAGACCGGGAAGGCGTCCGGCGTGAACGCGCCGAGACCGCCCGACGGTTCGTCGGAGCGGTACTTCGGGAAGGTGCCGGAGAAGCGCTTCTGGCAGTGCGCCAGGGCCGACACCCACATGATCGCGAAATCCTTGCCGACGATGTACTCGGGGGATTCCGGACCGTAGGGGTCGACCCGCACCTGGTTGGGGTCCGTATCCACGGGATAGGGAGCCGCTCCGCCCTGGACGCCGCCGAAGTTGAAGTCCGGCTTGTAATAGATGCCCCACATCTTGTCCGTGATGAGGGAGCCATCGACGTCCGAATAAAGTGGCGCATCGCTGTCGACGTGTATTACCGGCGGCATCTTGCCGTCGTTGGTCTTCTGCATCTCCGGGTCGACGCCGAGGGTGCCTTCCTCGAGACACCAGAACTTCCACATCGGCACGTTGTGGTGCATGTTTCCGTCGCGGCCCTTGATGGAGATGGCCTTCGGCAGGTCCAGCATCTTCCAGAACTCCGGCACCCACGGTCCGACGCCGAGGACGACGTAGTCGCACTTGATGGTGCCCTGGTCGGTGACCACCGCCGAGACCGCGCCGCCGCCGTTCTGGAAGCCGGTGACCCGCACGCCGGAGAAGATCCGCACGGACTCCGCCTCGGCCTTGCCGGCCAGGCCGAGCATGCTGCGCTTGTTGTTCGCGTAGCCGCCCTTCTTCTCGTGCAGCACCGAGGTGATGTTCTTGGCCTGCCAGTCGTGGAACAGGCCCTTCATGTACTCGGTGCAGGCCTTCTCGCCTTCGATGAACACCGATTCGTAGCCGATGGCCTGCTGCTGCTCGTAGATGCTCGCGCAACCCTCGTGCATCACCTCCGGGCTGATCTGCATGTAGCCGACCGGGTGATAACTGTAGGTCTGCGGATCGGACTCCCACACCGAGACGCTGTGCGCCATCAGCTCGCGCATGGCCGGCTGGAAGTAGTTGTTGCGGATGACGCCGCAGGCGATACCCGAGGCGCCGGCGGCGATGCCGGTCTTGTCGAGCACGACGATGTCGCTGCCGCTGCCCTTGCCCCGCGCCTTCAGCTCCCGGGCCAGGTGATAGGCCGTACTCAGGCCGTGTATGCCGGCACCGATGATCACGTATTTCGCACTGCTAGGTAGGGCCATTTTGCCTCGTGCCTCCGAATCCGTCTCTGGGTGTCACCGCTACTCTAGAACGCCTGTTTCGGGTTGCCGCCCGCGGCGTCCGGATCTCTGTGCGGTCGATGCTGGTCCAATAAGGGCTCGGCGACGTACCGGCCCGGCATTTGTTTCTTCACATTCACGAAACAGTGAATATAATTCAAGTTATGCTAGGGTTTGCGGCCTTTCTATACCCCCGATGGGGTAATTCCGGTGAGATACCCGGCTCAGATCGCGGGCGATTCGGCGACGGCGTCCGACCAGTCGGGGAGAAATGCCAGGACCTCGACGTCGCCGGGCATGGCCGGATTGAACAGGTTGTTGTGCCAGTAGGTGGCCTGAAACACCGGATGTTGTTGGTCGGGCCGGCGCACCGAACAGGACAGCGTGTAGGTCTGCGCGTGCTCGCTGAAGCGCAGCACGCACCTTCCGGCCTCGAGTATGCGGCGGCAGGTCGGCGAACCGCCCGAGAACAAGGCGCTCAGCACGTCGGAGAACTCCTCCGGGTACTGGTAATACCCCGCCTGCAGCAGGCGCAACGCATTCGCGTAGCGGTCCGCCGGGTCGTGGGTCTTCAGCACCATGTGCCGGAACTGGGCGGTCGCCTGCTCCGGCTCGCGCTTGGTGATGAGCACGGTGATCGCTCCGAGCTCCGTGCCGTCCGGCAGTATGACGGCAGGGCGCATCCCGGCGGATGGGCGGCCCTGATCGTGCCGCATCGCCATCTGCCGCAAGCGACACTGCCAGCCGAGAAAGTCCCGGCAGAGCGCCGCCTGAGCGCCTTCCAGACCGAGGCGGCCCGTGTTCATGGCACCGGCCGCCTATTTGGATGCAAATGTAGGGTCATGTCGGGATGGACCGTGCGTGCCTCCGGCTCTACATCGAGCGCGCGCATTCGCCGAGATCAGGCGGCTATGGTCGCAAGAGCTCGCGATCAAACCCATCGCCACATCGGCGTATTCCTAACGGAGTAGTCTCACGAACCGCGACATACAGTAAGGTTTATAGCATGCAAAACGGACACATCAGCAGCATCCCCGAGGTCATCGACGATCTGCGCCGAGGCCGAATGATCATCCTCGTCGACGATCCGGACCGGGAGAACGAAGGCGATCTGGCGATGCTCGCCGAGCACGCCACGACCGAGGCGATCAATTTCATGGCCTGCGAAGGCCGCGGTCTCATCTGCGCGCCGCTCGCCGACGACGATTGCGAGCGCCTTGCGCTGGAGCCTCAGGTCCCGCGCAACACCAGCCCCTTCGGGACCGGTTTCACCGTGTCCGTCGACGCCGTCGACGCGCCCGGCCCCGCGGTGAGCGCCGCGGCACGCGCGCATACCATTCGTCGCACCGCCGACCCCGGCGCGCGCCGCGAGGATTTCCGTCGGCCCGGACACGTCTTTCCGTTGCGCGCCCGCGACGGCGGCGTGCTCGTACGCACTGGCCAGACCGAGGGCATCGTCGATCTCGCGCGCCTCGCCGGCGCGCGCCCTGCCGGCGTCATCTGCGAGATCCTGAACCCGGACGGCACCATGGCGCGCATGCCCGAGCTGCAGCGAGTGGCTGAGCTGCACCATCTGAAGATCTGCACGATCGAGAGTCTCATCGCGTGGCGCCGCCGCCACGAGCTGTTGATCGAGCCGCTGGAGCTCGACATCCCCATGCCAACCCGCTTCGGGGATTTCCGCGCCCACCTGTTCCGCAGCCTCATAGATCAGAAGGAGCACATCGCCTTTACCATCGGCATGCCGGCGCCGGCCGGTGGCCCGGCCGCGGCCGTCGACGCGCCGGTGTGGGCGCGCGTGCACTCCGAGTGTCTCACCGGCGACGTCTTCCACTCGCTGCGCTGCGACTGCGGCGCGCAGCGTGATCGTGCGCTCGAGGTGCTCGGGAGACAGCGCCACGGCGTGTTCGTCTACATGCGCCAGGAGGGTCGCGGCATCGGACTGGCGAACAAATTGCGCGCGTATCGACTGCAGGACGAGGGACTGGATACCGTCGAGGCCAATCGCAGGCTCGGATTCGCCGACGACAGCCGCGAGTACGGCACCGCGGCGCAGATCCTCCACTACCTGGGTGTTCGTCGCATGCGCCTGCTCACGAACAACCCGCGCAAACTGCACGGACTCGGCGGCCACGGCCTGGAGATCCACGAGCATCTGCCGCTGCAGGTCCCCGCGAACAGCGCCAACATCCGCTACCTGCGCACCAAGCGCGACAAGCTCGGCCACCTGCTCGGCGGCCTCGACGTCGTCGAGGAGGGCGCGGACGAGCGCGCGCGCTGATCGCCGCGAGGGTGTGCGCGCCTCCGGAATCAGCTCTCGGCCCGGCGCGCGGCGACCTCGCCGCGTCGCGCTACGTCACCGAGCGCCGCGAGGCGTGTCGGCGCGATTTCTCCAGCGCGGCCTTCTCTTTTTCCGCCTCCGCCCGGACCGCCTCGCGGCTGCGTTCGTACACCAGCTCCCTGCCCATGACGGTGCCGGCGTACGAAAGCCCGTTGGATGTCACCGTCAGTTCGCATCGGACGCTATGCACGCCCTCACCGACAAGGATCTGAATCCGGTCCGCGCGCTTGTCGAGCACCACGACGTCCATGAGGCGCCCGGTCTCGGTGACTCGAACCTTGATCTTCTCGGCATTCATCCGCTGGAGTCCCTCCATCAGCGACGCGATCGCCCGATGCACGGCGCGGGCTTCATCGGACAGCGACACCGCCGGCGCGCGACATCCCGCGCCGGGTATGTCGTTCTGCCGTGATCGGCGACACGCACGCCGCAGCCAGCCGGCGATCACGATCTGCCGAGCGCGCGGGGATCCGGAACGAAGCGCCGCGGAATGCGGGTGGCGGTGCCGGGCACTTTACGCCCGATCCGCCGCGGGCGCCACGCTCAGCGCTCACGCGTCGGCGCCCTGCGCCACCGCCAGAAGCATCTGTGCGGCGAAGATCACCAGCGCCAGCGCGAGCAGCCTCGCGATCCACGGCGAGGCCCGTCGACCGCCGCCGGCATGGGCATGCGAGGCCATCCAGGCCATCGCGACCTTGGTGCCGATGATGCCTGCCATGAAAGCGGCCACGAACGCCGCTCCGTCGACGGCCCCGCCGCGGCCCAGCCAGGCGCCCCCGGCGGTGAGCCAGAACAGGTAGGGATTCGGGTTGACCAGGTTGACGAGGACGGCCTCGCGCAGCGAACCGGCCGGCGCCCGCGCACCGGCAGCCGTGGCCGTGGCGCTCCCCAGCCGCCACGTCTCCCGCGCCAGCCACAGGCAATACACGGCACCGCACAGCCCGAGCGCGGACAGCACCACGCCGTGCTCCCGCATCGGCCGGAGGATCAGCACGGCGAGGACGATGATCGGCCCGTCGGTGAGCAGCGGGGCGAAGGCGACTCGGGCGCCGGCGGCGAAACCGCCGCGCGCGGCGGCACGCACCACCAGCGCGGCCAGCGGTCCGGGCTGCAGGCCGGCGCCGAGCCCGAGCACCAGACCGGCGGACAGATGGTTGATCATGCAGTCATTTCACGTTGCGTCGCGATAGACGCGGCGGCCGCCGCAGGCCGCCACGGAAGTACGCTCGGGCGTGCCGGATGCCCGTGACGACCGCGATATGTGGCCGGTTCGGCAGGCGTGGTGGTTGCTGGTAGGATAACCTCTTGGCAGCTGCGTCCGCAGGCCCGGATCCGCCCTTCCACCAACCGCACGGGGATCTCTCCGAAGCACCCATGGCCCTCACCGTACTGCAGGTGTTGCCCGCGCTGGACGCGGGCGGGGTCGAGCGCGGCACGGTGGAGGTGGCGCGCGAGCTTTGTCGCCGCGGGCATCGCGCACTGGTGGTGTCGGCCGGGGGCCGCATGGTGCCGGAGCTGGAGGAGACCGGCGCACGGCACATCGCCTGGGCCATCGGCAAGAAGAGCCCGCTCACGCTCAATTACGTGCGGCCGCTGCGCCAGTTGCTGCTGAGCGAGAAGGTCGACATCCTGCACGCCCGCTCGCGGCTGCCGGCCTGGATCGCGCACATGGCCTGGCGCAAGCTCGAGCCGGAACGGCGGCCGCGATTTCTAACCACCGTGCACGGCCCGTATCGCCCCAATCGCTACAGCGCCATCATGACGCGCGGCGAGCGCGTAATCGCCATCTCGAACTGGATCTTCGAATACCTGCACGAACATTATCCGGAGGTGGATCCATCGCGCGTGCGGGTCATCCCGCGCGGCGTGGATCCCCTGCAGTACCCGCACGGCTACACCCCGGGTGCCGCCTGGCTGGAGAGCTGGCGGGCGGCGGTGCCGCAGGCGCAGGATCGGTTCGTCATCACCATCGCGGCGCGCATCACCCGGCGCAAGGGCCACGAGGACTTCATCGGCGTGGTCAACCTGCTGAAGCAGCGCGGGCTGCCGGTGCACGGGCTCATCGTCGGCGGCGCCGAGCCGAGCAAGCGGAAATATCGCGACGAACTGAAGTCCCTCATCGCCAAGCTCCACCTCGGCGCGGACATCACCCTGCTCGGCCATCGCACGGACCTGCGCGAGATCATCGCCGTCTCCAACGCCGTGGTGTCGCTGGTGCGCGAACCGGAGGCCTTCGGGCGCACGACCATCGAGGCGCTGTCGCTGGGCGTGCCGGTGGTGGGATACGACCTCGGCGGCACCGCCGAGATCCTCCGCAACGTCTTTCCGGAGGGGCTGGTCACCGCCGGCAACATCGATGCGGCCGCGGCGCGGCTGGCGCAGCTCGCGGCCTCGCCGCTGCGGCCCCCGCCGCAGCATCCCTACACGCTGCAGCGCATGCTCGATGCCGAGCTGGCCGTCTACGAGGAGGTCGCCGCCCGCGTCGCCGGCGCGGCGGCCGCCGCCGGCTGAGACCGTCGCCGCGATCGGGACCACGGGCCCATAGCCAGGTGACACTGATGAGATGGCTGTTGCAGGGCTTGCAGCGATTGTGCGCGGCGACCGTGCGCGGTTCGCGCGCGGGGACACTCATCGTGCAGCCGCTGCCCGGCATCGGCGACATGATCTGGCACCTCGGCCACGTACACAGCATCGCCATGGCCGAGGGCGCGCCGGTCAGCATCATCACCAAGCCGCGCTCGCGGGCGCGCGAGCTGTTCGCCGCCGACGGCGCCGTCAAGGAGGTGCTCTGGCTGGAGCGCAATCCGGGGCGGCACGACGGAGTGCTCGGCTTTTTCCGCCTGGTGTGCCTGTTGCGGCGCCGCCGCTACGCGAAGGCCTGGCTGCTGCACGGCAGCTCCCGATACGCCTGGACCCTGCTGCTGGCGGGCATCCCGCTCACGATCGGCTACGGTCGCGGTCTGCAGCGCAGCCTGCTTTCTTCGCCGATGGCACTGCCGCCGGGCGCCACGCACGGCCACCCGATGCGCCTGGCCGACCTACTGCTGCAGGCCCACGGCATTCCGCGCAGCGAGGCGGCCCCGCGCGTCGTGATCGACGGCGAGGCGCTGCGCCGCATCGACGAGGAACACGGCCACCGCGAGCAGCCGTGGATCGCCTTCGGCATCGGCAGCAGCGAGCCCTACAAGCAATGGGGCACAAACCGATACTCGCGCCTCGCCGAGCGTCTGCTTGGCGACAGCGCGGGCTCCCTGTTTCTGATCGGCGGCCCGGCGGAGGAGGCCATGGCGCGCGCGATCGTCGTTGCCCTGCCCGCGCTCGCCGATCGCATCGTCACCGTGACGCAGCGTCCCCTGAACGAGAGCATCGCGTTGCTGTCGCGCTGCCGGCTGTGCGTCTCGAACGACACCGGCGTGTTCAATGCCGCCGCGGCCGCCGGCATACGGGTGCTGGTGCTCATCGTCTCCGGGTGGGAACCGCCGTGGAAGGACAACGTCGTGTGCATGCGGCCGCCGGCCGGCTGCGACGACATCGCCACCATCGAGCCGGAAGCGGTCGCCGGGCAGGCGGCGCATCTCCTGCATGCGCGCGATCACCGCGGCGACGGCAGGCAATGAGCGACATGAAGCGCGTACTGGTCATCAAGCTCGGGGCCCTCGGAGACGTGGTCATCGCCACCAGCGCGCTGCGGCGCATCCAGCTCTCGTATCCGGGCAGCGAGATCTGGCTGCTCACCGCCGAGGATTTCGCGCCCTTGTTCGCGGACTGGCCGGGATTGCACGTCCACGCCACGCCGCGGCGCGGGCTGCGGCACATGCTGCGGCTGCTGCGCTGGCTACGGGAACAGCGTTTCGATGCGATCTTCGACCTGCAGAGCAACGATCGCAGCGCGCTGCTTTGCGCCTTCTCCGGGGCACCCATGCGGGTCGGCAATCATCCGCGCTTCCCGTACACGCATCATCCGGCGACCCGGCACGCGAAGGAGGAGCCGGGCTTCGCCCGCCTGCAGCTCATGCTGCAGGCGGCGGGGCTGCCCGAGGCGCAGGCGCGCCCCTACATCCCGGCAGGCGACCAGGAGCGGCGGCTGGTACAGGAGTGGCTGCGGCAGCAGGCATTGCAGGACGCCGGATTCGTGTTGATGCACGCGGGCGCCAGCCCGCGCTGGCCGGCGAAGCGGTGGCCGCATTACGCGCAGCTCGCCGCCGCCCTCGAGCAGCGCGGTGTGCGCGTGGTGTGGCTGGGCGCCGCGGCAGATCGTGCCGTCAACGGCGAGCTCGCACGCACGGCGGGCATCGATGCCACGGATCGCTTCTCTATCGGCGCTCTCGCGGAGCTGGCGCGGCACGCGCGTTTCGCCGTCGCCAACGACTCCGGCCCGATGCACGTGCTGGCGGCCGCGGGCATACCGGTCTACGCCTTCTTCGGACCGACCGACTGGCGCCGATCGCACGCGCTGGGCCAGCGCGACCGGGTGCTGGTCAACCCGCAGCCGTGCGCGGCATGCGGGCGCGCGGATCGCGCCCGGGCCACCGATCACAGCTGCCTGCCGGGCATCACCGCCGCCGAGGTGCTCGCGCGCCTCGAGCGCGACGGCCTGCTGCGGCCGCCCCCGGCAACCGCACGCTGAGGGGGAACCGGGTGTCGCGGGCGCGCCGCTCCGCGCCACGATGAGATCCTGCCGTGGCGCACTCGTGCGGCCCCGGCCAACCGCGGCTATGCTCCGGCGGTGAGTCGCGCGAACAGCGAGTCGTAGGCCGACACCACGCTCCCCCTGCTGTAGCGCGCGGCGAGCTTCGCTCGCCCGGCGGCGATACGGGCGGCCCGCTCCGCGTCCCCGGCGCCGAGGACCTTTGCGAGGGCGTGCTGCAGATCGGCGGGATCCTCGATGGCCACCAGCCAGCCGTCCTTGCCGTCCTCGATCAACTCCAGCGCGCCCGCGGTGCGCGTCGCGACGAGCGGAACGCCGTGATTCCAGGCATCGAGCAGCACGTTGCCGAAGGGCTCGGCGCGCGACGGGCAGACCAGCACGTCGGCCAGCGCGAAATAGGGCGCCAGCGCCGAACGCCAGCCCGGCATCCGCACGCTGCGCTCCACGCCGAGAGATCGCGCCAGGGCCTCGAGCGACTCGCGTTCGGCGCCCTCGCCGAGGATGACCAGAACGCCGCGCTCGCGATCCGGCAGCGCCGCGAACGCTCGCAGCAGGACATCGAATCCCTTGACCATGTGCAGGCGACCGAGCGCCAGCAGGACGCGCGCGTCGTGCGGCAACGCCAGCTCCGCGCGCGCCGCGGCCTCCTCCTGCGCCGTGACCGGCGCGGGGGGATCGACGAAGTTGGGGATGTGGAATACACGCGCCGGGTCGAAGCCGTTCTTGACGAGGTAATCGCATATGCCGCGGGTGTTGCCCACCCACGCGTGCGCGTGTCGGTACTGGCGGGGATTGTAGTAGCCGCCCAGGCGCGCGACGTGCACCGGACCGCGGCCGGCCGGCAGTCGCACCAGACGCGTCGCGCGCCCGAGATAAGTCATCACCACCCCGGGCCTGGACTCGGCGATGACGCGGCGTATCTGCATGCGCGCCAGCAGATCCCAGTGACCGCGCATCCTGATCTCGGTGCGCGGCACCTCTGCCGCGAGCGCCTCCGCGACGGCGCTCTGCGGCGGCACGATGGCGAACGCGTCCTGCCCCTGCGCGCGCATGGCCTGCACCAGCCGCACGAAGAACCCTTCGGCTCCGCCCGGGCGCTTGCTGCCGATCACGTGCAGCGTACGCATCAGTGTCCGGCCTCCGGCTGCCCGGGCCGCGTGCCCGGCGCGCGCAGCATGGCGCGCGCCTTTTCGATCACCGTCGTCGGCGACAGGCTCGAGATCTCGCCGCCGGGCGCCAACAGCCATTGCGCGCCCGGCGCCCACGGATGGTAGCGCCCCGGATCGCCCGGCCCGAAGAGGGTGAGCGTCGGGGTTCCCACGGCGGCGGCGATGTGCCCGAGTCCGGAGTCGTTGCCGATGAACAGTCGCGCGCGCTCGATCACCGCGGCAGCCTGCAGCAGCCGAGTGCCGCCGGCAAGATCGAGCACGGGCAGCCCGGCAGCCGCGGCCAGTTCGGCGCAGGCGCCGCGGTCGCCCTCCCCACCGAGAAGCACGATCGCGTCGAGCTCCTCGCGCAATCCCTGCAAGAGCAAGCGAAAATGCGCGGCCGGCCAGGTCTTCGGCGGCCAGTTCGCGCCCGGCGCCACCGCCAGCCACCGTCCGCGCGGGAGGCTCGCGGTACGGCGCGCCGCGAACTCGCGATCCGTGGCCGCGAGCCACAGGCGCGTCGGCGGCGGCGCGCCGGCCGGCAGCAGTCCGGCCATCACCGCATAGGCGCGCTCCACGGCGTGGCCGCGCTGCGCGCGCGCTCGACGCTTGGTGCAGCGCCGCTGCGCGTGCAACAGCCAGCTCAGTCCGTCGGTGCGCAGATCGACGATCAACCGGTAGCGATGCCCGCGCAGAGCGCGGAGCACGCGCCACCAGCCGCGCCAGCCGTCCTTCTTCTCCCGCAGCAGGATCTCGCCTCGAAAGGGGCATGGCTCGAACAGCTCCGCCGAGCGCGCGTCGGCGACGATGTCCACGAGCGCGTCCGGATGCAGCGCGTGCATCGCCGTCAGCACCGGCGTGGTCATCACCGCGTCACCGATGTTGCTCAGGGTGATGAGCAGCTGCCGCGCCTGGGTGGTCATTTGCCGATGCAGAAGGTGCTGAAGATCTGGCCCAGCAGGTCTTCGGTGGTGTACTCGCCGGTGATTGCGCTCAGGTGACGCCGCGCCTGGCGCAGGTGCTCGGCGGCGAGTTCCATGCCGCTCGCCCCGAGGAGCAGCGGCATCGCCCGCTCGAGGGCGGCGCGCACCGCCGTCAGCGCCTCCACGTGCCGGCGTCGCGCGGTGAACGCGCCTTCCGGTTCCACGCCGTGGCCGCATGCCGCCTGGATGCGGCGCGTCAGGCCATCGATACCCTGCTGGGTCTGCGTCGAGACATAGATCTCGGGGGGAACGCGATCCGGCGCCTGCGGCGGCGCCTGAGCGATTCGATCGAGCTTGGTGCGCACGACGGTGACGGTGGTGGCCGGCCCCAGACGCGCGAGCAGGGTACGGTCGGCCTGGTCGTAATCCTCATCCGCGGGGACCAGCAACAGCACGTGATGCGCCCCGGCCGCCGCTCCCTCGGCACGGCGTACGCCCTCGCGCTCGACGTCGTCCGCGGTCACGCGCAGGCCGGCGGTGTCGGTCAGCTCGACCGACAGGCCGTTCAGATCGATGAGTGCCTCGAGCGTGTCGCGCGTGGTGCCGGGATGCGGACTCACGATCGCCCGCTCGCGCCCGACCATGCTGTTGAAGAGACTGGACTTGCCGGCGTTCGGCCGCCCGAGCAGGACCACGCTGATGCCGTCGTGCAGCAACTGCCCGGCGCGCGCGGCGCGCAGCGTCGAATCCACCTGGGTCAGGATGGCGGCGGTTCGGGATCGCAAGTCGCGCGTGGCGATCCGCTCCGGTTCCTCGTCGGGAAAATCGAGCCCGGCCTCGATCTCCGCGCGCAGCGCGTCGATCGCGCCCGACACCGCTTGTACGCGGCGTGAGAACTCCCCCTGCAGCGACGCGCTGGCGCCGCGCGCGGCCTGCTCGGTGTTGGCGGAGATGAGATCCGCGATCGCCTCGGCCTGCGCCAGGTCGATCTTGCCGTTGAAGAAGGCGCGCTCGGTGAATTCACCTGGCCGGGCAAGCCGGGCGCCGAGCTGCAACGAGCGCGTGAGCAGCAGGTGCAGCAGCACGTGACCGCCATGCGCATGCAGCTCGAGCACGTCCTCGCCGGTCACGGAGTCCGGAGCGGCGAAGTAGAGCGCTATGCCGCGATCGAGGAGGCTGCCGTGCTCATCGCGAAAACCGGCGTAAGTGGCGCGGCGCGGCGGCAGCCGTCGGCCGAGGATGGCCTCGGCGATCGAGGAGGCCTGCGGTCCGGAAACCCGCACGATTCCGATCGCGGCGTTGCCGGCCGCGGTGGCAACCGCGGCGATCGTATCGGTGGGCGCCTGCCGGCCGGCAGTCCCGCCCATGGCCTCAGGTCTTGGCCTTCGCGCCCTCGATGCTGCGCGTGATCAGCCACTGCTGCGCGATCGACAGCACGTTGTTCACCAGCCAGTAAAGCACCAGGCCGGCGGGGAAGAAGATGAAGAAGACCGTGAACACCACCGGCAGGATCTGCATCACCCTGGCCTGCACCGGATCCGGCGGCGCCGGATTCATCCTCGTCTGCACGAACATCGAGATGCCCATGAGGATCGGCAGCACGAAATACGGATCGTAGGTGGAGAGATCCTTGATCCAGCCGATGAACGGCGCCTGCCTGAGCTCCACGCTCTCCAGCAGCACCCAGTACAGGGCGAGGAACACGGGGATCTGTATCAACACCGGCAGGCATCCGCCGAGCGGATTGATCTTCTCCTGCTTGTACAGCTCCATCATCGCCTGGTTCAGTCGCTGCTTGTCGTTGGAGTAGCGCTCGCGCAGCGCGACGAGGCGCGGCTGCACCTGCTTCATGTGCGCCATCGAACGATAGCTGGCGGCCGCCAGGCGGTACAACGCGGCCTTCACCGTCAGAGTCAGCAGGATGATCGCCCAGCCCCAGTTGCCGGTCCATCCGTGCAGCTTCTGCATCCACCAGAAAAGCGGCTTGGACAGGAACCACAGCGCACCGTAGTCGACCGTCAGATCCAGGCCGGGCGCGAACTGCTCCAGGCGATCCTGATCCTTCGGCCCGGCGTAGAGCGTGCTCGTCAGCGTGAGGGAAGCGCCGGGCTCGACCTGGTGCTGCGGTCCGTACAGTCCCACGATGTAGCGATTCTGGTCCAGGACCTTGGTGTAGTACTGGTACGGCTCCTGCGCCGGCGGCACGATCGCGGCGACGAAGTAATGCTGGAGCATCGCGGCCCAGCCGCCGCTGATACTCCGGTCCAGCGGCGTGGCGGCCATCTCGTCGAACGGCAATTTCTCGTAGCGCTTCTCGGGGCTGGAGATGGCCGCCCCCATATAGGTCGGCATGCTCATCAGGCCGCGCTTGGGCTTTTCGGCACGTCGCAGCAACTGCGCATAAGCGCGCCCCTGCCACGCGGCGGCGCCCGTGTTCGCGATGTCGTAGCGCAGGTCGATGACATGGGAACCACGGTGAAACACGTAGGTCTTCGTGACCTGCAGTCCGGACGGCGACTGCCAGATCAGAGGCACCTCGAGCGTCTCGGCGCCATCGGCGAGTCGGTAGCTGCGCTCCGAGGCGGTATAGACCTCCTGATGCGTGGGCGCCTCCTTCTCGCTCAGCAGGCCTCCCTGCACCACGAACGTGAGCGCATCGCTGTTGTCGAGAAACGCGAGCGGCTCATCCGGCTTGTCCACGGCCACCGGGAAGTCCTTCAGGAGGAGTCGGGAGAGCTCGCCGCCGCGAAGACTGACGGCCGCGCTTACCGTGTCAGTCTCTATCGAGATACCGGCCGCATCGGTACTCGCCGCGCCGCCAGCAGGGGCCGGAACTTCGGGGGCACCGGCCTCAACGGGCCTTTCTGCGGCGGCGGGAGCCGGGATATGGTCGGTTCGGGACGGGGCCTCCTGCGGCGCCGCGGGCGGGGCCGCCGCGCGCAGCCGGCCGTAGTCCTTCTCCCATGCCTGCCAGATGAGGGTCAGCACCAGGCAGAGGGCCAGGACCAGCGCAGTACGTTTGTGGGGCATGGGCAGGCGGGGTGCGTTCAGGGGACCGGATCGTAGCCGCCGGCGTGATACGGATGGCAGCGGCACAGACGTCTCAGGCCCAGCCAGGAGCCACGCAACGCGCCGTACCGCCCTATCGCCGTCAGCGTGTACTCCGAGCAGCTCGGGGCGTACCGGCATGTCGGCGGCAGCGCCGGGCTGATGAGCAGCTGATAAAGCCTGATCAGGAACTTGAGGATGGTGCGCATGAGCTGGCCCGTAGAAGTAGCTTTCTCAGGTTATCCGCGAACGATTGCTGCGCGCTTGTCGAGATCGGTTGGTTCACGCTGACGACGACGTCCAGACCCGAGAGGGAGT
Source organism: Gammaproteobacteria bacterium (assembly GCA_041395385.1). GTDB lineage: Bacteria > Pseudomonadota > Gammaproteobacteria > JAJPIJ01 > JAJPIJ01 > JAJVHZ01. The sequence continues at coordinate 39,986 of JAWLAN010000021.1, forward strand.
CCTGTTGCCGGCGGAAGGCCTCGCGGGCGAGACGTTTGAGCCGGTTCCTCACGACTGCCGTGCGGCTCGCCCGACGGCTGATGGCGAGCCCCAGCCTGGCCTGCGTACGGCCGTTGGCCGCGAAATACAGCTGCAATGGCCCGCTCTGGAGCCTCTGACGCGCGGCAAGGACGTTCGAAAATTCCCCCGCCTGCAGCAGTCGACTGTCGCGGCGGAAGCCCTCCGAACGGCGCGCCAATCGCGGGCGATCAGGCCGAAAGTCGCGCGCGGCCCTTGGCGCGGCGACTGTTGAGGATCTTGCGCCCGCCACGAGTACTCATGCGAGCCCGGAAGCCATGGTTGCGCTGGCGCTTGAGCTTGCTCGGCTGATAAGTGCGTTTCACGTTCTTTCCTCGGGACCGAGTTGGAAAAAGCGGTGCATGCTAAGGCGGCAGGGCGATTTTTGCAATCAAGAGTTTGCGGCAGTGACCCCGGAGATATTTTGCCTGTGGATAACCGGCCGCTTGGGGTATACTACGCGGCCTTCGGACAATAACCACCACCAGGGAAGGGGCGGGAGGTAGCAGCGTGGACGTTCCTATCTGGAAACAATGTCTTAGCCGACTCGAGGGCGAGTTGCCGGCCCAGCAATTCAACACCTGGATCAGACCGCTGCAGGTGGTGCTCGAGAATGGCACGCTGCACCTGCTCGCGCCCAACCGATTCGTGCAGGATTGGATACGCGAGAAGTACCTCGATGTCATCCGGGCCATCGTACAAAACGCCTCGAACGGCGTCGGGGCTTCTCCGGAGATCAGGCTGTCCGTGGGCAGCTCCGCGGCGCCCCAGACCCCACCGGCGCGCACTTCCTCGGGCGGCGTGGCTACTGTGGGTGCGACGGTGCCGGTGCGCCAGAGCGGCACCGGTGAGTCTGGCGCAAAGGGCGGGGCCCGCACCTGGCATTCCCCAGGACTGAACGCGGCATACACCTTCGAGACATTTGTCGAGGGCAAATCCAATCAACTCGCACGGGCCGCATCGATGCAGGTCGGCGCGAACCCCGGGGTGGCGTACAACCCGTTGTTCATCTGCGGTGGGGTGGGTCTGGGCAAGACACATCTCATGCATGCGCTCGGCAATGCCATCTGCCAGGCAAGACCCGGCGCCAAGGTCGTCTACCTGCGCTCGGAGCAGTTCGTGGCCGATATGGTCAAGGCGCTGCAGCACAACGTCATCAACGAGTTCAAGCGCTATTACCGTTCGGTGGATGCATTGCTCATCGACGACATCCAGTTCTTCGCGGGGAAAGAGCGCTCCCAGGAAGAGTTTTTCCATACTTTCAATGCCTTGCTCGAGGGCCAGCAGCAAATAGTACTGACCTGCGATCGCTACCCTAAGGAGGTCACGGGGGTGGAGGAGCGATTGAAATCGCGCTTCGGTTGGGGACTGACGGTCGCCATCGAACCGGCGGAACTGGAGACGCGCGTGGCCATCCTGAAGAGCAAGGCGGCCCGTACTCAACTGGATCTGCCGGACGACGTCGCTTTCTTCATCGCCAAGCGTTTCCGGTCCAATATCCGTGAACTGGAGGGTGCGCTGCACCGCGTCGTGGCCCACGCGAACTTCAAGGGCGAGGGGATCAACCTGGATTTCGCGAAGGAGGCACTGAAAGACCTCCTCGCCCTGCAAGACAAGATGGTCACGATCGAGAATATCCAGAAGATCGTTGCCGAGTATTACAAGATCCGCGTCGCCGATCTGCTCTCCAAGCGGCGTAGTCGCTCCGTGACACGTCCTCGGCAGATTGCGATGGCGCTGGCGAAAGAACTCACCAACCACAGCCTGCCGGAGATCGGTGACGCCTTCGGTGGCCGCGACCACACCACCGTCCTGCATGCGTGCCGCAAGGTGGTGGACCTGCGGCGCGGTGAGCAGCGGGTCAATGAGGACTACAACAACCTGGGCAGGATCCTGTCCAGTTGACGTGCGGGAACTGTGGATAAGAAGACGCCGGGCCCCAGTCGTTCGATTGTCCCCAGTCTGCCAACAGACATACAACCGGTTAAACCGATCTTCTGGTCAGGCTAAGTTGTTAATAAAACAAAAGAACTATTAGAAATGTGCATAAACGGGGTCGCTAATAACAATCACGAGCTAAGAATAAGATGAAAATTTCTATTAATCGTGAAACGCTTCTGGGACCCTTGCAGATCGTCAGTAACGTAGTCGAAAAAAGACAGGCACTTCCGATCCTCAGCAATATCCTTCTGCAAGTCGGCAACGATGCATTGACGCTCACCGGGACGGACATGGAAGTCGAGGTGGTGGTGCGGATAGCCAATGCCTCGAAGGAAACGGGCAGCAGTACGCTGCCGGCGCGCAAGCTGGTCGACATCTGTCGTGCACTGCCCGCGGATGCCACCATCGAATTGGACGTCAAAGACACGCGCGCCACCCTGAAGAGCGGGCGCAGTCGATTTGCCTTGGCGACGCTGCCGGCGAAGGACTTTCCAGCACTTGGGGATACGCCCTCGACCTTGACGCTACGGGTGGATGCCAAGGTGCTCCGGGACTTGATCGCGGATACCCAGTTCGCGATGGCGCACCAGGACATTCGCTACTACCTCAACGGTTTGTTGCTGGAGTTTTCAGAGAGCGGCTTGCGGGCCGTTGCAACCGATGGGCATCGCATGGCGTTGGCGGATATGGAGTGGTCCACGGGACTCAAGGAAGCGGTACAGGTCATCGTTCCCCGCAAAGGGGTGGGGGAGATCGTGCGTCTCCTGGCGGAGGCTACGGGAGAGGTTGAATTGCAGGTCGGGCCGGCGCACCTGAAGGTCCTGAGCCCGGTGAGAACCATAACGACCAAGCTCATTGACGGCAAGTTCCCGGATTATCAGCGCGTGATCCCCGCAAAATCCGACAAGATCGTGACCGGTGACCGGGAGACGCTGCGTCAGGGGCTTGCCAGGACATCGATACTTTCGAGCGAGAAGTTCCGGGGTGTGCGGCTGGTGTTGAAGAACGATTTGCTGCAGGCCTTGGCGCACAATCCGGAGCACGAGGAGGCAGAAGAGGAGTTGCCAGTGGAGTATTCCGGTGCGGAGTTGGAGATCGGTTTCAACGTCGTCTATCTCCTGGAGGTTCTGGCCGCAATCAAGACCGACAAGGTCCAGATGGAATTGGCTTCACCGGATCGGAGTTGCTTGGTGCTTCCCATCGGAGACCAGACACGGAAATACGTGATCATGCCGATGCGCCTGTAGGGGATGCAGCTGCAACGGCTGGATATTCATGACGTCAGATGCCTCAGAGAGGCGGTGCTCGATTTCTCGGCGACGGTGAATTTGGTCGTCGGGGCGAATGGGAGTGGGAAGTCATCCCTGCTCGAGGCCATCCATCTGCTGGGTACAGGCCGGTCTTTCAGAACGCGTGACCCGGACGAGGTGATCAGGGACGGGCAGAGGGGATTCCTCCTGCGTGGCGTGCTACGGGACAGCTCCGGCCGCTTGGTGCATGTAGCGCTGCAGAGGATGGATGGCCGGACCTCGATACGATTTGATGGCGACACGGTTCGGTCCGCAGGCCAGTTGGCGGTCCGGATTCCGGTGACACTGGTCACGCCGGACACGCATGTGGAGATGCAGGCGCAGCCAAAGGCGAGGCGCCGGTGGGTGGACCTCACACTGTTTCACGTGAAACCAGGCTACCTGGAGCTCTGGAAACGGGCAATGCGGAGCGTCAAGCATCGCAACGTGCTTTTGCGGAGGAAGCGCCGCGCCGAGGAACTGGATGCATGGGACGCTGAACTCATCCAGCACGCTGAACAGCTGGACAGGCTGCGCCGAGGGGCTGTAGCGCAGTTAACCGAGGCCGCGAGCGGGGCATTACGGCAGATCTTCGGAGCGACGGCTTCTATCCGATACTACCCAGGCTGGCCCGAGGGGATGACGTACGCGGAGGCGCTCAAGCGGGGACGCGAGGCGGACCTGGGCCTGGGCTCGACCCGATACGGACCGCATCGGGCGGACGTAGCTTTTGAGCTGGACGGTAGGCCGGTGGCGAGCAGGCTGTCCCGGGGCCAGTTGAAGGTCTGGGTAGGGATGCTGATGGTGGCCCAGGTCATGGTCATAGCCGCGAACACCGAAGTGCGGCCGTTGGTGTTGCTGGACGACCTGGTGTCGGATTTAGACGTAAGGGCAAGGGCTCGGCTCATCGCAGAGATGGCAGCCTCCGGCTGCCAGCTGTTTGTGACCGCCGTGGATGAAGGACTCGTGCCGATGCCGGATGGCAGGCAGGCAGCCGTGTTCCACGTGAAACAGGGTGAGATCACCCGGAGTGCATGAAACAGAATGACTGACCAAGAGAACCAGAACGGTGGCGATACGGCCGGCCCGGAGAGGGCCTACGACTCCTCCAGCATCAAGGTCCTGAAGGGTCTCGACGCCGTACGGAAGCGCCCAGGCATGTATATCGGTGATACAGATGATGGCACGGGCCTGCACCACATGGTCTTCGAGGTTGTGGATAACAGTGTTGACGAGGCACTGGCGGGGTATTGCACCAAGGTTGTCGTAACTATTCATTCCGACGACTCGGTCTCCGTGCTGGACAACGGTCGCGGGATACCTGTGGATATTCACAAGGAAGAAGGGGTATCCGCCGCCCAGGTCATCCTCACCCAGTTGCATTCGGGAGGCAAATTCGACGAGAACTCCTACAAGATCTCCGGCGGCCTGCACGGGGTCGGGGTCTCTGTGGTGAACGCTCTCTCCGAGCAACTCAAGCTTCGCATTTACCGCGACGGTAAGGTCCATAGTCAGGAGTACCGCAACGGCGACCCGCTGGAGCCTTTGAAGGTGATCGGCGAGACCGACCGACGCGGAACCGAGCTCCGTTTCCTCCCCAGCAAGGAGATCTTTTCGAACTACGAATTCCACTATGACATCCTCGCCAAGCGACTGCGGGAGCTGTCGTTCCTGAATTCCGGCCTGCAGATCGAACTGCACGACGAGCGTACGGGAAAGACGGATTTCTTCCACTACCAGGGTGGCATCGCCGCTTTCGTCTCCCATCTCAACAAGGCGAAGACCCCGCTGCACCCGACAGTCATACAGATCGGCGCCGAACGAGACGGAATTGCCGTAGACGTCGCGATGCAGTGGAACGATGCCTATCAGGAGAACATCTTCTGCTTCACCAACAATATCCCGCAACGTGACGGGGGTACCCACCTGCAGGGTTTCCGCGCGGCGTTGACGCGTACGCTCAACCAGTACATGGAAAAGGAGGGCATGCTGCAGCGGGCCAAGATCGAGGTGACCGGCGAGGACATCCGCGAGGGCCTGACGGCAGTTTTGTCCGTGAAAGTGCCCGACCCCAAGTTCTCCTCGCAGACGAAAGACAAACTGGTCTCAAGCGAAGTAAAAAGTGTTGTTGAATCAGTTACTTACGAGAGGCTGGCGGCATTCCTGCTGGAGCACCCGCAGGAGACGAGGATGATCTGCGAGAAGGTAATTGAGGCGGCCTGTGCCCGCGAGGCCGCGCGCAAGGCCAGGGAGCTCACCCGTCGCAAGTCGGCCCTGGACATCGCCGGCCTGCCGGGCAAGCTCGCGGACTGCCAGGAACGGGATCCGCGGCTCTCCGAGCTGTTCATCGTCGAGGGCGACTCCGCAGGGGGTTCCGCCAAACAGGCGCGCGACCGAAAGTTCCAGGCCATCCTTCCCCTGAAAGGGAAGATCTTGAACGTCGAGAAGGCGCGATTCGACAAGATGCTTTCCTCCGCGGAGGTGGGCACCTTGATCACCGCGCTGGGTTGCGGCATTGGTCGCGACGAGTACGACCCGTCCAAGCTGCGCTATCACCGCATCATCATCATGACCGATGCGGACGTCGACGGCTCGCACATCCGCACGCTGCTGCTGACGTTCTTCTATCGGCAGATGATCGAGCTGGTGGAAGGCGGCCACATCTACATCGCGCAGCCGCCCTTGTACAAAGTCAAGCGTGGCAAGACGGAACAGTACGTGAAGGACGATGCCGAGCTGGATGCCTATTTCATGCGCAGCGCGCTGGCGGATGGCAGTATCCGCCCTGGCCAGGGCGCAGCCGCGATCGAAGGCGAGGAGTTGCGTGCAGTCGGCAAGGACTACCTGATGCTGTCGACAGTGCTGCGGCGTCTGGGCAAGCGCTATGACCCGCTGGTGCTTGAGGTGTTGCGCGGCGTGCTGCCGCTGGCCGCCGATCCGCACGCCGGGCTGCCGCGCCCCGCGTTGGAGAAGTGGCTCGCCGATGCGCGCGCCGCGCTGCTGCAACGGGTCGACCATACCGTGCAGGTCTCCACCTCGATAGAGCCCGGCAGCTCCCCGGAGTCGCTCACCGCGCGCATCGTCGTCACCACGCACGGCATCGACGTTATCAACGATTTTGACAGGGACTTTTTCGCCTCCACGGAGTATCGGCGGCTGGCGGAGATCGGCAATCGGCTCGAGCGCCCGCTGGGGCCGGACGCCGGCATCCGGCTCGGCGAGCGCGAGCAGGCCGTCCGCAGCCTCCGGCAGGCCATCGAGGTGGCGCTGGCCGAGGCGCAGCGCGGTGCGAGCATCCAGCGATACAAGGGGCTGGGCGAGATGAATCCCGAGCAGCTCTGGGAGACGACCATGGACGCCTCGGTGCGCAACCTGCTGCACGTGCGCATCGAGGACGCGGTTGCCGCCGACGAGATCTTCTCCACGCTGATGGGCGATCAGGTCGAGCCGCGCCGCGAGTTCATCGAGACCCACGCGCTCGCCGTGACCAATCTCGACACCTGATCGCGACAGCCCCCGGCCAGGTCACGGACGCAGCGTCGCGCGTGCGACCGCCCATACCTCCACGTCCTGCACGCCCTGTCGCCTGAGCGCCCTGGCGAGCTCCCTCACCGTGGAGCCGGTGGTGACGACGTCATCGACGATGGCGACGTGCCGGAGGTCTTCCAGCGCCCGTGCCCGGAAGACGCCGCGTACGTTACGGCGTCGATGTCGTGCGTCCAGACCGCTCTGCGCGGCTGTATGCGCGATGCGTACGCAGCCGTCGCTCACCACGGGAACGGCCGCCATCGCACCCAGGTGCCTGGCCAGTTCGAGCGACTGATTGAAGCCTCTCTCCACCAGCCGCCGCCGGTGCATTGGAACCGGCAGCAGCGCCTGCGGCATCGCCCGCTCGGGGCGCAGCATCCACATCCATGCAGCCAGTTCTCGGGCGGCGGGAAGATCGCCGGCGAACTTCAGGGAACGGATACGGGCGCTGATCGGATCCCGGTAGTGGAACGGGGCAAAGCAGCGGCTGAATGCTGGAGGTCGTTGCAGACATTCCGCACAAACGAGCCCGGCGCGGCTCAGCGGTATGCCGCATCTCACGCATCCCGCGACGATCACCGGCATCGCCTGGGCGCATGCGCGGCACAATCCGTGTAGGGCGCCCGCCTTGTCGCCGCAGAGCAGGCAGGGACCTGTCAAGTTTGGGCCACCGTACAACTTGACAGCCAGGCAAGCGCGCAACAAAGATGCAAGCTCCCCGATGAACCGAGCCACTTCCATGTCTGCACCATCCTCTTGCCACACCGCGCCCCTGCGACACGACTGGTCGCTGCCCGAGGTGCAATCACTCCTCGAGCGGCCCCTGCTCGATCTGATCTTCCACGCCCACGGCACGCACCGCCAGTACTTCCACCCCGGAGTCGTGCAGCTGAGCACGCTGATGAACATCAAGAGCGGCGGCTGTCCGGAGGACTGCGCCTACTGTCCGCAGAGCGCCCGCCACCAGACCGGCGTCGAGGCCAAGCCCCTGGCCGACATCGAGGCGGTCCTTGCGGCGGCCCGCACGGCCCGCGTGGCAGGGGCCACACGCTTCTGCATGGGCGCGGCGTGGCGAACCCCGCGCGATCGGGATCTCGGGCAGGTCGAGGCGATGGTCGCGGGCGTCAAGGCGCTAGGCATGGAGACCTGCGTGACCCTGGGGATGCTGAAGCCCGAGCAGGCGCGGCGACTGAAGGCCGCGGGCCTGGACTACTACAATCACAACCTCGACACGTCGCCGGAGTTCTACGATTCGATCATCACGACGCGCTGCTACCAGGACCGACTCGACACCCTGCAGCACGTCCGCGAGGCCGGCATCAACGTCTGCTGCGGCGGCATCATCGGCATGGGCGAGACGCCGCGCGACCGAGCCGGCCTGCTCATCGCGCTCGCGAACCTGCCGCGGCATCCCGAGAGCGTCCCCATCAACATGCTCGTGCGCGTCGACGGCACGCCGCTGGCGGACAGCGAGCCGGTGGACGGTTTCGAGCTCGTGCGGACGATCGCCGCGGCGCGCATCATGATGCCCCGCTCCTACGTCCGGCTCTCCGCCGGGCGCACCAGCCTCGACGATGGCATGCAGGCGCTATGCTTCATGGCCGGCGCGAACTCGATCTTCTACGGCGAGGAACTGTTGACCACCGCCAACCCCGCCATCGCGGCCGATCGCGCCCTGCTTGCACGCCTCGGCATGCACGCCTCGCGCTGAGGCGCCCGCGACCATCGTGCTTCCCGCCGCGGTCGCCGAACTCGAGCAACGCCTCGCGGCGGTGCGCGCCGCGCAGGCGCTGCGTCGGCGCATTCGGCGCGCGGGAACCGCGCTGCGCCCGACGCTCGACGGCCGGCCGCTTGTCAACTTCGCCTCCAACGACTACCTCGGACTGGCGGCCGACCCCCGCGTCGTCGAGGCTTATGGCAAGGGCGCGGCGCGCTACGGCGTCGGCGCCGGCGCTGCGGAATTGGTCAGCGGTCACACCGAAGCTCATGCGGAACTCGAGGCGGCGCTGGCACGCTACACCGGCCGGCCGCGCGCCCTCGTGCTTTCCACCGGCTACATGGCGAACCTCAGCGTCGTCACGACCCTGGCCTCCCGCGGCTCGGCAGTCATCGAGGATCGCCTGAACCATGCATCCTTGCTGGATGCGGCCGTCCTCGCCCGCGCCCGCCTGGTGCGCTACCACCATCTCGACGCCGATGATCTGGCCACCCGCCTAGCGGCCTGCCCGGGGGCGTTGGTGGCGACCGACGGCGTCTTCAGCATGGATGGCGACGTGGCGCCGTTGCCGCGGCTGGTCGAGGTCTGCAAGGCCGGGGGCGGCACGCTGATCCTCGACGATGCGCACGGCTTCGGCGTGCTCGGCGCGCGCGGCGGAGGCACCACCGAGCACTTCGGCCTGGCGGCGCAGGACGTTCCGATCGTGGTAGGGACCTTCGGCAAGGCCTTTGGCGGCGCGGGCGCGTTCGTTGCGGCTGATGAGGTCGTCATCGAGGCCGTGATCCAGTTTGCGCGTCCCTACATCTATACGACCGCCCTGCCGCCGGCGCTCTGCTGTGCCATGACGACCTCCCTGCGGATCGTCGAGGGCGAGCCCGCGTTACGGCAGCGCCTGCACTCCAACATCCACCGTTTCCGCCGCCTCGCGCTCGCCCGGGGTGTGCCGATGGCGCAGTCTTGCACGGCAATACAGCCGATCATCCTCGGGCAGAACGCGCGCGCCGTCGCGACGGCGGAACGCCTGCTGGAAATGGGGTACTGGGTGGCGGCGATCCGGCCGCCGACCGTGCCCGCCGGCAGCGCGCGCCTGCGCGTGGCCATCAGCGCCGGTCACGCGGAGGAGGAGATAGATGGACTTGTCGATGCCCTCGCCGCCTGCCTGTGACAAGGCCGTGTCCGCCGAGAGCCCCGTGGACGTCTGCCTCGTGCACGGCTGGGGATACGGCCCGCAGGTCTGGGCGCGACTGCTGCCCTCGCTCCCCGCGCACTGGCGTGTGCACCTGTTGCGCCTGCCGGGATACGGCGGCGAGCCCGATCCGGCACCCGGGGCCGCCCTCGACGATCATGTCGACGCCCTGCTAGCGCAGGCCCCGCCGGGCAGATCCTCGTGGATCGGCTGGTCCTTGGGCGGGATGGCGTGCATGCAACTGGCATGGCGCCATCCGCACCGGGTAGCCACATTGGTGCTGCTCGCGGCGAATGCGCGATTCACGGCAGCGCCGGACTGGCCTGCGGGAATCCCCGGCGGGGATATCGCCGCGATCGCGACGCTGCTGGAGCGCTCCGACGTCCCGACGACCCTGCGCTACTTCGCCAGGCTGATCGCCCGGGACGGGGCCGAATCGGTTGCCGTGCGGCGGCGGCTCGAGGCCGGCGCGAGGGGGGAGCCGACGCCATCGAAAGCGGTACTGCGGGCGGGCCTCGATCTGTTGGCGCGGTGCGATCTGCGCGCCGCCTGCGCGGAGCTGATCTCCCCGGCGGCCGTCGTCGCCGGAGATCGTGACCCGTTCGTGCCCGTGGCCGCCACCGATCGTATGCGCGCGCTGAATCCGCGTCTGCGCAGTTTCGTTGTCAAGGGCGCGGGGCATGCGCTGCTCCTCACCCATCCGCAGGCGGTGCTCGAGGCCGCCGTCGAGGTGCTGCAATGACGACCCGGGATCCGTTCGGCAGCGGCCGGCTGGACAAGCGCCGCGTCGCCGAGGCCTTCAACCGCGCCGCCGCGACCTACGCCGATCATGCCGTGCTTCAGGACGCGGTCGTCGAGCGGCTGGTGGAGAGGATGGAACTCTTCCGCATCGATCCGAGCGTGATCCTCGATGTCGGTTGCGGCAGCGGCAACGGGCTGCGGCGCCTGCGCCGGCGCTACCCCCGCGCAAGAATTGTCGGCCTGGACCTGGCCCTGGAGATGCTGCGCGCGGCGCGCGGCGGCTGGCGCCGCCCCTGGGCGCGGGAGCGCTACGTCTGCGGCGATGCGGAGTCGCTGCCGCTGGCGGACGCCAGCGTCGAGCTCGTCTTCAGCAGCATGGTCCTGCAGTGGTGTCCCGGCCTCGAGGCGGCATTAGGGGAGTTTCGCCGGGTGTTGAGGCCGGAAGGATTGCTGCTGTTCTCGACCCTGGGGCCCGATACCCTGACCGAGCTGCGGCAGAGCTGGGCGGCGGTGGACGGCGATACGCACGTCAACGCCTTTCTGGACATGCATGATGTCGGTGACGCGCTCGTGCGGGCCGGCCTCGGCAGCCCGGTCATGGACATGGAGCGCCTCACCATGACCTATCCCGACCCGTGCGCCGTCATGCGCGATCTGAAGGCGATCGGCGCCCACAACGTCAACAGCGGCCGTCCGACGCATCTTACCGGCAAGGCGCGACTGCGGCGGGTATTCCAGCACTACGAGCGGCTGCGCCGCGATGGCGTGATCCCGGCGACCTACGAGGTGGTCTATGGGCACGCGTGGGCGCCGCGGCCGGACACGAGGCCGCAGGACGGCAGCACGGTGGCCACCTTTCCGCTGTCGCGGCTCGGCGGACGGCGCAGCCGATGAGCAGCCCGCGCGCGGAGGGCGTGTTCGTGACCGGCACCGATACCGGGATCGGCAAGACCCACGCGAGCGTGGGCCTGTTGCGCGCGTTGAGTGAGCTCGGCTGCCGCACGGCCGCCATGAAGCCGGTGGCCAGCGGCGCCCGGCGCACGGCCGCAGGGCTGCGCAACGACGATGCGCTCGCGTTGCAGGCCGCCGCGACGGTGGCAGCGGCCTACGAAGAGGTCAATCCGTACTGCTTCGAGCCGGCGATCGCGCCGCACATCGCCGCGCGGCGGGCCGGCGTGGAAATCGACCTCGGCCACATCGAATCCCGGGCGCGCGGACTGTGCGCCCGCGCCGACTTCATGCTGGTCGAGGGCGTGGGCGGCTGGCGGGTGCCGCTGGCTCCGCAGCTGGAGGTCGCAGACCTCGCGCGCCGCCTTCGGCTGCCCGTGCTGATGGTGGTCGGGCTGCGGCTGGGCTGCATCAGCCATGCACTGCTCACCGCGGCGGCGATACGGCAGGAGGCGCGCGGGATGCTGGGGTGGGTCGCCAACGCGATCGATCCCGAATACGGAACCGCCGCGGAGACGATAGGGGCGCTGACGGAGCGTCTCGGAATGCCGCCGATGGCGACACTGCCTGCGCAGAGGGGCCAGGCGGGCATGCCTGCCCCGGCGCCGTGGCGCGCCGCAGCAGGCCAGCTGCTGCGAGAGGGGCCGTGCGCGCCGCGAGGCTGATCTGAATCAATGATCTGGATCAAGGTCCCGGCTTGAGCTTATCATAGAGGCCGAGTTGGGGGATTTGTACGTGGTAACTCAAGACACGCATCAAGATCCACTCGGCCACCAATTCATACTCAGCCCGAATAATTCCATGACCTGGCGCGAGGCCAAGCAGGTGCTCGCGGCGGTGGCGGTCGTCGAACTCATGATCGGGGGCGCCTTCTTCTGGGCCGGTATGACATTGGTGCTCCCGGTCTCAGGACTGGAAGTGCTGGTGCTTGGGCTGGCCTTCTACCACTGCCTGCTGCGCAATGCCCGCCGCGAGGTGGTCCGGGTCGACGATGGCAGGGTCGTCATCGAGCGTGGCCGCAGCCGGGTGCTGGAAAGCCTGGAATTTCCGCGCGCGTGGGTGCGGGTCGTGCTGGAGCCCGGCAAGGGGTGGTACCCAAGCCAGCTGAAACTGCGATCCCACGGCCGCGAACTGGAGATCGGCGAATTCCTCACCGAGGAGGAACGGGCGTCGCTGGCGCGGGATCTGCGCGCGGCCATCGGCCGCGAAGGCGGCGCAATAGACAACTAAACGGCAGTGTTCTGTTTGGGGCGAGGAGACTAGGTGGAAATGATCAGAAGAATCCAACATCGAGGTTTCGTGGCGGCATTCGCCGCCCTGTGCGCACTGCTCTGGCCCTTCGGGGCCGCCGCCGACTGGACGCTGAACATGCGCCAGGGCGTCACCTCCATCAGTCAGGAGGTCTACGGTCTGCACATGATCATCCTTTGGGTGTGCGTGGTCATCGGCATCATCGTATTCGGCGCCATGTTCTGGTCGATACTGCATCACCGCAAGTCCAAGGGTGTGCAGGCGGCGCATTTCCACGAGAACACCCTCGTGGAGATCGTGTGGACCCTCATCCCCTTCGGCATCCTCATCTTCCTCGCCGTACCCGCCACCAAGGCGCTCATCAACATCGAGAACACCGGCAACGCCGACCTCACCATCAAGGTGACCGGCTACCAGTGGAAGTGGCGGTACGAGTACATCGACGAGGGCGTGAGCTTCTTCAGCACCCTGGAGTCGAAGAGCAACGAGGCGCGTCATCTGAAATCGGGCATCGACGTCGCCACGATCGACAATTACCTCCTGGACGTGGACAACCCCGTGGTGGTACCGGTCGGCAAGAAGATCCGGTTCCTGACCACCGCCAACGACGTCATACACGCCTGGTGGGTGCCGGATCTCGGCTGGAAGCGCGATGCGATCCCCGGTTTCATCAACGAGTCCTGGGCGCGCGTCGAGAAGGCCGGCGTCTACCGCGGACAGTGCGCGGAGCTGTGCGGCAAGGATCATGGCTTCATGCCCATCGTGGTGGTCGCCAAGGAGGAGGCCGATTACAGGAAGTGGGTGGAGGACCAGAAGGCGGCGCAGGCCGCCGCGCTGCAGGCGGACAATCCGGATCGCGAGTGGGCCATGGAAGAGCTCATGGCCAAGGGCGAGTCGGTCTACAACGCCAACTGCGTGGCCTGCCATCAGGCCGACGGCAAGGGCATGGCGGGCGTGAAGCCGATCGCGGGCAGCCCGGTGGCCACGGGCGACGTCGCCGATCACATCGACGTCGTGATGTTCGGGCGGACCGGCACCGCGATGGCGGCGTTCTCGCAGCTCGGCGACGCGGATATCGCGGCCGTCATCACCTACCAGCGCAATTCCTTCGGCAACGCGGCCGGAGACCTGGTACAGCCCTCCACCATCAAGAACGAATATCGCTGAGGCCTGCCATCCGGCGCCCGGCAATCATCAGAGATCAAGGGGAATAGCAAATGAGCCAAAGCCACGCTGCCCACGACGAGCACCATGATCACGCCCCGTCCGGCCTGATGCGTTGGGTGACCACTACCAACCACAAGGACATCGGCACCCTTTACCTGAGTTTCTCGCTGCTGATGTTCTTCGTCGGCGGCGCCATGGCCATGGTGATCCGCGCCGAGCTGTTCCAGCCCGGGCTGCAGTTCGTCGATCCGCAGTTCTTCAATTCCATGACCACCATCCACGCGCTGGTGATGATCTTCGGCGCGGTGATGCCTGCGTTCGTGGGGCTGGCCAACTGGATGGTGCCGATGATGATCGGCGCCCCGGACATGGCCCTGCCGCGCATGAACAACTGGAGCTTCTGGCTGCTGCCGTTCGCGTTCACGCTGCTGCTCAGCACGTTCTTCATGCCCGGCGGCGCGCCGGCCGGCGGCTGGACCATGTACGCGCCGCTGGTCATGCAGACCGGCGACGCCTTCCCGTTCCTCATCTTCGCCGTTCACATCATGGGCATCTCCTCGATCATGGGCGCGATCAACATCATCGCCACCGTGTTCAACATGCGCGCCCCCGGCATGACGTTCATGAAGCTGCCGCTGTTCGTGTGGACCTGGATCATCACGGCGTTCCTGCTCATCGCCTCGATGCCCGTGCTCGCGGGCGCGGTGACGATGCTGCTCACCGACAAATTCTTCGGCACCAGCTTCTTCTCCGCCGCCGGCGGCGGAGACCCGGTGATGTTCCAGCACATCTTCTGGTTCTTTGGTCACCCCGAGGTCTACATCATGATCCTGCCGGCCTTCGGCGTGGTCTCTGCCATCGTTCCGACCTTCGCGCGCAAGCCGCTGTTCGGCTACAGCTCGATGGTGTACGCGACGGCCTCCATCGCGTTCCTCTCGTTCATCGTCTGGGCGCACCACATGTTCACCGTCGGCATGCCGCTGGCCGGCGAACTGTTCTTCATGTACACCACGGTGCTGATCGCGGTGCCGACCGGTGTGAAGGTCTTCAACTGGGTCGCCACCATGTGGAAGGGCTCGATGACCTTCGAGACGCCGATGCTGTTCGCGCTGGGCTTCATTGTCATGTTCACCATTGGCGGGTTCTCCGGCCTCATGCTCGGCGTGACCCCGGCGGACTTCCAGTATCACGACACCTACTTCGTGGTCGCGCACTTCCACTACGTGCTGGTCACGGGCGCGGTGTTCTCGATCATGGCCGCCGCCTACTTCTGGCTGCCGAAGTGGACCGGGCACATGTACGACGAGAAGCTCGGCAAGCTGCATTTCTGGTTGTCGACGATCTTCGTCAACGTGCTGTTCTTCCCGCAGCACTTCCTCGGGCTGGCGGGCATGCCGCGCCGCATCCCGGACTACAACGTGCAGTTCGCGGACTGGAACATGGTCTCCAGCATCGGCGGCTTCCTGTTCGGAATCTCGCAGCTGCTGTTCGCCTACATCGTGATCAAGTGCGTCCGCGGCGGCCAGAAGGCCACCTCCCAGGTCTGGGAAGGTGCTCATGGACTGGAGTGGACGCTGCCCTCGCCGCCGCCGTACCACAGCTTCACGACCCCGCCGGTGGTCAAGTAGGACCGGGGCATCCGGACGCCATGCCGACGAGGATTCCGCAAGCGAGGCAGGATGCCGCGGCCGAGGCCGGCCGCCGCAATCTCAGGACGGTGCTCGTACTGGGGCTGATCGCCTTGGCGTTCTACGTCGGCTTCATCGCGATGCATTTCCATGGCAACGGCTGACGTCGCGCGCCGGAACCGGCGGACGACGCTGAAGCTCGCGGCGGTGACGATGGCGATGTTCGCCTTCGGCTTCGTGGTGATGCCGCCGATGTACCGCGCCTTCTGCGAGATAACCGGGCTCAACGGCAAGACCGAGCGCATATCGGCCACGCAGGCGGCGGCGATGAGCGTGGATCGCTCGCGGGTGTTGACCGTGGAGTTCGTGACCAGCGTGGCATCGGGCATGCCGTGGGAATTCCGGCCCGAGGTGAACAAGCTCCAGGTGCATCCCGGCGAGGTCGCCGAGGCGAATTTCTACGCCCGCAACATGCTCGGCCACACGAGCGTCGGTCAGGCGGTTCCCAGCGTGGCGCCGAATTCCGCCGCGCGGTATTTCCAGAAGACCGAGTGCTTCTGTTTCACCCGCCAGCCGCTGGCGGCGAAGGAGGAGAGGAAGATGCCGGTGCGATTCGTCGTCGACCCGGCGCTGCCGCGGGAGGTGACGACCGTGACCCTGTCGTACACCTTCTTCACGGCCCCGGAGACGGCGGCGAACGACTGAGCGACATTTGACCACCAAGATCAGGGCCACGGCCCGAGCCAATAACACAACGACGTTGAAAAGTTGACAAAAGGGGAATCTATGTCCGGTTCACAATCCGCCTCTGGATACTACGTGCCTCACGGCAGCCACTGGCCTATCGTCGGCTCGATAGCGCTCTTCACCCTCCTTGGCGGGTTCGCCCTGTCGTTGAACGGACACGGGATCGGCAAGGCCTCGATGGTCATCGGCGTGATCGCCCTGTTCATCATGCTGTTCGGCTGGTTCGGCACCGTGATCCGCGAGAGCGAGTCCGGCATGTACAACGGCCAGGTCGACGTCAGCTTCCGCTGGGGCATGGTCTGGTTCATTTTCTCGGAGGTGATGTTCTTCGCCGCGTTCTTCGGGGCCCTTTACTACGCGCGCAATTTCTCGGTGCCGTGGTTGGGCGGGGAAGGCGCGAAGGCCGCCACTCACCAGTTCCTGTGGTCGAACTTCGAGAACATCTGGCCGCTGAAGTCCACGCCCAATCAGACGCTGTTCACGCAGATCAAGGAGGTCATCGGTCCCTGGGGCATCCCGGCGCTGAACACCGCGCTGCTGCTGGCCAGCGGCGTGACCATCACGATCGCGCACTGGGGCCTGCAGAAGAACAGGCGCGGCCAGTTGAACCTGTTCCTGTTCCTGACCATCGTGCTCGGCGTGATATTCCTGTTCTTCCAGGGCTACGAGTACATACACGCCTATCACGAGCTGGGGCTGACGCTGCATTCCGGCATCTACGGCAGCACGTTCTTCATGCTCACCGGCTTCCACGGCCTGCACGTGACGCTGGGTGCGATCATGCTGACGGTGATACTCATCCGTTGCCTGAAGGGCCACTTCAAGCCGCATCATCACTTCGGTTTCGAGGGGGTGGCGTGGTATTGGCACTTCGTGGACGTGGTGTGGCTGGGTCTGTTCATCTTCGTCTACATCCTTTGACGAAACGACCCCACGGATACGACAAGGGCGCCCTGAGGCGCCCTTGTTTTTTGACCGGCTGTTGCGAGCTCAGGGCTGGATGCCGTGAGGGGTGATCCAGCCCATGGCCACGGCGACGATGAGCAGCACGAACAGTCCGACCGACAGACCGATGCGCCAGGTCAACGCGCGCACCGTCGCCCCGGAGGCGCCCCTGCCCCTTACCATGTGGAACAGCGCGCTGCCCAGCGCCAACAGGATCGCCGCCAGGATCGCCACGACAAGACTCTTGAACAGCATGCGCCGCCTCCGGAATACCCCTAGAATCGATGCGGCCCAGTATACGCGCGCGCCGGCCTCCGCGCCCCGAAATCCACCCGGATCCCCGTGCATTCCCTGATTTCCCGCCACCTGCCATTGTTCGGCGGCGTGCTGGTCGTGCTGATGTCGGCCGGCTTCCTGCGCCTGGGCTTCTGGCAGCTCGAGCGGGCCCGTTACAAGCAGGAACTGTACGCACAATACCTGGCCAATGCCGCGCGCGAGGTCGTCCCGCTGGCGATGCTGCCGTCCTCCGAGCCCGATGCGACGCTCGGGCGGCACGTGATCGTGCAGGGCGGTTACCTGCCCGATCGACAGATCCTGCTCGACAATCAGAGCCTGGGCGGCAGGGCGGGCTATCTCGTCTTCACGCCGTTCAGGCCCGCGGCCGAGCCGCACGAGGCGATACTCGTGAATCGGGGCTGGATACCCCTGTCCGCCAGCAGGGATGCCGTCAGCCTGCCGCCTCTGTCCGCCGGGGAAAGGACCGTGCATGGCGAGCTGGGGCGGCCGCCGGTCTCCGGTCTGCGCCTGCGGGGCTCGGACCTCATCGAGACGCTCGACGGTGGTATCCGTCGCGTCCAGGTCATAGACTATGCCGCCCTCGGCAGCGCTCTCGGCCTGAGGCTGCAGCCCCGAGTCCTATTGCTGGACCCGGCGGTGCCGGAGGGCTTCCAGCGCGCGTGGAGCGCGCCCGGCAGCGATGAGGCGCGCCATCGCAGCTATGCGTTCCAGTGGTTTGCCATGGCCGGCGCGCTCGTCGCGATCTACCTGACCCTTTATCTCAAACGACGCCGATGAACACCGACACCACGGCCGCGCAGCGGCGCGCGCGACTGACGATGCTGGCGGTCGTCGCCGCATTCGCGTTGCCGATCTTCCTGGCCTGGCTGCTCACCAGCGGCCTGTTGCCCTGGATGCCCAAAGGCAGGCTGAACTACGGCTCGCTCATCGAGCCGGCGATCGATCTGAATGCCCGGCGGTTCCTCGACGAGAACGGCGCCGTGGCCAGTTTCGATCGGCGGTTCGGGGAGTGGACGATCGCGACCATCCTGCCGGACCCCTGCGAGGCCGAATGCCGCAGGACGCTGGATGACGCAGGGCGGATTCGACTCGCGCTGCGGGAGGAAATGGCGCGCGTGCACGTGGCGGCGATCGTGGATCACGCCCGTGGCGGGCTCGACCTGGGCGCGCGGGAGGCCGAGGCACGGATCGAGATCTACCGCACGTCCGTCGCCGATCTCATAGCCGCGCTCCGCGCCGCCCGCGTCGTCCCGGAAGGCCAGAGCGGGTTCGACCGGATCATCCTCATCGACCATCTCTCGCGGGCCATGATGATCTACCCGGCTCGGCCGGACCTGGGAGGGGTGACCAAGGACATCAAACGGCTGTTGCGCGCGTCGAAGACCGATTGAGGGTGGGCGACACGAAGCGCCGCCTGCCTGGCACGGGCGGAGCCGGTCATGCCGCGGGCGGGATCGCATTGCCGGCGACGTTCGCGACTGTGCTATATTTCAGCCGCCGGCAGGCCGGCGCCTCCACCCATTAGAACAAAGCGGCAGAACCCGGTGTCCCAGCTCAGCCCAGCCCTAAGCGTCTCCTGGCGCGACTATTACGAACTCTGCAAACCGCGCGTGGTGGCGCTCATTGTCTTCACGGCGGTGGTCGGGATGTTCCTGGCCACGCCCGGCATGGTGCCGCCGCTCGTCCTCATCTTCGGCACGCTGGGCATAGGCCTGGTGGCGGCCTCGGCGGCGGCCATCAATCACGTCGCCGATCACCGCATCGACGCGGTCATGGTGCGTACGAAATACCGCCCGCTGCCCCAGGGCGAGTTGAGCAGGCCGCAGGCGCTCGCCTTCGCCGCCGTCATCGGCGCGCTCGGCATGACGCTGCTCATCGCCTTCGTCAACACGCTCACCGCGGTGCTGACGCTGCTCTCCCTGGTCGGATACGCGGTCATCTACACCCTGTACCTGAAGCGCGCCACGCCGCAGAACATCGTCATCGGCGGCGCCGCCGGCGCCGCGCCGCCGGTGCTCGGCTGGACCGCCGTGACCGGCAGCATCGATCCGCACTCCTTGCTGCTCTTCCTCATCATCTTCGCGTGGACGCCGCCGCACTTCTGGGCGCTGGCCATCTACCGCCGCAACGACTACGCGAAGGCTGACATACCGATGCTGCCGATCACGCACGGCGTGGACTTCACGCGGCTGCAGATCCTGCTGTACACGGTGATCCTGACCGTCGTCACCATCCTGCCGTTCGCGACCTACATGTGCGGCTGGGTGTATCTCATCGGGGCCCTGGTACTGGACGGCGTGTTTCTCTATTACGCCATCTGCATGCAATGGGATCACGACGATCGTCTCGCGATGCGCATGTTCTGGTATTCGATCATCTACCTGATGGCGTTGTTCGCGGTGTTGTTCATCGATCACTACGCGCCGTTGATCCATCCGCTGTTTGCCTGATCGCCGCGCTCGCGGGCGGGTTCGTGAACCGCCGGGATTCAGAGACCAACCGCGGCGCCGGAGACCAAAGGCACATTGGACGTATTCCCCTCCTCCCGCCCGCGCGCCGAGCTTCGCCGCGCCGCGCACGCGGCGTTGCTGCTGGTCGACCCGGAAGAGAAGGTCGCGAGGGTCGGCGAGATCGATGCGGCTTGCGCCGCCGGCGATCTCGGCCCGGACCCTCAGGCAACGCTGCCCGCAGTCCTCGAGCCGGGCCGGCCGGCACGCCCCGTCCTGGTGGAGGCGCGCCGAGTGCCCCGGCGCAAGCTGGCCTCCGCAGAGGGGCGCGCCGCGCTCATCCACGCACTGGCCCATATCGAGTTCAATGCGATCAACTTGGCGCTGGACGCGGTCGCGCGATTCGGGGATCTGCCGCCGCAGTATTACCGCGACTGGATGCGGATCGCCGGCGAGGAAGCCCACCACTACTCGCTGCTCGCCGCTCACCTGCGAACCCTGGGCTGCGCCTACGGGGATTTCCCGGCGCACAACGGCCTGTGGGAGGCGGCTGCGAAGACCGCTGGTGACGTACTGGCGAGGATGGGGCTGGTGCCGCGCATCCTGGAGGCGCGGGGTCTGGACGTTACGCCCGGCATACAAAGGAAACTGCGGCAGGCCGGTGACGAGGAGGGTGCGGCGATCCTAGACATCATCCTGCGGGACGAGGTCGGCCACGTTGCCGTAGGCAACCACTGGTACAGGCACTCGTGCGCGTTGCGGGGAGTGGCGCCCGAGCCGATGTTCGCACGCCTGCTTGAGGAGTACGCCGTCTCCCCGCCGCATCCGCCCTTCAACGAGGCCGCGCGCCTGCGCGCGGGATTCAGCGCCGAGGAACTGGCCGCCTGGAGCTGATCGGCGCCGGGCTGGTGCAGCGACGGCAGCGGGGTTTACGTGGCCGCGAGCGCCGGCAGCGACAGGGCGGAGCCGAGCGCGACCCTGAGCTTCTTCATCGCATTGGCCTCGAGCTGGCGGATGCGTTCCGCGGACACGCCGTATCGATCGGCCAGCTCGTGCAAGGTAGCCTTTTCGCCCTCGGCGGCAAGCCAGCGCTGCGCGATGATGTCGCGGCTGCGGGCGTCCAACCGGGCGAGCGAGGCTTTCAAGGCCTCGAGCCGGAGACCTTCCCGCTGCTCGACGTCCAGTTGCTGCATGGGTTCGAAGCGCGTGTCCTCGAGGTACTGCGCCGGCACCATCGCGTGTCCCTCTTCGTCCTCGGGCAGGGTGTCGAAAGAGGCGTCGTGCGCGTTCATGCGCTGCTCCATCTCCAGCACGTCGGCCACCTCGACCCCCAGCTCTTTCGCGACCTCCGCGACCTCATCCCTGCCCATCCAGCCCAGCCGCCGCCGGGTGCTGCGCAGGTTGAAGAACAGCTTGCGCTGCGCCTTGGTGGTGGCGACTTTCACGATCCGCCAGTTGCGGAGGATGAACTCGTGCATCTCGGCCTTGATCCAGTGCACGGCGAAGGATACGAGTCGAACGCCGACCGAGGGGTCGAATCGCTTGACCGCCTTCATGAGGCCGATGGTACCCTCCTGAATCAGGTCTGCCATGGGCAGGCCATAACCCTGATAGCCGCGGGCGATCTTCACCACGAAGCGCAGGTGAGACATCACCAGCCGGCGGGCTGCCTCCAGGTCGTTCTCGCGTCGGAACCGATGCGCCAGCTCCAGTTCTTCCTCCCCGGTCAGCATCGGGATGCGATGCAGGTCCCGGACGTAGGCCTCGATCGACCCGGTCGCGGGCGCGAGCTGAAGTGCGAACGTATCGGTCATGTCATTTCCTCCGGATGGCGGCCGCTGGCCAAGGCCGCATGTCGTGATTCTAGCACTCACCGTTAGAGAGTGCTAAGGACCGCCGGTTCAACGCCCGCCCGCGGCCCGAAGCCGGGGCGGCCGATCTCACCCCAAGATCCTGATCGGCCCCGGGGCCGCGACACGGCCGGCCCCCGACAACCGAACGGGGCCCCGTCCTCAGTCGGTACCTTTACCGGAGGTCCGCGCCCGCCGCTCCCATGCCGCCCAGAGTCCACGGCGGGCACGGGCCGCCGCGCCTGCCGGACCGGGCGTGCCTGAGCCGCCCGGCCAGACCTGGAGCAGATGGGACCGCCAATGCTGATAGAGGATCCACCGGGTCAGTGTCACCGCGTGCAACGACGACAGCTCGCATTCCATCCCGTCCTCCTCCCGCAGTCAGGCACCGCTGCATGGTGCGCAGAGGCAGTATCCCGATGCTCCGTGCCGGCAGTGTGAGATTGGGGTGAAAAGAGGGAGAAATCCTGCGTCACGAGCGGGGGGTTGCGTGAAACTCCCCGTGGGAGGGTCAGTCCACGGCCAGCGGCACCCGCAGCGTCGCCAGGGTGCCGCCCCGCGGGTCATGTTCGAGAAACACCTCGCCGCGGTGCAGCTCGGCGATCTCCTTGACGAAGGAAAGGCCCAGACCGGTCCCCTTGCGGCCGTCGGCGCGGGGCAGGGAGTAGAACCGCTCCCAGACCTTCGAGCGCGCAAACTCCGGCACCCCCGGACCCTGATCGTGGATGCTGATCTCGGCGTCGCGCCCCTGCGCCCGCCCCTCCATCCGCACCACGCCGCCCCGCGGCGAGAAATCGATCGCGTTCTGTCCGAGGTTGACGAGCGCGCGATGCAGCAGAAAGCGATCGCCGCTCAGGTGCACCTCCGGCGTGCAGACCGCCTCCAGCGTCACGCCGCGGCGCGCCGCCGCGGCCTCGAGCGCATCCTTCACCTCGGCGAGGAGCGACTCGCCGCGGATGGCCTGGATTTCGCGCAATCCCCGCTGCTTCTCCAAAGCCGCCAGCTCCAGCATGCGCTCGACGATGTCCTGTATGCGATCGGACTCGGTGCGTATGTTGGCCAGAAAACGCGCGCGCGCCTCCGGAGCCATGTCCTCGGTCATCAGTTCCGCGGCGCCGCGGATGGCCGAAAGCGGACTCTTCAACTCGTGCGTGAGCGCCTGAACATACTCCTCGACGTAGTTGCGCCCGCTCAGGGCATCGCGCATCTCGTCATAGGCCGCGCCGAGCACGCCGACGGCGCTGCGGCGCAGGCGTGGAAAGGGCATGTTGCGGGCGTCGCGCGCCAGGCGTATGTAGTCGCTCGCCAGCCCGAACGGCCTGGTCAGCCAGATCGCGGCGAGCAGGCCCAGGAGGATCAGCGCCCCCACCGCCGTAACCCCGGCCAGGATAATCTTGTTCCGCGCCGCCTGCGCGAAGGTGTTCAGATTGCGGGTCGGCTTGCCGACGGCGAGCGCGCCGACGATCTCCCCGTTCCACCGGATCGGCGCGCCGACGAACATGACGGAGGAATTCGGATCCTCCCGATCGTTGCGGGTGGTGCGCGCGCCATACTCGCCCTGCAGGGTCAGGCGAACGTCGCGCCATCTGGAGTAATTCAGACCCTCGTCGCGGCCCATGGAGTCGTAGACGACGATGCCGTCGCGATCGGTGATGTAGACGCGAATGTCGACGTGCGTCTTCTCCAGCGCGTAGATGCGCGCGTGAAACTGCTGCCGGTAGACCTCCTCGAAGGCCGAGCGCAGGTGCGAGGGGTCGATGCGAGCGTTGTCGAGATCTCCAGCGACGACGGCGGCAAGGATACGCGCGGTGTCGACGAGGGGATCCTCGGCCGCCTCGCGATATCGCGGCTCCAGATCCCTGACGATGCTGTAGACCAGCGCCGCGACGCTGGCGGAGAAGACGAGAAACAGGCCGATGAGTATGCGGTTGCGCTTGCTCACGCATGCGCCTCACCAGTCCTCGCGCAGGGCATACCCGCTGCCGCGATGGGTGAGGATGGCCTCGACCTCGGCGCTGACCTCGCGCAGCTTGGCCCGCAGCGTCTTGATATGCGCGTCCACGGTGCGATCCAGGCTGTGATCCGGGGCCTCCCAGGCCATGTCCATGAGCTCCTGCCGCGAGTACACCCGGCCGGGCCGCTCGACCAGTATCTTCAGCAGCCGGAACTCGTAGCGGGAAAGCTCGAGCCGCCGGCCGTGATAGGTGATGAGCTTGCGCTCGTCGTCGACGACGAAGGGTGTGCGACCGGCGCCGGCCGGCGCCGCAGCCGCGGGCGAGGCGATCGTGCCGGCGCGCCGCAGCACCGTGCGCACGCGCGCGGCCAGCTCGCGCGGACTGAACGGCTTGGAGACGTAGTCGTCCGCTCCCATCTCCAGGCCTGCAATCCGGTCGACCTCGGCCGAGCGGGCCGTGAGGAATATGACCGGCAGCGGCGTCGTGGCGGCGAGCTGGCGGAACAGCTCGAAACCGTTGATGTCCGGCAGCCCGATGTCGACAACCGCCAGCGCGAAGCCCCCCGATCGGACCCGCTCGAGCGCGGCCGCGCCGGTGCTGCACCACACCGGCTCGAACCCGTCGGTGGCGAGCGCGTAGGTGATCGCGTCGGCGATGTGCGGCTCGTCCTCGATCACCAGGATGCGCGCACGCATGGCTTCAGCGCCGCGCCATGGCCTCGATCTTGGCCAGCTGCTCCTGCAATTTTGCGAGCGCCGAGGCGAGTTCCTCGGCGCGCGCCCTCTCCCTGGCGACCACGTCCATCGGCGCCCGCGCCACGTAGTTCTCGTTGGCCAGTTTCGCCTGCGCGCGCTCGAGCTCCGCCTGCCTGGCGTCACGCTCCTTGGACAGGCGCTTGATCTCCGCGGCGGGATCGATGAGGTCGGCGAGCGGGATCAGGATCGTGGTCTCGCCAGCAAGCGCCGGGGCCGCTTCCGGCGCTTCGCCGGCCACCTCGCGGATCGAGCCCACGCGCGCCAGGGTGTGGATGAACGGCGCCGCCGACTGCAGCCACGCCCGCTCCTGCGCGCTGCCGCCCTGCACCAGTACCGGCAGCGGCTTGGCCGGTGAGATGTTCATCTCCGAGCGTATGCGCCGCACGCCGAGGATGAAGGCCTTCCCCCATTCGATCTCGCGCAGCGCGTCGCTGTCGACGGCGGCCTGCTCGAAGCGCGGGAACGGCTGCAGCATGATGGTCTCGCCGGTGACGCCGGCCAGCGGCGCGACACGCTGCCAGATCTCCTCCGTGATGTACGGCATGATCGGATGCGCGAGCCGCAGCAGGGTCTCGAGCGTGTGCACCAGAGTCTGGCGGGTGCCGGCCTTCTCGGCCTCGCCGGCCTGCGCATCGCTCAGGGTCACCTTCGACAATTCCAGGTACCAGTCGCAGAACTCGTCCCAGACGAATTCGTAGATCGCCTGCGCGGCCAGATCGAATCGATAGCCGGTGACGTATTCACTGACGGCGGCGATCGCGTGCTGCAGCCGCGAGCGAATCCAGCGCTCCGCGAGCCCAGGGCGCGGTGAACCGTGCCGTAGGCTCGCCTCCTGCCCCTGCAGCGACATCAGCACGTAGCGGGAGGCGTTCCAAAGCTTGTTGCAGAAGTTGCGGTAGCCTTCGATGCGCTTGACGTCGAAGCGGATGTCCCTGCCCTGCGTGGCCAGCGCCGCGAAGGTGAATCGCAGTGCGTCGGTGCCATAGGCGGCGATGCCCTCCGGGAACTCCTTGCGCGTGGCCCGTTCGATCTTCGGCGCCTCCTGCGGCTTCATCAGCCCGGAGGTGCGCTTGGCAACCAGGCTCTCCAGGTCGATGCCGTCGATGAGATCGATGGGGTCCAGGATGTTGCCCTTGGACTTCGACATCTTGTGGCCTTCCGCATCGCGCACCAGGCCGTGGATGTAGACCTCGCGGAACGGCACCTCACCCATGAACTTCATGCCCATCATGATCATCCGCGCCACCCAGAAGAAGATGATGTCGAAGCCGGTGACCAGGACGCTGGTCGGATAATAGGTCTTCAGTTCCGGCGTCTGCTGCGGCCAGCCGAGCGTCGAGAACGGCCACAGCGCCGAGGAGAACCAGGTGTCGAGCACGTCCTCGTCCTGCTTCAGCACGAGCGTGGCGGGCAGTCTGTACTTGGCTCGCACCTCCGGCTCGCTGCGGCCCACGTACGCGGTGCCGTCCTCGTCGTACCATGCAGGAATGCGATGGCCCCACCACAGCTGTCTGCTGATGCACCAGTCCTGGATGTTCTTCATCCACTCGAAGAAGGTCTTGCTCCAGTTCTCCGGCACGAAGCGCACGCGACCGTCCTCCACGACCCTGATCGCCTCGGCCGCCAGCGGCTCGATGCGCACGTACCACTGATCGGTGAGATAGGGCTCGATGACGGCATTGGAGCGATCGCCTCTCGGCACCTTCAGCTTGTGCGGCTCGATCTTCTCGATGTACCCCTGTGCCTCCAGATCGGCGAGGATCTGCTTGCGCGCCTTGAAGCGATCCATGCCGCGATACCGTTCGGGCCCCGCGTCGTTGATGGCGGCATCGGGCGTGAAGACGTTGATGAGCGGCAGGCCGTGGCGTTGGCCGACCGCGTAGTCGTTGAAATCGTGCGCTGGCGTGATCTTCACGCAGCCGGTTCCGAACAGCGGGTCCACGTACTCGTCGGCGATGATCGGTATGGTACGGCCGGTGAGCGGCAATTCCACCCGCCGGCCGATGAGGCCCTGGTAGCGCTCGTCGTCGGGATGGACGGCGACGGCCGCGTCCCCGAGCATGGTCTCCGGGCGCGTGGTCGCCACGACCAGGTACCCGCCGCCGTCGGCCAGCGGATAGCGCAGATGCCACAGGCTGCCGCTCTCCTCCTCCGCGAGCACCTCGAGGTCGGAGATGGCGGTGTGCAGGACCGGATCCCAGTTGACCAGTCGCTGGCCGCGGTAGACGAGGCCCTCGTCGTAAAGGCGCACGAAGACCTCGGTGACCGCCTGCGAGAGGCCTTCGTCCATGGTGAAGCGATCGCGGGACCAGTCGAGCGACGAGCCGAGGCGGCGCAGCTGGCGGGCGATGGTGCTGCCGGACTGCTCCTTCCACTCCCACACCCGCGCGACGAAGGCCTCGCGGCCGAGGTCGTGACGGGATTTCCCCTCCAGCGCGAGTTGTCTCTCCACCACCATCTGCGTGGCGATGCCCGCATGATCGGTACCCGGCTGCCACAACGTGTTGCGGCCGCGCATCCGGTGGTAGCGCGTGAGCGCGTCCATGATCGTGTTGTTGAACGCATGGCCCATGTGCAGGGTGCCGGTGACGTTCGGTGGCGGCAGCATGATGCAGAACGGGGCGGCCGCGCCGCCGGCCTGAAAATACCCGCGCTCTTCCCAGCGCGCGGCCCAGGTCTGCTCGATCTGTCTTGGGTCGTAGGTCTTGTCCATGGTGCGAGACGAGAGAGGCTAGCTGGCGTCGTGGGGCGCGGACGGGTTGCCTGCCGCGCCCGGCGGATGGCTCGGTGCGACGGCCGCCCGGTCGAGGCGCCGAGGCGAATGGTAAGTGATCGGCGCGATCGCGTATACGAGGAGGAATGCGGGTGGCGAGGGACCCCGCGCAGGTCAGGCCGAGCCCGTGCCCGGACCCCCGGTTCGCCGCGCATGGTCCTGCTGGGCGCTTCCCGGGGATTGATGCTCGCGCGGCGCGGACATGGCGAGCAGCTGCGATTCCGCGCGCGCCGCCATGCGCTCCTGCAGCACCGCCTCGAGGTCGTGCCGGATCCGTTCGAGCCCCTGGCCGAGTATCGTCTCGAGCTCGCTCTTCAATTCCAGGTAGAAGGCGCTGCTGTCGTGGTCGGACAGCCCGTAGCGGCTCAGGATGTCTCCCATGGCCTGGGACAGGGAGATGCGCGGCGGCTCGCCGCCCGCTTCGACCTCCGGTGGCTCCCCGCCGGAGGCGGGCTGGTCGCGGCCCAGCAACTCCTGGCCGAATTCCTCCGTCAGCCGCTGACGAGCCGAGTCCGTGGCGCGGCGCAACCCCAGGTCGATGAGCGTGTTCAGATCCGAGAGCAGCTCCTGCCGCAAGACATCGAGGTCCAGCTCCTCCGGCAGGTCGTCCTCGTTCGCGTAACGGGCGTCGTTCTCGAACTCATCGGCGGCGGGCGTCCCGAACAGGTCCAGGATCTCGGGCGCCCTGCCATGCAAGGGTTCATGCATGGGCATGGCGGCCAGTTCATCGCCGATCTCCTCGAACTCGGCCGGATCCATGATCGCGCCGGACACGAGCGCTTCCTCGTTCTTCTCGATCAGCCGGTCGAGCAGTTCGACGGCTTCGACCAGTCCGCGATCCTCCGCGCTCGCGGGTGTGGGTGTCGCGGGGTCGGGGTCAGGCAGCGTCGTCATCG
Source organism: Gammaproteobacteria bacterium (assembly GCA_041395385.1). Taxonomy (GTDB): domain Bacteria; phylum Pseudomonadota; class Gammaproteobacteria; order JAJPIJ01; family JAJPIJ01; genus JAJVHZ01. The sequence goes on from JAWLAN010000021.1 coordinate 68,104, forward strand.
CCTGCGATGTCGTGGGATTCGAGCGGGTAGCCCCGCTCCTTGTAGAACCGGAATCGCTCGCGGGCCAGCGTGCGCGGCTCCTCCTGCGCGGGCACTACCTCCAGCACGCGCTCGAACCGGCTGAAGAACGACGGCACCGGGTGCGCGAGACTTATCATGACTTCGTGCTCCTCGGGCGCTTCCTCGCCGCTGCCCACGAGCACGCGCATGTCCTCGGAGCGATCGGCGATCAAGGCGTGCGGCAGAAAGCTCGTGTCCCGAAACGTCCATAGCAGGTCGTCCAGTCGACGGGCGTGCGTCTCGGAGGCGGCAAGGATGTAGACGCGGTGACCCTGCCTCCAGGCCTTCGCGGCGAGCTTGCAAGCCCAGCGATCGGCGTCGATCTTGCCACTGGCGGGAAGTACGTGGAAGTCGACGCGGGTCATCGCGTTCTGCCGGCGCGGTCGAGCAGGAACTGCGTGAGCAGCGGCACCGGTCGGCCGGTGGCGCCCTTCTGCTTGCCGGAGCGGTAGGCGGTACCGGCGATGTCCAGGTGCGCCCACTGCAGGTTCTTGGCGAAGCGCGAGAGGAAGCACGCCGCCGTGATCGCGCCGCCCTCGCGGCCGCCGATGTTGGCCATGTCGGCGAATGGGCTGTCCAGTTGCGACTGGTACTCGTCCCAGAGCGGCAGCTGCCAGGCGCGATCGCCGGTGGTCTGACCGGCAGCGAGCAGCGCGTCCGCCAGCGCCTGATGGTTGGAGAACAGGCCCGTGGCGTGGTTGCCGAGCGCGATCACGCAGGCGCCGGTGAGAGTGGCGACGTCCACGACCGCCTGCGGCGCGTATCGGCGCTCGACGTACGTGATCGCGTCGCAGAGTATCAGCCGGCCTTCGGCGTCGGTGTTCAGGATCTCCACCGTCTGCCCCGAAAGGCTGGTGACGATGTCGGCGGGCCGCGTCGCGTTGCCACCCGGCATGTTCTCGACCGCGGGGATCGCCGCGACGACGTGCAGCGGCAGTTTCATCTCGGCCACCGCGCTCATGGTGCCGAACACACTGGCTGCTCCGCACATGTCGAACTTCATCTCGTCCATGGCGGCGGCCGGTTTGATGGATATGCCGCCGGTGTCGAAGGTCACGCCCTTGCCCACGAGCGCAATGGGCTTGCCGCCGCCGCGGGCGCCCTTGTATTCGAAGACGATGAGCTTGGGGGGCTGGTGGCTGCCGCGCGCGACGGCCAACAGCGAATGCATGCCCAGGCGTCGCATCTGTGCTTCCTCAAGAACTGTCACCTTCAGCGAGCGGTGCCGGCGCGCCAACTCCTTCGCCCGAGTGGCGAGATAGGTCGGATGGCAGACGTTGGGCGGGGTGTTGGCGAGATCCTTGGCGAGGTCGATCCCGTTGGCGATGGCAGTGCCGTCGCGCAAGGCACGCTCCGCGGCGGCGAGCTGTCGCGCCTCGGCGATTGCCAGCGTGATGCGTTTCAGGGCAGGAACGCGGCCGTTGCGTTTGGACTTGAAGGCGTCGAAGCGGTAACGCGCCTCACGTGTTGCCTCGACCGCCTGGCGGACCTTCCAGTAGTGCTCGCGGCCGGGAACGGGCAACTCGGACAGGAAGCTGACCGCCTCGCTGCTGCCCGTCTCCAGCAAGCGCGCGGCGGCGGCGGCCAGCACCCGGCGATACCTCGCTTCGTTCAACTCGCGCGCGCCGCCGCAACCGACGAGGAGCACGCGCTGCGCCGGCACGTGATTGAGCGCCTGCAAGAGCAGGGTCTGTCCGATCCTTCCCTCGATGTCGCCGCGTCGCAGGATGGCGCGCAGTTGTCCACGGCTGGCGCGGTCGAGATCGGCCGCCGCATGGCTGAGTTTCTGGTTTTCGAAGACGCCGACGACGAGACAACCGCTGCGCGTTCCCGCGCCTAGGCCGCTTTTCACGGATAAATGGATGGGGCTGGTCATGAGATGTGAGGCCTGATTTCCTGTCCGAATGTTATGATTGATTCAATACGGGCAAGTCTATTCGTTTCACCAATTCGGCGCAAAACACCTGCGGCAGGACATGCGCACTCTCGATCGATATCTCGGCAGGACCGTTATCGCGGCGGCGGTGACCGTGACGGTGGCGCTGGTCGCCGCCTTCACGTTCTTCGCCTTTCTCGACGAACTGAACGACGTCGGCAAGGGCGGCTACACCGTGATGGGCGCCTTGCAGTTCGTGCTGCTGCGAGTGCCGGCGCTGACCTACCAGCTGTTTCCCATCGCGGCGCTCATCGGTGCGCTGCTCGGGCTCGGGACGCTGGTGGCCAACGGCGAGATGGTCGCGATACGGGCGGCGGGCGTCTCGCTGGGCAGAACGATCGTCGCGGTCATGAAATCCGCTTTGCTGCTGATGGTGGCGGCAATGCTGATCGGCGAGTTCGTCGCGCCCCGCAGCGAGCAGTTCGCGCGCAATTTCCGATCGCTGGCGCTATCCGATCAGATCGCATTGCGGACACGGAACGGGTTCTGGGCGCGCGACGGCAACAGTTTCATCAACATCCGCACCGTGCTCCCCGGTGACCGGGTCGAGAACATCTACATCTACGAGTTCGACAACCACAGCAATCTGCGCGTGAGCACCTACGCCAAGTCGGCGCAGTACACCAATCAACAATGGCTGCTCTACGACATAAAACAGACGACCTTCAACGACAACGAGATACGCGTGCGGCGGATCGCGCGCGCCGCCTGGGAATCGCTGCTCCGGCCGGAGCTCATCGGCATGGTCGTGATCGATCCGAACAACCTGTCGATGTGGGATCTGACGAATTACGTCCGCTACCTGCACCAGAACAGCCAGAACGCGCAGCGCTACGTGCAGGCGCTGTGGACCAAGATGGTCTACCCGCTGGCCACGGGCGCTATGGTGTTCCTGGCCGTGCCGTTGGTGTTTGCCTCCGCGCGCATGAGCACCGTGGGCGGGCGCATCGTCGTCGGCTCACTGGTGGGCATCACGTTTCACATCGTCAACCAGGCCGCAGGCCACCTGGGAGTGGTATTTGATCTGAGTCCGGCCATCAGCGTGCTGGGGCCGACGTTGATCATCGTGCTTGCCGGGGTCCTGCTGCTGCGTCGCGTGGCCTGAGCCTCAGGCGGCCGGGGGCCGCGCGCCAGCGCGCGGAAGCACGCGCAGTCGCGTGCCGGAGAGGCGGTCGTGCCAGGTGAGGCGCTCCGGGTCGATGAGGCTCCACAGGAACCCTGCGCCGAGCGACAACCATGACAGCGTTGCGGCGAGGAAACGTGCGCTTGCCCTTCCCCAGCCGGGCCGACCGCCGTCGGCCGCATGCAGCACCAGCCTCCAGCTCTTCATTCCCAGGGTCTGCCCGCCTTTGGTCCACTGCATCGTGAAGTAGAGGTAGGCGGCGGCGAGCAGCGCGAGCATCAGCAGTCGGTTGTACGGGGGGCGGACTTCCTCGCCGCCGGCGATCCCCACCGCCACCAGGCCGATGCACCACCACAGCGCGCACAACAGCAGGGTGTCGTAGGCGATGGCGCCGAGACGCCGCCACAGGGTGGCGCCAGGAAGCGTTTCCACGGCCCGGGCGCCACTGGACATCTGTTGTTCCTCTCGGGTGGGTGGTCGGGGTTGAACTTGGGAGGATTCCATGTTCTAAACTCTTGAACGGCGAGCACGCCGGAGCGTAGTGTGCATGATTATGTCCCAGTCTTCGAAGCGAACTCCAGCGAGCGCGCCGCTGCGCGTCAGGGTGGCGGCATTGGCCGGTCTACTCCTGGCCGCGCCGTTTTCCGCGAGCGCGATGGATTACACGGCGCCGGGCGCGCTCGTGAACATCGGGACCACCAGGCTCCACGTGGATTGCCGTGGCGAGGGGGCGCCGACGGTCATCATCGACACCGGGCTTGGCGAATCGGCGCTGGAATGGCTGCCGGTACAGCAGCGGGTAAGCCATCACACGCGCGTGTGCCTCTACGATCGTGCCGGCTACGGTTGGAGCGAGTTCGGCGAGTTGCCGAGGTCGAGCTCCCGGATCGCCAACGAGCTTTTTCTGCTGCTGCAGCAGGCCGGCATAGACGGCCGCCTGTTGCTGGTTGGCCATTCCTATGGCGGCATGAACATGCAACTGTTCGCGCGGCGCTACCCGTACCTGGTCGCCGGCATGGTGCTCGTGGATTCCTCCAGCCCCGATCAGGTCGGGCGCCTCACGCTGCCGCATCTGGACAGCGTCGACAGCATCCGGCCGCGCACGATGGGCGGCATTTTGACCACCGACTTTCTCGCCAGGCCGATGCTGCCCGCAGGGGTGGACGACGAGGGGCCGGGCATGCTGGCGGCACTCATGATGTCGCGCGTCTACACCATGCGTACCGTCGCCAACGAATATCTCAACTTCAAGGCCAGCGCGCGTCAGGTGCTGCGCAACAAGGGCCGGATTCCCGACGTGCCGTTGGTGGTCCTCTCCCGCGGGCAACCCGATGCGGGCGGCGATCGGACGTGGGCGCAGGGAAACGAGGAGCAATGGCGCACCCTCCAGGCGCAGCTCGGGCGCCTTGCACCGCGCGCCGCCCACATCGTCGCGATGCGCAGTGGCCATGCCATACACGCCACGCAGCCGGATCTGGTGGCCGATGCGGTGACGATGGTCCTGGATTTCGCTAGGGCGGAGATGCGGGAGCACAGCGGCCGGCGTGATGCCGCGTTCCAGGCCAGGACGATGCTGTCATTCGAGGATGCCCGGTGGATTTCAGACACCCTGCACACCTCCACCGACGTGTGTCCCTTCGGGTGCGACGATCGCATGTTTGCCAACAAGACTGCACGCGCCGGTCACCTCGCCGGCACGGCCGAACCGGCATGGCGGCGGGTGCCTTACGAGGAGCTGTCGGCGCAAGCCACGGCGGTCCCGGCCGCACCCTGACACGGGCGGGCCGCCGCATGCCAGGGGCCAGACCACAGCGGCCGGTGGCGGCAGCTGAGGTTGCCGCAACGCCTTGAGCCGAGACGAGAACGGCTCCCGTGAATGCCCGCTTTTGACGCAACGCAGCATCATTTTGGTGGGCGCGACCAGGCCGCAGGCAGCGCCGGCAACTACCACAAAACCCAGATATCGCATTGTTTTGACTCTGTTTATCTCCGATTTGGAGTCCGTGGCACAACGCTTGCTCGTCCGGCATTAAAGGCTGGCGGCCACGGGCCGAAAGCCTCTGTAGAGCGTTGGCACACTGGCATCGGAGGTGAGCACGATGATGCGCGGAGCGCTGATCAGGACGGCAACACCGGCCCGCACGATACGGGTCGCGCTGGCGATTCCACTGCTGATGCTCGCCACGCTCTGCCTGCTAGACTGCAGGCTGGCTCATGCCGAGGAACTCGACATCCTCAATCCCCCCGGACGGCTGGTCGACATCGGTGGCTATCGCCTGCACATCGACTGCCGCGGCGAGGGCTCGCCGACGGTCGTCATGGAGGCCGGCCTGGGCGGAGTATCGCTGGAGTGGCTCCCTGCCCAGCGATTCCTCAGTCATTACGGCAGGGTGTGCGTCTATGATCGCGCCGGGAACGGATGGAGCGACCTCGGGCCGCAGCCGCGAACGACCTCCGTTATCGTCGAGGAGCTCCATACCCTGCTTCGCAACGCGCGCATACCGGGTCCGTACGTGCTGGTCGGACACTCCTTCGGCGGCTACACGGCCCAGCTCTTTGCCGAACGCTACCCGGATCTCGTGGCCGGCCTGGTGCTGGTGGATTCCTCGCACCCGGATCAGGTCGCACGCTTTCTCGCCCCGCCCCTGTACATGAACACCGCGCCGAGCAGGAACACGGCCGGCGTGATGCTGATGTCGGGCCCTGCCGCGGCGCCGGCCAATATGCCGGAAGAGGCCCGGACGCCCAGCATGATGCTGACGGCCTCGCGCAAGGCGCGCCTGACCGTGGCGCAGGAGTACCTGTACTTCCGGGACAGCGGCGAAGCCATCCTGCGCCAAGGCGGAATACCCCCTGTGCCGCTGGTCGTGATCACGCGCGGGCGGGCCGAGCGCGGAGCCGAGGATCCGCGCGCGCCAGTGATCGAGGCGCTGTGGATGCAGCTGCAGGATGAGCTCGCGGAGATGAGCCCGCGCTCGGCGCATCTGGTCGCCGACCGCAGCGGCCACCACATCCATCTCGACCAGCCGCAGCTGGTGGTGGACGCGGTCACGATGGTCCTCGACTTCGCCCGGGCCCGGAAGGCGGGCTCGCCCGCGGCCGGCACCGCGTCGACGTGGCTGGCCTTCAACGGCGCGACATGGAGAATGGACAACCTGCATCGCTCGCCCGTGCGCGAGCTGGCGCCGCGCCCGGGCAACGGACAGCTGGCGGCGCTGACGCCGACCGCCGGTCACCTGGCCTGGACTCGCGAGCCCAGCGATCAGCGCATTCCCTACCTGCAGGACGTCGCCTTCCTGCAGTAGGCGATCACTTCATCGTCGGCATCGAGAATTCGGCGCGCTGCGCGGGCCCGGTGGGCCAGCGCCCCGTTACCGTCTTCAGCCGGGTGTAGAAACGCACTCCGTCGGCGCCATGCATGTGCAGGGGACCGAACAGCGATCGCTTCCATCCCCCAAAACTGTGGAACGCCATCGGCACCGGGATCGGGACGTTGATGCCGACCATGCCGGCCTCGATGCGCTGCGTGAAACGCCGGCTGCTGTCGCCGTCGCGGGTGAAGATCGCCGTGCCGTTGCCGTACTCGTGCCGGTTGATGAGCGCAATGGCGCTGTCCAGATCGGGAACGCGGACGACGCACAAGACCGGTCCGAAGATCTCCTCGCGATAGATGCGCATCTCGGGCGTGACGTCGTCGAACAGACAGCCGCCGAGATAAAAACCCTCCTCGAATCCCGCGACCCTCAATCGGCGTCCGTCCACGACCAGGGTGGCGCCCTCGGCAACGCCGGCGTCGACATAGCCGCGCACCTTGTCGCGGTGCTCGCCGGTCACCAGCGGGCCCATCTCCACGGCGGCGTCGGTGCCCGGGCCCACGCGCAGCGACTGCACGCGCTCCGCGAGTCGCGCCACGAGGCTGTCGGCGATGTCGCCGACGGCCACCGCGACCGATATCGCCATGCAACGCTCCCCCGCGGAGCCGTATGCCGCACCCATGAGGGCGCTGACGGCCATGTCGAGATCGGCATCCGGCATCACCACCATGTGGTTCTTGGCGCCCCCCAGGGCCTGCACCCGCTTGCCGTGGCGCGAACCCTCGCTGTAGATGTACTCGGCCACCGGGGTGGAGCCGACGAAGCTCACGGCGCCGACGCGCGGATCGCCGAGCAGGGCGTCGACGGCCTCCTTGTCCCCGTTGACGACGTTGAACACGCCGTCGGGCAGCCCGGCCTCCGCGAGCAGCTCCGCCAGCCGCAGCGGCGGTGACGGGTCGCGCTCGGAGGGTTTGAGCACGAAGGTGTTACCGCAGGCGATGGCGACCGGAAACATCCACATGGGCACCATCGTGGGGAAATTGAACGGCGTCACGCCCGCGCACACGCCGACAGGCTGGCGCAGCGACCAGCTGTCGACGTCGGAGCCGACGCTCTCCGAGAACTCCCCCTTGAGCAGGTGAGGGATTCCGCAGGCGAACTCCACGACCTCCAGACCGCGCGTCAGCTCGCCGCGCGCGTCGCTCAGCACCTTGCCGTGTTCGGCCGTGATCAGCGCCGAGAGCTCCGCGGCATTGCGCTCCACGAGCTCCTTGAAGCGGAACAGGATGCGGGCGCGCGCGAGCGGCGTGGTCGCCCGCCAGCCCGGCAGCGCGGCCTCGGCGGCGGTAATGGCCGCCCGGGTCTCCGCGCTGCTGGCCAGGGCAACGTCGGCCGCCACCTTGCCGGTCGCGGGGTTGTAGACCCGGGCCTTGCGGCCGCTGCTCCCGGGCACGGCACGGCCAGCGACGAAATGGCCCAGGTCGCGGGGCGCGGACTCGGCGGCCACGGGGCCGCGGACTGCCGAAGGTTCGGATTTCATATGTCGACCTCGCTATGCTCCGTCGTTAACAGGCCGGCGCGGCCGCGCGCCGGCGTCAGCTCTGCAGAGCCTCTGCCGCGGGCACGTATCGCCGTCGCAGGGCCGTGGCCACCGCCTCGTGCGTGATCATACCCGCATGCACGTTCAGGCCGTTGCACAGATGGGGATCCTCCGCGCAGGCCCTGCGGTAGCCCTTGTTCGCGAGCGCCAGCGCGAACGGCAGGGTGGCGTTGTTGAGGGCGAAGGTGGAGGTACGCGCCACCGCGCCCGGCATATTGGCCACGCAATAGTGCACGATGCCGTCCACCACGTAGGTGGGATCGGCGTGCGTGGTCGGCCGGCTGGTCTCGAAGCAGCCACCCTGGTCGATCGAGATGTCGACCAGCACCGAGCCCGGCCGCATCTTCTTCAGCATCGTGCGCGTCACCATGCGGGGTGCGGCTGCCCCGGGCACCAGCACGGCGCCGATCACCAGATCCGCGTCAATCACGAGCTTCTCGATCGTATCCACCGTCGCGTAGGCCGTGTACAGCTTGGAGCCGAACTGCTCGTCGAGCTGCTTGAGCCGATCCAGCGACTTGTCGACCACCGTCACATAGGCCTCCAGACCCATGGCCATCCGTGCGGCATTGGTGCCGGCGACGCCGCCGCCCAGGACGACCACCTTCCCCGGGTGCACGCCGGGCACACCGCCCAGCAATATGCCGGCGCCTCCTCGCTCCTTCTCCAGGCAGTGGGCGCCCACTTGCACCGCCATGCGCCCGGCCACCTCGCTCATGGGCGAGAGCAGCGGCAGGGTGCCGCGGGGGCTGGTCACGGTCTCGTAGGCGACGGCGGTACACCCCGACTTGATCAGGGCGTTGGCCTGGTCGGGGTCCGGCGCCAGATGCAGGTAGGTGAACAGCAGCTGGCCCTTGCGGAGCATCTTGCATTCCGAGGGCTGCGGCTCCTTGACCTTCACGATCATCTCGGACTTCGCGTAGACCTCCGCTGCGCTGGCGGCGACGCGCGCGCCGGCGGCCTTGTACGCCCTGTCGTCGAACCCGATCCCCAGGCCGGCGCCGCTCTGCACCATCACCCGGTGACCGTGATGGACGAGCTCTCGCACGCTCGAGGGCACCAGCCCGACGCGGTACTCGTGGGTCTTGATCTCCTTTGGAACACCTATGAGCATCGCTACCTCCCCGCGCGGCGGCGCGCCGGCATTTCGATTTGTGTTATGTGGTGTCAGCCGACCGCGCGTATGGCCTCGGCGAGCGTGGTGAAGATCTGGTCGATGTGCGGCTTTTCGACGATGAGAGGCGGCGACAAGGCGATGGTCTCGCCGGTGTGCCGCACCAGCACGCCGCGGTCGAAGCAGCGGGTGAATACCTCGTAGGCCCGGCTGCCGGGCCGTTCCGGGCGAGGGGCCAGCTCCACGGCCGCCACCAATCCGATGTTGCGGATGTCGATGACGTTTGGCTCTCCGCGCAGGCTGTGCGCCGCATCCTCCCAGTAGGGCGCAAGCTCGGCCCCGCGGGTGAACAGGCCCTCCTGCTCGTATATGTCCAGCGCCGCCAGCGCCGCTGCGCAGGCCACGGGGTGTCCGGAGTAGGTGTAGCCATGGAACAACTCTATGGCGTCGGGGGCCAGTCCTGCATGCATGAATGCGTCGTGGATTTGTTTGCGCACGAACACGGCGCCCATCGGCACCGCGCCGTTGGTGATGCCCTTGGCGGTGGTGACGATGTCCGGTTGCACGTCGAAGTACTGGGCGCCGAACGGGGTGCCCAGCCGGCCGAATCCGGTGATCACCTCGTCGAATATCAGCAGGATCCCGTGCTTGGTGCAGATCTCGCGCAGACGCTGCAGGTAGCCGTGCGGCGGCAGGATGACGCCAGCGGATCCCTGCACCGGCTCGACGATGACGGCGGCAATGGTCGAGGCGTCATGGAGTGCGACGATGCGCTCCAGCGCGTCGGCCAGGTGCACGCCCCAGTCCGGCACGCCGCGGGTGAAGGCGTTGTGCTCGAGATCGAAGGTGTGGGGCAGGTGATCCACCCCCGGCAGCAAGGGGCCGAAGCTCTTGCGATTATTGCCCAGACCGCCGACGGAGATGCCGCCGAAACCGACCCCGTGATAGCCCTTCTCGCGGCCGATGAGGCGCGTGCGGGCGGCCTCGCCGCGGACCCGATGGTAGGCGATGGCGATCTTCAGCGCCGTGTCCACCGACTCGGAGCCCGAGTTGGTGAAGAACACGTGCTCGATGTCCCCCGGCATGTGCCTGACCAGGCGCGCAGCCAGTTCGAAGGGCAACGGGTGCGCCATCTGAAAGGTCGGCGCGAATTCCAGCTCGCGCACCTGCCGGGCGACGGCGTCGTTGATGCGCTCCCGGCCATGGCCGAGATTCACGCACCACAGTCCGGCGGTGCCGTCCAGGATCACGCGGCCGTCGGCGGTCCTGAAATGCATGTCCTTGGCCGCGACCAGCAGTCTCGGGTTGCCCTTGAACTGGCGGTTGGCGGTGAACGGCATCCAGAACGCATCAAGATTGGGCGTGGCGGCGTTAGTCATGGTGCATGGATCGCTCGCGAACGGGGCGGGAAGGGGGTGATTGAAAAATCATAGCATGATAAAAATAATAGACAACGAGACCGTTGGGGCGCGCTTTTTTCCGCGCTATACTTCATCTCGTGTTTAGTATTTTGTTACCGCCGCGAGGGCAGGCGTGATGGCCAAGAAGAAATCCGCAGGCCGGCAGAAGAAGGATGAGCGCGTCGTGACCGAGGATATCGGCGCTCGCCTGCAGGCCATCCGCACGATGGTCGGCCTGTCGCAGCGCGAGCTCGCCAAGCGCGCCGGCGTGACCAACGGAATGATCTCGCTCATCGAGCAGAATCGCGTGAGTCCTTCCATCAGCTCGCTGAAAAAGGTGCTCGAGGGGATACCGATGTCGCTGGCCGATTTCTTCACCATGGACCTCGGCGCCAACGGCCAGATCTTCTATCACGACGAGGATCTACCCGATCTCGGCGGCGGCCGCATCTCCTTCCGCCTGGTCGGCTTCAACCGGCACAACCGGGCCATGTCCATCCTGCATGAGCGCTACAACCCCGGCGCCGACACCGGCGAGGAGATGCTCTCGCATGCGGGCGAGGAGGGCGGCGTCGTGGTGCGTGGCGCCATCGAGCTGACCGTGGGCGGCCAGAAGCGCACGCTGGGACCTGGCGACGCGTATTACTTTGAGAGCCGCCTTCCGCACCGTTTCCGCAATACCGGCGAGGAGATCTGCGAGATCATCAGCGCCAATTCGCCCCCAACCTTCTGAACCGATATATGAACGCCCCGGAAAACATCGACTGGGTGAGGCAGGCGGCCCTGCTGAAACCGCGCACCAGGTGCTACATCGACGGCCGTTTCGTGGCTGCGGCGAGCGGCGAGACCTTCGCCTGTACGAGCCCGGTGGACGGGCGCGAGCTGGCGCAGGTTGCGCGCGGCGGCGCGGCGGACGTCGAATACGCAGTGGCGAGCGCGCGCGCCGCCTTCGAGGATGGCCGCTGGTCGCGCCAGCCGCCGGCACAGCGCAAGCGCGTCCTGCAGGCCTTTGCCGCCTCGATCCTCCAGCATGGCGAGGAGCTCGCGCTGACCGAAACGCTCGACATGGGCAAGCCCATACGCTTCAGTCTCAGCGTCGACGTCGCCGCGACCGCGCGCTGCATCAACTGGTACGCGGAGGCCATCGACAAGGTCTATGACGAGATCGCGCCCACCGCCCCCTCGGCGCTGGCGCTGATCATGCGCGAGCCCATCGGTGTAGTCGGCGCCATCGTGCCCTGGAACTATCCGATGATCATGGCCGCCTGGAAGCTCGGGCCGGCGCTCGCGACGGGCAACTCGGTGGTGCTCAAGCCCAGCGAAAAGTCGCCGCTCAGCGCCTTGCGGCTGGCCGAGCTCGCGGTCGAGGCGGGCATTCCTCCGGGCGTGCTCAACGTCGTGCCCGGTTACGGCCAGGAGGCCGGCGAGGCGCTGGCGCTGCACATGGACGTGGATGCGATCGGATTCACGGGCTCCACGCGCGTGGGGCGACGCATGCTCGAGTACGCCGGCCGCAGTAACCTGAAGCGCGTCTACAACGAGCTCGGCGGGAAATCCGCGTTCGTCGTCTTTCCCGATTTCGACGATCTCGACCGCGCCGCGAAGACCGCGGCCGGCTGCATGTTCTTCAACCAGGGCGAGTCGTGCAATGCGCCCTCGCGGTTGCTGGTCCACGAGGCCATCGCGGAGGAATTCCTGCAGCGCGTCGTGGCCGAGGCGCCCGCCTATGAACCGGCCGACCCCCTGAACGTGAACACGGTGATGGGCGCGCTCGTCGATGACGGGCAGCTGAAGACGGTGATGCGCTACATCGAGGCGGGCAACGGGGAGGGCGCGCGCTGCGTCGTCGGCGGCCGCCGCGCGCGGCAGGCGAGCGGCGGCTACTACGTGGAGCCGACCGTTTTCGACGGTGTGCGCAACGACATGACCATCGCCCGCGAGGAGATCTTCGGGCCGGTGCTGAGCGTCATCCGGTTCCGCGACGAGGCCGAGGCGATCGCCATCGCCAATGGTACGAGCTACGGTCTGCAGGCGAGCGTGTGGACCTCGAGCATCGACCGCGCCCATCGGGTCGCACGGTCACTGCGGGCCGGCACCGTGCACGTGAACCAGTACGACGAGGACGACATCACCGTCCCGTTCGGCGGTTACAAGCAGTCCGGAAACGGCCGCGACAAGTCGCTGCACGCGTTCGAGAAGTACACGGAACTGAAGACGACCTGGATTCGATTGCAGATGTGACCAGGAGCAATGCGTCGCGAGGGATGCGCAAGACGGAGCGGCGGCTCCACCGCTCATCGCCTAATACCGAGAGCAATGGTAACGACCCATGAGGAGAGCAGGCATGAAAATGAAAAGACATATTGCCGGGAGGGCAATCGTAGTGATGAGCGCGGCGCTGGCCGGCACGATGCTGTCGGCGGCGGCATCGGCCGAAGAGGACAAGTTCGTCGATATCGTCGCATGGCCCGGCTACATCGAGCGCGGCGAGACCGACAAGGCCTACGACTGGGTAACCGACTTCGAGAAGGCGAGCGGATGCCAGGTGCGGGTGAAGACCGCCAACACCTCCGATGAAATGGTCGCGCTCATGAACGAGGGTGGCTTCGATCTGGTCACCGCTTCCGGCGACGCCAGTCTGCGCCTCATTGCCGGCGGCCGGGTGCAGGAGGTCGACGTTTCGAAGATCCCCAGCTGGAACACGGTCGACGAGCGGTTGCAGAACGCACCCTGGCACACCGTCGACGGCAAGCACTACGGCGTGCCCTACCAGTGGGGCCCGAACGTGCTGATGTACAACACCAACGTCTTCAAGGAGCCGCCGACGAGCTGGAGGGCGGTCTTCGAACCGATGGACCTGCCGGACGGGAAGCCCAACCAGGGTCGCGTGCAGGCCTACGACGGCCCCATCTACATCGCCGACGCGGCGCTCTACCTCAAGCACCACAAGCCGGAGCTGGGCATCAAGGACCCCTACGAGCTCAACGAGGATCAGTACAAGGCGGCGCTCGATCTGATGCGCGGCCAGCGCAAGCTCGTCTCGCGCTACTGGCACGACGCCATGATCCAGGTGGACGATTTCACCAACGAGGGCGTGGTTGCCTCCTCGAGCTGGCCCTTCCAGGTGAATCTGCTGAAGTCCAAGGGTGCGCCGGTGGCCAGCGTCGTGCCCGAGGAGGGCGCGACCGGGTGGGCAGACACCACCATGATGCACGTCGACGCGCCCCATCCGGGCTGCGCCTACAAGTGGCTGGAGCATTCGCTCAACCCGAAGCTGCAGGGAGACCTCGCCGCCTGGTTCGGATCGGTGCCGGTGGTGCTGGCGGCCTGCAACGGCAACCCGCTGCTGACCGACGAAGGCTGCGCCACCAATGGCCTGAATCTCTTCGAGAAGATCAGCTTCTGGAAGACGCCGGTGTCGAAGTGCGCTTCGCAGGGTGAATGCGTGCCGTATTACCGCTGGGTGACGGACTCCATCGCCGTCATCGGCGGACGGTAGGGCCACGGGATCCGGGGGGCGGCCCGACTGCGTGCCCAGCCACGCAGCGGGAGCCGCTCCCCGCGCATGATGGCCGAGCCGGTTCCGGCAGTGCAGTTCATCGGCGCGTCGCGTCATTACGGTGACGTGCGCGCCGTGGACGCCGTCGACCTGGCGATCCGGGACGCCGAGTTCTTCGCCATGCTCGGGCCGTCCGGCTCCGGCAAGACCACCTGCCTGCGCCTCATTGCCGGCTTCGAGCAGCCTGACGCGGGGCGCGTGCTGATCCACGGTCGCGAGATGCAGGGTGTTCCGCCCTACGAACGCGACGTCAACACCGTATTCCAGGATTACGCGCTGTTCCCGCACCTGAGCGTGCTCGACAACGTCGCCTACGGGCTGATGGTTCGCAAGGTACCGCGCCACGAGCGGCATCGCCGCGCGGAGGAGGCCCTGGAGATGGTGCAGCTCGCCGGTTTCGGTGCCCGCAGGCCGGCGCAGCTCTCGGGCGGCCAGCGACAACGCGTGGCGCTCGCGCGCGCGCTGGTGAATCACCCGCGCGTGCTGTTGCTCGATGAGCCCCTCGGCGCTCTGGATCTGAAGCTGCGCGAACAGATGCGGGCGGAGCTGAAGGCGCTGCAGCGCCGCGTCGGTATCACCTTCATCTTCGTGACGCACGATCAGGAGGAGGCGCTGGGCATGAGCGATCGGCTGGCCGTATTCAACCATGGTCGCATCGAACAGCTGGGCACGCCCGCGCAGGTGTACGGCGATCCGCAGACCGAGTTCGTCGCCCGTTTCGTCGGTGTTTCCAACATCCTCGCCCCGGAGGTCACGCAGCGCTACGCCGGCGTGACGGCTGCCGCCGCATTGCGGCCGGAGCGCATCGGGGTACGCCCGGAAGGCGCCCCCGTGCCCGAGGGCGAATGCCATGCGCGAGGCACGGTCTCACGGATCGAATTCCTGGGCGCCACCACGCGCCTGGATGTCGCGCTCGACGACGGCACCGTACTGACGGTGATGGCGCAGAACAACGCGCCGAACGGCAGCGCAGCCCTGCGGGCGGGCGATCGCGCGCAGGTGTGCTGGCGCCGCGAGGACCTGCGGGTGCTCAACGCGGCCAAGGCGTCGGCATGAGGACCGTTCACCGGCGAAATCCGGGTTCTCCGGGCGCGGCCGCAGCGGTCGGCAGCGCGAGCGATCGCGCCCGGCGCAACGTCCCATCGGGGCGTGAGGCGGGTTGGCGCCACCCGCCCGCCGATGTCCGTCGGACCGCCGGCGGCGGAGCAAATCGTGTCGGTTGCCGCCGCTGAGCCGCGCGGCCTGCGCACCCTGTCCGGCTTCTTCTATCGCCGGCCCGGGTGGCTGCTCGCGCTCTTGCTGGCGCCGCCGCTGCTCTGGCTCGGCGTGGTCTACCTCGGGTCGCTGCTCGCGTTGCTGGCGCAGAGCTTCTTCTACATCGACGAGTTCTCCGGGCGCATCGTCCGCGAGCTGTCCCTGCAGACTTACGGGCAGCTGTTCACCGCCGCCAACCTCGACATCATTCTGCGCACGACCCTGATGGCGGCAGCGGTCAGCGTCACGGACGCGGTCATCGCCTTTCCGATCGCCTACTACGTGGCGCGCTACGCCAGCGCCCCGATGCGCGCGTTTTTCTACCTTGGAGTCATGTTGCCGCTGTGGTCGAGCTACCTCGTGAAGGTCTACGCCTGGAAGCTCATCCTGGCCAAGGAGGGGGTGGTGAGCTGGACGTTCGCGGAACTGCACCTGACCTGGCTGCTCGATGCGATGCTCGCCGTCCCGGTGATCGGCGGCAGTTCGCTGTCGACCTCCTACGTCGGCACCTACCTGGTGTTCTGCTACGTCTGGCTGCCTTTCATGATCCTGCCGATCCAGGCGGCGCTGGAGCGCGTGCCGAAGACACTGATCGAAGCCTCCGCCGATCTGGGCGCGCCGCCGCGGGACACCTTCCGCAACGTCATCCTGCCCCTGGCGCTGCCCGGGGTGATTGCGGGCTCGATATTCACGTTTTCGCTGACGCTGGGCGACTACATCATCCCGCAGATCGTCGGCTCGTCGCGCTATTTCATCGGTCAGGCGGTCTACCAACACCAGGGCACGGCGGGGAACATTCCCATGGCCGCCGCGATGTCGATCGTTCCGATCGTCATCATGGCCGTCTATCTCACCATCGCCAAGCGCAAGGGGGCGTTCGATGCGCTCTAGGTCCGGTGCGGGCTGGGGTCTGAAGGCCGCCGCGGTCGCCGGTTTGTTGTTCCTGCACGTGCCGTTGCTGTTCATCCTCCTGTACGCCTTCACCACGGAGGACAAGTCCTACGCGTTTCCGCCTCCGGGGCTGACCATGAAGTGGTTCGCGGTTGCCTGGCAGCGCGTGGATGTCTGGCAGGCGCTTGTCCTGTCGCTGAAGGTGGCCGCGGTGGCCACGGCGATGGCGATGGTGCTCGGCACGCTGGCGGCCGCCGCAGTCTATCGCGGGCGGTTCTTCGGGCGGGAGACCATCTCGCTGCTGCTGATACTCCCGATCGCGCTGCCCGGCATCGTCACCGGAATCTCGCTGCGCTCGGCGTTCAGCCTCCTGGAGATCCCCTTCAGCTTCTGGACGATCGTGCTCGGGCACGCGACCTTCTGCATCGTGGTCGTCTACAACAACGTCATCGCGCGCTTCCGCAGGACGTCGGCGTCGCTGATCGAAGCATCCATGGATCTGGGCGCGGATGGATTCCAGACCTTCCGCTACGTCGTGCTGCCGAACATCGCCACCGCGCTGCTCGCCGGCGGAATGCTCGCCTTCGCACTGTCCTTCGACGAAGTCATCGTCACCACCTTTACGGCCGGGCAGAGCGCGACGCTGCCGATCTGGATGCTGGAGGAGCTGGTTCGGCCGCGGCAGCGCCCGGTGACCAATGTGGTTGCGGTCGCCGTCATCGCTGTTACGATGGTGCCGATACTTCTCGCCTTTTATCTTACGCGCGGTACGGAAACGACCGCCGGAGCCGGTAAATGACCATCAACCCATGGGGATTAGCAAAATGATCACAGACATGCTCATCAACGGTTCTTTGCAGCGCGGCGCGGGCGGTGACTACGACGTTCTGAATCCGGCGACAGGCAAGTCGCTGGTGAAGGTGCCGCAGGCGAGCGCCGGACAGATCGGTGAGGCCGTCGCCGCCGCGCAGGCCGCCTTCGCGGGCTGGTCGCGCACCACGCCGCAGGAACGCTCGATGGCCCTGCTGAAGCTGGCCGACAGGATCGAGGCCAATGCCGAGATGCTGGCGCGGCTGGAGTCGCAGAACTGCGGCAAGCCATACGCGCGCGTGCTCGCCGACGAGCTGCCGGCCGTCGTCGATGTCTTCCGCTATTTCGCCGGCGCCGTGCGCTGCATGACGGGCATGGCGGCCGACGAGTATCTACCCGGCTTCACCAGCATGATCCGCCGCGACCCGGTCGGAGTCGTCGGCTCCATCGCGC
The DNA here is from genome assembly GCA_041395385.1 of Gammaproteobacteria bacterium. Classification (GTDB taxonomy): domain Bacteria; phylum Pseudomonadota; class Gammaproteobacteria; order JAJPIJ01; family JAJPIJ01; genus JAJVHZ01. The sequence goes on from JAWLAN010000021.1 coordinate 85,618, forward strand.
CATGGAATTACCCGCTGATGATGGCGGCTTGGAAGATCGCGCCGGCCATCGGCGCGGGCAACACCATCGTGCTGAAACCGTCCGAACAGACGCCGCTGACGACGCTGAAACTCGCCGAGATGGCCAATGAGCTCCTGCCGCCCGGCGTGTTCAACGTGGTCACCGGTGTGGGCGATCCCGTGGGCACGACGCTCATCAACCACCCCGGCGTGAAGATGATCTCGCTGACCGGCAGCATCGCCACGGGCTACAAGGTGCTGGAGGCGGCCTCGAAGAGCATCAAGCGCACTCACCTGGAGCTCGGCGGCAAGGCCCCGGTGATCGTATTCGACGACGCCGATCTCGAGGAGGTGGTGCAGGGAGTTCGGGTGTTCGGCTATTACAACGCCGGCCAGGATTGCACCGCAGCATGCCGCATCTACGCCGGCGAAAAGATCTACGAAAAGCTGGTGGCGGATCTCGGCAGCGCGGTGTCCACGATCAAGTTCGGGCAGCCCGAGGACGAGCAGTCCGAGATCGGGCCGCTCATCAGCGCCCGCCAGCGCGAGCGCGTGGCGGGCTTCGTCGAGCGCGCCAGCGCCCAGAAGCACATCGAGGTGGTCACCGGCGGCAAGGTCGCCGCGGGCGGCGGCTTTTTCTACGAACCCACGGTGGTGGCCGGCGCGACCCAGGACGACGAGATCGTGCGCAAGGAGGTCTTCGGCCCGGTCGTCTCAGTCACGCGCTTCAGCGACGTCGAGCAGGCCGTCGACTGGGCCAACGACTCCGACTACGGGCTCGCCTCCTCGGTGTGGAGCCGCGATATCTCCAAGGCGATGCAGGTGGCCGCGCGGCTCCAATACGGATGCACGTGGGTCAACACGCATTTCATGCTGTGCTCGGAGATGCCGCACGGCGGCTTCAAGCAATCCGGCTACGGCAAGGATCTGTCCATGTACGCGCTGGAGGATTACACCACCGTGCGTCACGTGATGGTGAAGCTGTAGGCCGGGGAGATGCGCTGGGGGGCGGGGCGCGCGGGTCCGCCCGGTGGCGAGGCGGCCGGGCGTTGGAGTCGCTGACGGAACTTCCCGCGGGGTTGCCCGTCCCCACCGATGACGGGGCATGCGATCACCTGCTCGGGGCCCGGTTGCCGGCGGTGGCCTTGCCGTCGACGGCGGGTGGTTGCGTCGAGCTCTCGCGGGTGGCCGGGACGGCGGTCGTATTCTGCTATCCGATGACCGGCCGCCCGGAAATGCCGCTGCCGGCAGGATGGGATCTCATCCCGGGCGCGCGGGGCTGCACGCCGCAGGCCTGCGCTTTTCGCGATGCGTACTCGGATATCAGCAAGATGGGGGCCGGAGTATTCGGGGTGAGCACGCAGGACACCGGGTACCAGCGCGAGGCGGCCAGCCGCATGCATCTGCCATTTCCTTTGCTCAGTGATTCCGGGGAGGAATTCTCCCGGGCGCTGCGGTTGCCGATGCTGGAGGTCGATGGTATGCGACTCATCAGGCGACTGACGCTCATCACCGCGGATGGCGTCATCCGGAAGGTGTTCTATCCGGTATTCCCGCCGGACCGGAACGCGGCGGCGGCCCTGCAGTGGTTGCGGGAGCATGGCTAGGATAGGCGCGGATCGCGGTCCGCCACGGAAAGGGCACCAGGATCGTTACGCGAGCTTCGCCGAGCTCGCCGCGATGGAGCGCGAGGGCGTGGATTATCGCGTCCTCATTCGCGAGGTCGAGGGCGCGTCAGTCGCGGTGGTGACGCCGCACGGCGGAGGGATCGAACGAGGCACGACGCAGATCGCGCGCGCCATCGCCGGTGATGTCCTGCACCTCTACGTCTTCGAGGGCCTGAAGACACGCGGCAATTTCGACGCCCTGCACATAACCAGCCGCCGGTTCGACGAGCCGCGCTGCCTGGATCTCCTCGCCCGGAGCGAGACGGTGCTCACCGTGCACGGATGCGTAGGGTTCGACGAGCGCGTCTACATCGGCGGGCTGCACGAGGCGCTGAAGTGGCGCATCGCGCAGGCCCTGGCGTCGATCGGGGTGGAGGCATGGCTCTCGAATCACAACTTCCCGGCCACCGATCCGGAGAACATCTGCAACCGCGGCCGCTGCGGTCGCGGTGTGCAGCTGGAGTTCACCACCGGCCTTCGCCGGCTGATGCAATACGGAAATCTCGCGGCATCCATACGAAACGCCGTCGTGGGCGCGCTCGATCGCTGATCGGACGGGCGCCGGCGATTAGCGCGGGAATACGGCCGGATCGCCAGGTGCGTGATCAGAGCAGATCACGCAGCCGGAACCAGGTCATCGCCAGCACCAGCAGCGGCATGCGCATGACGTTGCCGCCCGGGAAGTCGCGATGCCTGACCTTCGCGAACAGGTCGAAACGCTCGGCCTGCCCCGCGATGACCTCGCCGAGCAGCTTGCCGGCCAGGCCCGTCAAAGCGATCCCGTGCCCGGAGAAACCATGGGCAAAATACGCATTCGGCGCCAGGCGGCCGAAATGCGGGAAGCGGTTGATGGTGATGTCGACGAAGCCGCCCCAGGTGTAGGCCTGCCGGGCGTCGGCCAGTTGCGGGAATACCTGCAGCATGCGCTGGCGCAGGGTGGCGGCCAGTCGCGGCGGCTGAAACGTGGAGTAGCTGACGCGGCCTCCGAAAAGGAGTCGATGATCGGCGGTCCGCCGAAAGTAATCGAGCACGAAGTTCGTATCGGTGACGGCCGCGTCGTCCGGTAGCAGCGCGCGCGCGCGAGGTTCGCCCAGGGGCTCAGTGCTGGTGATGTAGGTGCCCACGGGCATGATCTTGCGCCGCAGTTCCGGGACCAGCCCGTCCATGTAGGCGCCGCCGGTCAGCACCAGAAAGCGGCTGCGCACCAAGCCACCCGGGGTCTGCACGGTGCAGGTGCTGCCGGTGGTCAGCGCGATGGCCGGGGAGTGTTCGTGTATCACCGCACCGGCGGCCTCGGCGGCCACGGCCAGGCCCAGCGTGTAGTTCAGCGGATGCAGGTGCCCGCTGCGGCCGTCGCGCAGCGCGGCGAGATAACGGCTCGAATCGATCTGCGCGCGCAGTGCCGCGCCGGTCAGCAGCTCCATGCCGCCGTAACCGTAGCGCTCCTCCATGTCGGCCTTGAAGCGGATCAGTTCCTCGCGCTGACGAGGTTTGATGGCGGCGCTGAGATGGCCGAGGCGCAGGTCGCAGCGGATGTCGTGCTTTCGTATCCGGCCGACCGTCGTCTCGATCGCCTCCTGCGACAGCTGCCAGAGGCGCTGCGCATCGGCGGCGGAAACCAGGCGCTCGATCACCGGCATGTCCCGCGCGTAGCCGTAGATCATCTGGCCGCCGCTGCGGCCGGAGCCGCCGTGGCCGACCCGCTGCGCCTCGAGCAGCGCCACGCGGTAGCCCCGCTCGGCCAGATTCAGCGCCGCCGAGCAACCGGCGATGCCCGCTCCGACGACGCATACGTCGCAGTCGGTGGTGCCCGCCAGCGGCGGGCGCCGCGGTGCCGCATTGGCCGTCGCGGCGTAGTAGGAGTCGGCCGGTTCGTACACGGGCCTGCGATCGGCCGGGTCAGTTCCTGTCAAAGTCCTCCAGCCTCCGTATACGGGGTGCAGGCGCAGTTCGCGCGGGTCTGCCGTCCTGGTCGGTGCCGGGTCAGGCTCGGCGGCATGGCGAGGCCTTGGGGCGGCGCGCGAACGCCCCCCTTTTTACATTATCCGTTTAATATATTCGTACTTGCCGGCGAGCCTTGCTTGGCGGCGCGCCGCTCGCAACAACGCCCATTCTGCCCTCCATCGGGCGTGATTGCCATAGGCGATCTGCGGTGAAACGCGCCGAATCCGTGCAGCGACGGATCGCCGTGCATGGTGCCGGTGCAACCTGCCCGGGCCGCCTTGTGACATCGTATGGTGCATGCTATCGTTTAATAAAATTGACACCGGCTCGCAAGCACGCCGCGGGTCTGGCCATCATGCATACGCCGCAGCGAAGACCCATCGTCGGCATCCCCGCAGACCGAAAGGATTTCGGCGGACTGCCGTTTCATGCGGTGGGCGAGAAATACGTGCTGGCCGTCCACGATGCGGCGCAGTGCACGCCGCTGCTCATGCCCTCGCTGGGCGAGGCGTTCGATTACCCGCAGCTGCTCGCCGATCTGGATGGCATACTCCTGACCGGAAGCCGCTCCAACATTGAGCCTCATCACTATGCCGGGCCGGGAAGCGAGCCGGGCACGGTGCATGACCCGCACCGCGACGCGACCACGCTGGCCTTGATCCCCAAGGCATTGGCGGCGGCCGTTCCGATCCTCGCGATCTGCCGCGGTTTCCAGGAGATGAACGTCGCCCTGGGAGGCACGCTGCACCAGAAGGTGCACGAACAGGCGGACAGGAATGATCATCGCGAGGACGAATCGCGGCCGATCTCGGAGCGCTACGAGCCCGTTCACGAGGTGACGCTGAACCGTGGCGGTCTGCTCGCGAAGCTGGCGGTGACCACTACCGTCAACGTCAATTCGCTGCACGCCCAGGGAGTCGATCAGCTCGCCCCGGGTCTGGAGGTGGAGGCCGTCGCTCCCGACGGGCTCATCGAGGCGTTCAGCGTGCGCGACGCCCGCGCCTTCGCGCTGGCGGTGCAATGGCATCCGGAGTGGCGCGTCCTGGAGAATCCGTTCTACGCCGCCATCTTCGGTGCCTTCGGTGACGCCTGTCGGCAGCGGGCCGCGACGCGGCGCAAACAAGGTCGTGTGGTGGCGGCGACCGTCGACGGGGGCGAGGCGCTCGCGGCGAACGAGGGCTGCTGAAAGGGTACTCGGACCATGACCGTCATCAAGCAATGGCTGGAGCAGCACGGCATCACCGAGATCGAGGCGCTGATCCCTGATATGGCCGGGGTGGCGCGCGGCAAGATCATGCCGGCGAAGAAGTACACCGAAGAGGAGGGGATGCGGCTGCCGGAGGGAGTGTTCCTGCAGACGGTGACCGGCGACTATCTCGAGGATGAGAGCGTGATGAATCCGGCGGAGGTCGACATGGTCGTGCTGCCGGACCCCAGCACCATACGCAAGGTGCCCTGGGCGGCGGAGCCGACCGCGCAGATCATTCACGACTGTTTCCATTCCAACGGTATACCCGTGGACATCGCGCCCCGCTACGTCCTGCGCCGCGTGCTGGAGCTCTACGAGGCGAAGGGCTGGGAGCCGGTGGTGGCGCCGGAGGTCGAGTTTTATCTGGTCAAGCCGAACATCGACTCCGATTATCCCCTCGAACCCCCGATCGGCCGATCCGGCCGCGCCGAGACCGGCCGCATGCCTTACAGCATCGACGCGGTCAACGAGTTCGACCCGCTGTTCGAGGACATCTACGACTACTGCGAGCAGCAGGAGCTGGAGGTCGAGACGCTGATACACGAGGACGGCGCCGCGCAGATGGAGGTCAACTTCATGCACGGCAACGCCCTGGAGCTGGCCGATCAGGTGTTCCTGTTCAAGCGCACCGTGCGGGAGGCGGCCCTGCGGCACAAGATCTTCGCCACCTTCATGTCCAAGCCGCTGCAGAACGAGCCGGGCAGCGCCATGCACCTGCATCAGAGCGTGGTCGACAAGAAGACCGGCAAGAACATTTTTGCCGACAAGAAGGGGCGCCACAGCCGGCTGTTCCTGGCGCATATCGCGGGACTCCAGACCTACCTGCCGGCGGCGATGTCGTTCTTCGCGCCGAACGTGAACTCCTACCGGCGCATTGCCCGCTACCACTCCGCGCCGATCAATACGCAGTGGGGCCACGACAATCGCACCGTCGGGCTGCGCGTGCCGCTGTCCGAGGCCCAGGCCACGCGCGTGGAAAACCGCGTGCCCGGCGCCGACGCGAACGTGTATCTGGCGGTGGCCGCATCGCTGGCGTGCGGTTACCTGGGCATGAAGGAGATGCTCCATCCCTCGGAGCCGCTGACCGGAAGCGCCTACAATCTGCCCTACGGATTGCCGCGCGATCTGCAATCGGCGCTGCAGCTGCTGGCGGAGAGCGAGCCGCTGCACGAGGTGCTCGGCGCCCGTTTCGTGAAGGCTTATGCGGCGGTAAAGGAACAGGAGTACGAAACCTTCTTCCAGGTCATCAGTTCGTGGGAACGCGAACATCTACTATTGAAGGTGTAACAAGCATGAGCATCGTCCCGCAGCGCACGACCGCAGAGTGGCAGGAGATCGATCGCCGCCACTACATTCATCCCTACACCGACAGCAAGGCGCTCGGCGAGCAGGGCACGCGGGTCATCACGCGCGCCGAGGGCGTGCACCTGTGGGATACCGACGGCAACAGGTACATCGACGGCATGTCGGGTCTCTGGTGCTGCAATCTGGGCTACGGTCGCAAGGACCTGGTCGACGCCGCCTGCGAGCAGATGCGCGAGCTGCCCTACTACAACAGCTTTTTCAAGACGGCGCATCCGCCGGCCATCGAGCTCGCGAAGCTGCTCGCGGAAGTCACCCCGCCGCAGTTCAAGCACGTCTTCTATACCGGTTCGGGTTCCGAGGCCAACGACACCGTGATACGCCTGGTGCGCCGCTACTGGGACGTCGTCGGCCAACCCGGGCGCCGCATCATCGTCTCGCGGGAGAACGCCTACCACGGCAGCACCATCGCGGCGGCGAGCCTCGGCGGGCAGTGGCCGGTGCACGAGCAGGGCCATCTGCCCATACCGGACATCGTCCACATCGGCGCGCCGTACTGGTACGGCTGCGGCGGTGATCTCACCCCCGAGGAATTCGGCCTCAAGGCCGCGCGCGAGCTCGAGGAGAAGATCCTGGCGCTCGGGCCCGAGAACGTCGCCGCCTTCATCGGCGAGCCGGTGCAGGGCGCCGGCGGCATGATCATCCCGCCATCGACCTACTGGCCGGAGATCAATCGCATCTGCGAGCGCTACGGAATTCTGCTCATCGCCGACGAGGTCATATGCGGCTTCGGGCGCACCGGCAAGTGGTTCGGCAGCGAGCGCTTCGGCATCAAGGCCGACCTCATGCCGTTCGCCAAGGGCGTGACCAGCGGCTATCTGCCGCTGGGAGGGGTGATGGTGGGCGATCGCGTGGCCGGTCCGTTGATCGAGCAGGGCGGAGAGTTCTACCACGGCTTCACCTACTCCGGGCATCCCGCCGCGTGCGCGCTCGCCGTGGCCAACATCAACGCCATGCGCCGCGAGGGCATCGTCGAGCGGGTCGAGAACGAGCTCGGTCCACACCTGCAGCGCCGCTGGCGGGAGTTCAGGGAACATCCCCTGGTCGGCGAGGTGCGGGGGGTCGGACTGCTCGCCGGCATCGAGCTCAGCCGCAACAAGGCCGCGCGCGAGTTCTTCGAGCCGATCGGGGACGTCGGAACCGTCTGCAGGGATTTCTGCTTCCAGAACGGCCTGGTGATGCGGGCCGTGCGCGACACCATGATCATCGCGCCGCCGCTGGTGTCCAGCACCGCCGACATCGACGAGATGTGGGCGCTGGCAAAGAAGAGCCTGGATATGACCGCGAAACAACTGGGCATGGCGGGATGACCGTCGCGATGCACCCGCCAGGGGGTCATCGTGAGCGCGAGCTCGATGGGACGGGACGACACGGCGCTTTACAGGGCGAGGAGTCCGGAGCGAGAATCCGACGAGGCGATGCTCCCGCCCAGTTTGGTTTTTGCACTGCAGTGAAAACAGGTCACCGATGCCGGCCACACGCATCGAAAACATAAGGTTGGTGCATATACAGGAGACGGCGAGATGCCAAGTTACCTCAAGTTAGCATTTGTCCTTTCCCTCATGGCCTTCGCGGGCTGCGGCGAGAAGGGCGGCGAGACCGCCAAGCCCGCCGACGGTTCCGAGCCGGCTGCCGCCGCCGAGAGCGCCGCCGCTCCCGCCGCAGGCGGCGACGAGGAAAAGGTCCTGAATATCTACAATTGGTCCGACTATATCGCCGAGGACACCATCCCGAACTTCGAGAAGGAAACCGGCATCAAGATCCGCTACGACGTCTTCGATTCGAACGAGGTGCTCGAGGCGAAGATGCTCGCGGGCAAGACCGGTTACGACCTCGTCGTCCCCACCGCCAACTTCCTGGCCCGCCAGGTGCAGGCGGGCGTGTTCCAGAAACTCGACAAGTCCAAGCTCACCAACTACGGGAATCTCGACCCGGAGATGATGAAGACGCTGTCGAAATACGACCCCGACAACGCCTATTCGGTGCCCTGGATGTGGGGAACCACCGGCGTGGGCTACAACGTTGGCAAGATCAAGGAAAGAATGCCCGACGCCCCGATCGGTTCCTGGGACCTGGTCCTGAAACCGGAGAACGCCGCCAAGTTCGCCGACTGCGGCATCACCATGCTCGATGCACCCACCGAGATCATGGCGACGATATTGAACTACCTGGGCAAGGATCCGGCCAGCGAGGATCCGAAGGATCTCGAGGCGGCGGAGGCCCTGATGATGCAGTTGCGCCCGCACATCAAGTACTTCCATTCCTCGCAATACATCAACGACCTCGCCAACGGCGAGATCTGCCTCGTAATCGGATGGAGCGGCGACGTGTTCATCGCGCAGTCCCGCGCCGAGGAGGCCGGCCAGGGCACGGAGATCGGCTACTACATCCCGGAGGGTGGCGCCGAGGTTTGGTTCGACCTGGTGGCGATGCCGGCGGACGCGCCGCACCCGAACAACGCGCATTTGTTCCTGAACTACATCCTGCGCCCCGAGGTGATTGCGGACATATCCAATTTCGTCACCTACGCCAATGCGAATGCAGCGGCGACGCAGTTTGTCGACGACGAGGTCAAGAACAACCCGGCCATCTATCCGCCGGCCGAGGTCAAGGCCAAGTTGTTCCCCAACCCGATTCACACGGCGGAGTACGATCGACTGCTCACCCGCTCGTGGACGAGGATAAAGACGGGCCAGTGATCCACTAACAGATAAAGGCGTCGGCAAGCGAACCGAAAAACGAGGAACGACCGATGAACGAAGCCCGACGCAACGACAAATACGTTCCGCCTTGGACGGATCCCAAGGCGGAACCCTATATCCGCATCGAGAAGGTCACCAAGAAGTTCGGCGATTTCGTCGCGGTCAACAACGTCTCACTCAACATCTACAAGAACGAGCTGTTTTGCCTGCTGGGCGGGTCCGGCTGCGGCAAGTCCACGCTGCTGCGCGTGCTGGCGGGTTTCGAGCAGCCGACCTCCGGGGCCATCTATCTCGACGGCGTTGATATGGCCGGGATCCCGCCCTACAACCGGCCGGTGAACATGATGTTCCAGTCCTACGCCCTGTTCCCGCACATGAGCGTGGAGGACAACGTGGCCTTCGGCCTGAAACAGGAGCATCTGCCGAAGAAGGAAATCATGAAGCGGGTCAGCGACATGCTCGGACTGGTGCAGCTCACCCAGTTCGCCAAGCGCAAGCCGCATCAGCTCTCCGGCGGCCAGCGCCAGCGCGTGGCGCTGGCGCGCGCCCTCGTGAAACAGCCGAAGCTCCTGTTGCTCGACGAGCCGCTGGGAGCGCTCGACAAGAAGTTGCGCGAACAGACGCAGTTCGAGCTCGTGAACCTGCAGGATCGCACCGGCGTCACCTTCGTGGTGGTGACGCACGACCAGGAAGAGGCCATGACCCTGGCCTCGCGCATCGGCGTCATGAACCAGGGACAGATCGTGCAGGTGGGCACGCCGACGGAGATCTACGAATTCCCGACCAGCCGCTTCGTGGCGGATTTCATCGGCTCGGTGAACATGTTCGAGGGGCGCATCGTCGACGAGGACAACGACTACGTCCGAATCGGATCCGAGGACGCGCGCTGCACGATTTTCATCAATCATGGCGTGGCCGCTCCGCCGAATGCCACGCTGTGGGTGGCGATAAGGCCCGAGAAGGTCAACATTTCGCGCGAGCCGCCCGCTGACACCAGCGAGAACTGCACGACCGGCATCGTCCAGGACATCGCCTACATGGGCGACGTGTCGATCTACAACGTGAAGTTGGACAGCGGCAAGCTCGTGAAGGTTACCCAGCCCAACCTGTTTCGGCATGCGGAGGAAACCATCACCTGGGACGATCGAGTTTATCTGCACTGGCATCCGGCCAGCGGCGTGGTGCTCCTGCAATGACACGCATCGCGTACCTGCCGTTGGGGCAACGGCTCGCGCATCTGTTCGAGCCGCTGACCCGGCAGCTCGTCCGTCTCCCGCCGGTGCGCTGGCTGCTCACACAGATCAGCCGCCTCGGTTTCTCCGGCAAGGGTCTGGTCATCTCCGTCCCCTACATCTGGTTGCTGCTGTTCTTCCTCATACCGTTCGTCATCGTTCTGAAGATCTCCTTTGCCGAGCAGATCGTCGCCCAGCCCCCCTACACCTCGCTGGTGAACTGGGCCGACGAGAAGTTCCTCACCCTTAAGCTGAATATCGCGAACTACCTGTTCATCGTACGCGACAACCTGTATTGGAAGGCATATTTGAACTCGGTAAAGGTGGCGGCGATCTCGACGCTGTTGTGCCTGCTCATCGGGTATCCGATGGCCTACGGCATAGCGCGCACGTCGCCGGCGTGGCGGAACGTGCTGCTGCTGCTCGTGATCCTTCCCTTCTGGACGTCGTTCCTGCTGCGGGTTTACGCGTGGATCGGCATACTCAAGAACAACGGCGTCATCAACAATATTCTCATGGGCCTGGGCATCATCGACAGCCCGATCGTCATGATGCAGACTCCCTTCGCCGTCTATGTCGGCATCGTCTATTCCTATCTGCCGTTCATGGTGATGCCGCTGTACGCGACGCTCGAGAAGATGGACCTGACGCTGCTCGAAGCAGCCTACGACCTCGGTTGCCGCCCCTTCAAGGCCTTCCTGAAGATCACTCTGCCGCTGTCGATCCCCGGCATCATCGCCGGCTGCATGCTGGTGTTCATTCCCGCGGTCGGGGAGTTCGTGATCCCGGAGCTGCTGGGCGGACCGAATTCGCTGATGATCGGCAAGGTGCTGTGGGATGAGTTCTTCGCGAATCGCGCCTGGCCGGTCGCCTCGGCGGTGGCGATCGCGATACTGATGCTGCTCGTCGTGCCCATCATGATCTTCCAGCGCTACCAGGCCAAGGATGCGGAGGCCGCGCGATGAAACAGAAGCGCTCGTGGTTTCTTCCCGCCTGCCTGGTTGCCGGCTTCGCGTTTCTGTACGTTCCGATCCTTTCGCTCATCATTTTCTCCTTTAACGCCTCCAAGCTGGTCACGGTCTGGGGCGGCTTCTCGACGAAGTGGTATGGCGCGCTGCTCGGAAACAGGCAGATACTGGACGCCGCATGGCTGAGCGTGCGCATCGCGGCCATGAACGCAACGCTTGCAGTCATCCTCGGCACCATGGTGGCGTTGGTGCTGACGCGCCTGGGACCCTTCCGCGGCCGCGCGCTGCTCTCCGGGATGGCGACGGCTCCCCTCGTCATGCCGGAGGTCATAACGGGGCTGTCGATGCTGCTGTTGTTCGTCTCGCTGGAGCAGTGGTTCGGTTGGCCGCAAGGACGCGGGATTACGACCATCGTGATCGCGCATGCCACCTTCTCGCTGGCGTACGTGGCCGTCATTGTCCAGTCGCGATTGACTCAGCTGGACGAATCCATCGAGGAGGCGGCGCTCGACCTGGGCGCCAAGCCGGCCAAGGTCTTCTTCGTCATCACGCTGCCCATCATCGCGCCGGCGCTGATATCCGGCTGGCTGCTCGCCTTCACGCTCTCGCTCGACGACCTGGTGATCGCGAGCTTCACCTCGGGCCCCGGTTCGACCACCCTGCCGATGGTCATCTTCTCGAAGGTGAGGCTCGGCGTGAGTCCGGAGATCAACGCGCTGGCAACCATCCTGATCGTCGTCGTCGCGATCGCGGTCGTGATCGCCGGGTATTTCATGAAACGCCAGGAGTCGCTGCGCCAGCGCGACATACAGAGGGCGATCGCGGCGAACGAATAGCCCCGGGTCGCGCCTGGACGCCGGCTTCGGGCACGGAAGCCGGAAAGAGAAACGGCGCCATGCGGCGCCGTTCTTCTACCCGTTGCGGTGGCTTGCGGGCGGGATTTACGGGAAGCTGAAGCTCCGCGAGACGGTGAGCACCAGGTGCGGCTCGATCAGGTCGCGAAAATCGCTGGGCTCGGGGAAACTGCCGTAGAGCGTCTCAAGATCGTCGCTCAGGTCGGTCATGTGATAGCTGACGTCGAACTTGAAGCCGCCGACGTCCTTGTAAGCGCCGATGCGCCACCACACGTAGTCGAAGCCGTCCAGCGGGGCGCCGTCCGGGAGGAACAGCGCCAGCGCCGGTCGTGACGGGGTGCTGCTCGACTGATCGCCCTCCACGTCCTGCCAGCCGACGGTGGCGCTGAAGCCGACGTCGCCGAGGAAGCCCAGGGGCGCGACGATGCCGACGTCGCCCTGCACGGCGTGCGCGGTGCCGTCCTCGCCGAAGAAGTCCGGGGAGAAATTGTACTTGACCGCCACGGAGGGCGAGAGAGGCGCATCGAAGCTCTTGCTGACCAGCACCTGGGCCTCGAAGTAATCGGCGTCCGGCGTGACTCCGTCGGCCAGCGGCCCCGGATCCAGGCCGTCGAATTCCTCGTCCTCGCCGGGGAAGGTGTAGTACAGACCGGCCACGTCGAAGCCCCAGCCGGCCCAGGCCCAGCGGTATCCGCCGTAATAGTCGATCTCGATGTCCTCGTCGCTGAACTCGGTATTGGTTCCCCAGATGCCGAGATAGAAGCCGTTGTAGGTCCAGTCGACGCTGCCCTGTATGGCCGGACCGTCGGAATTCGAGATGCCGCGGAACATATACTCCGTCGTGCCCCAGAGCGTCATGCTGAAGTTGCCGATGTCGAGCGGGCCGGTCGGACCCGCCGACTCCCCGGCAAAGGCGGTGGTGGCGACGGCCAGCTGCGCTGCGCCGAGCAGGCCGAGTGTGGACTTGCGTAGCTTCATTTTTTACCTCCTGCGGATAGGGAAATTGGAACCAAGTAGTGTCGGATCCTGGGGAGCGCAGAGTGCAGTGCAGTATAAGAAGTGTCGCAATAAATGTACAAATTATTCATGGTGTTGGGCCTGACAGTTGCGCTTTTGCATCAGCATAGTGCAGGCTGGATGTGCGCTGCACCATGCGGGTGCGATTTTCCTCGCCGGGCGGGCGGCGCGGCCTCCGCGTCGCGGCGGCGAAAGACAGGGACAGAATGGGCGCGGCTTTGTTGGACGGCCTCCCGCCGACCCTTTATCGTCGCGCAGGGGCCTGTTGCCAGCGGTTGCCGTCGCTGAGCACGCCGAGGCCACTGGCGGCATCACGAGGGGCATGTGCAGAACCGGCATCATCGCTACCGCTACTACGATCTGGTCATCACCGGGTTCGTGACGGTCCTGCTGTGCTCCAACCTGATCGGACCGGGGAAGGTCTGCCAGCTCGACCTGCCGTTCCGCGTCCCTTTCATCGGCGACCAGCTGATATTCGGAGCCGGCAACATCTTCTTCCCGATCGGATTCATCTTCGGCGACATCCTCACCGAGGTGTACGGCTACGCCCGGGCGCGGCGGGCGATCTGGGCGGGGTTCGGCGCGATGATCTTCGCCACCCTGATGACCTCGACGATCCTGAACCTGCCCGCCAAGCCGGACGAACCCTACAACGCCGTGCTCCAGCCGGCGTTGGAGACCGCCTTCGGGAACACGTGGCGCATTGTGATCGCATCCCTGCTCGCGTACTGGCTGGGGGATTTCGCCAACTCCTACGTGCTGGCGAGGATGAAGGTGTGGAGCAAGGGGAAGTGGTTGTGGACCCGCACGATCGGCTCCACGATCGTCGGCCAGGGCGTGGACAGCATCCTGTTCTATCCGATCGCCTTCGGCGGCCTGTGGACCGGCGACAGCATGTGGGCGGCGGTCGCGTTCAACTTCACCTTCAAGGTAATGATCGAGGTGCTGGCGACGCCGCTGACCTACGCGGCGGTGGGATTTCTGAAGCGCGCAGAGAGGGAGGACTACTTCGACACGCGCACGGACTTCAACCCCTTCACCCTGCGCGATTGACCGCGCGCTCGAGCCCCATTGTGCCTGCCGGGGCCGGGCAGAGAATCGAATGGCGCTCCCTAGGGGAATCGAACCCCTGTTTTCGCCGTGAGAGGGTGTTATCTGACATGTGCGGCGTTACGGCGAGACGCGCCATGTCGTTGATCACATTG
>JAWLAN010000022.1:0-93469 GCA_041395385.1 Gammaproteobacteria bacterium
CGGTCTCCGTGCGCACCGTCCACTGATCGACCAGGGCCTGGGCCTTGGCGGTGAACTGCTCGGGCGTCGTACGGTAGGTCTCGGTCGAGAGGTTCTGTTTGCCCCAGATGTGCCACCCGACCATCATGAAGAACATGATGAGGCACCAGGTAAGCGCGATGGCGATCCACGTCCCTTCGACGCGGTCGATCGGGTGCTTGTACCAGAGGCGCTCGGTGGGAGGTAGGATCGCGCTCATCGTCTTGCTCCTCGTAGGCTCGTAGCTGTGCCGGCGGTCACTTGGCCGCCGGAATGGTCAGGATGTCGATGATGCCCCACAGGTTGTAGACCAGCATCGGGATCAGGACTCCGAGAAAAAGCAGGATAAATGGGTTGTCCAGCAGTTTCTGCATGAACGGGACCGGCGCGTTCTCATCCTCGTGCTGGCTCATGGAATGCTCCTCCTGATCGGTGTTGTGATGGCGTGTGGACGGCCGAAGTTTACGGCGCCGACCGCGTGGACAGCCTTGACAAAAGTCAAGAGCGAGGACGCGGCCGGACGGCGGGCGGGCCGACCCGGCCGGAGGCAGGACGGCGGGGGTGGCGCCGACCGGTTTCAACGGAGGGGCGCGCGGCGAGAGAGGCGCCATGCGCACGTCCCGGCGCGGTGGCGTGGCGCCAGCCCCGCCGCCGGTGGCGCGGAGGCGCGCTATGCTTCGCGTTTCGTGCCTGAACCGCGGATAATCCCCCGCCTACCAGACGGCGTCACCTATGAGCATTGCCAAGACGGGCAATTGGAATGATCGGATGCTGGGCCTCGCGATCGTGCTGTCGCTCGCGGTAGTCGTGCTGAGCGCCTATCTGCGCATCTCCGCGGCGGGCCTGGGATGCGCGGATTGGCCGGCCTGCTACGCCCGTCTCGACGCCGTGCAGGAGGGCGCGACCGGTCCTGCCCGGGCGCTGCATCGCGCCACGGCCTCCACGGTCGCCCTCATCGCGATCGGCTATCTGCTGGTCGCGCTCCGGCGCCGGCGCGACCGTATCGCGGCCGCGGCGCTGGTGACGCTTACGGCGCTGCTCGCGGTGGTGGGCCTGCACACCCCGTCTCCTCTGGAACCGTGGGTGACGCTGGTCAACGTCGCCGGCGGCATGGCCTTGCTGGGGCTGTACGGATGGCTGTGGCTGCGCCCCGAGACCCCCGCGCGCGGCGCCTGGAATGCGCGCCGGCTCGCGGCCGCCCTCGGGGTGGGCGTGGTGTATGCGCAGATCGCGCTCGGCGCATGGGCCTCGGCGCATTACGCCGAGCCCGCGTGTCCCGGGCTGCTGTGTCCGGGCGAGGTCGCGACGGCGAGCATCGCCGATGCCTTCGACCCCGCGCGGCGGTTGACTGCCACCGAGGGGCGCATCCAGGTCGACGACGCGTCGGTGCTCGTACAACGTGCGCACCGGCTGGGCGCGTTCATCACCTTTCTTTACGTGTGCATGCTGGTGTTGTACGAGCCGGCCCGCACCGGGATGTCGCGTCACGCCGGCCTGGCAGTCCTTGCGCTCCTGCTCGCCCAGGCGGCGCTCGGCGTCGGGGCCAGTCTGTCGAATTACCCCATGTGGGCCGCGATCGGCCACAACGCGCTCGCGGCGATCCTACTGCTCGCCGTCGTGCGCCTCTATCACGTATATGCCCGGGATTGACTCATGACTCGACTTGCTCAAGCCGGCCGCCGCGGCCCCATCGCCGCGTGGCTGCTCGTGTGCTGTGCGCTGGTCTTCGCGATGATCGTGCTCGGGGGAGTCACCCGACTGACGCGTTCTGGCCTTTCGATCGTCGAGTGGCAGCCGATCATGGGCGCGATCCCGCCGCTCACCGAACTGCAGTGGGAGACGGAGTTCGAGAAGTACAGGCAGACTCCCGAGTACCTGAAGGTGAACCACGGGATGAGCCTCGCGGAGTTCAAGGAGATCTTCTGGGTGGAGTACGCCCATCGCCTGCTGGGGCGGACGATCGGCGTCGTGTTTATCGTGCCGTTCCTGTACTTCCTGATACGCAAGCGGATCGGGCGCGAGCTCGTGCCGAAGCTCGTGGGGCTGTTCGTGTTGGGAGGGCTGCAGGGGGCCTTGGGATGGTACATGGTCGCCAGCGGGCTGGTGGAGGACCCGCGCGTGAGTGCGTACCGTCTCACGGCGCACCTGGGGGTCGCGGTGATCATCTACGGCTACATGTTCCTGCTGGCGCTCGATCTGCTCTATCCGCAGGCGCGGCCGGCGCCGGCGCGGGTTCGGCGCTACGCCCTGGCGCTGACCGCCCTCGTGTTCGTCACGATCCTCGCCGGCGGCTTCGTTGCCGGCACGCGCGCGGGCTTCGCGTTCAACACCTGGCCGCTGATGTACGGGCGGCTCGTGCCGGAGGGCCTCTTTGCCCTGAGCCCCTGGTGGCTCAATCTCTTCGAGAACGTCGCCACGGTGCAGTTCAACCACCGCCTCCTCGCCTACGGCGTGGTGATCGCGACGGTGCTGCTCTGGGCGCTCGTGCGCCGCACGGCGGCTACGCCGCGGGCGCGAACGGCGGCACACCTGCTCCTCGCCGCCGTGGCGCTGCAGTTCGGGCTCGGGATCGCGACCCTGCTGGCGGTCGTTCCGGTGCCGCTCGGGGCGGCCCACCAGGGCGGCGCGTTGCTGGTCCTGACCGCGGCGCTGTTCCTCAACCACGCGTTGCGCAAGGGCGCGGCGAGCAACGTGTTCCGCTAGCCGGCCCTCCTCGCCGCCCGGCGGTCATTGATTCCCGTCAAGGAGACTCGCTCGCGGCGCACGCGATAGTTGCCGGACCCTGCCTTGAGCTCGACGAGGAGAGCCGGCATGCGTCTCGCATACGAACGGTCGCCATCCGTAAGCCTTCCCTACCGGTTCTTCGCCTCGGGACTTCTGTTCGCGATCCTCGCCGCGGGGGCGGTGCTGGCTGTCGGCGAGCAGCTGTGGGTGTCGCGCTGGAGTGCCGCCACGGTGGCGACGCTGCACGTGTACGTGGTCGGATTCATGCTGCAGACCATGATCGGGGCGTTGTTCCAGATCCTGCCGGTGGCGGCCGGCGGCGAGTTGCCGATGGCGCCGTGGGTGGCGCGACTCACGCATCCGCTGCTGATCGTGGCGTCGCTGTCGCTTCCGGCCGGGATGTGGCGACAGGATCACGCGTTGCTGATCCTCGGCACCGCCGCCGTGAGCGGCGGGCTCTGCGTCTTCCTGGTCGCCGCGGCGATCGCCCTGCGCGGGGCGCGCGCCGGAGGCCCGTCGTTCATCGCCGTGGCCTGCGCGCTGCTGTCCCTGGCCGTGGGGCTCGCGCTCGGGGTCTGGGCCGTGGCGGGCCTGCTGGGCGCGTCGCTGGATTTCATCGCCGCGGTGCGCCTGCACGCGGGCTGGATGCTGGGCGCCTGGGCGGGAAGCCTGCTCGCGGGTGTGGCCTTCGTCGTAGTGCCGATGTTCCAGGCGACCCCGGAGTTTCCACGCGCCCTGGTCCGCTGGCTGGCGCCGGGGCTGCTGGTGGCGGGACTGTGCATGGCCGCGCCGCTCGCGGGCGCGCCGGCCGCCGCGCTGCCGCTCGGCCTCTGGATCTACACGGCGGTCATATTGCTGTTCGCGGCGACGGTGCTCGAGCTGCAGCGCCGCCGCCGGCGGGCGAGAACGGATGCGACCTTGTGGCACTGGCGCGTGGCCATGGTGTGCGCCGCGGTGTTGGCCCTCGGGCTGGCGTGGTCGGGCGCGGCGGAGCGCGACCTGTCGATGCCGCTCGGCGTGCTGGCGCTGCACGGCGTGTTCGGATCGGCGATCGCCGGCATGCTCTACAAGATCGTCCCCTTTCTGAACTGGCTCTACCTGCAGACGCGCATCGCCCATGCGCCGAAGATCGACCGCATGATCCCGGCACGGGCGCAGGCCGCACAGTTCGTGCTGCACGTGCTTGCGCTGGCGGGGCTGCTGGCCGCGAGCCTGCGGCCCGCCCTGGGCAGCGTGGCCGGCGGTCTGATGATGGCGGCTTACGCGGCGCTCGCCTGGAACGTCATGCGCGGCATGTGGAAGTGCCGGGAGCTCACGGCCGGTACTCGCGCAGGCGCCGCACGTCGTGGATGACGATGTGGCGCCCCTGCACCGATATGAGGCCGGCCTCGATGAGATCGTGCTGGACGCGCGAGAGCGTCTCGGGCGTCACGTTCAGGCGCGAGGCGATGATGAGTTTGGAGGCGGGCAGGTCGATCTCCGCGCGCCCATCGGCGACATCTTCGCCGGAGCCGACGGACTGCAGCAGGAAGCCGATCAGGCGCTCGGCGCTCGATCGCAGCGAATAGGCCTCCACGTCCAGCACCAGCGTGTGCAGGCGCATCGACAGGCCGCCCAGCATGCGGCGGGCGGCCCCCGGGTCCCGCGCCAGCAGCTCGAACAGCGGTTCCCTGCGGATGCGCAGCAGGCGGGTGTCGGCCAGCGCCTGCGCATAGACCGGGTAGGGTTTCTCCGCGAACATCACCGCCTCGCCGAAGCTCTCGCGCGCACCGCGCAGCGAGATCACCTTCTCGGCGCCGCGGGTGGCGGCGAAGGCGAGCTTGATCTGGCCGTCGACGACCAGGTAGAAGCCGCTCGGGATGTCGCCCTGGCGAAAGAGGATCTCTCCCTTCTTCAGCGTAATGACCTCCGCGCCGGCCGCGATGGCGGACAATGACTCGGCACCGACGTTCGAGAAGATGGGCATCCCGGCCAGCGTCTCCAGGATGTTCACCGCGGAGCCCTCGCCGGTCTGGGGGTCGACCCAGGGCGTCTGGCCCGTCGTGCCGTTCGGTGGCGTCGAGGGCATGCTCGTCTACCAGCCTATGCGCAAGGTCAGCGCCGCGTTTCGGCCCGGCTCCGTGAAGAAGCCCGGCGACGGCACGTTGTCCTCGGTGACGCCGCGCAGGCTCGCCCAGTCCCAGTAGCGCTGATCGAAGACGTTGTAGATGCCGACGTCGAGCGAGGCATAGCGGTCGAAGCGCAGGCGCGCCCGCAGATCGAGCGTGACGTAGCCGGGCGGTTCGAAGAGGTTGGCGGTGGAGCGATCGACGCGCCCCTTCTCCGAGACCGCGGTCAGCACCGCGCCCAGCTCCGGCCAGCCGCCGCGCGCCTCGCGCTCGATGCCCACGACCAGACGCGCCGGGAGCACGGTGTTCAGCGGCTCGTCGCGCTCCAGATCGTCGCCCTGCGACCAGGCGAAGGCGCCGTGCACGCTGACGCCCCGGAGCCCCGGATGCAGCGATGCCAGCGAGGCGCCCGCCGCCGCCTCCACCCCGAAGATCCGGGCGCGGTCGCGGTTGACGGACTGGAACACCGTCGCGCCGGTGGCATCGACGCCGAGGTTTGCGCGACTCTCGATCAGGTCCTCGTAGTGATTGTAGTAGCCGACCAGCCGCCACCAGGCCCGTTCGCCGGAGTGGTTCCAGCCGAGTTCCACGCCCTGGCTGCGCTCCGGCTCGAGATCCGGATTCGCCAGTACGACGTAATTGAACAGGGGCAGCACCAGGGCGATGTTCACGTCGCTGAACGGCGGCGCCCTGAAGCCCTGCACGTACGCCGCGTAGACGTGATCGGCGTCCGAGACCGCATAACGGACGCCGAGCTTGGGGGTGAGGCTCGAATCCGACAGGTTGGCGGGAGCGACGTCCGGATTGTCCTCGCGGAAGAGCTCGTCGACCTCGGCGTCGACGCTGTAGTGGTCGTAGCGCAGGCCGCCGATCACCGCCCAGCGGGGGTTCGGGAGCGTGACCTCGTCGGTGAGGAACAGCGCCCATTCCTCCGCGGTGGAATTGGGGAAGTCGCGCACCGGCAGGTCCTCGCCGAGGATGACGTTGGTGACCGTGCCGGTGACGAGGTTCGTCTGGCGGCCGTCGCGCTCCTCCTCGTAATCGGTGCGGCTCGCCTCGAATCCGTAGACGAGCTGATGCCGCAGGCCCCAGGCCGCGAACTCGCGGCGCAGGTCGGCCTCGACGCCGAGCTGCTCCGCCTGGAACTGGAAATCGCGCTCGCGCAGCAACGCGAACGGCGCGATCGGCGGCTGCGCGCGCCGTCGCTCGATCACGTGCTGGTCGGCCCGCGCGCGCTGCGCGTAGCCGCGCAATTCGACTTCGTCGGCCAGCCACCCCGCCCGATCGAATTCCAGGCTGACCAGCGCACGTTCGCGCTCGTCGCTGTCGTCGCTCTGCAGGCTCTCGGTCGCGACGAATCGTCCGCTGCCGAGGAGCGAGCGGACGTCGGTCTGCGCATCGGTGGCATAGCGCTCCAGCGTCAGCGCGGCCCGGCCCACCGGGTGTTCGGCGGTCAGCTTCAGAAAGCCGCTGTCGCGCTCGACGTCGGCCGGATTGGCGTCCAGCTCGTCGTCGCGCGCATGGTTCTCGGTCTCGTGACCGTTGCGCTTGGAGTAGAGCGCCAGCGCGCCGAGGCCTTCGCCCTGCCAGGCCCCGAGCAGGCCCGTGCGCATGGCCGCATCGCGCGTGGTGTAGGTCGCGAGCACGCCGGCGTAGGCATCCTCGGGGCGCGCGAGGTCGAAAGGGTCGCGCGTGGTGAAGGACACCACCCCGCCGAGCGCGTCGCTGCCGTAGAGCGTGGAAGCCGGTCCGCGCAGGATCTCCACGCGCCGCACCAGCTCCGGGTCGATGAGGTCCCGGCCGGCGTTGGAGAGCAGGCCGATGGCGAAGCCGTCCGGCAGCGGCACGCCGTCGATCTCGATGCCGACGCGATTGCCCTGCAGGCCGCGGATGTTGAAGCTGTCGGCGCCGAACCGGGCCGGGTCGTTGACCACCGCCACGCCCGGTTCGTAGCGGACGAGGTCGCGCAGATCCTGCGCCTGCAGCCGCTCGATCTCCGATCGGTCGATGACGGAGACGTCGCCCACCACCTCGGCGGTGGGCTGCGGGCGCCCGGCCGCGATCACCACGAGGTCGGGCAACACCGAGAAACCGGTGGCGGCGCCGTCGACGTTCGCGGCCAGGGCAGGGATTTCGGATTCGGTTACGGACACTCCGGGATCGGCGCCGCAAGCCGAGGAGAACAGCGCGGCCCACAGCAGCCGTGAGGCGTTCATGCTATTGCTCCGTGCGCCGATCACGGCGGCGCGTGCCGGGAGGCCCGGACGCCGTGCGGCGTCCGGGCCTGCCACCTCAGTAGACGTCGTGCACGGTATTGTAGACGTTGAACTTGCCGGTCGGCGTGATGAGCTTGGGATCCTTGATCACCGCCTTGAGCTCCAGCGTCCTGTCGTCGACGACCACCAGCGCGGAGTTCTGTTCCTTGCCGTTCCACACCGAGAACCAGACCTCGTCGCCGGCCTTGTTGTACTCCGGCTGCACGACGCGCTTCGGTCCCTCGCCGAGATCAGCCCAGTCGGCAATCGGCAGCACCTTGTAGCCGGCCTGCAGGTTGTCGATGTTGAACACCGCGATGCTCTGGCTGATCTTCGCGTCGGGATTCAGCGTCGTGTCGACGTAGAGGTTCTTGGAGGTCGGGTGCGTCTTCACGAACAGCGAGCCGCCGCCCTGTCCCTTCAGCACCTCCACCACCTTCCACGCGTGATCGGGGTGACCCTCCGGATCGGTGCCGATGAGCGTGACCTTCTCGTTGCCGAGCGCCGAGGTCGCCCACACCGGCCCGTAGGTCGGGTGCACGAAGTTCGCGCCGCGGCCCGGGTGAGGGATCTTGTCGACGTCGATCAGAGCGACCATCTTCTGTTCCTTGGAATCGACGACGGCGATCTTGTCGGACTGGTTCGCGGCGGTTAGGAAATAGCGGAGCGTGGAGTCCCAGCCGCCGTCGTGCAGGAAGCGCGCGGCGTCCAGCGTCGTCGTCTTCAGGTTGTCGATGTCCTCGTAGTTGACCAGCAGGACGCGGCCGGTCTCCTTGACGTTGACGATGAACTCCGGGTGCTGGTGGCTGGCCACGATCGCCGCCACGCGCGGCTCGGGGTGGTACTCCTGGGTGTCCACCGTCATGCCGCGGGTGGAGACCACCTTCATCGGCTCCAGCGTCGGACCGTCCATGATCACGAACTGCGGCGGCCAGTAGGTGCCGGCGATGGCGAGCTTGTCCTCGAAGCCCTTGAACTTGGAGGTCTCCACCGAGCGGGCCTCCAGCCCGACCTTGATCTCGGCGACCCGCGCCGGCGGGTTCATCCACAGGTCGATGAGGTCGATGCGCGCGTCGCGGCCGATGGTGTAGACGTAGCGGCTGGAGTGCGAGAGCCGCGAGATGTGCACCGCGTAGCCGGTCTTGATGATGGTGACGATCTCCTTGGTGTCGCCATCGATGATCGCCACCTCGCCGCTGTCGCGCAGCGTCACGGCGAAGAGGTTCTCGATGTTGCGATCGTGCATGGGCTTGGTGGGCCGTTCCGCCACCGGTACCAGCACCTTCCAGCTCTCCTTCATCTGCGGCAGGCCGTATTCAGGCGGCGCCGGCGGCTCGTGCTGTAGGAAGCGGGCCATGATGTCGACCTGCTCCGGCGTGAGCTGGCCGGAGGAGCCCCAGTTCGGCATGCCGGCCGGGGAGCCGAAGTTGATCAGCGCCTTCAGGTAGTCGGTGCCCTTGGCGAGCGTGATGTCCGGTGTGAGCGGCTTGCCGGTGGCGCCCTTGCGCAGCACGCCGTGGCAGCCGGCGCAGCGCTCGAAGAAGATCTGGGTGGCCTGCTTGAACTCCTCTTCCGTGATCGCGGGCGCCTCCGGACTCAGGGCGACGCTGGTCTCCGCACCGGTCACGCCGGCGGGGGCGCCCTGGTATTTCATCTCGGCTTCCTTGGTCGCGGGATGGCGCTCGCCCTGCGCGGCGTCCGTCGGCACGCCCAGGCCTGTGCGGAGCTCGGCGACCTTCGCCGCGTCAATCTCTCCGCCAGGGTTGCCCCAGCTGTTGAACACGTAGGTGACGATGTCGGCAATGTCGCCGTCGGCGAGATGGCTCATCGCCGGCATGACGTTGTTGTACTCCACACCGTTGACCGTCAGCTTGCCCGAGATCCCCTTGAGCACGTTTTCGGTGACTTTCTCGATGCCGTTGGTCGTGAGGAAATCCGAGCCGGCCAGCGGCGGAAACGCCCCCGGCAGGCCCGTGCCCTCGGGCTGGTGGCAGGCCGCGCAGTTGGCGAGATAGGCCGCCTTGCCGGCGTCCAGGCCCTGCTTGGGCAGGCGTTCGTTGACCGTGGCGTCTTCCGCGACGGCCGCGCCGCTCATCATTATTGCGGCACTGACAAGTACCAGGTGCTTCATCTCTTCGTCCCCTTTCCGCTTCAGCGTATCGAGTTAATCGGCATCTTCGCGGCAGTATCGGCGCGACGATGCCATCAAGACATTGACGGATGTCAAGACGCCGCTCCGCGTTGCGGGCGCGGCCTGCGGGGCGACGCCAGGCATTGACACCGGTCAAGGCGGGCGCCGACGTCCCGCCGGGACAATAGCCGAGAAATGGCGCCCTTTGCGGGTCCACGGTCATGAGAAAGGAAAAAACGATGAATCGTTCGGGCAGGCTTTCGTATGCCTTGATGATGGCGGCGTGCTCGGCGATCGCTGCCGAGGCGGCCTCGGCGGGGGAGAACCTGATCGAGGCGATCACCCAGGGCAAGGTCGACTTCTTCGGACGGCTGCGCTACGAGCACGTCGACGACGAGCAGGGCGGGGTCGAGGAGGCGGATGCCTTCACCCTGCGCACGGCACTGGGCTACGAGACCGGTCTGTTCTACAAGTTCGGCGCGTACCTGCAGTTCGAGGACGTGCGCGCGATCGTGGAGGACTACAACGACGGCGGCGCCAACGGCAAGACGCAGTATGCAACCGTGGTCGAGCCGGAGGGAACCGAACTGCAGCAGGCCAACCTGCGCTACGAGTTCACGCCGTCAAGCATGCTGCGCGTGGGCCGCCAGGACATCCAGCATCGCAAGGCGCCGCTGCATCGATACATCGGCAACGTCCTCTGGCGCCAGAATTGGCAGACCTTCGACGCCGCCCGCCTCACCGCCGGACTGATGCCCGCGGGCGAGACGAACCGCCTGCTCCTGGACTACACCTACGCGTGGAACGCGAACCGCATCTTCGGCGAGGACAATCCCATCCCGGATCGCTCCGACTTTCCGATGAGCTCGCACTTCTTCAAGGCCAACTGGGATGGCTTCGAGCCCGTGAAGCTGGAGGGCTACGTCTACAGCCTGGACTTCGACAACTCGCCGTCCTACCGGTTTTCCACCCACACCGTCGGTCTGCGCGGCGAGGGCGAGAGGCCGCTCGCGGGGGGCTGGAAGATCCTGTACACGGCGGAGTTCGCGCACCAGTGGGACGCCTACGAGAATCCGAACGACGTCGACGTCAACTATTACCTGCTCGAGGGCGGCGCGAGCTACAAGGTCGGCCGGCCGTGGCTCGACGCCGTCACCGTCAAGGCCTCCTACGAAGTGCTCGAGGGCGACGGCGGACAGGCCTCCTTCCAGACGCCGCTGGCCACGAACCATCCGTTCCAGGGCTGGGCCGATCGCTTCCTGATCACCCCCGGCGACGGTGTCGAGGATCTGCACTTCACCCTGCGCGGCGGCGTCTACGGCGCCAACATCATGCTCGTCTATCACGACTTCTCGGCCAACGACCGCGATTACGACTACGGCACGGAGTGGGACGTGATTGCGGAGAAGCCGTTCCTGAAGCACTGGATGGCCGGGGTGAAATACGCGAACTACTCCGCTTCCGACGACGCGCTGAACGTGGCGGCCAACAGCGCCACGGGCCAGGCATTCGACAAGGAGATCTTCTGGGCCTACCTGCAGTTCAAGTGGTAGGCGCGCGGGCCCCGGAGAGCCGCCCACGGGGCGTGCGGCGAGGCGCGGTGGTCCCTGCGCCGAGCGCCGATCCTCACGCGCTCAGTGAGCCGCGAGCGGGATGAAGCGCGGCTGCGCGGCGACCCGTTCGATCCAGGCGGTCACCGCCGGGTAGCGCTCGAGCTCGAAGCCGCCGTCCTCGGCGACGTGCGTGTAGGCGAACAGGGCGATGTCGGCGATCGAGTAGGCATCGCCGACGAAGAACGGGTGCGCGGACAGATGCTGCTCCATCACCGCCAGTGCCTTGTGGCCGCGCTCGTAGAGATTGGGGACCTCGGCGCGGCGCGGGTGATCGGCCGCCAGGAACTTCATGACGAACCGCGCCACGGCGATGTAGGGCTCGTGGCTGTACTGCTCGAAGAACATCCAGTGCAGGGTGTCGGCGCGGCCCCAGCGATCGGCCGGCCACAGCGGGGTGCCCTCGGCGAGGTAGCAGAGGATGGCGTTGGATTCCGGCAGGTAAACCCCCGGCTCGACCTGCAGCAACGGCACCTTGCCGTCCGGGTTCATGGCGAGGAATTCCGGCGTCCGCGTCGCCCCCTGCAGTATGTCCACCTCCTGCCAGGTGTGCGGGATCTGCAGCTGGCTCAGCAACAGCTTCAGCTTGTAGCTGTTGCCGGAGTGCGAGGAGCCAAAGACCTTGTACATGATTTCAACCCTTCGATTCTCGTCCCGGCGACCGGCTCGCAACAGCATGCCCTTCGCCGCCGCATCCTGATGCGATGCGTTCCTGTAGTGTAGCCGGTCCCGGCTAGGACATCGCCTCCACCACCAGCCAGGTGACGTAGGCGAGGAACAGGATCGTCACCACGATGCACGCGGTCCAGTTCAGGCGCACCGCCGCCTGGCCGCGGTCGCGCTCGAGCAGCCACTCCGCCGCGATCGAGGTGACCAGCGCGACGACGATCATCAGGAAGGTCGCCGTCGCGAGCTGCGAGACCAGCAGCGAGCGCGCCGCCCGCGTCACGTGCTCTCCCAGGGTGTACACGTTGCCGACGCCGGCGAGGATGGCGGTGGTGGCCAGCGTGGCGCGTATGCCCAGCGCCGAGACGTTGACCATGTATATGAGCAAACTGATGAGGTTCGCCACCAGCAGCCCGGTGAACTGGGTCGCGACCAGGTACTGGCTGTCGCGCGTTATCTCCAGCTCCATGACCACGCGCGAGAACTGATCCGCCTTCTCCGTGCCCAGCCCGAAGCGCGTGTCGTAGCCCTTCACGTGTTCCAGCAGCCGCAGGGTGCCGAGCCGGAAGCCGGGCAGATCGACCAGTTCGCTCAATTTGCTGTCGACGATGTCGGGCACCAGGCGCAGCTCCGAGGCGGTGTAGGGAGTCTCGAAGATGACGCGCAGGACGTGCCGATCGAACGGATAGCGCCGCAGGTTCCAGTTGTGGTTCACCGTGGCCGAGACGAAGGCGGCGTTGTAGCGGCTGCCGTCCGGCAGGGTGCGGCTGTTCACGCTGCGCACCTGCCAGTGACGCCCGTTGACGATCTGGAAGTCCGAAACCGGGTTGATGGCGTGTTTCTCGCTCACCCACCAGACGTAGAGATCCATGTCGTAGCTGTTGTTCACCACGTCCAGGCCATGGATGCCCGTGACGTACATCCCGAAGCGCACGTCGGCGGGCGCGGCCGAGGCGGGCGACGGCGCGGCAGCGATCAGAACGAGAGCGAGCCACGCCGCCAGGACGTGGCGAACGTGGCCGGCCTGCATTTCCCGGTGTCGCGGCATGGTGGCATCAGCATAACAAATGGCGGACGTGCCGACGCCCGCGACAGCGGCGATCATCGCCTCGCGCCTCGCCGCCGCGCCGGCGCGGCGGCCGGGGCGACGGCCTCCTCGCGGACGAGCTCGGTGATGAGATTGCGCAGCCAGACGTGGCCCGGGTCCTGGTCCGAGCGCGCGTGCCACATCATCGAGATCGTGAAGGTCTCCAGAGGCACCGGCGCCGGACTGAAGGTGAGGCCGAACACCCGCGCGCATCGCCGCGCCATCGAGGTTGGCAGCGTGGCAATCGTGTCGGTCTCCGTGAGGATGAACGGCAGTGTCGAGAACCGCGTCGTCGACAGCACGACGCGGCGCCGGCGCTTCATGCGCCTGAGCGGCACGTCGACCACGCCCTCGAAGTCGCCGACGAACGACATCAGCAGGTGCGGATGCGCGAGGTAGTCCTGCAGGGCGATCGGCGAGCCCAGACCCAGACGCCTGCCGTCGTAGAGGCAGGAATAGCCCTCCTCGTACAGCGCCTGCTGCCGGTGCCATGCGGAGATCTCGCTGAAGCGCGAGATACCGAGATCGATCTCGTTGCCGTCGAGCAGGCGCGCGCCCTGCTCGCGGCCGGCGAGCTGACTCACGAGCCGTACCCCCGGCGCCCGCTCCCCGAGGCACCGGATGAGCGTCGGCATCAGCGCCACCTCGATGCTGTCGGGCATGCCGAGCCGAAAGCTGCGCTCGGCGCTGGCGGCGTCGAAGCGCGGCGTGCCGAACACGGCGCCATGGATCTGCGCCAGCGCCGGGCGCAACTGGTCGGCCAGCTCCAGCGCACGCGCCGTCGGTTCCATGCCTCGCGCGGTGCGCAGGAACAACTCGTCCTTGAAGAGATCGCGCAGGCGCGCCAGGGCCGCGCTCACCGCCGGCTGACCGAGGTAGAGCCGCTGCGCCGCGCGCGTCACGCTGCCCTCGCGCAGGAGCGCGCTGAACACCAGCAGCAGGTTCAGGTCGGCCCGCCTGAAATCACTTTCGTTGATGTCAGAAATCATAACAATCAATTTGAATGATAAAGCCACGGATCCCACACTTCAATCCACGATACCCGGAGCGGGCGTGGCGGGAGCGGCGAGGCGCCGGCCCGCCTCGCGCGGGACCCTGGCTGAGAGAGGAGGAGGACGACATGCGCACGTGGCTCATCGATGCGGACCGGCGGGAGGCCCCGGCATACGCGCCGGCGCGCCGCGCTGCCAGGCGCTCGGGCGCGGCATCGCGGGGCGCAAGGTCACCCGGGAGTCCGATGCGCGATGCCGCCGCCCCGGGTTCCTCGCCGCGGGAGCGTGGGAGCGCGTACGGTTACGCCTGCGCCGCGTTGACGGTGGCGATCTGGTGCGGATTCATCCTGATGTCGCGTTTCGGCGGCACCAGCGGCCTGAGCGCCTTTGACGTCACCGCACTGCGGTTGGGCACGGCCACGCTGGTGTTGTTGCCGCTGTGGCTGTGGCGGCGGCCGCCCGGCATTTTCGGCGTCCGGATGATCACCCTCGCGCTGCTCGGCGGACTCGGCTACGCGCTGCTGGTCTACAGCGGCTTCCGATTCGTGCCGGCCGCGCATGCCGCGGTGCTGCTCCCCGGTCTGCTGCCGTTCGAGATCGCGTTGTTCTCCTGGCTCGTCACCGGCGAGCGCCCCGGGCGCATGCGCGCGTTGGCCCTCGGCGTGATCGCGCTGGGCGTGCTGAGCCTCGCCATCGAGAACATGGCGGCGGGCACGAGCATGATCGGGGCGCTGCTGATGGTGGCCGCCTCGCTGTGCTGGGCGCTCTACACGGTGTTGGCGCGCCACTGGCGCGTGCCGCCCTGGTCCGCCACGCTGGGCGTGAGCCTCATCGCCGCGGCGATCTACCTCCCCGTCTACCTCGCGTTGCTGCCCAAGCAGATCGGCGCGGTGTCGTGGACGGTCGCGGCGTCGCAGGGGTTCTATCAGGGGGTCATGGCCATGATCGTGGCGATGATCTTCTATCTGAAGGCCATCGAGGCCCTCGGCACGGCGCGTACCGGCAGCCTGATGGCGCTGGTGCCGGCGATCTCCGGCTTCGCCGCCGTCCCGGTCCTGGGTGAAACCGTGTCGTGGTGGATTGCCGCCGGGCTGCTGCTCGTCAGTGCGGGCGCGTGGCTCGGCAACCTCAATCATCCGATCTTCGCAAGGAGGAGCCATGCCGTACGTGAACATCCGCATCACGCGTGAGGCCGTCACCGCGGAGCAGAAGGCGGCCCTGATACGCGGCGCCACCGAGCTGCTCGTGAACGTGCTGGGCAAGGACCCGCGGACGACCTTCGTCGTCATCGACGAGGTCGACACCGACAACTGGGGGATCGCCGGCGAGGCGGTGACGGTCATGCGCCGCCCACCCCGGCCAGACCGAGGCACCGACGGAGTCTGATCTCCGGCATGGGGACCGGCCGCGGGTGCGGCGCCGCGACGCAGGTCCAGTCCGTTCAGTCCGCCGCGGAAGGAGCAGACGATCATGACGTTCAAGCAGAGGTACGCGCTCATCACCGGCAGTTCGCGCGGCATCGGCCGCGGCATCGCGCTGAAGCTCGCCAGCCAGGGCACGAGGGTCGCCGTGCACTATTACCGCAACCGCGCGGCCGCCGAGGAGACGCTGGAGCGGATACGGGGCCTGGGCGCCGACGGATTGCTCGTGCAGGCGGACGTGACCCGTACCGGCGAGGTGCTGGCCATGATCCGCAAGGTGCAGGCGGAGTTCGGGGGCATCGACGTCTTCATCGCCAATGCCCGCCCCGAGGCACCGGAGTTCTTCTATCCGCCGCTCGCGATCACCGAGGCGCAATGGGATGCGGCGTTCGATTCGCAGGTGAAGGGCTTCCTGTTCTCCGCCCGGGAGGCGGCGAGGAAGATGGGCGAGGGCGGCCGCATCGTCGCCGTGACGCACACCAACGGCGGCCGCACCGGCAGCCTGCAGCCGTGGGTGGCCATGGGGTCGGCGAAGGCGGCGATGGAGTCGGTGGTGCGCTATCTCGCCGTGGCGCTCGCGCCGCGCGGCATCACCGTCAACGCGGTGAGCCCGGGCTGGATCGAGGACAGCGTTCTGAACAGCCTGCCCGCACCGGCGCAGGACGCGTTGCGGCGCTGGCATCGCGGCGGCTGGACGCCGATGGGGCGTCTGGGCACGCCGGCGGACATCGGCAACGCGGTGGCGCTGCTGTGCGCGCCCGAATCCGGCTGGATCACCGGCCAGGTGATCCGCGCCGACGGCGGCGCCTCGCTGATGGACGCATCTCATCCTCCCGAGCTGCAGTTGCCGGCGGTGCGGGCACCGCGCGCTCGCGCGGCCACAGAGGCCACGGCGTAGGCGGCTGCATGCCGGTTTCGCCCGCCGGCGGCCGCGCGGCGCCGGCGGGCGTTGCAGATTCCGGCTCCGCGGCCGCGACGCGCTGAAACCGGTTGCATGTGGCGGGATTGGGACGCTAAGTTATCGCGTGCGCGATCTCTCGTCGCGCTTACAGCGGGGCTCACAGCGACATGCGGCTGCTCGTGGTGGAGGACGATCCGTTGCTCGGCGATGGACTCGCCGTGTCATTGCGCGAGGAGGGCTACGAGGTCGACTGGGCGCAGGATGGCGCGCGCGCAATCGAGTTGCTGCACGCGCACCGCTACGCGACGGTGATACTGGACCTCAACCTGCCGACGATATCCGGGTTGGAGGTGCTGCGGCGTTTGCGTGAGTCCGGCCGGCAGACCCCGGTGCTGATACTCTCGGCGCGGGACCGCACCGATGATCGTGTCGCCGGTCTCGATCAGGGCGCCGATGACTACGTCACCAAGCCGTTCGAACTGGAGGAACTGCTGGCACGCGTGCGTGCTCTGACGCGCCGCGGCCGCGCCGCGGCGGTCACGACCATCAGCCGCGGGCGGCTGTGCGTGGATGCCGGTTCGCATACGGTGCGGTGGGACAATGCGGTGGTGCCGTTGTCGCGCCGCGAATACGACCTGCTGTTGCTGCTGCTGGAGAACCTCGGCAAGGTGGTCTCCCGGCCGCAGATGGAGGCGCACATCTACCCCGGCACCCAGCAGATCGAGAGCAACGCCGTGGAGGTGCACATACACAGCCTGCGGCGCAAGCTCTGCAGCAGCCTCATCCGTACGGTCAGGGGTGTCGGTTACATCGTCGACCGGGAAGCCGAATGAGATCGCTGCGCACGGCGTTGCTGACGTGGATACTGTCGGCAACGCTGTGCGTCTGGCTGATCGTCTCGGTGATGGTGTTCCTGACGGCGCGCGCGGAGATCAACTCGGTGTTCGACGCCCACCTGGCGCAGTCCGCGCGGGTCCTGCTGTCGCTGATCAGCGGCGAACTGCTCGAGCAGCATTACGGCTCGAAGGATCGGAGCGAGAGCATACGCGCGGGTGTCGAGGAGGTGAATGCGCACCTGGCGGCGCATCGATACAGCACGGAGCTCGCCTTCCAGTTCTCTGTCGCGGATGGGGCGCATCGCTTCCACTCCGTCCGGGCACCGGACGAGCCCTTGTCGGACGACACCGACGGGTTCTCCGACACGGCTGGCGAAGAGGGTGGGTGGCGGGTGTACACCGCGCACGACCCCTCCCGTGTGGTCGTCGTGCGGGTGGCCGAACTGCACAGCGTCAGGAACCGCCTGCTCAACGAGCTCACCGTCAAGATCCTCGGTCCGCCCATCGCCGCATTGATCCTGCTGGCGCTCATCCTCTGGCATTCCGTCAGTATCTCGCTCCAACCATTGCGGCGCCTGGCGACGGTCATTCGCGGCCGCGGACCGGAGCGCATGGACCCGCTCGACACCGGGGCCGTGCAGACCGAGGTGAGACCCCTGGTCGACGCGATCAACGTGCTCGTCGGCCGATTGACGGAGTCTCTCGAGAAGGAGAGACGATTCACCGCCGACGCCGCGCACGAGCTGAGAACGCCGCTCGCCGGGCTGAAGACGCACGCGCAGCTCGCGCTGCGCACCGACTCCGATGCCACGCGCCGCAAGGCGCTGGAGGCCATCGACACCGCGGTGTCCCAGGCCGCTCACCTGGTCGGTCAGCTTCTGGCGCTTGCCCGTATGGACGCCCATGAGTTCGCCGCCTTGCCCACCGTCGACCTCGCGCAGGTCGCCGCCGACGGTGTCGATGCGGCGTTGCCATCGGCGCGGGCACGTGGAATACACCTCGATTTCTCGCGCTCGGGGGATTGCGGGATCCCGGGTCATGGCGATGCCCTGTCGATCATGGTTCGCAATCTCCTGGACAACGCTATTCGTTACACGTCCGACGAGGGGCGGGTGGAGGCGCGAGTGGCGGGCGAGGACGGGCGGGTGACTCTGGTCGTGGTCGATAACGGACCTGGAATCCCCGCGGACCAGCGTGACAAGGTCCTGCAGCGCTTTTATCGCGGCGCCGGGCGGGACATCGCCGGCGTTGGCATAGGGCTGTCCATCGTGCAGCGGATCGTCGAGATGCACGGGGCACAGCTCGGCCTCGAGGAGGCGCAGCCGCACGGACTGAGGGCAGTCGTCACCTTCAGGACGCCGGTAGCCGTTGCCGGCCGTCAGGGCAACTGAGCGCCGCGCGCGTTCGATGGTAGAATGCCCGGCCCACCGACACGGACGGTCGGTGTACTGTCGATGGTGGCCGCGTCGGTCCCCCCGCGACGCTAAGTTGTGAACCCCGTCAGGCCCGGAAGGGAGCAGCGGTAACAGCCGATGCGTGCGCCGGGGTGTGGCTGGCGCGGCCGCCTCCATTCGTTGCCGGCCGGCGGGCCAGTCGCGTTGGCCGACGGCTTGCGGCCGAGGCAACGAGCAAGCTGTCCACACACCGAGACGATAGCGCCCATGAGCTACCAGGTACTCGCCCGCAAGTGGCGGCCGCGCCGCTTCGAAGACATGGTCGGTCAGCAGCACGTGCTGCAGGCCCTGGTGCACGCCCTCGACGAGGGCCGCCTGCACCATGCCTACCTGTTCACCGGCACGCGCGGCGTCGGCAAGACCACGCTGGCGCGCATCTTTGCCAAGGCGGTGAACTGCGAGGCGGGCGTGAGCTCGAAACCCTGCGGGGAATGCTCCGCCTGCCGCGAGATCGACGAAGGCCGTTTCGTCGATCTGATCGAGGTCGACGCCGCCTCGCGTACCAAGGTCGACGAGACCCGCGAGCTGCTCGACAACGTGCACTACGCGCCGACGCGGGGCCGCTACAAGGTGTACCTCATCGACGAGGTGCACATGTTCTCCAACCACAGCTTCAACGCCCTGCTGAAGACGCTGGAGGAGCCGCCGCCGCACGTGAAGTTCCTGCTGGCGACCACCGATCCGAAGAAGCTGCCGGTGACGATCCTCTCGCGCTGCCTGCAGTTCAACCTGAAGCGGCTGACGCCGGCGCAGATCGAAAAGCACCTCGAGCACATCCTGGTGAAGGAGCGCGTCGAGAGCGACCGCAATTCGCGGCGACTGGTGGCGGACGCTGCCGACGGCAGCGTGCGCGACGCCCTGAGCCTGCTCGACCAGGCGATCGCCTTCGGCGGCGGCGCGCTGCGCGAGGCCGAGGTCGGCGCCATGCTGGGCACGATCGATCGCCAGCAGATCTTCGAGTTGCTGCGCCTGCTCGTCCAGGGGGACGCCGCGGCGGCCCTGCGCCAGGCACGGCGCATCGCCGAGGCGAATCCGGATTTCTCCGCCGTGCTCGCGGAATTGCTGGCGCTGCTGCAGCGGATGGCGGTCGTGCAGGTGCTCGGCGCCGAGGGCGAGACCCTCGAGGAGGACGAGGGGCTGCGCGCGCTGGCGGCGCGACTCTCGCCGGAGGACTGCCAGCTTTACTACCAGATCGGTCTGATCGGGCGGCGCGATCTGCCGTTGTCGCCGGATCCGGCTGGCGGCCTGGAGATGGTCCTGCTGCGCATGCTGGCATTCCGCCCGGCGGGGGCGGAGCCGGCCGCGCCATCGGCGCCGGAGAGCGGCGCGGCGAGGACGGGCGGTGCGGGGCGTTCGGTCCGCGCCGATGCGCCGCCGCAGGCGGTGGCCGCGCCCGCGCCCTCGGCGCCCGGCGGCGCGCCGGGCCCCCGCGCGGAATCCACGCCGTGGAGCGTGATGCTGAACGAGCTCGGCGTGAGCGGCAGGGTGCGGGAACTCGCCGCGCAATGCGTGTATCTTGGCACCGAAGGCAATCTGTTCCGGCTCGCGCTTGCGCCGGCGTACGCGAACCTGCGCAGCCCGGCGGCGGAGGGCCGCCTCGAGCAGGCCGTCCAGGCGCGCCACGGGGCGCACCTCAGGCTGCAGTTGAGCCTGCAGGAGGTTCAGGGCGCGGAGTCCCCGGCGCAGGCCCGCAGCCGGCGCGAGGTGGAACGCGAGGAGGCGGCGCTCGCCGCCATCGAGAGCGATCCGAACGTGACCGCGCTGCGCGAGAGCTTCGGGGCCATCGTCGAGAAGGTGAGCCCCCGGGCGCCGGATTGAACGGATTTTTGCATCGATATCGAGGAACCAGCCATGAAAGGCCCATTGGGCAATTTGATGAAGCAGGCGCAGCAGATGCAGGAGAACCTGCAGCGGGCGCAGGAGCAGATCGCGGCCATGGAGGTCACCGGCGAGTCCGGTGCGGGCATGGTCAAGATCACCATGACCGGCCGGCACGACGTGAAGCGGGTGGAGATCGACCCGAGCCTGATGCAGGACGACAAGGCCATGCTCGAGGACCTGATCGCGGCGGCCGTCAACGACGCCGTGCGCAGGGTCGAGCAGCTCAGCAAGGACAAGCTCTCGGGCCTGACGGCGGGCATGTCGCTCCCGCCCGGCATGAAGCTGCCGTTCTGAGCCGGCGCCGCGGGCGAGGCGTCCCTGCACGGTGAGCGAAGCACCGCTGCTCGACCAGCTCATCCAGGCATTGCGCTGTCTGCCCGGTGTCGGGCCGAAGACGGCGCAACGCATGGCCTTCCATCTGCTCGAACGCGATCGGGAGGGCGGGCGCCGGCTCTCCGAGACGCTGCTCGCCGCCATCCAGCGCGTCGGGCACTGCGAGCAGTGCCGCAATTTCAGCGAGACGCCGTTGTGTACGCTGTGCGCGAGTCCAAGGCGTGACCGCTCGCTGCTGTGCGTGGTGGAGAGTCCGGCGGACGTGAGCGCCATCGAGCAGTCCGCGGATTATCGTGGACTGTATTTCGTACTGATGGGACGCATGTCGCCGCTCGACGGCATACGCCCGGAGGACATCGGCATCGACAAGCTTGCCGACAGGCTCGATCGGGGGGAGGTACAAGAGGTGATACTGGCGACCGGGACGACCGTGGAGGGCGAGGCGACGGCGCACTACATCGCCCAGATCGCGCATCGCCGCAGCCTGCGCGCGACGCGCATCGCGCACGGCGTTCCGCTCGGCGGCGAGCTGGGCTATGTCGACGGCGGGACGCTGTCGCACGCGCTCGCGGCGCGCAGGGATCTATGACGAGCGGGCTCGCATCGTCGGCGGGGTCCCGCGACACCCGCGGCGCATGGCTCGCGTTCGCCATCGCGATGGCTCCCGCCGCCGCGATGGCGGCGGAAGAGGGCTCCTGCGACGATCCGGTGCACCGCTCCTTCGCCTGCGGCACCTTCAGCGTGCTGTTCGAGAACGATCTGTTCACCGACGACGATCGCTACTACACCAACGGCATCAAGCTGTCCTGGATGTCGCGCGACCTGCGCCAGTTCAGGCAGTGGGAGCACACGCCGGCATGGATGCGCGGATTCTTCGGGTCCATGGATCGGTTCCAGCCGGGACGCGAGAAGAACGTCGGGTTCTTCGCCGGACAGAAGCTGTTCACGCCGCAGGACATTCAGCAGCGCGAGCTCGTCCCCGATGATCGACCCTACGCGGGGTGGCTGTTCGGCGGCCTGTCGCTGAACAGCAAGAACACCCGCGCGCTCGATACCTTCGAGCTGCAGCTCGGGCTGGTGGGTCCGGCTGCGCTCGGCGAGGAGACCCAGAACTTCGTCCACGAGGTCCGGGACATCGCCACGGCCAAGGGCTGGGACAACCAGCTCGACAACGAGGTGGCCTTCTCGCTGTTCTACCAGCGCAAGCAGCGCTTCTGGGATTACTTCGAGCCTGCCTCGCTGCTGGGCGCGGACGTGATCGGGCACGCCGGCGCGGCGGC
Organism: Gammaproteobacteria bacterium; assembly: GCA_041395385.1. Classification (GTDB taxonomy): domain Bacteria; phylum Pseudomonadota; class Gammaproteobacteria; order JAJPIJ01; family JAJPIJ01; genus JAJVHZ01. Next base: position 21,698 of record JAWLAN010000022.1, read on the forward strand.
GGGCACCGTCTACACCTACGCCAACGCCGGCATGGAGCTGCGGTTCGGCCGCAACATACCGTCGGACTTCGGCACCTCGCTGATCCGGCCGGGCGGCGACGTCAGCGCGCCGGTGCTGACGGCGGACGCACCGCGCCACGACGCGGATCGCTTCGGCATACACGTCTTCGGCGCCGTCACCGGCCGCGCCGTGCTGCGCGACATCTTTCTCGACGGCAACACCTTTGGCGACTCCCACCGCGTGGACAAGGAGAATTTCGTCGGCGATTTCATCTGGGGAGCGGGCGTGACCTTCAAGCGGATGAAGCTCACCTACTCGCAGGTCTACCGCACGCAGGAGTTCGAGGAGCAGGACGACTCCAGCCAGTACGGCTCGCTGAATTTCACCCTGGTCTACTAGAATCGCCGGGCCGCGGCGCGCGGCGCCCGCCGGCGCGACGGCGGGCCGTCAGCGGGCCAGCCGGTAATAGGTCTTGTTGAGGTACTCCGTCACGTCGGCGACATCCTTGTCGCTCCAACCCAGGCCGAGGGCCTGCTCGCCCTTGCGTACCTGCTCGGCGATCGCCGCGACGCTGCCGGCCTTGCGAGCCGAACCGCGATACAGCTCGTCGCCGTGACACTGCTGGCAGTTGGTCGCGTTCAGCTGCCGCCCGCGCTCGGCGTCAGCCGCCCAGGAGGCCGGAGCGAATGCCGCCATCGCGGCCAGCCACAAAACCGACGCGTGGATCGCCCGCATGGTCAACGCATCAACGCCTGCAGATGCGCCACGCGTATCGGCGCGGGCGGGTGGGAGTCGTGGTAGGCCGAATACAGGGGATCGGGCGTCAGCGTGTTGGCGTTCTCCTTGTAGAGCTTCACCAGCGCGTGGATCAGCGCGCGGCCGTCGGACTGCTCCACCGCGTAGGCGTCGGCCTCGAACTCGTGCCGGCGCGACCAGCCGCTCAGCAGCGGCTGCAGCACGAAGGTGAACACCGGCGAGACGGTCAGGAACAGCATCAGCGCCGTGTGCACCGACGGCGTGGAGACGCCCAGGCCGCTGTAGAACCACGGCTGCCCGCTGAGCCAGCCCAGCGCGGCCAGGCCGACGAGGCTCACGACCGTCATCGCCGCCACGCGCTTGACGACGTGCCTGCGCTTGAAGTGGCCGAGCTCGTGCGCGAGCACCGCCTCGATCTCCTCGCCGCTGAGCTCCTTCAGCAGCGTGTCGAAGAAGACGATGCGCTTGTTGGCGCCGAAACCGGTGAAGTAGGCGTTGCCGTGCGCCGAGCGGCGCGAGCCGTCCATGACGAACAGCCCGCTCGAGCGGAAGCCGGTGCGCGCGAGCAGGCGCTCGATGCGATCGACCAGCCCGCCGTCGGTGAGGGGCTCGAACTTGTTGAACAGCGGCGCGATGAACACCGGAAACGCCCACAGCATGAGCAGGCTGAAGCCGGTCCAGGCCAGCCAGACGTAAAACCACCACAGCGCGCCGGAGTTCCGCATCAGCCAGATGACCAGCGCGGCGAGCGGCGCGCCCAGCGCCAGCAGCAGCGCCGCGCTCTTGAGCAGATCGGAGAGGAAGGTCCTCATCGTGGTGCGGTTGAAACCGAAGCGCTGCTCGATGACGAAGGTGCGGTAGGCCTGGGCCGGCAGATCGATGATCGCCAGCAGCAGAAATCCGGCGAGCAGGAAGGCCACCCCGGTGGCGACCTCCGGCCATCCGAGGCCGCGCACCCAGCGATCCAGCAGGTCGAATCCGCCGCCCAGCGTCCAGCCCAGCAGCACGATCGCGCCGATCACGGTTTCGACGAGGCCAAAGCGCAGTCGGGCCGTCGTATAATCAGCGGCCTTCTGATGCGATGCGAGCGGGATCTGGCCGGCGAAGGCGTCGGGGACGGCGGACCGATGCGCCAGCACGTGCCGCAGGTGGCGGCGGTCGAGCCAGATGTGCAGCCCGAGGTTCAGCGCCAGCACTGCAAGGAAGACGTAGGTGAAGGTGTTCATCGTTGGATGCATGCATGGCCGGGCCTGGCCCGGAAAGGAAAGCGCAAGTGACAGTCTCCGCCGACAATCTGATCTGGATCGATCTGGAGATGACCGGGCTGAACCCGGATACCGATCATATCATCGAGATCGCAACCGTCGTCACCGATCCGCAGCTCGCCATCATTGCCGAAGGGCCGGTGCTCGCGATACACCAGAGCGACGCCGTGCTCGCCGCCATGGACGAGTGGAACACCGCCCAGCATGCCAAGTCGGGGCTCACGGCGCGGGTGCGCGCCAGCACACTCGGCGCGGCCGAGGCCGAGGAGCAGACTCTGGCCTTTCTCGCCGGATTCGTGCCGCCGCGGACCTCGCCGATGTGCGGCAACAGCATCTGCCAGGATCGCCGTTTCCTGTTCCGTCTCATGCCGCGGCTGGAGAAATTCTTTCACTATCGCAACCTCGATGTCAGCACCGTCAAGGAGTTGGTCCGTCGCTGGGCGCCGAATGTTCCCCTCTACGAGAAGAATTCCTCGCATCTCGCGCTCAACGACATCCGCGACTCGATCGAGGAGTTGCGGCACTATCGCACCCAGCACTTCCGGATCTGAGTCGATGGCGCGATGAGCGGCGTGACCACCGAACTTCCGCGTCAGCTCTACCGCGCCGAGGGTGTGAGGGAGCTGGACCGCGCCGCGATCCACACCCACGGGATCGGCGGCGCCGTGCTGATGGAGCGCGCGGGCAACGCCGCGTTCGAGGTGCTGCGCCAGCGCTGGCCGCAGGCCGCTTCGATCGCGGTGATCGCCGGCACCGGCAACAACGGCGGCGACGGTTTCGTGCTGGCGCGGCTCGCCCGCCGCGCGGGCCTGACCGTCGAGGTGCGCGTGGTCGGGGACGTGCAGACGGTGCGCGGCGACGCGCGCGCGCACCTGCAGCGGCTGGAGGCGGAAGGGGTGCCGGTGCTGCCCTGGGCGCAGGTGCCGCGTTGCACGCCGACGTGGTCGTCGACGCGCTGTTGGGCACCGGGCTGGACCGCGACGTGGCGGGCGCGCACGCCGAGGCGATCGCCTGGCGGTCAACGCCTGCCGCGCGCCGGTGCTGGCGATCGACATCCCCTCCGGACTGCATGCGGACACCGGGCAGCCGCTCGGCGCGGCGATCCGCGCCCATGCCACCGTCACCTTCATCGGCCTGAAGCAGGGCCTGCTGACGGGCGCGGCGGCGGATCACACCGGCCGGCTGTATTTCTGCGATCTGGACGTTCCGCCGCAGGTCTACGACGCCGTCTCGCCTTCGGCAGTGCGCATCGCGCGGGCGCCGCTCATGCAGCTGCTGCCGCGGCGCCGGCGCACGGGCCACAAGGGTCACTACGGGCACGTGCTGGTGATCGGCGGCGATGCCGGCTACACGGGCGCGGTCCGGCTCGCCGGCGAGGCGGCGGCACGCACCGGGGCCGGCCTGGTCAGCCTGGCCACGCGCGCCCGCCACGCCCCGGGCATTGCCGCCCAGTGCCCGGTGTTGATGAGCCACGGTGTGGAGTCCCCGGCCGAGCTGGAACCGTTGCTGGCTCGCGCAGACGCGATTGCGATCGGCCCGGGCCTGGGACGCAGTGAGTGGGCACTTGGCCTGCTGGCCCGTGTGTTCGAGGCGAAACAGCCGCTGGTGGTGGACGCCGACGCCCTGAATCTACTGGCGATGGAGGATTGCAGACGGGATGACTGGATCCTCACCCCGCACCCCGGGGAGGCGGCTCGCCTGCTCGGGGGCAGCGTCGGCCTCGTGCAGCAGGATCGCTATGCGGCCGCGGCGCGCCTGCAACAGCGCTATGGCGGGGTCTGCATCCTTAAGGGCGCCGGCACGGTCGTCTGCAGCGCCGGGGGGCTGGCGGTCTGCGCCGCCGGCAATCCCGGCATGGGTTCCGGGGGAGTGGGCGACGTGCTCACCGGGGTGATCGCCGCATTGCTGGCGCAGGGGCTCGGCCTCCAGGATGCCGCGCAGCTCGGCGTCTGCGTGCACGCCGAGGCCGGGGATCGCGCCGCGGAGACGGGCGAGCGGGGCCTCATCGCCACCGACCTCATGCCCTGGCTGCGTGCCCTCGTCAACGGCTAGCGCGACGGTGGAAACGCAGACCGGGGCCCGCACCGCGTCGCGCACGTTGCGCTCGGAGCAGGAGACCGAGGCGCTGGGCGCGCGTCTCGCCGGCCTGCTTGCGGCGGGGACGATCGTGTTCCTGTACGGGGATCTCGGTGCCGGAAAGACCACGCTCGTGCGCGGGCTGCTGCGCGCGCTCGGGGTGACGGGGACGGTCAAGAGCCCGACCTACACCCTGGTCGAGCCGTATCGGACTGCGAGGCTGATCGTCAATCACTTCGACCTCTACCGCCTGCGCGACCCCTACGAGCTGGAGGAAATGGGGATACGCGACTACCTGCAGGGCGAGGCCGTCTGCCTCGTGGAGTGGCCCGCGCAGGGATACCCCGTCCTGAAGGACTACGACCTCGCGGTCACGCTCAGCGCGGGCGGCTCCCCCACCGAACGGATCGCTCACCTGCAGGCCCGAAGCGCGCGCGGAGCGGCGATCATCGACGCGCTCTAGGCACGGAGCCGGAGTCGCTGTGGGACTGGCCTTGCTTGGGCAAACGGCGCGAAAACAGGCATATAACGCGTTTCCATAACTAACAGGTTGAATTTTGGGCGGTAACAGCTAAGAATATGGTGACTATCCCAGAATAAGCGAAACTGCGCTCCCGAAATGCGTCTCCTCACCTCCCTCGCCGCGTTGCTGATGTCGCTGCCCGTGACCGCGCTGGAGGTCCAGAATCTGCGACTGTGGCCGGCCCCGGACAACACCCGAGTGGTCTTCGACCTCAGCGCCCCGGTCCGGTACGAGGTCTTCACCATCGACAACCCTCACCGCGTCGTCATCGACCTGACGGCGACCCAGGTGCCGAAACCCCTGCCGCAGCCCGATGCCGCGCATCGCCTGCTGCGTGCCGTCCGGCATGGACCTAAGCCGGACGGCGGCACGCGTGTGGTGTTCGACGTGACGCACCCGGTGGTGGTGCGCAGCGCCCTGCTAAAGCCGAACGATCGTTATGGTCACCGCCTGCTCATCGAGCTGACCGACGGGCCCTCGAGGCCGCCGCCGCAGACGCTCGCCGCCCTCCCGCCCGCGCCCGCCGCCGGGGCAGCAACGCCGCGACCCGAGGCGAAGGCCGCGCAGGAGGACACCGGACAGGTCGCCATGGCGCCCAGCCCGCCGGCCAAGCCGCCGGCGCAGGTTTCGCGCACCGGTAGCGGGCGCGACATCATCGTCGCGGTCGACGCTGGCCACGGCGGCGAGGACCCGGGCGCCATCGGCCGCAAGGGCACGCGCGAGAAGGACGTCACCCTGGCGATCGCGCGCCGGCTGGCCGAGGAGATCAATCGCGTCGAGGGCATGCGCGCGGTCCTCACGCGCGACGGCGACTATTTCATCCCGCTGCGCAAACGCATCGAGAAGGCACGCGAACACCGCGCCGACATGTTCGTGTCGGTGCACGCGGACGCCTACAAGAACCCCGATGTCGCCGGCTCCTCGGTCTATGTCCTCTCGCAGCGCGGCGCCAGCAGCGAGGCGGCGCGCTGGCTCGCCGACCGGGAAAACTCCTCCGACTACATTGGCGGCGTCACCTGGGACGACAAGGACAGCGTGCTGAAATCGGTGCTTCTCGACCTGTCGCAGACGGCGTCCATGGAGGCGAGCGCCGATGTCGCCGAAGAGGTGCTCGACCGGCTCGACCGCATCGGCAACGTGCGCAAGCCGCAGGTGCAGCACGCCGGCTTCGTAGTGCTGAAGTCGCCCGACATTCCGTCCATCCTGGTCGAGACGGCATATCTCACCAACGCCGCGGAGGAGCGCAAGCTGCGCACCGCCGCGCACCAGAAGCAGCTGGCGCGCGCCATCGCCGACGGCATACGCCAGTATTTCGAGACCACGCCGCCCCCGGGCACCTTGATGGCCGAACGGCGCGAGCGCCGCATGGCCTCGAACCCCTGATCGGCGGCGCGCGCCCCCGGCCGTCGCCGCTCTTACCCGGGCTCGCGCCGGCATTTACCATAGCGTGGCATGTCGCCGCGCATCGCCTTACTGCCGGAGTCCGTCATCAATCAGATCGCCGCCGGCGAGGTGATCGAACGGCCCTTTTCCGTCGTCAAGGAGCTGGTCGAGAACAGCATCGACGCCGGCGCCGGGCAGATTGACGTCGACGTCGAGCTGGGTGGCGCGCGCCTCATCCGCGTGCGCGACGACGGCGGCGGGATGCGCCGGGAGGACATGCCGCTGGCGCTGCAGCGGCACGCGACCAGCAAGCTGCGATCACTGGCGGACCTGACGGCCCTCGCCACGCTCGGCTTCCGCGGCGAGGCCCTGGCGAGCATCGGCGCGGTGGCGAGGCTGACGCTGACCTCGCGCGAGCGCGGCAGCGGCGAGGCATGGACGGTCTGCATGCAGGGATCGGCCGATATCGAGGGGCCGACACCGGCCGCGCACGCCGCCGGGACGACAATCGAGGTGCGCGACCTGTTTTTCAGCACGCCCGTGCGCCGGCGGTTCCTGAAGAGCGAACGCACCGAGTTTCTGCACATCCAGGACTGGCTGCGGCGTATCGCACTGGCGAGCCCGCATCTGGGCCTGCGTCTCACCCACAACCAGCAGCGCGTGCTGGCGATCGGACCGGCCTTGTCCAATGCGCAGATCGCCGGCCGGCTGGAGAAGGTCTGTGGGGCGGCATTCACGCGGCACGCGCGGGCGGTCGAGGCCGCGGTCCCGGGCCTGGCCGTGCGCGGGTGGATCGCGGCCCCGGGCGGGGCGCGCAATCAGAGCGATCTGCAGTTCTGGTTCGTCAACGGCCGGCCGGTGCGCGACGCGCGCCTGCAGCATGCCACGCGTCTTGCTTACGAGGATGCGCTCGCCGCGGGCCGCCACCCGGCCTACGTCCTGTACCTGGAGATCGATCCACAGGCGCTCGACGTGAACGTCCATCCGGCCAAGATCGAGGTGCGCTTCGCGGACACCCGGCGGGTGCACGACTTCGTGTTCAGCGCCCTGCGGCGGGCGCTGCGCGGTCCCGAACCGGCAGCGCAGCCGCCGCCCGGGGAGAGCCGGCTCGCCGGGCCGACGCGGCCGGCGGCCGTGGCCGAGGCCGGTCCGGGCTATGCGCCCGAATCGGCGCCATGGGCCGCGGCGGCGGAGGCGGGCGCGGAGCCGCCTGCGGCGGCAGGTCGGCACCCCACGCTCGAGGTCGACACGGTCATGGCGCTGCCGGGTGGCCTCGTCGTCGCGCGTGCGGCGGGCGACCTGCTGCTGATCGATGCGCAGCGGGCCCGCGTCGCGATGTGGCTGGACGCCCTGCAGGGCGCGGGCGATCCCCAGGCCACGGCCCCCCGGCCGTTGCTGTTTCCGTGCGCGATGACGGTCGATGCGCCGGCGGCGGCCGCCATCGAGCGCGTGGCGGACCTGCTGCCGGCCTGCGGCGTGGAGCTCGAGCGCGCGGCGCCGGCCACCGTGATGCTGCGCGCCGTGCCCGCCGCACTGCGGGAGATCCCGGCGCAGGCGGTGCTGGAGGGCGTGGTGCGGGCGGGCGTCGAGCAGCACGCGCGGCACGAATCGCGGCGGACAGCCCTCCTGGGGAGCATCGCCCGGGCCGGTGCCGCCGCCCTGCTGCCGTCCACGGATGCGGAGGCCGCGGTGCTGCTGCGGGAACTCGCCGGGCGCCACGACGTCAAGACATTGGTGTGCCGAGGCATCGCGGTCCGGGTTACCGCCGCCGATCTCAGGCGGCTGCTCGCGGCCCGCGTCTAGCTCGCCCCCGGCCCTCGCCGCCACGACCATCCCCGGGATCCCGCTTCATGCCTCCGCAGACGCCGACCTCGCCGCCGCGCCCGGCGGTCATATTCCTGATGGGCCCCACCTGCAGCGGCAAGACCGCCGCGGCCATCGAGCTCGTGCGGCGCCTGCCGCTGGAGATCGTCAGCGTGGACTCCGCGATGGTCTATCGCGGCATGGACATCGGAACGGCCAAGCCGACGCCGGAGGTACTGCGGCGCGCGCCCCACCGCCTGATCGACATCCGGGATCCGAGCGAGAGCTATTCGGCCGGAGAATTCCGCAGGGATGCCCTGGCTGCCATCGAGGCCATCCACGGCGCCGGCCGCGTGCCGCTGCTGGTGGGCGGGACGGGGCTGTACTTCCGGGCCCTGGAGCGCGGGCTGGCGCCCTTGCCGCCGGCGAATGCCGCCACCCGCGCGGCCCTGCAGGCACAGGCTGATCGGCTCGGCTGGGCAGCCCTGCACGCGCGCCTGGCCGCGATCGACCCGCAGGCCGGCGCCCGCATACACCCGAACGACCCGCAACGGATACAGCGGGCCCTGGAAGTGCACGTCCTCACCGGCCGCAGCATGACCGAGTGGTGGGCTGCCCACGGCGGCGAGCTGCCTTACGGTGTGTGGAAGTTCGTGCTGTGCCCCGCCGACCGCGAGGAGCTGCGGCGCCGCGTGGAGGCGCGGTTTCACCAGATGCTGTCGGAGGGGTTCCTGGAGGAGGTCCGCGGATTGCGCGACCGCAGCGACCTGCACCCGGGCCTGCCGGCGATGCGTGTGGTGGGCTACCGGCAGGCCTGGGCATACCTGGATGGCCGGTGCGACCGCTCGGGAATGACCCGGGCCGCCGTCACCGCCACGCGCCAGCTCGCCAAGCGGCAGCTGACCTGGCTGCGGGCGGAGCCGGCCGCGCTCTGGCTGGATGCCGGCAGGGCAGATCACGCCGATGAACTGGTGCGAAATGTGGAACATATTCTTCATCGGCATGTCAAGATTTAACGGGTATAATTTGTAGCAAGGGACGTACTGTCGAACCCGGACGTGTTCCCGGCCAATCGGAGGTAATAGGGGCCGGATGACGCGGGCGTACCGCCAGGGAGGCAGGCGCCGCGGCGGTGGAAAATCCTCGTGCGCAAACAATGCACAAGCTGGATGCAATCGAAAACTAGAAGCGCAACAAAAGAAGGAGAACAACAATGAGTAAAGGACAGTCATTGCAGGAGCCGTTCCTCAACGCCCTGCGCAAGGAACACGTCCCGGTGTCGATCTACCTCGTCAATGGCATCAAGTTGCAGGGGCAGATCGAATCCTTCGATCAATTCGTCATCCTGTTGAAGAATTCAGTCAGCCAGATGGTCTACAAGCACGCGGTTTCCACGGTCGTCCCGGCGCGCAACGTCAAGTTGCCGCGCACCGACGAGGATGCGGCGGGTGCCGGGGAGTAAGGTGCGGTCATCCCGGCGCGGCGTGCGGCAGGACTTGCAGCTTACGGGAGCGGGCCCTGGCCACCTCGCTGTTTGAGCGTCCCTCCCAGGGGCGGCGCGCAATCCTGGTGAACATCAGCCTGCGCGGCGCTCCGATCGAGGAGTCGCTGCGGGAATTCGTGGAGCTGGCCGGTTCCGCGGGCGCCGAGGTGGTGGGCACGCTCACCGGCTCGCGTCAATCACCGGACCCGGCGCATTTCATCGGCAGCGGCAAGCTTCAGGAGCTCAAGGCCGCCGTCGAATCATTCGGCGCCGAGGTAGTGCTGTTCAATCACGGCCTCACGCCGGCGCAGGAGCGCAATCTCGAAAGGGAGCTGCGCTGCCGCGTCACCGACCGTACCGGCGTCATCCTCGACATCTTCGCCCGGCGCGCGCACACGTATGAGGGCAAGCTGCAGGTGGAACTCGCCCAGTGCCGGCACATGGCCACGCGCCTGGTGCGCGGCTGGACCCACCTGGAGCGGCAGAAAGGCGGCATCGGGGTGCGCGGTGGTCCTGGTGAGACCCAGCTGGAGATCGACCGCCGGCTGGTGGAGCGCCGCATGCGCCAGATCGAGGAGCGCCTGGAGCGGGTGCGACGCCAGCGGCACGAGCGTCGTCGTGCGCGCGCCCGCGCCGATATGCCCACCGTCTCCCTGGTCGGCTATACCAACGCCGGCAAGTCCACGCTGTTCAACACACTGACCGGTGCGGGCACCTACGTGGCCGATCAGTTGTTCGCGACCCTGGACCCGACGTTGCGCCGGCTCGATCTGCCGGGCAGCGGCCACGTGGTGCTGAGCGACACCGTCGGTTTCATCCGCGACCTGCCCCACGAGCTGGTGGCCGCCTTTCGCGCCACGCTCGAGGAGGCCACGCAGTCGGACCTGCTCCTCGTGGTCATCGACGCGGCGGACCCGCTGCGCGAGGAGCGCGCCGCCGACGTGATCGAGGTCTTGCGGGAGATCGGCGCCGACGCCCTTCCCAGCCTCGTGGTGATGAACCAGATCGACCGGCTCGAGGGCGTGGCGCCGCGCATCGACCGCAACGACGAGGGCGCGCCGCGGCGCGTCTGGCTGTCGGCGCGAACCGGGCAGGGCATCGATCTGCTGCTACACGCCATGGCCGAGCGCATGCGCCGTGGCGTCGGCCCGGTCAGTCTGGAGGTGCCGCCGAACGCCGCGAGACTGCGCGCCCGCTTCCATGCCATGGGCGTGGTGACCGGCGAGCGGCACGCCGAGGATGGCGGCGGCTGGGTCATCACCGTGCACATGGACCCCGAATACCTGCGGCACCTCTGCGCCGAGGCCGGCCTGCTGCGCACGCTGGAACCTGTCGCCGGGGAGCGGGCCGAACTGCAGGAGGCCTGAGCACGGTTGGTTGCAGGTCGGGCAGACCTCCCCGTACAATCGGATGCTTGCGCATTGCGGATGTACAACTCCTTGAAGTGCAAACACTTAGAGAATTCAACAGCGACCGCGACGGGGTATCGGGCGGGAGCAGCGACCTGAAGGCGCGGCAGCGACAATGAACGACGAGAAGACGGGCGGCACGCCCATGGCGTGGGACGAACCGGGCGGCGGACGCGACCGCGAGCCACGCGATCCGTGGGGCGGGGGCCGTCGTCAGGACGGCCCGCCGGAGCTCGATGAGGTCATCGGCAAAGTGCGCGAGCGGCTGCGCGGCCTGTTTGGCGGCGGCAAGAGCCCTCGCAACGGCGGCGGCGGTGGCGACGGCGGCGGGCAGCCGATCCCGAAGGCCTATCTGCCCATCGTCGCCCTCTTCGGCGGCATCCTCGTCTTCAGCCAGATGTTCTACGCCATCCAGCCCGGCGAGCGCGGCGTCGTCACGCGTTTCGGCAAGCACGTCGATACCCTGGACCCGGGCTGGCGGATACGCCTGCCGCGTCCGATCGAGCGCGTCCAGAAGGTGAATATCGACCTGGTCCGTTCGCAGCAGGTCAAAGGGTCGATGTTCACCAAGGACGGCAACATCGCGGTGGTCGATCTCGAGGTGCAGTATCGCATCAAGAACGCGGCCCACTACCTGTTCAACGTCAAGGCGCCCGATGAGATGCTGCGCCAGGCCACGGAGGCGGCGCTGCGTGAAACCGTGGGCGCCAACACCATCGACTTCACCCTCACCGAGGGACGCCAGCAGATCGCTCAGGCCACGAAGGACAGCCTGCAGCAGATACTGGACACGCACGGCACCGGCATCATCGTCAACCAGGTCAACAGCAAGGACGCCAATCCGCCGGCCGAGGTCAAGGACGCCTTCGACGATGCCATCAAGGCCGACCAGGACTACGAACGGCTGGTCAACGAGGCCGAGGCCTACAAGAACGAGATCCTGCCCAAGGCGGGCGGCGCCGCCGCGCGCCAGCGCGCCGAGGCCGAGGCCTACAAGCAGCAGGTGATCGCGCGGGCCGAGGGCGAGGCCAACCGCTTCCGCGAGCTGCTCGCCCAATATCGCAAGACTCCGGACGTGACCCGCGAGCGCCTGTATCTGGAGACCATGGAGTCGGTGCTGGACAAGAGTTCGAAGGTCGTCGTGGACAGCGAGGCGGGCAACCAGATGTTCTATCTGCCGCTTGACCGGCTGGTGCCGCAGCACCAGGGACAGTCCGCCGCCGCGCCCGTGGCGCGCACGCCTGAGGATCTCGCCACCGATCTGGCGGAAGACGCATCGGTGAGGGCTTCCATCGAAGAACGCGATCGCGCCGCCGAGCGCGCGCGGGAGACACGCTGAACATGCTCATGCCTCGTCTTTTCATAGCGCTGGTGATCGCGATCATCGCGATCTGGTCCTCGACCTTCGTGGTCTCCGAGACCGAACGCGCCATCGTGCTCAATTTCGGCAAGATCTACCGATCCGACTTCGAACCGGGCCTGCACTTCAAGGTGCCGCTGGTCATGCAGGTCAGGAAGTTCGACAAGCGGCTGCTGAGCCTCGATGCGGAGGCGCAGCGCTTCACCACCAGGGAGAAGAAGGCGGTGATCGTCGACTCCTACGTGCGCTGGCGGATCGACGACGTCGAGGACTACTTCCGCGCCACCCAGGGCCGCGAGGAGTATGCGGCGGCGCTGCTGTCGCAGACGATCAACTCCAAGCTCAAGGAGGAGTTTGCCAAGCGCACCGTCGACGAGGTGATCTCCGGTGAGCGCGGCCTGGTGATGGGACTGGTCACCGAGGCGGCCAGCCAGGGCGGCAAGGACCTCGGCGCGAAGGTCGTCGACGTGCGCATCAAGCGTATCGACCTGCCGCCGGAGGTCAGCATGTCGGTGTACAACCGGATGCGGGCGGAGCGCGAGCGCGTGGCGCGCGATCTGCGTTCGCGCGGCGGCGAGGCCGCCGAGAAGATCCGCGCCGGGGCCGACAAGGAACGCACCGTGATCCTCGCGGAGGCCTATCGGGATGCCGAGACGCTGCGCGGCGAGGGCGACGCGCGCGCGGCCGAGGTCTATGCCGCCGCATACGGTGCCGATCAGGAGTTCTACAGCTTCTATCGCAGCCTGAGCGCCTACCGCGCCGGCTTCAAGAGCAAGAACGACATCCTCCTGCTGCAGCCGGATTCGGAGTTCTTCCGCTACTTCAAGAGTCCGACCCCGACGTCGGTGCCGCCGGCACCCTGATGCATGCCGTGCCGTGGAGGGTAACGTGTGGCAGGACCTCGCGGCGGCGTTCGGCCTGATGCTCGTGCTTGAAGGCATCGGGCCGTTCCTGAGCCCGGCAGCGATGCGGCGCGTATTCGAGCAGGCCTCGCGGCTGGACGAGCGCACGCTGCGCTATGTCGGACTTGCCTCGATGCTCATCGGGCTCGTCTTCCTGTATCTCTTTCACTGAGTGCCCGGGCCATGACCCTGCGTGAACACTGGTTGCTGCCCGACGGCATCGAGGAGGTGCTGCCGCCGCAGGCCGCGGAGCTCGAGGCGCTGCGCCGCCGCGTGCTCGATCTGTTCCGCGGCTGGGGCTACGAGCTCGTCATGCCGCCGTTCATCGAGTACCTCGAGTCGCTGCTGACCGGCATGAGCCACGACCTCGACCTGCAGACCTTCAAGCTCATCGACCAGATGACCGGCCGCATGATGGGGGTGCGCGCGGACATGACCCCGCAGGTGGCGCGCATCGAGGCCCACCGCCTGAAGCGCAACGTGCCGACACGGCTGTGCTACCTCGGCACCGTGCTGCACGCGCGCGCCTCGCGCCTCAATGGCGCGCGTTGCCCGTTGCAGGTGGGAGCGGAACTGTATGGCCACGCCGGCGTGGAGAGCGACGTCGAGGTCATCCGCCTGATGCTCGCGACTCTCGCGTGCAGCGGCATCGGTCCGGTGTACCTGGATCTCGGCCACATGGGCATCTTCCGCGGCTTGACCCGGCCTGCGCGCCTGGAAGAATCGCAGGAGAGCGCCTTGTTCGCGCTCCTGCAGCGCAAGGCCGTCTCGGATCTCGCCGCGCAGCTGCGCGAGTGGAAGGTGCCGGCGCGCGCCGCCTCGATGATCGCCGCGCTGCCGGAGCTGGAAGGCGAGCTGTCGGTGCTGCGCGTCGCGCGCAAGGCGCTGCGCGGCGCCCCGGCGCAGGTGCAGCGCGCGCTCGACGCCATGGCCGCGGTGGGTGCGGCGCTGCGGCGCGAGGCGCCGGAGTTGCGCCTGCACGTCGATCTGGCGGAGCTGCGCGGTTACCACTATCACACCGGCATCATGTTCGCGGCCTACCAGCCGGGGCGTGGCCAGGCGCTTGCGCTCGGCGGGCGCTACGACAACCTGGGCCGGGTGTTCGGCCGCGGTCGACCGGCGACCGGCTTCAGCGCCGACCTGCGCGAGCTGCTGCCCGCGGGCGCGGCGGCGCGCGGCAGGAACGCCCGCATCCTCGCGCCGGCGAGCAACGATCCGAAGCTCAAGGCGCTGGTGGCGAGGTTGCGCGAGCGTGGCGAGATCGTGGTGGTCGCCTTGCCGGGCCAGACGGCCGACGCCGTGGAGATGGATTGCGCGCGCCGCCTGGCGCGCATCGAGGGACGCTGGAAGGTCATCAAGGCCTGAAGGCCGCGCACCGAACCGTCAAACCTGAGATCAGCGGAGTCAACGTGGGGAAGAACGTCGTCGTAGTCGGCACGCAGTGGGGTGACGAAGGCAAGGGCAAGGTCGTCGACCTGCTGACCGATCGGGTGCGTGCGGTGGTGCGGTTCCAGGGCGGGCACAACGCCGGCCATACCGTTGTCATCGAGGGCAGGAAGACGATCCTGCACCTCATTCCCTCCGGCATACTGCACGACGGCGTGGAATGCCTGATCGGCGGCGGCGTGGTGCTCTCGCCGCAGGCGCTGGTCGAGGAGATGGAGATGCTGAAGGCCTCCGGGGTGCCGGCGCACGAGCGCATACGCATCAGCGACGGCTGCCCGCTCATTCTCTCCTATCACGTCGCCATGGACCGGGCGCGCGAGGTTGCTAAGGGCAAGGCGGCGATCGGCACCACCGGCCGCGGCATCGGGCCGGCCTACGAGGACAAGGTGGCGCGCCGCGCCCTGAAGGTGGGCGATCTGCCGCACCGCAAGCGGCTTGCCGCCAAGCTCGGCGAGGTGCTCGACCTCTACAACTTCGTGCTGACGAACTACTACAGGCAGGAGCCGCTCGACTTCCAGAAGGTGCTCGACGAGGCGCTGCGCTGCGCCGACCTGCTGGTGCCGCTCATCGCCGACGTGCCGGAACGCATCGCCGAGCTGCAGGCGCAGGGCGCCAACATGCTCTTCGAGGGCGCGCAGGGCACGCTGCTCGACATCGATCACGGCACCTACCCCTTCGTGACCTCGTCGAACACGACCGCCGGCTACGCGGCAACGGGCAGCGGCGTCGGCCCGAGGCGGCTGGACTACGTGCTCGGCATCACCAAGGCCTACACCACGCGCGTGGGCGGCGGGCCGTTTCCGACCGAGCTGACCGACGACGTCGGCGAATACCTCTCCAAGCGCGGGCACGAGTTCGGTGCCACCACCGGCCGGCGTCGGCGCTGCGGCTGGTTCGACGCCGTGGCGCTGAAGCGCGCCTGCATGCTCAACAGCCTGAGCGGGCTGTGCATGACCAAGCTCGACGTGCTGGACGGGCTCGACACGATCCGCCTGTGCACCGGTTACCGCTGCAACGGCAAGGTGGTCAGCAGCGTCTCGGCCGACGCCGAGGCCCTGCTCGCCTGCGAGCCGGTGTACGAGGAGATGCCGGGCTGGAAGGAATCGACGCTGGGGGCGCGCCGCTACGGGGATCTGCCGGGCAATGCCCGTGCCTACCTGGAGCGCATCGCCAGCGTCCTCGGCACGCCAATCGACATCATCTCCACCGGCGCCGATCGCGCCGACACGATCATCCTGCGCGATCCGTTTGCCTGAGCCGCAGTGGGCCGATCTCGGGGTTGGTGGACGGCATTTCCCCAATCCTCTCGCGCCATAGCTGCCCGCCGTGCGGGCCGCCGTCGCAGGGCAATATCATCGCCCTTCAACCCCGCCTTGCGTGCGCAATTGGCTCGGCTCTTGCATTCCCGCTACGGCATGATGAGCATCATTTCATATCGATGAAGGGAGATCGTGCGCTACGGACCGGATCACAAGCAGCGCACGCGCGAGCGGGTGCTCAGGGCGGCAGCCAGCGCCATCCGCTCCGCGGGTCCCCATCGCGTCAGCGTTGCCGCGGTGATGACGGGCGCAGGCCTTACGCATGGCGGCTTCTATGCCCACTTCGCCTCCAAGGACGAGCTCGTCACGGAGGCGATCTCGCAGATGTTTGCGGATGCGCGCGCCCGCTTCGAGCGCGAGACCGCAGGCCTGGGGCCGGATGAGGCGCTGGGCAATTACATCGAGTTCTACCTCTCCCGCTGGCACCGGGATGCCCGAGAACGGGGTTGCCCGGTGCCGTTCCTGGCTGCCGATCTTCCTCGCCTGACGGGGGCCGCGCGCGCTCGGTTTGCGGCGGGCATTGCCTGGATGACGGGCAGCGTTACGCGCCTCCTCGAGGAGTTGGGTCGACCCGATCCGGAAGCCTTGGCGGCCTCGGCCGTCGCGGAACTCGTCGGCGCATTGACCGTCGCGCGGGCGATCGGCAATGACCGCCAGTCCGACCTCATCCTGGCTCATTCCGCGTTCGCCCTCAGGAACCGGCTGGGCCTTGCCAACGGACGATGCGCAGCAGGACAGTCTCCAACCAAACCGTCCGGGAGCGGCGCAATGCCGTCGGCGGCGGATGGCCGCCAGCGGGAGGACCATGAAAGTACTCATCATTGACGACACGCTGTCGATGCTGCTGACGACCGGCGCGGTCGTGAAGTCCAACGGCCATGAGGTGATCACGGCGCGCACCGGCGCTGAAGGGCTGACGCTCTTCGCCCAGGAGTCGCCGGATCTGGTGCTGCTCGACGTGGTGATGCCGGAGATGGATGGCCACGAGGTCGCACGGCGGATCCGGGCCGCGTCCGGGGATCACTGGGTCCCCATCATCTTCCTCACCGGGCTCGTTGCGGACTCTGATCTCGCCAAGGGCATCGACGTGGGCGGCGATGATTATCTGACCAAGCCGGTCAGCCAGATCGTGCTGGCCGCCAAGCTGCATGCGATGCAGCGCATCGCCGACATGCGCAACCGACTGGTCGAGGTCACCGGGCAACTCGAAGCCGCCAACATACGGCTGTTGGAGATGGTAAACGTGGACGGTCTCACAGGATTACTCAACCGCAGATTCCTGGATGAGATGCTCGCCCGCGAGTGGAGCCGTTCCGCGCGCAACCACACGCCGATCTCGCTGCTGATGGTCGACATCGATCATTTCAAACAGTACAACGACACTTATGGGCATCTCCAGGGTGACGATTGTCTGCGCAACGTGGCCCGCGCCTGTCGGGAGACCCTGAACCGCGGGGCGGACGCCATGGCCCGATATGGCGGGGAGGAGTTCGTCGCCGTGCTGCCGGAAACGCCGCTGAGCGGCGCCCAAACGGTCGCGGAGAGGATGCGCACGCAGGTCTGTTCCCTGGCGCTCGCCAACGCCCAGTCGGCCGTCAGCGGCAAGGTAACGGTGAGCATCGGATGTGCCGCGCAAGTGGCTGAGCACGGCTCGACCCCGGAGGTGCTCCTGCAGGCCGCAGACAGGATGCTTTACCGGGCCAAGGATACGGGACGCAATCGCGTATGTCCCGCGGAGAGCGAGTCGTGAGGCATGGGTTTGCCGTAGCGGATGGCCCGCGCCTGCCCTCGCGGTGGTCCGGACGCCAGTGCACGGAACCCGTGAACGCTGCGATCCGTTCGCCGGAGCGGGCGCCATGAGCGAATCTGTCGATCAAGTGCCGCCCGATGCACCGCTGCGGGTCCTGGTGGTCGACGATTCGGTGGTGGACAACCGGATCACCTGCGCGGTGATCGCGCGGCACGGCCACACGACCTTCTCCGCTGCAAATGGCCGGGAGGCGGTGGAGTTGTGTCGCGTCCATTCGCCGGATCTGATCGTCACCGACTGCAACATGCCGGAGATGGACGGATTCCAGGCGACGCGACATATCCGAGAGGTTCATCGTGACCGCTGGGTGCCGATTATCATGGTCAGCGGCATGGATGCGCCCGAGGACATCGTGCGCGGACTCGAGGCGGGAGCTGACGACTTCCTCACCAAGCCAGTGCATCCCGATGTCCTCCTGGCGAAGCTGCGGCTGTTCAGGCACACGTTATGGGCGCATCGCCAGCTCAAGGCGAGCTACGCCCACTACCGCAGCATCAGCGCCTCGGCGCTGGACGGCATCATCACCACCAACCAGGACGGCGTCATCCTCACGGCCAACCGGGCCGCCGAGCAGCAGTTCCATTCGCCTGCCGGAGGTCTGCTGGGCCGGTGCCTGGATGAATTCCTGGTTGCCGTGGCAGCGCGGGGCGCCGCGGGGTGGCGCCAGTGGGCCGACCATGGTGACGGCGGCTACGAGGGCACCGGCCGGCGCATCGACGGCGGCACCTTCCCGTTGACCCTGCGGGTGAGCAATTTCGAGACGGAAGGGGGCGGGAACTTCGTGGTGATCGTGCGCGACGAGACGTTGCGCAAACAGCATGAGCGCAGCCTGGAGACCTACCGCCAGGAGAAGCAGCGCGAGTCCGAGCTCGCCGCGGAGGTAATGCGCAACATCATACGCGCCGACGGCGCGGCCGATCCGCTGCTCAGCGTCCACTCACTGCCGACCTCGGAGTTCAGCGGCGACATGGTGCTGGCCGCGCGTACGCCGGCCCACGTGCCCTACTTCTTCGTTGCCGACGCCACCGGCCACGGCCTCTCGGCGGCGATCTGCGTGCTGCCGCTAGTGCGGATCTTCCGCACCATGGTCGCCAAGGAGTGCGCGCTGGTGGAGATCGCCTACGAGATGAATCGCCACCTGCACGACACGCTGCCGACCGGTTTCTTCGTCGCCGCAGTGCTTGCCCGCCTCGACAGGCCGGGACGGACGGTGGAGGTCTGGAACGGCGGCCTGCCGCGGGGCTTCCTCGCCGGCGCAGAGGGCGACATCCGCGAGATTGAATCCACCAACCTGCCACTGGGCATACTCGCGCCGGAAGAGTTCCGTGCCGACGTGCAGCGACAGAGCTGGTCCCCCGGAAGCCGATTGGTCGTCTACACCGACGGCCTGAACGAGGCCTGCAACGCCGACGGCGAGGAGTTCGGCAGGCAACGCCTGCTCGATCTGCTGCGAGAGAGCGCGGGTGCGGAGACTCTGCCACGCATCGTCGCCGCGTACACCGCCTTCCTGGGCGGGGCCATGCCCGCAGACGACGTGACCATCGTGGTGGCGGGACTGCCCTGACGCCGCGGTCGGCGCGGGTGGACAGCTGAAGGTCGCAGTGTGGGGGCCGCGCCTGGCGGCCTGCGGCCTGTACGCTTCAGGCTGCGTCCGGCAGGCGGCCCCCCCAGGCGTCGAGAGCCTGACGCACCCGTTCGAACTCCGCCTGCAGCTGCTGCGTGCGCTCGCCGCCCGCGGGGACGCGGCCGGCCTTTGCCATAGCATCGAGGTCCTTGGCCAGCGCGCACAGCACGGTTGCCCCGAGGCTGGCACTGGTGGATTTCAGCGTATGGGCGGCGCGGTGCAGCTGCGCCGCGTCACCCGCGAGCGTGGCCGCCTCGATCTGGGCCAGCAGTCCGGCGGTGTCTGCGAGGAAGGCTTGCACCAGCTCGGGCAGGCCCTCGCCCATCAACTCCCGGAGATTCTCCAGGGCCGTAAGATCCAGGGCGGCGGCGTGTGGCGTCTGCGTTGCCATGCCGTGATCGGCGTGCGCCGCGTCGGTGCTGTCGCATCCCTTACTGTCGGCGTTCGCTAGCCATTTGCCGAGAATTCTCTCCAGCGCCTCGCTGGTGACGGGCTTGGGCAGGTAGTCATCCATGCCCGCCGCCAGGCATTGTTCCCGGTCGCCCTCCATGGCGTGAGCGGTCATCGCGACGATCGCCAGCCGTGCGGCGCCCGACTCATGCTCGCGCAGGCGGATCCGTCGGGTCGCTTCGTAGCCGTCCATCTCCGGCATCTGGCAGTCCATGAGCACGAGGTCGTAGCGGGTTGCGGCGGTTGCCGCCAGTGCCTCGGCGCCGTCGTTGGCGATGTCGGGCGCGATGCCGAAGCGTCGCAGCAGGCCGCTCGCCACGCGCTGGTTGACCTCGTTGTCCTCCACCAGCAGCACCCTGCCGCTGCACTGCTGGCGCTGACGGACGGGGGATGCCGGCGCCTGGCCGGCGCGCGTACGGTCGAGCAGGGCCGCTGCAATCGCGTCATAGAGCAGCGATTGCCGCGCCGGCTTGGGCAGGATCTGGGCTATGCCACGGCGCTGCTCGGGATCGCCAGGCATGTCGCTGGAGCTCAGCATGATGAGCGGCAGGTGCGCGAGCATCGGCTCGCCCTTGATGGCGCTTGCGAGCTGGTAGCCGTCCATACCCGGCATATGCGCGTCGAGTATGACGATCGTGCAGGGCGAGGGGCCCACAGCAGAGGCATACAGCCTCAGAAGCGCCTGCTCGCCGCTTTCTGCGCATTCGTGGGCGATGCCCCAGGATTCGAGGTAGTGTCCGAGGACCTGCAGGTTGGTCGCGTTGTCGTCGACAATCAGCGCTCGCACGTGCTGCATCACCAGCGGCGTCGCTGCCGCCTCTGCGAGGCGCTGGTCGCCTAGCGGCAGGAGTAGCTGCACGCGGAAGGTGCTGCCCCGGCCCGGCACGCTATCGACCTCTATGCTGCCGTTCATCTTCTCCGCCAGAAGCCGGCAGATTGCCAGTCCGAGCCCGGTGCCGCCGAACCGCCGCGTGGTCGAGCTGTCGGCCTGGGTGAAGGGCTGGAAGAGCTTGGCCCGCGCCTCATCCGTCATGCCGACGCCGGTATCCCGAACCTCGATCGCGAGTTTCGCGCCGTCCGGCGCGTCCGCCGTTGCGGTGATGCGCAGCGAGACCTCGCCCTCCTCGGTGAACTTGATGGCGTTGCCCAGCAGGTTCAGCAGTATCTGGCGAATGCGCGTCGGGTCGCCGCGGTAGATCCGCGGCAGCTCCGGGGCGAGGTAGCAGTTGATGTCCAGCGATTTCTTGTGCGCCGGCTTGGCCAGCAACGTGCAGACGTCCTCCGCCAGCCGGCGCAGGTCGAAATCGATGTTCTCGATCTCCAGGCGCCCGGCTTCGATCTTGGAGAGGTCCAGGATGTCGTTGAGGATCTCCAGCAGCGCCGAGGCGGAGCCGTGCGCGGTCTCGACGAACTCGCTCTGCTGGCGGCTGAGCGTCGTGTCGCGCAGGAGGTCGAGCATACCGAGCACGCCGTTCATCGGCGTGCGGATCTCGTGGCTCATGTTGGCGAGGAACTGACTCTTGGTGCGGGTCGCCGCCAGCGCGGCATCGCGGGCCGCAAGCAGCTCTTCCTCGAGGTGCTTCTGGGCAGTCATGTCGTGCAGGGTCTCGATCACGGCGGCAGTCGAGCCATCGACGTTGAAGAGCGGCCCGGCCGCAATGGTGAGATAGAGACGCCTACCCGTAGGCAGCGTGCACCAGTTCTCCGCCGCCAAGCCGCCTGGCACCGAGGCCAGATCGCTGACCGAGGCGTAGTGCCGACAGGCCAGCTCGGGCTTGCCGGCGAGTACGATGTCGGCGAGCGTCGGGCGGTCGTCGGCGTAGAACGCGCGGGCGTGCAGGCGCGTGCCGACCACGTCTTCGGCCTTCACCCCGGTCATCTCCTCCAGCGACCGATTCCAGATGCTGACCCGGCCCTCCGCATCGAGCACGAACGTGGGCGTAACCAGGCGCTGCAGGAGCGCCAGCACGAACGCCTTCTCGCGCTTGACCGCCAGGTCGGCCTGCTCGCGTTCGGTGACGTCGCGCTGTACCGCAACAAAGGCGATGCTCCCGTCCTTGCCGTGGATCGGCGTCACCGTGCTCTCGGCCCAACGCAGGTCAGGGAGCGCAGCCTCGGCGGCCGCCATTGTCTGCGTCTCCCCCCTGCGCCGGTAGCGGAGGCGGCCGCGCCAGGCGTTGCCGCGCTTCAGGGCCGCCCACATGGGACCGTAGTCCGTGGCGCCGTCGCCATAGACCTGGCTGGGCGGAAGACCGGCCGCTTCCTGCTGCGTCCACCCGGTCATGGCCGTGAACGCGGGATTGACGTATCGGATCCCACCGGCCTCGTCGGCTATGAGGACGGCATCGGCACTGGCCTCCACCGCCATGGCCAGCTGCCGGAGCTTCTGCTCCGATGCCTGCTGCTCGGTGCAGTCGGCGAGCACGGCGAGAAACAGGTGTTGGTCTTCGGAGTGTAGTTCCGAGAGCGACAGCCATGCCGGGAACTCGGTACCATCCTTCTTGCGCGCCGTCACCAGGCGCCCAATTCCCAGCACGCTGGGCTTTCCGCTTTGCAGGTAGTTGGAGATGTGGGTGTCGGGCATGCGGCGCTCCGAATCGGGCATCAGCAGGCCGACGTTCCGTCCGATGATCTCCTCTGCGGAGTAGCCGAAAAGGCGCTGCGCGGCCTGATTGAACGAGCGTACCGTGCCCCGGGTGTCGACGGTGATGAATGGGTCCGGCAGTCCTTCCACGACGGCGGTCGCGTACCGGGCCAACCGTTGCTGCTCGGACCACAGGGATCGGGCGGTGAGGCGCCATATGAGCGGCCCGGCGATTGCCGCCAGCAATAGCGGATCGAGCACGTTCTGCCAGAGCCCGGCCACTTCCCAGCCGGCGACTTCGAGGCTTTCCAGAGCCTGCATGATCAGGAACTCGACTGCCGCCACGATAAGTATCGTGTGTGCAAGCGTACGCAGGAATGTCGGCCGATTGGCCCTCGAGCTGTCCATTTTGAGCTTCATGAATCGTTCCGTTTGGAATCGGCGGTGCGCGCATTCCGGCTGCGGTGCCCGCGCGCGCGGCGCGATGCGGGCGGTTTACGGTACATGAGCGATTATCGGCGCCGCACCACGATGCCTTTACCGTTCGGTTGCTCGGTATCAGCGTCTTGCGGAATGTGAGTCGCCGGTCACATGTTCGGACCGGGGCACCGCGGAATCCCGAGCCGGGCGTTCACGGCGCGCGCCGCCGCGGGCGCGGAGTCGGTCAGCCGCGCGTCGCCCACAGCAGCAGGACCAGCAGCGCCGCACCCAGCACCAGACTGCCGAGGATGAGCTTGCGCTCCACCGGCAGCAGCGGTTCGTAGGGCATGCGCTGCAGTTCGTCCTTGATGCGCTGTTCGTCGTCTTTCTGCATGGGTTCCAGCCCCCCTCAGCCCGAGGCCAGCGGCGGCTTCACGCCCGCGAAGAACAGCCAGGAGATCACCAGACCGAACCAGATGATGAAACCGAACAGGCTCACGGCGTACACGGCAGCGAGCCTGCCTATGCCTTCCTCGCGCAGCTTGCGGAAGTCGCTGACGAGGCCTATGCACAGGAAGGTCAGCAGGAAGAACAGCTGGCGGTAGACGTTGGCGACCTCGGTCGCCGGCTTGGCCGCGCCGATGCGCGACTCATCGCCCAGGCACCACCAGAGCATGAGCGCGAAGGTCAGCACGTAGCCGATGACGAACTTCGGGAAGCGCTCCCAGATCTCCCCCACGCCAACGCGCACGCCCGGCTTACGGTCGATGAAGCTGGTCCAGATGATTGCGAGCAAGAACGCCCACACGCCGATGAACACGTCGATGAAGATCTTGGTGGTCGTGGTGGCCATCGAGATCCAGCCTTCCTGGTACTGAACCCCGCTGACGGCGAAGGCCTTGGCACGAATGAGGGAGTCCGTAATCGCGCCCGCGGGGATGGCCGCGCCGTCGGTCTTCACCGCCAGGCCCATCCAGGCGCCCGCCACCATCGGCTCGTCGTAGAGGAAGTGCTGCGCCAGGAACGGCAGGATGAGCAGCTCGATCACCGCGAAGATCACCACCAGCGAGGAGACCATCACCGCCACGATCGGCCGCGCGCGTATGGCCGCGCCGGTGGCGATGGCCGCCGAGACGCCGCAGATGGAGATCCCCGAGGCGAGCGGCGCCGCCCACTCGCGGCTGAAGCGGAAGTATCGCCGTGCCACGTAATAGATCACCGCCCAGTAGATGAGATAGGCCTCGACCACGGCGCACAGGCCCCGCCAGATGACGGTTTGCGCCAGACCGAAGGTCTCCGCGGATTTCACGCCCAGCGCCGCGCCCATGATGACGATCGCGATCTTCACGTACAGCTCCGGCCGCACCGCCTCCCTGAGTCGCCCGGCGGTGCCGGGCGCGAGGTTGGCGATGGCCAGGCCGAGGAGCAGGGCGATGATGTAGCCGGACTCGCCGGTGAGGTTCAGCGACCAGGCGATGCCGAGCTTGTCGAACTTGTCGCTGGTGGCGGCGATGTAGGCGTAGTGGCCGATCACCCAGCAGAGCACGCTCAGCGCGAACAGCACCGTGAACGCGGCGGCGAAGCGCGCCTGCCGGGCGCCGAGACATCTCGCGCCGGCGCAGGCGAGCAGCAGCATGAAGACATACGATCCGGCGAGCGACAGCAGCGGCGGGACCGTGGAGCCCTTGGCGACCGGCGCGAGCGCCTTGGCCGGCTCCAGCCACACCTTGCTGGTGACCGACCAGCCCAGCAGATCGAGGCCGAACATGGTCGCCGTCGCGAGGGCGAACACCAGCAGCCCGATCCACACCGCCAGCCAGTCTTCACTGATGCGCGGCATGGCTGCTCACCGCCTTCTCGACCGGGCGGCCCTGCGCGCAACGCCGAATACGTCAACGGCGCATCCTCCAAATCCGTCATCGGGCGACGCCATGACGGCGGACGGCGTGCCAGCGTGCGAGCTTGGCGAATGCGAAGCGTGTTGCAACAAACCGCACCCCCCGTTTCGCGTGTCGAGGATACCGCAATGTATGAACGCTCGCCGGCTCGCCGGGCAATCCCGCTTTTGCCGGGGCCGCGACAGGCCGTAACCCGGCGGGGCTTCGATCGGGAGCGGGCACACGAGGCCGAGCGTAACTGGCACGGCTACGACAGGACCTGCCGGTAGGCGGAGATGGACGCAGCCCTCGTGCGGTCGGTCCGGGGGGGGCTGCGGCTGGATCAGAGTGACGATCGGCAACTGCAGCGGTGCTACGGCCAGCTTGAGGTATTGCAGAGCCTGAGTGAAAATTGAACGCCTCGGCGACCGACCGTTACCCGCTGAGCCGGCTATCTAGCCGCCGAAAGATAACAACTCAAACGCCACAGGCTGGGACACCATGATCAAGGGGTATCATGCGGGATAGGCCAGAATGCCGCCCGTGCACGCGGGCGAGGGTGCCCAGGTCGGCGGTCAGCGCCATCGGCTCAGCGGGCCCGCACCGCGTCAGCGTATCCGGGACGGTGCTGGATGCGGGGCTGACGTATGGCGTTCTCTACGCGGTTTTCGCCTCCAAGGGAAAGCGCATCGCGAAGGTGATCTCGCAGGCGCGAGCCGTTTCCGAACTCGAGACCTCTGGTCACTCGCCGGATGATGCGCTTGGCAATTGCAGCGAGTCCCACCTCTCACCATGGCACTTCGATGGCGCGGAGGGCAGCCGATCTTCACGGTTTCCCGCCACTGTTCCGCCACGCCTGACGGAGTTTGAGCGTCGACGGCATACGGCGGGCATTCACAGAGGCCGACTGTGCCGCGCCAGCCGAAGACGATCGGCGAGGCGGTCTACAATCGACCCATCCGGGTGCGGCCTGTTCCGGTCGAAAGCGTATGGCGGGTCAGGTGCAGATCCATGAAGGTGCTCATCATTGACGACACGCTGTCGATGCTGATGACGACCAGCGCGATGGTGAAATCCAATGGTCACGAGGTCGTCACGGCTCGCAACGGTGCCGACGGGCTTGCGCTCTTCTCCCGGGAGTCACCGGACCTCGTGCTGCTTGACGTGATGATGCCGGAGATGGACGGCCACCAGGTCGCTCGGCGGATCCGGGCCGACTCGGGTGATCGCTGGACTCCCATCATCTTCCTGACCGGTCTCGTGGCGGACTCCGACCTCGCCAAGGGTATCGCCGTTGGCGGCGACGATTACCTGACCAAGCCGGTCAGCCAGACCGTGCTGGCCGCCAAGCTGCATGCGATGCAGCGCATCGCAGACATGCGCAATCGTCTCGTCGAGCTCACCGGGCAACTCGAGGAAGCCAACAGGCGCCTCCTGGAAATGGTGAACGTGGACGGTCTCACCGGACTGCTCAACCGCAGATTCCTGGATGAGCTGCTCGCCCGCGAGTGGAGCCGTTCCGCGCGCAACCGTACTCCACTCTCGCTGCTGATGGTCGATGTCGATCATTTCAAACGGTACAACGATACGCTTGGACATCTCCAGGGTGACGACTGCCTGCGCAATGTCGCACGCGCCTGCCGGGACACCCTGAATCGCGGGGCAGATGCCATGGCCCGATACGGCGGGGAGGAGTTCGTCGCCGTACTGCCCGAAACGCCGCTGAGTGGCGCCCAAACGGTTGCCGAGCGGATGCGCGAGCAGGTCTGCTCTCTGAGGCTCTCGTGCGCGGAATCGGCCGCCGGCGTAGCGGTAACCGTGAGCATTGGCTGTGCCGCGCAGGTGGCCGAGCCGGGCTCGACACCGGAGGGGCTGGTGCAGGCCGCTGACACGATGCTCTATCGGGCCAAGGACGCGGGACGCAACCGCGTGTGCGCCGCGGAGATCGAGCCGTGAAGCGCGAGTTCGGCCGCGCGGGCGACCGTCGCCTGCCATGCGGGAGACCCGGGCGCCCGGGGTGTGCGGTCTCCGTAGCCTCTGCAATGCCGTGTTCGGAGTGGAAGCAATGAGCGATCTTCCGGGCGAGGCGAGGCCCGACACCCCGCTGCGTGTCCTCGTTGCGGATGACTCGATCGTCGACAACCGCATCACCAGTGCGGTGATCGCACGGCACGGCCATACGACTCTCTATGCCGGCAACGGGAGAGAGGCGGTGGAACTGTTTCGCCTCCATTCGCCCGATCTGGTCGTCACCGACTGCAACATGCCGGAGATGGATGGATTCCAGGCGGTGCGTCAAATCCGAGAGATTCACCGCGACCGCTGGGTGCCAATCATCATGATCAGCGGCATGGATGCGCCGGAGGACATCGTGCGCGGACTGGAGGCGGGGGCCGATGACTTCCTCACCAAACCGGTGCATCCCGAAGTGCTTTCGGCGAAGCTGCGCCTGTTCGGGCGCACGTTATGGGCGCATCGCCAGCTAAAGGCGAACTACGCCCACTACCGCAGCATCAGCGCCTCGGCGCTGGACGGCATCATCACCACCAGCCAGGACGGCGTCATCCTCACGGCGAACCCGGCCGCCGAGCAGCAGTTCCATTCGCCTGTCGGAGGATTGCTGGGCCGTCGCCTGGACGAACTTCTGGTCGCCGAGGGAGTGCAGGGTACCGCGGCGTGGCGCCAGGGGGCGGGCCACGACAACGGCGGCTACGAGGCCACGGGCCGGCTCGTCGACGGCGGCAGCTTCCCCCTGACCCTGCGCGTCAGCAGTTTTGAGGCGGAAGGGGGCGGGAATTTCGTGGTAATCGTTCGCGACGAGACGCTGCGCAGGCAGCACGAGCGCAGCCTGGAGACTTACCGACAGGAGAAGCAGCGGGAGGCCGAGCTCGCCGCGGAGGTGATGCGCAACATCATCCGCACCGATGCGGCCGATCCGCTGCTCAGCGTCTGGTCACTGCCGACCTCGGAGTTCAGCGGCGACATGGTGCTGGCCGCGCGCACGCCGGCTCACGTGCCGCACTTCTTCATCGCCGACGCCACCGGCCACGGCCTGGCCGCGGCGATCTGCGTGCTGCCGCTGGTGCGGATCTTCCGCACCATGGTCGCCAAGGAGTGCTCGCTGGCGGAGATCGCCCACGAGATGAACCGTCACCTGCACGACACGCTGCCAACCGGCTTCTTCGTCGCCGCAGTACTTGCCCGCCTGGACAGGTCGGCACGCATAGTGGAGGTGTGGAATGGGGGGCTGCCGCAGGGTTTCCTCGTCGGCTCACAGCGCGATGTCCGCGCGATAGAGTCCATGGGTCTGCCGCTGGGGATACTCGCGCCGGAAGAGTTCCGTGCCGACGTGCAGCGACAGAGCTGGTCCCCCGGAAGCCGATTGGTCGTCTACACCGACGGCCTGAACGAAGCGTGTAACGCCGCCGGCGAGGAATTCGGCACGCAGCGCCTGCTCGATGTGCTGCGCGAGTGCGCCGATGCAGAAACGCTGTCACGCATCGTCGCTGCGCATACCGCCTTCCTGGAGGGGGCCACGCCCGTCGATGACGTAACCATCGTGGTGGCGAGATTGCCGTGACGCCGCGGTCGGCGCCGCTGGACAACTGAGGCTTTGGGGCGGCGGCCGCGCCTTGCGGTGTGCGGCCCGTCCGCGTCAGGCCGCGTGCGGCAGGCGGCCCCAGGCGTCGAGCGCCTGCCGCACGCGTTCGAACTCCGCTCGCAGCTGTTGCATACGCTCGCCACCCGCGGGGACGCGGCCGGCCTTTGCCAGAGCATCCAGATCTTTCGCCAGCGCGCACAGCACGGTCGCCCCCAGGCTGGCGCTGGTGGATTTCAGCGTATGGGCGGCGCGGTGCAGCTGCGCCGCGTCAGCCGCGAGCGTGGCCGCCTCGATCTGCGCCAGCAGTCCGGCAGTGTCGGCGAGGAAGGTCCGCACCAGCTCGGGCAGGTTGTCACCCATCAACTCCCTGAGACTCTCCAGCGCGGTGATGTCCAGCGCGGCGGTGTCCACCGTCGGTGTTGGCATGCCGTGATCGACGTGCGCTGCGTCGGAGTCGTCGCCTCCCTTCCTGTCGGCGCTCCCTAGCCATTTGCCCAGTATCTTCTCCAGAGCCTCGCTGGTGACCGGCTTGGGCAAATAATCGTCCATGCCCGCCGCCAGGCATTGTTCCCGGTCGCCCTCCATGGCGTGAGCGGTCATCGCGACGATCGCCAGCTGTGCGGCGCCTGACTCATGCTCGCGCAGGCGGATCCGTCGGGTCGCTTCGTAGCCGTCCATCTCCGGCATCTGGCAGTCCATGAGCACGAGGTCGTAGCGTTGCGGCGGTTGCCGCCAGTGCCTCGGCGCCGTCGTTGGCGATGTCGGGCGCGATGCCGAAGCGTCGCAGCAGGCCGCTCGCCACGCGCTGGTTGACCTCGTTGTCCTCCACCAGCAGCACTGCCGCTGCACTGCTGGCGCTGACGGACGGGATGCCGGCGCCTGGCCGGCGCGGCGTACGGTCGAGAGGGCCGCTGCAATCGCGTCATAGAGCAGCGATTTTCGCTGCGCCGGCTTGGGCAGGATCGGGCTATGCGCCACGGCGCTGCTCGGATCGCCAGGCATGTCGCTGGAGCTCAGCATGATGAGCGGCAGGTGCGCGAGCATCGGCTCGCCCTTGATGGCGCTTGCGAGCTGGTAGCCGTCCATACCCGGCATATGCGCGTCGAGTATGACGATCGTGCAGGGCGAGGGGCCGGCGGCAGATGCACGAAGCTTCCCGGAGCGCCTGCCTGTTCGCCGCTTGCGCATTCGTGGCGATGCCCCAGGATTCGAGGTAGTGTCCGAGGACCTGCAGGTTGGTCGCGTTGTCGCCGACAATCAGCGCTCGCACGTGCTGCATCACCAGCGGCGTCGCTGCCGCCTCGCGAGGCGCTGGTCGCCTAGCGGCAGGAGTAGCTGCACGCGGAAGGTGCTGCCCCGGCCCGGCACGCTATCGACCTCTATGCTGCCGTTCATCTTCTCCGCCAGAAGCCGGCAGATTGCCAGTCCGAGCCCGGTGCCGCCGAACCGCCGCGTGGTCGAGCTGTCGGCCTGGGTGAAGGGCTGGAAGAGCTTGGCCTGCGCCTCATCCGTCATGCCGACGCCGGTATCCCGAACCTCGATCGCGAGTTTCGCGCCGTCCGGCGCGTCCGTCCGCCGTTGCGGTGATGTGCAGGGCGAGACTCCTCGCCTCCTCGGTGAACTTGATGGCGTTGCCCAGCAGGTTCAGCAGTATCTATGAATGCGCGTCGGGTCGCCGCGGTAGATCCGCGGCAGCTCCGGGGCGAGGTAGCAGTTGATGTCCAGCGATTTCTTGTGCGCCGGCTTGGCCAGCAACGTGCAGACGTCCTCCGCCAGCCGGCGCAGGTCGAAATCGATGTTCTCGATCTCCAGGCGCCCGGCTTCGATCTTGGAGAGGTCCAGGATGTCGGTTATGATCCCTTCCAGCAGCGCCGAGGCGGAGCCGTGCGCGGTCTCGACGAACTCGCTCTGCTGGCGGCTGAGCGTCGTGTCGCGCAGGAGGTCGAGCATGCCGAGCACGCCGTTCATCGGCGTGCGGATCTCGTGGCTCATGTTGGCGAGGAACTGACTCCTTGGTGCGGGTCGCCGCCAGCGCGGCATCGCGGGCCGCAAGCAGCTCTTCCTCGAGGTGCTTCTGGGGCAGTCATGTCGTGCAGGGTCTCGATCACGGCGGCAGTCGAGCCATCGATATTGAAGAGCGGCCCGGCCGCAATGGTGAGATAGAGACGCCTGCCCGTAGGCAGCGTGCACCAGTTCTCCGCCGCCAAGCCGCCTGGCACCGAGGCCAGATCGCCGACCGAGGCGTGCCGACAGGCCAGCTCGGGCTTGCCGGCGAGTACGATGTCGGCGAGCGTCGGGCGGTCGTCGGCGTAGAACGCGCGCGGCAGGCGCGTGCCGACCATCGTCTTCGGCCTTCACCCCGGTCATCTCCTCCAGCGACCGATTCCAGATGCTGACCCGGCCCTCCGCATCGAGCACGAACGTGGGCGTAACCAGGCGTGCTGCAGGAGCGCCAGCACGAACGCCTTCTCGCGCTTGACCGCCAGGGTCGGCCTGCTCGCGTTCGGTGATGTCGCGCTGCCCGCAACAAAGGCGATGCTCCCGTCCTTGCCGTGGATCGGCGTCACCGTGCTCGGCCCAACGCAGGTCAGGAGCGCAGCCTCGGCGGCCGCCATTGTCTGCGTCTCCCCCTGCGCCGGTAGGCGGAGGCGGCCGCGCCAGGGCGTTGCCGCGCTTCAGGCCGCCCACATGGGACCGTAGTCCGTGGCGCCGTCGCCATAGACCTGGCTGGGCGGAAGACCGGCCGCTTCCTGCTGCGTCCACCCGGTCATGGCCGTGAACGCGGGATTGACGTATCGGATCCCACCGGCCTCGTCGGCTATGAGGACGGCATCGGCACTGGCCTCCACCGCCATGGCCAGCTGCCGGAGCTTCTGCTCCGATGCCTGCTGCTCGGTGCAGTCGGCGAGCACGGCGAGAAACAGGTGTTGGTCTTCGAGTGTAGTTCCGAGAGCGACAGCCATGCCGGAACTCGGTAACATCCTTCTTGCGCGCCGTCACCAGGGCGCCCAATTCCCAGCACGCTGGGCTTTCCGCTTTGCAGGTAGTTGGAGATGTGGGTGTCGGGCATGCGGCGCTCCGAATCGGGCATCAGCAGGCCGATGTTCCGTCCGATGATCTCCTCTGCGGAGTAGCCGGAAAGCGTTAGCGCTGCGCGGCCTGATTGAACGAGCGTACCGTGCCCCGGGCGCCGACGGTGATGAATGGGTCCGGCAGTCCTTCCACGACGGCGGTCGCGTACCGGGCCAACCGTTGCTGCTCGGACCACAGGATCGGGCGGTGAGGCGCCATATGAGCGGCCCGGCGATTGCCGCCAGCAATAGCGGATCGAGCACGTTCTGCCAGAGCCCGGCCACTCCCGTTTCGGCGACTTCGGAGGCTTTCCAGAGCCTGCATGATCAGAACTCGACTGCCGCCACGATAAGGGCATCGTGTGCAAGCGTACGCAGGAATGTCGGCCGATTGCCCTCGAGCTGTCCATTTTGAGCTTCATGAATCGTTCCGTTTGGAATCGGCGGTGCGCGCATTCCGGCTGCGGTGCCTCAGGCGCGGCGCGATGCGGGCGGTTTACGGTACATGAGCGATTATCGGCGCCGCACCACGATGCTTTTACCGTTCGGTTGCTCGTATCAGCGTCTTGCGGAATGTGAGTCGCCGGTCACATGTTCGGACCGGGGCACCGCGGAATCCCGAGCCGGGCGTTCACGGCGCTGGCGCGCCGCGGGCGCGGAGTCGGTCAGCCGCGCGTCGCCCACAGCAACAGACCAGCAGCACGGTCTCCAGAATCAGGCTGCCGAGGATGAGCTTGCGCTCCACCGGCAGCAGCGGTTCGTAGGGCATGCGCTGCAGCTCGTCCTTGATGCGCTGTTCGTCGTCTTTCTGCATATGTTCCAGGGCCCCCTCAGCCCGAGGCCAGCGGCGGCTTCACGCCCGCGAAGAACAGCCAGGAGATCACCAGGCCGAACCAGATGATGAAGCCGAACAGGCTCACGGCGTACACGGCCGCCAGCCTGCCTATGCCTTCCTCGCGCAGCTTGCGGAAGTCGCTGACGAGGCCTAAGGTAATAGGAAGGTCAGCAGGAAGAACAGCTGGCGGTAGACGTTGGCGACCTCGGTCGCCGGCTTGGCCGCGCCGATGCGCGACTCATCGCCCAGGCACCACCAGTGGAGCATGAGCGCGAAGGTCAGCACGTAGCCGATGACGAACTTCGGGAAGCGCTCCCAGATCTCCCCCTACGCCAACGCGCACGCCCGGCTTACGGTCGATGAAGCGAATCCAGATGATTGCGGTGAGCAAGAACGCCCACACGCCGATGAACACGTCCGATGAAGATCTCAGGTCGTGGTGGCCATCGAGATCCAGCCTTCCTGGTACTGAACCCCGCTGACGGCGAAGGCCTTGGCACGAATGAGGAGTCCGTAATCGCGCCCGCGGGGATGGCCGCGCCGTCGGTTCACCAGCCAGGCCCATCCAGGCGCTCCGCCACCATCGGCTCGTCGTAGAGGAAGTGCTGCGCCAGGAACGGCAGGATGAGCAGCTCGATCACCGCGAAGATCACCACCAGCGAGGAGACCATCACCGCCACGATCGGCCGCGCGCGTATGGCCGCGCCGGTGGCGATGGCCGCCGAGACGCCGCAGATGGAGATCCCTGAGGCGAGCGGCGCCGCCCACTCGCGGCTGAAGCGGAAGTATCGCCGTGCCACGGCCGATCACCGCCCAGTAGATGAGATAGGCCTCGACCACGGCGCACAGGCCGCGCCAGATCACCGACTGCGCAAGACCGAAGGTCTCCGCGGATTTCACGCCCAGCGCCGCGCCCATGATGACGATCGCGATCTTCACGTACAGCTCCGGCCGCACCGCTTCCCTGAGACGCCCGGCAAAGCCGGGGGAAAGGTTGGCGATGGCCAGGCCGACGAGCAGCGCGACGATGTAGCCGGACTCGCCGGTGAGGTTGAGCGACCAGGTGATGCCGAGCTTGTCGAACTTGTCGCTGGTGGCGGCGATATAGGCGTAGTGGCCGATCACCGAGCAGAGCACGCTCAGCGCGAACAGCACCGTGAACGCGGCGGCGAAGCGCGCCTGCCGGGCGCCGAGACATCTTGCGCCGGCGCAGGCGAGCAACAGCATGAAGACATACGTTCCGGCGAGCGACAGCAGCGGCGGAACCGTGGAACCCTTGGCGACCGGCGCGAGCGCCTTGGCCGGCTCGAGCCACACCTTGCTGGTGACCGACCAGCCCAGCAGATCGACGCCGAACATGGTCGCCGTCGCCAGGGCGAACACCAGCAGCCCGATCCACACCGCCAGCCAGTCTTCACTGACGCGCGGCATGGCTGCTCACCGCCTTCTCGACGCTAACGCCGTGGCGCCGCGGACGGTGGCGTGCGAGATCTGAGCGGATACGCGGGAATTGCGGGACGCGCAGGCGGCGCGAACGACATGCCCGCGATGATGGGACGCCGTGACGCCGGGTAGCGCGTCGGCGCGCGGGAAAGGCGGAAGCGAATCGGGTTCGATCAAGCCGCACCCCCGTTCGGAATGTCGCGAATAATCTAGCGCATGAACGCGCGCCGCGCTACGGAACAGTCCGGCCGTTGCTGGAGCAGTGAGGGGTACTCATCGAGTCGGGACTCTCGGGAGATTCGAACGACGGACGTCGCGGGTGCCGGGAGGGGAAACCGGCGAGCGCTGCGGCGGCGATGCCGGGAGCGGAAACCCATGTGTTTGGTCCAACCTCTTCGGACTGGTTCGTCAAGTCATCGTGGCTCGATTCTCGAGATCCACGGGGCTGCGATAATCCGGCGTCACGTGAGCCCTCCCACGAATATGGTAAACCACGATGCAGTTGTAGAACTCGGCCTTGGCCTCCTCCGGGAGCGGGTAGACACGGAGGCGAATTCGCTACCCCGCTTCTCACGAACATCTCCTCCATTTCCTATTCGAGATAGACTCCCGAGCCGACGATGTACACGTTCTGGCCGTGCTGGACTTTTCGCACGTACGTCCGCTTAAGCGCCACCGTGTTCGTCCCCGGCTTGTACCAGTAGACGTCCAACCACGCGCTCCCTTCCTTCATCGCCAGGGCGATTTCGTCCTTGATCACCGTATTGCCCTTCAGGTCCCTCAGGTCGATGAGGTTCTTTCCTTCCAAGCTCGGTTGCATGCCATTGACGACCTCCGTGCCGTCCGGCGTGGTCACGAAAATGTAGGTGTCCATGAAGACGAAAGGACCCCTCTTATCGCGCAATTGCCCGAAGGCGTCTTCCCCCCGGATCGCCACCAGATCCGCGGCACGGTCCACCACGTCCTCGATGAACGCCTCGTCCATCCGCATGTTGTAGATCCCGGACCCGATGACGAACTGTTCGCCGGAAGCGAGCGTGACGCGCTTCAGGAAGGTGGACTTCCACGTGGGGAAAATGTCGCCGGGCTCAGGGTACATGTAGTGGACCCATCCCTCGCCGGAGGGGCTTCGCCCCACGTCGAGGAACATCTTGCCGTAAGGCCTGCCCACCACGTCCTCGATGCCGGCCACGCGGCGGCCTTCCAGCAAGGGGTCCGCCGCGTGAAAGACTCTGGTGCCGTCCATCGCCCAGATGAAGAAGTAGGTGTCGTCACGGAACCACTTCGATCCCTTCTCCCGGAACTGCCGGTAGGCCTCCTCGACGTTCTTCTCAAAGACGGCAGCCCCTTCGCGCACTAGCGTCATCAATTCCGGAGCGGTCATTTTCTTGCCCGATGGCGCAGATTTGGGAGCGTCCGCCAGGTACACGCCCGCGCCGACGAGGACCCAGTGGCTTCCCGACTTCTCATCGCCCAGCGCGGCCCTGGTCACATAAGCCGACTTCTGCGTCGAGACCGCCTCACCAGGCTTCGGCCACATGTAGTCCACCCACCCGGAACCACTGGTTTCGGCGACCTCGAGCATCTCCCGGATCAACTGCTTGCCGTTGGTGTCCTTCACATCCAGGATGTTGCGCCCCTCCAGGTTCGGGAAGCCGGGGTTGACAAGGTCCACGCCGTTCGGGTCGATGACGAAAATGTAGGCATCCTTGGCGATGAACGGTCCTTTCGGATCGTCGAACAGCGAAAACGCAGCTCTGCCTCGAGTCTCGATCTCCGCAGCGGCGTCCTTCACCGCGTTCACCACGAAGGCCCGTTCCATGCGGTCGTTGTACATCCCGCTGCCGACGATGTAGCTGTTGCCCGAGGGCGCCGTTACCAAGCGGGCGTAAGTGCTCTTCCAACGCGGAAGCAGCCCGCCCGGAACAGGCCATTGATAGTGATACCAGCCCTCGGGCTTGCCGCGGACCTTCATCGCGGCGTCGATGATCCCCCGGATCACCGGCTTGCCGCCGAGATCCTTCAGCTCGATTTGATTCCTGCCTTCCAGCGCCGGGTCGGGATGAACGAGCATGTTGCCCTTGGGATCCAGGACGAAGATGTAGGTCTCCCCCTCGCGCCAGCCGCTGCCGGAGACACGAAACTCGTCAAACGCCGTTTCTCCCGTCGTGCGGATCAGCTCAGCAGCGTCGTTCACCAGAGCGACCAGCGCGCGAGTGTCCTCATGCTCATAGGCCAGATCGCTCGTCTGCGCATCAGCGAATGGCCCCGGTATGCCCAGGATCGCCAGCGGCACCATCCAGAAGAGTCTCGGCAACATGCGGCCTCCTGTGGAACTTTGAACCAGTTTTCGATCGGCACGTGGAGCCGACGGGAAACGATAGTGCCAACCGATGAGCAGACAATTGACGTTGGTCATGTGTTCGAGAAGCACGCACGGGCCACCCAAAATGCACAGTGCCTGAACGAGACGGACTGCAGTCCGGCGCGGAGCGAGACTGTCCTCTGTCGCGTCCGGTATCTGCTGGAACGCAACAGGCTCGGGGAAGCCCTCTTTCGATCGGTTCTCGAATATTCCGGGGCCCGGATGGCGGTGGCCTGAGTTGTGCCAGGAAGAAGAACCGACGCGCAGTTTGGCGAGTCAGCCTCCTTGCTTTCCTAGCGGATCCAGCCGGCTAGAAAGAGAAGAGACCCTAACAGGCCGGTCGCGCCTGGACCAGGTCCGGGAAGAGGGGCATGCCGTCACAGAAACGCCACCGACTACAGTTGCGGTTTCCGCGTGTGTCAATGCGAATGCCGGTGGAGGTGAGAGATTATGCGCCGATGTCCTCGGCCCAGAGCGATGGATGGTTTTCCACAAACTCGCGCATGAGCTTGATGCAGGCCGCGTCCTGGATGACCTCGATCCGAACGCCTCGGCTGGCGAGCCACCGTTCCTCGCCCATGAAGGAGTGATTTTCGCCGACCACGACTCGTGGGATGCCGTAGAGCAAAACAGCGCCGCTGCACATGGCGCACGGTGAAAGGGTCGTGTAAAGGGTGCACTCACGGTAGAACGCGGCGGACTGGCGTCCCGCATTCTCAAGCGCATCCATTTCGCCGTGGAGGATGACGCTGCCCTTCTGGACGCGACGGTTGTGACCGCGGCCGACGATGGCGCCGGCATGCACGAGGACGGAGCCGATGGGGATGCCACCCTCGGACAGGCCTCGCCCGGCCTCTTCGATCGCTGCACGCAGGAACGGATCCATGGTGTTCATCCCCAAGTCTGGCAAACCAATGTGCATAATCCGTGTGAATGCTGGCCCGTACGGGCGGCTCTTTGCCCTATCCCAGCATAGTGTCCGAGGTCGCTATCCAGCCTGCAACTGACGCACCGGCCTCCGATAGTTTCAGCCTCGGGGAATGGCCGCCCTGTCTGCCATTAGCCCGCAGCGCCAGCCAAATCCGCGTCTCTTGTTCCGTGAAGACATCCCCTCCGATTGTCGGCGGTCGCGCTCTCACCGCTATTTCACTTTTAGTAAGGTAGTTACCCGGACTGACCTTTGATTGACCTCGATCAGCTGACGCTGCCTTTGCCGTTGTCCTGGGCAATTCATGGCTCACCTCTGGCTATGCAGGGATGAACCGGGAGGCGAGTCTACTATTCGGGAGCACTGAGCCATATCTTATCCGGCCGCCGGGATTACTCTCGTCTCAGCCATGATCGTCGCGACTGTAACGATTGCCCGGGCAGAGATGTATCCCCGCGATCGCCGTCCCAATCGATGCCCGGCAGAGCGATGGATGACGGCCCGTGGCCTCATCACTCTATAAGTTCTGACACGCTGCACGTATAAGCCGAACGATCTGAGCGCGAGCTTCATCAATGTTGGCTACCTTACACTGAGCAGCAGGGTATTCGGCGAACGAGCCGCACAGTGTTTCGGCATTTGTCGGATCAAACACCCTGTCGCACCTGCTGATGTAGTCATTCGGCTCAAGCTGGATGGTTTTTTTTTACGAGGACCTTCCGGAAACTCCCCGATGGGCACGATGAGGTTATTGCGGTGGGTGCGGGGCTTTGAACGTTAGCGTGCCATCCGCGTCTCAATCGTCTGGTACCGATATTCAAGCTGCAACGCCAACGCCCGCCCGTGCCAGATCGCCCGGCGCAGTTCACGAGTTCTGAGGGAACGGATAATTTCGAGCTTGCCGACCGTGGGCCGGAGTGCCTCCGGGACGGCGCGGCGAAAGTAGTAGATACCGAAGCGATTGCGCTGCAGGTAGGAGGGCAGTTTCACGTCGCAGGCCTCTACGCGGCGGGTGCTTTGTAGCACCGGCCTGTATCACCCGCTAATCTACTCTCCTCGCCAGCCTCCAGATGTGGTAGGCTGACTTACTGATCAATGCGTTACGAGAGTGGGGAGGATGGTGCCGAGGAGAGGACTCGAACCTCCACGGGTCGCCCCGCTAGTACCTGAAACTAGTGCGTCTACCAATTCCGCCACCTCGGCGCGGAGTCGGGCAATTTATCCACCCCGGTACCCCTTGTCAATGAGCCGAAAACGAAGCCATCGCTGGTCCGACGATCCCCACGCAGAGCGCGAGGCCGCCCGCTACGAGCGCCCGATACCCAGCCGGGAGTTCATCCAGAAGTTTCTCGAGGACGCAGGCGTGCCGCGCGATGCCGAGCAGATCGCGCGCGGCCTGGGGGTGACCGAGGAAGACGACAAGCTCGCCCTGTCGCGCCGGCTCGACGCCATGGAGCGCGACGGGCAGCTGGTGCGCAACCGCCGCGGGGGCTACGGCCTGGTCGACAAGATGGACCTCATCCGCGGCCGCATCGTCGGTCATCCCGACGGGTTCGGATTCCTCATCCGCGACGAAGGCGGTGACGACGTGTTTCTCTCGGCGCGCGAGATGCGCTGCGCGCTGCATGGCGACCGCGCGCTGGTGCGCCTGCGCGGTCAGGATCGCCGCGGCCGCCCCGAGGGCGCGATCGTGGAGGTCTTCGAGCGCGCCAATCACCGCGTGGTCGGCCGGTACTTCTGCGAGGCGGGTGTCGGCTTCGTCGTGCCCGACAACAAGCGCATCGCGCAGGACGTCCTCATCCCCGCCGGCGAGGCGGGCAACGCCACCCACGGGCAGATCGTGGTCGCCAAGATCATCGCCCAGCCGGATCGGCGCCGGCAGCCGCTCGGCCACATCAGCGAGGTGCTCGGCGAGCACATGGCCCCGGGCATGGAGGTCGACATCGCCATCCGCGCGTATGAGCTGCCGTGCGTGTGGCCGGAGGCCGTGGTCGAGGAGATCGACACGATCGTTCCGGAGGTGACCGCGGCCGACCGGCGCGGCCGGCTCGATCTGCGCGACACGCCGCTGGTGACCATCGACGGGGAGGACGCCCGCGACTTCGACGACGCGGTGTACTGCGAGCGGCACGGGCAGGGCTGGCGACTGCTGGTGGCGATCGCGGATGTCTCCCACTACGTCCGCCCGGGCGCGCCGCTCGACAAGGAGGCGCACAATCGCGGCACCTCCGTGTACTTCCCGGATCGCGTCATCCCGATGCTGCCGGAGCTGCTGTCGAACGGCCTGTGCTCGCTGAACCCGAGGGTGGATCGCCTGTGCATGGTGTGCGAGATGCACTTCGACGCCGGGGGCTTGAAGAAGCGGCACGTCTTCCACAACGCGGTGATGAACTCCCACGCGCGGCTCACCTACACCGAGGTGGCCGCCGCGCTCATCGGCGGCGACCAGGCGGCGCGCGCGAAACACAAGACGCTGCTGCCGCACCTGGAGAATCTCTACGCGCTTTATCAGCTGCTGCGCAGGCAACGCGAGCAGCGCGGGGCGATCGATTTCGAGACCAGCGAGACGCGCATCCTCTACGGCCCGGACAAGAAGATCGAGCGTGTCGTGCCGCTGGTGCGCAACGAGGCGCACAAGCTCATCGAGGAGTGCATGATCGCCGCCAACATCTCCGCCGCCGAGTTCCTGCAGGAGCAGGAGGTGCCGGCCCTGTTCCGCGTGCACGAGAAGCCCTCGGCCGAGAAGATGGAGGACCTGCGCACCTTCCTCGCCGAGCTCGGGCTGCAGCTGCCGGGAGGCGAGGTCCCCAAAGCGAAGGACTTCGCGCGCCTGCTCGCGAAGATCGGGGGGCGCGAGGACACGCACCTCATCCAGACCGTGCTGCTGCGCAGCCTGCGGCTGGCCGTGTACGGGCCGGAGAACATCGGCCATTTCGGCCTGGCGCTGGAGTCCTACACGCACTTCACCTCGCCGATACGGCGCTACCCCGATCTGCTCGTGCACCGTGCGATACGCTCGCGCATCAACAGGGCCAAGGCGCACAAGTACCCTTACGACATCGCCGCGATGCAGACCCTGGGCGAGCACTGCTCGATGACCGAGCGCCGCGCCGACGAGGCCACGCGCGACGCGGTGGCGTGGCTGAAATGCGAATACATGATGGACAAGGTGGGCGAGGTCTACGACGGCATCATCTCCTCGGTGACCGGCTTCGGCCTGTTCGTCGAGCTGAAGGACATATACGTCGAAGGCCTGGTGCACATCACCTCGCTGCCCA
Source organism: Gammaproteobacteria bacterium (assembly GCA_041395385.1). GTDB lineage: Bacteria > Pseudomonadota > Gammaproteobacteria > JAJPIJ01 > JAJPIJ01 > JAJVHZ01. The sequence goes on from JAWLAN010000022.1 coordinate 61,710, forward strand.
ACGACTACTACCACTTCGACGCCGTCGGCCACCGGCTGCGTGGCGAGCGCAGCGGGCGCGTGTACAGGCTCGGCTATCCCGTGCGCATCAAGGTCATGCGGGTGGATCTGGACGAGCGCAAGATCGATTTCGACCTCGTCGTGGAGGCCGAACCGCGCGCCCAGCCCGCCGCCGGGAAACCCGGCCCCGGGAAGAAAAAAAAGAAGCGCCGCTGATCGCGTTTCCACCCGGATCGCGTTGTCGGGGCGGACGAAGATACTTTCATGGCACGCAGCGAACTCATCTACGGCGTCCACGCCGTGCGGGCCCTCATCGAGCGCGCGCCCGATGCGGTGCTGGAGCTCTGGGTGCTGTCCGGTTCGCACAATCCGGCGCACGCACCCATCCTCACCGCCGCCTCCCGGCACCGCATACACCCGCAACCCGCGCCGCGCGCAACCCTGGACAAGCTCACGGGCGGCGGGCGCCACCAGGGCGTGGTGGCGCGCTGCCGGCCGCGCGAGGAGCAGCCGGCCGTGGATCTGCCGGCGCTGCTGGAGCGCGACCTGCGCGAGGCCCTCTTCCTCGTGCTCGACGGCGTGGAGGACCCTCACAACCTCGGGGCCTGCCTGCGGGTCGCGGACGCCGCCGGCGTCTGGGCCGTCATCCGGCCGCAGCACCGGGGCACCGGACTCACGGCCGCCGCCGCGAAGGTGGCCAGCGGCGCGGCCGAGACCGTGCCGCTCATCGCCGTCAACAATCTCGCCCGGGCGCTGGCGGAGATGAAGGAGGCCGGTGTGTGGCTGATCGGCGCGGCGGCCGAGGCGGAGAAGACGCTATACGAGGTGGACCTCACCGGGCCGGTTGCGTGGGTGATGGGCGGGGAGGGCGAGGGTCTGCGGCGGCTCACGCGCGAGCATTGCGATGTGCTCGCCCGCATCCCGATGGCCGGGACCGTCGAGAGCCTCAACGTCTCGGTTTCCACCGGCATCTGCCTGTTCGAGACGCGGCGGCAGAGGCTGCGGCGCGGCAAGTGAGGTCCGCGGCCCGAGGACGCGCGCCTCGACAACGCCCCTGAGGGGATCGGTCAGCGTCCGGTCGGCGCGTGGGCCGCGCGGCGATATGTCGAGGTGTCGACGGGCCGCCATTTCTTGGTGGGCCGATGTTGTGTCAGGATGGGCCGGCCCCGGCACCCATACACGAGGATCCCATGCGCATCGCAAACAACACCACCGAACTCATCGGCAACACCCCACTCGTGCGACTCAACAGGATCTCCGCCGGCATCGACGCCGAGATCGTCTGCAAGCTCGAGTATTTCAATCCGGCCCACAGCGTGAAGGATCGCATCGCCGTGTCCATGATCGACGCCCTCCAGGCGGCCGGCCGCATCAAGCCGGACACGATCATCCTCGAGCCGACCAGCGGCAACACCGGCATAGGGCTGGCGATGGTGTGCGCCGCGCGCGGAATCAAGTGCGCGTTCGTCATGCCGGAGACCATGAGCCGCGAGCGCAAGCTCATCCTGAAGGCGTACGGCGCGGAGCTGATCCTCACTCCCGGCCCGGAAGGCATGCCCGGGGCGATCAAGCGTTGCGAGGAGATGGCGGCGGCCGATCCGCGCTACGTCATCGCGCAGCAGTTCGAGAATCCCGCCAACGTGCAGATCCACCGCGAAACGACGGCGGAGGAGGTCTGGCGCGACACCGACGGCAAGGTCGACATCTTCGTCTCCGGCATAGGCACCGGCGGAACGATTACCGGTGTGGGCGAGGTGCTCAAGGCGCGCAAACCCGGCGTTCAGATCGTGGCGGTGGAGCCGGACGCGAGCCCCGTGCTCTCCGGCGGACAGCGCGGGCCGCACCCCATCCAGGGCATCGGCGCCGGCTTCGTCCCGAAGATCCTCAACACGTCGATCTACGACGAGATCGTGCGCGTGAAGAACGACGACGCGCTCGACGTCGCGCGGCGCATGGCGACCGAGGAGGGACTGCTGGTCGGCATCTCCTCGGGCGCGGCCACCTGGGCCGCCATGCAGGTGGCCGCGCGGCCGCAGAACAGGGGCAAGCTGGTGGTGGTGGTCATCCCCTCGTTCGGCGAACGTTACCTCTCGACCGTGCTGTACGGTCATCTCGAGGTCTGAGGGAGGCAGGCGGGCCGAAAACGTCGGCGTCGCGTGGCGGGGCGCCGGATCTCCAATGACGGGGGGCGGGGCATCCCGCCGAGATCGGCGCGGAACCCGGGCGGCATGCATGAGCGCGGAATTCGACTTCGACCATCCACCGGATCGCCGCGGCACCGACAGCCGCAAGTGGGCGAGGTACGGCGGCCGCGATGTGCTGCCGCTGTGGGTGGCGGACATGGACTTCGCCTCGCCGCCCTGCGTGATCGAGGCCTTGCACGCGCGCGTCGATCACGGCGTATTCGGCTACGGCGACCCGCCCGCGTCGCTGAGCGAGGCGGTCGTCGGTGCGCTCGCGGAGGATTTTCAGTGGGACGTCCGCCCGGAATGGCTGGTGTGGCTGCCCGGCCTCGTGCCGGGCCTGAACGCCGCCTGCCGCGCCGTCGGTGCAGGCGGCGATGCGGTGCTGACCGCGGTGCCGATCTATCCGCCGTTCCTGACGGCGCCATTTTTCTCCGACCGCGCCTGCATCCGCGTCCCGCTGGCGCTGAGCGGTGATCGCTGGCACTGGGATGTGGACGCGCTGCGCGCCGCCATCACGCCTCGCACGCGCCTGCTCATGCTCTGCAGTCCGCACAACCCGGTCGGCCGCGCCTGGTCGCGCGAGGAGCTGCTCGCGGTGGCGCGGATTGCCGAGGAGCGCGATCTCGTGGTCTGCTCGGATGAGATCCACGCCGACCTGATCCTTGCCCCGGGGCGCCGGCACATCCCGTTCGCCAGTCTCGACCCGGCGCTCGCCGAGCGCACCATCACGCTGATGGCGCCGTCGAAAACCTACAACATCCCGGGCCTGGGCTGTTCGTTCGCGATCGTGTCCAATGCCGGCCTGCGCCGCCAGTTGCGCCACGCGCTGCGCGGCATCGTGCCCGACGTGAACGTGCTGGGATTCGCGGCCACGGAGGCGGCCTACCGGCACGGCGGGGCGTGGCGGCGCGCATTGCGCGAGTATCTGCGGGGAAACGCCGCGTTGGTCCACGAGCAGATCAACGACACACCCGGCCTGTCGACGACGCCGGTGGAGGCGACCTACCTCGCCTGGGTGGATGCGCGCGGCCTGGGCCATGCCGATCCGCATGCTCACTTCGAACGCGCCGGCGTCGGCCTGTCCAGGGGAGAGGATTTCGGAGCCCCGGGATACGTCCGCATCAACTTCGGCTGTTCGCGGGCGCTGCTGCGCGAGGCGTTGAGCCGGATCCGGCGCGCCGCCGCAGAGTCATGACGGCGGCAGCGGCGCAGCCCCTGCCGACGCCGGGCAGGGACTGGCGAGAGCTGCTGCAACTGGCCTGGCCGATGCTCATCGGCCAGCTTGCGCAGATCGGCATGGGCGTGGTCGACACCGTCATGGCCGGGGCGGTCGGGCGGACCGACCTCGCCGCCGTGGCGGTGGGGTTCAGCATGTGGATCCCCGTCTACGTCATGTGCCTCGGAGTGCTGAGCGCGGTGACGGCCACGGTCGCCCGCGCCGAAGGCGCGAAGGATCGCGCGGCCCTCGCGGCCTCCGTGCAGCAGGGCCTGTGGCTGGCCGGCATGCTGGCGGCCATCGCCTTGACGCTGATGCTGCGCGGCGACCGCCTGCTGGCGTTCATGGACGTCGATCCGGGCGTGCGGCCGATGGCGGCGCTCTATCTCGACGGCATGGCGATCGGAACGCCGGCGATGATGCTTTTTCTCGTGCTGCGCGGGCTGAGCGAGGGCGGCGGCAGCAGCCGGCCGGTGATGGTCATCCAGGTGCTGGCCTTCCTCAGCAACATTCCGCTGAATTATCTCTTCATTTACGGCGAGCTCGGTCTGCCCGCCCTCGGTGGCGCGGGCTGCGGCTGGGCCAGCGGCTTCGTCATGTGGATCCAGCTCACCGCGCTGGCGGTGCTGACGCGCAGGCGCTGGCGGCCGCTGCTGCGTGGATTCGGTACCGTGGAGCCGCGGCGGCTGTGGTCGATGCTGCGGCTGGGCTTTCCGGTCGGCGCGGCGATGTTCGCCGAGACCAGCATCTTCGCGCTGGTCGCGCTGCTCATCGGGAGCCTCGGCGCCACGACGCTGGCGGCGCACCAGATCGCGCTGAACTTCAGCGCCCTGCTGTTCATGGTGCCGACCAGCCTCGGTCTCGCGCTGACCGTGAAGGTGGGCCATGCGCTGGGAGCCGGGGAACCCGCCCGTGCTCGCCGCTACGCCGCGCAGGGGGCCTGGAGTGCGGTGATCTTCGCCAGCTGCAGCGCCTTTGCCCTGCTGGTCTTTCCCCATCGGATCGTCTCGCTCTACACCGCCGACGAGGCGGTGCGTCAGCTGGCGGTGAGCATCCTGGCGTACTCGGCCGCCTTCCAGCTCTCCGACGGCCTGCAGGTGACGGCCGCGGGCAGCCTGCGCGGCTACCACGACACGCGCATGACCATGGTCATCACGCTGCTGGCCTACTGGGGCGTGGGGATGCCGATGGGCTACGCCCTCGGGCTCACCGACTGGCTGGGGCCGCGGCAGGGCGTGTTGGGCCTGTGGACCGGGCTGGTCGCCGGCCTCACGGTCGCGGCCCTGCTCCTGAATGCGCGGCTGGTGAGGACGGCCAACCGGCACCTGCGCGAGCGCCCGACGGCTGTCTGACGGCCGAATAAGGTCATGATCGGCCTTCGATTATCCGCGATCGGCCGTCTGTTGCCTGATTCCGGATGCTGAACTAAACTACGCGCCCCTCCGGGAGTCCGGCCAGCGGCCGCCTCACCGGAGCATCCTTGCCTCACCGCCGGATGACGCCGGTCGGGAGGCTGCCAACCCGAAAGGAAAATACATGCGTCATTACGAGATCGTCATCATGATCCATCCGGATCAGAGCGAGCAGGTGCCCGCCATGCTCGAACGCTACAAGGGCATCGTCTCCGCCAGCGGCGGTGCCGTGCACCGTCTCGAGGACTGGGGACGCCGCCAGCTCGCCTATCCCATCGCCAAGGTTCACAAGGCCCATTACGTGCTGCTCAACATCGAGTGCACGCAGCAGGCCCTGACCGAGCTGGCGAACGCCTTCCGGTTCAACGATGCGGTCATCCGCAATCTCGTCGTCGCGCGCGACGAGGCCGTCACCGAGCCCTCGCCGCTGGCGAAGGCGCGCGAGGCCGAGGAAGAGCGATACACGCCGCGCCGCGGCGAGTCGGGCGCCGCCGAGGCGGAAGAAGTGACTGAAGTGGAATCCAGCGAGGCCGAAGCATGAGCATGAGACCCCGGGAAAAACCGGCGGCGCGTTTCTTCCGTCGGAAGCGTTTTTGCAAGTTCACGGCGGAGGGGGTCAAGGAGATCGACTACAAGGACATCGCCACCCTCAAGCAATACATCTCCGAGAACGGCAAGATCGTTCCGGCGCGTATCTCAGGGACCAAGACCCGCTATCAGCGTCAGTTGGCGACGGCGATCAAGCGCGCGCGATTCCTCGCGTTGCTGCCGTACTGCGACTCGCACTAGCCTCACGCTCTACACGGCGGAACTCGCATGCGCCCGCTGGCTGCGTGGATCATGCAGGGCCGCCTGCACGCGGGTGCGGCCGCGGCGCTGTTCATCGCCATCGGCTGGCTCGTCGCGCTGCTGATGCCGCTGACCAGTTGCCTCAGCGGGGCGGCGATCGGCCTGGTGACGCTGCGTCACGGCGCGGTCGAGGGTCTGAAGGTCTCCGGCATCGCCACCGCGGCGGTCGCGGTCTTCACCGGTCTGATGTTCCGCTCCGTGCAGCCGGCGCTGTGGGTGCTGGGCCTCATCTGGCTGCCCGCGCTGCTGTGCGCGCTGGTCCTGCGCGTGAGCCGAAGACAGGGCTGGGCGCTGATGACGGCAGCGGCTATCACGGCCGTTTTCGCCATCGCCCTGCGCCTGTGGACCGGCGACGTCGTCGCCTGGTGGCGGCGGCTGCTGGACAACATGATGAAGCTCGCCGGCGAGCAGGGCGCGGCATCCGGGATCACCGCGGAGCACCTCGACACCGTGGCTCGCGTGCTCAACAGCCTGGTCGCCGCCTCCATGCTGGTGACGCTGGTGGCAACGGTGCTGCTGGCTCGCCACTGGCAGGCGCGCCTGTACAACCCGGGCGGATTCGCGCCGGAATTCCGGGCGCTGCAACTGCCGCGGGGGCCGGCCACCGGTGTGCTGCTGGCATTGCTGGTCGCGGTGACCGTGTCCCGGGCGGCCGGTGTATCGGGCGCCCCCCTGGGGTATGCTGTGGATCTGCTGGCGATCGGCGTGTGCGCCCTGGCGTTCCACGGTCTGGCCTACGCGCATCACGAGATTTGGCGCCGTCGGCTGCCCGTGGGGTGGGTGTTCGGCCTGTACCTGGCGCTGCTGCTGCTGCCGTTCTACGCGATCGCACTGCTCGCGGCGCTGGCACTGGCGGACCTGGTTTTTGATTTTCGCGCCCGATTCGCCGCCGGCGCGTAGGCACATGGCGAGAGAAATTACGTCTGAAAGGTGAACGAAGATGGAAGTGATCCTGCTTGAGAAGGTACACAATCTGGGCAAGCTCGGCGATCGCGTGAAGGTGCGCCCGGGCTACGCGCGCAACTTCCTCATCCCGGAGAAGATGGCCGTGCCCGCCACCGAGTCCAACGTGCAGAAGCTCGAGACCATGCGCGCGGATCTGGAGAAGGCGCAGGCCGAGGCGCTGGCCGGGGCCGAGACGCGCGCCGCCGCGCTGAAGGATGCGGTCGTCACCATCGCCGCGCGCGCCGGTGAGGAGGGCAAGCTGTTCGGCTCGGTCGGTACCGCCGACATCGCCGAGGCATTCAGCAAGGCCGGCACCGAGGTCGAGAAGCGCGAGGTGCGCATGCCGACCGGGCCGATCCGCACCTTGGGCGACCACGCCGTGGAGCTGCATCTGCACGCCGACGTGAACGTCGCGGTGACGGTGCGCGTCGTCGCCGAGAGCGAAGTCAAGGCCTGATGTAGCACGCGGCCCCGCGCAGGCGGGGTCGATCCGTCTCCACCTTGGCCAGCTATGCGGCAGAAGCGGTCACCGATGCACTGAAGGTGCCGCCGCACTCCATCGAGGCCGAACAGGCGGTCCTCGGCGGCCTGATGCTGGACAACGACGCCTGGCTGCTGGTGGCCGAGCGGGTCACCGAGCAGGATTTCTACCGCAACGATCACCGGATCATCTTCAGCGCGATCGCAGGCCTGGCCGGGGCCGGCAAGCCCTGCGACGTGGTGACGGTCGCGGAGGCGCTCGAGGCCAACGGCGAGCTGGAACGCGTCGGCGGACTGCCCTACATCGCCTCGCTTGCCGAGCACACTCCCAGCGCCGCCAATATCTCCGCCTACGCCGATATCGTGCGCGGGCGCTCCGTGCTGCGCCAGCTGATCCGCGCCGGCGCCAGTATCAGCGGTGTCGCGTTCAATCCGGAAGGACGCACCAGCGAGGAGCTGCTGGACGAGGCCGAGCGCCTCGTCTTCGAGATCGCCGAGCAGAACAACCGCGGCCGTGCCGGCTACAAGTCGATCAAGGAGCTGCTCGGCAGCGCCCTGGATCGCATCGATGAGCTGTTCACCAAGCAGAGCCCGATCACGGGCGTGCCCACCGGGTGGGGCGATTTCGACGAGCTGACCTCGGGCCTGCAGCCCGCGGACCTGATCGTCATCGCCGGCCGGCCGTCGATGGGCAAGACCAGCCTGGCGCTGAACATCGTCGAGCATGCCGCGATCAAGGACCGGCATTGCGTCGCGGTGTTCTCCATGGAAATGCCCGGCGAGCAGCTGGCCATGCGTCTGATGTCCTCCCTCGGCCACATCGATCAGCATCGCATGCGCACCGGCAAGCTCACCGATGACGACTGGCCGCGCCTGACCTCGGCGGTGCAGATGCTGAACGACACCAAGCTGTACATCGACGATACGCCCGCACTGACGCCGGGAGAGCTGCGGGCGCGCTGCCGGCGTATCGCCCGCGAGCACGGTCTGAATCTCATCGTCGTAGATTATCTGCAGCTCATGCAGGTCGCGGGGACCAAGGAGAACCGCGCGACGGAGATCTCGGAGATCTCCCGGTCGATGAAGGCGCTGGCGAAGGAACTGCACGTGCCCGTGATCGCGCTCTCGCAGCTCAATCGCAGCCTGGAGAGCCGCAACGACAAGCGTCCGGTCATGTCCGACCTGCGCGAGTCCGGGGCCATCGAGCAGGATGCCGACGTCATCGTCTTCATCTACCGCGACGAGGTCTACAACGCGGACTCCGACCAGAAGGGGATCGCGGAGATCATCGTCGCCAAGCAGCGCAACGGCCCGATCGGCACGGTGAAGCTCGCCTTCCGCGGGCAGTTCACGCGCTTTGACAACCTGGCCTACGACGACTACCAGCGATGAGCCGTCCGGCCCGAGTCGTCATCGATCTGAATGCCGCGCGCGCCAATCTCGCGCGCGTGCGCGCGCTGGCGCCGCGATCCAGGGTCATGGCGATCATCAAGGCCGATGCCTACGGCCACGGCCTGACGCGCATGGCGCGCGCGTTCGCCGACGCCGACGCGTTCGGTGTGGCCTGCCTCGAGGAGGCCGTGACCCTGCGCCGCGCCGGCGTGAGCAAGCGCATCGTTCTGCTCGAGGGCGTGTTCGACGCCGAGGAGCTGAGCCTGGTGCGCGAGCTCCACCTGGACATCATGGTGCACTGTCCCGAGCAGGTGGCGATGCTGGAGCAGGCGCCCGCCGGCCCGCCGGTGCCGGTATGGTTGAAGATCGACACCGGCATGCACCGGCTCGGGGTCGATCCGGCCGAGGCGCCGGCGCTGTGGAACCGACTCAGTCGCTGCGATGCGGTCGCGGACCCAGTGCGGCTGGTCACGCATTTCGCGAACGCCAATGCGCGCGGCGATGCCTCCGTGGATCGCCAGTTGGCCGTATTCGCCGACTCCACCGGCGCGATATCCGGCGAGCGGTGCATCGCCAATTCCGCGGGCGTCATCGCCGTGCCGCAGGCGCGCGCGGAATGGGTGCGGCCCGGGCTGATGCTCTACGGCGTCTCGCCGTTCGCCGACACGGTCGCCGTGCAGGAAGGGCTGAAGCCGGTGATGACCGTGCGTTCGGCGCTGATCGCCGTCAAGCGGGTACGCAGGGGTGAAGCCGTCGGCTATGGCTGCACCTGGACGTGCCCGGAGGACATGCCGATCGGCGTGGTGGCCATCGGCTACGGCGACGGCTATCCGCGGCATTGCGAATCCGGCACCCCGATGCTGGTCAGCGGCAGGCGCGCTGCCCTCATAGGACGCCCCTCCATGGACATGCTGATCGCAGACCTGCGCAACGTGCCGCAGGCGCGGGTCGGGGACCCGGTCGTGTTGTGGGGCGAAGGTCTGCCGGTCGAGGAGATTGCCCGTCACGCGGGCACCGTTCCCTACGAGCTGCTCTGCAGTGTGCGCGTGCGCGCGCGTTTCGAGGTCATCGGTGAGGTGACGGTGAGCTCGGACCTCGACACGCCCGACTGGGAGGAACTCAGCGAACCGGTCGACAACGGTATCGTCTGACTCCGGAACAGCCCGGCCGGCATTCGGTCCCACCTTCCCTCCGTCCGCCCCGCTCAGTCTCCAGCATGCGCGCGAAAAGCCAGTACCAGTGCCAGGACTGCGGGGCGACGCAACCGAAGTGGGCGGGGCAGTGCCCCGAGTGCGGGGCGTGGAACGCGCTCGTGGAGAGCGCGGTCGAGTCCAGGCCTGCGAGGTCCAATCCGCGATTCTCCGGCTACAGCGGCGACAGCGCCGAGATCTGCGATCTGCGCAGCGTCGTCGCGGTCGAGGAGGAGCGGCTGCCGACCGGCATTGGCGAGCTCGATCGTGTGCTGGGCGGCGGCATCGTCCCGGGCTCGGTCGTGCTGATCGGCGGCGACCCCGGGATCGGCAAGTCCACGCTCCTGCTGCAGATGCTGGCGGCGGTCGCCGATCGGCTCAAGACCCTGTACGTCACCGGCGAGGAGTCCTCGCGGCAGATCGCCTTGCGCGCGCGCCGGCTCGACGTCGATACCCGTTCGATCCGCCTGCTCACCGAGACGCGCATCGAGCGTGTCCTCGATCTGGCGCGCCGCGAGCAGCCACAGCTGATGGTGGTCGACTCCATCCAGACGATGTACACGGACGTGATCACCTCCGCCCCCGGAAGCGTCAGCCAGGTGCGCGAGACCGCGGCGCAGCTGGTGCGGTTCGCGAAGCAGAGCGGCACTTCGATCTACCTCGTCGGCCACGTCACCAAGGAGGGCGCGCTGGCCGGTCCGCGCGTGCTCGAGCACATGGTCGACACGGTGCTCTATTTCGAGGGCGACAGCGGCGGGCGTTACCGGGTCGTGCGCGCGGTGAAGAACCGCTATGGCGCGGTCAACGAGCTGGGCGTCTTCGCCATGGTGGACAAGGGGCTGCGGGAGGTGAGCAACCCTTCGGCCATCTTCCTCTCGCGGCATGAGCAGCAGTCCCCGGGCAGCGTGGTGATGGTCACGCGCGAAGGCACGCGTCCGCTGCTGGTGGAGGTGCAGGCGCTGGTCGATGAAACCAAGCTGGCCAACCCGCGGCGCGTGACCATCGGTCTGGACGGCAACCGGCTGGCGATGCTGCTGGCCATCGCGCACCGCCACGCCGGCGTCGTGACCTACGACCAGGACGTCTTCGTCAACGTCGTCGGCGGCGTGCGCGTCTCGGAAACCGGCGCCGATCTCGCCGTGCTGCTGGCCGTTTTGTCCAGTCTGCGGGGCAAGCCGCTGCCCGGGGATCTGATCGTCTTCGGAGAGGTCGGTCTGGCCGGCGAGATCCGGCCGGTACCCGGCGGGCCGGAGCGGCTGCGCGAGGCGGCCAAGCACGGCTATCGCCATGCGATCGTTCCGAAGGCGAACGTGCCGCGGGAACGTATCGAAGGCATGCAGGTGACCGGCGTGCTGACGCTGGACCACGCGCTGGCGCAGGCATGAACCTCGCCTTGCACGCGGTCACGACCCATGGCGCGGCGCCTCCGCGCCCCTGTGACCTTCGACACACTCGAGTCCCGCGAGGTCGTTCTTGCGCCCGGGCGATTTCGGTACACTGATCGCAAGAGGGGGGTAGGGATACGGCAATGTACCCGTGGGGATACCTAGCCATCGCGTTCTTCGCGCTGCTCTGCGCGGGCGTCTACGCGTGGGTGCGCGGCAAGGCCGTGGAGGTGAAGGAGAGCGACGAGAACCGTCGCACGCGCGAGTCCCTGGCCAGGCAGGAGGCGGCCTTCCGTCGCGAATTCGACCTGCTTGCGCTCGAGCTGAAGGCCCGCGAGCGCCTGCTCGATCAGACGCGCCAGTCTTTCCAGGAAGGCTACGTCAACGGGCGCCGCTGGCTCACCCATCTGATCGCGGAGGCCGACAAGGCCATGGATGACGTGGTCGCGGTCCAGTTGCGGGGCCGTCGCCGGGACGTGCAGCCTGCCGACGTGGAGCTGGCCCGCGTGCAGGCCGAGCGCAGGATGCTCAAGGACAGGCTGAAATACCTCGAATACCAGCTGGCCAGCTACAAGGAATACTTTCCGTTCCTGGAGGATTACGAGAACACCATCCTCAACGAGGCGGTCCAGCTGCTGCCGCACCCGCCGGAGGCCCGGGACCCGGTGCAGAGGCTGCTCAGCAGCGATGAGTACCGCCAGCTTTCGAGCGTCGAGCGCGACCAGCTTGCGCTCGACCGCTTCATGCGCCAGGGCCTGACGCCGGCGGCGATAGGAATGCTGTACGACCGCTATATCGGATATCTGTACGAGCGCGAGGGCTGGGAAGTGCGTTATCAGCCCGTTGCGGCGGGCGTGAAAGGCCTCTCGGAGGATCTCATCTGCTGCAAGGACGACGTCATCCACGTCGTGCACGCGCGCTGTTGGGCGTCGGACAAGCTGATACACGAGCGGCACATCCTCAATCTCTACGGCACCGTGCAGATGCTCAGCATCCGGCTCAGCGAGGACAAGCTGTTCCCGCCCAGGATCGTGCCCCGCTTCATCACCAACACGCGTCTCAGCGATCTGGCGCGCGAGGCGGCCGCGAGACTGAAGGTGGAAGTGAAGGAAAATTTCAGGCTCAACGTGAATTTCCCCGTCATCAAGTGCCGCATCGACGAACGCACGCGCGAGCGGCTGTACCATCTGCCGTTCGATGATCAATATGACGACGTGCGCGTTGAGCCGCGGCGCGGCGAGTGCTATGCGCGCACGGTGCAGGAGGCCGAGAAGCTCGGTTTCCGGCGCGCCAGTCTCCTCCCGCCGGGCCGCCGCGCCAGCCTTCAATAGCGATTGCGATTACGGGCCCGGCCGCCGCACGGCCGGCCGGGCGGAGACGCTGACTGCTATGCGAGCAGGCCGGTGAGGTTCAGGCCGGTCTCGATCGGCTTGCTGGCGAACTGCGGGAATACCGCGCCCTTGGAGCCGGCGCTCGCCCAGTCACAGGCGCGGCCGAAGACGTGGTCGATCGCGGTCAGGCCCTGGATGTCGGGGTTGTAGTAACGGTTGGGCTGCGCGAGGATGTCGACCTCCCGCTGCGGGAACATGGTTCCGTACACGCCGCCATTGACCGAGTTGCCGATCAGGATGATGTAATTCCCCTCGCCGTGGTCCGTTCCGTTGCCGCCGTTGGAGCGGATCTGGCGACCGAACTCGCCATCGAGCACGAATACGAGATTCTGCTGTGCGCTCGGCGAGAGATTCCTGTACAGCAGGTCCAGGCCCTGGCCGTCGCCGAAGAGCGCCTCGAGCTTGCCCTCGATCTCGTTGCGCTGGTTGTCGTGGCTGTCCCAGCCATTGAATTCCATGGAGGCCACGCGCAGGTTGACGATGTCGCTGCACGCCAGCGCATCGTGGAGGTTGCGCAATTGCATGCCCAGGTACCAGCCGTAGGACGAGTTCTCGATCCAGGTCTGCAGGTCCGCGGGCTGCGGAAAGGCGGCCAGACGCGCGTCGATCTGATCGCCGAAGCTCCGCAGCTTCTCCTCCGTGTCGAAAAAGCGCGCGTAGGGAGAGCTGTCCGGTATCGTCGGGCGCTTGCCCGCGTAATAGCTGCGCAGGGCCCTCGCGACACGTTGATTCGTGCCGACGCTCGCAGTGCCGCGCGGCGCGTCGTACAGACCGTAGTCGCGCATGTTGCTGGCGATGATGACGTTCTGATCGCTGTTCTTCTTGAGGTCATTGGGCGCCGCCGGGTCGGGACCGTAGCTGAAGGCGCGCGGATAGCCGGACACCGCGAGCACGTTGCCGCGCGCCGCGTAGGCGAGCCGTCCGCCCCAGCCGGAACCGAAGGCGGACTTCGGGGCGGTGGTGTCGCCCAGCTCCATGACGGTGGTGGCCTGGTCGTGATCGCGGGAATCCGATCCGAAGACGTTGCACACGAAAGCGACATTGCCCTGGTCCCACATCGATTTCAGCCAGCCGCATCTCTTCAGTATGCCGAACTGGGTGCTGCCCGAGCTCACCGGGAAGAAGTCGCTGGTCCAGCGGTTGTTGAGCGAGGTGTTGTCGTTGGCGATCGAATGCGACGTGGCCTTGTTCTTCCAGTATGCGTAGCCGACGCTGGTGGTGACGGTGCTGAAGGGCGGCACGAAAGCATGCCGCAGATCGGGTCCGCCGCCGAGAAAGATGTTGGCCAGTACGCGTTGGGTCACGTTCTGGTTACCGGCTGCGAAGACGGGTCGGCTGTCGAACAGCGTGCCGGTTCCGGCAATGAGCCCGAGGGCGAGGCTGCGCTTGAGAAAGTCCCGGCGCGAGTTCAGGCTTGCGATCGTATCGTTCCGGCGTTTCATGGTTATCGTCCCTCCTGCGCAAGCATGTACGGGGTGGCCAGGATGAAATTGATGGCCTGCCCCACGCGGGTGTTCGCATCTCGGCGTTCGGTCGAGACGGCGCTGTTCAGATTCATGAGCGAGGCGGCATAGCCGTTCACCGCCGCCGCGAGCGTGGCGTCGGTGGCCAGATCGCTCGCCGTGATCACCCGATCCACGTCCGTCGCCGAGACGGCGTAGGCGAGGTCACGGCCGGTGGCGAGCAGTGCATACAGGTGCGCGCGCTCGAGCGGTCCGAGATTCTTGCCACCGTCGGAGACGTAGCGCTGCCACAGCCACTCCGCGACCGAGCGCACGGGGTAGGTGCCGTTGGTGGCCGGTACCACCGAGGCCCAGTTGCGCGTCAGGGTGAGGCCGTGCCGCGTCAGGGTGTAGCCGGTGTTCCTGCCGCCGTTCTCCGTGGCGTTGTCGTAGTTGGACTGGAACAGATAGGCGCTCTTGGAGGTTTCCTCGCCGGTCTGGCCGCCGAAGACTTCGTGCATGGGCTCGAACGGCCGCTGCTGATCGAAGTCGTTCAGCCAGCGGGTGCGGGGCCATTCGGCGTACTGCTCGGTGTTGCTCAGAGCCGTCTTGTTGGTGATGTTCAGGTGCCGGTCGAAGCTGTTGAGATACTTGACCCGTGCCGGATCATGGAACAGCGTGGAGATGGCGTAGGCCTGCAGGAACAGAAGCATGTCCTTGCGCGCCATCGACCGCCACGCCTGGCGCAGCGCCGCTTTTTTCGTGTCCGACAGATTGTCGTCCGCCAGCACCTCCACGATCATCACCGGCAGGGTGTCCAGGCTCTCCGGGTGATTGATCTGCGCGGCCGCCTGGTTGAGGAATCGCTGCTGCGCGTTGGTGCCTGCATTGGCGTTGTGCAGGATGTCGAGCGTGCCGGCGGGATGCTGATCGGACTGGTACTGCACCTCCTGCCCCGCCCACGGCTCCGGGTCCGTGCTGGGCGTGAACCCCGGGTGGTACAGGTTCATGTCCGTCAACGCCTTGGCGGTGTTCTTGATCGTGGTGTTCTCGTGGTAGTCGGTTTCGTTGAGGGCCAGTATGCCGAAGAAAAGCTGGTGGTACTCGCGGGCGAAGTCCTCGTTGCAGTAGCACTCGCCCGTCGACCGATTGAATCGCGCGCTGTCATGGCCGTACTGACGCGCGACTGCGGCGGACAGGGCGGCCGTCGTCATCACCGTCTCATATCCGTTCGTGGAAGACGCGGCCAGCGCGCTCATGATGCGGTCATAGTAGGCGAAGAGCTGTTCGCTGCTGAGGCTGCGCCGGTGCACCGCCAGGTGGTAGTTGGTTTCGAACAGCCCCATCTTCTGGCGGAACGGGTTCAGGCCCCGCAGCGTCGCCGCGTACATCCACGTGAAGTTCGATCCGTTGTAGGCATCCTGCTCGAAGTCGGTGCGGTAATCGGTGTCGGGTATCGGGCTGGAGGCGCCTGAAAGGAAGGCGCTCACGCCGGTGAGCGTGCCGTCGCCGAAGGTCGTGCCTTCCGACGGCGACAGCAGGTTGTTAGTCGTGCCCAGCGTCAGCATCTGCTTGATCGCGTCAGCGGGCTTCATGTTCGCCCAAGTCGTGACCTGGGAGTCCCGGGCGAGGCCGCCATACGCAAAGATCTGCAGCACCTTGCGCACCGCCGTCTCGTCCCAGGTTGCATCGCTTACCGCCGGCAGTCCCGGCAGGAGCCCGGTGGTCGAGGACGATACCGGTCTGACGACTGGGCGCCGTATCACGACCGGTTTGCCGTTGACCACGATCGTCACCGGAACGTAGATGATCTCGTAAGTCACCGCACCGGCGGGCAAGCTCGCGCAGAGAGCGATGAGTGCGCCGGCGGCAATTCCTGCATACCTGGATCTCATGAGCCTTCTCCTGAAAGACCTGTGGGCCACGGCCTGTTGCTCACGCGTGTCGAGCACGACGGCGCCGCAGCCGGTAGCCACCGAGCGCGGCGATGCCGCTCAGCAGCATGGGCAGGGCCGCGGGCACCGGCACCGGCGCCGCGGTGACGGGCTGCCCGGAGGTGATCAGATCGACCGCCAACACTCCGTTCTCCCCCGCGAGGAAATTGAAATTGAGGGTAAGGGTGCCAGCGCTGGAAGCGGCGCCCGACTGCGCCTGTTGCGTGAACGTGGTGATCGTGGTGTCGGCGTGAATCACCGTCATGCTGAGGATGGCCAGCGAGAACGCCGACAGATTGCTGTCAACGGTAAAGGAGTAGTCGAACGAGACGCTCCCGGAACCGTCGCTGGCGCCGAAGCTGTACGAGGTCGTACGCAGGACGTCGATCATCGTGTCCTGTCCGGGGGAGGACGTCTGCAGCAGCGTCGGACTCGCGAAAGTGGAGCCGCCGTTCGCCGAAAGCGGCGTGTCCCAATCCGTGCTTTGACTCAGTGTCTGCGTGGTGAGACTGGGATCGGTGACTGAAATCATCGTCAGACGTGTCGGCGTGTCCTCGGTTGCGGTAAGCCCATTCGTCAGGTTGAGATTGACTGACCCGGGCCAGGTGACCGTTGCAGTGGCTGCGAATGCATTGGCGGAAACGAGTAGGCCGAAGGCGAGGATCGCGCGCGCGGCCGCCGAGCGAATTGAAGGTATTTTTGGGGCTTTCACGTTGACTCTCCTGGAGTTTGTACGTCAGCGATCACGGGTTTCGAAGATGAAATGGCCGATCCGGAGGCAGGCTCTGAGAAAAAGGTAAGGCTGTTCCATGCTGCGAAACGTGAAACCGAGCACGCGCGCGCGCGCCAGATATCCGTCTTGCGCAATCCCGGCCGATTGGGGGCTCCACTTGCGGGTCAAAGGGCGGCAAGACGATCGAGGCGCCATTGCCGGGATCCTTCAGGCCGTCTTTGTCGAAGTCTGGAGACCGGAGGCGGGGCCGCCGCCGCTCATTGAGCGCGCAGCGGCGCGGCGGCGGGCGATGCCCAGTACACCCAGGCCGCTCAGCATGGCGAGGTAGGCGCCGGGCAGCGGTGTGGGGATCGGGTCGCCCGAGACATTGAATTCGTAGTTGTAATTGAACGTGCCGAAGGCGGTGTCCTGTACCCAGAACGCGTAGGTTCCAGGTCCGAGCGGCCCGGTGAATCCGGTCGTGCCGGGGTTCAGGACGTTGTTGCCGATGTCGTCGAGGATGTTCGTGTTGATCTGGCCGAGACTGTAAAGCGCATACCCAAGCAGCCCCGCGGGATTGCCCCCCGTTGGGTTGACCGTGACCTGACTGCCGGATTGCACGCCGATGAAGGTCACCTGGCTGCCCACTTCGGTCACCGGTCGAAGGAAGATGGAGTCGAGCTGCTGCCCGGCGGCGAGCGTGAAATGGAAATAGTCGCGATCGACGATGTCGGTGAAGCCGGTGGTGCCCCGTACCGTGTTCGCGCCCGCCTCGAGGGTGATCGGTGTTGGACTCAGGCCGTCGTTGGAGAACAGGTCACCGCCCGTGGGTTCCTCCCATACCGCCGCTCTGGTTGCGAACGATGCCGTGCAGGCCATGGTGATGGTCAGGGCGGGAACGACGAATCGCATGGAGGCCTCCGGGCATTTGGCTCAACGGCGGTGAGGAGCGCACACCACGCACACCGACCCGGCCGTCAGTTCCCGAAATCTCGGACTGCCGGCTTCAGCGCGCGCGTCTCAACATGAGGAGGAAGTTAAGCCGCCGCCGGGAATCGAAACGTGAAGGAATGCACATCGGCGCGTGCCAATAAGCCGACGGGAGCGCGGCAAGGAGGGCCCGCGATTGCGCCTCGACGGAATGTGATGTGGGAACCGCTGGAGACGATCAGGCCGGGGTCGCGAGAAACCGGCCCGAGGGGTTACACAGCGGCAATGCCGCCACGGTGGACTGGATATGTGCCGCAATCTGCGGCGCCGCGGCCACATGCCGCCGGCGGTGCCTTCAGGGTACCGGTCGGCGCCCGGCGCGGTGCCGGCGGCCGGAAGTCTGGGCTAAGGGGTTGTTGCCGCGGTTTGGTCGGGGTAACACGATTCGAACGTGCGACCTTCTGCTCCCGAAGCAGACGCTCTACCAGGCTGAGCTATACCCCGATTGACGGACTTATGAACGGCGATTGACCGCGAAGTCGGCCAGGGCCAGCAGCGCATCCTTGTACTGCGAGGTGGGCAGGGGATGCAGCGCGGCCGCGGCGAGCCGTGCCTGCTCCGCGGCGAGCGACGCAGTGTACGCGATGGCCCCGGTCGATTCAATCGCCGCCTGGACCTGGCCGATGAACTCCAGCCCGCCCTTTTCAACGGCTTGGCGCAGGCCGCTCGCCTGCTCACCCTGGCTGTGCCAGAGCGCGTGCAGTACCGGCAGGGTCGGCTTGCCCTCGGCCAGGTCGTCGCCGATGTTCTTGCCGATCTCCGCGGCGGAGGCGCTGTAGTCGAGCACGTCGTCGATGAGCTGGTAGGCTGTGCCCAGGTGCCGGCCGTAGGCGGTCAGCGCCTGCTCGACGGCCCGGTCGCTGCCGGAGATCACGGCGCCGAGCTGGGCGGCGGCCTCGAACAGCTTGCCGGTCTTGGCATGGATGATCGCCATGTACCGCTCCAGCGTGGTGTCCGGGTCGTGGCAGTGCGTGAGCTGCAGGACTTCGCCGGCGGCGATGGTGTTGGTGGCGTCGGCGAGGATCTCCATCACCCGCATGTTGCCGATGGCGACCATCATCTGGAAGGCCCGCGAATACAGGAAATCCCCGACCAGCACGCTGGCATTGTTGCCCCAGACGAGATTCGCGGTCAGGCGGCCGCGGCGCATGTTGGAGGCGTCGACGACGTCGTCGTGCAGCAGCGTCGCGGTGTGGATGAATTCGATGATTGCGGCCAGCGCGACGTGGTCCTCCCCGCGGTGGCCCGCGGCGCGACCGGCCAGGAGCGCCAGCAGCGGGCGCAGGCGCTTGCCGCCGCTGTTGATGATGTAGTGGGCCAGCTGATCGATGAGCGCCACGTCGGAGTGCAGCGAGCGCTCGATGAGGCGATCGACCGCCTCCATGTCCTCGGCGATCAGCGCCCGGATCGCCAGCACGTCCATGGCCTGGCCAATGGCGTGGGGGCGTGCGGCGGCGTCGATGGCTTTGGCTTGCGGCATACGGGGCGGTCCGGGCTAAGCGGCACAGATCATGGGCGCGCGGTAACCCGGATTGTACTGCAATTGCCCGCGGGATGGTTTTGCGCCGCGTCAGGCGGGCGCGGCCATGCGCCCACGGGGCGGGGAACCGCCCCGGTGCGGCTGCGGCGGCGCGACCGGCGCGGGCTTACCCCCCTCTACTGGGAGATCAACTCGTCCCCGATGACCAGAACGGTCGCGGTCTGATTGTAATGCCCGACGGCGCCGCCGAGCGTGATGCCCTGCTCGCCGAAGGTGTTGAATCCGATGACCGGCACGTCCTCGCCCAGGGTCTCCTTGATAATGCTGGTGTCGCAGACGTCCATGCGCGCCTTCAGCAGGTGGCGCAGTATGCAGTTGAAGATGACCACGGCGCCGACCTTCTTCGGGCTGCCGGCGTCGTTGACCGCCTTCTGCAGCGTGCTCTTGAAGCTGGCGATGGCGAAGTTGCGGTCGGTCTGCATATGACGGAGGTAGGCGCCCTCCGGGATCTCGGCGAAGAACGTAAGGCTCCCGTCCTCGCCGTGCTGGGCTACGCTCTTGACCGTGTACTCCGCGAAGACGTCCGAGGACTTGATGCCGAAGGGGTTCCTGGCGAACACCTCGCCGCTGAGCTCGGTGATGCCGAGCATCTCCTTGACCACCTCGGTGGCCGGGCGCCTGTTCAACTCGTAGACCGTGCGGCCCTGCGAGCGGGTCACGACCGCGCCCTTGGTGCCCGGGAAATAGGGGTGCCCCATCGCGGTCCCGAGCTTCAGCCCGCTGCTGATGGTCGCCAGCACAGCGGCATTCTGATAGACGCCATTGCCGAACTGGAAGGTCGTGCTGGCGTTGAAATCGTGGGCCGTGGAGCCGCCGACGATCTGCGCCACTGTGCCGGTCTCCTTGATGAGCGCGCGCATGAAGGGCTCCTCCTGCGCCGTGGAGCCGTCGGGAATGATGACGTTGACGAACGGCTTCAGTCGCGAGGCCTCGGAGGCGTTCTTGCCGTCGAGCGCGATGGCCATCAGCGACATGACCGTGGGATTGGATTTCAGCGACTTGTGCGCGCCGGCGGCCGCCTGTTCGGCTGCAGCCTTGGGATCGGTCGAGAGGTTCTCACCCACTCCCACCCCGATGCTGAGATAGGAACTCTGCAGCGTCATCACCGCGACCGTGTCGTTCTGCGGCCCCTGCAGGGCGCTGGTGATCTCCCCGCAGGAGGTCCCGCCGATGATCGCTGAGTTGCCGACCACGGAGCGGATTGCGTCATAGCTCTCCTTGGGGTCCTTGCCAAAGGCGCTGAAGGCGATCGTCAGGTCCGGCTTCGGCGTCTTCTGCATCGCCGTCTCGGCGGCCTCGCGTGCGGTCTTTGCGTGTCCAATCCCAACTCTCAATACGGCCATGGGGTGTTCTCCAGATCGATTTGTCGTGCCGGTCCCGTACGAACGACGGACCTAAAGGAGCTTGGCGATGCCCTCGGCGGCGCGCCGGGCGTCGAGGAAAATGAGTCCGAGCTTGGCGCTCGGCCGCGCGAGCACGGACAGCACCGCGTCTTCGCCCGCGTGGGTCATCAGGATGTAGCCATCCTTGCCCTTCACCATCACCTGCTCGAGCGCTCCGCAGCCGAGCTCCGCGGCGCTGCGATCGCCGAGTGTGAGCATCGCGGCGTTCATAGCGCCGACTCGGTCCTCGTCCATGCTGGCGGGCAGCAGGCTGGCAATCATCAGGCCATCCGTGGAGATCACCGCCGAGGCAGTGATATCGGCGGAGCTGCCGTTGAGGTCGCTCAGGATGGAACGGATCATTTCTTCACGCATACGATGTGGCTCCGGGTTTCGATTCCAGTTTCTATTTCCTGATGGTGCTCGCGCGGCGCGAGGTGTCGTGTTCACCGGCGTATCGGCGTGTGAGCCCCCACACCAGGTGCGCGAACGCGGTGCGGTGCAGGCATGGCTCGCCGCTCACCACGAGCACGAAATGCTGGTTGCCGATGAACAACGGCCAGAATCCCATGCGGCTGTGACCGGCCGCGTCGACTACCGACCAGGCGGCCGAATCTATGCCGAGGTTCTCGCGCACCAGGCCGTCGTGGCGCGAGGCCACGACGCCGATGTCGGCGGCCAGGGCGCCGAGCGCCTCGGCGGTCTCGTGGGTGAAGCCGATGGCGGAGAGGAAGAAGCCCTGCGAATCGGCGAGCAACGCGCGGCCGTCGACCGCCAATTCCTTCAGCAGGCCGGGAACGTCGCGTTCCATGTGCGTCTCCGGCGCGGTCTGCGCGGCGCGCAGGCCCTTGATCCAGCCGACGCTCTGCATCCGGTAGAGCAGCTCCGCGGCCTCGTCCTCGTTATTGGTCTGCGCCCACTGGCAGACCTTCTCCGCCGACAGTGTCGGAGTCAGCGACTGCGCCATCAGCGCGAACAGCAGCGTTCGCGCCGCCGTGGGTTCGCGGCCCGAGGAGGCGTAGTAGGCGCCGGCGGGAGTGACGCCCACGTGGGCGTTGGAGATGAGTTCGTACTCAGACATGATAGTCCTTTACGCCAGGGTCGATGGAAAAAAGCAATGCCTGTACCAGCATCGACACGTCCCCGCGGCGGCGGGCATCGATCTCGAAAATCGGCGCGTTGAGCGTGAACCCGCGCTGCCCGCCGCTCAGGTGGCGGTGGTAGTCGTCGATATCGGGCTTGCGCGTGGCGCCCGTGAAATTGACGCCGACGACGACCCGGGTGCGCTGGATCAGCGACTGGAAGGCATTCAGATAGAACTCCAGATCCTTCATCGGTTCCTTGCGCGAGTTGTCGATCAGGATCACCAGGCCGAGCGCGCCGGTCTGCAGGATGTCCCACATGAAATCGAACCGCTCCTGCCCGGGCGTTCCATAAAGATGCACGCGTTCGGAGTCCGACAGGCGCATCAGCCCGTAATCCATCGCTACCGTCGTGGTGGCCTTGCGGCTGCGGGTCATGTCGCGCGCCCGCGCGTCGGTGTTGACCAGCGGTATGTCGCTGAGTGCCGAGATCGCGGTGGTCTTCCCCGCCCCGACCGGCCCGGCGAACACGATCTTGAAGTTGCGGGCGGCGCGCTTCGGAACGTAGGAAAATGTCTTGCTGCCCGTGAAGGCCGGGGCCTTGCCTTCGCCGCGCAGACGAGCGATCACCTCCCCGACGGACTGCGGGCGGTCCTCGGCGCGAAGCTGCGTCATCCAGTCGATGATCCTCAGGAAATCCTCGCTGTACCGCTCACTGCCCAGCGTGACTGCGGGCACGAGCGGGTCCGGTTTGTTCTCCTCGGCGGCTCGCTGGCGTTGCGCCGCATCGGCCGGCGGACCGACGCTGATGCAGCGGTACAGGGTCGCGCCCACGGCGTAGAGGTCCGACCATGGTCCCTGCGGGGTGTCCGCAGAGTGCTGCTCGATCGGCGCGTAGCCCGGCGTGAGCACCTGCACGTCCTCGGAGCTGCTGCTTCCGAATTCCATCTCCGCCGCCCCGAAGTCGATGAGGACCGGTGTGCCGTCATGGCGGAGCTGTATGTTCGCGGGCTTGATGTCGCGATGCAGGTATTTCTTCTCGTGGACGATCCGCAGTCCCTCCAGCAGGGGCAGAAAGATGGCGCGCAACTGTTGCTCGGATAGAGGCTCCTTCGCCGCGCGCAGCACCTCGCTCAGACTCTGCCCGCCCTCGAAGTCCATGACGATGTAGGCGGTGTGGTTGGCGGGGAAGAACCGCGCCACACGCAGGATGTTGGGGTGCCTGAACTGGGCGAGCACCTGCGCCTCCGCGATGAAGCGCTGCCGGCCCCATTTGTAGAGCTCGCTGAATTCCTCCGACTTCAGCAACACGCTGCCGCTGCCCTTCGGATCGCGGGTGACGAACTCGCTCGGATAGAATTCCTTGATGGCCACCGCCGTCTGAAGATGCGTATCCCAGCCCTGGTAGGTGACCCCGAAGTTGCCTTTGCCGAGTACCTTGTCGATGCGGTACTCCTTCAGGTTGAAACCGATAGGCAGGGTAGAGCCCGTCATGGCGCGGTCCGTGGCTGTTCCTCAGGCCACCAGCCGCTTCAGGCGGCCGACGACGCGATTGATGAAGCTGCGCTCCACGTGCTTGCGCGGCGGCACGCTGGCCACCAGGTTGTCCGCCTCGCGCTTGGCGTGGTTCGCCATACCCGCGGCCTGCGCCGCACCGTAGAAGGCGAAAACGTGGCGTTGGGGGATCTGCAGGGCCTCGGCCACCCGGGGGAGGGCGAGCGGCTGCTCGATCAGCAGGGCGGAAATCCTCATGGCATCGGGGATCTCGAGCAGGCGCGGCAGGTTGGGCCAGCGCCGCAGGTACACGCGTTCCTTGACCGAAGTGCCCGCGGGCAGGCGCCCCTGATACGTCCACAGCGCCATCTTCCAAAGCAGCGCCTCCAGACTCACGGGTTCGCCGACGAGCTTTTGCGTGGCCTGCGGCCCGTCGCCGACAATCTCCGTCATGCGCACCTGGCTCGCTATGAAGCGCTTGGAGGCGTTGTTTTTCAGTATCTCGTCGCACAGGGCCACTCTGGCGATGCGCTCGACGCTGGAGATGGTGGCCACGTCCTTGTCCTGTATGTTCAGGCTGACCGGCTTGCGCATGTTGTCAGAGCGGATCTGGGTGCGGCGCAGCCAGTCGAGCAGCGTGCCCTCGGCGTCGAAGGAGCGTTGCCGGACCTGCTCGAGGTCCTCGCAATCGATGTCCGGAAGGCTGCCGCAGACGTCGCGGTAGTCCCGTACCGGTTCCGGCCCGGACGGTGCGGCCGGCTTGGAAGGCGCGGAATGCGCGGCGGCCGGCGGCGAGGCCGCGATCGCGCGGCGGCTCTGTGAGCCGCCGGTGGCCTGCGAAGTCGCCGTCGCTTCGCGCTTGGAGGGCCGGGTCGTGGCGGTGATCCGGGTGGTCGGCCCCCCGGGTCCAACGACGGTCTCGGTCGTCGCCCTCACCGTGATCCCCGGGGCGTCGATGTCGCCGGTCTCGATACGGCGGCGCACGTCGTCCACGGCGCTCAGCAGGGCCTCGATGCGTATCGGCTTGATGAGCACGATCGCCGTCTCCGGCACGGTGCAGTCGTTGACGGTCAGCAGCACGCTCGGGCGCTGGGGGTGCTGGTGGCGGTACTTGCTCCATTCCGCACGCGCGCCGATCCCGTCGAGATCGACGATCACCGCGTCGGCCGCACTGCCGTTGGCGAACTCGCAGCTGCCTCTCGCACGACCGGCGAACGCCATCTGCAACGCGTTGCGCGTGCGGTCGTTGGCGCCGATGAGATCGAAGCGGATGGGGGTGGATGCCGGCATGGGCGGTGGCGGGAGTTATCGGCCCGCGGCGCATCCCTCGAGCAGGGACAGGGTGTCCAGCCAGTCCTTCTCGACGGCGCTGTCCTTGACATCGATCTTGCTGTACATCGACTGGCAGCCATCGAGGTCGCGCGCCCGCCGGTAGATCTCCAGGAGCTCCCGATGCATGTCGGTGTCGTGCGCGTGCAAGGGCAGGGCAGCCTCGAGGACCTTTCTGGCCTCCTCGACCTGCCCGTTCTCCAGGTATTCGCGGGCCTCGCCCAGCGGCCCCCGCGCGCCGACCTCGGTGCGGTGCGCGCGGGCACCCAGCGTGACCAGCTTGGCGGACCGTTTCGGCGCGAACCGCGAGGTGGGCAGATCGAACATGCTGGTGACGGTCTCGGTCACCGCCAGCTGCGCGCGCAGGCTGCTGACCTGAGTGGGCGACAGAACGGGGGCCACGCGCTGCAGGATGTCCTTGCGCAGCTCCAGGCCCTTGGTGCCGAGCACCTGGAAAAGGTCGGCCAGGGCGCGGTAGGCGGCCTGTCGGTTTCCCGCTGCGGCCCACAGCAGCACCCGGCGCACGTGCGCGAGCAGGTCGCGGTTCCTCGCCGTGACATGAAAGCCCAGGTGCTCCGCATACCGCTGCCGCCAGCCCGTGACGGGCAGGGACGGCAGCAGGCGCGTGCCCGGCGAGAAAAAGGCCGGCTCGAAGGGGACGTCCGCCCAGGGGTCAGGGTGCTCTGCCCGGGTCTTCGGGCGGATGATCGTCAGACTATCGTCATTCATCGCCTGGGTCCTCCTCTGTGTCGGGGCGCGCGGACACTGGCCACTGCAGGTCTTCCGCACGGCGCGCGAGCAATCGCACGGCCCGGTCCTGAGTGGAAGTATCGACCTTGCAATGCAAACCTTTAAAATCTAAAGAAAGCGACGGGCCGCGGCAGACTCGAACCTGCCCGCTCCAGCCGCTGGGAACGTGGGGTACCCGGCCCTCTCCGTTTACCTTGTCTGTCCTTAGCAAATTCCGTACAATCGCGCCCCTCGTTTCCGCAACAGCACCCAGAGGTCCGCGGTATGTACGCCGTCATACGCACAGGTGGAAAACAGTACAAGGTCGCCCAGGGCGACACCTTGGACGTCGAAAAACTCGCTGCCGAACAAGGGGCTAGCGTGGAACTCGGCGACGTCCTGATGCTGGTGGACGGCGATAAGGTTACGGTCGGCACGCCGACGGTCGCCGGTGCCAAGGTTTCGGCCAAGGTCGTCGAGCACGGTCGCGGCGAGAAGGTCAGGATCATCAAGTTCCGCCGCCGCAAGCACTATCGCAAGCAGGCCGGCCACCGCCAGGATTACACCCGGCTCGAGATCACGGGCATCTCGGCCTGATCCGGTCCGAGGGGCGGACAGAAACCCGCAGGAGAATTGAGCAATGGCACATAAGAAGGCAGGCGGCAGCACCCGCAACGGCCGCGATTCGGAGGCGAAGCGCCTCGGCGTGAAGCGTTTCGGCGGCGAGTTCGTCAAGGCTGGCAACATCCTCGTGCGCCAGCGAGGTACCGAGTACCACGCGGGCCAGAACGTCGGCACGGGCCGCGATTACACGCTGTTCGCGACGGTGGACGGCAAGGTCAGTTTCGCGGTGCGCGGCAGGAAGCAGCGGACCTATGTGAGCGTACAGCCGGCCGGCTGAGAGCGCTGCATATTCGAGCTGCAGAGAACCCCGTCCACGACGGGGTTTTTTGTTTGCGGAGTTTGAAGAGCGAAGAACGACCATGAAGTTCGTCGATGAAGTCATCATACGCGTGGACGCGGGCAAGGGCGGCAATGGCTGCATGGGTTTCCGCCGCGAGAAGTTCATCCCCCGCGGAGGCCCGGATGGCGGCGACGGCGGCGACGGCGGCAGCATTTACCTCGTCGTCGATGAAGGCCTCAATACGCTGGTCGATTTCCGCTACGAGCGGCGCTTCAAGGCCCAGGACGGCCAGCCGGGCATGGGCAAGCAGTGCAGCGGCCGCAAGGGCGAGGACCTGTATGTGCACGTGCCGGCGGGCACGCTGGTCCATGACGCGAGCACCGAGGAGCTGATCGGCGATCTCGTCAAGCAGGGCGACACATTGTTGGTGGCCAGGGGCGGGCGGCACGGGCTCGGCAATGTGCATTTCAAGAGCAGCACCAACCGGGCGCCACGCAAGACCACCAAGGGCGAGCCAGGCGAGGGCCGCGATCTGCGCCTGGAGTTGCGGCTGCTGGCCGACGTCGGCGTCGTCGGGCTACCCAACGCGGGCAAGTCCTCGTTGATCCGCGCCGTTTCCGCCGCCCGACCGAAGGTCGCCGACTACCCCTTCTCCACGCTTTATCCCAGCCTCGGCGTGGTGCGCACGGGACCCGGCAGCAGCTTCGTGATCGCGGACGTGCCCGGCCTCATCGAGGGCGCCTCGCAGGGCGCAGGACTGGGGATACAATTTCTGCGGCATCTGGGACGCACCCGCCTGCTGCTGCATCTCATCGACGTGGCCGTCGGGGCCGAGGGACGGGATCCGGTGGCGGACTTCCACACCGTGGACACCGAGCTGCGCAGCTATTCCGGGGACCTCGGCGAGCGGGAGCGCTGGCTGGTCCTGAACAAGATCGACATGCTCCCTCCGGCGGAGCGCGACGCAGCCGTGGATGCCATCGTCCGCGGCATACGCTGGCATGGACCGGTGTACGCGGTGTCGGCATTGAGCGGAGAGGGGTGCGAGGCCCTGATGCTGCGCGTGCAGGACCGCCTCAATCAGATGCAGGTTGAGCGGCAGGCGGCGAGCGAGGCCGAGTCGGCACCGGTCGTCGGTGCGGGGGTGGATGAGATCGGGCATAGCGATGAGTCAGGGGCGAACACGGCTTAGGCAGGCCCGGCGCTGGGTCATCAAGATCGGCAGCGCCCTGGCCACCAACGACGGCCAGGGCCTGAACGTGGCCTCCATAGACGCGTGGACAGCGGACGCCGCGGTGCTCTGGCGCTCGGGCAGGGAGGTCGTGCTGGTGACCTCCGGCGCGGTGGCCGAGGGTGTCGCGCGGCTCGGCTGGAAGAAACGCCCGCATGCCCTGCACGAGCTGCAGGCCGCCGCCGCGGTCGGTCAGATGGGGCTGGTTCGGGCCTACGAGACCTGTTTCCAGCGCCACGGGATCAAGACCGCGCAGGTTTTGCTCACCCACGAGGATGTCTCCAACCGCCAGCGCTACCTCAATGCGCGCAGCACGCTGCGCACCCTGCTCGAGCTGCGCGTCATTCCGGTCATCAACGAAAACGACACGGTGGCCACCGAGGAGATTAAGCTAGGTGACAACGACACGCTGGGGGCCCTGGCGGCGAATCTCATCGAGGCCGACGTGCTGGTGCTCCTGACCGATCAGGCCGGCCTGTTCGACAAGGACCCGCGGCATCACCCCGACGCGAGACTCGTGGCCGAGGCCAACGCCGGAGACCTCGCTCTGGAGGCAATGGCCGGGGACGGGGGGGCCTGGGGTCGGGGCGGCATGCGGACCAAGGTCCGCGCCGCGAAGCTGGCGGCCCGGTCAGGCACGGCCACCGTCATCGCCGCCGGCCAGGAACCGGGGGTCATATCGCGGCTTGCCGCGGGCGAGGCGCTGGGCACGCTGTTCCTGCCGGGCCAGGAGTCGCTGGCGGCCCGCAAGCGGTGGCTGGCGAGTGGCCTGAAGCAGCAGGGCAGTCTGCGCCTGGACGCCGGTGCCGTCAGGGTCTTGCGGGAGCAGGGCCGCAGTCTGCTCGCGGTGGGCGTGCGGGAGGTGGAGGGCGAATTCCAGCGAGGGGCGCTGGTCGTCTGCCTGGACCCGGAGGGTCGCGAGGTGGCCCGGGGACTCGTGAACTACTCCGCCGGCGAGGCGCGCGCCATCAAGGGCCTGCCGAGCGACCAGATCGAGGCCACGCTCGGCTACGCGGACGAGCCCGAGCTCATCCACCGCGACAACCTGGTGCTCACCTGAGTCGGGTTCGACGTCGCCGAAAGTCCGGCGCTCGGGATCGGTCCAAAAAAAACGCCGCGTCAGAGCGGCGTTTTTTCGTGTCGGTGAAGCGCTGGGTCAGGCCATCGCGCGCAGGCGGGCCGTGAGCCGCGACTTGTGGCGGGCGGCCTTGTTGGCGTGGATGAGACCCTTGGTGGCCATCCGGTCGATGACCGGCTCGGCGGACTTGTACGCGGCCTCGGCGGCGGCCTTGTCCTTGCCGTCGATCGCCTTGATGACGTTCTTGATGTAGGTGCGCAGCGCCGAGCGGCGGCTGGCGTTGTGCTCGCGGCGGGCTTCGGCCTGGCGCGCGCGCTTCTTCGCGGACTTGATGTTGGCCAAGGGGTACTCCGTTATTCGTTGCCGGGTCGGAAAGGGGCGGCACTATGCTGGTTTCGGGCCTGATTGTCAATCCTGTATGATACCCGCCGCCGACGGGAATTCGGCGGCAATTCAACGGCTTTTCGTGCATTCAACTTCGCGGCTCAGCGGGAGATAACGGCCCTGGCATCCCTATTCCGCGCCACGGCGACGGTGGGGCAGATGACCCTGCTGTCGCGCATCCTCGGCTTCGTGCGCGACATGGTTCTGGCCCATCAGTTCGGCGCCACCTACGCGGCGGACGCCTTCCTGGTGGCTTTCCGTATACCGAACTTCCTCCGGCGCCTGTTCGCCGAAGGGGCGTTTTCGCAGGCGTTCGTGCCGGTGCTGGCGGAATACAAGGCCCAGCGCTCGCAGGCGGAGGTCAAGGCACTGGTGGACCGCGTGGCCGGCACGCTGGCGGCGGTAGTCCTCCTGGTAACAATCATCGCCGTCGTGGCCGCGCCCGTCATCGTCTATGTGGTGGCGCCCGGCTTTCGGGCCGACGCGGACAAGCTGGCCGTCACCCAGCAGATGCTGCGCATTACCTTCCCCTATCTGCTGTTCATCTCCCTGGCCGCCTTCACGGGCGCGATCCTGAACACCTGGGAGCGATTCTGGGTGCCGGCCTTCACCCCGGTGCTGCTGAACGTCTGCATGATCGCCGCGGCGCTCTGGGCCGCGCCGTATTTCGCGCAGCCGGTAGTCGCCGTGGCCTGGGGGGTGTTCCTGGGGGGAGTCACACAGCTCGCCTTCCAGCTGCCGCAGGTGGCCAGGCTGGGCCTGCTGCCCCGGCCGCGGTTCGCCTGGCATGACAGCGGCGTACGCCGGATCATGGCCCTCATGGGGCCGGCGATCTTCGGCGTCTCCGTCTCCCAGATCAACCTGCTGGTCAACACGATGCTGGCCTCGTTCCTGCCCACGGGCAGTGTGTCGTGGCTGTATTACTCGGACCGGTTGCTCGAGTTTCCGCTCGGCATCTTCGGCATTGCGCTCGGCACGGTGATCCTTCCCTATCTGTCCGAGCGCCACGCGCAGGGCGCCGGCGAGCAGTTCTCCCGGCTGCTGGACTGGGCATTGCGCGGAGTCTTCGTCATCACGCTGCCGGCGGCGGTGGGATTGACGATCCTGGCCGGCCCCATACTGACCACACTGTTCCAGTACGGCAAGATGACTCCGCACGATGTGGAGATGGCGATGTTGAGCACGATCGTGTACGCGCCGGGCATCCTCGGATTTACGCTGGTGAAGGTGCTTGCGCCGGGCTACTTCGCGCGGCAGGACACGCGCACGCCGGTGCGGATCGGCGTCGTCTGTGTGCTGGCCAACTTTCTCATCAATATCGTCATCATCTGGCCGCTGATGAAGCTGGGCATCGGGCACGTCGGCCTGGCCTTCGCGACCGCCTTCACCGGGTTCCTGAACGCCGCATTGCTGTACGTCGGGCTGCGCCGGCGCGGCATCTACTCGCCGACGCCGGGGTGGCTGAAGTTCTGGATGCAACTGCTTGGCGCCAGCGCGCTGATGGCGGTGGTAGTGTGGTTCGGACGCGGCGATCTCGATCGATGGACGGCCTGGAGCGCCTGGCAGCGCGCCTGGCACCTGGGGCTATGGATTGCCGCGGGCATGGCCACATACTGGATAGCCCTGCGGCTGGTCGGCGTGCGCTGGAAGGATGTGACCGCCGGCGGCGCGCCGGTATAATTTCGCGGTGCTCACACCTGTTCGTTCGCGCTGACGGTCCCACGCTGATGGAGCTCATCCGCGGCCTGCACAACCTGCGCGCCCGACACAGCGGCTGCGCCGTGACGGTCGGCAATTTCGACGGCATGCACCTTGGCCATCAGGCATTGCTGGCGCAATTGCGCGAGGCGGCGGCCCGCGACGGCCTGGCACCTGCGGTGGTGATCTTCGAGCCGCAGCCGCGCGAGTACTTCAGTCCCGCAGCGGCGCCTTCGCGCCTGACGCGGTTACGCGAGAAGCTGGAGTTGCTGCGGAAGTACGGCGCCGGGAGGGTGCTGTGCCTGCGCTTCGACGAGCGGCTGGCCTCGTTCGGGGCCGAGACCTTCGTCGAGCGGATCCTGGCGAACGGGCTGGGCGCGCGCGTGGTCATCGTCGGCGATGACTTCCGCTTCGGTCGCGAACGTCGCGGCGACCTCGCGCTTCTCGCAGCCGAGGGCGAACGTCACGGTTTCCGGATCGAGCGTGCCGAGACCTATCGCATCGATGGTCGCCGCGTCAGCAGCTCGAGGGTGCGAGCCGCCCTGGAGGCGGGCGACATGAGCCAGGCGGCCAGGCTGCTGGGCCGGAGCTACAGCATGAGCGGCCGCGTGGCCCACGGCGAGAAGCGCGGGCGGGAGATCGGTTACCCGACTTTGAACGTCGACCTGCATCGCGTGCGTACCCCGGTGGAAGGGATCTTCGCGGCGCGTGTGCACGGCCTGGACGCAGGACCGCTGCAGGGGATGGCCTACATTGGGGATCGGCCGGTCGTGCAGGGCGAGTACAAGCGGCTCGAGGTGCACGTGTTCGATTTCGCCGACGATTGCTACGGCCGGCATGTGCGCGTGGAACTGGTGCGTAAGCTGCGGGAGGACATGGCGTTCGTGTCGCTGCAGGCGTTGCAGGAACAGCTGCATCAGGACGCCATCGACGCCCGCGCAGCGCTGAGACCGACGCCGTGAGCGGCCAGAGAGGATTGAATTGAGGATTCAAGGACCAGGCAAGTGGAAGAGAAAGACAAGACCGAGAGCCGTTACAAGCGCACGCTGAACCTGCCGCGGACGGATTTCCCGATGCGCGCGAACCTGCCCGAACGCGAACCGAAGATTCTCGCGCGCTGGGGTGA
Source organism: Gammaproteobacteria bacterium (assembly GCA_041395385.1). Classification (GTDB taxonomy): domain Bacteria; phylum Pseudomonadota; class Gammaproteobacteria; order JAJPIJ01; family JAJPIJ01; genus JAJVHZ01. Next base: position 93,210 of record JAWLAN010000022.1, read on the forward strand.
GCTCAAACTGTACGAGCGGATCCGCACCGCTCGGCGCGGGCGCGAGAGGTTCGTGCTGCACGATGGACCGCCGTACGCAAACGGCGACATCCACATCGGTCATGCCGTCAACAAGGTGTTGAAGGACATCATCGTCAAGGCGCGCTCGCTCAGCGGATTCGACGCGCCATACGTTCCGGGTTGGGACTGCCACGGCCTGCCGATCGAGCTCATGGTCGAGAAAAAGGTCGGCAAGGCCGGGCGCGAGGTCGGGGCCAGGG
>JAWLAN010000023.1:0-82494 GCA_041395385.1 Gammaproteobacteria bacterium
CTATCTCCTTGTTTCTGATCCATTATTTGTGGGGATGGCTCAGACTCCGACCCCATTTGTACGCGGCCGCTGCGGGCGGCGGCGAGGCGCGCGCGCAGCTCGAGCACGAAGGTGAGCAGCGCGGGCAGGAAGGTGAGGGTGACGATCGTTGCGAAGATGAGGCCGAACATCACGATCGCGCCCAGGCCGCGGTAGAGCTCCGTGCCCGCTCCGGGGATGAACACCAGCGGCGCCAGGCCGCAGACGGTGGTGATGGTCGACATCATGATCGGCCGCAGCCGGACCTCCACCGCGGCGCGCACTGCCTCGCGCGGGCTAACGTCCTCCTCGCGCAGCGCGCCAAGCGCGCGATCGACGATCAGGATGGGATTGTTCACCACGGTGCCGACCAGGATCAGGAAGCCCAGCATGGTGATCATGTCGAAGGACTGTGTGATCGGCGGCAGGCCGATGGCGGGCAGCCAGGCGCCGGCCACGTTGAGCAGCCACAGACCGCCGATGCCGCCGGCGATGCCGAGCGGCACCGTCGTCATGATCACGAACGGATAGCCCCAGTGCGAGAAGATCGCCACCAGCAGCAGGTAGCACAGCAGGATCGCGACGATGAAGTTGCCGGAGAGGGCCTCGCGCGTGGCCTGCAGCTGATCGCTGGCGCCCGAGATCTCCATGTTCACGCCGGCCGGCACCTTGCCGGTGGCCTTCATGTGGCCGATCAGCTCCGCCTCGACCTTGTTGACGGCCGCCTCCAGCGGCACCTCGCGCGGCGGGATGATCGACAGGGTGACCGTGCGCCGGGCGTCGACGCGGCGCAGGGTCTCGGTATCCACGGTCTCCTGCAGCGCCGCCACGGCGCTCACCGGCACCACCGCGCCGTCAGGCGTGTATACCGGCAGGTCGCGGATGTCGGAGGGTCGCGCCGAGGTGCCCTGGGTGCTGTACATGAACAGATCGATCTTGTCGTCGTCCATGAACACCTCGTCGACGTAGGCGCCGTCGGTCAGGGCGGCGACCGTGTAGCCGATGTCCTCCGCGCTCATGCCCAGCTCGGCGGCGCGCTCCCAGCGCGGCCGCAGCTCGAGCAGCGGTTGCGCCAGCGACAGCGCGGGCGGGTCGGGCTTGATGCGCGGCTCGACGAAGATCTCCTTGGTGCGATCGAAGGCGCTCGAGGCGGTCCGGTAGATGGTCTCGAGATCGATGCCGCTGATGTCGACGTTGATGCTGCGGGTGCCGCCGTAGTTGCTGGCGAAGATCGAGCCGCGCGAAGAGAACGAGCGCATGCCCGGTTCCCGATCGAAGGCCCCGGTCACCGCATCCATCACGCCCTCGATGTGCGCGGGCGTCGTGCGGATCGGCTCGGCGATGATGCGCACCTGGTCCGGGTTGACCCAGGTGACCATGTAGGCCAGCGCCGGCACCGGGGTCTCGCCGCGATCGTAGCGATCGGGATCGCTGCCGATGTGCGGCAGCAGCACCTCGTCGACGCGGTCCGCCGCCTGCGACATCTCCTGGAAGTTGTAGCCCGGCGGCGGGAACATCAGCGAGAAGCTCTTCGGCTCCTCGCCCTCCGGCAGGTATTCCGCCGGCGGTGTGAGCCGCGCAATGGCGAACCCGGTGATCGCGCCGAGCGTGACGATGCACAGCAGGCGCCGGCGCCAGTTGGCGATGAGCCAGGCGGCGGTGGCGACGGTGCCGCGTGCCAGGGCGGCGCCGAGGCCGGCGCGCGCGCGGGTCTCGCGCACGGGGAAGTTGGCGAACGCGGTCGGCACCACGGTCACCGCCACCAGCATCGACACGAGCACCGACGCCGACAGCGCCACGGCGATGTCGGAGTAGAGCTGGCCGGCCTCCTCGCGCACGAACAGCACCGGCAGGAACACCAGTATGGTGGTGAGCGTGGAGGCGAGCACGGCAGTCCACACGCGGCGCACGCCGAGGAGCGCTGCTTCCACGCGCGAGCGGCCGCGCGCGAGCTCGCGCTCGATGCTCTCCAGCACCACGATGCTGTTGTCGAGCGTCATGCCGATGGCGAAGGCCACGCCGGCGAGCGAGACCACGTTGATCGTGCGCCCGGCGAAGAGCAGGCCGAGGAAGGCGGCGATGGTGCAGATCGGAATGCCGGCCACGCCGATCAGCGTCGCCGGCACCGAGCGCAGGAACAGGTACATCACGGCGGTGGCGAGCGCCGCGCCGATGGCGAGGTTCTGCCAGACGTTGCGCACCGCGTCCTCGACGTAGCGCACGTCGTCGGTGATGAGCGCCATGCGCATGCCCATCGGCTCGAGCACGTCGCGGTTCACCTCGGCCGTCGCCGTCATCACCCGTTCCTTGATGGCGATGACGTTGGAGCCGGTCTCGCGCTTGATCGACACGTTGATGACCGGCACGCCGTTGACCTCTATCGAGGAGCGGATCTCGAAGTGGTGCAGCCGGACCTCGGCGACGTCGCGAAGGTGCACGAGGGTCTCGCCGCGGCGGGCGATGACGATCTCGCGCAGATCGTCCAGGTCCTCGAAGCGGCCGACCGTGCGCAGCAGGTAGCGGCGCTTGCCGGCATCGAGATCGCCGCCGGAGATGTCGCGGTTGCGTTCGCGTATGCGGTCGCGCAGCTCGGTCAGGGTGATGCCGCGTTCGGCGAGCCTGGCCGGGTCGACGAAGATCTGCACCTGCCGTTCGGCGCCGCCCCAGACGCTGACCTCGGACACGCCGGGCACACGCTCCAGGCGCGTGCGCACGTTGTCGTCGACGTAATCCCGCAGCATGTTCATGTTCAGGCCGCGCGGGTTTCCGGGCGCGGGCTCCACGCGGAAGAACATGAAGGAGTTGTTCGAGAACGACGTGGTGTACAGGCGCGGTTCGTCGACGTTCTCCGGATAGGAGGGGACCTGGGAGAGCGCGTTGTTGACGCGGATGAGGGCGTCGTTGAGGTCCACGCCGAAGGGGAACTCCAGCTCGATGCGCGCCTGGCCGAAGGTTGCGGTGGAGACCATGCGCTGCACGTTCGGGATGCCGCGCAGGTACTCCTCCTGCTCGACGAGGATCTCCTTCTCCACGTCCTGCGGCGTGGCGCCGGGCCAGTTGGTGCGCACGGAGACGGTGCGGATCTCGAGATCGGGGATCATCTGCACCGGCACCCGCAGCACCGCCAGTACGCCGAACAGGCAGACGATGAGCACCCCGACGGCGAGGATCGTGCCGTGGCGTATGGTTCCCTCTAGCATGGCGCGGCGCTCATGGCATCAACCTCCGCCGGCGACCCGAGGCGTCACGCTCACGCCTGCGGCCCGCGCGATGCGCAGCCTGCACGGTCACCGCTCGGCCTGTTCATCGGCGGTCTCATCGCGCACCACGCGTACGAGCTGCTCTTCGCGCAGCACCTCGTTGCCGCGCAGCACGACGCGTTCGTTGGCCTCCAGGCCGCTTTGCACCTCCACGCGCTGCGCCGCCACGCGGCCGATCCGGATCGGCCGCTCGCGCACCCGCGTGGCGCCGTCGGCCTCCTCGATCACCCACACGCTGACCGTGCCGTCCGGACGGCGGACGATCGCGTCCTTGGGCAGCGTCAGCATCTTGCTCACCGAGCGGACGCGGAACACCGCCGCCGCCGACATGCCCGGCGTCATCCTGCCCTCGCCGCCCTCGACGCCGACGCGCACCAGGAACGAGCGCGCGCTGGTGTCCTTGACCGGCACGCGCGTCAGTATGCGGCCGCGGAACGTCTGCTCCGGCAGGGCATCGAGGCGCACGTCCACCGGCGTGTCCTCGCTGATGTCGTGATAGCGCTCCTGCGGCACCTGGACGTCCAGTCGCAGCCGGTCGATGGCGACCAGCTCGATGGCCGCGGTGCCCGTTTCGATCCATTCGCCGGCCTCGGTGAGCTTGCGCGTTACCACGCCGTCGAAGGGCGCGATCAGCGTGTGCCGCGCAATGGTCTCCGCCTGCGCGCGCCGCTGCGCCTCCAGGCGGGCGAGCGCCGCGGCGCTGACCTTCACCGCGGACTCGCTGGCCTCGAGCTGGGTCGCCGCCACGCTCTGGGTCTTTGCCAGGCGTTGCGCCTCGCGCCGCAGGCGCTCCGCCTCGGCCAGCCGCGCCTGGCCCTCGGCGATCGCCGCCTCCGATTCCGCCAGCGCGAGCCGGGCCATGGTCGCGTCCAGCTCCACCAGCACGTCGCCGGCCTTGACGTGATGACCGGCATCGACATGCACGCTCGCCACCAGACCGCTGACCCGCGGCGAGAGCGACGCACTCTGCTCGGCGGTCACGGTGCCGGTGAGCGCCAGTTCATCGACCAGTGTGCCGATGCGCGCCGAGGTCACCGTGACGTTCACCGTATCCGCGCCGTGGACCGCAGTGGGCGCCAGCATGAGGAGGGCCGCCATCGCGCGGCGTGCAAGGACCAGTGATGCGCCTCGGAGAGACATCCGCCGGCGCGTTCCGGCGCCGCCGTGGTTCGTCGCGATCCCGGGCAGCGGCCGTGCAGGCGTGGGAAAAGGGTGATCTGGATCGGCCATTATTCGTTTTTCGCTGACGGGAACACCCGCGTCCCCGGGATAGTACCTCTTTCCGACCGTGGGAATAGTTCGTGGTTCACGACTCTTCTCCCGGCTCTCGGCGAAGCCGCGCGCCGCCTCATCATGCGGCCGGACCGGCGCCCGCCGAACAGGACCCGTACAGGGCCGCTGCGGATCGATGAGCGAAGCGTCGGGCACGATCAGCCCGGACGAGCCTGCGCGCCGGGAAAGACGCAGGCCGCCAGGGCGTAGAGCAGCATGGCGACCACGAGCACGCCGCTGAAACCGAGATGGATGGCGAGCACGGTGGCGAGCGTTGCGCCGATCACCGAGGCGCACGCGTTCACGCCGTAGGCCCATGGCACGGCCGCCGCCCCGCGCGCGGACAGCGCCGCCATGCCGCGCGGGAAGGGCATGCCCATGCAGAAGGCGAGCGGCGCGATGAGCACGGCGGAGAGCAGGATCTTCACCGGATCCGGCAGGGCCACGGCGTGACGGAACAGGGGCGGCAGCGCGACGAGGTAGATCGCGGACAGCGCGACGATGGCCAGGACCGGCGGCCAGAGCGTCGCGCGCGACATGCGCGCGGATCTCGAAAATGGATTCCAGCCCGCGCTGGAATGACGGCCTGAAGGCGTGTCGCCTTGGTTCGAGTCCGTGCTGGAATGACCGGCTGAGGGCACGTTCTCCGGAGGAGAGTTTGCGCCGGGGGCAGGGACCGAGGGCGTATCGACGGACGTCCGGTCTCCGCCATGGTGTCGATCCACGGCGGTGTAGCGCTCGGACCAGCGCGCGCCGAGGCCGGCGAAGAGCAGGAAGGCGCACAGCACCACCGCCACCGCGTACAACGGGTGGGCGAGCAGCAGCGTGAACCTCTGGATGAAGGCCATCTCGATGAACATGAAGCCGAAGCCCAGTGCCGCGAAGTACACGAACACCCGGCCGCGAGGCACCGCCGCGCGCTGCGCGCGCCGCAGCGCCAGCGGCAGCAGGATCAGCGCCACGCTCGCGAGCAGTGCCTGCGCCAGTGTGGCGATCAGCACCGGATAGCCGAGCTCGAGCAGCGGCAGCCCGCCGCGCTCCTTCAGCCGCAGGATCTCCGCCAGCGTCTTCCAACGGAAGAAGTTGAAGAAGTACGGCCGGTCGTCGGTGGCGGGCGCGATGTTGAACTTGTAGCGCTCGATGAACTTCGATCGCTCCTGGCCAAGAAGCGCCGCCGCGCCGTCGTGGAACCACGGCTCATCGAGCAGGTTGTAGCGGTTGGCCTCCTCCCGCCGCATGCCGGGATACCATTCGGTGTCGAACGAGCGCGCCTCGCTGAAGGCGCGTATTCGCTCCACGTCGCCGGCGTCGAACTCGCCGTTCCTGACCAGCAGCGTGACCGTCTGCCAGCCGCGGATCATCGCCAGGCGCCTGCCGGGCTCCGCGACGCCTTCGCGCTCGAGCGCCGCCACGGCCGTGCCGAACAGTTTGAGCGTGTCGCGCGGCGGCAGCGTCACCCAGCGCGTGATCGACAGGATGCCGTCCGGCCGCAGATGCTCCAGATAACGCTGCAGGCCCTCGACGGTGTAGAGATAGCTCTCGCTCAGGCCGTAGAGCCCGGCGGCGGAGGCGCCGAAGGCGTCGAGCAGCGCGACGTGTATCAGGTCGTAGCGATCGCGGCCGGCGGCCACGAAGCCGCGCGCCTCGGCCAGATGCAGGCGCACCTCCGGCCGCGCGTAGACATCCCCGGCGAACTCCGCATAACGCTCGCGCGCGAGGTCCATCACCTGCGGGTCGAGCTCCACGGCGTCGATCAGGCGCGCGCCGTGCTGCACGGCCTGCAGCACGTCGGCGCCCGCGCCCGCGCCAAGCACCGCCACGTGCGGCTGCTCGAGCAGATGGTAGGGCAGGGCGGAGGTCGTCTGGTCGAGATACGCGAGCTTCGCGAGATCGCCGTCGAAGCGCGTGAGCGCGGAGAAGCTGTCGCCGTCGGTGTAGACGCCGAGCTGCGCGGGTGGCTCCTGGAAGGCATTCAGGCTCAGGCCCGGGGCGTGGCGGAACGGGATGCGCGGGCTCTCGACCACCGAGACCAGGCCGAGCGGGCTCGAGCGCTCCTCGATCACGCGCGCGCCGGCGACCAGGAGCTGCTGGCTGAGGCTCTTGTATTCCGAGAGGCGCAACCGGGTCAGCGAGTCCGGCAGCGCGAAGGCGACCAGCAACGCGCCGGCAACCAGCAGCGGCACCGTGGCGCGTGCGCGCAGGCGGAAGTGCAGCGCCGCGATCGCCGCGGCGAGCAGGCCTGAGGCGGCGATCGCCTGCAGCGCCCGCATCGGCGGCAGGACAAACAGCAGCGCGATGACGAGGAGGCAGCCGGCGGCCGCGCCCAGCAGATCGAAGCTGTAGATGCGGTGCGCGCTGCCGCCGCAGCAGGTGAAGGTGAGACAGATGGCGTTGCCGGCGAGGAAGAACGGCACGAACAGCAGCAGGTACATGACCAGCAGGTGGCGCGGCTGCTGCGGGTCCCAGAAGATCTCCAGGGCGTTGAAGGGCACGCGCTGCGCGAGCAGGAAGGCGGCCACGGCGCTCACGCCGAACAGGGCGGAACTGAGCACGAACGCCGCCGGATAGCGCCGCGAGAGCCACTCGCCGCGCAGGGCCACGAAGGTGCCGGCCGCCCCGTAGCCGAGCAGCGCCAGGCTGATCATCATGTAGGCGAAGTGATGCCACTGCACGATCGAGAACAGCCGCATCAGCAGGATCTCGTAGCCGAGCACGCCGGTGGAGAGGAGCGCGATGGCGAGGAGCGGCGGCTCGAGATTCTGGGGGCGTGCGCTGCTCATCACCGATGAATCGCCATGCAACGCGGCCCTCTCTGCCGTCATTCCGGCGAAAGCCGGAATCCATTTTTCCCGATACCTGCCTTGAGCACTTTCTCCAGCGCGAGGCGAACGTCACCTTGTCGTCGCCGCGTCGCCGCGTCGCCCGCGCCGGAACGCGAATGCGCCGCCGAGATCGCTAATGGCCGCCCGTCAGCGGCACGAACATCACCGGCAGGACCTCGCGGGTGCGAACGCGGCCGTCCTCGTCCTTCTCCACCAGCATGAGGTGCTGCGTCATGAAGCTGGTGCCGAGCGGGATCACCATGCGGCCGCCCGGCGCGAGCTGCTGGATGAGCGGCGGCGGCACGTGGCTCGCCGCGGCGGTGACGATGATGGCGTCGAACGGCGCGTGCTCCTCCCAGCCGTAGTAGCCGTCGCCGGCCTTGACCTGGACGTTCTCGTAGCCCTGCGCCGTCAGCGTCCGGGCGGCGCGCTCGGCCAGCGGCTCGACGATCTCGATCGTGTACACGTGCGCGGCGAGCTCGCCCAGCACCGCGGCCTGGTAGCCGGAGCCGGTGCCGAGCTCGAACACCCTGTCGCCCTCCCGCACCTGCATCAGGTCGGTCATGATCGCGACGATGTAGGGCTGCGAGATCGTCTGGCCGTAGCCGATCGGCAGCGGACGGTTCTTGTAGGCGTGGCGCACCTCGTCTTCGGGCACGTAGCGGTGCCTCGGCACGCGGCGCATGGCCTCCGAGACGCGCGGCGAGAGCGCCTCGGTGCCGGTCTCGGCGCGGGTCTCCGCGACCAGCGCGTCGACCTCCTGCATCAGCAGCATGCGCTGCCGCGCGAATTCGTCCTCCTCGCCGGCAGGCGCCGACGGCGACATTCCGGCTAGCAGGGCCGCCGCCAGCACGGAACGATGGATCGGGATCGAGTGCGTCATAGGCCGTGCGCGTGGTTGACGATCGAACGCGAACAAGCGTGATTGCAGGCCAGCCTAGGACGCCGGGCAGGCAGCGTCAATTGCCGGGGATCAAGCGGCGCTCCAGAAGAGGCATGCGCGGGTGCGCGCCGATGCCACGCATTTGACGACCCGAACTGTGACGCGCGCCACGGGGGTCCCGCCGCGCGCGCGATAGCCTGACCGCTCTTCCCACCGAGTGCCGGAACAACGAGGAGGCGCGTTCATGCCCCTGTCGTGCTCGTCCCGCCGCGGTCTGTTGCCGGGGCTGCCGTTCGCGGATCGCGCCAGGAGGCGAGCGCGCGCGATGCGGTGGGGTGTTGCGATGGCGGCGTTGCTGGCCGGTGCGCTGGGCATGGCATCGGTGGCGCGGGCGGTGCAGTACCAGATCGTGTACGTGCCGGTGACGGTCCTCGTCAACGGCAAGGCGGTCGTGATCCGCCGCCCGGTCGTGCGGCCGGCGCCGCCGCCGGCCGCGACCATCTCCTCCTTCGCTCCGGGCACCGCGAAGCACGGCGACACGGTGGTGGTCACCGGCACCAACCTCAACCTGGTGACCTCGGTGAGCCTCGGCACCGTCGCGGCGACCTTCAGCGCCACGTCCACGCAGTTGAGCCTCATCGTGCCCGCCGGCGCGCAGACCGCGCCGATCACCGTGAGCGGCACCGGCTTCAGCGTGACCTCGGCGCAGTCGCTCCTCGTCACCGCGTCGCCGGTCGTGACGCAGGTGTCGGCGAGCAACGTGCCCGTCAACCAGAACTTCACCGTCAGCGGCACCGGGCTCGGGCAGATCGCGCGCTTCGAGCTCGGCACCACGCCGCTCGCGGCGAGCAATCGCGGCGACACCGCCGTCACCCTGCAGATGCCGGGCGTGCCGGGCACCGGCCTGCTGGCCTATGTGCTGAACGACGGCACGCGCGTGGTCAGCGCGTATCGGCTCACGGCCTACGTGCCGCTGGCGATCAGCGCATTCACGCCGGCGCAGGGCGCGGCCGGCGGCACGGTCACGATCACCGGCGCCGGTCTGGACAACGTCACGTCCGTGCGCTTCGCCGGCGCCGCGGCGCAGGCGGTCACGCCCGCCTCGGCGAGCTCGCTCGCCGTGACCGTGCCGGCGGACGCGACGAGCGGCGTCATCACGCTTATCACGCCGTTCGAGACGAAGGCCACGGCCACGCCGTTCACCGTCCTCGCCGCCGTGGTGGTGCAGACCTTCAACGCCGTGACCAGTGCCAGCGGCGCGACGATCACGATCACCGGCACCGGCCTCGCCTCGGTCACCGGCGCTACCATCGGCGGCATCGCCGCAGTCATCGCCTCGAAGACCGACACGCAGCTCGTGATCACCGCCGGCGCCACGGCCGAGGGCGAGGTGGTGCTGCTGTCGCCGGCGGGCAACGTCAGCGCCGGCAGCTACACGCGCACGCCGGCGACGGTGATCTCGATCTCGCACCTGGAGTTCTCGCAGATGTACGGCAAGGACGCGGCCGCCGGCACGCAGCGCCTGAATCCCAGCCGCGCCACGCTGTTGCGCGCCTTCGTGCTCGGCGAGCAGCCGGGCGTGGCCGCGCCGGCGGTGACTGCGACCGGGCGGCTCGCCGGCAGCACGCTCGGCACGGTGACGATGACCGGTCCGGCGACGCTGCCGACCGGTACGCAGCGCTACGACATCGGCGCGAGCTTCCGCGCCGTGCTGCCGTCCGCGTGGATGCGCCCGGGCGTGAGCGTGCGGGTCGACGTCACGCCCGCGGGCGGCGGCACGCTGTCGCTGAGCGGCACGCCCAACGTCGTCAACCCGGCGCGCATCCGCATCGCACTGGTGCCGATCACGATCGGCTCGCGCACCGGCCTCGTGCCGAGCCTCGCCACCGTGCGCTCGATGCTGGCGCGCGCCTACCCCTACGCCGCCGGCGACATCGGGCTGGAGAACCACGCGCCGATGCTCGTGCCCAACCTCACCGCGCTGTCCGACAGCGACTGGGGCACGGTGCTGCAGCAGCTGGAGTCGCTGCGCATCGCCGAGGGCGCGCGCAGCAAGCTCTATTTCGGATTCGTCCCCACCGCCGCGCGCACCGGCGGCGTGGCGGGCATCGGCTACGTGCCGCGGCTGAGCCAGGCCGGCAGCACCGGCATCGCGTTCTCCTCGCTTGGTTGGGATTCCACCAGCAACGACTCGCCCTCCGATCCCTTCGGCGTCGTGCAGCAGCGCTGGGCGCCGGTGATGATCCACGAGCTGGGTCACAACCACTCGCGTCCGCATGCGCCCTGCGGCGGACCGGCCAGCCCGGATCCGAATTATCCGTATCCCGATGGCAACTTTGGCACCGATCCGCTCTGGGACATCCAGTCCAACCGCGTCACCGGGCCGACCTATACGCTCGGCACCAGCACCACCGTCCGCTACATGAAGGACACGATGAGCTACTGCGACGGCTCGTTCTTCTCCGACTACAACTACGCCTTCGTGCAGCAGTTCGCCGAGGCGCGCACGATGACGTATCCGCAGCCGGACCTGGCCGGCGCGGCGATCGCGGCGGAAGTCGCCGGCGCCGCGGGCGAGACCACGGCCGGCGGCCACCTGCTGCTGTCGGGCGAGGTGACGGCGGAGGGCGTGCGCATGAATCCCGCCGTCGCCGTCGGCAGCGCCGCCTCCACGGCGCCGTCGCCGTCGAACGGCGATCTCCGCATCCGGCTGCGCACGCGGCGGGCGCAGCAGATCGACGTCGACGTCGATGCGGTGGAGGTCGCCGATCTGCCCGGCAACGTGCGCCACTTCCAGCTGCTCGTGCCGAATCCCGGCGAGGTGCAGGCGATCGAGGTGCGCGAACGCGGCCGACTGCTCCCACGCCGGCCGCTCGCGGCGCAGCACGCGCGCGCCATGGCGCAGGCCACGCGGCGCGCGACCACCTCCGCGCAGGCGCTGCGCTGGACGGAGGCGAACGGGATGTTGAGCCTGGACTGGGATGCGCGCACCGAGCCCTTCGTCGCGGTCACGCACGTGGCGCGCGACGGCACGCGCCGCGTGCTGGGCAGCGGACTGGGCGGAGGCGCCGCCGAGCTCGACGTCGGCCGCCTGCCGGCCGGCGGCCGCTACGAGTTCAGCCTGGGCACGGATCAGTCCGCGCGCCTGACCGAGGCACCGCGCTGATCAAGGCCCTGCGCTGATCAAGGCCCTGGCCCGCGGTCCGCCCGCGCCTGCGCTAGACTCGGATCGGGAGTCATCGACGGGGCGAGAGGCGAGGCGTGGCGATGCGCGGCGGCGATCAGGGGCGGCAGTCCGACTTCGTATTTCCCGCGGGAACGCCGGCCGTTCGCCCGATCGGCGCCGCCATCAACGCCGACTACCTGGCCGACGAGACGCAGTGCGTGCAGGCACTGCTCGCCCGCGCGCGCATGCATCCCGACGAGGCGGCGCGCGTCGCCGCCATGGCGCGCGCACTGGTCGAGCGCCTGCGGGCGCGGACGCGCGTCGGCGGCCTGGACGCGTTTCTGCAGGAATACGACCTCGCCTCGCCGGAAGGGGTGGTGCTGATGTGCCTGGCCGAGGCGCTGCTGCGGATCCCGGACGATGAGACCGCGGATCGGCTGATCGCCGACAAGCTCGCCGCCGGCGACTGGGAGGCGCATCTGCACGAGGGATCCCCGCTGCTCGTGAATGCCTCCACCTGGGGACTGATGCTCACCGGCAGGATGGTGGAGACCGCGGAGCTGTTTGCGCAGCCGCCGCGCAGCGTGCTGCAGCGGCTCCTGCGCCGGGTCGGCGAACCGGTCGTGCGCGCGGCCCTGCGGCAGGCCATGCGCATCATGGCGCACCAGTTCGTGATGGGCCGCAGCATCGAGGAGGCGATCGCCCGTTGCCGGCACGGCGAGGCGCGGCGTTACCGCTACTCCTTCGACATGCTGGGCGAGGCGGCGGTGACGGCGGCGGACGCCGGGCGCTTTCACGCCGCCTATCTCGAGGCGATCGCCGTGATCGGCAGGTCCGTCGATCCCGCCGCCGCCGGGCTGCCCTCGATCTCGGTGAAGCTCTCGGCGCTGTTCGCGCGCTACGAGCTCGCGCAGCGCGAGCGCGTGCACGCCGTCCTCGCGCCGCGGCTTCTGGCGCTCGCGCATGCCGCGCGCGGCGCCGGCATCGCGTTGACGGTCGACGCGGAGGAGTCCGAGCGCCTGGAGCTGTCGCTGGAGCTCATCGAGCGGGTGTGCCGTGAGCCGGCGCTCCGGGGCTGGGACGGGCTGGGCCTGGCGGTGCAGGCCTACCAGAAGCGCGCGCCGGCGGTGCTGCGCTGGTGCGCGGATCTGGCGCGGTCGGCGCGGCGCCTTTTGAACGTGCGTCTGGTCAAGGGCGCGTACTGGGACAGCGAGGTGAAGCGCGCCCAGGAGCGCGGCCTGGACGGCTATCCGGTCTTCACGCGCAAGGCCAACACCGACGTCTCCTACCTCGCCTGCGCGCGGCAGCTCTGCGAGGGGGACGCGTGGCTATACCCTCAGTTCGCCACTCACAATGCGCAGACGGCGGCGGCGATACTGGATTTCGCGCGCGCCAGCGGCCGCTCGTTCGAGTTCCAGCGCCTGCACGGCATGGGCGAGGAGCTGTACGAGGAGTTGTTGAGCGGCGCCTACGGCGAGATCGCCTGCCGGGTCTACGCGCCGGTGGGATCGCACGAGGATCTGCTGCCGTATCTCGTGCGCAGGCTGCTGGAGAACGGCGCCAACACCTCCTTCGTGCACCGGCTGGTGGACGCGCGCACGCCCGTGGACCGCATCGTCGAGGACCCGGTATCGAGGGTGGAGTCCTCGCCGTCGAGCACGCACCCGCGCATCCCGCTGCCGCGCGATCTGTATCAGCCGGATCGTCTCAATGCGCGCGGGCTGAACCTGTGTGACGGCGAGGTGCTGCGGACGCTGGCGGCGGCGATGCATGCCGCATGCTCGACGGCGTGGGGGGCGGCGCCGCTGGTGGCCGGGCGTTCGCTGCACGGCAAGGCGACTGCCGTGACCAGTCCGGCGCAACGATCACGCGTGCTGGGCGAGGTGCGGGTGGCGGATGCGGCGGCGGTCGATGCGGCGATCGACTCGGCGCTGCGCGCGCAGCCTGAATGGGACGCGACGCCGGCGGCGCGGCGCGCCGCGATCCTGCGCCGCGCCGCCGAGCTGTACGAGCAGCGCATGCCATTGCTCATGGCGCAGTGCGTGCTCGAGGCCGGCAAGACGGTCGCCGACAGCCTCGCGGAGGTACGCGAGGCCGTGGATTTCCTGCGCTACTACGCGCACCGCGCCGAGGCGGAGTTCGGCGAGCCGCGGGCGCTGCCGGGACCGGCGGGCGAGAGCAACACGCTGCGCCTGCACGGTCGCGGCGTCTTCGCCTGCATCAGTCCGTGGAATTTCCCGCTGGCGATCTTCACCGGGCAGGTGAGCGCGGCGCTGGCCGCCGGCAACACCGTGATCGCCAAGCCGGCGGAGCAGACGCCGCTCATCGCGGCGAGCGCGGTGGCGCTGCTGCACGAGGCCGGCGTGCCGGTGGAGGCGCTGCACCTGCTGCCCGGCGAGGGTTCGGTGGCGGGCGCGCGTGCCGTGGCCGACCCGCGCGTCGCCGGCGTGGCCTTCACCGGATCGACCGGGACGGCGCGGATCATCCATCGCGCGCTGGCCGCCCGTGACAGCGCGATACCGGTGCTGATCGCCGAGACCGGCGGGGTGAACGCGATGATCGTCGACAGCTCGGCGCTGCCCGAGCAGGTCGTCATCGACGCCGTGCAGTCGGCCTTCAACAGCGCCGGGCAGCGCTGCTCGGCGCTGCGCCTGCTCTGCCTGCAGGAGGAGATCGCCCCGCGCGTGCTGCCCCTGCTCGCCGGTTGCATGGACGAGCTCGCGATCGGAGACCCGGCGCTGCTGTCCACCGACGTCGGTCCGGTGATCGACGAGCCCGCGCGCGCGATGCTGGCTGCGCATCACGCGGCGACCGGCGCGGCGGGGCGCTGGCGGCATGCCTGCCGCCTGGGGCCGCGGCACGAGGAAGGCACCTACTTCGCTCCGGCCGCGATCGAGATCGACGGGCCCGAGGCGCTGCGGCGCGAGGTATTCGGGCCCATCCTGCACGTCGTGCGTTACGCCGGCGATCGCATCGAGGAGCTGGTCGATGCGATCAACGCCGGCGGTTACGGCCTGACCCTGGGCATACACAGCCGCATCGACGCCACCGTCGCGCGCATCGCCGCGCGCGCGCGGGTCGGCAACCTCTACGTCAACCGCAACATGATCGGCGCGGTCGTGGGCGTGCAGCCGTTCGGCGGCTGCGGTCTCTCCGGCACCGGCCCCAAGGCCGGGGGGCCGCACACCCTGCAGCGCCATGCCACGGAGAGGACGCTCACCGTCAACACCGCCGCCGTCGGCGGCAACGCCAGCCTGCTGACGGCCGGCGACGGGGATTGAGTCGCGGCGGCCCGAACGCCGTTTCTCCGCGCGGACCCCGCCGCGGAGGCGCGGCGCTCAATCCTGCGTATGCTGCTCCCAGACGCGGCGCACCACCGCGTCCTCCAGCAGCGCGGCCTTCGCTCGCTGCACGTTCGGCAGCGAGGCGGCGTGATCGGTCCAGCCCGAGAGCATGAGCAGATAGAGGTCCGCGATGGAACGCTGCGCGCCGAGCAGAAACGGCCCGGGCTGCAGCGCCGCCTCGAGGATCCCCCATTGCCGCGCGATGGCGGCGTTGGCGGCCTCGCGCACGCCGTCCGCGCCCGCCGGATTGGTGGTGTAGCGCTCGGCGTAGTAGATCCGCAGGGCGGTCTCGTAGACGTTCACGGCCAGGAACAGCAGCCAGCGCTGCACCTGCGCGCGTGCCTCGCTGGCCTCCGGCGGCAGCAGTCCGGTGGCGGGGAAGCGCTCCGCCAGATGCAGCAGCATCGCCGCGCTCTCCGTCATCACCGCGCCCTCGGGCAGCTTCAGCACGGGTATCTTGCCGAGCGGATTCAGGGCCCGGTAGGCCGCGGCGTGCTGTTCGCCGGCGGCCGTGTCGACGACGTGCAGCGTGTAGGGCGCCTTGGCGAGCTCCAGCACGAAATGCGGCGCCATCGCGCCGGTATTCTTTGCCCAGAACAACTCGAACATGGTCATATTCCTCTCCCGGTTCTTCGTGTTGCGATCCAGATCCGCGGGCCGTGGCCGCGCTTCTGCATTGTAAGGCTGCCACGCCTGCGGTCGGGTTCGGGCACGCGACCCCGATATCACCCGAGGATCGCTCCCGGGCGGCGACGGAGTATCCTTGCCCGGGAATGGAGAGCAGGAGGCATGTATGCGACAGGTGCGCATGGGACGTCGGATCGAAGCGGGGCTCCTCGCCCTGGCGCTGTCGGCGGGGAGCGCGATGCCGGCGGCAGCGTGGAAGCTCTCGCCCTCGGGCACGGAGCAGGAGAGAAAGGTCAGCGCGCTGACGGCCGGTCACTGGGAGCGCGTCGTGAACAGCCTGGCGGCCGCCGGGATCCACCGCTTCACCGAATCGGTGCACGAGGAGATCACGCAGAAGATCTACGGCTGCGAGGGCGACGGCGAGGCCTGTGCCAGCGGCGACATGCTCTATGCCTCGCCATACGTGATCGCCGGCGTGCGCTGGAACGACGACCCCCCGTTCCGCCTCGACGTCGGCGAGGGCACGAAGACCGACTGCAAGACCAGCGAGACGATACGCGTCACCACCCAGCCGCTGTGCTGGGCGCAGTTGTTCCGGGATGCCGAGCGGCGCGCGCGGTCGGGCCACTCGCTGGATGCGGCGAGCGGCGCGTCGCTGCTGGCGCGCTCGCACTTCGGCGATCTGCAGTTCCTGCACGCCATGGCCGAACGCGACGGGGAGATCGCCTATGAAACCCGTCGCCGCCTCATGATGTGGGCCGAGTTCACCTGGCGCACGAGCCTGGGCGAGTACGGGCTCGATCGCCTGCTGCGCGAAGTGCCGATCGCCGGCATGGCGGAGTTCTTCGGTCGCAGCGAGTGGCGCGTGCAGGACCTGTTCACGCTCGGCAATCCGCCGCTGCGCCGCTACGTGCACGAGGTCGCCTTCGGCAGCCTGCTGCACGCGGTCGAGGACAGCTTCGCCAAGGGGCACGTCGAGCGCGAGGAGGGCATCTCGGGCGCCACCTGTCCGGATACCGATCGCCTCCCCAGGCCGGGGCGCGTGCGCGAGTTCCATTCCTACGTCGGGCAGGACAGCGGCCGGCACGGCCACTACGACAGCGCCGAGGCGTTCAAGGCGCACATGCTGGCGGAGCGGCCGAACGTGGTCGAGGTCGGCAGGGCATTGCGCGAGTTGAACGACGCGCGCACGCCGTGGGAGCGGGCGCGCCCCTATTTCGAGTGCATCTTCGCGCTGGCCGATCCGCAGCGTCCGGCCTCCGCCGGTGCGGACTTCCGCGGGCGATAGCGCCGTCATCGTTCCGCAATGCACGATCCTCATGCTTGCATGGCGCGTGCGCGGCAGTGTCGATCCACGGCCCCGTGCCGACCTGTGCGCCGCCGATCGCGCTGCTACACTTTCATGAGGGGGCACACACAACGCGGAGGCTGGCCATGAAAGAGTCGATCCCGTCCGTCCCGGTGCTGCGTCGCGTCACGCTCGGTCCCGAGACCTCCATCTTTCCCATCCCTGCGCCTCCGCTGCAGCGCGTGACGCTGGACGACCCGGCCGAAAGGGTGATGACCGATCTGCGCGAGGTCCAGGTCGTCACCATCGCGCCGGACGATCCCGTGGACTTCGCGCTGCAGGTGATGCAGCACTCGCGCGTGCGCATGCTGGTGGTCACCGACGAGGACGAGCGCGTGCTCGGCCTGGTCTGCCGCCGATCTCATGGGCGAGCGGCCCATCCAACGTCACGCAGCGCGAGCGGGATCGTCCACGTCTGGGTACAGGTGCAGCGTCGCGGAAGGCTTCGATCGCCGCCGCCGCGCCGTTGGACATGCGCGACGTCGAACGCGCGCACGTCCGCGATGTGGTCAGGGCGCTGACCGATGCCGGCCGGCAGCACCTGCTGGTCGTCGAGGCCGACGAGGCCTCGGGCCGCTACCTGCTGCGCGGGATCTTCTCCGCCACGCAACTCGGCCGCCAGCTGGGGATCGGTCGCGCCGGAAGGGCCGGCGAGGAGCTTCGCGGAGCTGGAGCAGATCCTCGCCTCCGATCGCAGCGTCGCCTGAATCGCGGAGCGGAAATCCGAAGGCGGCGCGCGCCATTCAGTCTCGCAGGTCCGGCTGCCGCTCGCGGGACATCCTGTCCCGCGAGCTAGCGTGATGTCGAGCTACGTTCGGACTACGCGCCCGACATCGAGGCGCGCCGGCCGCGACCGGAACGGCGATTGGGACGTGATCGGAATTCCGGCCCTGCAATTTGGCGCCCCGCCGCCGTCGCGCGAACTGCCTGTATGGCTGCAGATCGGCGCGGCGGATGCTGCCCGCCATGTCATGCCAGCCGACGCGGACATCCCTTTGCCTTCGAGGACAGTGCTCCCCGCCGTCGTGCCAGCGGAAGCCGGCCGGTGAATTCACTTTTCGTGCGGCGATTGAGCAATTCGGCAGTGCGTGTATCCTGCCGGCATGAATGCGCCGACGCCGTTTACTCCCGCCCTTGCCGCCGAGCTGACCGAATTCCTTGCCGCCCCGGGGCAGCCGGAAGGCACCATGACCTACCCGGAGCTCGCGGGCTTCCTGTTCGCGATCTGCTGTTCTCCGGAGGTCGTGCCGCCCTCGGACTGGCTGCCGATCATCTGGGGCGAGGATGGGGCGCACTTCGCGGACACGGCCCAGGCGCAGCGGATCGTCCCGGCGGTGCTCTCGCTCCACCATCACGTCAACGAGGGCGTCCTCGGCGAGGAGCCGGACCTGCCCACCGGCTGCGAGCCGCGCACGGAGGCGCTGAGCAACCTCGAGGACGACGCACCCATGGCGTTGTGGTCGCGCGGTTTCGTCGACGGCAATCACTACCTCGAGCAGGTGTGGGATGCCTGGCTCGCCGAGGACCGGGGCGTGGAGGAGGATCTCGAGTTCGTGCTGATCCCGCTGTTCTTCTTCTCCTCGCCGGAGATCGCGCAGGAGATCTTCGAGGACAACACCAAGCCCGGGAAGACCATGGCGGGTCTGGCCACCGACATGCTCGAGGTGATGCCGGAGGCGATGCGTGAGTACGCGGACATCGCGCTGCACCTGCGCGGGCTCGCCGCGGAGCACGAGCAGCGGGCCGCGGCGCCGCCGAGAGCGCGCCGGAAGGTCGCGCCCAACGCCCCCTGTCCCTGCGGCAGCGGGCGGAAGTTCAAGAGCTGCTGCGGCCGTCGTTGAGGTCCGTGCCGGGGCCGCGGACAGCGGGCGGCGGCGAGTGCGAACCGCGCGCCGATTGAAGCGATGAACGCCGAGACGACGACCGAGCCCGCGAGCGCCGTCCCGCCCGTGCGCCGGGTGGAGGCGCTGCGCGGCCTGCTGCCGTTCCTGAGGCCCTATCGCGGTCGGATCGTGCTCTCCACCGTCATCCTCCTCGTCGGCTCCGTGGCGATGCTCTCGGTGCCGCTCGGCTTCCGCGACCTCGTCGATCACGCCTTTGCCGTCGGGCCGCGCGCGCATGCGGACGTTGAGGGCATGCACCTGCACTTCCTGACCCTGTTCGCCATCGCCAGCGTGTGGGCGATCGCCGTCGGCCTGCGCTATTTCATCGTCAGCTGGATCGGCGAGCGCGTGACCGCCGACCTGCGCAGCGCGGTGTACGCGCACGTGCTGAAGCAGTCGCCGCAGTTCTTCGAGACGCTGCGCGCCGGGGAGGTGCTCTCGCGCCTCACGGGCGACATCACGCTGGTGCAGACGGTGGTCGGCTCGTCGATGTCGATGGGTCTGCGCAGCATCGTGCAGGGTCTGGGCGCGCTCGCCATGCTGGCGGTGACCAGCCTGAAGCTGTTCGCGATCAACATCGTGCTCACCACCGCCCTGGTGCTGCCGCTGCTCCTCATCGGCCGCCGCGTGCGGCGGCTGTCGCGCGAATCCCAGGATCGCGTCGCCGACGCCTCCGCGGTGGCGGGCGAGGTGCTCAACGCCGCGCCCACCGTGCAGGCCTACACCCAGGAGTCGCGCGAGGCGCAGCGATTCTCCGCCATGGTGGAGACGGCCTTCGGCACCGGCATGCGCCGCATCCGCATGCGCGCGGTGATGATCGCGCTGCTCATCACGGCGGTGTTCGGCGCGATCCTGTTCGTGCTGTGGCTGGGCGCGCGCGACGTGCTGGCCGGGCGGATGACCGGCGGGGAGCTCACCTCCTTCGTGTTCTACGCGATCCTCGTGGCCGGCTCGACCAGCACCTTCGCCGAGGTCTGGGGCGACATGCTGCGTGCGAGCGGCGCCACGGAGCGGCTGATCGAGCTGCTGCACGCGCGCTCGCCGATCGTCTCCCCGGCGCGGGCGCGCCCGCTGCCCGAGGCCGGCCAGGCGCGCGTGGACTTCGAGCACGTGACCTTCCACTACCCCTCGCGGCCGCAGACTGCGGCGCTCGCCGGCTTTTCGCTCGCGATCGCCGCGGGCGAGACGGTCGCCTTCGTCGGGCCCTCCGGCGCCGGCAAGACCACCGTGTTCCAGCTCATCCAGCGCTTCTACGACGTGAGCGACGGGCGGGTACGGTTCAACGGCGTGGACGTGCGCGAGCTCGCGCTCGCGGAGCTGCGCGGCGCGATCGCCATCGTGCCGCAGGAGCCGGTGCTGTTCTCGACCGACGCGATGGAGAACATCCGCTACGGCCGGCCGCAGGCGAGCGACGAGGAGGTGAGGGCGGCGGCGGTGGCGGCGCTGGCCGCGGAGTTCATCGACCGGCTGCCGCAAGGGTATCGCACCCATCTCGGCGAGCGCGGCGTGCGCCTCTCCGGCGGCCAGCGCCAGCGCATCGCCATCGCGCGGGCGATACTGAAGAACGCGCCGCTGCTGCTGCTCGACGAGGCCACCTCGGCGCTGGATTCGGAGTCCGAGCAGTACGTGCAGCGCGGACTGGAGGCGGCGATGCGCGGCCGCACCACGCTCATCATCGCGCACCGGTTGTCCACCGTGCAGCGCGCCGACCGCATCGTGGTGATGGAGCACGGACGGATCGTCGAGATCGGCAACGCCGATGCGTTGAAGCGCTCCGGGGGCCTGTACTCGCGCCTGGCGGATCTGCAGCTCACGCCGGCGTGAGGCCGCGCTGCGCGGCCGCGCGCTCGCCGCTGCGCACGCAGGAGCGGACGGCTAAGGCAACTTCGCGGGCGCCGACAGGCCGAGCATGACCAGCAGCGTGATCGCGCCGCAGACGTGTACGAGGAAGAGCAGCGTGGCGAGCGCCTGGTCCTTTACGCGGCCGCTGGCGAAACCGATGCCGCCGACGATGACCACGCTGCTGCCGATCAGCGTGCCGCCGGTCCAGGCCGCGACGATGACGCTGGCGAGCGCCAGCAGTCGGTGCAGCCAACGCACCGGCGTGGCCGCCTGCATCTTCCTCGCGCGCGTGATGAAGAGCGTCGCGCCCATCGCCATCGTCACACCGATCAGGAACGTCAACATGGCTGGTGTTCCGGGGAACCGTGGCGCACAGTGTAGCGGCAATGCGCGCGCATGTGTCGCCGGCGGCCCGCAGCGCCGGCGGCGGAAGTCTGTCGGGAGGCGGGTGCGGAGCCGCGGAACGTGCGGGCGTCCGCGCGCGGCCTCGATCAGGGCGATTGCCGATGGAGAATCGCCTCGAGGTCGTCGGTCACGGCGAGGTCCGAGGCCTGCGGGCCGCCGCCCAGCAGTTGCCCGGTGAGCAGAGCCGTGATCTCCTCCACTTCCTGCGGCCTGCTGAAGAGGTAGCCCTGCATCTCGTCACAGCCGTGCGCGGCGAGGCGTGATCGCGCGTCTCGCGGCGGGTCGGAATTCAAGGCGCCGCTCGTGGGCGGCGGAAAGGGGGGGTACAACGCGGCGCGCCGCCCGAGCAGGCGGCGCGCCATGGGCCGAAGTATTCGGAGGTCCCGCGGCGATGCGGCTAGCAGCGCCCCTGCTTGGCCAGACCCGGCGGGCAGAAGTAGCCCGGGCCGCGATGGCCGTCATGGTAGTGATGATGGTGGACCTCGCGGTAGTCGTCATCATCGTGATGGCGGTAGTCCTCGTCGCCATCGGTCGCGATGGCCGCGCCGGCCGCGCCGCCGACGCCGGCGCCGACGATCGCCCCGCTGCGCCCGCCGAGTTCCGCGCCCACCGCCCCACCCAGTGCGCCGCCGATCGCACCGCCGATCGCGGCATCCTTGGTCAGCTCGTCGATGGCATAGGCCGCCGGTGTCAGCGCACTGAAAGCCAGAAGCGCACAAAGGCTGAAAGTCTTCATCGATATCTCCTCATTCACTCCCCACAAACGATGGTCCGGCCCGCACGCCTAGCCCCCTCCGAGGACGGGGCGCGGCGGTATGGTCTGCCGGTGCGTGCATTGGAGTCGTCGCGGGGTGAATCACAACTGAATCCACCGATCCGCAACTGTGCGCCAGCACACGAAACGGGGTGACGGGCGGCTTCCCGCCCTCCGGCGGCCGCCGGCCGTGCCCGATGCGCCGGCGCCGCCGAGCCGATGCCCTTGTGTAGCGGCCGGCCGCCGCCCTCCTGCAGCGTGGAACGCGCGCTCGGCGCGGCGGTTATAATCGCCGCGCAGCGAGCACGAGCCAGACATGACTGACACCCTCGAACCGGCCTCCTCACGCGAGGATCCCCGACTGCGCGACCTCTCGGAGTGGGTGCGCCGCGTCGCGCCCGCGGAGACCTTCGTGATCGAGCCGGCCTCGGCCGACGCCAGCTTCCGCCGCTACTTCCGGGTCACGCTCGACGGCCAGACACGCATCGTCATGGACGCGCCGCCGCCGCAGGAGGACTGCCGGCCCTTCGTCCACGTGGCCGGGCTGCTGGCGGCGGCGGGGGTGCATGCCCCGGAGGTACTGGCCCAGGACCTCGGGCGCGGCTTCCTGCTGCTCACGGATCTGGGCAGCAGGACCTACCTCGACGTGCTCGATGCCGAGAACGCCGCGGCGCTGTTCGGCGACGCGATCGCCGCGCTGGTACGGTGGCAGCTGGCGACCCGGCCGGGCGAGCTGCCGCCCTATGACGAGGCCCTGCTGCGGCGCGAGCTCGCCCTGTTCCCGGACTGGTACGTCGCTCGCCACCTGCGCCGCACGATGACGCCGGCGCAACAGGAATCGCTGCAGGCGATGTTCACCCTGATCGTGCGCAGCAACCTGGCCCAGCCCACGGTCTTCGTGCACCGCGACTACATGCCGCGCAACCTGATGCTGAGCGACCCCAACCCCGGGGTGCTGGATTTCCAGGACGCGGTGGTGGGGCCGATCAGCTACGATATCGCCTCGCTGATGCGGGATGCCTTCCTGAGCTGGGAGGAGGAGCAGGTCATCGACTGGACCGTCCGGTACTGGGAGCGCGCCCGCCGCGCCGGTCTGCCCGTGCCGGCGGATTTCGGGGAGTTCTACCGCGACTTCGAGTGGATGGGGCTGCAACGGCACCTGAAGGTGCTGGGCATCTTCGCCCGCATCAACTATCGCGACGGCAAGCCGAAGTACCTCGCCGACACCCCGCGCTTCCTCGGCTACGTCCGCAAGGTGGCCGGGCGGTACGCGGCCCTGAAGCCCCTGCTGCGTCTGATGGACGAGCTCGACCCGTGCCCGGTCGAGGTCGCCTACACCTTCTGACCCCCGTCCTCGCACCCCCATGAAAGCCATGATCCTGGCCGCCGGGCGCGGGGAACGGATGCGGCCGCTGACCGACGCCACGCCGAAGCCCCTGCTGGAGGTGGGCGGCCGGGCCCTCATCGAGTACCACGTCGAAGCCCTGGTCGCCGCCGGGTTCCGGGAGCTGGTCATCAACCACGCGCGCCTGGGTCACCTCATCGAGGCGAGGATCGGCGACGGCCGCCGCTACGGCGCCGCCATCCGCTATTCCCCCGAGGGCGAGACGCCGCTGGAGACCGGGGGCGGGATAAACAAGGCATTGAACCTGCTGGGGACCGGGGCATTCGTGGTGGTCAACGCGGATATCTGGACCGACTTCGATTTCGCGACGCTGCGCGGCCGCCGGCCCGACGCCGCGCACCTGGTCCTGGTGCCGAATCCTCCCCACCACCCCGCAGGGGACTTCGGACTCCTCGACGGGCGGGTCAGGAACGACCTCCCGGTGCGCTACACCTACGCCGGCATCGGCGTGTATCACTCTGATCTCTTTAAGGATTCAACGCCAGGTGCCTTCCCGCTGGCGCCCCTGATCCGGGCGGCGGCGGGGCGCGGAGAGGTCACCGGGGAGCTGTATTCCGGCACCTGGATCGACGTCGGCACACCCCAGCGCCTCGGTCTCCTGCAACTCTCTGTAGCCCCTCGCCGCTGAGCGGGGTTCCCGCCGCCCCCCAAGGAAGGTATGATCCGCCTGCCGAGACCCCGGCCGCCGCCTACCAGTGCGGCCCTGCTCGGACCTTCAGAAAAAGACATACAGAGCGGTTCCTGCTGGTCCTAACAAGCTGTTTCTTTTTGTAGTTTTCTAGGCTTCGCGGTTTTTTGTATTCGGGCGTTTGGGACGCGGTTTTCGCTTGGCGGCAGTTTGCTGCGCTGCCGCAGGGGATGTTTTTTTCGTCACCGAGGAAAGTGTCAGATGCTTCGCAAAACTCGATTTGGAGCGGTCAGCGTCGTATCGCTGCTCACGACCCTGGCCACCGGCCATGCGGCGGCGCGCGTGGATCGAGGCCTGCCGTACGAACCCCTGGTGCCGCGGCTGGTGCTGCAGGACGTCATCCCCTCGCGATTGCCCTTCGAGCCGACCCCGGCCGCCATGCCGATCACGCGCTACCTCGCCGCCGAGCAGGGTTACGGTCCGCGTACCGGTGACCTGGCCGAGATGCAGCGCCGCAAGCGCCTGCGCGTGCTCATGCTGCGCGAGCAGGCGGGCGAGCTCGGGCGGCGGGACATCGCCATGGAGCGTGAGCTGGTCATCGGTTTTGCGCTGCAGCAGAGGATGGTGGCGGAGTTCGTGTGGGTGGATGCGCCGGGTGAGCTGCCGCAGGCGCTCACCGGCGGCCGCGGCGACGTGGTGATCGGCGATTCGCCCCTGGACGCGGGCGAGGCGCACGGGATCGACCGCACGGTGGCGCTGAAGCAGGTTCGCTACCTCGTGGTTGCCCGCAGGGCCGAGCGCAAGCTCGCGCGCAAGAGCGATCTGTATGGCCTGCGGGCCGGACTTGCCGCCGGTTCCCCCGCCTGGCCCGTGCTCGACCAGATGAGCGCGGGCCACCCCGCCATCGTGCGCGTGCCGACGGAGGGATTGCCGCAGGAGGAGGTCCTGGCGCGGCTGGCCGCCGGCCGCTTCGACTTCACGGTCATCGAGTCCGACGGATCGGAGCCGGCGCTGGACGGGCATCCCACGCTGACAGTGGCCATGGAGCTGACGGAGGGCCAGCCGGTGTCGTGGCTGGTGCGCGCGGAAAACGAGGAGCTGCGCGCGGCGCTGGACCACCACCTGAACAAGAACCGGCTGGCGCTGCGCGCCCAGGCCACGGCGAGGGACGATCTCGATGCCATCCGCAAGCGCGGCGTGCTGCGCGTAATTACCCGCCCGGACGCCGATGACTTCTTCATCAGCAAGGGTGAGCCGGCCGGGTTCGAGTACGACCTCATCCGCGAATTCTGCCTGCGCGAGGGACTGCGGCTGGAGGTGACGGTGGCCGACAGCGACGAGCAGATGCTGGCCTGGTTGCGCGACGGGCTGGGCGATGTGGTGACGGCGCGGGTCGACGCCCGCCTGGCCGAGGCCGATCCCACTCTCGCCAGCACGCGCATGTATCACTACGTCGCGCCGGTCATCGTCGGCCGCGCCGATTCCGGCGCCGTCGTGAAGGCGGGCGGGCGCGTGCTGGTCGCGCGCGACGGCCTCTTCGCGCAGATGCTCGAGCGCGACGGGGCCCGCGACCTCGGGCTCGAGCTGGAAATCGTGGAGACCGCACCCTCGCGCAACATTCCGGAGCTGGTCGACGCCGTGGCCGCCGGCGAGGCCGACTACACGGTGGTCGAGGCGAGCCGGCTGGAGGAGCTCGGCGGCTACCGCGACGACGTCCGACCGCTGCGCTCGATCCGCGACACCCGTCCCTACCGATACACCGTGCGCGCCGCCAATCCGGCCTTGCGCGCCGCGCTCGACGATTACCTGAAGGCCGAGTACGGCAGCGACCTCTATCGCGCCGCCCGGCGCCGCTACTTCGACAACGACGACCTGTTCGCCATCCGCGGCGCCGGATTCGATCGGCTCTCGCCCTACGACGACCTGGTGAAACGCTACGCGGAACGCTACGGCTTCGACTGGCGCCTCATCGTCGCGCAGATGTACGAGGAGAGCCGCTTCAAGCCCGGCGCGGTGTCCTCGGCCGGCGCCCGCGGGCTGATGCAGGTGCTGCCGAAGACGGCGCGCGCCATGGGCTTCCGCCGCCTCGACCAGCCCGAGCACGGCATCCACGCCGGCGTGAAATATCTCGACCGGCAGCGCGACAGGTTCGAGGACACGCTCGCCATCGCCGATCGGACGTGGTTTGCGCTCGCCGCCTACCACGCCGGCTACGAGCGGGTTCAGTCAGCCCGCCGTCGCGCCGCGCGCATGGGCCTGGACTCCAACCGCTGGTTCGGCCACGTCGAGAAGGCGATGGTGGAGATGAGCCGCAAGCGCAGCGGACGGAGCGCCTATCGCGGCGGCGCGGTGACCGCCTCCTACGTGCGCGAGGTCCGCGCCCGCTACGAGAGCTATCTGCTGATGCGCCCGGCCGCCGTCCTCGCCGCTCTGTAACCATCCCTTTCCATCTGAGGTTTCGTAGACCTGGTCTTGCGCGAAACCAGTGCCGGACCTTGCCCGCCTGTCCGGCGGCTACCGGTCGCGATCGCTTTCGAGCGTGACCGAGCTGGACGACCTCTCCCCCGGCGGACGGGGCGCGCCTCGATGTCGCGCGCAGCAGGACAGCGAGCACGACATCGCGGTAGGGAGCGGTACAGGATGTACCGCGACCGTTAGCCACGACCGCCGGGGGAGAGGTCGGACGAGGTATCAGGTGGAATGCGAGAAGCCTCGCAACGGCGACTTGGCTACCGATACCGGGTGGGGTCGGGGATGCCGGCCTGGACGAAGCCGGCGGCGCGGAAGCGGCAGGAATCGCACACGCCGCAGGCGCGCCCCTCGGCATCGGCCTGGTAGCACGACACCGTCTCGGCGAAATCCACCCCCAGCCGCGTCCCCTCGGCGACGATCTGCGCCTTGCTCATCTCGATGAGCGGCGTGTGGACCGTGAACTCCGCGCCTTCCACGCCGGCCCTGGTCGCCACCCGCGCCAGCCGCGCGAACGCATCGATGAAGGCCGGCCTGCAGTCCGGGTATCCCGAGTAATCCACCGCGTTGACCCCGATGTAGACGTCACGCGCCTCGAGCACCTCCGCCCAGGCGAGCGCGAGCGCCAGGAACACCGTGTTGCGGGCCGGCACGTAGGTGATCGGGACCCCCTCGGTGGGCGCGACGGGCACGGCGATGCGGTGGTCGGTGAGAGCGGAGCCGCCGATGTCGGAGAGGTCGATGCGGATGACCTTGTGCGCCGCCGCGCCGAGCGAGGTCGCCACCCGGCGCGCGGCGGCGAGCTCGGCGCGATGCCGCTGGCCGTAATCGAAGCTGAGCGCGTAGGTCTCGCAGCCCTGCTCGCGGGCGACGGCCAATGTCACGGCCGAGTCCAGGCCGCCCGAGACCAGCACCACCGCGCGGCGGGCGCCCATGCCGCTAGCGACCGGGGACGTTGCCCCAGAGGACCTTGTGCAGCTGCAACTGGAACCGCACCGGCAGCCGGTCGGCCAGGATCCATTCCGCCAGGGTGGCAGGCGGAAGGTCGCCGGCGACCGGCGAGAACAGTACCTCGCAGCGATCGGTCAGGCGCCACTCGGCGATCTGCGCGCGCGCCCACTCGTAATCGCTGCGATCGACGATCACGAACTTCACCTCGTCGCGGCCCGTGAGCAGCCGCAGGTTCTCGTAGCGATTGCGCGCCATCTCCCCGGAGCCGGGCGTCTTGATGTCGAGTATCCGCGCCACGCGCGGATCCACCGGCGCGATGTCGAGCGCGCCGCCGGTCTCCAGCGACACCTCGTAGCCGCGATCGCAGAGCTCCTTCAGCAGCGCCAGGCACCCCTTCTGCGCGAGCGGCTCGCCGCCGGTCACCGTCACGTAGCGGGTGGCGTAGCCCGCGGTCTCCTCGAGGACCTCCCCGACCGTGCGATGGCTGCCGCCTTCGAAGGCATAGGCCGTGTCGCAGTACACGCAGCGCAGCGGGCAGCCGGTCAGGCGTATGAACACGGTGGGCAGGCCCACGCGGGCGGTCTCGCCCTGAAGGGAATGAAAGATCTCGGTGATGCGCAGCCGCGTGCGCAACGCGCCGCCGACGGCGTGGTCGCGGTGGGCTACTTCGATCATGGGAACGACAGGCCCGGCGTTACGGGGCCTGTTCGAGCCGCATGCGCTGCAGGCGATCCTCGGCCATGCGCGCGGAGGTGGTCCCCGGATACCGCTGCAGGACCTCCTGCAGGGTCGCCCTCGCCTGTTCCGTCTGTCCCAGCTCCTGCTGGCAGAACCCGATCTTCAGCATTGCCTGCGAGACCTTCTGGCTGCTCGGGTAGGCGGCCACCAGCTTCTGGTACTCGTTGATCGCCTGGTCGAACTGCTTGTTCACGTAATAGGCCTCGCCGAGCCAGTACTGCGCGCTGTCGGCGCGCGGGCTGTCCGGATAGGTGACCAAGAAGTTGTTGAACTGCGCGACCGCGTCCTGGTACTTGCCGGCCTTCAGCGAATTGAAGGCCGCGCCGTAGGCCTGATCGGGATCGCCGGCGATCGGCGGCGCGGCCGTCGCGGTCTGCGTCGCCGGGGCCGGCGCGGCCGCTCCCGGCGCAGTCGGCGCAGTCGGCGCCGGGGCGGTCTGCAGGCCGGCATCCGCCGGCAATGGTGCATTGGCCGTCGTGTTGGCCGGCGGCGCGGTGACGGGTGCGGGCGCAACCGCCGTTCCGGGCGCGGCCGGTGACGGCCAGCGCGGATCGCCGATGGTGGCCACTGGGGCCGGCGGCTGTTGCGCCGCGCGCGCCTGCAGCTGATCGATCACGTACTGTTGCTGTTCGACCTGCCCGCGCAGCTGCTGCACCTGGCGTTGCAGGGCCTCCACCTGGTTGACCAGATCGAGCAGCCCCCGGCCCTGCAGCGATTGCTCGAGCTTCTGCAGCCGGGCCTCCACGTTCTCGCCATAGCCGGCCTCGACCACGGGCACGTCCTGGGCGGCGGCGCCGGGCACGTGCAGCGTCGCGGCGATGGCCGCCGCCAGGGTGAGGAAACGGAAGGCGCCCGGGCGAGCGCGCAGTGTCGCGACCATGGAACGCATGATTAGTAGGCGACCTCCACGCGGCGGTTCTGGCCGTAGGCAGCCTCGTCGTGGCCCGGATCCCGCGGCCGCTCCTCGCCGTAGCTCATGGCGCGGATCTGCGTGCCGGAGGCGCCGAGCAACACCATCTGCCGCTGCACCGCCTGCGCGCGGCGCTCGCCGAGGGCGAGGTTGTATTCGCGCGAGCCACGCTCGTCGGTGTGGCCCTCCAGCGAGACCACGGCGCCGGGATTGGCGGCCAGGTGGCTCACCGCCGCCTCGATGATGGGGCGGAATTCCTCGCGCACCTCGCTGCTGTCGTAGTCGAAATAGATGATGCGATCGGCACCGACGGCGCCGGTCAGGTCCGTGCCCATCCCCTCGTTCACGGCGCCGCCCTCGAGGCCTTGCGATTCGGCGGTGCCCTGCGTCTGTGCTGCCAGTTCCTCGGGGCTCAGTCCCTGTTCGGTCGAGGAGGCGTCCTCCTTGGTGCGCTTGGCGCAGCCGAAGACGAGACTGCCGGCGGTGACGAGAACCAATACCTGCAACACTCGCTTGTACATGGGCCTTCTCCTGTCTTGGGTTCTCGGCTGCCGCGACTTAACGCGGCAGCCTTGCTTTGATACACGTTCCCGTCGTCCCGGGCCG
The DNA here is from genome assembly GCA_041395385.1 of Gammaproteobacteria bacterium. Lineage (GTDB taxonomy): Bacteria > Pseudomonadota > Gammaproteobacteria > JAJPIJ01 > JAJPIJ01 > JAJVHZ01. The sequence goes on from JAWLAN010000023.1 coordinate 29,332, forward strand.
GCGGCGGCCCGCGTCGGCTACCTTCTGAACGGGCCCCACGCCGGTTCGCGTACCTGCGCCCCGCCGGGCAGATCGATGCGCTGGCGCACGCGGCCGTCGACCGACACGGCGGCCAGTTCGGTGCCGCCGCCGCCCGCCGTGGAGTACAGCAGCATGGTGCCGTTGGGCGCGAAGCTCGGCGACTCGGCCTGGCTGGAATCGCTGACGACGCGGAACCCGCCATCGCGCAGATTGAGCACGCCTATGCGATAGCCGCCGCTGCCGCCGTTCACCACCGCCAGATACTTGCCGTCCGCGGAGTATCTTGGCCTCGCATTATAAGGCCCCAGGTTGAAAGTGATACGTTTCGGCGTGGGGTTGAACAGGCTCACCTCGTAGATCTGCGGCCCGCCGGCGCGGTCGGAGGTGAAGGCGATGCGCTGGCCGTCCGGCGACCAGGTCGGCTCGGTGTCGATCGCCGGGTCGTTGGTCAGGCGCTGGAACAGGCCGCTGTCCAGATACAGCACGTAGATCTCGGGATTTCCGTCCACCGAGCGGCGCAGCGCCAGCTTCTTGCCGTCGGGGGAGAAGTCCGGCGCGCTGTTGATGCCCTGGCCCTTGGCCACGGCGCGGCGCTGGCCGGTGGCGATGTCCTGCACGTAGACCGCCGAGGTCCGCGCCTCGAGCGAGGCGTAGGCGATCTGGCGGCCGTCCGGTGACCAGGCCAGCGAGAAGATCTCCGCCGGCGACTCCAGCAGCGTGCGCGGGTTGTAGCCGTCGCTGTCGGAGACCTGCAGGGTGTAGACCTTGCGGCCGGCACCGCTGCCGCGCACGGTGACGTAGGCGATGCGCGTGGCGAAGGCGCCCTTCTCGCCGGTCAGCTGCTCATAGATGATGTCGGCGATCTGATGCGCGGTGTAGCGCAGGTTGGCCTCGGAGGTGGCGCCGCGATAGGCGTAGAGCTTCTGGCCCCTGAAGACGTCGACCAGCGTGAACTCCACGTTGTAGCCGTTGGCCGACGGGGTGACGGTGCCGACCACCACGTTCTCCATGCCGAGCGATTTCCAGGCCGGGAAGTCGATCTCCTGCAGCGAGGCGGGCTGGCTCGGCATCCGATCGGTGGTCATGGTGTCGAAGCGGCCGCTGCGCCTGAGGTCCGCGGAGATCACCGCCGCGACGTCCTCGGGCAGGGCGCCGCCAGTGCGGAAGGGTACCACCGCGATCGGCAACGGATTGTCGGCGCCCTGGGTGATATCGATCGAGATCTCCTCCTGGGCCCGGAGCGGCTGCGGCGTTCCCAGCAGCAGCGCCAGTGCACAAAGCAGTAGCGACATCACAGTGCGGTTGGATTGCATCGTGACTTACCCCTCCGGTTTGAAAGTGATGGAAAGTATCTTGCCGGCCAGGCCCTTCTGCACCTGCGGATCGGTCGGGACCGGCAGCGGCGAGGACTTCAGCACCGCCAGTTCCGCCTGGCGATCGAAGGCCGGGTCGCCGCTGGATGGATCCACGCGCACATCGGTCACCTCGCCATTGGTGGTCAGTTTCACCTTCAGGGTGCAGCGCAGGCCGCTGCCCGGGCGCGGGTTGGTGAAGTTGGACGTGATTCTGCTCTGCCATATGGCCGTGTACTCGCTGAGCGCGTCACGGATCAGGTTGTTCAGCCGTTGTGCCTCCTCTTCGGCCTGCATCGCGGCCTGGAGTTCCCGCTGGCGCTGAGCCTCCTCGGCCTCCTCGCGCGCCTTGCGCGCGGCTTCCTCCTGCCGCTGCTTCTCCGCCAGCGCCTGCTGCTTCTCCTCCTCGATGCGCTGTCTGTCCTCCTCGGCCTTCCTCTTCTCCTCTTCTGCCTTGCGCGCGGCTTCCTCCTGCCGCTGCTTCTCCGCCAGCGCCTGCTGCTTCTCCTCCTCGATGCGCCGTCGGTCCTCCTCGGCCTTCTTCTTTTCCTCCTCGCGCTGGAGCTTCTCTTCTTCGGCGCGCTGGCGTTCCTCCTCGGCCTTCTGCTTCTCCTCCAGGGCGAGGCGCTTCTCGTTCTCGAGCGTCTTCTTTTCTTCCTCGGCCTTCAGCCGCGCCTCCTCGGCCTTCTGCGTCTCCTCGAGCGCCACCCGCTTCTGCTCCTCGGCCTTGCGGCGCTCGTCCTCCTGGACCTGCTTCTCGAGCTCGGCACGCTTGCGGGTCTCCTCGGCCTGCTTCTGCTCTTCCTGCACCTGCTTCAGGCGCTGCTCCTCGGCCTCGCGCTGCTTGCGCGCCTCCTCGGCCCTGTTCTCGAGCTCCTTCTGCCGCTGCTCCTCGGCCTCGCGCTTCTTGCGCTCGGCCTCGCGCAGCCTCTTCACCTCGGCCTCGATCTGCGTCTGATCGACGGCGACGGCCTCCACGATGGGCGCGGTGGACGGCGGCGTGAGCGACGGCGGCTCGCTGAAGTCGATGCTGAAAAGCAGCAGGAACACCGCCGCCACGTGGATTGCCACGGCGAACAGGAACGCCTGGAACTTCTGCGCGCGATTGAGTGACACGGTCAGTAGAACGCGGACGATGGGTTCGCGGGGTCAACCCTCGGGTTCGGTGAGCAGGCCCACACCGGTGACCCCCGCGGCGCTCAGGCTCGCCAGCAGGTGCACGATCTTCTCGTAGACCACCCCCTTGTCGCCCTTGATTAGCACGGGCTCATCGGGCTTCGTGCTGCGCACGGCCAGGATCTTGGCGGCCACGGTATCGAGGTCGACGGGCTTCTCCTTGTCCTCGTCCCAGCTGATGAAGTACTCGCCGGCGACGTTGACGGTGATCACGTGCGGCTCGGAATCCGATTCCACCGGCTCGGAGACCGCCTTCGGCAGCTCCACCCGCACCCCTTGCGTCACCAGCGGCGCGGTGGCCATGAAGATGATGAGCAGCACCAGCATGACGTCGATGTACGGCACCACGTTCATCTCCGCCATGAGCTTCTTGCGCCGGCCACGCTGGCGGCCCGATTTCGTCACTTCCATCGGCTCGGCCTCCCGGCGGGCGCGGCGCCCGCATGCGCCGCCGGCAGCTCGTCTCCGCTCATGCGCGCTACGGCGTTCATCAGCTGTGCGCCTGCCGCTGCAGGATGGAGGAGAACTCCTCCAGGAAGATGTCGTAGCGGTTGTAGAGACGATCGATGTCGCTGGCGTAGCGGTTGTAGGCGACGAAGGCCGGGATGGCGGCGAACAGGCCCATCGCCGTGGCGATCAGCGCCTCGGAGATGCCGGGCGCCACCATCGCCAGCGTCGCCTGGTGCACGTTCTGCAGCGCCTGGAAGGAATTCATGATGCCCCAGACGGTGCCGAACAGACCTATATAAGGACTCACGGAGCCGACGGTGGCGAGAAACGGCAGGCTCGCCTCCAGGTCCTCGATCTCGCGGCTGATGGCCACGCGCATGGCGCGCTGCGCGCCCTCGAGCACCGCCATGGGCTCGATGCCTTCGCGCTTGCGCAGGCGCGCGAACTCCTTGAAGCCGGCCTCGAAGATCTTCTCCATGCCGCGCGCCTCCCGCCCGCCGGCGTTCAACCGCGAATACAGCGCCGCCAGGTCCTCGGAGTTCCAGAAGCGGTTCTCGAAGTCCTCCGCGCCCCGCCGCGCGCGCTTCATCATGCTGCGCTTGGAGAAGATGATCGTCCAGGAGGCGAGCGACGCCAGCACCAGCACCAGCATGACGAACTTCACCAGCCAGCTGGCGTGCAGGATCAGACTTGCAACCGATAAATCAGTCTGCATGTTTTCGGAACCTCTTCATGGCGTCGTGTATCGGGTCTGGAATGGCGCGCGGCCGGAATGCATCGGCGTCGATGCAGGCCACGACGACGACGCCGCGGCACAGCAGGTCGCCGTCGGCGCGCACGATGTCCTGTTCAAATTCAATGCTCGCTGAACCGAGCTTCCCCACACGCGAGCGCACATTCAACTCGTCATTAAACCGTGCCGGCTTGAGATAGTCGACCGCGAGGTGCCGCACGGCGAACACCACGCGCTCCTCCGCGAGCAGCCGGTCCTGTTGCCAGCCCAGGGACCGCAGCCACTCGGTCCGGCCTCTTTCCATGAATTTCAGGTAGTTGGCGTGGTAGACCACGCCGCCGGCGTCGGTGTCCTCGTAATAGACCCGCACCGGCCAGACGAATTCCGCGGCCGCTGCCGTCCGCTCGTTGCGACTCATACGAGCCTCCAGCGGCGGCCACGTGGTCCGAGGGGCCTGCGGAGTGCTGCGACACGCCGTGAATACGTCCCTGTAGGCTCCGCGGCCGCATCCCTGCGGCCGAGGGTCGCCGCCCTCCGCAGGCCCCTCGGCCCGGCCCCGACGAACCCGGTAAGCGCTTGCATCAGTGCTCTCTGAGCAGATGAGATGTCCCTGTCGAACACGAACGTCACGCGTCTGGCGCAAGTACGCTCGACGCGTGCGAGGAGTTTCGGGCAGGGGGCCGTGATGGGCGCCACGACCCTCGGCCGCAGGGATGCGGCCGCGGAGCGTACATGGATGTATTCACAGCGTGTCGTGGCGGGCGTCGCGGCCCCCTGCATGGCACGTGAACCGCAAGTCGCCGCGCCGCCCCGGCCCCTCGGCCCGGCACCGTCAAAACCGGGCGTCATGGCCCGCTGCGCGGCAATGGCTCGCTCCCAAGCATGATCGGCAGAGGCGCGTTCGACCATCAGCGCCCTTCGAACAGGTCCGGGTCGCCGGGCGGCTCGCGTGCCGGCGGATTCAGACCGAAGTGCAGCCAGGCATTGCGCGTGGCCATGCGCCCGCGCGCCGTGCGCATCAGGAATCCCTGCTGGATGAGAAACGGCTCGATCACGTCCTCGATGGTGCCGCGCTCCTCGCCGATGGCGGCGGCCAGGCTCTCGACGCCGACCGGACCGCCGTCGAACTTCTGGATGATCGTGAGCAGCAGCTTCCGATCCATCATGTCGAAGCCGTGCACGTCGACGTTGAGCAGGTCGAGAGCGCGATTGGCGATCTCCGCGGCGATGCGCCCGTCGCCCTTCACCTGCGCGTAGTCGCGCACGCGCCTGAGCAGACGGTTGGCGATGCGCGGCGTGCCGCGCGAGCGCCGGGCGATCTCCGCGGCGCCTGTCTCGTCGATCGTGACGTTGAGTATGCGCGCCGCGCGCGCCACAATGCGGGTGAGATCCGCGTGGCCGTAGAACTCCAGGCGCTGCACGATCCCGAAGCGATCGCGCAGCGGCGAGGTCAGCAGCCCGGCGCGCGTGGTGGCGCCCACCAGCGTGAACGGCGGCAGGTCGAGCTTGATGGCGCGCGCCGCGGGCCCCTCGCCGATCATGATGTCGAGCTGGAAGTCCTCCATCGCCGGATACAGCACCTCCTCCACGATCGGGCTCAGGCGATGGATCTCGTCGATGAACAGCACGTCGCGCGGCTCGAGGTTGGTCAGCAGGGCGGCCAGATCCCCCGGCCGCTCCAGCACGGGCCCGGCCGTCTGCCGCAGGCCCACGCCCATCTCGTGGGCGACGATGTGCGCCAGCGTGGTCTTGCCCAGTCCCGGCGGCCCGAAGATGAGCACGTGATCGAGGGCGTCGCGGCGCTGGCGCGCGGCGCCGATGAAGATCTCCATCTGCTCGCGTACCTCCGGCTGACCGACGTAGTCATCCAGCCGCTGCGGGCGGATCTTCTCCTCCGCCGCCGCCTCCTCGGCGCTGGCGTGAGCGCGCACGATCGAATCGGGTTCAGCCATGTCTTCTCGTCAGGGTCTAGCCGCCGGCACGCGCGACATTGCGCAGCGCCTCGCGGATAATCGCCTCGCTGCTCATGCCCGCGGCGGCCACGCCGTGGACGTGGCGGCTGGCCTCGTTGGGCTTGTAGCCGAGCGCGATGAGCGCGCTGACCGCGTCGGCCACCGGATCGCCCGCCGCAGCCGGGGGCTGCCCGGGCACGGCGGCGACTGCGGGCCGCTGCTGCCAGTCGTGCAGGCGATCGCGCATCTCGACGACGAGGCGCTCGGCGGTCTTCTTGCCGATGCCGGGCAGTCGCGTCAGCCGCGCCACGTCGCCCTGCTGCACGCAGGCGGCGAACTGCTCGGTCTCGATACCGGAGAGGATGGCGAGCGCGACCTTCGGTCCGACCCCGCTCACCTTGAGCAGGTCGCGGAACAGCCGGCGCTCGTCCTCGGTGCCGAAGCCGTAGAGCAGCTGCGCGTCCTCGCGCACGAGAAGGTGCGTGTGCAACACGGTCTCGTGATTGATCTCCGGCAGCCGGTAGAAGGTGGTCATCGGCGCCTCGAGCTCGTAGCCGACGCCGTGCACGTCGACGAGCAGGAACGGCGGGCGCTTCTCGACGATGACGCCGCGCAATCGTCCGATCATCGGCGCAGGCCCCCGGCGCGCCGCCGTCCCGCGCGCATGCCTCGGAGCAGCTCCGCGGGCGCGGTCATGCGCTGCAGGGCCTCGCGGGTGTGCCCATGGCAGAGCGCCACGGCGAGCGCGTCGGCGGCGTCGCTCTCGGCGCCCTCCGTGAGCTTCAGCAGCACCTTGATCATGTGCTGGACCTGCACCTTCTCGGCGCGCCCCTGGCCGACGATCGCCTGCTTCACCTCCGCGGGCGAGAATTCGAACACGCGCAGGCCGTGGCTGGCGCCGGCGACGATCGCCGCGCCGCGCGCCTGGCCGAGCTTCAGCGCCGAGTCGACGTTGCGGTTCACGAACACCTTCTCGATGGCCATCTCGCGCGGCTCGTAGGCGGCGATCACCGCGCGCACGCCGTCGTAGATCGCGCGCAGGCGCTCGGCCATCTCGCCCTCGGGGGTGCGGATGCAGCCGTTGGCGACGTGGCGCGCCTGCCCGCGCTCCAGGCTGATGACGCCGTAGCCGGTGATCCGTGAACCAGGGTCTATGCCCAGTATGCGCATGGAGTGAGCGGGCGGGATGGCGTCGTCAGGCGAGCTTCGCCAGCACCTCGTCGCTGATGTCGGCGTTGGAGTACACCTTCTGCACGTCGTCGAGGTCCTCCAGCACGTCGAGCAGCTTCATCATCTTCTCGGCGTTCTCGCCGTCGATGCGCGTGCTGGTGGACGCGCGCATCGTGACCTCGGCGGCCTCCGGCTTCAGTCCCGCCGCCTCCAGCGCATCCTTCACCGCCCCGAAATCCTCCGGCGCGGTCACGACCTCGATGCTGTCGTCGTCGTTGGTGACCACGTCCTGCGCGCCGGCCTCCAGCGCCACCTCCAGGATGCGATCCTCGGAGGCGCCGGCGGGGTAGCTCAGGACGCCATTCTTGCTGAACATGAAGGCGACGGAACCGTCGCTGCCGAGATTGCCGCCGTGCTTGCCGAAGGCGTGCCGCACCTCGCCGACGGTGCGGTTGCGGTTGTCGGTCATGCAGTCGACCATCACCGCAACCCCGCCCGGCCCGTAGCCCTCGTAGCGCACCTCCTCGTAATTCTCCGCGCCCGTCTCGCCGGTGCCGCGCTTGATCGCGCGCTCGACCGTGTCCTTGGTCATGTTGGCGGACAGCGCCGCGTCGATGGCCGCGCGCAGGCGCGGATTGGCGCTCGCGTCGCCGCCGCCCATGCGCGCGGCGACGGTGATCTCACGGATGAGCTTGGTGAACAGCTTGCCGCGCCTGGCGTCCTGCGCGTTCTTGCGATGTTGGATGTTGGCCCATTTGCTGTGGCCGGCCATGTCTGAATACCCTTTTGCAGCCGTTGGTCCCGATGCGGCGAAGTGTACCATCACGCCTGTTCACGGTTCATGCCGGAAGCGGCCATGGCGCAGGAAGTACGCGGTCTGATACGCGGCCGCCGGCGCGAACATCAGGGCCAGGTGCGAGACCGGCAGGCAGATGTGATCGCTCATGCCGTCCATGCGCGTCTCCTCGACCGCCACCGTGCCGTCGTTGGGCGCGGCGAGCCCGCCGACGACCCGTCCGAGGCCGACCGACAGCGTCCCCGCGATCGAACCGAGCTCGTGCGTCCCGTTCCAGGGCGGCACGCCGCCGAGCAGCCCGTGCTCCAGGCTCTTGTTCAGGACCTTGCGCCCGAGCTCGAAGCGGGCCAGCACGCGGGCCGCCTGGCTGTAGCGGTGCGGCGTGCCCAGCGTGACCACGCGGCCGGGGCGCGGTTGCGGAAAGGCCGCGAAGAAATGGCGCAGCACCAGTCCGCCGAGGCTGTGGCCGACGAAATGCACGACCGAGGCATCGATATCGTCGGCCAGGCGCTTCAACGCGTAGGCATTGTCGCGCGGCGACTGCTCCAGCGTCGGATAGGAGAAGGTCCGTGTCGCGAATCCGGCATGGCGAAGCTGGGCCGCCATCGGCAGCATCGCCGCCCCGTGCAGGAACAGCCCGTGGACGAGCACGACCGATTGCTGGGTTCCGGGAGTCATCGATCCCTCATCTCTTGCCGGCCGTCGCGACGCCGGCGGGTGGGCAGGGTACGCGCGCCGGGACTACACTCAGACAAGTCGCTCCCTTTGTTGATGGACCCCGACGCCGGTGGCGCCCCATGGACATGCCCGCCATTATAGATGTTGAAGCCTCCGGCCTCGGCCCCGGCAGCTACCCGATAGAGGTCGGATGCGTGCTTCCGTGCGGGACGCCGTTCTGTTCGCTGATCCATCCGGAGCCGGAGTGGCATCGCTGGGACACCGATGCCGAGCGCACGCACGGGATACGTCGCGAGGCGCTTTACATGTACGGCCGCAAGCCCACGGAGGTTACGCGGCAGCTCAACCACGTCCTGCGCGGGCGGACCGTCTACTGCGATGCCTGGAGCGAGGAGGGCGGCTGGCTCGCGCTGCTGTTCGACAGCGCGCGCTCGAAGAAACGCTTCCGCGTGAAGCCCCTGCGGGCGCTGCTCTCCGAGGACCAGGCCGCGATCTGGGATCCGGTGAAGGAGCGGGTGACCAGGGAGCTCGCCTGCAGCCGGCACCGCGCCAGTCTCGATGCGCGCGTGCTGCAGATGACCTATGCACGCACGCTGGAGATCACGCGCTCGCCGCTGAGCGGCGCGGCGGTCACGCCGCCGCGGCTCTCCTGAGGCGTGCAGACCCCCCGGGGATTCAGGCGTCGCTGGCGCCGAGCACCTGCTTCTTGCGGGTCATCGCGAACTCCAGCATGCGCTGTATCGGCACCACCGCCTGCACGCGGATGTCCTCGTCGACGAAGACCTCGCCGCTGCCGGTGGCGAGCGCGTGCTCGAGCTTGCGCAGGCCGTTCATCGCCATCCAGGGGCAGTGCGCGCAGGAGCGGCAGGTGGCGCTGCGGCCCGCGGTCGGCGCCTCTATGAATTCCTTGCCGGGCGCCGCCTTCTGCATCTTGTGGAAGATGCCCTTGTCGGTGGCGACGATGAAGCGGCGGGCGTCCAGCGACTTCGCCGCCTTGATGAGCTGGGTCGTCGATCCGACCACGTCGGCCTGGCGTATCACCGCCTCGGGCGACTCCGGATGCACCAGGACCTTCGCATCCGGGTAGCGCCGGCGCATGTCCTCGAGCTCCAGGCCCTTGAACTCCTCGTGCACGATGCACGAGCCGTTCCAGAGGATCATGTCGGCGCCGGTGTGGCGCTGGATGTAGTCGCCGAGATACTTGTCTGGCGCCCACAGGATCTTCTCGCCGCGCTCGTGCAGGTACTTCACGATGTCCACGGCGACGCTAGAGGTCACCATCCAGTCCGCGCGCGCCTTCACCGCCGCGCTGGTGTTGGCGTAGACCACGACGGTGCGATCGGGGTGCTGGTCGCAGAACTCCGCGAACTCCTTGGGCGGGCAGCCCAGGTCCAGCGAGCACTCGGCCTGCAGCTCCGGCATCAGCACGCGCTTCTCCGGGTTCAGGATCTTTGCCGTCTCGCCCATGAAACGCACGCCCGCGACCACCAGTGTCGTGGCCTCGTGCTCGTGGCCGAAGCGCGCCATGTCCAGCGAATCGGAGACATAGCCGCCGGTCTCCTCGGCCAGCAGCTGGATGTCGGGGTCGGTGTAGTAGTGCGCGATGAGCACCGCATCCTTCTCGCGCAGCAGGTCCTTGATGCGGGCGCGGAGCCGCTCGCGCTCCTGCGGTTCCAGCGACTCGGAGATCGTCGGCGGCACCTCGAACTTCGGCGTCCTGGGGATGATGATCTTGGGGATGCTGCTCATCGTCGACCTTCGCGGTTGGGTGGATTCCTCCGGCCTGCCTTCGGCGCGCGGCGCCTTCAGCCGTGTTTCGGGCTGCTCGCCGCACGGCGCGTCCTGCGCCGTGCCGTCTTCCTCCTCGCGGATTGGAACAGCTGCTCGCGACCGCTCGCCTCGCGCGCATATTCGCCGGTCGGCCGCAGCCAGTCCAGCGCCTGGATGACGCGGCGAAAGTCCTCGCGGTCGAGGTCCTTGTCCAATACGGCCTCGTAGACGCCCTGAAGTTCCGACAGCGTAAAGCGCTGCGGCAGGAACCGGAGCGCAGCATCCGAGTGCATGATCCGTGCGGTGAGGTGGCGAACCGCCAGGGGCATGAGGTCCTCGTGATCGAAGGCGAGCGGCGGCGGCCGGCGCGCGTCGAACCAGCCGACGTCGCCGGCGTCGTCGGCGGCGACCGGGTTCACCTCGTCCGGGCGCACCAGCCCCATGTGCAGGATGGAGATGTTGCGCTCGCGCGGGTCACGCCCCGGCGTGCCGGCGGCGTGGAACTGCTCGAGCTCCACGCCGCTCACCCCGGTCTCCTCCTCGAGCTCGCGCAGCGCGCAGTCCAGCAGGTCCTCCTCGTAGTCGAGGAAACCGCCGGGAAACGCCCAGCGGCCCGCGTAGGGCTCGTGCCGGCGCTGGATGAGCAGGACCTCGAGCCGGCCGTCGCGCACGGTGAACAGCACCGCGTCGGTGGTGACCGCCGGGTGCGGATATTCGTAGACGTACGCCATGCCCCGATTATAGGGATCAGCGCGACGATCCGGCACCGGCAGCGGCCGGTGTCCGCTACAGGAGCACGTGCGTGCCGAGCACCACAACGCGGTGCACATCCGCGCGCGGCGACAGTAGATCGGCTCAAAGGAACCGCGGATACACGCCCCGCTGGCGGGGCGCATGGACGGCGGCGGGTCCGGTCAGGCCTTGGCGGTCTCGCCGGCGGGCTTGCGCAGCCTGATGTGCAGCTCGCGCAGCGCATGCTCGCTCGCCTCCGAGGGCGCGTTGGTGAGCGGGCAGGCGGCGGTCTGCGTCTTGGGGAAGGCGATGACGTCGCGGATGGAGCCGGCGCCGGCCATCAGCATGACGATGCGATCCAGGCCGAAGGCGATGCCGCCGTGCGGCGGGCAGCCGTAGCGGAATGCCTCGAGCAGGAATCCAAACTTCTCCTGCTGCGCCGCCTCGTCGATCCCGAGCAGCCTGAACACGGTCTGCTGCAGCCGCTGGTTGTGGATACGCACCGAGCCGCCGCCGATCTCCGAGCCGTTGAGCACCATGTCGTAGGCCTTGGCGATCGCCGCACCCGGGGACTCCGCCAGCGCCGCCGGGTCGAGATTCCGGGGCGAGGTGAAGGGGTGATGCATGGCGTCCCAGCGCTCCTCGTCCTCGTTCCACTCGAACATCGGGAAGTCCACCACCCACAGCGGTTTCCAGCCGTGCTCGATGAGGTCGAGGTCGTGGCCGAGCTTCACGCGCAGGTTGCCGAGCGCGTCGTTGACCACCTTGGCCTTGTCGGCGCCGAAGAAGATGAGATCGCCGTTCTCCGCGCCGGTGCGCTCGACGAGCTCCTTCAGCACCAGGCTGGACATGAACTTCACGATCGGCGACTGCAGCCCCTCGGGCAGGTTGGTCTTGTCGTTGACCTTGATGTAGGCGAGGCCCTTGGCGCCGTAGTTGCCGACGTAGGCGGTGTAGTCGTCGATCTGTTTGCGCGACATCTCCCCGCCCCTGGGCACGCGCAGGGCCGTGACGCGGTAGCCCGGTGTGGTGGCCGCGGCCGCGAACACCTTGAAGTCAGTGCCCTGCATCAGGTCGGCGACCTCGACCAGCTCCAGCGGCACGCGCAGATCGGGTCGATCGGTGCCGTAGCGCGCGACGGCCTCGGCATGGCTCATGCGCGGGAAGGGGTTCGGCAGCGCCACCTCGATCGCCTCGCGGAACAGCGTGCGGATCAGATCTTCCATCAGCGCGGTGATCTGGGGCACGTCGAGGAAGCTCGTCTCGATGTCGAGCTGCGTGAATTCCGGCTGCCGGTCGGCGCGAAGGTCCTCGTCGCGGAAGCAGCGCGTGATCTGGTAGTAGCGATCCATGCCGGACATCATCAGCAGCTGCTTGAACAGCTGCGGCGACTGCGGCAGGGCGAAGAACTTGCCCTCGTGCGTGCGGCTCGGCACGAGGTAGTCGCGTGCGCCCTCGGGTGTGGCCTTGGTGAGCATCGGGGTCTCGAACTCGTTGAAACCCTGCTCGTCGAGGAACCGCCGCATGATGCGCGCCACCTTGGCGCGCAGCAGCAGGTTGTCCTTCATGTGCTCGCGGCGCAGGTCGATGTAGCGGTACTTCAGCCGCAGCTCCTCGTTGACGACGTCCTCGTCGATCTGGAAGGGCAGGGCGTCGGCCGGGTTGAGCACCTCGATCTCCTTGCCGAGCACCTCGATCTCGCCAGTGGGGATCGAGAGATTCTCGGTGCCCGGCGGGCGGCGCCGCACCGTGCCGGTGATCCGCAGCACGAATTCGTGGCGCACCTTCTCGGCGACGGTGAAGGCCTGCGGCGTATCCGGGTCGAACACCGCCTGCACGCGGCCGGCGCGATCGCGCAGGTCGATGAAGATGACGCCGCCGTGGTCGCGGCGGTGGTGAGCCCAGCCGCAGAGCGTGACGGTCTGGCCGACGTGCGACGCGTTCACTTCGCCGCAGTAATGGGTGCGCATAGAAACCTCAAAGGTTCGAATTCGGTTTGTCCGCCCCGGCCGGCGGGGCGTGGCACTGGAGAGGACGCTGCTCGGCGCACGGCGGGATCGTGGTCCCATTCCCCTTCCACCCGCCCCTGCGACATGCGGGGCCGGGGCTTTAGCCGCGGCGCGCGCGGCGACCGGGTCGGAAGCCCGGGAATGGTACGGGCAGCGCTGCGGCAACGCAACGCGGCGGCGCTCCGGAGCGCAGCGGCCCCCGGCGCCTGCGACCGGGGCGGTCAGGCGCTGGCCGTCGAACGGCGCGCGCCGGTCAGGCGCCGTCGCCCGCGGCCTTCTTTTTCTTCTTCTCGCCATTCGCGGCGGGCTTGGCCGGTTCGCTGGCCGCTTCCGGCTTGGAGCCGGCCTCCTTGGCCTGCGCGGACTTCCCGGCGGCGCCTTCCTCGCCTTCCTTTTTCCTCTCGGCAGCCGGCTTGCCCTTGTCGCGGAAGTCGGTGACGTACCAGCCGCTGCCCTTGAGCTGGAATCCCGCGGCCGAGATCAACTTCCGCAGCTTGTTTTTCCTGCACTTCGGACACTGCGTCAGCGGCGGGTCCTTGATCGATTGCATGACCTCGAGCTGATGACCGCAGCCCGCGCAGGCGTACTCGTAAATCGGCATTCGCGTCTCCCGTTGTTCCTGGCAGCGAGATGTAGCAATTCAGGTACGGGCAAAATAGGGGCTGGCGCAAAAAAATCAAGGCCATGGCGGCGTGCAGAACGCCGTGTCGCGCGCGCTTCCCAGCGCCCCGGCGGCGCGGTATCATCGCGCCCCTTTGCAGCATCGCCTCCCGCCCCGTCACCGGGCCGTTAGCTCAGCCGGTAGAGCAGCGGACTTTTAATCCGTTGGTCGCAGGTTCGACTCCTGCACGGCCCACCATTTATATCAAGTAGTTGGATCATTACGCTTCGCGCCACCCAATGCGTTTGCATGAGTTCTGCGTGAACCATCGTGTTTCTTTACCACCGCGCGACTCAGCGCCACCATAACCGGTGTTGACGTGTCCTGCTCACGGTTCCGGTTCGCGGCGTTCAGCAGCGTTGAAAACTCTGTGGCCGAGTAGTGTGTCGTGATGTGCCCCGAGCGATGCGCGAGCAAAGCCAACCGGTCCTCGAAGCTCATGGCGGCCGCGGGAAACCGCCGACCAAGCGTGTGCATCCGATCCTGCACGGAAGCCAGCGGCAGGCCGGACTACTCCTGCGCTGACTGCCAGCCGCGGTTCAACGTGCGAGCGACCGGATTACGTCGATAGCAAACACGAACTCGTCATGAACACCGCGCTGTGCATCGAGGATCTGCTTTCCGACCCGATTCGACAGCGCCAATAGATCATCTCCATTTGTTACACACTCGCCTGGGAGGTCGAACAGCTACCGGTGGGGGGTGGTTCCGATGGTGTCCCAGCCCGTGGTGTATGAGTCGTGATCCTTCGGTGGCTGGATACCCGGCTCAGCTGATCACCGCCGGCAGCCGGGCCGTTTGATTCTCACTCAGGCTCTGCAATCCCTCAAGCTGCATGTAACGGCGCTGCAGTTGCCATTCGTCGTTTTGCTCGAGCAGCAGTGCGCCGACCAGCCGCACGATGGCCGCCTCGTTCGGGAAGATCCCGACCACATCGGTGCGCCGTTTGACCTCGGCGTTCACCCGCTCCAGCGGATTGGTTGAGTGGATCTGCAGGCGATGGGCCTTCGGAAAACTTATGAAGGCCAGCACCTCGCTCTCCGCGGTGTCCATCAGCGCCGCGAGCTTCGGAAGTTTCCCGCGCAGCTGATCGGCCACCGCCCGCCACTGCGCGACTGCAGCCTCCGCCGTGTCCTGCGCGAAGACCGTGTTGATGAGCGCCAGCACCATCTGCCGCTGGCCCTTGCCGGCATGCGCCAGGGCGTTGCGGATGAAATGCACCCGACAGCGCTGCCAGGTGGCTTTCAGCACCTTCCCCGCCGCCGCCTTCAGCCCCTCGTGCGCGTCGGAGATCACCAGCTTCACGCCGCGCAGCCCACGGCGCGTCAGGCTGCGCAGAAACTCGCTCCAGAACGGCTCCGCCTCCGAGGGCCCCACCGCCATGCCCAGCACCTCGCGCGTCCCCTCGGTATTCACCGCCACGGCGATTATTACCGCCACCGAGACGATCCGCCCGGCCTGGCGCACCTTCACGTAGGTCGCGTCAATCCACAGATACGGCCAGTCCCCTTCCAATGGCCGCTCCAGAAACGCATGCACCCGCTCGTCGATCTCCGCGGCCAGCCGCGAGACCTGACTCTTGGAGATCCCGCTCATCCCCATCGCCTTGACCAGCTCATCGACCGAGCGGGTCGAAACCCCCTGCACGTAGGCCTCCTGGATCACCGCCGCCAGCGCCTTCTCCGCCGTGCGACGCGGCTCCAGAAACCCGGGAAAATAGCTGCCGCGGCGCAGCTTCGGGATCTGCAACTCCACCGTCCCGGCGCGCGTCTCCCACGCCCGCTCCCGGTAGCCGTTGCGGCTGTTGGCCCGCTCCGGGCTGCGCTGGCCCCAGGCCGCCGCGCACAGGCTCTCCACGTCCATCTCCATCAGCCGCTGCGCCACGAACTGGATCATCTCGCGCAGGAAATCCGCCTCGGCCCCCTTCTCAGCGAGCTCCGCCAGTGACATGCTGGGCTTGGTCATCGTGTATCTCCTCGTTTTGGTTAAGGTCTTCGCAAACCCAACCTTACCGAAGAATCACGATGACCGCCTCTTCCAGGCGGCCTCTCTTACACCACGACCGGGGACGCCATCGTGTTTCGTGTTTTTTGTTGTCGTGGTTGTTTGGGCGCGGCATGGTCGAAAAAGGACGAACAGGATCCACCGGTGCGTTTCGTCGGGGCGCTCGCCTACATCGACGAGAGGAGGGGGGCCGAAAAGCAAGTCATCGACCTTCACCGCTCCCTCGAGGAACGCGTGCGCATGCGCATCGCCGAGTTCGAGACCCCGCTGCGCGAGCGGGCCCTTCTCACATGCCGCTGCGCATGACCTGCGCGCGCCGCCGACGGTTGCGGGCAGATCCTCGGCGGGAAGAACCCGCTGCGGCTCGATGTAACTGCGCTGAATTACCTCGAGCGTATCCGCGCCGCCAGTGGGCACCTGTACGAGGTGATCGACGACTTGGTCGAACTGATCCACATCACGCGCGCTCAGCTCAGGCCGGAGGAGGTGGACCTCTCCGCCCACGCCCTCCGCACTCTAAGTGAGTTGCCGGCGCGTGACTGGCGTGGTCGATATTCGGGTGCCGGAAGATCTCCTTCACGATCCGAGGCAGGCCGCGTGGCCAGATGCCGTAGCAATCTTGATCCAAATCAACTATCGAATAAGCGGTTCAAGTTTCCGGGCACGCGGACGCAACAAAGTGCGTATCGGCATGGCCACGCCAACAGCGGAGGAAACCATGAGTCCCCATCCCGAATCGCCATCAAGGTCTGCAACCTTGGCAGCGCCACTGGCGGCGAAGCTGCTCTTCTCGGCCGGCGGCATCATGGCGCTGATCGTCGTCATGCTTGCCTGGAGCGGATCTGCACTGAAAGATGCCGCACTGGAACAGGCGGGCTTGGCCGCGGCCTCCTCCGTGCTCAAGAGCGCGCAGGAGGCGCGCATGTTTTATGCTCGCGAGATCGTCCCAAAGGCGAGCGCCAAGGGTGTTCGCATACAGCACGAGTATGAGGGCAGGGAGGACGCCATCCCGGTGCCGGCTACGCTCATCCGGGCGCTGGCCGAATCCGACAAGTCCGGCAATGGCCTGCGGCTTTACTCCCGCCAACCTTTCGCGTTCCGCAAGGGCGACGACAAGCGCCTGGACGGCTTCGAGCAGGAGGCCCTGGCCTGGCTGGAAAAGAATCCCGCCGGGACTTTCCATCGAATCGAGCGGCGCAACGGGGTGCCGGTGATGCGGTTGGCCAGGGCGGACGTCATGGTGAACGAGACCTGCACCACATGCCACAACAGCCATCCGGATTCGCCGCGGCGGGACTGGAAGGTGGGCGACGTGCGCGGCGCACTGGAGGTGTCAATCCCAATCGGCACCATCGAAACGCAGATAGTCGGCCGCTTCCGCACGGCGGCGCTGCTGCTGGCCGTGTGTGTCGCGGTCGGGGCGGCCTGGTTTTACCGGGTCGCCCGCGGCGTAAGGGGGGCGCTGGAAGCCGTAGTTGCCGCGGCGGAGATCGCCGTGAAGAACGACGACTTCACCCAGGACGTTCCCGTAGGAGGCACGCGCGAGACCGCGCGGGCCGGCCAAGCGCTCAATGCGCTCATGCAGAAGTTCCGCGCCATAATCGCCGATGCCAAAGTCTCCAGCGAGCGCATCGCCGACGCCTCGCGTGCCCTCGCCACTGCCAGCGAACAGGTGACCAAGAGTTCGGCCGCGCAGGCGGAGTCCGCCTCGTCGGTGGCCGCCGCGGTGGAGGAGGCGTCGGTCAGCGTCAGCGAAACGGCGGCCAACGCGAGAAACGCCAACGAGATCGTCGGCAAGGCGCGCTCCGGGGTCGAACGGGCGCTCGCGGAAATGGCCGCGACGGTGGGCCACGTGAATGTCATCGCCGACCTGATCCGCGCCTCGGGAGAAAGCGTCGGACAACTCGAGCAAAGTTCGAACAGAATCGGCGGCATCGTCAAGGTCATCAAGGAGATCGCCGACCAGACGAACCTGCTGGCGCTCAACGCCGCCATCGAGGCGGCCCGCGCCGGCGAGCAGGGCCGCGGTTTCGCCGTCGTTGCCGACGAGGTTCGCGGCCTGGCGGCGCGCACGGCCAATGCGACGCAGGAGATTGCTACTCTCATCGGCGAAATCCAGTCCCAGATAGGGGGCACCGTCGGCGGCATGCAGCGCGGCACCGCGCAGGCGGCGGAGAGCCTCGCGCTTGTCAGCAGCACGGAAGTCGCGCTGCAAGGCATCGGCAGGGATTCCGGGGCAGTTGCCGCAAACGTGCAAAGCATCGCCGATGCCATCCGCGAGCAGGATGCGGCAATCCATCAGGTTGCAGTGAATATCGAGCGGATCGCACAGATGACGGAGAACAGCAGCGCGGCCGCTGCCGCCAGCAGCGAGACGGCGGCCCGGCTCGACGCCCTGGCCGGAGAGCTGCGCGGGGTCGTGGCACGCTACCGCGTTTAGGGTATGGCGTGAGGCCGTTTCCGGCTGCTTCACATGCCACGAACCGGGTGAGCCCGAATGCGCTCATCAGCGCCTTGGCCGAACTTCTCGCGAATCAGCGACAGGCAGCCTTCACGCGCGGCGCACCAAAACGGGCGGTCAGAGGGCAAAAGCGGGGCAGCACTGCAATGGTGAAAACCAGCGTGGCCAAATCGTCACCGACCCGGGTCGAGATCGGTCGAGTTCCGTAACGCAAGCGTGGAGCGATGGCGCGCGCGGCATGCGGAAGGGGAAAGGCAGCAGCGCGGGCATCTTTCTTGCTACCCGGGTGGCGAAGATGGGCCAAGGCACTTGTCGGGGAAGGTTGGACGCAGACCAGAGGCGAGAAATATGGTTGACATTGACGGCCTCACCGGCGTGGCGAACCGCCGCTACCGGGACGACCTGCTGTTGCGGGACCGGAGCCGACCCCCCCGTAAATGCACGTCGGCCCCGCTGCGGATTGCGGGCGTCGATCACTTCAGGCGGTACGACAACACCTACGGACGTCTCGATGCGGACGACTCCCAGCGAAGATCGGAGGCGCCTGCCGGCAGACGCTCCCGCGGGGCGCGGGCATGATCGAACGTTGCGCCGGCGGAGAATTCCTCGTGCTGATGCCGGAGAGGCCCAGGCCCGGGCCCGTGAGCGTCGGCGGCAAGACGCGCGCGCAGCCGACCTCGCTCGAACTGCTGAATAGCGGCGCAGTGACCAACGGCCACGTCACCGTGGGCAGGGGCTGCGCGCCCGTGATCCCCTATGCGGGCACGTCGCCCGGGCAGCTGCTCGCAGCCGCCGATGCGCTGTGGCGTTTCGTGCAGACCCACGGCGTGTTTCTCGATGGCAATGTACCCGAGGACGATGCGGTCATCCTGGTGGCCGATCTTCCCTGGTACGTCTGGCGCCGATGAAGTCCGATACCTTCCAGCCATTCCTCGACATGAAGGCGACAGGGCGACTTCCGTCGCCACATGGCGTGGCGTTGCGCCTCGCCGAGCTGGCGCAGCGCCCTGCCGTCAGCATCCGCGAAGTTGCCCACGTCCTGCAGCACGACCCCGCCATGTCGGCGAGGGTGGTGAAGCTTGCCAACAGCGGGGGGCGCTGCACGCGCCCCATCGTCGCGGTCAGCGATGCTGTGGGCCTGCTGGGACTGAACCTGGTTCGGCAGGTGGCGCTCGGATTCGCCCTGCTCTCCGAGCACCGCAGCGGTAAGTGCGAGCAGTTTGACTACGAGGTGTTCTGGTCGCGCTCGCTCGCCACAGCCCTGGCCGCGCGGCAGCTGGCAAGCGAAGCGAAGGTCACGGCCGGCGAGGAGTGTTTCACCGTGGGATTGCTGCTCGAGATCGGCAGCCTCGCCCTGGCTACCGTGCATCCGGTGGAGTTCGCCGAGGTAATCGCGGAAAGCCGCGGCCTAGATGCGCCGGCGCGGCGAGCCCGCGAGCGCGAACGTTTCGCCCTC
The DNA here is from genome assembly GCA_041395385.1 of Gammaproteobacteria bacterium. Lineage (GTDB taxonomy): Bacteria > Pseudomonadota > Gammaproteobacteria > JAJPIJ01 > JAJPIJ01 > JAJVHZ01. Next base: position 48,753 of record JAWLAN010000023.1, read on the forward strand.
GACGAGCGCGAGCTCACGGCAGCCATGATGGCGGACTGGGGGCTGCCCGAGGTGTTCATCGAGGCCGCCACGCATCACGAGGCGCTCGAGGGCGTGAACCTGGAGGCCAAGCCGCGGACGCGCCAGATCGCGCAGCTACTGGCGCTTGCCTCACACGTGGCCGGGATCTGCGTGACGGCTGCGGAGCAGCGCAGCCGGCATCTCACTCGCCTGTATCTGCTGGGCGCACGGCTTGGCCTGGAGGAGGAACGTATCGCCGAGGTATTCGCGGCGGTTGCCGAGCAATGGCTGGACTGGGGACGGTTGCTGCAGGTGCGCACGCAGTCCGTGCCCGCGTTGGCGGAGCTCAACGCGGCCCGCGCGGAGATCGCGCGCGAGCCGGGGGTGGCGGCGCCGGAGAGGCTTCTGGACGGGCACCGCGTCCTGGTAGTGGATGACAGCGCCACCGATCGCATGGTGCTGCAGGCGCTGCTGGCGTCGTTGGGTTATCAGGTGTCCACAGCCAGGGATGGTAAGGAGGCGCTGGGCAGTGTGTTCGCGGTTCATCCCGACATCGTGATCACCGATTGGATGATGCCGGAGATCGACGGCCTGGAATTTTGCCGCGCCTTGCGCCAGGTCCCGGCGGGACGGCGCATCTACGTCATCCTGCTGACCGCGCACAACGAGGAGGAGAGACTCTACCAGGGCCTGCTCGCCGGCGCGGACGAATTCGTCAGCAAGCCGATCCGGCCCCGGGAGATCGAGGCTCGGCTGCACGCGGCGCGCCGCATTCTCGACCTGCATTCGGAGGTGCTGCGCGATCTCGAGCAAATCCGCACGTTCAACGCCGAGCTCGCCGTCGCCAACCGCCGCCTGCAGGAGGCGGCGCTCACCGATTATCTGACCAGCCTGCCCAATCGCCGATACTGCCTGCAGCGCCTCGGCCAGGAATGGGCGGCGGTGAGTCGCACTGGGCAGCCGCTCAGCCTGCTGCTGATCGACATTGACGCGTTCAAGGCCGTCAATGATACCCACGGCCACGACGGCGGCGACGTCGTGCTGCAGCGGGTGGCGGCGCGGCTGCGCGGCCTCACGCGCGCCGGCGAGACGGTGGGTCGGTTCGGCGGCGAGGAGTTCCTCGTCATCTGTCCGAACACGCCGCTCGCAGAGGCATCCCGCTTCGCCGAGCGCGTGCGCGAGGCGGTGGCAGCCGATCCGATCGACATCGACGGCCGACTGCACGCCGTGACCGTTAGCATTGGTGTTGCCACGCACGGGCCGGGCGTGTCGCAGCCCGCCGGGCTGCTGAAGCTGGCTGACGAGGCGCTCTACGATGCCAAGCGATCGGGACGCAATCGCGTGTCGCTGCGGGAACCGCTCGCGCGCGGCTGACTGGAAGGAGTCTCACGACTCACTCGGGCGTTGGCTGTTGAAACGGGATTGGTCGGGCCAAGATCGGCGCGGCAGGGAACGGGCACGCATTGCGTCAGGATCAGCTCGAGCGCGCGGGGTCTCGCCGTCGGATGGCCGCCTGGGCGGATACGGGCGGCTGACGAATCCATGTTCCGCGTTGCGCAGAGCCGCCGCGATAATGCTTCGGCGAGGGTCCCGCTGCAGTATCAGCGAGGCAGGGCCAGCGTGCTGGGTGGAGGCGCAATCGGCCGTGGATGTTAATAGGTCATGGGTTCGCGCGGCAGCGCTCGAGTATCGTCTCCGACGGCACGGGCCTGCTGAAGAGATATCCCTGCATCTCGTCGCACTTCAGCAGCGTGAGGAACTTCGCCTGTTCCTCGGTCTCGACCCCCTCGGCGATCACCTTCAGGTTCAGCGAATGGGCCAGGGTGATCATCGAAGAGACGATCGTCATGCTCTCCCGGTGGGACGTCATGTTCATGACGAAGGAGCGATCGATCTTCAGTGCGTCGACGGGCAGCTTCGAAATGTAGCTCAGGGAGGAGTAGCCGGTGCCGAAGTCATCGATCGCCACGCCCATGCCGGCCGCGCGCAGCTTGCCGAGCTTGGCGATGTTCTCCTCGATCTCCACCATGATCATCGACTCGGTGATCTCCAGATCGAGCGGCACCAGATCCCCGCTGCGCTGTATGGCCGCCATCACGTTCTCCGCGAAGTCGCGCTGCTGGAGCTGTATCGCGGAGACGTTCACCGCGATCCGCGGGGCTGCGCCGAGCGCCCTGCACCAGGCCCGGTAGTCGCGGGCGGCCTGGTCCAGGGCCCACAGACCCACCTCCAGGATGAGGCCGGTTTCCTCGAGTATGGGCACGAATCGCCCCGGCGGCACGAGCCCCGTTTCGGGGTCCTGCCATCGTATCAATGCCTCCACGCCCGTGACGCGCTGTGTGACCGTTTCGATCTTGGGCTGGTAATGGAGGACGAACTGATCGTTGGCCAGGGCCACGCGCAACCGGCGTTCGAGCTGCAGATTCTCGGCGATCCTCGCCGTCATCTCCGGCCGATAGAACAGGTATCGCTCGCCGCCGGCCTTAGCCTTCTTGAGCGCCGCCTCCGCGTTCCGGTACAGGGTATCCGCATCCTCGCCGTCCGTGGGGAACACGGCGATGCCGCCGTGGAAGCCGACCTGCACCTCCTCCTCGCCCAGCGAGATCGGTTCGCACAGCGCGGGGAACAGCGAGTTTGCGAACATGTAGCCGATGCCGGTCGCGTCACGGACGTCGTGCAGGATCATTGCGAAGTAATCCCCGGTGATGCGTCCGACGTTCACCGGATCGCCGGCCAGATGGCGCAGCCTCTCGGCCGTCGTCTTGAGGATCAGGTCACCGGCCTTCTCGCCGTAGACGTTGTTGACATGGCGAAAATTCTTCGGGTCGCAGACCAGCAGCGCGACCTGCTTGCGGGATAGACGGGCCCTGTCCAGCACGGAACTCAGGTGGGCGTTGAAGAGCGTGCGGTTCGCGAGCCCCGTGAGGGGATCGTAGGACGACAGGTATTCGAGCTGTTCCGATCTCTCGATGTTCTCCAGCGCATAGGAGATATCCTCGGCCAGCTCGGTGAGCAGCCTCAGCTCCTCGGCATCGAAGACGTCCGTCTCGGATGCATAAAGCGAGAGCACCCCCGCGACCTCGCGCCCGACGCTGAGCGGCAGGGCGGCGGCGGCGCAGTAGCCCCGCGACCGCGCCGCCTCGAGCCAGGCAGCCTCGGCGCTGGCGGCCGCCGTGAGGTCGTTGAGGATCGCGGGCTCCCCGGTTCCCGCCGCCCGGCTGCACACGCAGTCCTTCTCCGGCACGTCGCTGTCCAGCGAAAGATGGACGTGCGCCAGATACCCCTGCACCTGCCCCGCCCAGGAGCGGGGAGTGACGGTCCTCTCGCCCTGCGCCACGGTCCCGATCCAGGCCATGCGGAAGCCGCCGTCCTCCACCGCGATGCGGCAGGCCTCCCGCAGCAACTCCTCGCGGTCGCGGACGTGCACGATGAGGGAGTTGATGGCGCTCAGCATCTTGTAGACGCGATTCAGCCTGAGGATCCTCTCCTGCGCCTCCTTCCGTTCGGTGACGTCGACCTTGATGGCGACGAAATGGGTGATCTCGCCCCGCTCGTTGCGCACCGGGGTGATGGTCTGGTCCTCGGCGTAGAGGCTGCCGTCCTTGCGGCGGTTGACGATCTCGTCGTGCCAGACCTCCCCGGCGAGGATGGTGTCCCACAGCCGCCGGTAATAGGCCTCGTCCTGCCTCCCGGACTTGACCAGCTCGCGGGGATTGCGGCCCATGACTTCGCTCGAGTCGTAGCCGGTGAGGGTGCAGTACGCGTCGTTCACCCACAGGATCGCGCCGCCGGTATCCGTGATCATGATGGCGTTGGCCGAGGAGGCCAGCGCGGTGCTCTGCAGCTGCAGCTGCTGCTCGGCCTGCTTGCGCGGGGTGATCTCCATCACCGTGCCGCGCAGCCGCGCGGGCTGCCCCGAATCGTCGAAAGCGGCTTCTCCCTGTCCCAGTACCCAGTGCACGCTGCCGTCCGGCCACACGATGCGGTACTCCCGCCTGAAGGGCTCCTTCGTGGCCGTGCAGCGGGCGATCTCGGCCTCGAGGCCTGCAAGGTCCTCCGGATGGATCCGCCGCGTGAAGGCGTCATAGGTCCCGTCGAACTCCCCCGGCGCATAGCCCCAGAGCTCCTCGTGCCTGGCTGACCAGGTCATCCGGTTCCCAGGCATGTCCCACTCGAAGGTACCCATGCGCGCGGCGTCCAGCGCCAGTCGCAGCCGGGTCTCGCCCTCGCGCAGCGCGTCCTCCGCCAGCTGGCGCCTGGCCTCGCGCTGCAGCGTTTCGAGCGCGAAGGACACGTCCTCGGCCATCTCCTCCAGCAGTTGCCGCTGGTCGGGATCGGCGACGAGGTCCGGGTCCTTCGTGTACAGGTTCAGAAGGCCGACGACCCGGCCGCTCAGGCGTATGGGCACGGAGGCGGCCGCCTGGAAGTCCGCGGGCACCTCGGGCCCCTCCCAGTACTGCATGGCCGGGTCCGACTGCGTGTCGCGGTTGTAGGTCACGCGCCCCGAGGCGATGGCCATGGCCATGGGGCTTGCGCCGAGAGCCGGCCCCGTGACGTCTAGCCCCCGGCGCGGCAGGCGATCGCGACCGGCGCCGTAGGCGCACACGGGCGTCAGCACGCCGGCGGCGTGATCGAGCAGGCCTATCCATGCCAGCGCCATGCCGCCGCGCTCCACCGCCACGCGGCAGATGCCCGCGAACAGCTCGTCGCGACTCTTCACACGCACGATGATCTGGTTCACGTCGGTCAGTGCGGCGTACAGGCGCGCGAGGTGCTGCGCGCGCGACTCGGCCAGCTTGCGCTCGATGAGCAGCCCGATCTGTGCCGCGACGGCCGCGACCAGGCCCGTCATCCGCCGATCCTGTGCGCCCTTCTCCAACAGGAAGAAGTCCATCACCAGCACGACCTGATCGCGCGCGAGCACCGGCAGGCCGACCGCCGCCTTGAGCCCGGCCGCGTCGGCGGCCTGCAGGCGCCTGAACGGGGACCATCGCCGCACGTCGTCCACCCATGCCGGCCGGCCGGTGCTCCATACGAGCCCCGGCAGGCCCTCGCCGGGTGCGAAGGTGATGCTGCGACTCACCTGCCGGAACGGCTCCAGCCCCGGGGCCCGGCTGTGCCATACCGGGTGGCACTCCAGCCGCGCGCGGTCGCGGGTTGGCAGCCATACCTCGCCCATGGCCCATCCGGTCTCGTCGCAGACCTTCCGCAGCACGAAGTCCAGCGCGTCGTTGAGGTCGGCCGCCTCGGCGATGCCGGATGCGATAGCCTGCAGCAGCCGCGATTCGGCCTCCGCGCGGTTGCGCTCGGTGAGCTCGATGCCCACGCCCGCCAGGTGCGGCCGCCCGTCCAGCTCGAGCCGCACGCCGGTGAAATAAAACGGCGTGCGAGTCCCGTCGCGGGCCGTGAAGTGCGCCTCTGCGTCCGCCATGCCCTCGGTGAAGACACGCCCGATGCGTTCACGGATCAACGCCTTCTCCTCGCCGGTGAAGAATTCCAGGGGATTGCGCTGCCGGAACTCCTCCTCCGTGTAGCCGCTCAGGCGCACGAGATTCTGGTTCCAGCGCAGGTAGCGTCCCTGCTCGTCGAAGAGGTAGAAGATGCCGGGCAGGCTCTTCAGTATCGAGTCGGACAGCAGCCGCTCGGTCTGGATCTCCGCGGCGGCGCGCAGGCGCTCGGTCACGTCGCGGAAACTCACGACCACGCACGTTATCGCCCCGGCCGCGTCCTTCATCGCGCAGCAGGTGTACTCGACGGGAAAGCTCGTGCCGTCCCGGCGGAAGAACACCTCGTTCTCGACGTGGCGCGTCTTCCCGTCGCGCAGCGTTCGGTAGATGGGGCAGTCCTCGGCCGGATAGTCGCTGCCGTCGGGGTGATGATGGTGGATGAGCGCGTGGGCCTCCTGGCCGATCATCTCCTGCGCCTCCCGGCCGAACATGGTCAGTGCCGCGGCATTTTCGAAGGCGATCTTTCCGGCGAAGTCGATGCCGTGTATGCCGTCGCCGACCGACTCGAGGATGAGCTCCCGCAGCCGGTTGGCCTCGGCGAGGGCCTCCGCCGCCTGCCGGCGCTCGGTGATGTCCCGCGCGATGCCGAACAGGCCGACGATGCGGCCGTGCGCGTCGCGCACCGGGCCCTTCGTGGTCAGGAACGTGCGCGCCTGTCCGCCGAGCGTGACGGTCTCTTCGTAGGTTTCCGTGACACCCGTGGCCATGATGTGACGATCCTTCGCCATGACCTCCCGGGCCTCCTCCGGCTGCAGCAGGGCGGTGTCATCCCGGCCGAGCACCTCCGCGCGCGTGCGATCGACGATGTGGCAGGCCCCGGTGTTGAACAGCAGGTAGCGGCCGTCGGTGTCCTTCACGTAGACGGCGTCGGGCGTCCCCTCGCTGACGTGCTCGAGCAGCGTTTCGTAGCGCCGTGTTTCCTCGCGGCTGTCCCGCAGCGCCACCCCGGCGCGCTCCCGCTGCCGCAACTCGCCTCTGAGAATGACCGCCAGCAGCGCGCTGGTGATGACGACGAAGGCCCAGCCCTTGTAGATCGACCATTGCGCGTAAGCCGATCCATCCTGGACGAGCGCCTCCAGCACCTTGTCGGAAACCAGGATCCACAGACTGGCGAACCCGGCATAGTAGAGGACGACGCGGAGGATGCCCCTGGATTGATTCGTCATCGCGTCTCGCCGGCCGCTAGGCGGAGTGCCCGGACGGCGTCTCATGCCGCTCGATCATGGAGCAAGGATAGTCGAGCGGGCGCGGTCGGGCACAGTGGCGTGCGCCATGGCCTTCGGCCTCAAGCATGCGGCGGCCGGCCGTTTTCAGCCGGCCGGCAGCCGATCAGGCGGTCGCGGCCGGCGCGTTTGGCCTCGTACATGCGCCGGTCGGCCAGCTCTACCAGTTTCGCGGCGCCCGCCTGCCCGTCGGCGAGGCGTTCCGCCACGCCGATGCTGGCCGTCTGCGGCTGCCCGTCCGGACGCATGCCGAAACCCCGCGCGCGCAACCGCTCCAGTCCGACCATGGCCTGCGTGCAGTCGGTGTTCGGCATGAGCACCATGAACTCCTCCCCCCCCCCAGCGCAGCAGCGCATCGGTGGTGCGCAGGCTGCCGGCGACGCTGGCCGCCGCCGCCGCGAGCACGCGATCGCCGGCATCGTGCCCGTGCCGGTCGTTGACGTCCTTGAATCGGTCCAGGTCGATGAAGGCGACGGCGAAGGGCTTGTCGTCGCGCTGCGCGATCGTCATCTCCAGCGCGAGCAGCTCCTCGCCGCTGGCGCGCGAGAAGGCGCCGGTCAGCGGATCACGGATCGACTGGCGCAGCAGCGCGATGAGCAGGGCGAGCTGGCTGCCCGCTGCCAGTGCGCCCGCGGCCGCCACGAGCAGCAGGAACCAGAGCGCACCCAGCACCGCGTAGAGCTCGCCCGGCGCGAGCACCGCCCAGACGACCCAGCCACGGGCGACAAAGACGGGCAGCGACAGCGCCAGCGATTCCGTCACGGTCAGCGGGAACAGCCCCATGCCCGCCACGACCAGCAAGGGGAAGAACGTGTGCGTGGCCACCACCGCCTCGGCCATCCCAGCCCCGCTGCCGGCGCCCAGGATCTGCATGGTCCACACGTAGAATATGGCAGGCACGGCGAACAGGGCGAAGAGGGCGAGGGCTACGACGCCGCGGTGCCGGGCGCCGGCGCGCAGCGCCCAGAGCATCGCGAGGAAGGGGACGATGACCACCAGCCGCGCGGTGCCCACGGCCACCCACAGGCTGTGCGGCAGGGTGAGGTATTCCACGAGCATCCACGCCGGCGTCAGCGCGAGGAACAACCCGGCCAGCAGCCGCGCGCGGGCGGCCACCATGCCCGCGCGCCGGGCGCGCAGCAGGGGATTGTGGTGGCGGGCGCTGAGGAGCCAGAGCTGTTCCTGTCGCGTGAGGCTGGCTCGCGGCAGGCTGGGCAGGTCGCTGCCGAAGATGCGGACGATGGTCTCGAACATGGCGAATCGTTGGCGATCCCGGGGGCCGACAGCGGCGCCTGCAGGTTACCCCAGGGCAGCTGCGGCCGGATGATCCCGAGCAAGGAAACGCCGGGCGGATGGCCCGCCCCGCCTGCCGGGTCAGCCCGGCGCCGCGCGGATCAGGAGGCGGCGAAGTGCCGCCACAGGCGGCTCGCCTCGATCACCATCGCCGCCAGCCAGGCGAGGATGGCGACTCCCACCGCGCCGGCGGCGATGTCCTTGACGATGCGGATCTTCTCGCTGTGGCGCGGTTCGACGAAATCGCACAGTGCCTCGATGGCGGTGTTCATCATCTCCGCGCTCAGCACCATGGCGGTGGCCACCGCGATGACCAGGAAGTCCACCCACTCCCGCAGCGCGAAGGCGGCGCCGAGCACCACGGTTGAAACGATGAGCTTGTAGGCGACGCTGATATCGTGGAGCACGGCGTACCGCAGGCCGGAGAGCACGGTGCGCACCTTGCGCAGCGGGTGATATCCCGGCTCGCCGGTGCCCAGGAACTTGTTACGCATCCGCAGCAGCCCTGGCCCGCGGGGACAGAATGCGACCGGACGCGAAAACCCACGCGATGCCGATCAGCAATCCCGCCGCCACGTCGCTCGGGTAGTGCACCTGCAGGTACATGCGGGAGGTGCACACTGCGAGCACGACCACGGTCGCAACCGCGATGAGCGGCGCCCGCAGCCCGTGCGGCCCGCGCGCTTGGCCTCTCAGGCCCAGGACCAGCCAGAAGGCCGCGCTCTGGGCGGCGTGGGCACTGGGAAAGGAGAGGTCCCCGGGCAGCACGATCAACGCCTCGTGCAAGGCGGGACGCGGCCGCGCGACTGCCGCCTTCATGACGTGGACACTCAGGGCGGCGCCGATGAGCGCGAGTGGCGCGAGAAAGCGGCCCGCGCGATCCGCCCTGTGGCCGAGGGCCCACAGGATGGCAAGCGGCAGCAGGACGTATGTCGATCCGAGCCAGCTGGCGGCGATCATCGGGCGATCCAGCCACTCGCGTCGATGCAGATATAGCCAATCGAGGATGTGCGCATCCAGCGACGCGGCGTCGCAGCCAGGGCCGTGGCACACCCACCCGCGACCAATTACCCACACCATGGCAGCGATGGCGGCGAGGACCACAACAGGCGGCAGGATGCGTCTGAGGAATCGCTGCTGATTATTCGATGGCGACATGCGTGACGTCGGTGGCGCCGCGGTTGTCGACCCAGCGCAGCGTCAGCACGTCGCCGGCACGCGCGCCCCGGAACCGGAAGGACAGCAGCGGATTGCGCGCGATGCCCGTGCCCCAGGCGCATGACATCACCACCCGGCCGTTGTGCTCGCAGACCACCTCGGTGATGTGGTGCGCGGGGATGAGGGCGCCGGTCTGCTTGTCCTTGCGGCTGCCGGTCTCCATGACGTGCCGCATCATCGCGCGCACGCTGCAGACGCCATCGGCGATGCTCGTGCGCACCTTGGTGGTGGAGGGCGTGTCGGCCATGACGTCTCAGCTGCAGCCGCCGATCAGCACGTCCACGTGGCGCCGGGCGGAGTAGAGGCGTTCGGGGGTCTGCACGACGACGATGACGTGCTCGGATTCCGCGAGCTTGATGCGCGTGGCCAGCGTGTCGGTGAGCGCGGCCTCGCCGAAATCGAAGCGGGCGATGAGCGGCACCGGGTTCTTCTCCGTCACCACGACGATCGACCGCACCGGCTCCAGATCGGTCTCGACGGTGAGCGGCACCACCGCGCCGTCCTCGGCGACGTCCGGCAGGGTGATGCGGATGCGATCGCTCGGTTCGATCGCGGCGGCGCCGAACAGTTCGCGCAGCGCGTCCTCGGCGGCCCTGGCCGCGAACGCCGCCTGCGGCCATGCCGCGTGGACCGGGCGCGAGAACAGCCAGCTGGCGACGGGCAGCGCGGCCGCGCCGCCAACGGACGCGGCGAGCAGGCGGCGCCGCGAGCGGTTGACAGGAGGGCTCTTGGTCATGGCGATCGATGCCCGCGGATCAGAATTTGTCCTTGTCCTTCTTCTCTTCGTCGAATTCCTTCTGGAACTGATCGAGCCGCGCCTGCACCCGCTCGCCCTGATAATAGGTGATGCCGGGCGCGTCCTTGGCGACCTTCAGCTGCTCGATGGCCAGCCCCAGCTCGCCGCTGCCGTAGTAGTACTCGGCCTGCGCGATATGCGACTCGATCTTCGACCCGGTCATGCCCTCGGCCTCCGCCAGCAGCCGGTAGGTGCGCGGCTCCGAGCCGTACAGCGTCATGTAGTCGCGCAGCACGGTGCGCGCGGTCTTCCCGTCACGGGCAGCGAGCAATGCTTCCACCTTGCCGAGCACGGCCGGCCGGTAATCCGGGTAGTCGTGCAGTATCCCGTCATAGATGGCGAGCGCGGACTTGTAGGCGTGCTGTGCGGCCTGCAACCGCGCCGAAGCCAGCCGGAAGTGCACGTTCTCCGGTTCCGCCTCGAGCAGCCGGTCGATCTGCAGGCGGGCCTTGCCGTAATCGCCCGCGGCCGTCAGCGCCAGCGCGTAACCATAGCGGGCGACCAGCTCGTTCTTGAACTGGCCCGCCCGCAACGATTCGGCATAGTAATTGACCGCGTCGCGCGGCTCCTTGGTGTCGACCACGATCACCTTGGCGCGCATGAGGTAGAAATCCGCGTTCTCCTCGTAGCGGCTCGGCTTCATCGCATCGGCGCGCTCGCGCGATTCGGCGATGCGGTTGGTGGTGACCGGGTGAGTGCGCAGGAACTCCGGCACGCTCGCCGGGTCGTTGTAGCGGTTCGCGGTCTGCATGCGCTCGAAGAAATCCGGCATGCCCTGGGGGTTGAAGCCCGAGCGCGCCATGACCTGGATACCGATGCGGTCGGCCTCCTGCTCGTTGGCGCGGGTGAAGTTCAGCGCGTACTGCTGCTGGCCCGCCGCCACGGCGGCCATGGCGGCCTGGCCGGCCTGCGGCGAGACCACGCCGAGGAGTATGGCGCCGAGCATGCCGACGGCGGAGGGGATGCTGAGCCGGCTCGCCGCCTCGAACATGCGCGCGGCGTGGCGCTGGGTGACGTGCGAGATTTCGTGCGCCAGGACGCCGGCCAGCTCGCTCTCGGATTGCGTCTCCCGTATCAATCCGGTGTGCACGCCGATGAAGCCGCCCGGCACCGCGAAGGCGTTCAGCACCGGGCTGTGCACGAGGAAGAAATCGAAGGGATTTGCCTGCGCGTCGGCATTGCTGGCCAGCCGCGAGCCCAGCCCCTGCAGGTAGATCTCCAGCTCCGGGTCCTCGAGGATCACGCCCTTGCTGCGCAGGTCGCGCACGAAGGCGCGTCCGATCTTGTATTCCTGGTCCGGCGAGATGAACGCGCCCGCGGAGTCGCCGAAGTCCGGCAGGTCGTCCAGGGAATGGGCGGCGCCGGCGATAATCGCCAGGGAAATCGGCAGGATGCTGAGCAGGCGACGCACGGGGGATCGACGGGACATGAAAGGTATTTGGGTGGACCGGCCGGGGACGGGGGAGTTCCAATCGAGCGTGATGGGGTCGTGCCGATGGTGCCTGCTCGCTTCTCGCCGGCCGGTTCGCCGGGCTAACATCACCGCCCTGTGTCAGTTGCCGTTCAAGACGACCACCACCGATACGGAGCATTATAGATCACCATGGCCAAGCTCAGCGGAGTACGAAACGCCTTTTATGCCCAGTCCGGAGGCGTCACCGCCGTCATCAACGCCAGCGCCGCCGGCGTCATCGAGACCGCACGCAAGCACCGGAACCGGATAGGCAAGGTCTACGCCGGGCGCGACGGCATCATCGGCGCGCTCACCGAGGATCTGATCGACACCGGCAAGGAGTCCAAGGCGGCGCTGAAGGCCCTGCACTACACGCCCTCCGGCGCCTTCGGCTCCTGCCGCTACAAGTTGAAGGGCCTGGACCAGAACCGCGCCGAGTACGAGCGGCTGATCGAGGTCTTCAAGGCCCACGACATCGGCTATTTCTTCTACAACGGCGGTGGGGACTCGGCGGACACCTGCCTGAAGGTCTCGCAGCTCTCCGAGACCATGGGCTATCCCGTCACCTGCGTGCACGTGCCGAAGACGGTCGACAACGACCTGCCGATCACGGACTGCTGCCCGGGCTTCGGGTCGGTGGCCAAGTACGTGGCCGTGTCCACGCGCGAGGCCTCCCTCGACGTGGCCAGCATGTGCAAGACCTCCACCAAGGTGTTCGTGCTGGAGGTCATGGGCCGCCACGCCGGGTGGATCGCAGCGGCCGGGGGGCTGGCCTCCGACAAGGATCTCGAGCTGCCGATCGTCATTCTCTTCCCCGAGATCCCCTTCGACCAGGAGCGCTTCCTGGCCAGGGTCGAGGCCAACGTCGCCCGCTACGGCTACTGCTCGGTGGTCGTCTCCGAGGGGGTGCGCGGGCCGGACGGCAAGTTCCTCTCCGACCAGGGCCTGCGCGATGCCTTCGGCCACGCGCAGCTCGGCGGCGTGGCGCCGGTCATCGCCAGCCTGGTGCGCGAGAAGCTGAAGCTGAAATACCACTGGGCGGTGGCCGATTACCTGCAACGCGCCGCCCGCCACATCGCCTCGAAGACCGACGTCAGCCAGGCCTATGCGCTGGGCAAGGCCGCGGTGGAGCTGGCCGTGAAGGGCCGCAACTCGGTGATGCCGACCATCGTGCGCAGGTCTTCCAAACCGTACAAGTGGGCCGTCGGGGTGGCCGAGCTCAAGGACGTGGCCAACCGCGAAAAGATGATGCCGCGGGACTTCATCACCGAGGACGGGCTGGGCATCACCCGGAAATGCCGCAACTACCTCGCACCCCTCATCCAGGGGGAGGACTACCCGCCGTACAGGAACGGCCTGCCGCAGTACGTGCGGCTGAAGAACGCGCCGGTGAAGAAAAAGCTCAAGACCGGTTTTGCTCTGAAGTGATGCAGGGTAGAATCCCGGCCCATTCGGTCGGCGCGGGACCGTCGCTGCGGCGGCCCCGGGGCGGCGGATCCGTGGTCGGACCGTCTCGTCGGTAGGAAAGAACAGTCCTCGTGCAGCGGCTCTGGGCGGTAGCGGCCGGGCCGGGCGCGGCCTGTCGCCGGCGCACACGCTCTACGCCGCCCGCGATCGCGTCGTTACGAACAACATTCACACAAGGGGGATTTTTCTCAATGTCTGGAGCACTCGTGTTTGCGCTGGCCTGCGGCGTGCTGGCAATCCTTTACGGGGCGTGGTCGGTGAAGTGGATCCTCTCCCAGGCGCAGGGCAACGAACGCATGCGCGAGATCGCCGCGGCCGTGCAGCAGGGCGCCTCGGCCTACCTCAACCGTCAATACACCACCATCGCGATTGCCGGCGTGGTGCTGTTCCTCCTCATCGGCTTCGTGCTGCACTGGCCGACCGCCATCGGCTTCCTCATCGGCGCGGTGCTCTCCGGGGCGGCCGGATACATCGGCATGAACATCTCGGTGCGTTCGAACCTGCGTACCGCCGAGGCGGCGAGACAGGGGCTGAACGCGGCGCTGCAGGTGGCCTTCCGCGGCGGCTCGATCACCGGTCTGCTGGTGGTGGGCCTGGGTCTGCTCGGTGTCGCCGGCTACTACGCCTACCTCGTGGGCGCGACGCCGGCCGGGCAGGAGGTCGACCTGCACCCGCTGGTCGGCCTGGCCTTCGGCTCCTCGCTCATCTCGATCTTCGCGCGACTGGGCGGCGGCATCTTCACCAAGGGCGCGGACGTCGGCGCCGATCTGGTCGGCAAGGTCGAGGCCGGGATCCCGGAGGACGACCCGCGCAACCCGGCGGTCATCGCCGACAACGTGGGCGACAACGTGGGCGACTGTGCGGGCATGGCCGCCGACCTGTTCGAGACCTATGCGGTGACGATCATCGCCACCATGCTGCTCGGCGGCCTGCTGCTGAAGGCCGACGGCGCGGTGTTGTATCCGCTGGTGATCGGCGGGGTCTCCATCATCGCCTCGGTGATCGGCTCCTTCTTCGTCAAGGCGCGCGAGGGCGGCAAGATCATGAACGCGCTGTATCGTGGGCTCATCGTCGCTGGCGTGCTGGCGGCGATCGCCTTCTATCCGGTCACGCAGAAGTTCATGGCCGGTGTCGGCGAGTTCGGCGTCAATGCCTACTACGGCTGCGCGCTCATCGGACTGGCGCTGACCGCGGCGATGGTCTGGATCACGGAATATTACACCGGCACCGAGTTCAAGCCGGTGCGCTACGTGGCGCAGGCCTCGACCACCGGGCACGCGACCAACATCATTGCCGGACTCGCGGTCTCGATGAAATCGACGGCCTGGCCGGTGATCTTCGTGTGCATCGCGATCTGGGCCTCCTACACGCTGGCCGGCCTGTTCGGCATCGCGATCGCGGCGACCTCGATGCTGTCGATGGCGGGCATCATCGTGGCCCTGGACGCCTACGGTCCCATCACCGACAACGCCGGCGGCATCGCCGAGATGGCCGAGCTCGGTCCGGAGATCCGCAACATCACCGATCCGCTCGACGCCGTGGGCAACACCACCAAGGCGGTCACCAAGGGCTATGCGATCGGCTCGGCCGGCCTGGCAGCGCTGGTGCTGTTCGCGGACTTCACCCACAGCCTGGAGTCGGCGGGCAAGCTCGTGGACTTCAATCTGGACACGCCGGCGGTCATCATCGGTCTGTTCGTCGGCGGCCTCATCCCCTACCTGTTCGGGGCGATGGCGATGGAGGCGGTAGGTCGCGCCGCGGGCTCGGTGGTGGTCGAGGTGCGCCGCCAGTTCCGCGAGATCAAGGGCATCATGGAGGGCACGGCCAAGCCGGAGTACGGCCGGGCAGTGGACCTGCTGACCAAGGCTGCGATCAAGGAGATGATCATCCCGTCGTTGCTGCCGGTATTGACCCCAATCGTGCTCGCGCTCATCATCCGCGTGGCGATGGGCGAGCATGCCGCCCGCATGGCGGTCGGCGGACTGCTCATGGGCACCATCGTCACCGGCATCTTCGTCGCCATCTCCATGTGCACCGGCGGCGGCGCGTGGGACAACGCCAAGAAATACATCGAGGAGGGGAATTTCGGCGGCAAGGGTTCGGATGCCCACAAGGCCGCGGTGACGGGTGACACGGTCGGCGATCCGTACAAAGATACGGCAGGTCCGGCGGTGAACCCGCTCATCAAGATCATCAACATCGTCGCGTTGCTGATCGTTCCGTTGCTGTAAATCTGACGTCGAAAAATCGGCCGTTGTCCGTCGTCACTACAACAACAAGCGGCGGAAATACAGCGGTTCGAACAACAAACACGACGTTCATGAGGAGTGGGGCAGACAGGGAAACCTGTCTGCCCTTTGTTTTTTCCGGAACGCGGCGTCAGGGACGCACGCCCGCGACGTTCAGACGCATCCGGTACAGCCCGCTGCGCGCGGTCATGTACAGCGTCCTCCCGTCCTCATCGCCCCATGCGAAGTTCGCCGGAAGCTGCGGCAGGCGGATCGTGCCGAGGTGTCTGCCCTCCGGCGAGAGTATCCACACGCCACCGGGTCCGGAGACGTAGAGGTTGCCGGTGGTATCCACCTTCAAACCGTCGAGCGCCTCCTCGCCGGGCGCGGAGGTCATGTCGAAGAAGACCGTCCCGGCGCCCAGCGTCCCGTCGGCGCGCACCGGGTAGCGCATGACCACCTTCCTCGCCGTATCCCAGTTGGCGACGTACAGGTAATCCTCCGCGGGCGAGAAGGCGATGCCGTTCGGGCCCGCGAGATCCATGTCGAGCAGGGTGAGCCGGCCCTCGTGCCAGCGATAGATGCCGCTGAACGGCAGCTCCTTGCGCGGGTCGTCGTGGAATTTCGGCAGGCCGAAGGGCGGGTCGGTGAAGTAGAGCGCGCCGTCGGTCCTGCGGTAGACGAGATCGTTCGGGCTGTTCAGGCGCCTGCCCTGGTAGCTGTCGGCGAGCACGGTCTCCGTTCCGTCCGGCTCGACGCGGACGACGCGATGATTGCCGTGCTGATCGATCGTCAGCCGCCCCTGCGGGTCGAGTGTCAGGCCGTTGGAGCCCGGCTGGCCGTACTCGGCGATGTCCGCGCCGCTGTAGCCCGAGGCCTCCTTGTAGACGCTGAGACCCGCGGAGGGATCGTACTTGTAAATCCGGTTCGCGTTCGGGTCGCTGAAGAGCAGGTATCCCTCCGGCCGCCACAGAGGCCCCTCGGTGAACTGGAATCCGCTCGCCAGCTTGTAGACCTTCGGGTTGCGCGGGACGATCGCGTCGAGGGCGGGATCGAGCCGTTCGACCTCGACGTTGACCTCGCTCGGCGCGATCGCGACCGGCGCCGCGGCGCCGTCGTGAAACTCGAGCCTCGCCGTGCGCACGTAGACGTAGTTGGTCGGCGGATCCGAGAGCGGCCCGTTGGCGCCGAAGAGCGCGACGCGGATCCTCTGCCCGGGGCGGACGTTCTGTCCGACGACCAGACGGTTCACGGCGTTCCAGCCGCCGATGATCGAGCCGCCGGTCTGCATGGGAGTGCGCGCGAGCTCGCCGTCGACCCAGATCTCGGCGTAGTCGTCCACGGAGGTCTCCAGCACCAGCGTCGAGCCGGCCGTGCGGTACGCCCCGATCCGTTCCGGCACGGTGAGCTGCAGGCGATACCAGGCGAAGGCGAGCCGGCCGTGCGTGCGTCGCACGGGCAGCGACTCCGGCGTGATCGTCTCCCAGTGCGCGTCGTCGAAGTCCGCCGCGCCGGCCTGGGGCGCGATGTCATAGGTCGGCGCAGCCTGCGTGGACGGCTGGCCGTCGATGCCTGCGAGCAGGAATCGCGACTCGACGATGCGCACGTCGCTGTAGCGCCACCTTCCGTCCACGGCCGCCGCGTCCTCGCTGCGGCTGAGATCCAGGACCAGGCGCGGCGCGGAGGTCGGCAGCGGCACGTTGGCGGCGACCGGGGCGGCCGCAGTGATGAGGCCGAGCAGTATTCCCAGCCGGCGTATCATGGCCTGTCCTCCGCGATGTGCGCCGCGGCGGCCGCCGCGATCTCTTCATCCTGCAGGGCGCTGGCCGCGCCGCTGACGCCGACGGCGCCGATCACCTCGCCGGCCCGCAGGATCGGCACGCCTCCCTGCAGCAGCGTGAACGCCGGCAGCGTGACCATGGCGGTGCGCCCGCCGTTGACCGCCTCCTCAAGCGCCGCGGAGGGTTTGCGGAACAACGCGGCGGTGCGCGCCTTCTCGATGGCGATCGCGGTGCTCGCGGGGAAGGTGCGATCGAGGCGCTCGACCGCGATGAGATTGCCGCCGTTGTCGACCACGGCGATGGATCCGCCGGGGGCGCCGCGATTCCTGGCCTCGTCCTTGGCCGCGGCGATCACGGTGCGGGCGCCGTCGAGACTGAGCGTCGCCGTCGTGGTCACCGTCTCGGCGCCGGCGGCGCAGGCAATGAACAGCAGCGCTGTCGGGATGAGCCTCTCTTGAGCTGTCATGGTTCTCCTCCTCGTGGATGGGCGGAGCGGCGCGGCGGCACGCACGAGGCGTGGCCGCGCCGCGCGCCCGCGGCGTGATGCGGCTAGATCTCGTCGGGCGACTTGATCGTCGTGACACGCGCGCCGACGATCCGGGCGCAGGTCCCCTTCGGCACCCAGATCCACGCCTCGGGATTGGCGTCGGTGGTGACGTGGCCGTGGCAGGCATTGGTGCTGGTGGCGCAGTCGTTCCGGCCGGCCTTGATCACGCCGGCGCATTTCTCCTCCTTGCTGTGGTCCTCGGCGGCCGCGGCGCTGCCGCCGAGCCCGAGCGCGAAGATGCCGGCGATCGCCGCGTGGATGACAGTGGTGTTTTTCATGGTGCAAGCTCCTGATCGGTTGTAAGGGAGACTCACGGCGCTGCGCACGGACGCAGCGTGCCGGACCGGTCCAGCGCAACCGCTGTGCCAGCGACCTTGGGGATCGTTTAACGCACTGATTGCGCGATCCTTATGCGCCCAGGCGGGCGCCGCGGGCAGTGATGGCAGGGGCGGTCCGCACCGCCGATGATGGTGGCTGCCGCAGGATGTCGCGGGCAGCGGCCGGCGATGGCTCGCTGGCCGGCAGCGCTGCCGCTACCATATGCGTTCTGGAACGGTGCGGGACGCGGGTGATGAGCGAGAAAGCGGCCACGGCCGCCGCGCTGTTGATCGGCAACGAGTTGCTCTCCGGAAGGACGCAGGACGCCAACCTCGCCTACCTCGGGCAGCGGCTGGCCTCGCGCGGCATACGGCTGGCCGAGGCCCGTGTCGTGAGCGACGAGGAGGCGGAGATCGTCGCCGCGGTGCGCGCGCTCAGCGAGCGCTACACCTATGTCTTCACCACCGGCGGCATCGGTCCCACGCACGACGACATCACCGCCGCGGCCATCGCGCTCGCCTTCGGACGCCGGCTCCTGGTCGATCCGGTTGCCGAGGAGAAGCTGAAGAGGTACTACGGCGTGGACGCGCTGTCGGCGCCGCGGCTGAAGATGGCGACGGTGCCGGAGGGCAGCGTCCTCATCGACAACCGCATCAGCAGCGCGCCCGGCTTCCGACTGGGCAACGTGTTCGTGCTGGCCGGCGTGCCGGTCATCATGCAGGCGATGTTCGAGTCGCTGCAGGATGAGTTGCAGGAATGCGAGCCGATCCGCTCGCGCAGCGTCACCGCGCCGCTCGGGGAGAGCCGCCTGGCCGAGGGGCTGGCGGAGATCCAGCGCCGGTATCCGGACCTCGGCATCGGCAGCTATCCCTTCGCGAGGGAGAGCCGGGTTGCCGTCAGCATCGTGCTGCGCGGCACCGAGGAGTCGCGGCTGGACGGGGCGGCCGGGGAGGTCGCCGCATTGATGCGGACACTCGGCGTCGCCGAGGGCGACATCGAGCGCAACTGACCCGCTGCCGTGCCGATCCGCCGCCTCAGGGGGCGGCCGCCGCCGGCGGTCCGTCGCGGCGCGTGAACGCGACGGTCTTCGGGAACAGCGCCGCGTCGTTGCTCGCGAGGAAGGCCAGCAGCTTCTCGGGCCGGGCCTCGATCGTCGCATCGGCGAACTCGGAGTTGGCCTCGACCATGCCCTCGATCTCGCCGGCGCGTATCGCCCGCTTCACCGCCTCCTCGTCGATGAGCGAGATGGCGATCTCCCCGGGGGTGGCGTCGTATTTCACGATCATCAAGCCGATCTCCCGCCTGCCCGGCCGCATGTCCATGACGCTCAGGTAACGGCGTTCGCCCGCGACCGTCGTCTGCGCCTTGTACTGCGCGAGGTTTCGCCCGCCGTCGGGCTTCACCGTCGTCAGCGCGATCAGCACCAGGTGCTCGCCCGCACGCGTGATGTCGAGCTCGACATGATCGCCCTCGACATCGGTGTTCTGCCATGCGTCGAGCAATGCCTCGTCGATGGTGGCGGTGGCGGTGTCCGAAAGCGGCTGCTTCATCCACACGACACAGCCAGTCAGCAGCAGCACGGCGAGTGCCGTTGCGAGGTTGCGAATCAGGGCGAACATTGCTTCGTCTCCATGCGAGTCCCGCGCCGGGGCCGGGCACCGCGGTGTGTGGTCATTCGTCGATCCCGAACGTTGCGAGGCAAGCTTCCTGCCAACCCGCGGGGAAGCGTGCCCTATAATCGCCGAACCGGAGAACCCCGGGCAACGACGGGCGCGTCACCGTATGGCGGCCCACGGCGGGAGGAGCGAATTGGCGACCTTCAGTTTCTCGCAGTTCTATCGTCACAACCGCAGGATCGTCATCTGGGCCGTGCTGCTCGGCCTGCTGTGGATGCTCCGGGGCTTCTTCGGCCTGGTGTTCCTCACCTTCATGCTCGCGTTCGTCGCCTCGCCGGTGGCCGAGTTCGGCAATCGTCGCCTGCGTCTGCCGTACTCGCTGGCGCTGGTGCTCACGTATTTGCTGTTCCTGGCGGCGCTGGTCGGGTTCGTGCGCTTCGTGGCCCCGAACGTCGCCGGCGAGGCGATGCGCCTCATCGGCAATCTGCCGGCGATCGAGCAGCGGCTGGTCGAGGTGAAGGAGGGGCTGGTGCAGCGATACCCCGCCGCGCGCCAGCCGATCACCGCGTACCTGTGGAGCGCGCTCGACGAGTCCACGGCGAAGCCGGTCTCCGAGAAGCTGGCGGCCGCGCGCGCGGAGCTGGGGCTGAGCGAGCAGCAGCTGGCCGAGTCGATCCTGGGCGACGGCGCCGGCAACGAGGGCGTGCAGCGCTATCGCGCGCTGGAGGACCAGATACTCGTGCACGCGTTGCTGACCCGGCAGTTCGACGTCGTCCGGCAGCACACGCCGGGCATCATCAACTATCTGTATCGCACCACGGCCACCGCGCTGCTGGCGCTGCTGTTCAGCTTCCTCATCCTCTTCGACCTGCGTCGCCTGACCCGGCACGTGCAGGATATCGGCACCTCCCGGCTGCGCGACTTCTACGCGGAGGCGGCCCAGCCGGTGGTGCGCTTCGGCCAGCTGCTCGGCCACGCCATCCAGGCCCAGGCTGCGATCGCCTGCGTCAACACGGCGCTGACGGCCATCGGCATGGCGATCCTCGGCGTGCCGTCGCTGGCGATGCTTTCGGTGATCGTCTTCGTCTGCAGCTTTATCCCGGTGCTGGGCGTGTTCCTCTCCACCGCTCCCATCGTGCTGGTGGCGCTGAACGCCGGAGGACTGGGCATGTCGCTCGCCGTGGTGGCGCTGATCGTCGCGATCCACGCGG
This sequence comes from Gammaproteobacteria bacterium, assembly GCA_041395385.1. Taxonomy (GTDB): domain Bacteria; phylum Pseudomonadota; class Gammaproteobacteria; order JAJPIJ01; family JAJPIJ01; genus JAJVHZ01. Next base: position 69,411 of record JAWLAN010000023.1, read on the forward strand.
TGGAGGCGTACCTGCTCAACCCGCTCATCTACGGGCACCACCTCAAGCTCAACCCGGTCTTCACGCTGATCATCCTGTTCGTCGCGCATCACATCGCCGGCTTCTGGGGACTCATCCTCGCGGTGCCGATGGCCCGCTACCTCATCACCGACGTGTTCGGGATCGGGACCGTGCAACCGGCGCGGGCGCGCGCCGCCGGCTGATCGCGACCGGCTTGGCGGTTCGGGGTCCGCGATTGGAACGCCGGCGCGCGCCTGACTACGCTTGGAGCTTCATCCCCCGCGACGGAAAGGCCCCGCGATGATTACGCCCGCAATGTCCCGTGTTCGCCACCTGCTGCTCGACGCCTGCCTGATCGCCGCGGTGGTGTTTTCCCCGGCGCCCATGGCCGCCTCCGCCGGCTCGGGCAGCTACGTCACCGCGGACGCCAAGGCGAGCTTCAAGCATGTATACGCCTATCGCGTGGTCGATGAGGACGATCCCGCGGTCCGGTACACCGAGCTGGTGTTCGGCGAACAGCCGCTCGACACTGCCGCCATCGCCGCCGGCATGCAGGCCCGGGGCGGGGACTCCACCACCTCGGTGCTGTGGGAGAAGGTGCAGGGCGCGTTCGCCAAGCTCAGGCTGCACGAGGACGGCAACACCGAGCTCTATGTCTACGTGCCGCCGGGATACAACTTCAACTACGGCGGGACGAGCGCGGAGCTGACCGCCAACACGCCGGAGCGCGTCGAGGGCAGTTTCCGGCTCGATGACACCGACATGGACGGCAAGCCGCGCACGGTTCAGTTGACCTTCGCCGCCGAAGTGGCGTCCATGGGCTCGGCGCCCGCGGGTGGTGCGGCGGCGGGCGCCGACGACGAGCAGGAAAGTCCGGTCGCGGAGCAGGCGGCGGGCGAGCCGCTCCCGCAGGACGGCGGCGAACCGGGCATGGTGTTCCTCGAGGCCATGAAGGCGCAGCGCGAGGGCGATTTCGACGCCATGCTGAGCGTCTCCAGCCAGGCACAGAGGGAGCGGATGCTGGCCGATCGCGACAAGCCGGAGTTCCCGGCCATGGTGGAGATGATGAAGAACATGGCCGCGGAGTCCGTGGACATCGGCGGCGGACGCGTCAACGGGGAGACGGCGACGATCGACTTCACCGGCCACTACTCCGGCGGCGGCAGCTCCAAGGGCACGGCCACGCTGCTGCGCGAGGACGGTCGCTGGGTGGTGCAGCAGGTCAGCGAGACGATCGGCGGGGAGTAGCCGCGGCACGGACCGGGCCCGGCGCCGGGCCGCCGATCAAAGACTGGCGATCAACCTGTCGGCCACGCGAAACGCGTTGGCGTAGATGGTCCAGGTGAACGGCACGCTGCCGCCCGTGGGCATGAAACTGCCGTCGCTGACGTAGACGTTCTGGCAGTCGTGGACGCGGCAGTCCGCGTCGAGCACCGAGGTCGCCGGATCGGTGCCGAAGCGGCAGCCGCCGGCCTGCAGGTTCGGCGTCGGCGCGCCGTTGAGATTGGCGATGACGTTGCGGAATCCCATCCGCTCCATCACCGGGCGGGCGCGGTCGACGAGGTACTGCGACACCTTGTCGTCGTGGGGATGGTGGCCGATGCGCACGCGCGAGACCGGCAGCCCCCACTTGTCCTTCACCTCCGGGTCGAGCGTCACGCGGCAATCGTCGTTCGGCAGCCAGTCGCAGAAGATCTCGAATCGCAGCACGCGATTTTCCCGGAACACGGACTCCAGCCGGCGCTTGAACTCCCGGCCCCAGACCAGCTCGCCGTTCTCGTCGCGCCGCTCGGGCATGGCGCGATGGATGAAGCTCGGGGAATTGCCGACGAAGTCGATGGTGCCGCCCTTGGCGCGGCCGCCGAGCGCGGGGTCCTCGACGTAGTAGAAATCCTGCAGGCCGCGGTTGACGAACGGCCCGACGAGCTTCATCCGTCTCACCGTCTCCTCGTCGTAGTCCCTCAGCAGCACGTGGCCGGCGCCGGTCGCGCCGGCGGAGAAGACGAGGTTGCGGCCGACCTGCCCGTGGTTGTTGCCGAGGCCGTTGGGGTGCTTCGGGCCGCTCGACAGCAGCAGCAGTCGGGAGGACTCGATGGCCTGGCAGGCCACGACGAACACCCTGGCGTCGACGCGCTGCGCCTGCCCGTCCTGGTCGTAGTACAGCACGCCGGTGGCGCGGCCGTCGGCGCCGGTCTCGATCCTGTAAACGTGTGCGTGCGGCCGGACCTCGCAGTGGCCGGTGGCGACGGCGCGGTTGAGCAGCGCCGCGCGCGAGCTGCCCTTGGCGCCGCTCGCGCAGCCAAAGCTGCCGCAGAAGCCGGAGTATTCGCAGGGGCGCCGCTCGTCCCTGGGCTTGGTGAGGATGGCGCGCGCCACCGTGAGCGGCGTGTAGCCCATCGCCGCCGCGGCCTGGTCCACCCACTGCGAGAACAGATGCTCCGTGGTCGGCGCGTAGGGGAAATCCGGGGTGGAGCGCGGCTCGAGAAACCGGTGCGGCACCACGCGGCCGGAGATCCCGATCTCCGTCTCCACCTTGGTGTAGTACGGCTCGAGCTCCTCGTAGCCGATCGGCCAGTCGGTGATGTTGGCGCCGGCGATGGGACCGAAGGCGCTGAGCAGGCGGAAGTCGTCGGGCTTCATCCGGAAGAAGTGCCCGCTCATGAAGTTCGACGAGCCGCCCACGCAGTTGCCGTTCCAGTAGTCGTGACCGGAATTCGGATCCGAGGTCGGCAGGGCCGACCACTGCCCGCCCGCGCCCGGCTCCTCGATCACCTGCGGTTCGGTCTTGTAGTCGGAGCGGAACACGCGGCGGTGGTTGCAGGTGACCTCGTCCTTGTAGAAATCGCGCTCGTCGAACCACGGCCCCTTCTCCAGGACCACGACCGAGAGGCCGGCGCGCGCGGCCTCCCAGGCGATCGGACCGCCACCGGCGCCGCTGCCGATGACGCAGACGTCGAAGTCTTTCATGCCGGCTTGATTTCGAAGTAGCGTTTGCCGATCGGCGGCCGCGGGAAGCCGGCCGTGTAGCCCAGCCATTTCCAGCCGACCTCGCCGGTATTGCCGCCATAGACCGGGTCCGCCAGCAATGCCTCGAGCAGGAAATACATCACCAGCGAGATCCAGTTGGCACCGTCGGTGCTGCCGGCCATCTTGCGCAGGGCCGCCTCCCGCTCCTCTTCACCGAGTTCCTCGAACAGGCGGCCGCCGTAGTCGAGCGCGATCCGCTTGCGCAGGAAAACCGCCCCTGCCGTGATGAATTTCCGATCCTCGATCGCGTCGCCCTCGTCGCGGCCGAGCGCGTCCTGCAGGTACGCGAGCGCGTTGATCTGGGCCGCGCCGGGGCTGTCGGCCTCGGTGGGCAGCAGATGCGATTGCACGCCTTCCAGCAGCGGCCACGGCGCCTCTTCGAGCACCCGCGCGAGCGGCGAGGGCAGGCCGCCGCCCGGCGCCATGGGCAGTACATCGCCGACCGCGCGCCCGGTCGCCACGGCCCCGGCGCCCGCGAGCAGCGAGAGCAGAAACTGGCGGCGGCGCCACAGCAGCCGATCGCTGCGCTGGTGTGTATAGAGGAAGTGCTCTCCCATCGCCTTCTCACCCGGGCGGCTTGTCAGCCGGTGCGCGATTGGACCACATTCCGGCGCCGGAATTCTATGGGCGGGCGGCGCGGGGTCGCGGCCGCGATCGTGCAGCGGCCCGGCGGCGGTGGGCGGTGGCGCGGAGCGGGGGCTGCCGGTCGCCATGCCCGGCCGGATGGCCGATTCGGCCCCCATCTTGCAAGACGTTACACCAGCCTCCGGCATCGGGGGTCTAGACTTGCAGTAGGGCAGGGCATGGGCGTTTCCGCGCATGCGGCGCCTGAGTGACGTTGCGCCCGGCCGTCCTCGTCGGTCATGGGCGTCGCGGCCGCGGCGACGGGACGAGCGAAATCATGCGTCACGAAACAAGCATTGCATCGATCGGCATGAGCAGTACAGCAGCCATTCGCGCGGGCAGCCGTCGGGAGGGGATGGCGTTCGTCGTCATCCTGCTGGCGACACTGGCGCTTTTCGGTCATTTGATCTGGTCCGGGTACCGCGACACGCATCGTGCGGCCGCGACCACCGTGGAGAACCTGGCGCGCGTCATCGAGCACGACCTGAGTATCCACCTGGCGCACGCCGACCGCGATCTGACCGCGGCGGCCGCGAACTTCGCCGAGGAGGCAACACGGGATCGGTCGGATTGGCCCGCCGTGCTGAGGAGCGTGGGCCTGCGTAGGTCTGCGTGGACGGAGGCCGACGTCGGGAGGCTTGCCGTCGTCGGATCGGACCGCCGCGGCTGGATCCTCGTGGACCCGGCGAGCGGCGAGACGGCGACCGCCGGAGCCGCGATCACGCAGCAGATCGATTTCGCGGCCGCCGCGGACCTCATCGTCACCGTCCCGGCGGGCGGCGGGCCGCCGTTGCTGCTCTACCGCCTCATGAGGGACACGGCGGGCACGATAATCGGCGCGGTGGCCCTGATCCTCGACACCGGCCAGCTCGAACGGTTGTTCAACGACGTCGAGCTGGGCGAGGAGGGCGCCATCGTGCTGCGTCGCGTGGACGACAACGCCCTGCTGCTGCGGCGGCCGGCGTTTCCGGACTCCCTCGCCACCGCGCACAGCACGCCGTCGTTCGAGCGCGTCGTGCGGGGCGAGCAGGCGGGAGTTCAGCGCTACGCCTCGGCGTTCGACGGCGTGGAAAGGGCGTACGGATTTCGGCGTGTCGGCGGCTACCCCCTGTACATCGCCGTCGGTCTGGCCACGCGCGAGTATCTCGCGCCCTGGCTGCACCGCGCGCTGCTGTCGGGGGCCGTCGCGGCGGCGTTGCTGGCGTCGCTGGCCGTGATGATGCGCCGGCGCGTGCGCAGCGAAGCCCTGCTGCGGGAAAGCACGATGGCGCTGCAGGAGGCCGAATTCGTGGGTGGCCTGGCGCACTGGGAGGCGGAGGCGGGCACGGGCAGCGTGCGCTGGTCGCCGAACATGTACCGCCTGCTCGGCATCGATCCGTCCACGCCCGCATCTCGCGAGGCGTTCGACGCCATCGTGCATTCCGCGGATCGCGCCCAGGTCCACGAGGCCTGGCGGCAGGCGGCGCAGGAAGGGACCTTCGACATCGAGCACCGAATCATCGTCGGCGGAGAGATCCGCTGGGTGCGTGCCCGCGCCCGGACCGTGAAGGACGAGAGCGGCGTGCCCGTGCGCGCCGTCGGCACCGTGCTCGACGTCACCGCCAGGAGAACCGCGGAGGAGGCGCTTGCCGCCGAGCGCAACCTGCTGCGGACGATCCTCAACGCCATACCCGATTTCGTCTTCCTGAAGGACGAGACGGGCGTGTATCGCCTGTGCAATCCGGCCGTCGAGCGATACTTCGGCCGGCCCGAGCAGGAGATACTCGGGCGCACGGATTTCGAGCTGGTCGAGGCGGAGACCGCCGGCAGGTTCCGCCATGACGACATGGCGGCGATGGCCGGCAGCGAACCATTGCGCAAGGAGGAGACCCTGCCGAACCGCGACGGCAGCCGCCTGTACACGGAGACGATCAAGCTGCCCCTGCGCGGCGCGGATGGCCGCCTTCTAGGCGTGCTCGGCGTCGCCCGCGATGTCACCGTTCGCAAGCTCGCGGAGCAGTCGCTGATCGAGAGCGAGCAGAAATACCGCAGCCTGCTCGACGAGATGGCCGATTGCGTCTATGTCGCGCAGGATTATCGCCTCGTGCTTGCGAACACGGCGCTCGCATCCCTGCTCGGATACCGCCGTGAGGACCTGATCGGGATGCCGCTGACCGAGATGATCGCGCCGGATTTCCGCGATCTCGTCATCCAGCGCTACGAGCAGCGGGTCGGCGGCGGCGAGCAGCCGCCGCGGCGGTACGAAGTCAGGCTGTCGCGTCGCGACGGCAACGACGTGTGGGCCGAGCTCATCGCCTCGCGCATGCTGTTCAACGGGCGGCCCTCGGCGCTGGTCATCGTGCGCGACAACACCGAGCGGCGGCATGCCGAGCAGTTCCTGCGCGATGTCATCGAGTCCACCTCCGACGGCATACTGGTGGAGGACAGGAACGGACGCGCGCTGGTGACCAATCACTGCTTCCTGGAGATGTGGAACGTCCCTCCCGCCGCGCTGCAGCCCGGCGAGGAGCACGCGCTGCATGCCTACGTGCAGGCGCAGCTCGCCGGCAACGCGCAGCCGCCCGCGAAGACCGCGGACCTGCGCTCGCAGGACCAGTGGCGGGACTATCACCTGCTGCAGGTCGGGGACGGCAGGCAGATCGCGCGCTACTCCAGCCCGCTGCTGCGCGACGGCGTGGTCGCCGGGCGGGTGTGGTCGTTCCGGGACGTCACCGAGCGCCGCAAGACCGAGATCCTCTATCGCAGCGTCATCGAGTCCTCCCCGGACGCCTTCGTCGCCGCCGACGAGGACGGCCGTATCGTCGACTGGAGCCCGCGCGCCGAGCAGTTGTTCGGATGGCCGGCGGGCGAGGTCATGGGCCGGTACCTGCACGAGACTATCGTCCCGCCGGCGTACCGCAACCTGCACGTGGAGGGCATGCGCCGCTTTCTGCGCGGCGGCGACGCGCGCATCATCGGCCGGGTGATGCGCGTGACCGCGCTGCGCAAGGGTGCCGAGGAGTTTCCCGCGGAGCTGCAGATCAGCGCGGTGCGCATCGGCAGCCGCTGGCGCTTCACCAGCTTCATACGCGACATCGGCAGCCGTGTGCTGGCCGAGCAGCAACTGGCGCAGGCGCAACGCATGGAGGCCATCGGCCAGCTCACGGGCGGCCTCGCGCACGACTTCAACAACATGCTCGGCATCATCATCGGCAGCCTCGACCTGCTGTCGCTGGAGCAGACCGACGCCGAGGCCCGCGAGCTCATCAGCACCGCGATGTCTGCGGCCCATCGCGGGGTGGAGGTCACCAAGTCGCTGCTGGCAGTGGCGCGGCGCCAGGCGCTGGCGCCGAAGATCGTGGAGGTCGACGCGGCCCTGACCGAGATGGGACCGCTGCTGCGGCAGACCGCCGGCAAGCGGGTCGAGGTACGGCTGGAGCCGGGCGTCCCCGGCGTGCGCGCCTACCTCGACCCGGGCAGCTTCAACAACGCCGTGCTCAACACGGTGATCAACGCGCGCGACGCCATGCCCGGCGGCGGCGAGCTGCGCATCAGCACCGCGCTGGTCGATGCCGGCGACACCCACCTCGCCGCGGACCTCGATCCGGGGACCTATATCGAGGTGAGGGTGGAGGATACCGGCTGCGGCATGCAGCCGGAGGTGGTCGAGCGCGCCTTCGACCCGTTCTTCACCACCAAGGAGCGCGGCAAGGGCACCGGGCTGGGCCTGGCGATGGTCTACGGTTTCGCGCGCCAGTCCGGCGGCACCGCGACCATCAGCAGCACGGTGGGGGTGGGGACCTGCGTGAAGCTGGCACTGCCTGTGGCGGCGACGCCGGTCCGGGAGGAGGAGGGCGCGGCGGCGCCGGGCGATCGGCCGACAGCGCGGGCGGGCGAGTCGGTGCTGGTGGTCGACGACGAGTTCGACCTGCGCAAGATCATCCGCGAATGGCTCGTCGCCGCCGGCTACCGGGTGGCGCTGGCGGACTCGCCCGCGGAGGCGTTGAAGCGCATGCAGACCGAGCGATTCGATCTGATGCTGACCGACGTCGTCATGCCAGGCCCGATGGACGGCGCGGCGCTCGCGCGCACGGTCACGCAGCGGCATCCCGCCACGCGCGTGCTGCTGATGAGCGGCTACGCTGACGATGCGCTCGATGGCGTCAAGCAGCAGTGGCGGGTGCTGGAGAAGCCGTTCCGGCAGGACGAGCTGGCGCGCGCGGTGCGCCGCGAGCTCGATGAGCGCGATGCCCTGCCGGCATGAGGGTTGCCCCGCGAACAGTGCGCGCGTCCCGGGCGCCAGGCCGCGGCCTGGCGAACCCGTGCGCAGGAATTTGCCGTCGCGCCCCGCGCCGGGCGGCAGCGGGTGAATGTAGCCAATGCGTGGTTTCGCAGCCATGAACATGCACGAGGAAGGCACGGCGGCACGCCCGCGACTGCTGGTCATCGACGACGAGGTCGGAATTCGCACCCTGGTGCGGCGCATTGGCCGGCAGGCCGGCTTCGAGGTGCAGGAGGCCGGCGCGGCGGTGGAACTGCGCGCCGGCCTGCAGCAGGCCCAGGACGTGATCGCGCTGGATCTCGCGATGCCGGACATCGACGGCATCGAGGTGATACGCGAGCTGGCGCAGGCCGGCTGCAAGGCCAGGCTCATCCTCATCAGCGGCTTCGATCGGCGGGTGCTCGACACGGCCGCGCGTCTCGCGACCGGCCTGGGGTTGAACCTCAAGGGGGCGCTCTCCAAGCCTTTCAGCGTCACCGACCTGCTCGCGCTGTTGCGGGCCGAGCAGCAGACGCCGGGCGGCAGCATAGCGCGGCTGGAGGTCACCGCCGCCGAGCTGCGGCGAGCGCTCGAGGGCGGGGAGCTGGTGGTGCATTTTCAGCCGCAGGTCGATTTCCAGGACGGACGCTGGCGCGGCGTGGAGGCGCTGGTGCGATGGCAGCATCCGCATTACGGCCTCATCCATCCCGCGGAGTTCATCCCCCTCGCGCAGACCGAGGAGTTCGCCATCCCCGTCACCCAACGCGTGCTGGAGCTGGCGCTGGCCGGTTACTCCGAGATGCTCGACACTGCCGGCTACGACGGCGCGCTCGCCATCAACATACCAGGCAGCGCGCTGTCCGACGTGCACTTCCCCGAGCACGTCATGGCGCGCATCGCCGCGCGCGGGATCGCGCACCGTCACATCGTCTTCGAGGTGACCGAGACCTCGCTCGCCAATCAACCCACCGTGGCCGCCGATATCCTGGCGCGGCTGCGCATCAAGGGATTCAATCTTTCGATCGACGATTTCGGCACGGGCTACTCGTCGCTGGAGTCGCTGCACCGCCTGCCGTTCACGGAGCTGAAGATCGACATGCAGTTCGTGCAGGCGGCCGAGACCGACGGCGTGGCGCGCGCCATCGTCGAGAATTCCATCGAGCTGGCGAAACAGCTCGGGATGAAGGTGATCGCCGAGGGCGTGCAGACCGCGGGACAATGGCGCTGGCTGAAGGCGCGCGGCTGCCACCTGGCGCAGGGATTTCTCGTCAGCCGCCCGCTGTCGGCGGCGGACCTTCGCGCCTGGTGCGGCGCCTGGCAGCCGCCCGCAAACGAGTAGACCATGGCGCTGGACAACATCGATGATGGAGGTGGCGGCATGAACCTGTCGGCGGCGGCGGCCAGCCCGGCCCGCGTGCTCGCGGTCGACGACGAGGCCTTTTACCTCAAGCTCATCGACAAGTACCTCGCGCCGGCGGGATTCGAGGTCGTTGTCGCGGACAGCAGCGCGCGCGCCTGGGACCTGCTCAAGCAGCAGCCTCATGCCGGATTCGATGCAGTGCTGCTGGATCGGAACATGCCGGGCGAGGACGGCATACAGTTCCTGGGCCGGATCAAGTCCGACCCTGCGCTGCGCGACGTGCCCGTCATCATTCAGACCGGGCTGGCCGAGCCGCAGCAGGTGGCCGAGGGGATCGCCAAGGGCGCCTACTACTACCTCGCCAAGCCGTTTTCCAGCGACGTGCTGCGTTCGATCGTGTCCGCGGCGGTCTGCGATTTCAAGAATCAACGCGATCTGCAGGCGCGCCTCCGCCGCCAGGCGCACGGCAACGCAATGCTCCACCTGGCCGAGTTCAGATGTCGCACGCTGGAGGAGGTGAGCACGCTCGCCGCGCACCTGGCGATGTTCTTCCCGGATCCGCAGCGCGTGGTGACCGGCATCTCGGAGTTCCTGCTCAATGCCGTCGAGCACGGCAATCTGGAGCTGAGCTACGGGGACAAATCCGCCCTGCTGCGCGAGGGCGCCTGGCATGCGGAGGTCGAGCGGCGCCTGTTGCTGCCGCAGTTCGCCAGGCGCCAGGCGCGGGCCATCCTCGAGAATCGCCCCGATCGGGTGACGCTGACGATCATCGACGAGGGCGCGGGCTTCGACTGGCAGGCGTATCTCGACTTCAACCCGGCGCGCGCCCTCGATCTGCATGGCCGCGGCATCGCCATGAGCCGGCTGATGTGTTTCGACGACGTGGAATACCGCGGCCGCGGCAACGAGGTACTGCTGACGGTGATGCGCCAGTGATGGCGTGGCGTCATCGACTGCCGTGCACGTTCGAGCTCAGGCCTGACCGTGAAGCTTGGCGATCACCCCTAGGGCCTCGTCGATGTCGGACTCGGTGTGGTCGGCGCAGACCTGAAAGCGGATCTCCTCTTCGCCGCGCGGGACGACAGGATAGCTGAGACCCGTGGCCAAAATGGCGTGATCGCGCAGCCGCTCGACCAATGCCTGCGTGCGGGCGGTGTCGCGGACCAACAGGGGAACCACCGGATGGCCGCCCGCGATGGTCTCGAGCCCGAGGGCCTCGAGTCCGGCCGCAAAGCGTTTGGTCATGGCCCGGAGGTGAGCGAGCAACTCCAACCCCACGGGACTGTCGAGCGTATCGATCGCTTGCGTGGCGGCCGCCGCGTCACCCGCGCTGATCGGATTGGAGTAGATGTAGAAGGGTGCGGTCTCACGCAGGTAATCGATCACGGTCTGGCTTCCGACGACATAGCCTCCGTTCGCGCCCAGTGCCTTGCCGAGTGTTCCAACGAGCAGGTCCACCTGTCCGCATGCGGTGAACTCCTCGGTGCCGCGGCCGGTTGCGCCGAAGGCGCCGACACCGTGAGAGTCGTCGACGATGATGAGCACGTTGTCCGCGAACCCGGCGTCATAACGTTTCGCCAGGGCGGCGATCCTGGCCAGCGGCGCGTGGTCGCCACGCATACTGAAAACTCCATCGGTGACAATGATCGCGCGGTCGCAGTGCTTCTGCGCTTGCTGCAGGGCGCTTTCCAACTCGGCGACGTCGAGGTGCCTGTAGACAAACTTATGCCGGGGTCCGGCGAGTCGGATCGCGTTGATGATGCAGTTGTGGTTGAGCGCATCGCTGATGACCGCGGTCGTGCCGGTGATCAGCGACGGCAATACGCCCATCACGGTCGCGTACGCCGAGCTGAAGATCATGGCAGCTTCGCGACGGTGAAACGCTGCCAGCCGCGACTCGAGCTGGATGTGCGGCGACCAGGTCCCACTGATGAACCGCACCGCTCCCGGTCCGGCGCCAAAGCACCTGGCGGCCCGCTCGGCGGCGGCCAGGACCTCGGGGCGCGTGGCCATGCCGAGGTAGCCGTTGCTGTTCATGCGCAGGAATGCGGTTTGGCCGTGGCCCTCGAGCAGGTACCTTGGGCCGCGACCACGCGCGGCAGGCACGATTGCCGTGATCGCAACCTCGTGTCGCTTGCTCGTCTTCGTGGTGTCGAGCGTCGCGATCGCCTCGGCCAGTCGTCGTTGCAGCCTGTCGTGCGGCATGGTCGTCTCCGTTCGGTCTCACTGCGGGCCGATCGCCGGCCGCAGCTTCGCGCGTATCTGCCTGATCAAGTCGGCCACCATCGTTGGCATGTCGTAGTGCGGACGCCATCCCCACTCGGCGCGTGCGGCGGAGTCGTCGAGCGAACGCGGCCAGGAATCGGCGATGGCCTGGCGTACCGGATCGATGTCGTAGTCGATACCGAAGCCCTCGATGTGTTTGCCGATCTCCGCGGCGAGCTCGGCCGGCGTAAACTGCATCGCCGTGACGTTGAAGGCGTTGCGATGGGTGAGCTTTGCGGCGTCGGCATCCATCAGGCGCATGATCGCCGTGATCGCGTCGGGCATGTACATCATGTCGAGACGCGTATCGGCCCTCAGGAAGCACGTGTAGTGCTTGTAGCGAACCGCCTGGTGGAAGATCTCGACCGCGTAGTCGGTGGTTCCGCCGCCAGGCGCCGCGACATACGAGATGAGCCCAGGCAGCCGCAGTCCGCGCGCGTCGACGCCGAAGCGACGGACGTAGTAGTCGCACAGTAGCTCGCCCGCGACTTTGGTGATGCCATACATCGTCGTCGGCCGCTGAATCGTATCTTGCGGGGTGTTGTCGCGCGGTGTCGTCGGACCAAAGGCACCGATCGAGCTCGGATAGAACACGGCGCAACCGAATTGTCGCGCGACTTCGAGCACGTCGTAGATACCGCCCATGTTGAGCTGCCAGGCGATCTGGGGGCGATCTTCGGCGGTGGCGGAGAGCAACGCCGCCAGATGGTAGATCGTGCCGACGTCGTAACGCCGCACGGCTTCCTGGATTTGATGCAGCTTGGTGCAGTCGACGTGTTCGTACAGTTCGTCATCGGCTGCCTCGCCGGGTTGACGCATGCGAATGTCGGAAGCCACTACGCGGTCGGCACCGTGGCGCTGGCGCAGCGCCGGCACGAGCTCCGAACCGATTTGACCCAAGGCACCTGTGACCAGGATTCGTCGCATTGCGTGGCGTCCCTCCGTGCTCGCCATTGAAGCACTGCGCGCGCCGCAGGAGAAGCGCGACGGCCATCGAACCGGCGTCGCAGCAGAGCGGCGTTCTGCGGCGCGGGCGCATCGGCACCTCCTCCTGACCGTTGCCATGCGCCGAACATCCTGGCTGAAGAAGGCATGACCGGTTGCGAGCCGGTGTGATCCCGCGATGCTCTGGAAGCGGATGTCGCGGAGCCTCTGCCGGCCGGCACGCACGGGATGGCGAAACCATGTCGCGCGATCGAGGCTCGTGAGCCAGGCCTTGTCATCGCCGACGCCATGCGAGGGTCGGCGAGGTGATTCCCCGTGTCAGTCAAGGGTGACTGTGGTGCTACTGGACGTGTTCATGGTGCGAGAGAGGGAGTCGAAAATAACGCCTAACTTGTTGAACACAATGATGGTGTGCGCGGCGATGTTGCTTGGGTTACCCCAATTGTGCCCCCAGAAGTTCGGCGTAGGCGGAATTGCGACTTCGACAGTCCGCCGTTGAGTTCTGGCTCGATACGCCGTCTTCGCCGCCGCTCGGCGCACGAGCAGATTCCAAATTCGACACGCCGCCGACGAAGGAGTAACCCCGCCTGCAGCGACGCCCACGGATTAACGGGCGGCTCGCG
>JAWLAN010000024.1:0-69872 GCA_041395385.1 Gammaproteobacteria bacterium
GACCCAGCACGGCGTCATCCCCGAGGACTGGGGCGGCGACACGCAGTTCGTGCGCGTGTCCGCCAAGACCGGCGAGGGCGTCAACGAACTGCTCGACGCCATCCTGCTTCAGGCCGAGGTGCTGGAACTGAAGGCGGTGGAGGACGGACCGGCGACCGGCGCGGTCATCGAATCCCGGCTCGACAAGGGGCGCGGTCCGGTGGCCACCGTGCTGGTTCAGAACGGCACCCTGCGCAAGGGCGACATCCTGCTGACCGGCTTCGAGTTCGGCCGTGTGCGCGCGATGGTCGACGAGAACGGCCGTCCCGTGGAGACGGCGGGACCCTCCACCCCGGTGGAGGTGCTCGGACTTTCCTCCACGCCCAATGCGGGCGACGAGGCGGTCGTCGTGGGCGACGAGCGCAAGGCGCGCGAGATCTCGCTGCTGCGCCAGGCCAAGAGCCGCGAGGCCAAGCTGGCGCGCCAGCAGGCCACCAAGCTCGAGAACGTGTTCTCGCGCATGGAGGAAGGCAAGCAGGTCAGCCTCAACGTCCTCGTCAAGGCCGACGTGCAGGGCTCCGCGGAGGCGCTTTCCGACGCGTTGACCAAGCTGTCCAACGAGGAGGTCAACGTAAACATCGTCTCCAGCGGCGTGGGCGGCATCACCGAGTCCGACGTCAACCTGGCGCTGGCATCGAGCGCGATGATCGTCGGCTTCAACGTCCGCGCCGACGCGAGCGCCCGCAAGCTCATCGAGTCCGAGAAGATCGACCTGCGCTACTACAGCATCATCTACGACGTCATCGACGACGTGAAGGCCGCGCTCTCCGGCATGCTTTCGCCTGAGGTCAAGGAGACGATCATCGGTGTCGCCGAGGTGCGCGACGTGTTCCGGTCCTCGAAGTTCGGGGCCATCGCCGGCTGCATCGTCACCACCGGCGTCATCAAGCGCAACAACCCCATACGTGTGCTGCGCGACAACGTCGTCATCTATGAAGGCGCGCTGGAGTCGCTGCGCCGGTTCAAGGACGACGTACAGGAGGTCAAATCGGGCACCGAATGCGGCATCGGCGTGAAGAACTACAACGACGTCAAGCCCGGCGACCAGATTGAAGTGTTCGAGCGCACGGAAGTCGCGCGCACGCTCTGACGCCGGCCGTCGCGACAGCACCCATGGCCAGCCGTAACGACGATGCCTGGGGGCGGCCCGCCCCCAGCACGCGCCCGCGCCGCGTTGCCGAGAGCATCCGGCGCGAGCTCGCCCAGCCGCTGCAGCGGATCGCGAGCGACGAGGGCCTGGGCATGCTGACGCTCTCGGATGTGGACGTGTCGCCGGATCTGCGCGACGCGCGGCTGTTCGTCACGCACCTGGGCGGCGCGGTGTCCCACCAGGAGGTCCTGCGACGGCTGCATCCCCACCTCGGGGAGCTGCGCGCGCTCCTCGGCCGTGCCGTGCGGCTGCGCTACACGCCGCGGCTGTCCTTCCGTTTCGACGAGTCCGTGGAGCAGGGCGCGCGCATCGACGCGTTGCTGCACGAATCGGACGCCGCCCACGACTCCGCCCGGGACCGGCCCGAGGCAGACGAGGACCGATGAACCGCGCCCGCGAACGGCGGGCGGTGCACGGCATCGTGCTCCTCGACAAACCCGTCGGCATCACCTCCAACACGGCGCTGCAGCGCGTGAAGCGGCTGTTCAATGCCGCCAAGGCCGGCCACACCGGCAACCTCGACGCGCCGGCCGGCGGGCTGCTGCCGGTCTGCCTGGGTGAGGCGACCAAGGTCACGCCCTATCTGCTCGATGCCGACAAGGAGTACGTGGCACGCATCGGATTCGGCACGCGGACCACCACGGCGGATGCGGCCGGCGAGGTGATCGAGACCCGACCCGTGCCCGTGCTCGGTACCGACGCGGTCGATCGGGTGCTGCGAGGATTCCTCGGCGAGATCGAGCAGGTTCCGCCCATGTACTCGGCGCTCAAGCACCAGGGGGAGCGCCTCTACCGCCTGGCGGCCCAGGGCGTGACGGTGGAGCGCAGGGCGCGTACCGTCACCATCCATGCCATCGAGCGCCTCGCGCTCAGCGACGCGGAGATGGAGATACGGGTCCGCTGCAGCAAGGGAACTTACATCCGCACGCTCGCCGAGGATATCGGCAGCGCGCTCGGCACTGTCGCACACCTGCGCGCCCTGCGGCGCACCCGTGTGTCGCCGTTCAGCATCGAGGACGCGCATGCGCTCGAGGAGCTGGAGAGGCGCGCGCAGGAGGGGGCGCAGGCCCTCGACGCAGTTCTGATCGCCATGGATCTGGCCCTGCCCCAGCTCGCCGCCGTGCAATTCTCAAGAGATTCCGCTTATTACGTTCGCACCGGACAGGCGGTGCGGACGGCCGGAGCGGCGGCGGGGCTGCTGCGGATGTACGACGAGGAGGGGCGCTTCATGGGCATCGGCGAGAGAACCGAGGACGGCCGCGTCGCGCCGCGGCGCCTGGTCAACTGGAGTTGATGGAAGGCCGCTCCTCCGGCAGGCCGCGGGGCGTGCGCCGGACCGTCTCGGACCGGCAGTTTTTCCTTGTTACCCGGCACTTGCGTGGCTACAATAGCGCCCGCTTTGAAGCCGACAGACCGACAGAAGAGACAGCGTAGCAGGAGTATTCCATGGCAATAACCTCCGAGCGCAAGAGCGCCATCATCAAGGACAACCAACGTAAGCAAACCGACACGGGCTCCCCCGAGGTGCAGGTGGCCCTGATGTCCGCCCGCATCGAAGAATTGACCGAGCACTTCAAGACGCACACGCACGACCTGCACTCCCGCCAGGGCCTGCTGCGGCTCATCAACAAGCGCCGCAAGCTCCTCGACTACATGAAGCGTTCGAACCCGGACGGTTACCGCGGCCTCATCAGCAAGCTGGGTCTGCGCAAGTAAGACAATCACGCCCGCGTACATCGCGGGCTTTTCATTTCATCTCTCATCATTTGGTGACTGCCATGGCACCGACGAAAACGTCATTTCAATACGGCGCGCATACCGTAACCCTGGAGACCGGCGAAATCGCCCGCCAGGCCACGGGCGCGGTGATGGTAAGCATGGGCGAGACCGTGGTGCTGGTCACGGTGGTCGGCAACAGGAACGAGTCGGATCGCGATTTCTTCCCGCTGACCGTCGATTACCAGGAGAAGACGTACGCCGCCGGCAAGATCCCGGGCGGGTTCTTCAAGCGCGAAGGGCGGCCGAGCGAAAAGGAGACGCTGACCTGCCGCCTCATCGATCGCCCCCTGCGTCCGCTGTTCCCCGAAGGGTTCCGCAACGAGGTTCAGATCGTCGCCACCGTCCTGTCGCTGGACCCGAAGGTCGATCCGGACATCCCGGCGATGCTCGGCGCCTCGGCGGCGCTTGCCGTCTCGGGCATCCCGTTCAACGGCCCGATCGGCGCCACCCGCGTCGGTTATCGCGACGGCCAGTACCTGCTCAATCCGAGCTTCAAGGACCTGGAAGACTCGCTGCTGGATCTGGTTGTCGCCGGCACCGATACATCGGTGCTGATGGTGGAGTCGGAGGCGAAGGAACTGCCCGAGGACGTCATGCTCGGCGCCGTGCTGTTCGGACACCAGCAGTTACAGACCGCCATCAGCGCCATTCGAGAACTGGCGACGGCGGTCGGAACACCGGCCTGGGATTGGACGCCTCCGGCCACCGAAAGCGAGCTGCTGGCGGCTGTCGATGCCTACGCCGCGCGTATTCGGGAGGGCTACACCATCGTCGATAAGCTGCTTCGTCGCGATACGCTCGCCAAGCTGCGCAGCGAGATCGCCACGGCGCTGCTGCCGGCCGGGCAGGAGCCGAAGTGGAAGCCGGAGCACGTCAAGACCGCCATCGAGAACCTGGAATACAAGATCGTGCGCGCGATGGCGCTGGAGGAGGGACGGCGCATCGACGGCCGGAACAAGACCCAGATCCGTCCCATCACCTGCCGTGTCGGCCTGCTGCCGCGCACGCACGGCTCGGCGCTGTTCACCCGCGGTGAGACGCAGGCGATGGTCGTCACCTCGCTCGGCACCGAGCGCGACGCGCAGATCATCGACGCCATCGAGGGCGAGCGCAGCGACCGCTTCCTTTTCCACTACAACTTCCCGCCGTTTTCGGTGGGCGAGGTCGGACGCGTCGGCTCGCCGAAGCGCCGCGAGATCGGTCATGGCCGTCTGGCGCGCCGCGGTGTCGAGGCCATGATGCCTTCGAAGGACAAGTTCCAGTACGTGGTGCGCGTGGTCTCCGAGATCACCGAATCCAACGGTTCCAGTTCGATGGCCTCGGTGTGCGGCGCCAGCCTGTCGCTGATGGACGCGGGCGTGCCGATCAAGGCGCCGGTGGCCGGCATCGCCATGGGCCTCATCATGGAGGGACCGAAGTGGGTGGTGCTCTCCGACATCATGGGTGACGAGGATCACCTCGGCGACATGGATTTCAAGGTGGCTGGCTCGACGGCCGGCATTACCGCGCTGCAGATGGATATCAAGATCAGCGGCATCACCGCGGCCATCATGGAACAGGCCCTGGCGCAGGCGAAGGAAGGCCGCATGCATATCCTCGGCGAGATGGCCAAGACCATCAGCGCGCCGCGCGAGGAGATGTCCGAGCACGCGCCGCGCATCATCGCCTTCAAGATCCATCCGGACAAGATACGCGACGTGATCGGCAAGGGTGGCGTCACCATCCGCGCGATCACCGAGGAGACGGGCACGACCATCGACATCGAGGACGACGGCACGGTAAAAATCGCCTCCGTCGACGCCGCAGCGGGCCTCGAGGCCAAGCGCCGGGTCGAGCAGATCACCGCCGATGTGCAGGTGGGAATGGTCTACGAGGGTCGCGTCGCCAAGCTGATGGATTTCGGCGCGTTCGTGAACATCCTGCCCGGCAAGGACGGCCTGGTGCACATCTCGCAGATCTCCGAGGAGCGGGTCGAGAATGTCAGCGACAAGCTCCGCGAAGGCGACATGGTCAAGGTCAAGGTCCTGGAGGTCGACAAGCAGGGGCGCATCCGCCTCAGCATCAAGGCGGTAAGCGTCGGCGGCTGATCCGGGGCGCTGCAGGCCGGACCGGGAGAAAACGGGCCTTCGGGCCCGTTTGCGTTTGCGCCAGGGCCCGCCGCCGGGATCAGCGGCTGGCGACCATGGCCGGCGCCGCGCAAGGCGGCGCGCTGAGAGTGGCGCTGCACAGCCGCACCCGCCATACCTCCTGTCGCAGCATCTTCGCGACTTCCGTTCTGCGCTGCAAGGATTCCTCCTCCCGATACGGCCCCATCACCACGCGATAGCGGGCCGGCGCGTGGTCCGGGCCGGGACCGGCGCGGGCGATCGCGGTGTCGAACCGTGCCAGTGATCGACGCCAGCGCTCGGCATTGCCCTCGGCGCTGAAGCTGCCCAGCACCAGGTAATACTGCGGCGGCGCCGGTTGCCCCTGGCCGGTGTGCCGTGCCCGCCCGGTCGGCGCGGGGGATTTCTCGCGGCTGGCGAGGGCGGCCGTGGCCGAGGGCGGATTCGCGACGCAGATGGGAGTATCCCTCACCACGCGCAACAGCGCGCAGTCCTGCTCGGCGATGGCGGAGATGACGTGGTCGGAGGGGCCCTTGCCCGTCACGAGGTAGCTTGCGCCGGTCAGTGCGAGCGTGCCGAGCTTCAACGCCGGCGGCAGCGCCGTGCAGCCGCACACCCCCGTCGCCAGGAGCGCCGCGCCGCACATCCAGCCCCGCCACCGTGCCATGCACACCCCTCGCAGCAGCCCGCTCGAGACTACGTGAATTGGTGTAGTCAGGAAGGAATATCTTCAATAAGTTAGAGCATTAACATGACAAAGTAAATCGACTTGCCGGCTGCCGTGGGCGGGTCCCTCAGGCGGCAGTCTCGGCGAGTCGCTTCAGATGGACGTAGTCGGTCTTGCCGGTGCCGAGCAGCGGCAGCTCCTTTAAGTGTTCGATCCGCCGCGGCACGGCCAGCTCCGGCGCCCCGAGCGTGCGGGCCCCCTGCAGGATCGCCTCCCGGTCCAGTGCGGCGTCGGTGGTGAACAGCACCAGCGACTCGCCGCGTTTCGGATCGGCGATCGCCACGGTGGCGTGATGCCCGCCGGGCGAGGCGGCCTGCGCGATTTTCTCGACCACCTCCAGCGACACCATCTCCCCGGCGATCTTGGCGAACCGCTTCACCCGGCCCCGGATGCTGAGGAAGCCGTCCTGGTCGATCGCGACGATGTCGCCGGTACTGTGCCAGCCCGCGCCGATGTCGGAGGCCGGCGGTTGCAGCACCCCGGGCCTCTCGTGCAGATAGTAGCCGAGCATGACGTTCGGCCCGCGCACGTGCAGCACGCCGCCTTCGCCGATGCCCTCGACCGGCTGCAGGCGGTGCTCCACACCCGGCAGCAGCGTGCCGACGGTACCGGTGCGATAGGCCATCGGGGTGTTCACGGCGATCACCGGCGCGCATTCGGTGGCGCCGTAGCCCTCCATGATCCTTATCCCGAACTTCTCGTACCACGCCTTGCGGACCTCGTCGTTCAGTTTCTCGGCCCCGGAGACCACGTAGCGCAGCCGATAGAAATCGTAGGGGTGGGCGAACTTGGCGTAGGCGCCGAGGAAGGTGCTGGTGCCGAACAGCACCGTGCAGCCGCGGTCGTAGATGACCTCGGGGATGACGCGGTAGTGCAGCGGCGAGGGATAGAGAAACAGCCTGCTGCCGGTGACCAGCGGCATGATGGCGCCGCAGGTCAACCCGAAGGCGTGAAACACCGGCAGGGCGACGAGGAATTTGTCGGCCGGCGAGAAATCCACCACCGCGCGGACCTGCGCCACGTTGGCGAGCAGTGCGTCGTGGCTCAGCACCACGCCCTTGGGCTTGCCCTCGGAGCCGGAGGTGAACAGCACGACCGCCGGGTCATGCGGCGATGTCCGCCGCATCGCCACGCGCGGCATCCGCAGCGCGTAGAGGACGAGCCAGAGCCGGTCCGCCAGGGTGAATCGCGGGTGCAGATCCTCCAGGTACACCAACTGCACGTTCCGGATCGCCTCCACGGTCGCTGCCAGCTTGGCGGTCTCCAGGAACCGCCGCGAGGTGAGGATGGTGCGCACGCCGGCCGCCTCGCAGGCGTATTGCATGCCGGCGGCGCCGGCCGTGTAGTTCAGCATCGCCGGCACGCGCCGCATCGCGCTCATTCCGAGGATCGTGCACACGGTGGCGCTGACGTTGGGCAGGAGCAGGCCGACGTTCTCGCGCTCCTCGCTGACCCTGGCGACCAGTCGCCCGATGGCGAGGCTGCGCTTCAGCAGTTCGCGATAGGACTGCTCCTGCTGGTTCATGTCCTCGAGCAGGCGCGCGTTCCGGCCGTTGATCGCCATGGCGTCGAGGAAGGCGGTGAAAAGCGTCTGCGACGGCCGGGAGGAGAACACCATCTCCTGCATGAGCCGGCGCATCGCCTCGCCGGCCTTGCGCCGCCGCTGCTTCGCCGTCGGCGCCTCCGGCATCGCGATGGTGGTCGTCGGCAGCAGCGTGATCGTGATGCGCGGAAACAGTTTTCGGCGGAATTGCCCGGACAGACGGCTGAAGTACGAACGTTCCGGACCGTCCAGTCGCACCGGCAGGATGGTGGCGCCGGTCCTGGCGGCGACGAAGGCGGGGCCCTCGTAGACCTTCATGATGCTGCCGGTCAGGGTGATGCGGCCTTCCGGGAAGATGGCGACGGGCCGGTCGGATTCGAGCAGCGCAATGACCTTCTTCATGGCCATCGGGCTGGTGGGATCGACCGCCAGGTGCGGGACCTGGGAGAGCACCATCCGGAACAATGGCTGCTTCAGCACCGTCGTATGCACCACGAAGGTGGGGCGTATGGGCAGGAACAGGCCGAGCAGGAGCCCGTCGAGGAAGGAGAGGTGATTGGCGATCACCAGCAGCCTGCCGTGGGTCATCGGGGCCGTGTCCCCGACCACGCGGACGCCGAACAGCAGGCGGAACAGTCGCTTCAATACGGCCCGCAGCACGTGGTCTCCTCCGTCGTTGTCCTCAGCGATGGAAAGGCGGTGGCCGCGATGTCTTCGCCGGGCCGGCTCCCGTGCTTCAGCACACCCCGGCGTGTATCGCGATCACCCGCCGCTCCGTGACGATGGCGTCGACCGGAACGTCGTTCTCGTCCGTGGGCACCGCGGGGAGGATCTGCGCCTCGAACGCCAGGGCGATCTTCGCCCGGCAGCGGTGGCCGGCGAACCAGCGATCGTAATAGCCCGCGCCGAAGCCGATGCGATGGCCGGCCTCGGTGAACCCCAGGCCCGGTGTCACCACCACATCGAATTCCTCGTTCACCGCCTCGGTGGCGACGGGGCTCAGGATCCCGAGTTGCGCCGGGCGCAGCCCCTCCCACTCGCGCAGCCTGCAGGCGATCATCTCGGTCCTGCCCAGGATCTTCGGGACCGCGACCTCGCGTCCCTCGGCCAGCAGCTGCCTGAGGAGATCATGTGTGTGGACCTCGCTGCCGCTGGAGATGAACACGAACACGCGGGCGGCCGATCGCATGGCCTGCAGGGCCGTCAGCCGCTGGCATATGGCCGCGGAGCAGCGCTGGCGGTCGGCCTCGGAGAGGGCGTCACGGGCGGCCTTCAACCCGGCCCGCAGGGCCGCCTTCTCGGCGGCCAGCTGATCAGAGCCGGTGGGCGTCATTTATCCTTTTCATTTTCGGAGCTTATCCGTACAATACGCGCCTTTCGCGGCGTCGGCGAACGCCGCCCGCTGCCTGACAAATCCTATTCTGACAGGAACTTAAGTCGCATGGTAACCATACGTTTATCGCGCGGTGGCGCCAAGAAGCGCCCGTACTACTACATCGTGGTGACCGACAGCCGCTGCAAGCGCGACGGCCAGAAGCTCGAGCGCATCGGCTTCTTCAACCCCATGGCGGCGAGCAACGAGCCGAAGTTTCAGATTGACAAGGCGCGCGTGGATTACTGGGTTTCCAAGGGCGCCAAGGCCTCCGAACGGGTGGCTGACCTGATTGCCCGTCACGCCGCCTGAGGTTCCGCCGCCGGCGGCGGCAGAGGAGCGTTACGTCATCCTGGGCAAGGTCAGTGGGCTGTTCGGGGTGCAGGGCTGGGTGCGGGTCTACTCCCACACGCGGCCGATTGAAAACATTTTGAAGTACGCGCCGTGGTATCTGCAGCAGGCCGGCTCCTGGCGGCCTTATGAGCTTGCCGAGGGCAGGCCGCACGGCAAGGGGCTGGTCGCGAGACTGGCGGGAATAGAAGATCGCGACCTGGCGCGAACCCTGGTGGGAGCGGCCATCGCGGTGAAGCGCTCGCAGCTGCCGGCGCTGGGGGCCGGGGAGTATTACCAAACCGACCTCGTCGGCCTGGCGGTGGTGAACCGCGAGGGCGTCAGGCTCGGCACCGTGCAGCGGATCTTCGAGACCGGTGCCCACGACGTGCTGGTGGTGCGCGGTGCGCACGAGCATCTGATCCCGCTGGTGTTCGGCGTCCATGTGCTCGGGATTGACGAGTCCACCGGCGTGATCGAGGTGGACTGGGACGAGGATTACTGAGTCGCACCGAGGCACTCGCAGGGGGCGGCATGCGGCGCATAGGCGTGGTGACCCTGTTCCCCGAGATGCTGCGGGCGCTGACCGAATTCGGCGTCTCGGGAAGGGCGGTGGCCAACGGACTGGTAGAGGTGCAAACCTGGAATCCGCGCGATTACGCGACGGATCGCCATCGCAGCGTCGACGACCGGCCTTACGGCGGCGGCCCGGGGATGGTGATGATGGTGGAGCCGCTGCGCGGCGCGATACGCGCGGCACGCGCGGCGCTCGAGCCCTGCACGGTGATCTATCTCTCGCCGAGAGGACGCCGGCTCGGTCAGGCGGGGGTGGAGCGCATCGCCGGCCTCGGAAACGCGGTGCTGGTCGCCGGCCGTTACGAAGGCATCGACGAGCGCCTCATCGGCACCGAGATCGACGAGGAACTGTCCATCGGCGACTACGTGCTGAGCGGCGGCGAACTGCCCGCGATGGTGTTGATCGACGCCCTGGTGCGGCTGATCCCCGGGGCGTTGGGCGACGAGGATTCCGCGCGGCAGGACTCCTTCGTCGACGGGCTGCTCGATTGCGAGCACTATACGCGCCCGGAGGAGATCGACGGGCGGCGGGTACCGGAGGTTTTGCTCTCCGGCAACCACGCGGTCATCGCGCGATGGCGGCGCAAGCAGGCGCTGGGCATGACCTGGTTGCGGCGCCCCGATCTGCTGGCGGACATGCCGCTGGCGCGGAGCGACCGGCTGCTGCTGGAGGAGTTCGTGTCGGAACGAGGGCCCGCGGAGGCCGCGACGCCGGCGAAGTGAAGCGTGATCGGCGGTGGCGGTGAAGCACGCCTGCGGCGTGCAGGCTCCCATCGCGAGCCGGGCCGGGCAAAGGTTTGGCAGTGACGACTGATTTGAGAGGAAGACGCCATGAGCAAGGTGATCGAGCAGATCGAAAAAGAGCAGATGAACCGCGAAGTGCCGGAGTTTCGCCCCGGCGACGTGGTCGTCGTGCAGGTGAAGGTGAAGGAGGGCGAGCGTGAGCGCCTGCAGGCGTTCGAGGGCGTGGTCATCGGCAAGCGCAACCGCGGGCTGAACTCCTCGTTCACCGTGCGCAAGATCTCCCACGGCGAGGGCGTGGAGCGCGTGTTCCGCACCTACAGCCCGACGGTCAGCGAGATCAGCGTCAAGCGCCGCGGCCACGTGCGCCAGGCCAAGCTCTATTACATGCGCGACCTGCGCGGCAAGGCGGCGCGCATCAAGGAGCGCATCGAGAGCAAGGACAAGTCCGAGTAACACGGTCGGCGCGCGCCGACACCTCTGCCGGTGTCAGCACTGCGACGCACCCATGACGGGGGATGCCGGCTCGGCATCCCCCGTTTGCGTTTCTAGACCTCGCCTGCGATCGCGTGGCCGCCGCAGCTCCCTCATCCACCGACGCCGCCAGGGCGGACCCGGACAACCTGGTCGAGCGATTCCTGGATGCCATCTGGGTGGAGCGCGGTCTGAGCGATCTCACGCTGTCGGCGTATCGCGGCGACCTCGCCGCGTTCTGCCGCTGGCTCGCGGTCCGCGCGGTGACAGTCACCGGTGCCGGGTCCGCGCATCTCCTGGAGTTCCTCGCCAGCCATCCCCGCGCCTCGGCGCGCAGCACCGCGCGCCGGCTCTCGACCCTGCGGCGCTTCTACCAGTACCTGGTGCGGGAACGCGTGCTCGGGCACGACCCGAGCACGGGGGTGCCTGCGCCGCGGCTCGGACGGTCGCTGCCCAAGGTGATCTCCGAGGCGAGCGTCGAGCAGCTGCTTAACGCCCCGGATACCGACCAGCCGCTCGGCCTGCGCGACCGCGCCATGCTCGAGCTCATGTACGCCACCGGCCTGCGGGTATCGGAACTGGTGCGGCTGCTGGGGGTGCAGGTGAACCTGCGCCAGGGGGCGTTGCGCGTGACGGGCAAGGGTGAGAAGGAGCGGCTCGTGCCCATGGGAGAAGAGGCGATGCAGTGGCTGCAGCGCTACGTCAAGTCGGCGCGCCCCGCGCTGCTCGGCAACGCCTCCTCGCCGTTCCTGTTCCTAACCCGGCACGGCGAGCCCATGACACGGCAGATGTTCTGGCATCTCATCAAGCGATACGCCCGGGCGGCGGGGATCGACGACACCCTGTCGCCGCACACGCTGCGACACGCCTTCGCCACGCACCTGCTGAATCACGGCGCGGATCTGCGCGTCGTACAGATGCTGCTCGGTCACAGCAATGTCTCGACCACGCAGATCTACACCCACGTCGCCCGCGCGCGGCTCAAGGAGCTGCACGCGCGCCACCACCCGCGCGGCTGACCGCGGCGCTCAGCTCGCCGGAAGCACGGACAGCACCTCCTCGATGGTGGTCAGTCCGGAGGAAACCTTGTCTGCGCCGCTCACCCGCAGGCTGCGCATGCCGAGCTGCAACGCCGCCTCCCGCAGACGGCCGGCGTTGACATTGTCTTCCTGCAGCAGCGTGTTGAGCTCCTTGCGCATGGTCAGCATCTCGTAGAGGCCGGTGCGCCCGAGGTAGCCGGTCTGCCGGCACTCCTCGCATCCGACCGCCCGGTAGCCGATCTTGGGGTGTGGAATGGCGTTCGCGCCGACCAGGCCCTGCCAGGCCTTCACGTCCAGCGGCGCGGGCTGCTTGCAGTGCGGGCAGAGCGTGCGGACCAGCCGTTGCGCGACCACGCCCAGCAGGGTGGCGCCGATCAGGAACGGCTGCACGCCGATGTCGACCAGGCGCGTGATGGCCGACGGGGCGTCGTTGGTGTGCAGGGTCGAGAGCACGAGATGGCCGGTCAGCGCGGCCTGGATGGCGGTCGTGGCGGTCTCGCGGTCCCTGACCTCGCCGATCATGATGATGTCGGGGTCCTGGCGCAGCAGCGTGCGCACGCCGCTCGCGAAATCGACGTCGATGCTGGCCTGGACCTGCATCTGATTGAAGGCCGGTTCGACCATCTCGATGGGATCTTCGATGGTGCAGACGTTGATCTCCGGCTTGGCCAGCTGCTTGAGCGCCGAATACAGGGTCGTGGTCTTGCCCGAGCCGGTCGGTCCGGTCACCAGGATGAAGCCGTGCGGATGGCCGGTCATGAACTTCCAGGCGGCGAGATCGTGACTGCTGAAGCCGAGCTCCTCGAAGCTGCGGCTCAGCACCGCCGGGTCGAAGATGCGCAGCACCAGCTTCTCGCCGAAGGCCGTGGGCATGGTGGACAGTCGCAGCTCGATCTCCTTGCCGGCGGGCGTCTTGGTCTTGATGCGCCCGTCCTGCGGCCGGCGCCGGTCGGAGACGTCCATGCGACCCAGGGACTTCAGGCGGCTGGTGATCGCGCTGGCGACGTTGGCGGGGATCTCGTGCACCTGGTGCAGCACGCCGTCGATGCGGAAGCGCACGCGCGTGAACTCGCGGCGCGGCTCCACGTGGATGTCGCTGGCGCGCTGCTCGAAGGCGAACTGCAGCAGCCAGTCGACCAGGTGGACGATGTGCTTGTCGTTGGCGTCGGGCTCGCCCATCTTGCCGAGCTCGGTGAGCTGCTCGAAGTTGCCGACCTTCGAGGTGGGCCTTTCCGCCGCCTTCGCCGCACCGGCCATCGAATGGCTGACTCCGTAGAATTCGGCGAGATAACGCTCCACGTCCTGCGGGTTGGTGATGACCCGCTTGACGCGGCGCTTCAGCACGCGCGCCATCTCCCGCTCCCACTCCCGCAGGAAGGGCTCGGCGGTGGCCACCGTCACGGTCTGCTCGTCGACCGCGATCGGCAGGAAGCGGAAGCGGGAGGCGTAGGCCTGCGAGACCAGGCGCGTGACGGCACGCACGTCGATCTTCAGCGGATCGATGCGCAGGTAGGGCAGGCCGACCTTGCCCGCGAGCCACCGCGCCAGGCGTTCCACGGTGATGGGATAGCCGGGCTTGGTCTGGCTCTGCCAGCCCATCTCCGCGATGCGCAGGAACGGATGCCTGTCCTCGCGCCCTCCGCGCCCTGACACCCTGAGCTGCTCGACATGCGTCGGTGCGATGATCTGATCGGCCAGCAGCAGACGCAGTACGGCATCGAGCGTGAGCACGCCCTCCGGCTGCGGGGCGGGAGTCGTGGCCGCCATGGCGAATCCTCCACCTGTGGGATCCCGGGAAGTGTGCGGGCCAATTGCAGGCCTTGTCCAGAACCCCGCCGTCGAACCCGGGCCGCGTTCGCGGGAACGCCCCGCGGCGGGCACGGTCTGATAGGATCGCCATCTGCCTTCATCGATCCACATCGTCGCCGTCGCAGGCGGCAGGAGCTCAACGCATGCGCAACTACCTGACCCCCCTCGTACTGCTGGTCGCCTCCACGTGGGCGGTCGCTGCCGTCGCCGAGGACGACGCCCAGGTCAAGGCCAGCATCACGGAGCGGCTCGCCAAGGTCGTGCCCGGGCTGAAGGTCAACGAGATCCGCCCCGCGCCGGTCCCGGGGTGGTACGAGGTATTGATGGGGGCGAAGCTCATCTACGTGAGTGCCGACGCGCGCTACGTGTTCGACGGGACGCTCATGGACATCAAGGAGCAGAAGAACCTCACCGCCCGCCCGGCGATGCAGGCCCGCGCCGCCGCGCTGAAATCGCTGAGCGACGCCAACAAGCTCATCGAATTCGCGCCCGAGGGCGCGACCAGGCACGTCGTCTACGTCTTCACCGACACCGAATGCGCCTACTGCCGCAAGATGCACGGGGAGGTCGCGAAGCTCAACCAGGCCGGCATCGCGGTGCGCTACCTCGCCTATCCGCGCGCCGGCGTGCCCTCGGCGACCTATGACACCATGGTTTCGGTGTGGTGCGCCGCCGATCGCAAGCAGGCACTGACCGAGGCGAAGAATGGCAATCAACTGGCCGCGGCCAACTGCGAGAACCCCGTCAAGGAGGAGTGGGAGCTCGGCAACTCGATGCAGGTGTCCGGCACGCCGACCACGCTGCTGGAGTCCGGAGAGGAACTCGGCGGCTACATCCCCGCCGAGCAGCTCATCAAGTTCTTCGAATCGGGCGGCGGCGCCTCCTGAGGCCAGGCGTACGCCGGGCAGCCGTCGCCGGCGCTACAGCCCGCTCACCGAGCGGATGAGGGCGGAGGTGCGCTCGCCCTGTTTCTCGTGGTGGTCGAGCTTCACCGGCAGGTAGCCGAGGCTCGGTGCGCACCATAGCGTAGTGCTGCGCTCGCTGCCGGGCTTCTGGTAGCGCACCTTCACGGTCTTAAGGACGCCGAGGGGCGTCTCGATCTCCTCCTCGCCCACGATCTCCACCGGGTAGTTGCGGATCTTGTTGCCGTCCACCACGGTGTACCGGATGGGCGATCGGCCCGATTGCAGATCGCGCATCAGGACCAGCTGGTAGAGCAGCTTGTCGAGCATCCCGGCGGTGGCCTTCAGCTCCGTGCTCTGCTTCTTGTGCGTGACATGCACGAGCATGCGTTCCCAGTCGAAGCGCGCTTTCGACTCGCGCCGCTTGGGCCCGGTCTGTGTGGAGTGATATTCGATGGCCCGAACCTCCTCGCCGGCGAGTCGCCAGCGGCTGCTCTCCACGACCTTCACGCGCAGCAGCGCATAGAGTCCGTGCGTGGCCTTCAATTCCGAGCGGAACAGGTAATCCTCCGGACCCTGCCTGCTCACCGTGCGCGACATGACGCCCATCTCCCGGCCGTTCAGCGAGACCGTGTAATTGGCCGCGAACTGTGCCGGGAACGGGGCGGTGACGCCGGCGGGTGCGGCGAGCACGGCGCAGGCGGCCACACTCAGGGACAGCAGCTTTCTCATCACCGGGCTCATGGTCGTGATGTGTTAAGATTTCCAATCAGAACAGAAGTTTCCGGGGATCGGCAGGCGCATACGTCGTTCATGAAATCGCTCAAGCAGGCATTGGCCTCCGCGCGCGTACTCGTCGCCGGGGACGTGATTCTAGACCGATACTGGCACGGCAGTACGCAGCGCATCTCACCGGAGGCGCCCGTGCCCGTCGTGCACGTCACGGCCAACGACGAACGCCCGGGCGGCGCGGCCAACGTCGCCTTGAACATACGCAGCCTCGGCGCCACGGTCGCCGTCGTGGGGGCGGTCGGGCAGGACAAGGACGGGGAGACCCTGCGCGCAAGCCTCGCGGATCGCGGCATCGTCTGCCACCTGCTGGCGCAGCCCGGCCTGCAGACCATCGTCAAGCTGCGAGTCTTGAGCCAGCACCAGCAGCTCATACGGCTGGACTTCGAGGACGCGCTCCCGAGGCTGGATCTCGGCGCCGTGTCGCGCGCCTACGCGGCGGCGCTGGCGGAGGCCGACGTCGTGGTGCTCTCCGATTATGCCAAGGGCGTGCTGCAGGATGCGCGCGGCCTCATCAGGCTGGCGATCGAGGCGGGCAAGCGCGTCGTGGTCGATCCCAAATCCGCCGATTTCTCCCGCTACGCCGGCGCGACCGTGATCACCCCCAACATGAAGGAGTTCGAGGCCGTGGTGGGGCAGTGCGACGGCGAGACCGCCATCGAGCAGCGTGGCCGCGAACTGTGCCGGCGGCACGACCTCGGCGCCGTGCTGGTGACTCGCGGCGAGCACGGCGTGCTGCTGGTCCCCCGCGACGGTGCGGCCGTGGCGATGCCGGCGCGCGCCCGCGACGTCTTCGACGTCACCGGCGCCGGCGACACGGTGTGCGGTGTCCTGGCCGCGGCCATGTCGGCCGGCTTCGACCTCGTGCATGCCACGCGGCTCGCGAACACCGCCGCCGGCATCGTGGTCGGCAAGCTCGGCGCGGCCTCGGTGACCCCGGAGGAGCTCGAGCACGCCGCCGACGAATCCCTGCCGATGGCCGGATTCGGCGTGGTCGGCGAGGCGCAACTCCTGCGTGGCGTCGCCGCGGCCCGCTCCCGCGGCGAGCGCATCGTGATGACCAACGGCTGCTTCGACATCCTGCACGCAGGTCACGTCCGCTATCTCGGCGAGGCGCGCCGGCAGGGCGATCGTCTGATCGTTGCGGTCAACGACGACGCGTCGGTGCGGCGGCTGAAGGGCCCGAGCCGTCCCGTCAACGCGCTCGATCATCGCATGGAGGTGCTCGCGGCGCTGTCCGCCGTGGACTGGGTCGTGCCGTTCGCCGAGGACACGCCCGCGCGGCTCATCTGCGAGGTCCGCCCCGACGTGCTCGTGAAGGGCGGCGACTATCGTCCCGAACAGATCGCCGGCGGCGACTGCGTGCGGGCGTACGGCGGCGAGGTGGTCATCGTCGATTTCATCCCGGGGCATTCGACCAGCGGCATCATCGAGGCCGCGCGCGCGGCACGGGCGGTCGAGGGATGATCATCGTCACCGGCGGCGCCGGCTTCATCGGATCCAACGTCGTGCGCACGCTCAACGAGCGCGGGCGCACCGACATACTCGTGGTCGACAACCTCAAGAACGGCGTGAAGTTCCGCAACCTCGTGGACTGCGAGTACCTGGACTACTTCGACAAGGACGAATTCCTGCGCATGCTGGAGCAGGCCACCGGGCAGGGTCGCGCCGTCGACGTGATCTTCCACCTCGGGGCCTGCTCGGCGACCACGGAGTGGGACGGCCGCTACCTCATGCAGAACAACTATGCCTACTCCAAGGCGCTGCTGCACTACTGCCTGGATCGCGGCATACGCTTCGTGTACGCCTCCAGCGCCGCCGTCTACGGGGCCGGGCAGACCTTCGCCGAGGATCGCCGCAACGAGTCGCCGCTGAACGCCTACGGCTATTCGAAATTCCTCTTCGACCAGTACGTGCGTCGTCACCTGCCGTCCGCAGGTTCCCTGGTCGCGGGGATGCGCTATTTCAACGTCTACGGCCCGCGCGAGTCGCACAAGGAGGCGATGGCGAGCGTGGCCTGGCACTTTCACAGGCAGGTGCTGACGGATCGCACGGTCAGGCTTTTCGAGGGCAGCGACGGCTACGGCGACGGCGAGCAGCGCCGCGATTTCATCCACGTCGACGACGCGGTGGACGTGACGCTGTGGTTCGGCCTGCACTCGCCGTACTCCGGCATCTTCAACGTCGGCACCGGTCGCAGCCAGACCTTCAACGACGTCGCGCGTGCCGTCGTCAACTGGCACAACAAGGGTCATATCCAGTACGTGCCGTTCCCGCCGCATCTGGTCGGCCGCTACCAGAGCTACACCCAGGCCGATCTCACCCAGCTGCGCGCGGCCGGTTACCAGGGACAGTTCCGCGCCGTGGAGGAGGGCGTGCCGGCCTATCTCGACTGGTTGCAGCGGCAACCGCCGTCGGCGCGTTAGGACACGGCCGCCCGTGATCGCGGCCGTGCTCCGCTGCGTCTATACGATCGCGCTCTACCTCGCCCTTCCACTCTTCGTCCTCCGGCTCTGGTGGCAGGGGCGCGGCCAGCCCGGCTACCGCCGGCGCATCGGCGAACGCTTCGGGCTGGCGCCCGCGCGTGCGGACGCCAGGCCGCTCATCTGGCTGCACGCCGTGTCGGTGGGCGAGGTGCAGGCGAGCATGCCGCTGGTCGCGGGCCTGTGCAGAGGGTTTCCTGACCACCGGTTGCTGGTGACGACGACGACCGCCACCGGCGCGGACCATGCGCGGCGGCT
Organism: Gammaproteobacteria bacterium; assembly: GCA_041395385.1. GTDB lineage: Bacteria > Pseudomonadota > Gammaproteobacteria > JAJPIJ01 > JAJPIJ01 > JAJVHZ01. Next base: position 18,118 of record JAWLAN010000024.1, read on the forward strand.
GTTCGGCGAGGAGGTGGCGCACGCATGGTTCCCCTACGATACGCCCGATGCCGTCGCCCGTTTCCTGCGGCGCACGCGGCCGGCGCTGCTGCTGCTCATGGAGACGGAGCTCTGGCCGAATCTTCTGCGCGCGTGCGCGCGCCGTAGCATCCCCTCCCTGCTGGTGAACGCCCGGCTCTCGGAACGCTCCCTGCGCCGATACATGCGACTGCGTCCGCTGGTGGCGGCCATGTTGCGCGATCTGAGCGGCGTGGCGGCGCAGACCGAGGCCGATGCGGAGCGATTCCGGACGCTGGGCATGCCGCCGGGGCGCACGCGCGTGACCGGCAGCCTGAAGTTCGACGTGAGACTTCCCGACGACCTGGCGGCGCGCGTCGACGCCTGCCGCCGCGACTGCGGGCCGGGCCGTCCGATGTGGATCGCGGCCAGCACTCACGAGGGCGAGGAGGAACAGGTGCTCACCGCGCATGCGCGCGTGCGCGAGGAGCTGCCCTCGGCGCTGCTGCTGCTGGCGCCCCGTCACCCGGTGCGTGCCCCGCAGGTGGCCGAGCTCATCGAGCGGCGCGGCTACTCCTGCAGGCGGCGCTCCGCCGGGGAGGTCTGCGAGGCGGGCACGCAGGTCTATCTGATCGATACGCTGGGGGAGCTGATCCCGTTCTACGGGACGGCCGACGCGGCCTTCGTCGGTGGCAGCCTGGTCGCGGTGGGCGGACACAACCTGCTCGAGCCGGCCGCGGTGTCGCGGCCGATCGTGAGCGGGCCGCATTATTTCAACTTTGCGGAGATCGGCGAGCGCCTGCGCGCGGCCGGGGCCTTGTCCGTCGTCGAGGACTCCTCGACGCTGGCGGCGGAGATTGTCGCGCTGTTGCGGGATCCCGCGACCTACCGGCGCCGCGGCGAGGCGGCGCGGTCGGTCGTCGATCAGTGTACGGGTACGGCGGAGAGACTGCTCGCGTGGCTGGTCGGGATCCTGGCGGAGGGCCGGGCCGGCGGATCAGCGCACCATCGCCGATAGCGCCTTGAAGTGCTCGTGGCGGGCGTCGCGGAGCCATTCGAAGACCACCGATTCGGCCGTCGCGATCGCCGCGCCGGCTGCTTGCAGCCGCTGCAGCGCGTTCTCGTAGTTCTCGAGCTTGCGCGAGCACACCGCGTCTTCCACCACGAAGGGGTGGAAGCCGGCGGCAAGCAGGTCCATGGCGGTCTGCAGCACGCAGACGTGGGACTCCATGCCGGCGAGGATCACCTGGCGTCGCCGGGCATCGTCGATGACGGGGGCAAAGCCCTCGGCGTCCGCGCACGAGAAGCAGGTCTTCTCGATACGGCGCGCCGCGGGCGGGATCGCCGTGGCGATGCGCGCATCGGTCGGGCCGAGGCCCTTCGGATACTGCTCGGAGACGGTGACGGGGATGCCGAGCCGATCCGCCGCCGTCATCAGCAGCGTCACGTTGCGCATGACGCGCGCGAGCACCTTCTCCGGCATGGCCGCGCCCAGCCTCTCCTGGATATCGATGACGAGGAGCTGGCTGGTCGCCTGGTTGCAGGTCAGCGCGAGCGCATTGACGCCTGGATCCCTGCCCATGCCGGCCTTCACCGCACCAGCCAGCCGTTGACTTCGTCGAGGTCGGCGGGGGCGAGCGTGCCGGCGGCCCGCTTCAGCCGCAGCGTGTCCAGGATGTAGGTGTAGCGCGCCGCGGCGTGATCGCGCTTGGCCGCGTACAGGTTGCGCTCCTGCGCCACCACGTCCACCGCCGTGCGCGTGCCCACCTCGTAGCCGGCCTGCGTGGCCTCCAGCGCCGTCTGCGAGGACACCACCGCCTGCTGCAGCGCCTGCACCCGCGCGATCCCCGAGATCACCCCCTCGTAGGAGTCCTTGGCGCTGCGCACCACCGAGCGGCGCTGCTCCTCCAGCACCTGCAGGGACTCCTCGTGCCGGTAGGTCGCCTCGCGCGTGCGCGACTGCACCTGCCCGCCCTCGTAGATCGGCACGTTCAGCGCCAGCCCGATCGCGGAGAGATCCGTGGTCGTCCCCCCGAAGCGCCCGCCGCCGCTGACGTCGGTGCCGTGGGAGCCCACGATGTCCAGGGTCGGCAGGTGCCCGGCGTACTGCACCTTGATCTCCTGGGCCGCCACCTGTGTCGCCGCATCCGCCGCCGCAATGCGCAGGTTCTGCTTCACCGCCGTGTCGATCCACTGCTGCGGGTCCGCCGGGTCCGGCGCCACCAGCGGCATCTGCTCGCCCAGCGCCGCCAGCTCTCCCGGGTACTCGTTGGTCACCTCCCGCAGCGCCTCGCGCGCGTCGTCCAGCAGCTTCTTCGCCGTGATCTCGTCGGCCACCGCCCGGTCATAGCCCGCCTTGGCCTCCTGCACGTCCGTGATGGCAATCAGCCCGACGTCGAAGCGCTGCTGGGTCTGATCCAGCTGCCGGCCCAGCGCCTCCTTCTCCGCCTGCGAGAACGTCAGGTTGTCGATCGCCGCCAGCACCGTGAAGTACCTCTCCGCCACCCGCACCATCAGGTCCTGGCGCGTGGCGTCCAGCTCCAGCTCCGACTGCCGGATGCGCGCGTCCGCCTGCTTCAGCTGCATGTAGCGGTCGTAGTGATACACCGGCTGCGTCAGGTTGATCGCGTAGCCGCGGGTGTTGTACTCCGAGTCCCCGCCCAGCCCGAACACCGAGCCGTTGTCCACCGAGACGTCCTCGTTGTTGTAGAACGTGTTGCCCGTGGCCCCGATCACCGGCAGCGCCAGCCGCGCACGCGCCTGCGGCTTGAGCTCCTTGACCGCCGCGTAGCTCGCCTCCGTGCCCTTCAGCACCGGGTCCTGCTGCTCGGCCAGCTGATAGGACTGCACCAGATCCTCGGCAGCCAAGGCCGGGCCGCTGAGCAACGCCGCAACGAGTAGGCTGAGAGTCTTCTTGTTCATGATTGTTGGAAACTCCGACCGCACTAGTAGACAGGCATGTTGGGATCGATCTCGCGTGCCCACGCGTCGATGCCGCCATCCAGGTTGATGACCTTGTCGAATCCGCACCGTGCAAGATAGTCCGCGACCTGCGCGCTGCGCGTGCCGTGGTGACAGATGACCACCGTCGGCGACTTCGGATCGAGATCCCTCATCGCCGCCGGTATCCGTGCCATCGGAACGTTGCGCGAACCCTCGATCCGGCAGATCGAGAACTCCCATTCCTCGCGCACGTCGAGGAGCTGGAGCTTTCCGGATTCAGGGCTCGCGAGCAGACGGCTTAAGTCAGTAGCATTGACCTGTTGCATTCAGAAGGCAAACTTGCGCGGCTTCACGGCGCCGACCAGGGGCGGCAGCACGGTCTCGAAAAGCGATTCGCTGGCCCACGACTCCGGCCCCGTGCGAGTGAGCAGCAGGGCCTCCATCACCGGCGCCTCGCCGACGACGATGAACAGCCGCCCGCCGATCTTGACGTAGTCGTTGAACGCGGCGGTCATGACCGGAACGGAACCGGTCACCGCCACTGCGTCGTACTGCGCCGGGGCGTGCCAGCCATGCATGGCGTCGCCGACCGCGAGCGTGACGTTGGTGACGCCCGCGGCATTCAGGCGGGCCTGCGCCGCGGCGCCAAGATCCGCGTACAGCTCCACGCTCGTCACCCAGCTGCTCAGCCGGGCGAGCAGCGCGGTCACGTAACCGCTGCCGGTGCCGATCTCCAGCGCCGTGTCGCCGGGCTGCAGCTGCAGCGACTGAACCATGCGCGCCTCGACCTTGGGCGCCATCATTACCTCCCCGTGTCCGATCGGGACCTGGGTGTCTGCGAAGGCGAGGCGGCGGAACTCGGCCGGCACGAAATCCTCGCGGCGTGTGGCCGCCACCGCGTCGAGCACCCGCTGGTCCAGCACCTCCCAGGTGCGGATCTGCTGCTCGATCATGTTGTAACGCGCCTGCTCGAAATTCAGCTCCACCGACATCGAAACATCCTCCCCGCACCCCGTCCGCGGCCTACCTCCGCCAAGCCTGACACTATACAATGAAAGTCCGCGGCCATGACCGGTTTTCCAGCACTGCACTGTTGCCCGGACCGGGACGTTCGAAGCTGGCAAGCCGATGATTTTACAGCCATGCCGCGACTTGCGACAGCTAGGGGTGCGACGCCTTCGTGTACCGATGACGGCGCCGCTGAGACTGACCCTTCGAACCTGATCCGGATAGTGCCGGCGTAGGGAAGCTGGAACACCTCAGCGCAGCTGCGCGTGTTCGGCTCCTCCCGCCGGTGGCCTCACCGACAGGGAGGATGCGACGAGATGAAGACCTTTCCTGAACAAACCTCCGACGGTACGCCGGGCACGGGTCCGCACGTCGATCCGCAGGCCGTGCAGGCGCTACCCGGTTCGCGCAAGGTCCACGTCGTCGGCAGCCGCCCCGACATCCGGGTGCCGATGCGGGAGATTGCCCAGGCGCGCACCGGGGACGAGGCCAATCCGCCGCTGTGCGTCTACGACACCTCGGGACCGTACACGGACCCGTCCGAGCGGATCGACATCCGTCGCGGGCTGCCGGCGCTGCGCGCCGCCTGGATCGCGGAGCGCGAGGACACCGTGCAGCTCGACGCGCCCAGCTCCGCCTACGGCCGCGAGCGGGCGGCGGATGCGCGCCTGAAGTCGCTGCGCTTCGCCCTGCACCGGCCGCCGCGGCGGGCGAGGGCGGGACACAACGTCACGCAGATGCACTACGCGCGCCGCGGACTCCTCACCCCGGAGATGGAATTCATCGCCATCCGCGAGAACCAGCGCATGGAGCGGTTCGCCGAGGCGTTGCGGCGCCAGCACCCGGGGCAGGGATACGGCGCGCGCATGCCGCGGGAGATCACGCCGGAATTCGTGCGCGAGGAGGTCGCGCGCGGCCGCGCCATCATCCCGGCCAACGTCAATCACCCGGAGTCCGAGCCGATGATCATCGGCAGGAACTTCCTGGTGAAGGTCAACGCCAACATCGGCAACTCGGCCGTCAGCTCCTCGATCGCCGAGGAGGTGGAAAAGATGACCTGGGCGATCCGCTGGGGCGCGGACACGGTGATGGATCTCTCCACCGGCAGGCACATCCACGAGACGCGCGAGTGGATCATCCGCAATTCGCCGGTGCCCATCGGCACCGTGCCGATCTACCAGGCGCTGGAGAAGGTCGACGGCAGGGCCGAGGAGCTGACCTGGGAGATCTTCCGTGACACGCTCGTCGAGCAGGCCGAGCAGGGCGTGGACTACTTCACCATCCACGCCGGCGTGCGGCTGCCGTTCATCCCGCTGACCGCGCGGCGCATGACCGGCATCGTCTCGCGCGGCGGCTCGATCATGGCCAAGTGGTGCCTGGCGCATCACCGCGAGAGCTTCCTCTACCAGCACTTCGAGGACATCTGCGAAATCATGAGGGCCTACGACGTCGCCTTCTCGCTCGGCGACGGGCTGCGTCCCGGGTCCATCCACGACGCCAACGACGAGGCGCAGTTCGCGGAGCTCAAGACCCTGGGCGAGCTCGCGCAGGTCGCGTGGAAGCACGACGTGCAGGTGATGATCGAGGGACCCGGTCACGTGCCCATGCACCTCATCAAGGAGAACGTGGACATGCAGCTCGAGCACTGTCACGAGGCGCCGTTCTACACCCTCGGCCCGCTCACCACCGACATCGCCCCCGGCTACGATCACATCACCAGCGCCATCGGCGCGGCGATGATCGGCTGGTACGGCACCGCCATGCTCTGCTACGTGACGCCCAAGGAGCACCTGGGGCTGCCGAACAAGAAGGACGTCAAGGACGGCATCATCGCCTACAAGATCGCCGCCCACGCCGCCGATCTCGCCAAGGGTCATCCCGGCGCGCAGCTGCGCGACAACGTGCTTTCCAAGGCGCGCTTCGAGTTCCGCTGGGAGGACCAGTTCAACCTCGGTCTGGACCCGGACACCGCGCGCGAATTCCACGACGAGACCCTGCCGAAGGAGGGCCACAAGCTGGCGCACTTCTGCTCGATGTGCGGCCCGCACTTCTGCTCGATGAAGATCACCCAGGACGTGCGCGATTACGCCGCCGCGCACGGCATCGCCGATGAGACCGCGGCGCTGCGCACCGGAATGGCGGAGAAGGCGCGCGAGTTCGTCGAATCCGGCGGCGAGCTCTATCGCAGCGAGTAGCCGCGGTCCCCCCGGGTCCCGCCCGTGAACGAGTCCACGCGCAGCGCCGCAGGCGAGTCCGGCTGCCGGCCCGGCTGCGGCGCCTGCTGCGTGGCGCTGTCGATCTCCTCCCCGATACCGGGCATGCCGCGCGGCAAGCCCGCCGGCGTGCGCTGCGTGCAGCTCACCGAGGAGAACCTCTGCCGGCTGTGGGGCAGCGCGGACCGGCCCTCGGTCTGCAACCGCCTGCGGCCGGAGCCCCAGATGTGCGGCGACAGTCGCGAGCACGCCCTGAAGTGGCTCTCGTGGCTCGAGCGGGCGACCGCCTCTCCCGGCGATTGACGGGGAGGGGGCGGTTACGTGCCCTCTCCGGGCTGCGATCCCGCCACGCCCGCAACCGTCCGTTCTCAACTCCCTTGACCCGCGCGCCGCAAGAGTGTGAATATAAATTAAATATTATTCCCAACTGTTTGACTCAGCGTAATTTGTCCGGCGCGGCCGAGGGGGCGGCCAGCATATGGGCGATGCTTCCACTCATAGACGGCCACGCCGTCGGGCGGGCATGCTTCGGCGCATCGCGCGGTCCCGGCCCCTGGCTGTCCCGCCCCTTCAGCGCGCGTGCATGGCGCTGGCTCTCCTCCTGTTCTCGGCCGCCACCGTCCGCGCCGATCCGCTGGAGAACGGCAAGGCAGCCTATCTCGCCAATGACTTCGCGCGCGCCTTCGAGATCCTCAAGCCGCTGGCGGAGCAGGGCGATGCCGACGCGCAGATCACGCTCGGCATCATGTACGACTACGGGCAGGGCGTGCCGAAGGACGATGCGGCCGCCACGGAGTGGTATCGCAAGGCGGCGCTGCACGGCATCCCGACCGTGCAGCACAACCTCGGAGTGAAATACTTCGAAGGCATCGGGATCGAGAAGGACTACGCGGAGGCGGCCCGCTGGTGGCGCATGGCGGCTGATCTCGGGTTCGCCGAGTCGCAGTACAGCCTGGGGGAGATGCATGCCTGGGGCATCGGCCCGGCGAAGGACGAGGAGACCGCGGCGCGCTGGTACCTGGCAGCGGCCGAACAGGGCCACATGCTCGCCCAGTATCGCCTGGGCGTCATGTACGCCGCCGGTCGCGGCCTGCCGGTCGATCATGACAGCGCCTATCGCTGGCTGCGGATGGCGGCCGAGCAGGGCATGCCGCAGGCGCAGTATCAGGTCGGCCGTCTCACCGAGGACGGGGTCGGCACCGCGCCCGATGCCGATGCCGCGCGCCGCTGGTACCGGCTCGCCGCCGATCAGGGTCACGAGAAGGCGGCGCAACGGCTCGAGGCGGTGGCACGGCGGGAGACGGGCATACCCGCGCCCGCGCCAGCGGCGACGAGCCCCGATCAGCCGGTTGCCGCCACCGCCGCTGCGGCGGCCGATGGCCTGTCCGCGGCCCCCCATCGGGAGGCGTGGATCCGGGAGCAGGCACCCGATCACTACACGCTGCAGCTGGTCACGGCCTCGAACGAGGCGTCGGTGGCGGGCCTCATCGATCGGCCGGAGTTCGGCCCCGATCGGGCCTACTTCAGCCGCGCGCTCGCCGACCGCACTGGGTACACGGCCATCCTCGGCGTCTACCGGTCGCGCGAGGAGGCGCAGCAGGCATTGGCCGCCCTGCCGGCGGACCTGCAGAAGACCAAGCCGTGGGTGAGGTCCTTTGCCGAGGTCCAGGCCCTGCTCGGCAGGAGGTGAATTTCGATCGCCGCCTGTGGGTGCGGGGCGCATGGACGCAGGCGGGGCATCCCGGTACCGCTCCACGATGTTTCCCATCTCCAAAGAGATAAAGATGGAATTTGAGCTAGAGGGATAGAAAAATATTGTAACTTCATGAGACTTAAGCTATCTTTCTAATCAATCAACTCGACCGGATGCCCGGACATGACCCGATATCGCCAGGCTGTAACCCTCGTCGCCCTCCCGCTGCTGCTCGCGGCCACCACCGACGCGCCGGCGAAGGAACCGGCGGCGATTGCCGCCGACCCCATGTACATGGCCGTGTACGGCCCGGACAGACGGGTGGCATCGATCGACGTTCCTCGCGCCCTGCCCGTCGAATTCCCGGTCGCAAGCGGTTCGCGCGCCTACGATCAGGAAGATTTCGCGCTCAACGACAGCCGCGGCAAGAACCCGTTCCAGCACCCGGGAACGGGGGACTGAACATGTCTTGAGGCCTCGATGCCGCCGGACCGCAGGGCCAAAGTTCAAGAAACAAATCAGCTCCCACCTTGAAAATCGAGAAAAATTAGATTAGTAATTCATGGAAGTAATGCTTTTCTCGAAATAAAGCACTTTAAGAGTGCCTGCCGACGGCCGGTTCCATGTCCGTCAGCACGGACCAGGCACCGAAGGGAGAGGCAGTGGAGCCTGCAAAGCCTGCCGGCATGTCGTCCGACCGTCGGGGTGGTCGCCTGACCACCCTGCTGGTCGTGCTGTGTCCCCTGGGCCAGATCCTCGCCGCCGAGCTCAGCCCCCGCTACGACCCGCTCTTCATCGAAGTCTTCGGAGCCGCAACGCCCCAGGACACCGCGCGCGCCGCCGGAAGCGTCGGCGAGGCCTCCACCGCACGCGCGGGAACATGGGCCTTGCGGGCCAATGCCATGCAGAAGTACACGGACGGTCTCGCCATCGAACCGTCCGCGGTCGCCGCCGAGGACTGGCATTTCCAGCCGCGCTACGTCTACTCCACCCCGGCAGGCGGGTCCGTTGCGCTCTCGCGCGACGCGCTGACCAGGGTCTGGTCCGGCGATCTGACCGCGGGCCGCACGCTGCTGCAGGACGAGCATGGGCAGTTGCAGGTGGTGGCGGGCCTGAAACTCGGCGGCTACGAAGAGGGCGCCCGGGCGGCGCCTCTCAGCGCCGGCGGGTTCGAATCCAGCCTGGCGAACACCGCCCTCCTCCCCGCGATGGGCAGCGGCACGCTGGTGGGACCGACGCTGGGCATCGCCGGGGATCGGCAGATGGATCGGCACCGCCTCAGCGGCGTATTCCAGCAGAGCATGCTCTACGGCCAGGCGGAGCTGACCCGAAGCGTCACGCCTAGCGCGGGCACGGAGGAATTGCGCAGCGGGGTGGAGAGCTACATCGAACGCCGGGACGTGAACGTCTCGGTCTCGGAACTGGGCGTGAAGTACCTCTACGAGCTGACCGACGGGGTCGCCTTCGGCATGGGCGCGATGGCCTCGGTGTGGTGGGACGCCCCCGGCAGCCAGCTCGACGGCAAGGGTCGCGTCATCCCGGGAGACGATACCCTCATCTATCTCGGCGGGATGGGCACGCTCGAGATGCAGTTCTGAACCGAAGGTTCAAACCCGGGGAAGCCGCCCCGGGGTATCTACGCTACCCGCCGACTCGCAGTCATCTCGTCACTCGTTGACGGCACGCGGGGCATCGGCCGTGTGCCGGTGACGATGCTCCGCGAGCGCCGCCGCGACGTGCCCCATGGCTCGGATCAGGATGCCGCTGCACAACGGCCCGGCGCCCGCCAGCTCGCTCAGCTCCCGGCGCCATCGGCGCGCGCCCGGCAGGCCGTTGAACAGCCCGAGGACGTGGCGCGTCATTGCGCGCATCGGCACGCCTGCCTCGAGCTCGCGCTCCATGTAGCGGGCGAACTCCTCCACCACGGCCTCGCGCGTCGGCGACTCGCAATCGAACAGGGCCTGTTCCAGTTCCGCCAGCATGTACGGGTTGTGGTAGGCCTCGCGGCCGATCATCACGCCATCGACGTGCGCGAGATGGCCGAGTGCGGCGACAGCGGAGGCGACGCCGCCGTTGATGACGACGCTCAGGGAGGGGAACGCACGCTTGACCGCGTAGACGCGCTCGTACTGCAGCGGCGGCACCTCGCGGTTCTCCTTCGGGCTCAGGCCCGAGAGCCAGGCCTTGCGGGCGTGCAGGATGAAGACCTCGCAACCCGCCTCGGCGACGGTGCCGATGAAGTGGTGCAGGTGCTCGTCGTGGTCGAGCGCGTCGATGCCGAGCCGCGTCTTCACGGTGACCGGGATGGGCACGGCTGCGCGCATGGCAGCCACACAGTCGGCGACGAGCCGCGGCTCGGCCATGAGGCAGGCGCCGAAGCGGCCGTCCTGGACGCGATCGCTGGGGCAGCCGCAGTTGAGATTGACCTCGTCGTAGCCCTGCTCGTAGCCGTATCTTGCACATTGGGCCAATGCGACGGGATCGCTGCCGCCGAGCTGCAATGCGAGAGGGTGCTCGGCCGGGTCGAAGTTCAGGAAACGTTCACGATCGCCGTGCAGCAATGCGCCCGTCGTCACCATCTCCGTGTACAGACGCGCATGCGGCGAGATGAGGCGAAGGAAGTACCGGCAGTGCCGGTCCGTCCATTCCATCATCGGCGCGACACTGAGGCGGCGGCTGAGGTGCTCGGGCAAGGGGCTGCTCACGGTTTCGTGCATCGGTGTTACAGGAGAACGTTCGAAGCGAACCACGCGGCGGGCAAGTCTAGCATCGCTCGGCCGTTCCGGGCACGTGGCGGATGCCGCGATACGGCGCGGACGTGAGCCCGGGCTGCCGGCGGTCGATTCGTGCCCCGAGTGTCATGATATAGAATGCGCAGTGTACGGGCTCGAACGGGGTGTCCGAGCGCCGGAAGCACCGAGGAGATGGCTGCGGGTGCCAGTGTACAGCGATGGCTCACGAGGAACCGATGGCAGCGCGCGGACACACCCTGGCGATCCTCACGGCGATCTTCACGATCAGCTTCATGGACCGCCAGATCCTGGCGATACTGTTCGAGCCGCTGAAGCGCGAGTTCGAGCTGACGGACACGCAGCTCGGGTTGCTCAGCGGCCCGGCATTCGTGCTGTTTTATACGGCCCTCGGCATACCCGTTGCGCTGTGGGCCGATCGCGGCAACCGCAGCCGGATCATCGGCCTTGCCCTGGTCGTGTTCAGTACCATGACCGTGCTCTGCGGCCTTGCCGCCAGCTTCTGGCAGCTGCTGCTGGCGCGGATCGGCGTCGCCGTGGGAGAGGCGGGCACCAACCCCCCCTCGCAATCGATCATCGCTGAACTCTATGGCCCCGAGGAACGCACCGCCGCGATGGGTTGGTTTTCGCTCGGCCCGCACCTCGGCCTGCTGCTCGGCCTGCTTCTGGGCGGCTGGCTCGGCCAGTGGTATGGCTGGCGTGCCGCGCTATGGACCGCCGGCGCGATCGGCATCGCCTGCGCCGTCATGGTTCGAGTATCGCTGCACGAACCCCCGCGGGACCTGTCCGGCGGACCCCCCGCGAAGAGTCCGGCGACGCTGCGCGAAGGCTGCGGATTCATATTGTCCCACCACGCGCTGCGGCACCTTTACGTCGGCGGTTCGTTGCTCAGCTTCGTTGCGTACGGCCTGGTCACCTGGCTGCCGTCATTCCTGATGCGCACGCATGGACTCACGACCGGGCAGGCGGGGACCGCGGTCGCCGTCATGATGGGCATACTAGGCGCCGTCGGCACCCTGGCGGGTTCGCGTCTGACGAATCGCCTGGCGCGCGCCGGTATTCACTGGAAGGCCCGGGCTCCGGCGCTAGGCGCAATGGCGATGCTGTTGTTCGTGGTGGGTGGCATACTCGCCGACAATCTAGCCGCAGCGCTCATCTGTCTTGGTATCGCGAGCATCGGCATCGTGTGGTTCCTCCCACCCACCTTTGCGCTGGTGCAGGATCTGACCGACCCGCGCATGCGCGCCCTCGCGGCGGCGCTGTTGCTGTTCGTGGGCAACCTCGTCGGCCTTGGTCTCGGGTCCCAGCTGATCGGCCTGCTGAGCGACGCGCTGGCGCCGCGCCTTGGGCCGGATGCCTTGCGTCATGCGCTGCTCCTGGTGGTGCCCATCGGCCTCTGGGGGGCTTATCATTACCTCCGGGCTGCCCGTGCAGTGACTGCCGCGACCGGCGCCGAGATCAACGCTCATCCACCGCCGGCGCACGCCGGACTGCGCAATGCATAGCCTCGCATCCGATTCCGCGTCCGCGCGAACCGTGGACACCCGCTCAGGAGTGTTCGAAACCAGCCCCCCGGAGAATTTCGAGGTGCTCGTCTCCGAGCTTTCGGCCGACTTCGTGGCCATGCCCGTGGAGGCGATCGATGCCGGCATCGAGTCATGGCTGGAGCGCATAGTGCGGGCGCTCCGGCTGGAACGATCGGCCCTGGCCCAGATCTCAGACGACGGGCAGCTGCTCGTGCGCACGCATGCCTTTACCGCCCCGGGCTATCCGTCGCTGCCGGAATACATCAGGACCGAAAACGAACTTCCATGGCTGGGACGCCAGATCCGCGCAGGGCGAACCATCGTCGTCTCGAAACTGGAGGATCTCCCGGCGGAGGCCGCTCAGGAGAGGCAGTTCATGCAGTCGAAGGCGGGGCCGAAGTCGAACGTCATGCTGCCATTGAAGGTCGGCGGCAACGTGATCGGCCTCATCACCTTCGCCTCTCTCAGCCGGGAACGCGAGTGGTCGCAGGACCTCGTCAAGCGACTGGAGCTGATTGCCGGTATCATCGGCAATGCCCTGATGCGGAAGCGCAAGGAACGGCAGATCGGCAGTCTGCTTCGGTTCGAGCAGCTGTTGTCGAGGATTTCGGCAACTTTCGTTCGGTTGCCTGCAGAGGACATCGACGGGGCGCTGACGGACTCGCTGCAAGAGGTCGTCGAGTTCCTGGGCATCGATCGCGGCACCATCGTTTCGTTTTCTGCCGACCGCGCGGTGCTGTACCGCACCCACTGGCACGCCATTGCCGACATCGAGCCGATGCCTGCAACGCTGGGCACCGACCACGCGTGGACGTTCGGCCAGCTGCGCCAGGGCCAGCCGGTGGTCGTCTCCCGCGTCGCCGACCTGCCGGCGGAGGCGGCCCTGGAGCGTGAATACCTCGAGCGCGTTGGCGTCCGCTCGACGGTGGCCATTCCGCTTTTTCTGGGAGACGCGATGCTGGGCGCCGCGATCTTCTCGGCGTTGCGGGAGGAAATCCGGTGGCCCGAGGCGCTCGTGCAGCGTCTGCAGCTGCTGGGAGGGGTGCTCGCGAGCGCCCTGGGCCGGAAGGCCATGGAGGAGGTGCAGCGGGAGACGCTGCGCTTCGAGCAGCTCATCGCCAACGTCTCGGCGCGACTGGCCGCGGTCGTGCCCGATCGCGCCGGCGAGGAGATCACGCGCGCGCTGGGGGAGATTCTGCAATTCTTCGGTGCCGACCACTGCAGCCTCACTGAGGGCGACCTGGTCAAAGGCGACGCGCATATCCGTTATCTCGCGAGCGGTCCCGGCATCGCCTCCCTGCCCACCGATATCGACTATGCGTCAGAATGTCCGCTGACATACGACAGGCTGTTCCGTCAGAGCGAGACCCTGGTGCGCAGCCGCATGGGCGACTACCCGGCCGAGGACTCCATAGACCGGGAGATGGTCGAGGTTTTCGGCATACGTGCAATATTGGCCATCCCGATTGCGGTGGGAGAACGGCTGCGCTACTGCCTCGGACTCGGCTCCAGTCGCGAGAACATCGTCTGGCCCGAGGAATACGTCCCACGGCTGCGCATGCTCGGCGACGCACTCGTCAACGCGTTGCTGCGGACCCGATCGGACGAGGCCTTGCGTACCAGCGAGGAACGGTTTCGCCGTGTCGTGGAGTCGGCGCCCAACGGGGTGATGATGGTCGATGCGGATGGCCGCATAGTCCTGGCCAACCCCCAGCTCGAGCGGATGTTCGGTTACGGCCACGGTGAGTTGCTGGGCAGTCACGTCGAGACACTGGTGCCGCTACGGGATCGCGAACGGCACCTGGCATATCGGCGCGAGTACCTGGCGGACGCCGAGATTCGCCAGATGGGAAGCGGCAGGGAACTGTACGGGTTGCGCAAGGACGGGGGCGAGATCCCCGTGGAGATCGGCCTGAATCCGATGGGGACGAGCGAAGGTCGGTTCGTGCTGGCGACGATCGTGGACGCCACCGAGCGCAAGCGGGCGGAGACTGCCCTGCGCGACAGCGCGCGCAGCCTGGCCGAGGCCCAGCAGATCGCGAGGCTCGGGAGCTGGGAGTGGGACGTGGTCGCACAGAAAGTCCAGCTCTCCGACGAGGCGCAGCGGATCGTCGGTGCCGAGATGGCGAAGTCCAGCGATTTCATCGCTATTGCGCACCCGCAGGACCGCTCCGAGCTTGCGGAGGCGATGGCGCGGCTCTGGCGCGAACAGCAGGGGCCGGTGGACCTGGAGTTCCGCATCGTGCCTCCGGACGGCGGGCAGCGCATCGTGCGTGTCCGAGGGCAAAGCTATTTCGGGCAGGATGGCTCGCCGCTGCGCGCGGTCGGAACGATACAGGACGTCAGCGAGGTGCGACAGGCGGAGGCGGAGACGCGCGAGCTGCGGACGCAGCTCTGGCACATCGATCGCGTCGCGCGCAGCGGCACGCTCACCGCCTCGCTGGCGCATGAACTGAACCAGCCGCTGACGGCGATCTTGAGCAATGCGCAGGCCGGGCTGCGGTTCCTGGCACGCGGCAACCCGGACATCGCCGAGCTGCGCGAGATACTCGGGGATATCGCGCGCGACGACAAGCGCGCGGCAGCCGTGATCAGCGGCCTGCGCGCCATGATGCGGCACAGGGAAACCGAACGCGAGAGCGTCGAGATGGCAGGCGTCCTGACGGAGGTCCTGGGCCTGCTTCACAGCGAGCTCATCGGCGCGGGCATCGAACTGAAGGCGGACTTCGAGCAGGGTTGCTGCGTGCTTGCCGACCGTGTGCAGTTGCAGCAGGTCGTCCTCAACCTGGTGATGAACGCCGTCGAGGCCATGCGCGACTCGCATGCGCAGGAGCGACGCATATCGGTCGCCTGCGGCGGCGCCGGCGCCGCCGTGCAGGTGCGTGTGCAGGATACCGGCCCGGGCATTTCGCCGGAGCGGCGGGAGTCGGTCTTCGACGCATTCGCGACCACGAAACCCGAGGGGATGGGCCTCGGGCTCGCCGTCTGCCGATCGATCATCGAATCGCACGGCGGTACCATCCGGGTCGAGGCCGGCGATGGCGGTCACGGCTCGAGGTTCATCTTCGAAATTCCAGCCGCGGCCGACACCAGTGCCGATGACGTGAACAATGGCGAGGGTGTTGCGCGGTGAATGGCGACCCGGCAACCGTGTTCGTCGTGGACGACGACCCGTCCGTCCGCCGGGGTCTCGATCGGCTGCTGCGCTCGGCCGGGTACAGGGTGGAGGTATTCGAGTCGGCGAAGGAGTTCCTGGCGCGGCCCCCCTACGGCGGCACCGGCTGCATGATCCTGGACGTGCAGATGCCCGGTACCCCGGGCCCGGAACTGCACAGCCAGATCGCGGAGCAGGGCATTTCCCTCCCCGTCGTCTTTCTCACCGCCCATGGCGACGTCTCGACCGGTGTGTCGGCAATGAAGAAGGGCGCGCTCGATTTCCTGGAGAAGCCCGTGGACGACGAGGTCCTGCTCGAGGTGGTGCGGCAGGCGATCGCGCGGCACGCCGCCACGCAGGCGCATGAAAAGGATCGCCGTCGGATCGAGGACCGTCTCGCGACGCTCTCCGCGCGCGAGCGCGACGTGATGCTGGAGGTCATCCAGGGCAAGCTCAACAAGCAGATCGGGGCGGCGCTCGGGATCACCGAAAAGACCGTGAAGGTCCACCGCGGTCGCGTCATGGAGAAGATGGGCGTCGGGTCCGTCGCCGGGCTCGTGCATCTCTGCGACGCCGTCGGCATCACGCCCGAATCGCCTGCGGCTGCGGCGGCCGACTCTATCCGCCAGGTATCCTGAGGGTGCGACCACCGGCGCAACACGCCGGGCACCTCTCGTCCGCATTCACACGACGGCGGCGCCGACGATGATCCGCTGAACGCCTCGCAGGATCTCATCCGGTATGCCGCCCGGTGGCATCACCTGGATGTACTTGATGTTGGCCATCGGGAAGATCATGACGCTTCCGTCCGCCTCGACGATGACGTTGCTGCTGTTCAGAAAATCCTCGATCTTGAGCCGCTTGGCCACCGCGTGAGTGGTCTGCTCGGGGAAGTCGAACGACATGCTGGTGCCATCCGTGAAATGCAGCGTCAGTATGCGGTCGCGTGTCATGGAGTCCTCCAGTGATTTTTGCCGACTCGGAAGTCGCTTCGATATTGAATCGCCGTAGCGGCGCATCCCGGCGAGCGGCGCCGAACGGTCACCGCTATTCAACCCCATAACCGGAATTCGCGCACGGGTTCTTCGCGCCTCCCGGCCTCGGCGCCGGGTGCAGCCGGTGCGGCCCGTCCAGACTTCCTCCAGGCAGCGGGGATCCTGCATGCGAGAGTGTTCGTCCTCCCAGACCGCCAACCCGCCAGACATTTCACCTGGATCCAGTCCGGCGCGCGACCGGGCAGCCGGGCCGCCCCCGGGCGGGATTGGACCAACGTCCAATATCGTCGCGGCTCCATCCGGAATAACCTCTGCTGGTATCCAAGGGGGGCTCTCCGCGTGTCTTCAGTGGCCGCCACACTGGTCGTGTACATCGTCGACGACGACGACTCGGTTCGAAAGGGGCTCTCCCGCCTGATTCGGTCGGCCGGCTTCGAGCCGCGCGCCTACTCTTCATCCGAACAGTTCTTGACCGAGGTGGACGTCGGCGACAAGGGGTGCGTGCTGCTCGACATCACCATGCCGCGCGTGAACGGTCACGAGGTTCAGGAACGGTTGACGGCGAAGCATGTCGATCTGCCGGTCATCGCGGTGTCCGCCCGTGACGACGAGGAGACCCGTCACCGGGCGCACGAGCTGGGCGCGAGGTTTTTCCTGCGCAAGCCCGTGGACGACCAGGCCCTGCTGGACGCGGTCGATTGGGTGACCCGCGAAAGCGATGCTGGTCCCACGAAGCGGAAATGATCGCCGCCCGGCTCATATCCGTATCAATCAAATACAAGCCAAGCACAATGTATAAGAGCATCCACAAGGTACTGTTCAACGCTGCGGGCGTGAGTGCCCTTGTCCTCATCTCGCATGGCGCCATGGCAGCGGAAGACCTCGTCGACGTGGTGGCAGAAGGCTGCAAGGTCGAGCTGGAGAGCTACTGCAAGTCGGTCACGCCGGGCGAGGGCCGCGTGCTCGCCTGTCTTTATGCGCACGAGGACAAGCTCTCGGGGCGTTGCGAATATGCCCTTTATGATGCCGCCGCGCAGCTCGAGCACGCGATCGGGGCGCTGACCTATCTGGCCAACGAGTGCAAGGCCGATATGCAGCAGCATTGTTCGAACATCCAGCCCGGGGAAGGGCGGCTGGCCACGTGTCTGAAGGACAACGAACAGCAGGTCAGCGCGCGCTGCCGGCAGGCGATCGAGGACGTCGGTCTCGAGGTCACCGAAGCGCGGTGAGCAGTAATGCGCATGCAAAGGCGGGGAAGCACCGGCCAAGGGGCAGCGCAGGATGTCGAGGAAGACCTCGACGCGCGGTTTAATCGTGTTCATCCCCGGTCGCGGTAACGCCGAGGGGATAGTTTGTTTCCTTCACATCTAGAGAAGAGAGGTAAATGGCAATGGCGACAATGTTCCAAAAAATGGCAGCGATGGCACTGGTCCTCCCGTTCGTGTTCGCCACCGGCGCGTTCGCGCAGGAGGACGAGGTGGAAGGCACGGTTCCCGACGCGCAGATCTACCTGAGCGGCAAGTCCTTCGGGCTGGTGCTGACGGCTGGCAAGGGCGGCGGGCGCCTGGTTTACAAGGGCGACCAGTATGCCTTCCAGATGGGCGGCGCCTCCTTCGGCATCGCCGGCGGAATCACCGCGGCCAGGGCCTCGGGAGATGTCTACGGCATGAATCGTCTGGAAGATTTCCCGGGCAAGTACGAGGGCACCGCGGCCGGCATGACGGCCGTCGTGGGCGGCGGGGGCGCCTGGTACAAGAACGAGAAGGGCGTGATGATCCATCTCAAGAGCGAGTCGGCCGGCGCAGCCATCAACCTGTCGGCGGGAAGCTTCAACGTCGAGGTGTCCGAGTCCACGCTGGCGCGCATGAAGGAGGTCGACGCCGCAGCCGGCAACTGATGCTGGCTGCAGTGACGTAGTAGCAGCAAGGTCTACGTTGCGCTCCTCTTCCGGCTCAATGGCCCCGGCCGGGGAGGGGCGCGACGCAAGACTGTTGTACCGATGGCTTTGGGAAGGCGCGTGGGGGTTTCATTGCCGGCGCGCAATGATCAGCATAGTGATGCATATGGAGAGTCCGGTGTCGCACCCCGGCTCTTGAAAGGTGGCACCCATGGGATCCCGACGAATTTCCGAGAAGGTATTGCGAGTCCTTGCCCTGGCGAGCGTGGTCGCGGCCGTGGGCGTGTTCGCGCAGGAACAGGAACCCGAAACGGTCGCGAGCGCGAGCGCGGCGACCGATGCGGCGGCGGAGCAGCCCACGGACGAGCGCCGCATCGACGAGACTGCGGCGAAATACATGCGTGCGGCCTGCGAGTATCTGAAAGGCCAGCAGGCGTTCAGCGTCCACGCCGAGGGTACGCTGGAGGAGATCTTCCGCAGCGGGCGCCGCGTGCAGCACTCGCGTGGCATCACGGTGACGTTCAGGCGTCCCGATCGTCTGCGTGCCGATGTCGAATTCGACAAGGGCCGGCGCGAGTTCTACTACGACGGCAAGTCGGTCGTGATCACCGACGTCGACGCCAAGGTCTACGGCCGCTTCGACGCGCCACCGACCACCGAGGCGATGCTGGACGACGCCATGGCCCGCTTCAATGTGGAAATGCCGCTCGCGGATCTCGTCTCCGCCGAGCCCTGCGGCGTGCTGCAGGGCAATGTCGATCGCGCCTGGTATCTCGGCGAACATTACTTCGCAGGTGGGCGCTATCATCACGTGCTCCTCTCCACGCCCGACGTGGATCTGCAGGTGTGGGTGACCGGCGGCGACCAGCCGGTGTTCCGCAAGCTGGTGTTCCTGTACAGGAACGAGCCGGGCATGCCTCAGTACGGCGTCGCCCTGTCGAAGTGGAACTTCGCGCCGGCGACGGACGAGACGACCTTCACGTTCACGCCGCGGGCGGACACGCGTCAGATTGAGTTCGTGGTCGCGGCAGAGGAGCCCGCCGCCGAGGCCCCGGCCGATGCGCCGGCAGCGCAGGAGTAATCGCCATGTCCGCGCTCAACGATCTCCCGGTTCGTCGCAACGGTTGCCTCTTGCTCCTCAAGCGCTGGACGACGCGCGCTCTGCTGGCGGCGACCGCCGCCATCGCCCTCGGTCTTGTATCGAATGTCATGCCGCCCTCGCAGGGCGGCCTGTCGCTGACCGCGCTGCTGGGTGTCAGCGATGCCGCGGCGGCTCGCCGAGGCGGCGGCGGAGCGCGCGCGGGTGGCGCCCGGCCGTCGGGCGGCAGCGTGAGCCGCAGCTCGGGCAGCATGCGCAGCTCCGGCGGCGGCGCACAACGCAGCGGCGCCTCGCAGCGCAGCTTCAACAGCAGCGGGCAGCGCACCGCGAGCAGGCCCTCGCAACGCGACATGGGCGGCGGGCAGGTGAGCCAGCGAGACCGCCAGGCGGCGGGCGGGCAGGTGAGCCAACGCGATCGCCAGACGGCGAGCGGCCAGGTGAGCCAGCGGGATCGGCCGTCGCAAGGAACCAGCACGGGGCGTGACCTGGCGGCAGGAGCGGCCGCCGGCGTGGCCGGCGGTGCGGTGGGCGGAGCACTGGCGGAGGGCGGCCGCGGCGAGGGTCTGGCAGCGCGCGAGGATCGCCAGGGTGCGGCCGGGGATCGACAGGGCGAACGCCAGGGCGAGCGCACCGAGCGCCAGGGTGATCGGCAGGACACCCGCGAGGAGCGTGCCGGCGAGCGCACCGATCGCCAGGGCGAGCGGCAGGACACGCGGCAGGAACGCCAGGGTGAGCGCACCGAGCGCTCGGAGGAACGCCAGCAGCAACGCACCGAGCGCCGAGAGGACTGGCAGGACTTCCGCTCGCAGAGCCGCGAGGATCGCCAGGACTGGATGGAGGACAACTGGGACGAGATCGAGGACATCTACGACGACGACGGCTGGTGGGATGCCGACTGTGACGGTTGCGCCTGGGGCCTCGCCGGTCTCGCGATCGGCGCCGCCATTGCTACGATCCCGAACTATTACTACCCGGTGTATGTCGGCGGCTATTCGTACTACTACTACGGCGGCGTGTACTACGCGCCCGCGCCCACCGGCTACGTGGTCGTGGAGGCGCCGGTCGGCGCCGTGGTGGAGGCCCCGCCGCCGGAGTGCCACGTTGTCGCGGTCGACGCCATGCCGTACTGCTACTACCAGGGCGCGTTCTATCTCTTCGACGACAGTGGGAACTACAGCGTCGTCGCCGCGCCGGCGGGCGCGTTGGTGCCGTATCTGCCCACCGGCTACGCCACCCAGGTGTCATCGACGGGCGCAACCTATTACACGTACAACAATACGCTCTACCAGCCGGTGTACGACGGCGGCGAGCTGGCCTATAGGGTGGTTTATCTTTGACCGGGGCGTGCCGGTCCTAACGCTGCGCCGGCGACGGCGCCCATGCAATATCGGCGTCGGCGCAGCGGCGGCTTGCATCGCGGTTTCTTATCGCGATTGTGGCGCGGACTCCCGCCTCTGGGGGAGCGGCAACCCGCACACCGAAGGAATTTTCAGAATGACGATACCCTGGAACCGCCGCTACCTGATTGAGAATTACATCAAGGCGTCGCTGTGGCTCGTGCCCTTCGCCGCCATGCCGCTGTACTGGGTGCTGGTGAGGGTGTCGGAGGCGACGGGTGATTGGCTGACCAGGACAGGACGAATCCATCCGGACACCTCGTTGTTCGCAATGGACGCCTCCGGAGCGCAGACGGCGCTCAGCGCAATCATTACCCTCAACGCGTCGTTCCTCGTGTTCGCGTTCAGTTCCCTGCTCGTTGCCATCCAGGTCGCCAGCGGCCAGTACACGCCCCGCATCATCGCGACCACGCTGCTGCGCGACAATCACATACGCATCATCGTCGCGGTGTTTGTCTTCACGCTATTGTTCTCCGTCCGGGTCCAGAATCACATTCGCACAAGCGTGGACCAGTTCAGCCTGTTGCTGGCCGCGATCCTCGGGTTGTTGTCGGTAATGCTCTTTCTGTACCTGATTGACTACGCCGCGCGCATGCTGCGTCCGGTCAGTCTCGTGGCACGCGTGGCCGAGCGGGGAGTCGCCGTCATCGCCAGTGTCTACCCGCAGCCTACCAAGGGCCCCTCGGCCCCCCGGTCGACACCCAAAGGGACGTCTGCAGCGCGCGTGGTCGTGCACAAGGGGACCTCCGGAATCCTGCTCGCGGCGAACCTGCCGGGGCTAGTCGCCGAGGCGCGGCGGTCGAATGGCGCCGTCGAGATCGTGCCCCAGGTCGGGGATTTCGTCGCCGTCGACGAGCCGCTGTTCCTGCTGTTCGGAGGCGCAGGCGAAATCGGTGATGATCTTCTGCGCAGTTCCGCCGCCTTCGGCAGCGAGCGCACCATCGATCAGGATCCGACGTTTGCGTTTCGGATCCTCGTGGACATCGCACTCAAGGCATTATCGGCCGCGATCAATGATCCGACCACGGCCGTGCTTGCCATCGATCAGCTGCATCGGCTTTTGCGGGCAGTAGGTATGCGGCACCTGCGCGACGAGGCGATCACCGATACCGAGGGCAATCTGAGGGTGATCCTGCGGACGCCGAACTGGGAGGACTTCGTGCATCTCGCCTTCAGGGAAATTCGTCACTGCGGCGGCGGCAGCCTGCAGATCGCGCGGCGCCTGCGTGCTATGGGGGAGAACCTCATACAGACGCTGCCGGAACACCGTCATCGCGCGTTGCGCGCCGAGCTCGGTCTCCTGGACCGGGCCATCGAGCGGCATTTCGCCTTCCCCGAGGACCTCGCGCTGGCCCGTATCGCGGACGCGCAGGGACTCGGTGGATCGGAACGGTCGGCGACCGGGGCGCCGATCCCCAACGCCTGATCAGCGGATAACGGCCGAATTCCGGCAATCTGCTGAGTGGACTGGCGCGCAGGAACTCATATCTGTGCCGTGAGGATGCACGCGGTTCTCCGCGTCGGATGCGCCGGTTCGAAGAAACTCGCCGACAGCTTGCGCGCCTGCGGCAGAGACCCTCAGGCAAGGCGGAGTGCCAAGCGGGGTCGGCAGGCTGAGAACGGTGCTGGTATGCTGGCTGGGACCGGCCGACCGGCGGCGGACGCCCGGAGTCGCGCGCTATCCCGTATTCGATGTCGTCACGGTGGCTCTCGGTCTGAAGGCGCGGCGGGTGGCGGAGGCGCGCGATTGATCGGTATGGCCGCAACGCATTTCCTGGAGAGCAAATGCATGGGCTTCAACCTGCGCAATCGATCCCTGCTCACGGTGCAGGACTACACGCAGCGGGAGTTTCATTATCTGCTGGATCTAGCCCGCGATCTCAAGCGCGCCAGGTACGCCCGCACCGAGCAGAAGCACCTGGAGGGCAAGGAGATCTGTCTCATCTTCGAGAAGACCTCCACCCGCACGCGCTGCGCCTTCGAGATCGCCTGCTACGACCAGGGTGCGAACGTGACGTGTCTCGATCCCGCTGGCTCGCAGATCGGTCACAAGGAGTCCTTCAAAGACACCGCGCGCGTGCTCGGCCGCATGTTCGACGCCATCGAGTACCGCGGGGCATCGCAACAGGGTGTCGAGGTGCTGGCGAAGTATGCCGGGGTTCCGGTCTACAACGGCCTGACCGACGAGTACCACCCCACACAGATGCTGGCGGACGTGATGACCATGCGCGAGCACAGCGACAAGCCCATCGCGGACATCAAGTATGCCTACGTCGGCGACACGCGCTCGAACATGGGCCACTCGCTGATGATCGTCGGATGCCTGATGGGAATGGACGTGCGGATCTGCGGTCCGAAGTCGCTGTGGCCCTCGGAGGAGTATCAGAAGATCGCCCAGGAGCTCGCGGCGAAGTACGGCGCCAGGCTGACCATCAGCGACGATCCCAAGGCTGCCGTCAAGGGCGTGGACTTCATCCACACCGACGTTTGGGTCTCGATGGGCGAGCCCAAGGAGGTGTGGAAGCAGCGCATCGACCTGCTCATCCCGTACCAGGTCAATGCCCTGCTCGTGAATGCGAGCGGCAATCCCAACGTGAAGTTCATGCACTGCCTGCCGGCGTTCCATGACACCGAGACCGTGGTCGGCAAACAGATCGCGGAAACCTATGGATTGACCAACGGCCTGGAGGTGACCGACGACGTCTTCGAGTCCGAGGCCAACGTCGCCTTCGACCAGGCCGAGAATCGCATGCACACGATCAAGGCCCTGCTCGTGGCCACGCTGGGGGACTGAGGCCGTGCGCATCGTCGTCGCCCTCGGCGGCAACGCGCTGCTCAGGCGCGGGGAGTCGATGACCGCGGAGGTCCAGCGCGCGAATGTGAAGATCGCGGCGGAGGCATTGGCGCCCATCGCCAACGAGCATCAGCTGGTGATCAGCCACGGCAACGGTCCTCAGGTGGGACTGCTCGCCCTGCAGGGGGCCGCGTACAGGCCGGAGGAGGCCTACCCGCTCGACGTGCTGGGCGCGGAGACCGAGGGCATGATCGGCTACATGATCGAGCAGGAGCTGGGCAACCTGCTGCCCTTCGAGGTGCCGTTCGCGACCGTGCTCACGATGGTCGAGGTCGATGCCAACGACCCGGGCTTCCGGAACCCGACCAAGTTCGTCGGCCCGGTGTACGAGAAGGCGGACGCGGATCGCATCGCCGCCGAGAAGGGCTGGATATTCAAGCAGGATGGCGCCAAGTGGCGCCGCGTGGTGGCCTCGCCGCTGCCGAAGCGGATCTTCGAGATCCGGCCCATCAAGTGGCTGCTCGATCACGGCACGATCGTGATCTGCGCCGGCGGCGGCGGCATCCCCACCATGTACGAGCCCGGCGCCGACCGCAAGCTCATCGGTGTCGAGGCGGTCATCGACAAGGACCTCTGTTCCGAGCTGCTCGCGCGCGAGCTGGATGCCGACCTGTTCGTGATGCTGACCGATGTCGACGCGGTGTACGTGGACTGGGGCAAGCCGACACAGAAGGCAATCCGGCGCAGCTCGCCGCCGGCGCTGGCCGGGATACCGTTCGCGGCCGGCTCGATGGGGCCGAAGGTAGAGGCGGCGTGCCGGTTCGCCGCGGCGACGGGACGGCCGGCGGCGATCGGCGCCCTCGATGATCTCGGCCGCATCATCGTCGCGGAGGCGGGCACCACGATCGTCCCGAACGGACGCACGGTGTACGGGTCCTGAGGCCGGGCCGCGCGAGTTCGCGGTGCCGGCGATCGCCTGGTGGGCCCCCGTTTGCGCCGGCGCGCTCGCCGAGGCGGGCGCAGGTGCGGATCAGGCAGGGGCGCGGGCTGGTAAAGTATCGTCTGCTGCCCTGGGGCATTCCACGAGCGTTCCATGACTTCCACGCGCCAAGATCTGTTGGGGACCGTCGCGCCGGTCATAGCCGTCGGTGCACTGCTGGCCTTCGCCTTTCAGGTCATTGCACCGTTCCTGCTCGCCCTGGTGTGGGCCTCGATACTCGTCTACGCGACCTGGACACCATTCGCGTGGCTTGCACGCCTCGTACGGAGCCGCGGACTGGCCGCGGCGCTGATGGTCCTGGGGATTGCACTGCTGATCGTGGTTCCGCTGGTGTTCGCCGGGATGGAGCTGACCTCCCGTGTCGGCGCCATCGAGGCCTGGTACCAGGCGAAGGTTGCGGCCGGCTGGCCGGAGGTGCCGCGCTGGATTGCCACGCTGCCGTGGGTGGGTCCGCGGATCGACAATGCCTGGATCAGTCTCGGCGCCGGCGACCCGGAGATGCTGGCCAGGCTGCGCGAATGGGCCAGGCCCGTGATCGGGCTGTTGCTGCAACTGGGCTCCGCCCTCGGCAGCGGCTTTCTCCTGTTGTTGCTGAGCCTGGTGTTCGCCTTGTTCATCTACGCCAACGGCGAGCAACTGGTGCGATGGCTGAGCGGACTGTCGGGGCGCATCGCCGGGCAGCGGGGGGAGGAACTCTTCCGCATCGCCGGGTCGACGGTGCGGGGCGTGGTCTACGGATTCATCGGCACGGCGCTCGCGCAGGGTGCGGCGGCGTACTTCGGTTACTGGCTGGCGGGCGTGCCCAATGCACTGAGCTTCGGGCTCGTGACCTGCCTCCTCTCGATCATTCCGGGAGGTCCGGGACTGCTGGGCATACCCGTCGCGCTGTGGCTGTACCAGCAGGGCGAGACCGGCTGGGCGATCTTCCTGGGCATCTGGATAGTCGGCGTCGTCAGCTCGCTCGACAACGTCGTCAAGCCGCTGCTGATCGGCAAGGAGACCAGCCTGCCGTTCCTGCTCATCATGATGGGTGTCATCGGCGGCGCGCTGGCCTGGGGCCTGCTCGGCGTGTTCCTGGGGCCGACCCTGCTCGCCGTATGCCACAACGTGCTGCAGCGATGGGCGTTCGCTTCGGCGGAGGAAGAGATGGGCGGCGACACGATATCCGCTTCCGGGGGCGCGGCGGGCGGCGCTATGCAAGCCCCGGCGCCGGAGACGCGTCTGTTCGATTAGGCGGACAACCTTGAAGGGTCAAGGGCCGCGCCGGCCGGCGCGGCCCGGGTTGCATTCACTGCTTGCTGACAGTCTCGAAGGTCTCGACGAACTTGGCGGTCGGGTTGTCGAGGCAATGGTCCCGCACCTTGTCGGTGATGGCCGCGTTCTTGTCCAGCTCCAGCGAGGTATTGCCGGCCTTGCCGTTAAGGTAGCCGTGCATGTAGGCCATCGACAGCTCGCGGCCGCGATCGTCGCTCGACATGACGTCCTTGCAGGTGACGGCGGTGATGTCGGTGATCGACTTGATGGGTTCCTCTGCGATGGCTGCCGAGGCGGCGGTGGCAAGTGCAATTCCGAGCCAGTAGTGGCGCATGGTCATTCTCCGATCTGTGCTTGAGTTGTTTGAATGTGTCCGTATTCCCCGCCGGTCCCGTTGTCCAAGGCACGCTCAACGTCGGGCGGGAATTGTCGTCAGGAACACCGGCTACGGCGCATAGCCCCGCATGCAGGCGTTGTACGCGTCGTTATAGACCTGATCCCGGGTAGAGGCATTGCGCGCGCCGCTGGCCACACCGCCGATGATGGCGCCTACCGCCGCACCTGTGCCCGCGTCGCCGGCAATCGCTCCGAATAGGGCGCCGCCGGCCGCGCCCCGGGCGCCGCCGCGGACCATGCCGCGCCCCGCCGGGGCGGCGTACTCGGCCTCGCGCCGCGCGTAGTCGGCGCAATAGGACGCGGACTGAGCCTCCGCAACAGCAGCGGTGCCCAGGCAGCACAACACCGTCAACACCCTGTATTTCACCTTCATCGCGCACCCCTCCTCGTTGCCGTCAATCGCGCTGGTTTTAGCGGTGGAGACCAGCGCGCACGCTCCGAACGGCAGATGTGCACGCATCGGCCTCACCTTCGATGCATTCCGCCGTACTATACCAGCGGGCCGCTCCGCACTGCATAGGACCAAAGTCTAATTTTACATCCGGCGCGCGGCCGCTAGGGTGACCGTTGAAGGAATCCGAATCCGGCAGCCGGACTGCCGGTAGGTCCTGTGGCATCTGCGGGACTCGTTCGGTTCCGTGGCAATCCGTGCCGATAACCGCCGGGGCCGTTCCGAACGGCGGTCGGTGAGTGACCTTGTCCGCGCTGCGGAACTGGGCATCCCGAGGCAGGTGACCGGGATCGCGCATCCCGCGTCGCGGCTGATCCGTCCTCCGACGACACTGACGATGAAGGTCTTCACCAAGGATGTCTGCGTCCGGGCGATAATGTTTGGCGCGCTCGGCACACTATCCGTGGCTGCCGGCGCCGCGGGCGGCGGCGACCCATCACGGCATACCTCGCCGGCCGAAACCAATACGGTGCAGGCGGCCGTAGTTGCCGATCTGCCGCTGGTCCCCTTTCTGGACCATCCCGGGACGATCGCAGCCGCCGTGGCAGACGCGGAGCGGAAAGAATCAGGCGGCGGGTATCGCTGGGACGGGCCGCCCCGGGCCGAGCCGGACTGGGCCGGCGTCGGGCGGGACACCTTGTACTTCATCGGCTACCAGTTTGCCGCGATTGGCGTGCTCTACGTCCTGCCCTCCGAAGTCTCGGGCTGGAGCGAAGAGCAGAAGGACGATTACAGTTTCGAGAGCTGGAAGGAGCACGCGGGCGACCCGGTATGGGACAAGGACCTCTGGTGGCTGAACTACATCCTGCATCCTTACTGGGGCGCGGCCTACTACACAAACGGGCAGGAGAGGGGACTCAACCAGGGGCAGGCCTTCGTGTATTCGGCGCTGCTCTCGACGCTGTATGAGTTCGGCGTCGAGGCGATGTTCGAAGAGCCTTCCTTCCAGGACCTGATCGTGACGCCCGTGGGCGGCTACCTCGTGGGTCAAATCCTGTTCGCGCCGATCAGGGAGCGGATACGCGCCCGGCCCGGTGAGCCCGGCTGGGCCGGCAGGACGCTGTTGTTGCTGACCGATCCCCTGGGCGTGCTGAACGCGTCAATGGACAGGCTCTTTGGCGTGAAGTCCGGCTTGACCCTGCAGTGGACCGCGCTGCCTGTTTCTGATCGATTGCCGGGAGAGCGCTGGAACGAAGTTGACGCGGTGGGCGGCTATGCGCCCGGACCCGCTACTCACGGCGGATGGGGCCTGCAACTGCGCGCGACTTGGTGACGGGCCAGCGCGACCGAGGAGTATTGCGTATCGAGGAATGAGATGTCCTCGCGTGGCTGGAAATTGCCTCGCACCCGATCCGGGAGCACCCGCGGCCGGCGTGACGCGGCGGAGGGGCTGAAGCAGGGCTAGAAGCGAAGCACCTGGACCACGAGCTCGCGGCCCTTCCAGTGCATGCCGTTGAGGCGCTGCGCCATCTTGTAGAGGGTCTCTACGGCCGGGGCTTCGAAGGTGAGGGTCACCGCGGGCCGCGAGCCGTCGCCGGTCACGTGCTCGATGGTGGCTATCTTCGGCGCGCCGTATTTCGTGAGGAACTCCTGCAACTCCTCGTCGGTGGTCGCCGGGTCCACGTTGCCCATCCAGAGTTTCATGTCGTTCTCCAATCTGTCGACGTGCGGTCGCGGTCAGGCGACCTTCAATCCGGGCGCAGTTGCAGTCGGACGCGCAGGGTGCCCGGGTCCCCGGCGTCCGTGACGACTTCGAAGCCGAGCCTGCGCGCGCATTCGAGCATGGGACGATTGCGGGCGAGCACGTAACCTTCGATGAATCGCAATCCCTGCGCCCTGCCGCGGCGGATCAGCTCCTTCAGCAGCGCCGTGGCGAGCCCCAGGCCCTGCCACTCATTGGCGACGGTGACCGCGAACTCGGCCGTCTCGTTGCGCGCATCGGCGATGTAGCGCCCGCCGGCGACGATCGTATTCGTACCCCCATCGTCCGCCGAGACCGCCACCAGCGCGACCTCCTCGCCGGGAGACGGATTGACCGCGCGCTCCAGCATCTCGACCGGCAGTTGCTTCATGGGCGCCATGAAGCGGGTGAGTCGGGCCTCACCGGACAGGCGCTCGAACGCGCTACGCAACGCCACCGCATCGTCGGGACGTATCGCCCGCAGGATGATGTGGCGTCCGTCACGCAGCGTGATATCTCTCGGACCGGAATCCGCGACCGGCGTCTGACCGCTAGCGAAGAGAGTCGTCACGCGGCAGGGCCCTCAGGACATGATGTTGACGCCGCCGTCCACGTACACGGTGCCGCCGGTGATGCGGCGCGCGTACGGTGTGGCGAGGTAGGCGCAGGCGAAGCCGACGTCCATGATGTCGACCAGCTCGCCGACCGGCGACTTCGCGACCGCCTCGTTCAGCATCAGGTCGAAATCTCTCAATCCCGACGCCGCCCGTGTCCTCAGCGGTCCCGGCGAGATCGCGTGCACGCGGATCCCGCGCTTGCCCAGCTCGTAGGCGAGGTACCGGCAGGAGGCCTCCAGCGCGGCCTTCACCGGTCCCATCACGTTGTAGTTGGCGACGACCTTGTTGGCGCCGTGATAGCTCATGGCGAACATGGTCCCGCCGTCCTTCATGAGCGGGGCGGCGAGCCTCGCCATGCGGACGAAGGAGTGGCAGGAGATGTCCATCGCCTTCGCGAAGCCCTCGGCCGTGCAGTTCAGCAGGCCACCCTGCAGGTCGTCCTTCGGCGCCCAGGCGATCGAATGCACCAGGATGTCGAGCGTTCCCCAGTCCTTCGCGATGCGATCGAAGACCGCCTCGAGCTCGCCCGGCCTCGATACGTCCAGGGGCAGGAACAAGGGCGCCTGCATTGCCGTCGCGAGCGGTTCGACAAAGTCCTTCGCCTTTTCATTGAGATAGGTGATCGCGAGCTCGGCGCCGAGCTCGTGGAATGCCGATGCGCAACCGTAGGCGATGGAGTGCTCGTTGGCGATGCCGACGACCAGTGCCTTCTTTCCGGCCAGTACAGGGCGCTGAACATCCACGGTCATGAATGGGTTCTCCTCAGAGATGCATTGATGGGATGTGGTCGGGGACCACGAGGCTGGCCTCGGTGCTCGTGAGCACGTCGTTGACGCTTACGCCCGGCGCCGTCTCCAGGAGGGTGGGACGCCCCTCCGCGAAAGAGATGACGGCCAGTTCGGTGACCACCAGATCGACACGTCGCGTCGAGGTCAGCGGCAACGAGCACTGCTTGATGATCTTCGGCCTGCCCTTGGCCGTGTGTTGCATGGCCACGACCACACGCTTGGCCCCGACGACGAGGTCCATCGCGCCGCCCATGCCCGGCACCATCTTGCCCGGGATCATCCAGTTGGCGAGACGGCCCTGCTCGTCGACCTGCAGTCCGCCCAACACCGTCATGTCGAGATGGCCGCCGCGGATGAGGCCGAAGGACATCGCGCTGTCGAAGGTGCTGGCGCCGGGCAGCGCCGTGACCGGCTGCCCCGCGGCATCCGTGAGCGTGGCGTGCCCCATGCCCTGCTCGGGGATGGGTCCGGTGCCGATGAGACCGTTCTCGGACTGGAAATAGATCTGCATGCCGGGCGGGACGTAATTCGCGACCAGCGTGGGGATCCCCACGCCGAGATTCACGAGCATCCCGGAGCGCAGTTCCTGCGCGATGCGCCTGGCGATGATGGTCTGTGCGTCCATGGGCATCACTCGTTGGTGATCAGGTAATCGACCAGCGGCGCCGGCGTTACCACCTGGTCGGGCGGGATCAGGCCCACCGGTACGATGTGGTTGGCCTCGACGATGACGGTGTCGGTTGCCATCGCGATCACCGGGTTGAAGTTGCGGGCGGTGAGGGCATAGGCGAGATTGCCCAGGTAGTCGGCCAGGGAGCAGTTCACCAGCGCGAAATCGGCACGCAGCGCCGTTTCCACCAGGTAGTCCCTGCCGCCGACGGTGAGCCTCTGCTTGCCTTCCTCGACCACCGTGCCCACCCCGGTCGGCGTGAGTATTCCGCCGAGCCCGTAGCCGCCGGCGCGGATGCGTTCGATGAGCGTCCCCTGCGGAACGAGGTCGACCTCGGTCTCGCCGGCCAGCATCTGCTGCTGAGTCTCGGGATTCAGTCCGATGTGGCTCACGACCGCCTTACGCACCGCCCTGGCCGAGATCAGCCTGCCGATCCCGACGCCGGGCCTCGCCGTATCGTTGCCATACACTGTGAGACCGCGCTTGCCCTGGCGGATGAGCTCGTCGATCACCCGGTGCGGCGTGCCCACGCCCATGAAGCCGCCGATCATCAGGCTCGCGCCGTCGGGGATCATGGCCACTGCGTCGTTGAGCGGGATCGGTTTCATGCTCTGCAAACCTGTACGTATGTCATGGCCACCGGCCGTTGAATACTTGCGTGGTCGTCGCCGCCGAGGACTTCACTGCGCCGTCCACCCGCCATCCACGGGCAGGGCCGCGCCGCGTATCTGGGCCGCCCCGTCGGAACAGAGGAAGACCGCCAGGGCGCCGATCTGCTCGGGCGTGGCGAACTCGTGCGAGGGCTGCTTCTCGCCGAGCAGTTCCATCTTCGCGGCCTCGGGCGAGAGCTTCCTGCTCGCGGCGAGGTCGTCGATCTGCTTCTGCACCAGGGGCGTGAGCACCCAGCCCGGGCAGATCGCGTTGCAGGTCACCCCCGTGGTGGCTGTCTCCAGCGCCACGACCTTGGTCATGCCGAGGATGCCGTGCTTGGCGGCGACGTAGGCGACCTTGTGGGCGGAGGCCACCAGTCCGTGCGTCGAGGCAACGTTGACGATGCGGCCCCAGTTGCGCTTCCGCATCTGTGGCAGGGCGGCGCGGATGGCGTGGAAGGCAGCCGAGAGGTTGATGGCGATGATCTGATCCCAGCGTTCCGGCGGAAACTCTTCCACCGCGGCCGTGTACTGGATGCCGGCGTTGTTGACCAGGATGTCGACGCGTCCGAGTCCCGCGGCCGCGCGCTCAATCATGTCCGTGATCTCCGCGGGCTTGGACATGTCCGCCGCGCTGTACAGCACGTGCACGCCGTGCGCCGCGGCCAGCTCCTTGCGCAGCCGCTCGATCTGCTGCGCATCGCCGAAGCCGTTGATGACGATGTCGGCGCCCTGCCCGGCGAGCGCGCGCGCGATCCCCAGGCCGATGCCGCTCGTCGACCCCGTTACCAGCGCCACCTTACCCTTTAGCATTCAGACGTTCCTCGCGATTGATGGCAGTGTCGCCGAGCAGCCGCCGCGTGTGCTGCGCGATCATCAGCTCCTCGTTGGTCGGGATCACCCAGGCCGATACCCGGCTCTGCGGCGTGCTGATGCGCGGGCCGCCGGCGCCGTTGGCGGCAGCATCGAGATCGACGCCCAGCCACGCCGCGTCGCGGCACACGCGCTCGCGGATCGCCGCGGAGTTCTCGCCGATGCCGGCGGTGAACACGATGGCGTCGAGGCCTCCGAGCGCGGCGACGAGCGATCCCAGTTCGCGCCGGATGCGATAGAGGTACAGATCCACGGCGAGCCGGGCGCGCGGCTCGCCGCTGGCGAGCAGGGTGCGCATGTCGCTGGAGATCCCCGAGACGCCGAGCAGGCCGGACTGGTTGTAGATCAGCTTCTCGATCGCGCCCGCGCTCATCTTGCGCTCGCTCATGAGGTAGAGGACGACGCCCGGGTCGAGCGCGCCGCAGCGCGTGCCCATCGGCAGGCCGTCGACCGCCGTGAACCCCATGGTGCTGGCGACGCTGCGGCCGGCATCGAGCGCGCACATGCTGGCGCCGTTGCCGAGGTGCAGCACCACGGTCCTGCCGGCCGTGGCCGCGGCGTCGACGCGCGGCAACACCGAGGCGATGTACTCGTAGGACAGCCCGTGGAAGCCGTAGCGCCGCACGCCCGCGTCGTGCAGCTCGGCGGGCAGGGCGAACCACTGCGCAATCTCGGGATTCGATCGGTGGAAGGCGGTATCGAAGCAGGCCACCTGCGGCACGTCCGGCATGCGCTCCAGGAGCAGGCGGATCGGCGTGAGGTTGTGCGGCTGGTGCAGGGGCGCGAGCGGGATGAATTTCCTGAGCGCGGCGAGGATCCCGTTGTCGACCCGCACCGGCTCGGCGTACTCGAGCCCGCCGTGCACGACCCGGTGGCCGACGCCGGCGAGCGGCAGTTCCCTCAGCTCGCCGCGCAGGAACGAGCTCAGATGCTCCAGCGCGCCGTCGTGGCCGAGGTTCACGCCCTCGCCCCAGGAGCGCTCGCCGAGGATGGCGCCCGCGGCATCCCTGGCGATGAAGTGCGGTGCGGTGCTTATCCCCTCGATCTGTCCGCGGCAGTCGAGCGCGAGGCCGGCGCCGCGCTCGGCGAAGAGCGAGAACTTGATGCTCGAGGAGCCGGCGTTGAGGACCAGGATCGCCTCGGCCATCGTCAGCTCACCGCCCTGGCGGCCTGTTCGCGGCGCGCCTTCGCCACCAGCACCGCCACCGCGCAGGAGGCGAGCCGCGACAGCACGGAGTCCGCGCGGCTGGTCAGGATGATGGGCACCCGCGCGCCCAGCACGATGCCGGCGGCATCGGCGCCGGCGAGGAAGGTCAGGCTCTTGGCCAGCATGTTGCCGGCCTCCAGGTCGGGCACGACCAGGACGTTGGCGCGCCCCGCGACAGGGGAATTAATCCGTTTGACCTGCGCCGCCTCGAGATCGATGGCGTTGTCCAGCGCCAGCGGACCGTCGAGGACCGCGCCGGTGATCTGGCCGCGATCGGCCATCTTGCACAGCGCCGCGGCATCGACGGTGGAGGGGACCTTGGGATTGACGGTCTCCATCGCCGAGAGGATCGCGACCCGGATCTCCTCGTCCCGCGCGCCGAATGCGTGCGCAAGATCGATCGCGTTCTGGACAATGTCGACCTTCTCCTCCAGCGTCGGGGCGATGCTGACCGCGCCGTCGGTGATGATGAGCGGCGTCTCGTGCCCGGGAACGTCCATGACGAAGCAGTGGCTGATGCGCCGGCCGGTGCGCAGTCCCGTGTCGCGCTTCACCACCTCGCCCATCAGCTCGTCGGTGTGCAGGCTGCCCTTCATCAGCGCCTCGGCCTCGCCGAGGCGGACGAGCTCGACGGCCTTGGCGGCGGAGTCGTGGCTGTGCAGGGCGTCCACCAGCCGGTAGGGGCTTATGTCGAGTTTGAGCTTCGCCGCTGTCGCCTTGATGCGCTCTGCCGGTCCGACCAGGATCGGCGCTATCAGACCGATCTCTGCTGCCTCGAGCGCGCCCGCGAGCGAGCTCTGATCGCAAGGGTGCGCCACCGCCGTGGGCGTGGGGGGCAGCCCCCTGCATTTCTCCATCAGCGCCTTGTACCTGCTGTGCCCGTTGCTCAATTCCTGTGCCTCGTAATGGTTATGACTCTTCGATCCTGGCTTGGTGAGGCTGCGCGGTTTCACTCGGTGCCGGTCCTGCGCGCCGTGGCCTCGGGGCGCGAGCCGGCGGTGGTCCCCGTGAGCACCTCCCGGATGCGGTCCAGCATCTGCAGCTGCTCAACGGCCGGCTGCACGCGCATGAAGCGCTTGTCGGCGACGATCTGGGCCAGGAAGGTCAGCAGTCGCGCGCGATCGGCAGGATCCGAGACCAGGACCGGGAGCGTCTGGAGCGCCAGCGCCGGCTCGAACTCGGCGATGATCTCCTGCTCGCCGCGGATGCGGCGGCGTTCCTCCGCCGAAAGCGCCGGCAGCAGCGACTCGTAATCCGGCGCCATCTCCGCCTTCAGCTCGATGCGGGCAAGCGGGATCCGGTCCTCGCCCGGGGTCAGGAGCGCGCCGATGCGCGCTATCGCCTCCGGGTAGCCGCCCTCGCGGATCGCCGCGAGCGCCTTCTTCACGAACGGCAGTTCGCGCGGATCGGCGGGCAACTGGCGCGCCTGCGCCTGTCGTTCGTGCTTCTCCGTGAGATAGACGTTGAAGAGATTGCCGTAGGTCTGGAAGAAGGCTGCCTCGCTCAGCGCATCGCGCAGGTCGCGGCAGAAGTCGAGCGACGCGGATATCACCTCCGCGTATGCCTGCTCGGCCCGCCGCAGCGGCTGCTCCCTGCCGACCGCCTGCCGCTGCGCCTTGACCGCGGCGGCGGCCGGGGTGAGCCACCACAGCCACGGGTTCAGATCGGAGATCGCCCAGCGCTGCACGCGCAGCGGATGCAGCGTGCGGAGCAGCTCGGCCGTGGAATTGTCCATCGTCGCCTGGATCAGCGGCTGTACGAAGAGCTCGTAGGCCCGCTGGTTGAAG
Source organism: Gammaproteobacteria bacterium (assembly GCA_041395385.1). Lineage (GTDB taxonomy): Bacteria > Pseudomonadota > Gammaproteobacteria > JAJPIJ01 > JAJPIJ01 > JAJVHZ01. The sequence goes on from JAWLAN010000024.1 coordinate 52,958, forward strand.
TCCGAGATCGCGGCAACCGCCTCGAATGCCCGCTCGTCGCCGCGCTTCGTCGGGTTCAGCCGCGCGGTGATGTCCTCCAGGCGCTTCTCCTCGAATCGCACCTCGTACTCCACCCCGCCGTTGCGCCTGACCTCCTCGATCTGCATGCCATACAGGCCCGGCGGCAGCATCTCTATCGACTTCAGGACGGAGACGATCTGCGCATGCTCCTTCTTCGCGACGCGGCCGGAGACGAAGATGCCCAGGTGGCCGACGTCCTTGTGCAGCAGGCCGACGATGACCTGGCCGCGCGCCTTGATCTCGTCGGTGGAGCCATAGACGTCGGCAACCCAGTTGAATGCCTGCTGCGGCGGCGTGATGTTGTCGCCCATGGACGCGAACAGGATGATCGGCGTCTTGATCGCGCGCAGGTCGAAGAACTCCCCCTGCTTGGATCGTACCGCGCCCGACCAGAGCTTGTTGCCGACGAACAGATTCGAGGTGATCCACTCGATCTCCTCGCGGTTCATGAGGTAGAACCCGCCCCACCAGCGCTCGAAGTCGAGGAAGCGCGGCGGCTCGGTGTCGGCGTTGGCATAGACGTGGTAATACTTGTCCCAGAACGTGTTCGCGAGATTCAGGTTCTCGAAGTTCTGCACCAGCCAGGCGCCGTCGAACTTGCCGGCGCCGAGATCCGCGGCCAGCGAGGCGAGCCACGTTCCGCCGAGCATACCGCCCGCGTAACGCATCGGGTTGTCGCCCTCGCCGTCCTGCCAGGCGCCGCCCCAGTAAGACATCGGCGAGCCGTTGATGACGATCGGACCGGTGTCCTCCGGATTCGCGGCGGCCAGCATCATCGCTGCCCACCCGCCCTGGCAGTTGCCGACGATGGCGGGCTTCGGGCTGTCCGGGTGCAGCTCCCGCACCTTGCGCACGAACGCCGCCTCGGCCTCGCAGACGTCGAGCATCGTCTGGCCGGGCTCCGGATCGGGGTAGAAGGCCACGAAGTACACCGGGTGACCGGCGCGCAGCGCCACCCCGACCTGCGAGTCGTCCTTGAATCCGCCGATGCCCGGGCCGTGTCCTGCCCGCGGATCGATGATGAGATAGGGCCGACGGCTCGCATCCACCAGTACGCCCTGCGGGGGGATGATCCGCAGCAGGGCGTAATTCACCGGGCGCTCGAGCGCGCGCCCGTCCATCACGGTCTCGTACTCGAAATGCAGCACCGGCGGCAGGCCCGCCCGCTCGCGCTCGCGGAACACGTTCCCACGCGCCCGCAACGTGTCCCAGAAGAGTACGGAGCGCTGCACGGCATCCACGGCGTAGCCGCTCCAGCTCTGCCAGGCCTGCCAGGGTGTGGCCGTTGCCAGCGCGGAAAGATCGCTCAGTCCGGCCATCGCCTTCTGAACCCGATCCCGGTATCTCTGTTGCGCAACGTCGTATCGGTGGGCGAAGACACCGGCGATCTTCATGGAGATATCGCGGGACGTGGCGAGGGTTTCAGCGGGTTTTTTCATCGACTTTGCTCCTGAAATTGGAGGCGTACCGGTGCTCCTGGAGACAGTGGGGTGGGCCGCACTCCTCGCTTGGTGGTTCCGTGGCCTCCACTGCACAGGACGGCCGTCCCTCTCGGCGAGACCACGCTCCCGGCTGGTTGGACATCTTCCTGCGTCCCGTTTGCATCCGCATGACGACGATCAACCGCCCGTGGGTCTCGCAGAATCGCGGCGTGCTCCGGCTCGGGAGCCGGCTTTTGGGGAGCGGCCCGTACCGGCGCCGGGTCAGCCCGGTGTAGCCGATCCGCACCCCTCGGACGGTAATGGCCCTACAACGCATGCCCCGGCTCGAGGCAGACAATGGCAGCATGGGGTGCCCGCTCCACCGCCTGGCCTCGCCCAAGGACTGCCCGATGGCGCTCAGCCGACAGCAGCGTGAGTCTACAGACGTTGGTGCAGTGCAGGAAATTGGACCTTGGTCGTAGGCATTACGTGGCTGGCCGGTGGTGAGGATTCTGCTGCTCCGACGACGCGCCAGGACGCGTCGCCAGAGCGGGCGGCACGTCGCCCGTTGCAGCGCCCGCAGAGTGATGGGACCAAGGTTGTATTTACGCCGGGTATGTCGTGGGCGAGGATGACCCCAGCGTATGCATCGGCAGCGATCAGCGGGTAGGTTGGGCCGCCACATCAGGAGAGCCGGAACATGAAGAAGAAGGCCGACAGAAACGACGACGATGACGATAACGAGAACACATCCGGGTCCGCCGCGGATGCGCAAGCCGAAGAGGGCGGCAAGGAGAAGTTCAAGCGCAAGGATTACGAAAGTGAACTGCGCCGGTTGCAGGCGGAGCTCTGCTACCTGCAGGACTGGGTCAAGGAGACCGGCAAGCGGATCATCGTCGTCTTCGAGGGCCGGGATGCGGCCGGCAAGGGCGGCACCATACGCGCCATCACCGAGCGGGTGAGCCCGCGCATCTTCCGCCTGGTCGCGCTGCCGGCGCCCTCGGACCGGGAGAAGTCGCAGATGTACGTGCAGCGCTACCTGGCGCATTTCCCCGCGGCGGGCGAGATCGTGATCTTCGATCGCAGCTGGTACAACCGCGCCGGCGTGGAGCACGTCATGGGCTTCTGCACCAAGGAGCAGTACAAGAGATTCCTGCAAATCTGTCCGCAGTTCGAGAAGTACGTCGTGGACGGCGGGATCATGCTCGTCAAGTACTGGCTGGAGGTCGGCAACAAGGAGCAGAAACGCCGGTTCGAGGCCCGCATCGACGACCCGCTGCGGCAGTGGAAGCTGAGCCCCATGGACCTGCCTTCGCGCGAGAAGTGGTACGAGTATTCGCTCGCCCGGGACGCGATGCTGGAGGCGACGGACACCGCCTGGGCGCCGTGGCATATCGTGCGTTCGGATGACAAGAAGCGGGCCAGGCTCAACGTGATCTCTCACTTTCTGAGTCTCATCCCCTACGAGCGGATCAAGCCCCCCGGGATCAAGCTGCCCAACCGCTCCAAGAAGCGCGCCTACGACGACATCGTGACCATGGAAAGGCGTTCCTGGATCCCGGAGAAATACTGAGCCGGACCGGCGGGGGCGCAGCCATGTTCGAGCTGTTCAGGAGCTTCTTCGAGACGGGCCGTTCGTCCGCCGCGCAGTACCCGGAGTCCCTGCTCACCTTCGCCATCGAGCGCGCGGTCGACGGCACCGATCCCAGGCTGCGTGCCCTGCCCGGATACGCCAGAAAGCTCAAGGGCGCCGTCATCCACGCGATCGATCACGTCATCACTCTGGTGGAGGAGCTGCCGCCCGCCGTGGATGCGAGCCGGGGGGCCTTTGGCGAGGACCGCCGCCTGTCGGGCTACTTCCCGACGGCCGACCGGTTGCAGGAGGTCTTGAGCGCGGGCGGGGTGCTGGGTGACTTCGTGCAGCGCACGGCCGGCATCGGCACGGACCGCATCGTCTCCCTGATGATGATGGAGAAGCACGAGCGCACCGTCCTCGGGGTCGAGCAGAAAGGCGACATGGTGGTATACGACGTTCCGCAGGTGACTGTCGGCTTTACCAACCACCGCCTGGTCGATCCCGCGGATGCCGAGGCGGAAACCCGCCGTCTGCTCAAACGGCGCGCTTTCGATCATCTCCTCGGCATCGCCCTGGGTCGCATCGAGACTGCCGGCAAGGCGAGGGCCGGACTGGAACAGCAATGCAAGCTGCTCGGTCGCAAGCTCAAGACCCTGGAGGCGGGGGGCTGGACCTTCGAGCCGGGCGGGAGCGGCAAGGCGGCCGATCTCCCGAAGCTGGAGGCGCAGCTCGAGGAGATCCAGAAGCAGTTGCGCGAGCTCGGGTCGGACACCGGCACGCTGAAGTTTCACCTCGATACGCTGAACGACGTGCTCGGGCGGGCCGAGGAGCAGCTGTGGACCACGCATCCGAGCCTGGTCATCGATCGCAAGGGCATCAGGCGAGAGCAGGCTTCCGGCGACGCGATCGAGTTGCAGCTCGACGAGTTGAACAACGCCGACGGGCGCCGCGCCGTCGCGCTATTGCTCAGCGTGCCGCGGGGTGAGATCCGGACCCGCGGTGCGCTGCTCTCCGAAGCGCAGCGCTATCTCTGATTTTACGCCGCCATGATCCGCAGCCTCTCGTTGTCCATCGCGCAGAAGCACCTCGAACCGGGCGAGAGCCTGGCGGAGGTCCTCTTCGGGCTTATCATGACGCTGACCTTCACCCTGGGCGCCGGGCTGCTGGTGGAGCAGGGCGAACCGGCGGCCGTCCAGGAGCTGTTGATCGCCACCGTCGGCTGCAACATCGCCTGGGGGATCATCGACGGCATGCTGTACATCAGCGGACAAATATTCGAGCGCGCGCGCATGAAACGGCTGGGACAGCTCATCCGCACTGCCGACACGGAGGAGGCCGCCGCCGCCGTGGTCGAGGAGGAGCTCGAGGACCTCGTCGGCATCACCGTCGACGAGGCCGAGCGCGCTGACCTCTACCGGCGTATGGCGCGTCACGTCCGCGCGTCCGAACCCAGGCCGCTTACGGTCGAGCGCGCGGACCTGTACGGCGCGCTGGCCAGCTTCTGGATGGTGTTCTTCGCCAGCGTCCCCGCGGCCCTGCCGTTTCTGTTCATCAACGACGCGAAGATTGCGCTGCGGGTCTCCAACGGCATCCTGATCTGTCTGCTGTTCGTGGCCGGCTACAAGTGGGCGCATCACACCGCGTTGCGCCCGTGGCGCACGGGCCTGGTCTTTATGGCCGTCGGGTTCCTGCTCGTCGCCACGGCGATCGCGCTGGGCGGCTGATCGCGCAGGGGTGCCCCCCCGCCCGGAGAGACGAGTGCACCGGATGGGACCGGTCCGGCGGGGCGGTGACTGGAAAGACGGCACTTCGGTGCAGCCGCGGGCAGGCAAAGGAAATGAAACCTGAGACCGACAGGTCGGAACTCCGGGCCGGCATGGGCTCGCTGCGCGATTACTCGCGGGAGTGGCTGCGCGCGGACGTGATCGCCGGCCTGACCGCGGCGGCGGTCGTGATCCCGAAGGCCATGGCCTACGCGACCATCGCCGGACTGCCCGTGCAGGTGGGCCTGTACACCGCATTCGTGCCGATGGTCGTCTACGCGCTGCTCGGCACCTCGCGGCCGCTCAGCGTCAGCACCACCACGACCATCGCCATCCTGGCCGCCACCGAACTGGGTCGTGCCGTCCCCGCTGGAGGAACCGCGGAACTGGTGGCGGCCGGGGCAACGCTGGCGCTACTGGTCGGCGCCATGCTGATGCTCGCCGCCGTGCTCCGTCTCGGCTTCGTCGCCAACTTCATCTCCGAACCGGTGCTGACGGGTTTCAAGTCCGGGATCGGGCTGGTTATCGTCGTCGATCAGATCCCGAAACTGCTGGGGATACACATCGAGAAGGCCGGCTTCTTCAGGGACATTTTCGCCATCCTCCAGCACCTGCCGGCCGCCTCGATCGCCACGCTGTCGCTCGCGCTGCTGTTGCTGATCCTCATCTTCCTCCTCGAACGCCATGCGCCGCGCGCGCCGGCGCCGCTCATCGCCATCGCGGTTGCGATCGCCGGGACCGCCCTGCTGGGACTGGCCCAGCAGGGCGTGGCCACGATAGGCGGGATCCCGCGCGGGCTGCCCGCGCTGGTGCGGCCGCGGCTCGATCTGGTGATGGAGATGTGGCCGGCGGCGGCCGGCATCGCCCTGATGAGCTTCACGGAGAGTATCGCCGCGGCACGCGCGTTCGGCAGCCCCGCGGAGCCGCGTCCGGTGCCGAACCGCGAGTTGTGGGCCATCGGCGCGGCGAACGCCGCAGGCGGCCTGTTCGGCGCGATGCCCGCGGGTGGCGGCACCACGCAGACCGCGGTGAATCGCAAGGCCGGGGCGCGCAGCCAGGCGGCGGAACTCGTCACCGCCGTGGCGGCAATCGCGACGCTGCTCGTGCTCGCGCCGGTCATCAGCCTCATGCCGCAGGCAGCGCTGGCAGCGGTGGTGATTGCGTATTCCGTGGATCTGATCAGGCCGGCGGAATTTCTCGACATCCGCCGCGTGCGCCGCATCGAGTTCCGGTGGGCGTTGATCGCCTTTGCCGGCGTCGTCCTTCTGGGAACCCTGAAAGGGATACTCGTGGCCGTGATCGCCTCGCTGCTGGAGCTCGCGCAGCAGGCCTACGATCCGCGCGTGTATGCGCTTGGCCGCAAGCGCGGGACCGGCGTCTTCCGGGCGCGTTCGGACGAACATCCGGACGACGATACCTGGCCCGGGTTGCTGATCGTACGCATCGAGGGAAGCGCCTTCTTCCTCAACGCGCAGCTTATCGGCGACAAGATATGGCGACTGGTCGCCGCGGAGCAGCCGAGAGTCCTGATGATCGACTGCAGCTCGCTGCTGGATATCGAATTCACGGCGCTGAAGATGCTGATCGAGGCGGAGGCGAAGCTGAAGCGCGACGGCATCGAGCTGTGGCTGGCGGCGCTGAATCCGGAGACGCTGCGGGTGGTGCAGAATTCCGAGCTGGGCCGGACGCTCGGACGGGAGCGGATGTTCATGAATCGCGCCAGCGCCGTCGAGCGCTACGAGCGGCTGCGATCGTGAGCGGCCCGATCCCCGAACCGCTGCTGACGTTGTGCGTGGTGATCACCGTGTTCACGGTGATGTTCGCCCTGGGGCTCGGCATCGTTCCCGGCCAGTTGTTGCGATGGACCGTGCAGCGGCCAGGGCTGATGGCCCGCGCCCTGTTCTCGGTGCTGGTCGCCGTGGCGGCCATCGCACTCCTGGTGACCCGCGCCATCGAGCTGCCCAGGGCGGCGCAGATCGGCATCGTGCTGATGTCGATCTCTCCGGGCGCGCCGGTGGCGCTGCGCCGATCGCTCGGCGCCGGCGGCCACCAGGCATTCGCCCCGAGCCTGCAGATATGCGCGGTAGCGCTGGCGGTCTTTTCCATGCCGCTGTCGATCGCCTTGCTCAATCATGTCTATGCCGGGCAGGCCAGCATCGCGCCCTCGCAGGTGGCGCGGCAGGTATTCATCGTGCAGCTTCTGCCGCTGGCACTGGGCATGGCGCTCCGGCACCTGCGTGCCGGCCTCGCGCAGTGGCTGGAGCCGCGGCTGAGCCGGATTGGAACATTCATGCTCGCAGCCGTCGTGGTCCTCATCCTGATCAATGTGTGGGAGGTGACGATCAACGCCGGTCTGCGCGGGGCGGCGGCGGTCGTATTGACCACTGCCGGGGCGCTTGCCGTCGGCCACCTGCTGGGAGGGCCCGAGCCGGCCACCCGCACCGCGGTGGCGATCATCAGCGCCGCGCGCAACCCGGGCCTGGCGCTGCTCGTGGCGGCACTCAATCGGGCCCCGCCCGAGATCCAGGCGACGGTGCTGGCCTACCTCATCATCTCCGTGTTCTCCATCGTCCCGTACGTCGCGTGGCGCCGCCGAGCGAGCCACGATCACGCGCGTGTGGGCTGAATCGAAACCCGCTCCAGCCGTGTCGCGCCGGGGTGGAGGCGATCCGAGCGCGGCGCCTCATCCTTGTCGATCTCCGTAAGACCAACGTCCAATAGCCATTTTCCGCGTCCGCGGCAAGGATCGACAGGCCTCCTGCGAGAACGAGTAGAGCCAGCCGTTGGGCGAATATTCTTCGTGTACAATCGGACGGAAGGTGGATGCACCGCCGTAAGAAGCCGGCACATATTCATCGTGGCCGATGTAATAAGAAGATCATGAAGCGTTGGCTGAGAGAGCCGTTGATGCACTTCCTGGTGGCGGGGGGACTGTTGTTCGCCGCCTACGCCTGGCTCGATCGCGACGGCGCCGACGAGGCGCGTGTCGTGCGCATCACGCAGGCGGAGGTGGACTGGCTGCGGGAAACCTGGGCTCGCCAGTGGCAGCGCCCGCCGAGCGATGATGAACTGCGCGGCATCGTGGCGGAGTATCTCAAGGAGGGATTGCTGGCGCGCGAGGCGCGTGAGCTGGGACTCGACGACAACGACACGATCGTACGCCGGCGGCTCGCGCAGAAGATGGAGTTCCTGGTGCAGGATACGGCCGTCCTGGCCGAACCGGGCGAGGCGCAGCTGCGGCAGTTCTACGACGGCAACCCCGCGCGCTACCAGGACCTTCCGCGCGTCACCTTCACGCAAATCTACTTCACGGGCGAAGAGGGCGCACGCCAGGGCCTCCGGCAGCTCGCGGACCGTGACCCCGCCGAGCTGGGCGATCGGAGTCTGCTGGAACGCGATTACGCAGGGCTCGACCAGCAGGCCGTGGCGAATCTGTTCGGAGGCGAGTTCGCCGCGCAGCTGTTCGCCCTCGAACCCGGTCGCTGGGCCGGCCCGATTGCATCGGGCTACGGCTTTCATCTCGTTCGGGTGCGAGAGCGAGGGCGCGCGCAGCCGCGACCGTTCGAGGACGTGCGTGCGCAGGTGCTTGCCGATTGGCAGCACGCGCGACAGGCCGAGATCAGCGAGCAGTTCTTCGCCGAGCTCATGAAGAAATACGAGGTCGTCGTCGAGCCTGGCGTGCAGCCGCTGCTCGGATCGCTGGTGCAAGCGCCGCAATGAAGGCGGTCATCGCCATGGCGTTGCTTTTCGTCGCCGTGACCGCGTACGGCCACGAGGTGCGACCGGCGTACCTCGAGTTGCGGGAGGATGCGGCCGGCGAGTTCCACGTGCTGTGGAAGACGCCGATGCGCGGCGAGCTGCGCCTGGCGCTGGCGCCGGAATTCTCGGGGCGGACGCAGAATCTGTCGCCGATCGCGACGCGCCAGGCGGGGAGCGCCGCCGTGCAGACATGGCGGATGAAGGCGATCGAGCCGTTACCCGGCCAGACCGTCCGCGTCGCCGGGTTGGAGGCGACGATGACCGACGCGTTGGTGCGAATGACATTTGCCGACGGGACCGAGTGGGTGAGGCGGCTGACGCCACAGGCGCCCGCGGCTGCGATTCCTGCGGAACATTCGCGATTGGCAGTTGCAGCGGAGTACCTGAAGCTGGGCGTCGAGCACATCCTGGTCGGCATCGATCACCTGCTGTTCGTGCTCGCGCTGCTGCTGATCACGCGCGGTGCGTGGCGGCTGGTGAAGACCATCACGGCGTTCACGGTCGCGCACAGCATCACGCTGGCATTGGCCACCCTCGGCTTCGTGCATGTACCGCCGCCGCCAGTCGAGGCGGTCATCGCCCTGAGCATCGTCTTCGTTGCCGCGGAGGTTCTTCGCGCCCGCCGTGGTCGGGAGGGCATCGCGGCCCGCGCGCCGTGGACGGTGGCGTTCGCATTCGGCCTGCTGCACGGCTTCGGCTTCGCCGGTGCGCTGAGCGAGGTCGGACTGCCCGAAGGCCACGTACCGGTCGCATTGCTGTTCTTCAACGTCGGGGTAGAAATCGGACAACTGTTGTTCGTCGCAGCAGCGCTCGGATTCGTGAGCGCGCTTCGGGCCGTTCGTATCTCGGTCCCGCGTTGGGCCGCAATTGTCCCGGCCTATGCGATCGGATGCGTCGCGATGTTCTGGGTGATCCAGCGCGTCGCGGCCTTTTGATCCGAGAAATCGTCTGCAAAGAAGGGAGACGACAATGACGTACACAACGATCAGAACGACTGTCACGTGTCTGCTGGCTGCCGCCGTGGCGATGCCATGCGCCGCGGCCGGGCAGACCAGTCCGCCGGGACTCGCCGCTCCTAAAAAGGAAACCGTCGAAAAGGCGTTCCCGGACAAGCCTCCCTACTCGCCGTACGCCGGGCGGGACTTTCCCACGCGCCCGTTCTTCGGCGACACCCATCTGCACACCGGTTTTTCGATGGACGCGGGCGCCTTCGGTGCACGGCTGACGCCGCGCGATGCCTATCGCTTCGCCCGCGGAGAGGAAATCACCTCCTCGAGCGGACAGCCGGTAAAGCTCTCCAGGCCGCTGGATTTCCTGGTGGTGGCGGATCATTCCGACGGCATGGGCTTTTTCCCGATGATCATCGGGGGCGACCCCAAGGTCATGGCCGACCCGCAAGGCCGGAGATGGCACGACATGGTTCACTCCGGCAAGGGTCCCGATGCGGCGATCGAGATCATCACCAGCTTCGGCAAGGGCACCATTTCCAAGGCCATCATGCCGCTGCCGGGCACGCCCGCCTATCGCGGCGCCTGGCAGGAGACGATCAAGGCGGCCGAGGCGTACAACGAGCCGGGCCGCTTCACCGCCTTCATCGGCTATGAGTGGACCTCGAATACCGCCGCGAACAACCTCCACCGGAACGTCATCTTCCGCGACAATGCCGACAAGGCCAGCCAGGTCGAGCCCTACACGACGATCAAGCCGCTGGGCAGCGACAATCCGCGGGACCTCTGGAAATGGATGACCGCCTACGAGGACAAGACGGGCGGCCAGGTACTCGCCATTGCGCACAACGGCAACTTGTCCAACGGCCGGATGTTTCCCCTGATCGAGTCGTTCACCGGCAAGCCGGTTGACCGCGAGTACGCCGAGCAGCGCGAGAAGTGGGAGCGGCTCTATGAAGTCACCCAGACCAAGGGGACCGGTGAGGCTCACCCCTACCTGTCGCCGAACGACGAGTTCGCCGATTTCGAGATCTGGGACAAGGGGAACCTCGACGGCAGCGCCGCGAAGACCAAGGACATGCTGGAGTTCGAGTATGCGCGCTCGGGCCTCGAGAACGGCCTCAAGCTCGAACAGGAGCTCGGCACCAACCCCTACAAGTTCGGCATGGTCGGCAGCAGCGACGCGCACACCGGCCTCGCCGCGATGGAGGAGGAGAACTTCTTCGGCAAGACCGTGCCGCAGGAGCCCAATCCGGAGCGCATGATGAAGGCCTTCATCGGCAATCCCACGACCGGTGTGAAGGTCATGGATTGGGAGGTCTCCTCATCGGGTTACGCGGCCGTGTGGGCGACCGAGAACACGCGCGAGGCAATCTGGGATGCGATGGAACGCAAGGAGACCTACGCCAGCACCGGCCCGCGCATGATCGTGCGCTTCTTCGGCGGCTGGGAATTCGAAGCGGCCGATGCGGGCAACCGGCTGCCGGCCCACATCGGCTACACCAAGGGCGTGCCGATGGGCGGCGACCTTGAGGCCGCACCCGAGGGCAAGTCACCGACCTTCCTCGTCGCCGCACTCAAGGATCCGATCGGGGCGAACCTGGACCGCATCCAGGTCATCAAGGGTTGGCTCGATGCCAGTGGCGCCGTGCAGGAGAAGATCTACGACGTCGTTTGGGGCGACGCCGACGAGCGCGCGCCCGGCCCCGACGGAAAACTCCCGGCCGTGGGGAGTACGGTCGACGTGGAGCATGCCACCTGGACGAACACCATCGGTGATCCGGAGCTGATCACGGTGTGGAAAGACCCGGATTTCGACCCGTCGCTGCGCGCGTTCTATTACGCCCGCGTCATCGAGATCCCGACGCCGCGCTGGACGGCCTATGACGCCAGGCGCTTCGGCGTGAAGCCCCTGGAGGGCACGACGATGACGCTGCAGGAGCGCGCCTACACCTCACCAATCTGGTACACGCCTTGACCTGAAATAACGAGAAAGGAAAATGCCATGAAAGCACGCGGCGCTAGCATTGCGGCTGCCGTGGCCGTACTGTCCGGCAGTCTGGCGCTGCCCGTGTTCGCCGTGGAGGAATCCGCTCACGTCGACGCGGGCTCCCTCGACCCGGAAACCGCCAAGCAGGTGTTTCACAAGCCCGGCTATTCGCCCTACGCCGGGCGCCATTTCCCGACGCGCGTGTACTGGGGCGACACGCATCTGCACACCGCGATCTCGCTGGATGCCGGCGCGGTCGGCTGCAAGCTCGGACCGGCGGATGCGTTTCGCTTCGCGCGCGGCGAGGAGGTCGTCACCGCCTCCGGGCAGCCGGCCAGGCTGTCGCGTCCGCTGGACTTCCTGGTCGTCAGCGATCACGCGGAGGCATTCGGCGCAATGGTCGAGGTCATCAAGGCCAATCCGACGCTGATGCAGAATCCGCAGATCAAGCGCTGGCACGACATGATCAGGGAGGGCGGGGACACCGCGTTCAAGGCGGCGTGGGAGTTGATCGGGACGGTCGCCGACACGAGCAAGATGCCGGCGGAATTCAAGGACCCGGCCTTCATCCGCTCGGTCTGGGAGCCGTACATCAGGATCGCCGAGCAGTTCAACGAGCCCGGCAAGTTCACCGCCTTCATCGGCTACGAATGGACCTCGATGCCGGGCGGCAACAACCTGCACCGCTGCGTCATCTTTCGCGACGGCGCCGACAAGGCCATCCAGACGCTGCCGTTCTCGGCGGTGGACAGCGAGAACCCGGAGGACCTGTGGAAGGTCCTCGCCGGCTACGAGGAGAAGACCGGCGGCCGCGTGCTCGCTATCCCGCACAACGGCAACATCAGCGGCGGGCGGATGTTCGCGCTCGTGGATTTCATGGGCAACCCGCTCACCCGCCAATATGCCGAAACGCGCGCCCGCTGGGAACCGCTCATCGAGGCGACCCAGCAGAAGGGCGACAGCGAATCACACCCGTTCCTTTCGCCGACCGACGAATTCGCCGGCTACGAGGCATGGGACAAGATGAACCTCAACGGCACACAGCTGCACGAGGACGGCTGGTTCAAGTCCGAGTACGCCCGCGAGGCACTGAAGCAGGGGCTGAAGCTCGAGCAGGACCTCGGCGCGAACCCGTTCAAGTTCGGCATGATCGGCAGCACCGATTCCCACGTCGGCATCTCCGCGGTCGAGGAGGACAATTTCTTCGGCAAGGCCCCGCCCTACGAACCGAGCGCCCACCGGGTCGAGCACGAGTTCTCGAAGCTGGGTGAGAAGAAGGTAATGGCCTATGAACTGGCGGCCTCCGGCTACGCCGCGGTCTGGGCGACGGAAAACACGCGCGAGGCGCTGTGGGACGCGATGAAGCGCAAGGAGGTCTACGCCACGACCGGCACGCGCATGATGGTCCGGTTCTTCGGCGGCTGGGACTTCGAGGCCGGCGACGCCTACAACCGCCTGCCCGCGGCGATCGGGTACGGCAAGGGCGTGCCGATGGGCGGTGACCTGCGCGACGCACCGGCAGGCAAGTCGCCCACGTTTCTGGTCGCTGCGCTCAAGGACCCGATCGGCGCCAATCTCGACCGCATCCAGATCGTCAAGGGCTGGCTCGATGCCAATGGCGCGGTGCAGGAGAAGGTCTACGACGTCGCCTGGGGCGATGCCGATAAGCGCCAGCCTGGCAACGACGGCAAGCTGCCACCGGTCGGCAACACGGTGGACATCGCCAAGGTGGGATGGACGAACACGATCGGCGAACCAGAGTTGATCACCGTCTGGGAGGATCCGGACTTCGATTCGAAGCAGAGGGCGTTCTACTACGCCCGTGTCATCGAGATCCCCACGCCGCGCTGGACGGCGTATGACGCGAAGTACTACGGCCTGAAAGATCCGGACGGGATCCCCATGACGACGCAGGAACGCGCCTACACCTCGCCGATCTGGTACACGCCGGGCCCGTGAATCGCGAACACGATGCCGCGGCGACCAACTGAAGCACGCCTTTGCATAAACGACGAACCGATAGGGAGGCGGTAGAGATGAAACGTCCACACTTGAGACCAGCTGTCCTGCTCGGACTGCTTTGCGCGGCGGGAGCCGTCCCGGCGGGTGAACTGGGCCACTACGCGCCCGCGCTTCCCAACGTCCGGGATCTGCTGGTGCCGCCAAAGCCCGGGGTGTATTACCTTCAATACAATTATCTGTACAGCACGGAGACGCTGAAGAACCGAAACGGCGACGAGGTGGGGTCGCTGACCGTCGATGGGCCGTTGGGCTCCACCACCGTGACCGTGGAACCGGATATCGAGGCCTTCGCCGTCGCCCCGTCCCTCGTGTGGGTCAGCCCCTGGCACGTCTTCGGCGCGCGCTACGCGGCGTTCGTGCTGGCGGGCTTCGTGAGCGCCAGCCCGCAGGTGTCGCTGAGCCTCGCGCGCGCGGGACGGTTCCTCGACCGGGCCCAGGCCATCGATCGAACCCTCGAGGCCGACGTGGGCGGCATGATCGACACGTATTTCCAGCCGGTCTGGCTGGGCTGGAGCGGCCAGCACTACGACGCATCGGCGGCGTACGGATTCTATGCACCGACCGGCAGCGATGGAGTGAGCCTGGAATTCTGGGAGCACCAGTTCCAGGCCGCCGGCGCGTGGTATCCGTGGGCGGACAAGCGCATGGCCGTGACGCTCGCCGGCACCTATGAGCTGCCGATGGAAAAGGACGGTGAGGACCTGACGCCCGGCGACCGGTTCACGCTGAACTGGGGCGTCAGTCAGTACCTGCCGTTGAGGAAAGACATGAGCATCGTGGCGGAGCTCGGCATCAGGGGCTACAGCCAGTGGCAAATCCAGGAAGATTCCGGCGCCGATGTGCCGCAGATCCGGAACGTGCAGCTCAACGCCGAGGACCAGATCCACTCGGCCGGCTTGCAGGCCGGGCTCACGTTCCCCCATTACAACGCCATCCTGAATTTTGCCTATATGTGGGATTTCGGCGCCGAGGCGCGCTTCGAGGGGCAGTGGGTCGGGCTGACGCTGGCCAAGGGCTTCTGAACGCCTTCCCGGGCGGTCCTGGATTCTTGTCGAGGTCGGTCTACCCCGGCGACGGGCACGCGCATGGGACCAAAGGGTAATTGGCGGGGATGATCCGGCTGCGTATGATTTGACCTGGCCCGGGGGAAAGACAATGCTGCGATGGTTGGCGCTGCTGCTTGCTGTATCGTGCGTCGCGGCGTGCACACGCATCGGTCCGGACACCGTCCGTCACGACCGTTTCGATTACAACACGGCGCTCGCGGACTCCTGGAAGGAGCAGATCCTCCTCAACATCGTCAAGCTGCGCTACATGGACACGCCCGTGTTCCTGGACGTCGCCTCGATCGTCAGCGGCTACACGGTGGAGAGCACCCTGAGCGCGGGCGGAGCGATCTTCAACCGGGACGGTGTCGTCCCCGGGGTTCCCGACAGCAGCGTCACGCTGGGCGCGCAGGGCAAGTACACCGACCGGCCGACCATCACCTACGCGCCGCTCACCGGCCCGCAGTTCATCAAGAGCCTGATGACGCCGCTGCCACCTCCCTCGGTGCTCTTCCTGCTGCAGTCCGGCTACCCGGCGGATGCCGTCCTGCCCATCGTGCTGGACGCCCTGAACGGCCTGCAGAACCGCCGCGGGGCTGGCCTGCGGATGCGCGCGGCCGATCCCGGCTTCTACGAAGCCCTGGATCACCTGCGAAAGGTCCAGGTGTCCGGCGCCGTAGAAATGAACATCATTGCGAAGGACAAGCAGGAGACCGGTCTCATCGTGCTGCGGCGGCGGGCGGAGGCCGAGGAGGAGAGCCAGGCCCTTCGCAAGCTGCTGGACCTGGATCAGGACGCGACGGAATTCCGGGTGACGTATGGCGGCGCGGCGCGCAGCCGGACGGAGATCGCCATGCTCACCCGTTCCATGTTCGCCATCATGGTCGAGCTGGCCTCGCACGTGCAGGTGCCCGAGCGCGACGTGATCGAACAGCGCGCCGTTCCCGTGCTCGCCGACGATGGCAGCGACAAGCACCGGCCGATCCGCATACTCAGCGCCGCTGCGCAGCCCGCGGACGCGTTCGTCGCCGCCCCCTACCACGGGCAGTGGTTCTACATCGACGATCGCGACCTGGCGTCGAAACGCACGTTCACGTTCCTGATGCTGCTCTTCACGCTGGCGAACGAGGGCCCGAAGGAGGGCCTGCCCGTCGTCACCATTCCTGCAGGCTGAACGTTTTGCGGGGATGATGGTTTCCGGAAGGGCTAGACATGTCTGAGAGTGAGGTTACTGGAACCGCGGGGCGCGCACCACTGTCCGCCTCGCTGCCCGAGCTCGAGAACTTTTCACTCGTCCTCGGGGGACCGCTGTACCAGCTACTTCGCAGGGCGCGCCTGGAGGAGCGCGTCGAGGATCATCTCCTCCGGCGTGTCGTCGTCATCGCAGGGATCGCCTGGCTGCCGCTACTGCTGTTGTGCCTGGTCGAGGGGACGCTGCTCGGCGGGGTCCCGATCCCGTTCCTGGGCGATGTCGAGACGCACGCACGGTTTCTGCTGGTCGTTCCGCTCGTCATCGTCGCAGAACTCCTGGTTCATCTGCGTATCCGCGCGATCGTCTCCCAGTTCCTCGAACGGCGACTCGTGCCGGACACCGCGCTCGAGCGCTTCCGATCCGCGATCGCCTCGGCAGTCAGGCTGCGCAATTCCGTGGCGGCGGAGGTGCTGCTCGTGGCTATCCTTTTTCCGTTGGCCTATTACGTCCGGACAGAATACTTCTCGCTGAACGACTCGACCTGGTATGCCCGTGTAGAAGACGGCAAGACGACCGCGACGCTGGCGGGAATGTGGTACTGGTGGGTGAGCAATCCGGTTTTCCAGTTCCTGATCTTCAGATGGTATTTCCGCGTGTTCATCTGGGCGCGGTTCCTCTGGCAGGTCTCGCGCATCGATCTCGATCTGATCCCCACCCATCCGGACCGCAATGGCGGTCTCGGCTTCCTGGGTGCCAGCGCCTACGCGCTCTCGCCGCTGCTCACCGCCCACGGGGCGGCGTTTGCCGGACTGTTCGCGAATCGCATCTTCTACGAGGGGGCATCCCTGGCGGACTTCAAGCTCGAGATCGTGGTACTCGTTGCGTTATTGATGGTCATCGTGCTCGGGCCCCTTCTTTTCTTCATGCCGCAGGTCCTCGCCGGCAAGCGTCGTGGCCTCAGGCAATATGGAAATTTCTTTGCCGAGTTCGGGCGACACTTCGAGGACAAATGGGTGCGCAGCTCCGATCGCCACGGGCCGGCGATGCTCGGGTCCCCGGACATGTCGTCGCTCGCGGACCTGCAAAGCGCGGTGAACGTCGTCAGGGAGATGAAGGCGCTGCCGTTCGGACGCGACACC
>JAWLAN010000025.1:0-63160 GCA_041395385.1 Gammaproteobacteria bacterium
GCGCAGCGCCTCCTTCTGCTGGCGTATGGAGGCGATCTCGGCGTTGGCGGACTCGAGCTCGGTGCGCAGCTGGATGTAGGCGGGGTTGTCGGCCTCCTGGGTGTCGATGACCGCCGCGCGGCGCCCGCGCGAGCGCTCCAGCTCCGCCTCCAGGTTGGCCACCGTGCGCTGGGCGCGAACCACGTCGGGGTGGTTCGGCGAGTAGCGCTCGCGCAGGGTCGCCAGCTCCGCGCGCGCCCCTTCCAGCTGCTTGTGGATGACCGCGCCGGCGTCGCTCTTGCCGCCGAGCTCCGCCTCGAGCGCGTCCATCTCCTTCCTGGTGCGCACCACGTCGGGGTGCTGGGGCGAGTAGCGGGCCAGCAGCGAGACGTACTGGGTCTGCAGGACCTTCAGCCGGTCCGCCGGCCCGAGGATGCGCTCGCCGGTCTCCGATATCGTGGCCGTCACCGGCTTGACCAGTGCCAGCTGGCCCTGGACGTAGACTTTGCGATCCTCCAGCGATCGGATCTGCCGATCGAGCTCGATGAGCTGCTGCTCCGTGCGATCCATCATCTGGGTGTTGAACTGCTGCATCTCCGGAAGCTTGCCCGCGTTCTGTTCCTTGAAGTCCGCCAGCCGCCGGTCCAGCTCCGCGATGTGGTTCTTCAGCTTCTCGGCCTCCTCGGCCAGGAAGGCGGAAGTCTCCGTGGCCGCCTCCGTGCGCCGCGTGAGGTTCTCCTTCAGATACAGCGATGTCAGCTCGTTGGCGACCTTTTGCGCGAGGTCCGGGGAGCGATTCTCGTAGGAGACCGAGAAGGCGATGGTCGCCTTGGTGGGCTGGCCGCGGATCGGATCGACGACATCGGCGCTGATGGTATCGATGCTGATGTCGTCGCGCATCTTCTCGACCACCACCTCCAGCGGCGCGTTCCTGCGCTCCTTCTCGTAGAGCGAGTACCGCTCGATGATGGCCAGCAGGTTGGAGGTGGTCATCACCCGCTGCGTGATCTCCTGGATGCGCTGATCGGCGTAGCTGGTCACCGTCGAGGTCACGAGCTCCTTGGGGATCTCCTGCTGCTCGATGAGGATCACGGCCTTGGAGCGATAGACCGCCGGCAGCCCGAAGGTGACGCCGAGCGCGAGCAGCAGCAGCCCGAGGACGATGGCCGTCATCAGCTTGCGCCGACGCCTGAGCGCGGCGAGGTAATCGCCAAGTGTCTTTTCCTGCTCTTCCATGGACTGCGATGCGAACTCGTGATTCTCTCAAGGGATGGACCGGCGCCGACCGTCCGGGGTTCGGCGATGGCGGCCGGCCATGGCTCGCGGCGGAGCGGCCCGGGGCGGGCCTCGCAGGGACTGCCCGGCGCGATTCTTCGCCAACTTCACGGGCAGCCGCAAGCTCTTTAGCGCGAAACTGACCACTTGCGCCCGCCGTAGCTCAGGCCGACGGCGACCAGGTCCTGCTCGGCGGAGTCGTCGATCGCGCTCTCGAAGGACTGCTCGGCGTGCTGATAGCGGGCGTAGACGGACCAGTACGGGTCCAGAAAATAGCGCATCGTGGCGTCCCCCGCCAGATAGGTACGATCGTTGCCGCCGGTCTGGGCCGTGGAGGTCTCCAGGTACCGGAAGCCGAGCTCGGCGTTCAGTCTTTCGGTGAAGCGGTGGCTCAGGCCGGTGCGCCACTGGTCGCGCGAGACCTGAGTGCCGTCGCCGCTCGGGTCCACGCTGCGATCGAAGCTGCCGCGCCAGATCGTGCGTCCGTCGAGGAACTGGTAGGCGGCGGAGAAACCGAACAGCGAGCCCACGCCGGAGTCCTCCTGCTCCCGGCCGAAGAGGTCCTCCTGGGTGGTGACGGCGTAGCGCAGGCCGGCGTAGGCGCTGCCACTGGCGCGCTCGTTCTGGCCCTGGAAGCCGCCGATGAGCGCGTAGGCATCGGTGGCCGATGAACTGTCGATGACGTTGCGGGGATCGACGATCGGGTTGAGGTCGTCGTCCACGTCGAAGCGGCTGTAGGAGAAGGTGGCGAAGCCTTTCGTCGTCTCCGAGAGGTCGCGGGTGTAGGTCGCATCGGCCACGTGGTAGGTGTAGTCCTGGAGGCCCGAGGCGACCGCCTCCTCATAGGTGACCCGGTTGTAGTCGTAGCCGAGGTCCACGCGGTCGCGCTCGGTCACGAGGTAGGTCAGCGACGGGCCGACGCGCACGGAATCCACCGCCAGCTGCCGCTGCACCCGCCCGGTGGTCTCAAGCTCGGTGGCCAGCGTCGAATCGCGGCGGTAGTTCGCATCCAGCCCCATCTCCAGGCGTTCGAGCTGATGCCGCGCCCCGAAGCGCAGGCCGTAGGCCTCGTAATCGAGGTTCTCCTCCCCCCAGTAGCGCGGCACGCGCACGGTCGGTTCGAATTCCAGGGTATTGATCTCGGTGGCGCGCCGGAGCACGGCGCCGACCTCGGGGATGAGCCCGAAGACGGTGTCGTGATCCGCGGTGGTCAGGCGGATGTTGCTGTTGACCTCGGTGGAGACGTTCAATCGCGGTGTTGCCGACCATTCCGCCGCAGCGGCCGGATGCAGCCAGGCGCTGAACGCCACGGCCAGGGGCACGCCGCCCGCCTTCAGCTGTTCGACCTTGCTGCGCGACCGCTTCAAAGCGCCTACCCTGCGGCCCGATTGTTACGGGACGACGACGACGTCGCCGTTTTGCAGGACGATGTTCTGCGACAGGCCGCGGCCTTTCTCGACGTCGCCGTAGCGGAAGGGGATCGATCGCTCCACGCCGTTGTCCCGGCGCAGAACGTGCACCCGGTTGAGCGCGGCGAACGGCGTCACCCCGCCGGCGAGGCTGAGGGCCTGCATGACCGTGAGCTCGTGCCCCATGATGATCTCCCCGGGCTTGTTGACGCGGCCGACCACGTAGACGCGGTTGCCGACCACCTGTTTCACGGCCACCGTGACCACCGGTTCGGGGATGTAGCTCTCGATCTTGGCGGCGAGCTCCTCCTGCACCTGGTCCACCGTGCGTCCGGCGGCCTGGACGTCGCCGGCCAGCGGGAAGGAGATGCCTCCATCCGGACGGACCAGCACCTCGCGCTGCAGGTCCTCCTCCTTCCAGACCGTGACCTGGAGGATGTCCCCGGGCTGCACCTGGTAGCGCGGGCCCGGCAGCACATAGGCGACCGGGGCGCGACTGGTGCTGCCGGTCGCGGGCGCCGGCGCCGTGGCCGGCATGTCGGTCGCGCTCCCCGCCCCGCCCGCCGGCGCCGCGCCGCCGTTGTCGAGGGAGAAGTCCTCGCTATCGTCTATCGAGTCGGCGAGTGTCGCGCGCGAGCCGGGCACGGCCATCATCTGCGGCGACTTGCGCGCGGTCACCGGCGCCGCCGCTGTCTCCACCAGGGTGGCCTGCGCGACGGGCCGGGCGAGGTCAGACTGACGCGGCGCCGCCGAGACCGGGCTGGCGGAGGGCGCCGTTGGCATCGCCGGCGGGGGCGGTGCCGCGGTGGGGGTCACGGGGACCGCATCGATGACATCGCCGGCGACGTGATCGCCCGCCGCCGCCTCCTCGGCGATAGCGTGTGCATCGAGGGCCCTCGGCGGCGCACCGCTCGCCGCCGCGCCCGCGTTTTCCGCGTCGAGGGGTCTGTTCACATCGATCCATGGCGCCGCCGTGACCGCCATCGCGGCGAGGAACGCCGCGGCACACACCAGCGCGGCGGCCGATGCCCGCATCTCCCCCCGCTGCCTGATCTTCGACCTCATGCCCGTTACCCCCACAGTCGCCGGTTGCGGCACGATCCCTGACGGGATCCGGGTTCTGCCCGTTTACCACAAGATAAAGTTCAGCTTTTACATAACTTTAGCATGGTAATCTAAGGCTTACTACTAGATATCATGTTTAAGCCGAAAATTTCTGTGCGTCGGGCCGCGGATGGGGGCAGAAGATCGGGGATCGCGGCCCGGGACGGGCGGCGCACGGGTCCGGAAAGGGGGGGGCTGGGCCACCGGCCGTGGCGTGGGGAGATGGTGCCCGGAGCCGGAATCGAACCGGCATGCCGCTCGCGCAGCGAGGGATTTTAAGTCCCTTGCGTCTACCAGTTCCGCCACCCGGGCAAAGGGGATATCAGGCTGGCGCCGACGACCCGTCTTTTACTCGATTCGCGCCGGCACGGGAATGCCCCGGGGCAAGTGTCGACCGGCCGGATGGGGCGACGCGTGCCGCCCGGCGGCAGGCGCCGGGGGCGGGCGGACGCGCAACGGGGATTGGAGGCTGGGGCCGGATTTGAACGCGGCCTGAGCGGCTTTGCGGGCCGCCGCATGAACACTCTGCCACCCAGCCAGTGTGCAGGAACTCCACGGACCTGGCGAGTCGTTCCCGACTGCTGATCTCCCTTAGAAATGGAGGCTGAGGTCGGAATCGAACCGGCGTACACGGCTTTGCAGGCCGCTGCATGACCACTCTGCCACTCAGCCAAGGTCGGACCTTGGAAACGCTTCGGGTCTGCCTCGGACTTATGGGCCGAACGCAAACGCAGTATAAGAAAAAAACCCCGAACGGTGTCGGGGCTTGTTCCACAAAACTGAAATCTTGGAGCGGGAAACGAGACTCGAACTCGCGACCCCAACCTTGGCAAGGTTGTGCTCTACCAACTGAGCTATTCCCGCGACCGGACGCGTATTCTTATCGGCGACGTGCGGAGTGTCAAGCCGGAATAACCCATTGGCCGCACAGGGGACTATCGGCGATCGGCCGTCGGCGCGGGCGGGCTGACGGCAGTGCGATCGCCGCGCCGTCGACGGCTCAGCGCGAGCCGGTGCGCAGCTTCGGCCAGGCGGCGGCGACGTACAGGCACATCGACCATATTGTCAGCACGGCGGCGGCATACAGCAGGGCGAATCCCACCTGGTAGGTATCGAAGGCGCCGATGGGCTCCGCGTACAGCATCAGGATGATGGCGACCATCTGCGCGGCGGTCTTGTACTTGCCGACGAAGGAGACCGCCACCTTGGAACGCGCGCCGAGCTCGGCCATCCACTCGCGCAGCGCCGAGACGGTGATCTCCCGACCGATGATGATCGCCGCGGGCACCGCCAGAGAGACCGTGGGATGCTTCTGCAGCAGCACCACCAGCACGACCGCGACCATCAGCTTGTCGGCCACCGGGTCGAGGAACGCGCCCAGCGGCGAGGTCTGGTTCCAGCGCCGGGCGAGATAGCCGTCGAGCCAGTCGGTACCGGCGGCGAGCGCGAAGATGAGCGCCGTGGCGACGTGCGACCAGCGCCAGGGCAGGTAGTAGACCACGACGAACACCGGGATCAGCACGATCCTCAGCAGGGTGAGCGTATTCGGGATGTTCATCTGCGGCCGTCGGGTGCGAGAGTCGTGATCGGGGCGCCGGCAGCCGAGGCGACCGCGCGGCCGCAAGGATAAAGGAATCGCGGCCGGATGCGGAAGTGAGCAGGCCGCGCGCGGGCGCCCGATGCGCGCACCGGGCTACTCGTGGAACCGGTCGTAGATGCGGCGGGCGAGCGCGCGGCTGATGCCGGGAACCTTGCAGAGATCCTCGATGCCGGCGCGGGCCACGCCCTGCAGGCCGCCGAAGTGCTGGATGAGCGTGCGCCGCTTCTGCGCGCCGATGCCCTCGATCTCCTCCAGCGCCGAGGTGGTGCGCGCCTTGCCACGGCGCTGGCGATGGCCGGTGATGGCGAAGCGGTGCGCCTCGTCGCGGATGCGCTGGATGAGATGCAGCGCCGGGGAGTCCGGCGGCAGGTGGCGGGTTTGACCGGTGCTCGCCAGGATGAGCGCCTCCTGCCCGGGCTTGCGTGCCGGTCCCTTGGCCACGCCGATGATCACCATGTCGCTGATGCCGAGCTCCTGCATGACCCCCTGCGCCTGCGTCACCTGCCCGGTGCCGCCGTCGATCAGCAGCACCTCCGGCAGGCGGCCGTCCTCGCGCTGCACGCGCGCGTAGCGCCGCTCCACGGCCTGGCGCATGGCGCCGTAATCGTCCCCCGGCGTCACGCCCTCGATGTTGAAGCGCCGATAATCGGACTTCACCGCCCCCTCGGCGCCGAACACCACACAGGCGGCGACCGCGGCCTCGCCCATCGTGTGGCTGATGTCGAAACACTCGATGCGTTCGATGGGGTCCTCCAGCTCCAGGAACTGTTGCAGCGCCTCCAGCCGCCTGCCCTCCTCGCCGGCGAGGCTGCGGCGCTGCCGCAGGGCGAGCTCGGCGTTCTCCAGCGCCATGCCAAGCCAGCGCGCGCGTTCGCTGCGCACCTCGTGGCGCACGGCCACGCGGCGGCCGGCGTGCTGCGAGAGGGCCTCGGCGATGACCTCGGCCTCCGCCAGCGGGTGGCTGACCAGGACGAGCGGCGGCAGCGCGCGATCGCCGGAGCTGTCGAGGTAGTGCTGCGCGATGAAGGCATAGAGCAGCTCCTCGGCGTCCGCCCCCTCGGAGTTGGCGGGGAAGAAGGTACGATTGCCGAGATTGTGGCCGCCGCGGATGACGAACAGCTGGATGCAGCCGCCGGCGGCATCCGTGGCCACGGCCACGATGTCGCAATCGCCGTCCTCCTGGGCGACGTACTGGCGCTGCTCGACGCGCTTCAGATCCGCGATCTGGTCGCGATAACGCGCCGCGGACTCGTATTGCAGCCTCCCGGCGGCGGTCTCCATGCGCCTGACCAGCTCGGCGATGACGGCCTCGCCCCTGCCCTCCAGGAACATTACGGCGTGATCGACGTCCTGCCGATACGCGGCCGCGTCGATGAGGCCCACGCACGGGGCGCTGCAGCGCTTGATCTGGTATTGCAGGCAGGGGCGCGTGCGGGCGCGGAAGAAGCCATCGGTGCAGTTGCGGATCCGGAACAGCTTCTGCAGCAGGTTGAGCGTCGCGCGCACGGCGCCGGCGTTCGGATACGGACCGAAATACCGCCCCTTGCCCTTGCGCGCGCCGCGGTGGAAGCGCAGTCGCGGGAACTCCTGCCCGCTCGCCAGGTATATCCACGGGAAGCTCTTGTCGTCGCGCAGGGTGACGTTGTACCTGGGCTTGAGCTCCTTGATGAGATTGCTCTCCAGCAGCAGCGCCTCGGTCTCCGTGTGCGTGGCCGTCACCTCCATGGCGGCGGTGCGCGCGACCAGCACCCGGATCTTGGGGCTGAGGCGCGTGGGGCTGCCGAAATAGGTCTCCACGCGTTTCCGCAGGTTGCGCGCCTTGCCGACGTACAGCACGCCGCCGTCGCCGTCGAACATGCGGTAGACGCCGGGCCGGGTGGTGAGCGTCTTGCAGAACGCCTTGCCGTCGAAGGCCGGGACCTCGCCGTTCATCGTCCGTTGCCTGCGCGCACGCGCGGCCGCACATCGCCCGCCGCCGTGCATTCCTCGAGGATCGCGGCGCGCACTCAGCTCCCCGCCCCCGGGTGCAGCCTGGCGTAGATGAGCGGCACCGTGCTCGCAAACTCCGACGGCGTGTCGCGAAGACGACGCCCGAGATCGGCGGGCGCGAACCAGGCCACCGCGTCCACCTCCGCCGGCTCGGGTGTGAACGGGCCTTCGGCAGTCAGACGGTAGACCCAGCAGAACTCCCAGCCCGTGGCCGCGCAGGCCTGCAGCTTGAACAGGCGCTCCGGCGGCGCGTCGAGGACGACGCCCAGCTCCTCGCGCAGCTCGCGCACGGCGCACTGATCGTAATCCTCGCCGCGATCGACGTGACCCGCGGTCGCCGAATCCCACATGCCCGGGAAACACTCCTTGCGCCGCGAGCGTTTCTGCAGCAGCACCTCGCCCGCCCCGTTGTACACCCAGACGTGCACCGAGCGGTGGCGCAGTCCGAGCCGGTGCACCTCCGAGCGCGGACGGTAGTCGATCACCGTGTCGCTCTCGTCGACGACCGCGAAGATCTCCTCGCTCATGCCGACGGGCATCCCGGCCGCGTGCGCATGCGGCGCGACGGCGCGATCACGGCGGCGGGACCGTGCGCGCGCTGCCGTCGGCGTTCATGGCCACGTAGACCAGGCGCGCCTCCGCCACCTTCTGCACCCGGGCGTCGAAGTCGGGCGGCGTGCGGCGTTCCACGTAGACGTGCACGTTGATGGTCAGCGACGTGCGCCCGACGTGTTCGACGTCGGCGTAGGCGAGCACCATGTCGCCCACCCTCACGGGTTTGAGGAACTGGAAGTCGCTGACGGCGCGCGTGGCCACCCGTCCGCGCGAGCGCTCGATGGCGCGCATCGCGCCGGCGAGATCGACCTGGCTCATGAGCCAGCCGCCGAAGATGTCGCCGTACATGTTGACGTCCTGCGGGCGCGCGGGGATCTTCAGCGCCGGCTCCACGGCCGGGAGCACGTCGTTGACCATGTTCATGGAGACGGAATCTACTAGGGAAGGCGCGTCGCCGTCCATGGCCGCCCCCGCTCCGGGGAGGCTTCACGGGGCGACTGGCCGACCGCCTGTGCGACGCCCGCCGGCTCGTCAGCCGTCCGCCGGCCTCGAGGAGTCCTGCAGCAGCGGCCGCAGCAGGTCGATGGGCAGCGGGAAGGCGATGACGGAGCTCTTCTCCCCGGCGATCTCGGTGAGCGTCTGCAGGAAGCGCAGTTGCATGCTCTGCGGGTTTTTCGCCAGCGTCTGCGCCGCCTGCAGCAGCTTCTCGGAGGCCTGCTGCTCGCCCTCGGCATGGATGATCTTCGCCCGCCGCTCGCGCTCCGCCTCGGCCTGTTTCGCGATCGCGCGCACCATGCTCTCGTCCAGATCGATGTGCTTGATCTCGACGTTGCTCACCTTGATCCCCCAGGCCGCCGTCTGCTCGTCGAGGATCCTCTGGATGTGCAGGTTCAGCCGCTCGCGCTCGGCCAGCATCTCGTCCAGCTCGTGCTGCCCCAGCACCGAGCGCAGCGTCGTCTGCGCAAGCTGGCTGGTGGCGACGTGAAAGTTTTCCACCTGGATGATCGCCTTCTCCGGATCCATAACGCGGAAATAGATGACGGCGTTTACCTTCACCGAGACGTTGTCGCGCGAGATGACGTCCTGGGTCGGCACGTCCAAGACGACGGTGCGCAGATCCACCCGCATCATCTTCTGGATGCCGGGGATGATGACGACGAGGCCGGGGCCTTTCACCCGCTGGAACCTTCCCAGGAAGAACACCACGCCGCGCTCGTACTCCAGCAGGATGTTGAGGATGGTCCAGACGATCAGTGCGACCAGGGCCAGCAGTGTGGTGATGATGGTGATGTCGGTAGGCATGTCAGTTCTCCTCGTTCGCCGCCTCTACGATGAGGGTCAGGCCGTCGAGCGCCTTGATGCGCACCGTCTGCCCCCGTTTCAACGCCGTCTCCGAGCGCGCCCGCCAGATCTCGGAATGCGCCCGCACGTTGCCGGTGCCCTGGAAGTCCTCCAGCGCCACGCCCAGGCTGCCGACCATCTCCTCCACGCCGCTGACGGCGCGGCGACGATGCACCTTCATCGCCATACCGGCCACGCCCATGAAAAAGAGCGCGCTCAGCAGGGCGAACCCGCCGATCACCGGCCGCGACACCCTGAAGAACTCCAGCTCCGTGTCGAACAGGATCACCGAGCCGATGACGAAGGCCACGATGCCACCGATGCCCAGGGCCCCGAAGCTCGGCATGAAGATCTCCCCGGTCATGAAGGCCAGGCCGATGAGGATCAGCGCCACGCCGGCGTAGTTGACCGGCAGGACGTTCAGGGCGTAGAGCGCCAGCAGCAGGCTGACGGCGCCGATGACGCCGGGCACGACGCTGCCGGGATTGGCCAGCTCGAAGAAAAGTCCATAGACGCCGAGCAGCATGAGCAGATAGGCGATGTTCGGATTGGTGATGATGGCGAGCAGGCGGCTGCGCCAATCCGGCTCGATGGTCTCCATCGCCGCCCCGGCAAGGCTCAGCGCGCGCGGCACCTCCCTCACCTTGACCTCCCGGCCCTCCAGCGCCTTCAACAATGCGTCGAGATCGACGGCGATGAGATCGATCACGTTCTGCGCGAGCGCGTCCTCGGCCGAAAGGCTCGCGCCCTCGCGCACGGATCGCTCCGCCCACTCCGCGTTGCGGCCGCGCATCTGCGCCAGACTGCGCAGGTAGGCCACCGAGTCGTTGACGAGCTTGCGTTCCATGGCGGTGCGCGCGGAGTCCGCGGGCGAGTCCCGTTGCGGTTCATCCTGCCCGTCGGCCTTTTTCGCGCCGTCCCCGCTTGCGGCCGCATCCCTGTCCTTCCCGTTCTCCTTTTCCCCGGGGCGCGACGGCGCGCCGAAATCAGGCAGACCGCCCAGCTGCACGGGTGTCGCGGCGCCGAGATTGGTGCCCGGGGACATGGCCGCGATGTGCGCGGCATAGGCGATGTAGGTGCCGGCACTCGCGGCGCGGGCGCCGGCAGGCGAGACGTAGACCGCCACCGGCACCGGCGAGGCGATGATGTCGCGGACGATCGCGCGGGTGGAATCGTCCAGCCCGCCGGGCGTGTCCAGCGCGAGCACGACGAGCTCCGCCTCGCGCCGCGCGGCCAGATCGAGACTGCGGTGCACGTAGTCGCTGACCGCCGGGCCAATGGCCGCGCTGACCTTCAGCACGACCACGGTCTTGCCACCCTCGCCGCCGGCGGCGGCGGCGCTCAGCCACAGGGCGGGCAGCAACAGTCTCAGCCATCGCATGGTGTGCATCCGATCGGACCCCGGGGCGATCCAAGGTCCTCGATCAAAAGCATAGTACAAACGGACGCCTCGTCCGGGCCGAAACCAGGGGAATCCGCGGCCGCCGATCCGATGCGCGGCGGTGGCGGCGATCTGCAGGGTCGAACGCGCGCGGCAGCGGACCGCGGTTTGATGGGCGCCCAACCAGGTCGCGAGATCGGTTGGGCGCATGCCGTGCCCTCTCGACTGAAAAGGGCCGGAAGAATCGATCCTTACGGCGGCATTTCTTCCCCCGCGCCGCGACTGTGCGCGGCGTGGGGGAGTGCTGAGGCTCAGGCCAGATCGAAGCGGTCGGCGTTCATGACCTTCGTCCAGGCGGCCACGAAGTCCCGCACGAACTTCTCCTTGTTGTCATCCTGCGCGTAGACCTCCGCGTAGGCGCGAAGGATCGAGTTCGACCCGAATACGAGATCGATCCGGGTCGCCGTCCACCTGACTGCGCCCGTCTTGCGGTCGCGAATTTCGTACAGGTTGTTGCCGGCCGGCTTCCACGCGCAGTTCATGTCCGTCAGGTTCACGAAGAACTCGTTCGTCAGCGCGCCTGCGCGATCGGTGAACACACCGTGCCTCGTGCCGCCGTGGTTGGTGCCGAGTACACGCATGCCGCCGACCAGCGCCGTCATCTCCGGGGCGGTCAGCCCCATGAGCTGCGTGCGGTCGAGCATCAACTCTTCCGCGCTGACGACGTAGTCCTTCTTCAGCCAGTTGCGATAGCCGTCATGGATGGGCTCCAGCACTGCGAAGGAGGCGGCATCGGTCATCGCTTCAGTGGCGTCCCCGCGGCCGGGCGAGAAGGGAACCGTGATCGCCAGGCCTGCGGCCTTTGCGGCCTGCTCGACACCGACGTTGCCTGCCAGAACGATCACATCCGCCACGCTCGCGCCGCTCGCGGCGGCAATCGGTTCGAGAACGGCCAGCACCTTGGCCAGGCGCTTGGGCTCGTTGCCTTCCCAGTCCTTCTGCGGCGCCAGGCGGATGCGCGCGCCGTTGGCGCCGCCGCGCATGTCCGAACCACGGAAGGTTCTGGCGCTGTCCCAGGCGGTGGCGACCATCTCGCTGATGCTGAGGCCGGATGCGGCAATCTTGGCCTTCACGGCGGCCACGTCGTAATCCTTACGCCCCGCAGGCACCGGATCCTGCCAGATCAGATCTTCCCTGGGGACGTCCGGACCGATGTAGCGCGCCCTCGGTCCCATGTCGCGATGGGTCAGCTTGAACCACGCGCGGGCAAAGGTTTTCGAGAAATAATCATGGTCCTTGTGGAAGCGTTCGGCGATCTTGCGGTATTCGGGGTCGAACTTCATCGCCATGTCCGCATCGGTCATGATCGGCTTGCGGCGAATGGACGGGTCCTCGACATCGACCGGCATGTCTTCTTCCTTGATGTTGACCGGCTCCCACTGCCAGGCCCCGGCCGGGGACTTCTGCAGCCACCAGTCGTACCCGAGGAGCAGGTCGAAGTAGCCGTTGTCCCACTTGGTGGGGTGAGTGGTCCACGCCCCTTCGATGCCGCTGGTCACCGTGTCACGGCCGATGCCGCGCGTGGTCTTGTTGATCCAGCCCAGGCCCTGATCCTCGACATCGGCAGCCTCGGGGTCCGGACCCAGCAGCTTCGCGTCGCCATTGCCGTGGGTCTTGCCGACGGTATGGCCACCGGCCGTGAGGGCGACGGTTTCCTCGTCGTTCATGGCCATGCGGGCGAAGGTCTCGCGAACCTCCTTGGCGGTCTTCAGCGGATCGGGTTTGCCGCCTACGCCTTCGGGGTTCACGTAGATGAGACCCATCTGAACGGCGGCCAGCGGATTCTCCAGCGATTGCGCGTCTTCGTCATTCTCGTACCGGTTGCGGGCCAGCCATTCCTTTTCGGAACCCCAGTAGGTGTCCTTTTCCGGATGCCAGATGTCTTCGCGGCCGAACCCGAAGCCGAAGGTCTTCAGGCCCATGGATTCATAGGCGACGGTGCCGGCGAGGATGATGAGATCGGCCCAGCTGATCCTGTTGCCGTATTTCTTCTTGATCGGCCAGAGCAGGCGACGCGCCTTGTCCAGGTTCACGTTGTCGGGCCAGGCGTTGATCGGCGCAAAGCGCTGATTGCCGGTGCCGCCGCCGCCACGGCCGTCCGCGATGCGATAGGTGCCGGCCGCATGCCATGCCATGCGGATCATGAGGCCGCCGTAGTGCCCCCAGTCCGCCGGCCACCACGCCTGATTGTCCGTCATCAGCGCATGCAGGTCCTTCCTGAGCGCCGCGAAATCAAGCTTCTTGACCTCCTCTCGATAGTCGAAGCCCTTTCCCATCGGATTGGTCTTCGTATCGTGCTGATGCAGGATGTCGAGATTCAGGGCCTTGGGCCACCACTCCATGTTCGACATGCCGGCCTCTGTGGCGCCGCCGTGCATCACGGGGCATTTGCCGGTCGCCTTCGCAGCTTTTCCGTCCATATCCACCTCCCGCGGGTATCTGGTTCAGTTTAGACTAGGTCTAATATAATCCCCCAAGCATGCGTTGTACAGGCAGCGTTCCGTTAGGACGCTGGCCTGGCCTGCGCGTCGGCAAAGCTCGATGCCGTCCGGGATGCGCGGGTGCATGCGATCCGTCGCGGGCCGCCGCGGAGCCTCGATGAGCGCGTCAGCGCCACCGCGCAGAACGGCACCATTTACTCTCTGCGAGCGAGTTGCCAGTCAGGGTAGTGGCGGAGAGGGTGGGATTCGAACCCACGGTCGACCGAGGCCGACGCCGGTTTTCAAGACCGGTGCATTCAACCGCTCTGCCACCTCTCCGGAAGGGGGTCAGGATACCCCACGGCCCGACGCCGGGGAACGCGGCCGAACGGCCCGCCTCCCTAGTCGGCCACTGGTGTGCCGTCGAGTTCGGAGAGGCCGCCCCGGATCAGCTCCATGCCGCCGCTCTGGACGACCTTCACCTCCTCGGTGCGCTTCTGGATGCGCTCCATGTCCTGGCGCTGCAGCTCGAGGATCTTGGCCGAGACGACCTGTGCCGGCCCCTTGGCGGTGAGCATGTCGTCGACCTGGTGGCGGATCTCCTGGCCGAGGCGCACCTCCGCCTCGGCGAGGGCATCGGTGCGGTTGTCGTCGCGCAACCACGGCATGGAGGCCTGCACGCGCTTCATGTCGTTGCGCGCCTCGGATTCGATGGCGTCGATCTGCGTGCTGGTCAGCGCGCGCAACCGCGTGGCCTGCTCCTCGGCCTGGCGGATCATCTGCTCGGCCTGTTCGCGCACGCGGTTCGCCGCTTCCATCGCCGAGCGCAGGAAACCGCGTTCCATCTCCATCAGCCGCCGTTCCTCGCGCACGCGCTCCTCCTCCTGGATGCGCACGCGCTCGTGCCGGCCGCGATACTCCGCGAACACCTGCTCGGTCTGCTCGACCAGACGCTTGCGTGCCGCCTCCGCCGAGGAGCGCTCCTGGCGGGCCAGCTCCACGAGCGCGGCGTTGCGCGCGAACTCCGCGCCGAGGATCTTGCGCAGCTCCGCGAGCTGTCCCTCGGTCGCCTGCTCCAGCTGCTGGGCCTGCGCCGGCGTCTCCTTCAGCTGGCGCTTGGCCTCCTCCAGCAGCCGGCGCTGCTCGGCCAGCTCGCCGGCCAGCTTCTGGCGATCGGCGCTCAACAGTTCCTCGGCCTCGGACTGCGCCGCCAGGAGCTTCTCCAGCTCCTCGATGCGCTGGCGGTACGACTGCTCCAGCTGGTCGCGTTCGGCCGACACGGCGCTGCTCTGGTGCAGGGCCGTCTCGTAGTTGCGCAGCTGCTCACCGCTGCGCTCCAGCAGCGCGATGTTCTCCGCAAGCCGGGCCTGCAGCTCCTCGACCTGGCGGCGATGCGACTGCTCCAGGCGGGCCCGCTCCGCCTCGAGTGTGGAGGCAAGCTCCTCGGCGTGCCGCTGCTGCAGATGCGCGCGCTCGGCCTCCAGCGCGGCCTCCGCGCCGGCGTGCCGTTCGCCCTCCAGCCGCTCCCGTTCGGCCCTGATCGCGGCCTCGATGGCCTGCTCGTTCGCCTGCCGCGCCAGGTCCCGTTCCGCGGCCAGCGCCGCGTCCAGTCGCTCGCGGTGCGCGCGCTCAACCGTATCGCGCTCGGCAGCCACGGCGTTCGCGAGCTCCTGCTGGTGCGCCTGCACGAGGCGCTCGCGCTCCGCGGCCACGGCGTTTGAGACCTCCTGCTGATGAGCCTGCGCGAGTCGTTCCCGTTCGGCAACCAGTGCCGCCTCCAGCCGTCCGGCCTCCGCGCGGGCCTGCTCGGCGGCGTCTGTCGCCGGGCCGGCGCTCGCCGCCTCGGCCTGCCTGGCCAGCTGGATCTCCGCCTCACGCAACGCCTGTCCGAGGCGTTCCGCGCTCTCGCGTTCGTAGCGCAACTGGGCCTCCAGATCGCGTGACCGGATCTCCGCGGCCTGCAGCGCCAGCGGATCGACGGCCGCTGCCGGCGTGGCCGCCTCCTCGACGGGCGTTTCCTCGTAACTGACGATGGTCGCGTCGCCGTCGACGTCCGCCTCGATGGCAGGCGGCAGCTGCGGCCTGGTCGCGGTCGGGTCCCTTTCCTTGCCCATGAGTATGGGCATCGCCAGCTGGTTGGCGGCCCGGGCGGCGGTGTCCGCCCCGATCGGCATGTGCGGCTTGTCGAGCACCACCGCCTTGTCGGCGGTGCTCGAGAACAGCTGCAGCGAGGCGAGGTGATCGAGGATGCGCAGCGTCTCCTCCTCCATCGGCACCGTGTCCTGCGCGTCGCCCTGCCCCAGCGGACGCGGGATCACCGTGGCGGTGAGGTCGGGATTCTCCGAGCCCGGCGCGTGCAACGCGTAGAGCGCCGCAAGCTGCGCCCCGCAGCCGCCCTCGACGCACGCAGCCTCGAATCCGCGCTCCCGCAGGATGAAGGCCGCCACCGAACTGCGACTGCCGTCGTCGCAGTAGGCGATGTAGGTCCTGGCGGGGTCGAGCTTGCCGGCGTACATGCGCAGCATGTTCAGCGGAATGTTCATGCTTCCGGGCAGGGCGCCGTTGCGGCACTCCTCCGGGAAGCGCACGTCGAGCCATACCGCGC
Source organism: Gammaproteobacteria bacterium (assembly GCA_041395385.1). Taxonomy (GTDB): domain Bacteria; phylum Pseudomonadota; class Gammaproteobacteria; order JAJPIJ01; family JAJPIJ01; genus JAJVHZ01. The sequence goes on from JAWLAN010000025.1 coordinate 15,719, forward strand.
CGTCGCGCACCCGTTCCGAGGCGGCCTCGAAGGTCACGAACTTCAGCAGCGGATCCTTGATGAGCTGGTTGAAATCGTCCTTGCCGACGCGGATCAGCTCCCCGTCGGTAATCATGCGCACGGTGGCGTTGCGGCGCATGTTGGAGATGAGGGCGTCCTCGCCGAATGCGTCCCCGGGCTTGAGCTCCGCCAGCTTGATGCCGTGCGCGCTGACCGAGGTCGTGCGCCGCACCTCGCAGCTGCCTTCCTTGATGATGTAGTAATAGTCGCCGACGTCGCCCTGCCGGATCACGTTGTCCCCGGCCTTGTACTTCACCCACTCCATGACGTTGAACAATCGCTGCATGCTGGCGGGCGGCAGCTTCCCGAACAGCTCCGGCTTCAGGGCCGCGGCCATCAGCGCCGGGTTCATCGTCTCCTCGCCGTCGGCAACGTCGTCGTAGGCGCGGGGGTTCTCGGCGTCGTCGGGCCTGGGGGCGAGCACCCGTTCGATGAGGGCCGAGCGGATCTTCAGCACGGCGGCGGCGGTCTCGGACACCGCGCTCAGGCGGCGCGGCTGTAGGTGACCAAGGGGTGACTTCGCGGCATCGGTGTCGGCCGAAAGTTTCTTTGCGCGCACGCCGTCGGCGTTGAGGACCAGCGATCCGTCGAGGAGATAGTAGGTGTAGGAGTCCTGGCTGCCCTGCCGGAACAGTTCTTCGCCGGGCTTCAGCTCCACGACCTCGGCCGTGCCGAGTATGCGTTCCTGCTGCGGTTCGCGCAGGCGATTGAAGGGCACCAGGCGGCGAAAATGCTCTTTTAGCTGGCTTGCGTCCACAAACTTGTCCCGTAGGCTGAGGACTGTCCGCTGACCCGGACAGCCGGGAAGGCTGACGTTCGATCGCCGAATCGATGCTGGATCAAGCCGTTTGCATCGATTCTTAGTTGTGAGAATTAGCTTAGTCTGTCCCCTGATCCCCTGCAATGGTCAAGCCATATTCTTCCGCGGCCGGGCCGGCCGCGTGTGTGACGGCGTATGCACGCATCGACATTCCTCGCGAACGCCTCGATCACGTGCCGCGCCGCCGCGGGGCCGCGGGAAGTGGACTCACTCCGGACCCGCGGCGCTGCCCGCGCCCGGCGGGTGGCAGCCCGCCGGGCGCCATCGCGGGTCCCGAGTCCTGACGACACGCTGCTCAGGCGGCCTTCAGCGCCGCGAGCACCTCGTCGAGCATCTTCTTCGCGTCGCCGAACAGCATGCGATTGTTGTCCTTGTAGAACAGCGGATTGTCCACGCCCGCGTATCCCGATGCCATGCTGCGCTTCATGACGATGGAGGTCCGGGCCTTCCAGACCTCCAGCACCGGCATGCCGGCGATCGGGCTGTTCGGATCGTCCTGCGCCGCCGGATTGACGATGTCGTTGGCGCCGATGACCATCGCCAGATCGGTTTCCGGGAAGTCCTCGTTGATCTCGTCCATTTCCATGACGATGTCGTAGGGAACCTTGGCTTCGGCGAGCAGCACGTTCATGTGGCCGGGCATGCGGCCCGCCACCGGGTGGATGGCGAAGCGCACGTTGCAGCCGCGCTCGCGCAGCAGCCTGGTGATCTCGTAGACGGTGTGCTGCGCCTGCGCCACCGCCATGCCGTAGCCCGGCACGATGATGATGCTCTTGGCCTCGCGCATCAGCTCCGCGGTCTCCGCCGCGCTCACCGCCACCACCTCCCCGGCCGGCTGCGCCCCGCCGGCCGCGGCCGGCTTACCGCCCTCGGTGCCGAAGCCGCCGGCGATGACGCTGATGAAGTTGCGGTTCATCGCCTCGCACATGATGTAGGAGAGGATGGCGCCGCTCGAGCCCACCAGCGCCCCGGTGACGATGAGCAGGTTGTTGGAGAGCATGAAACCGGTCGCCGAGGCGGCCCAGCCGGAATAGCTGTTGAGCATCGACACCACCACCGGCATGTCCGCGCCGCCGATCGCCATGACCATGTGCACGCCGAAGGCGAGCGCGATGGCGATCATCAGGAGCAGCGGCACCATGCCGCCGCCGACGGAGTCGGCGTTGAGGAACATCCTGCCGAGCACGATCACCGCGACGAGGCCGGCGAGATTGATCCAGTGCCGCGCCGGCAGCAGCATGGGCTTGCCGCCGATCTTGCCGGAGAGCTTGCCGAAGGCGATCACCGAGCCGGAGAAGGTCACCGCGCCGATGAGGACGCCGATATAGACCTCGATCTCGTGGATGGTCCTCTCGGCGCCGGTGTAGTTCACCTCCGGGTCGATGTAGCTCGCCAGGCCGACGAACACCGCCGCCAGACCGACCAGGCTGTGCATCAGCGCCACCAGCTCCGGCATCTGCGTCATCTGCACCTTGCGCGCGGCATACAGGCCGACGCTGCCGCCGATCAGCATGGCGAGGATGATCCAGGCATAGCCCGCGCCCGAGACGTGCGGTCCGAGCAGCGTCGCGACGATGGCGATGGCCATGCCGATGATGCCGTAGAGGTTGCCGCGGCGCGAGGTCTCCGGATGGCTCAGGCCGCCCAGGCTGAGGATGAAAAGTATGGTCGCACCGAGATATGCGACAGTAACAAGACCTTCACTCATTTCGCCGTCTCCTTATCTCCGGAACATGGCCAGCATGCGCTGGGTGACGGCGAATCCGCCGAACATGTTGACCGCGGTCAGTACGATGGCCAGCGCCGCCAGCAGCTTCAGCCACACCCCCGGAATCGAGATCTGGATGAGGGCGCCGATGGCGATGATGCTGCTGATCGCGTTGGTGACGCTCATCAGCGGCGTGTGCAGCGCCGGCGTCACGTTCCACACCACCATGTAGCCGACGAAGCAGCCGAGCACGAACACGGTGAAGTGCGCCATGAACGCCGGCGGGGCATTCGCGCCGATGAACCAGAACAGCACCGCGCCGATCCCGAGCACGACGGCCGCCCTGAGCTGCGGTGACCAGCCCTTCTTCTCCACCCTCGGCGCCGGCACCGCGGCCGCGGCCGTTGGCGCGGGCGCGGCCGGCGCGGCGGAGATCTTCGGCGCCGGCGGCGGCCAGGTCACGGCGCCCTCCTTCACCACGGTCGCGCCGCGGATGACCTCGTCGTCCATGTCGACGTTCAAGACGCCGTCCGTGCCGGGGCACAGCTCCTCGGCGAAGCGCAGCAGATTCGTGGCGTACAGCGTGCTCGCCTGCTTCGCGAGCCGGCTCGGCAGATCGGTGTAGCCGACGATCGTGACGCCGTGCTTGACCACCACCTTGCCCGGCTCGGTCAGCTCGCAGTTGCCGCCCTGCTCGGCGGCGAGATCGACGATCACGCTGCCGGGCTTCATCGATTCGACCATGCCCGCGGTGATGAGCTTGGGCGCGGGCTTGCCCGGTATCAGCGCAGTGGTGACGATGATGTCTACGTCCATGGCCTGGCGCGCGAACGCCTCCCGCTGCGCCTTCTGGTAGCCCTCGCTCATGACCTTGGCGTAGCCGCCGGTGCCCGAGCCCTCCTCCTGGTAGTTCACTGCGACGAATTCCCCGCCCATGGATTTGACCTGGTCGGCGACCTCCGGACGGGTGTCGTTGGCGCGCACGATCGCGCCCAGGCCGGAGGCCGCGCCGATGGCGGCCAGGCCGGCCACGCCGGCGCCGATCACGAACACCTTCGCCGGCGGCACCTTGCCCGCGGCGGTGATCTGCCCGGTGAAGAAGCGTCCGAAGTGATGCGCCGCCTCGATGATGGCGCGATAGCCGGCGATATTGGCCATCGAGCTCAGGGCGTCGAGCTTCTGCGCGCGCGAGATGCGCGGCACGCTGTCCATGGCGAGCACGGTGGCCTTCCTGGCCGCCAGCCTCTGCATGAGCTCGGGGTTCTGCGCGGGCCAGATGAAGCTCACGAGCGTCGTGCCTTCGCGCATCGCGTCGACCTCATCCGCGCCCGGGGCGCGGACCTTGAAGACGATGTCGGACGTCGACCACAGCGTCCGGGCGTCGGGCACGATCTCCACGCCGGCCTCGCGGTAGGCGTCGTCGTCGAAGTTCGCCTCCGCGCCGGCGCCGGATTCCACGGCCACCGTGAAGCCCAGCTTGATGAGCTTTTCCGCGACTTCCGGAGTCGTGGCTACGCGCCTCTCTCCGGGGTACACCTCTTTCGGCACACCGATTCTCATGTCACTCCCCCAATCCAGATTGACGAACTCACATCGCTCACAAACCGCCGTCGCCGCGTCGCGCGCGGGCCGGCACGCTCACCGCCGTTTCGCCGCCATGCGGTCCCGATCCCCCGCGCGCCGTGGCGGCTAGGACTGCACAATCGCCGTCATGCCGCCCATGTAGGGCTGCAAGGCCGCCGGCACCCGAATGCTACCGTCGGCACCCTGGTAGTTCTCCATGATGGCGATCAAGGTACGGCCCACGGCCAGCCCCGAGCCGTTGAGCGTGTGCAGCAGCTCCGGCTTGCCGGTTTCGCGATGGCGATGGCGCGCCAGCATGCGGCGGGCCTGGAACGCCTCGAAGTTGCTGCAGGAGGAGATCTCCCGGTAGGTATCCTGGCTCGGTAGCCAGACCTCCAGATCGTAGGTCTTGGCCGCGGAGAACCCCATGTCGCCGGCGCACAGCGCCACCACCCGGTAGGGCAGCTCCAGCCTCTTCAGCACCGCCTCGGCGTGCCCGGTGAGCTCCTCCAGCGCCTGGTAGGACGTCGCGGGCTCCACGAGCTGCACCAGCTCGACCTTCTCGAACTGGTGTTGGCGGATCATGCCGCGGGTGTCGCGGCCGTGGGAGCCCGCTTCGCTGCGGAAGCACGGCGAGTGGCAGACGAATCTCCTCGGCATCTCCTCGGCGGCGAAGATGTGATCGCGCGCGATGTTGGTGACCGGCACCTCGGCGGTCGGTATGAGATAGAAGCCCTGCTCCGGGATCGCGAACAGATCGGCGGCGAACTTGGGCAACTGGCCGGTGCCGAGCATGCTGTCGGCGTTCACCATGTAGGGGACGTAGACCTCGGTGTAGCCGTGCTCGCGGGTGTGCAGATCCAGCATGAACTGGATGAGCGCGCGCTGCATGCGGGCGAGCGCCCCGGAGAGGATCACGAAGCGGGCGCTGGCGATCTTCGCCGCGGTCTCGAAATCCATGCCCTGCAGGCGCTCGCCCAGCTCGACGTGATCGCGTGGGGTGAAGTCGAATGCCGGCGGCGCGCCCCACCTGCGCACCTCGACGTTGCCGGTCTCGTCGCGGCCGTCGGGCACGCTCGCGTGCGGGAGGTTGGGCAGTCCGAGCGCGAAGTCGTTGATGCGCTGCTGAACGTTGGCGAGCTTCGCCTCGCCCTCGCGCAGTTCCTCGCCGAGCCCGGCGACCTCGGCCATCAACGCCGAGGCGTCCTCGCCCTTGCCCTTGGCGATGCCGATCGCCTTGGACCTGGAATTGCGCAACGCCTGCAGCTCCTGCGTGCGCACCTGCAGCTGCTTGCGCTCCGTCTCCAGCGCCTCGTAGGCCGCAACGTCCAATTCCACACCGCGTCTGGCCAGACCCGCACGCACGACGTCCATGCTGGTACGCAATAGCACCGGATCGATCATTTCCCCCTCTGTTCCTGCCTGGTGTAATTACCTGTCCCGGGCGACGGCGGGTGCAGCGGCCGCGGCACCGGAAGCTTGCCCGGTACGCGGGAAGGTGGCGTGCATGTCGATGGGTTCCCTGCGGGGTCGCGCCGAATTCGGCCAATAGTGTAGCGTGCGCCCATGCTGATGGCGACCGCTGCGCGCGCAGCTCGCCCCGCGCGGGCGCGCACGGAACGCCCGCGCAGGCATGGGCATGGCGCCCCCCGCCCGTCGGATGACGCGACACGGGGCAATCAACCGCGGTTGACCGCGTCGTTGTCGCCGTCGGGATTGATGACCTCGAAATCCGCCGGGATCCGCGCGTAGAAGACCCGCACGCCTTCCCGCTCTATGAGCGCGAGCAGCGCGCGCGACTCCTCGTCGCTGACGATGAATTCCACCTCGACCGGCAGCTCGCCGGCCAGTTCGAAGAAATGGTTCGCGTGCAGCGTGTGATGGCGTCCGAAACCGGCCATGGCGCGGAACGCCGAGCCCCCGCGCAGCCCCATCCTGTTGGCCTGCTCGAGCAGCCACTCCCACAGCAGTTTGCCGTGGTGTCGCTCGCCCTCATGCACATAGAACCTCAGGAATGCCCCATGCATATGCCCTCTCCCCTGGCGGCTGTCCGCCGCCCGCTCACCCGCTCATGATCAGGCGGACTGCCGCGTACCCGAGCGCCGTCAGCAGCAGCGACCCGATGAGGTGCAGGCTCACCGTGCCCAGGGCCCAGCCGAACTGCTGGCGCGCGATCAGGATGACCACCTCGGCGGAGAACGTCGAAAAGGTGGTCAGCCCGCCCAGAAAGCCGGTCACCAGCGCCAGGCGGGCCTCCGGCGGCAGGCCGGGATGCTGATTGAAGAAACCGATCGCCACGCCCACGAGGAAACCGCCGACGAGGTTGGATGCCAGCGTGCCGAGCGGCACCGTGGGAAAGACGGGGTTGAGCGCGTGACTCAGCGCCCAGCGCAGCCATGCCCCGAGCATGGCCCCGATACCGACTGCGAGGAAGCCTGGCCAGGCCATGTCAATCCCCGCTGCGGGCGACGGCGCCGGGTCGGTTCATCGCCCGTGCTTGCCATGCTCGGCGTCCAGCTCGCGCAGCTGCCTGAGCTTCTCCGCGATCTTCGCCTCCAGGCCGCGGTCCGTCGGATCGTAGTAACGGCGGCCCGCGAGCGCCTCGGGCAGATAGTTCTCGCCGGCGGCGTAGCCGTTCCGTTCGTCGTGGGCGTAGCGGTAGCCGCGCCCGTAATCGAGGTTCTTCATCAGCGCCGTCGGGGCATTGCGCAGATGCAGGGGCACTTCCAGCGATCCGCTGCGGCGCACCTCCTCCATGGCGTTGTTGTAGGCCACGTACACCGCGTTGCTCTTGGCGCAGCAGGCGAGATAGACGATCGCCTGCGCGATGGCGAGTTCGCCCTCCGGGCTGCCGAGCCGCTCGTAGGTCTCCCACGCATCCAGCGTCATCGGCAGGGCCCGCGGATCGGCCAACCCGATGTCCTCGGCGGCCATCCGCACGACGCGGCGGGCGATGTAGCGGGGGTCGCAGCCGCCGTCGATCATGCGCACGAACCAGTACAGCGCGCCGTCGGGCGAGGATCCGCGCACCGCCTTGTGCAGGGCGGAGATCTGGTCGTAGAAGGCCTCCCCGCCCTTGTCGAAGCGCCGCTGCGTTCCGCCGGCCAGCACCTCCGCGAGCAGCGCCTCGCCGATCTCCCGGCCATCGGAGAGGTCCAGAGCGATCTCCAGCAGGTTCAGCGCGCGGCGGGCATCGCCGTCCGCGGCGGCTGCGAGCCGCTCGCGCAGCTCGGGGGCCAGGGCAGCGCCGGTATGGCGCAGCGCCCGCTCGATCACCCGCTCCATGTGCGCGGCATCCAGCGGTTTGAGTACGTAGACGCGCGCGCGGGAGAGCAGCGCGTTGTTGAGCTCGAAGGATGGATTCTCGGTGGTGGCGCCGATGAAGGTGATCGTGCCGTCCTCGATATGCGGCAGGAACGCGTCCTGCTGCGACTTGTTGAAACGATGCACCTCGTCGACGAACAGCACGGTGCGACGCTGCTGCGTCTGCAGCGCCGCGCGCGCGGCATCCACCGCGGCGCGGATGTCCTTGACCCCGGAGAGCACGGCGGAGAGCGTGCCGAACTCGGCATCGCAGTGATTGGCGATGAGGCGCGCCAGCGTGGTCTTGCCGGTGCCGGGCGGTCCCCACAGGACCATGGAATGCAGCTGCCCGGATTCGATCGCGCGTCTGAGCGGCTTGCCCGGGGCGAGGATGTGGTCCTGCCCGATGACCTCTTCCACCCGCGCCGGCCGCAGCCGATCGGCCAGCGGCCGGGGGTCGGACTCGGTGAGATCGGCGACGGCGTTCATGCCGGGATTATACGACCAGCGGCGCTCTGCGCCCCGCGCCCGCGCCACGGCGGGGGCGACGCGCCAGGGTCGGGACGCGCAAGCGGGGCCGTGGCGAGCTCCCCGGCGGGGCTACGGCGACGCCGGGGCCGCCGTCAGGTCGTTGACGTCCACGCCGGGCGGCGGCGTGAAGGTGAAGAACTTCGGGTCGATGGCGGCATTGCGCTGCTCGCCGCTGAACTTCAGCCGCGTGGTCTGGCCGAAATTGTCGAACAGCTCCATCCAGCGCAGGTCCTTGCCCTCGAAGCCGACGCGCACCTTGGCGTAGGCGTTCTTCGCCTCCTTCGGCGTCAGCGTCAGCCAGTCCGCGCCGTCCCTGCTGCCGTCCTCGGTGACGGTGAAGTTCTCATCCACCCTGGCGTCGCTGCCGAGGATGAGGGCCGGGGCGCTGCCGAGCGCCTTCTCGACGCGGCGTATGGTCACCTGCTCGAGGTCCTTGTCGTAGAACCACACCTTGCTGCCGTCGCCGACGATGACCTGCTCGTAGGGCTTGGTGTAATTCCAGTGGAACCTGCCGGGCCGCTCCAGGTAGACGATGCCGCTCGAGGTCTCCAGCGTCTTGCCCTTCTCGTTGACGACGGTCTGCTCGAACTGCGCCTGCAGCGTCCTGAACTGCGCCAGATACTCGTCGAGCGCCGCGCGCGCGGCACCGCCGTGCGCCGGCGTTGCCAGCAGCAGCGCGCCCAGGGCCGCGATCGCCCGCATGGGGTGTTTCAAGCTCATCGGACTACGGTCCTCCTGCAGATATGTGGGTCCTGGCCGCGGCAGCCCCGCGCCGGCCGGCATCAGTCCTTCGGCGGCGGCGGCGCCAGCACCTCACGGGTGCCATTGGACTGCAGCGAACCGACCACGCCCGCGCGCTCCATCTCCTCGACCATGCGCGCGGCGCGGTTGTACCCGATCTTCAACCGCCGCTGAACCGCCGACACCGAGGCGCGCCGCGTCTCGGTGACGAAGCGCACCGCCTCGTCGTATAAGACATCCATATCCTCCCCGGTTCCGTTCCCTTCCGCGTAGCCGCCGTTGCCGGCGAGGTCGTCGTCGAAATCACCGCGCACGATCGCATCGATGTACTCGGGCGTACCCGAGGCCTTCAGGTGGGCGACGACCTGGTGCACCTCCTGATCCGAGACGAAGGCGCCGTGCACGCGCGTCGGCAGACCCACGCCCGGCGGCAGATACAGCATGTCGCCGTGCCCGAGCAGCGTCTCCGCGCCCATCTGATCGAGGATTGTGCGTGAGTCCACGCGGGATGAGACCTGGAAGGCGATGCGGCTCGGGATGTTGGCCTTGATGAGGCCGGTGATCACGTCCACGGACGGCCGCTGCGTGGCGAGTATCAGGTGTATGCCGGCGGCGCGGGCCTTCTGCGCCAGGCGCGCGATCAGCTCCTCCACCTTCTTGCCCACCGTCATCATCATGTCGGCGAGCTCGTCGACGATGACCACGACGTAGGGCAGCGTGTCGAGCTTCGGGGTCTCCTCCTCCTCCGCGCCGCTGGCGCGCACCAGCGGATCGGGAAGCGGTTTGCCCGCGTCGATCGCCTCCTGGACCTTGCGGTTGTAGCCGCCGATGTTGCGCACGCCCAGCGCCGCCATGAGCCGGTAGCGCCGCTCCATCTCGTTCACGCACCAGCGCAGCGAGTTGGCGGCCTCCTTCATGTCGGTGACCACCGGCGCGAGCAGCGCCGGGATGCCCTCGTACACCGACAGCTCGAGCATCTTCGGATCGATCATGATGAGCCGGATGTCGCTCGGCGTGGCCTTGTAGAGCAGGCTCAGGATCATGGCATTCAGGGCGACGGACTTGCCCGAGCCGGTGGTGCCGGCCACCAGCAGGTGCGGCATGCGGGCGAGGTCCACGACCACGGGTTTGCCGCCGATGTCCTTGCCGAGCGCGAGCGTGAGCGGCGACGGGCTCGCCTCGTATTCGCGCGCGCTCAGCATTTCGCTCAAGGTCACGACCTCGCGCTGGGTGTTCGGGATCTCCAGGCCCACGGTCGACTTGCCGGGTATGACCTCGACCACGCGCACGCTCACGATCGACAGCGAGCGGGCGAGATCCTTGGCGAGATTGGTGATGCGGCTGACCTTCACGCCGGGCGCCGGCTGCAGCTCGAAGCGCGTGATGACCGGCCCGGGATGCACCGCGACCACCTGCGCCTCCACGCCGAAGTCGGCGAGCTTCAGCTCGACCTGGCGCGACATCGCCTCGAGGGTCTCCTCGGAATATCCGCCCTTGGCCGCGGGCGGATCGTCCAGCAGGCTGAGCGGCGGCAGTTCCGTGGCGCTGGCCGGCTTCTCGAACAGGGGCTCCTGGCGCTCCTTGACGGCGCGCCGGCTCGGTTCGAAGGTGGAGATCTGCGGCTCGATGCGCGGCCTGGGCCGCGCGACCTTCTTCTCCTTTTCGACCTTGACCACCGCCTCGCGCTCCTGCTTGGCGATCCGCCCGGCATTCCAGTCGGTGAGGTTCTCGTAGGCCGCGGCCAGCAGGTCGAGCCCGCGCAGCGTCCACGCCCCGATCTGATCCATCACCGCCACCCAGGACAACCCGGTCAGCAGCGTGATCCCCACCAGCAGCAGGGCGAGCATCACCAGGGGCCCGCCGAGGGCGCCGAGCACGGCCAGCAGGGTGCTGCCGACCACATCGCCCATGACCCCGCCGGTGGCGTGCGGCAGCTCGGCGCGCCCATGCATACGCAGCCACACCAGCGCGCTCGCCATCAGGACCGTCAGGATCAGCCCGACGCTCCGCATGCCGAGGTGGTAGTAATCAGCCGCCGGGGAGTCGTCGGTGCGCTTGAGGATGCGCCAGCCGACGAACAGCAGGATGAGCGGCAGCAGGTAGGCGGAATGACCGAAGCAGTACAGCAGGATGTCGGAGACGTAGGCGCCGATGAGGCCGACCTGGTTGGTGACCACGCCGGAACCGCTGGTGTGTGACCAGCCCGGATCCTGCACGTTGAAGGTCCAGAGCGCGAGCGCGAGGATCACCGCGGCGATCCCGAGCAGGATGAACGCCGCCTCCTGCAGGCGCCTGCCCAGGTTCAGGTTCAACGCCGGACCGGCACCCTGTCGTTTTCGTACTGCTTGGGCCAATGGATCTCAATCCGTTTCTTTGAAAAGGAATATAACACACTGAACGGATGGATTTTTAGATGGCAGTCAGGGGGCGGGGACGGATCCCGCGGCCGGTCTTCCAAGCCGCTGAAACGACGGCGATCTCGACCTCCGTCCGCCGTCGGACCCCGCGCCTGGCCACCGCCGTGGTCCTCTACTTCTTGGGCTTGTCGCCCTGCGTGTAAAGGGGGAAGGTGGCCACGTTGGCCGCACCCTCGGCCACGGCGGTGATCCGGCCGTGCCCCTCCTTCTCCACTTCATCGATGCGGATGATGGAATGTATCGGCAGGTGGGTGCGGGTCACGCCTCGGAACTCGCTCTTCAGATGCTCCTCGGAGGGGTCGAGCACCACCGCGCTCTTCTCGCCGAACACCAGTCTCTCCACCTCGACGAATCCGAACAGGCTGCTCGGCTGGATCGCGCGCGCATAGATCTCGTAGACCTTGCCCTGGTTCTGAAAGATCACCTTGTACGTGCGCCGCGCCGCCATGCCGCGATGTTAGCACACCCCCGGGCGGCCACAGGCGTTAAGTCCATATTCACGGCAAGAGCCGGAGAATGGGCGCGAACTCGAGACGACGGGCGCGGCGCATGTCGCGTCCGTCGGCCTTGTCCCGTTCAGTTCCAATCGCTAGAGTTCGGCGCGAGGCCGCAGGCGCGCGCCGTGGATTCGCAGTGATTGCATTACGCCACCTCGCCGCGGCCAGGCCACGGCGAGGTCGCCGACAGTTGGAGAGATACTCACCGATGCAGTTGCGGATCGCAGTTCTTGGCGCGGCCATGGCCACGGCGCTGGCGGCCATGCCGTCGCTGTCGCGCGCCGACTGCCCGCCTGGTCAGGAATACAGCGGCGGCGAGATGGTCGGCACCCTGCTCGGGGCCGCCGTGGGCGGCCTCATCGGCTCCCAGATCGGTGACGGCACCGGCAACAAGATCGCCATCGGTGCGGGCGTGCTCGCCGGCGGCCTGCTTGGCAACCGGCTGGCCGCGCGGCTGAGCTGCCAGGATCAGAGATTTCACGCCGACACGGCGCAGAACGCCTTCGAGTCGCAACGCACGGGCGGCACCTCCACCTGGGTCAATCCCGACACCGGCCACGCCGGATCCGTCACACCGACGCGAACCTACCAGACGGGCGACGGCACGAACTGCCGGGAATTCACCCAGACGGTGGACGTCGACGGGCAGCAGGAGATCGGCCGTGGAACGGCCTGCCGCCAGCCCGACGGAACCTGGCGCATCCTCGCCGCGCCATAGCCCGCGCCAACGCGCGCCCGTGCGCGCTTCACGCCCCCGGGGCTGGCGGCGCCGATTCCATCAGCAGGAAATGGGCGAGGCTCTTCAGGCGCGCTGGCGCCACCGGTTTGCAGAGCGCGACGAGATCGGGATGCAGGGTGCGGGCGCCGTCGAGGAACGAGCGGTCACCGCTCACCATCATCGCCTTCAGAGCGGGACACCGTTGCCGCTGGCGCTCGAGGAATTCCAGTCCGCTGCCGTCCGGGAGGTGTTGATCCACGATCAGCAGATCGGGGCGGCCGTTGCGCAAACGCTCGGCCGCCGTCCTCAGATCCGCGGCACATTCCACACGCGCACCCCAACCCCGCAGCCACGAGTCCATCTCGGCCAGCGCCGCGGCGTCGTCATCGACCACGAGGACGCGCCGATCCTGCAGCGTCGGATCCGCCGGTGCGGCAGCCATTGTCCCATCCCCCGCCGGCACGACGATCGTGAATACGCTGCCTCGGCGCGGCGAGCTGCGCAGCCGCAGCGGGTGGCCGAGCAGGTCGGCGCCCTGGCGAACGATGGCCAGGCCCAGGCCCAGCCCCTTGTGGTGCGCGCGATGCGCGTCGCCGCGCTCGAAGGCGTTGAACAGCCGCCCGCGCCCGCTGAAGCTGAATCCCGCTCCCGTATCGGCGACGCGGATGCGCACCCGGCTGCCGTTGCCGTACGGCCCGCAGCGCAGCGAAACCTCGCCCGATTCCGTATAGGTCACCGCGTTCGTCAACAGGTTGCGCAACATCCGCTCGAGCAGTACCGGGTCGGTGACTGCAAAGACCTGTTGGCCATGCAGACTGAAGCGCAATCCTCGCTCTCTCGCGAGCGCCGCGTACTCCTGCCCCAGTCGCTCCACCAGAGGCCCCATCTCCACCTCGCGCGCGCACGGCTGCAGCGTGCCGGACTCCAGCCGGCTCCAGTCGAGCAGCGCGTCGAACATGGCGCGCATGGACTCGAAGGCCTGCTCGATCGCCCCCAGCCATGTCGAGGCCTCCGGAAGCGCGGCCCGCGCCTGGCCGAGGTAGAGTCCCAGCGCGTTCATGGGCTGCCTCAGATCGTGGCTCGCGGCCTGCAACAGCCGCGTCTTCGCCGCCTCGGATTCCTGGGCCTGTTCGCGCAGCCGCGTCTGGACGGCGGCGCTCACATGCTCCTCGAACAGCCGCTGCTGGACGCGCTGCAGGTACCGCGACAGCCGCAGCACCTGCACCGTGCGCCAGTGCGAGAGCAGGAAATACGCGGCCAGCATCGCGGTGATGAGCACGCCGGCGGCGAGTGTTGCGTACGGCAGCAGTCCGGGAGTCTCGGCGCGCCCGCCGCGTGGCGTGAACACGGCGCGCCAGACCTGGTCGGCGACATGGAACTGCCGCGTCCAGGTCGTCGCCTGCGCCTCGTCGGCGCCCGCGGCGCGCAGCGCGAAGACCTGGCGTTCGCCGCCGTGGCGGTTGACGTCGTAGACCCGTAGCTCGTAGGGCTCGGTTTCGGCGTCGAAGACGCTGCGAAACAGCTCGCCGATGCTGAACACACCCATCGAGAAGCCCGCCATCGCCGTGGTGCGCGACGCGGCGCCGCCATCCTTGCCGTCGCTGCCCGAGCGGTACACCGGCAGGAAGGCCTGGATCACAAAGTCGTCACGCCTTCCCGCCGCGGCGCTCATGCGCGTCACGGCCACCGGTCGTCCCTGCGCAATGGAGGTCCGCAGGGGCTCGCGCAACCACGAAAGCGCGGTGAGATTCATGCCCTGGATCAGTTCCCCGTCGACCAGCGAGACGAGAAAGTGCACCGGGAAGTAGTCCTCGTGCGGCGGCGAGGGCACCAGCATGCCGTGGCCATTGGGTTCGAATATGCGCGCGCCGCCGCCGACCGGCCGCAGGCCGTGCTCGAAATCCGCGCGCTGCGAAATCGTCACCCGCGGCACCCAGCCGATCGCGAGGGTGCCGCGGTGAAACGCCGCGTCGGATTTCACGAAGCGGCTGAACTGCTCGGCGTTGAACCGGCCGTAAGCCTCATGCAGGGCGCGCACCGAGGTGAGCGACTCCAGCGCGCGGTTGATCGCGATCTGCACCTGCTCGGCCTTGCTCGCGGCCTGCTCCTCGATAGCGCGGCGTTCGCGTTCCTGCGCCAGGTCGTACAGGCGCTTGCTGCCGAGCACGCTGAGCGCCACGCCCGCGACCAGCACCGCACCGGCGATGAGCGCCTGCCGCCACAGCGAGGGAGCTGCGGCGCGCGCGGGATCCCCGGGCTCGACCAGCGGCCCGACGCCTTCCCGCACGGCACCTATGTCTTTGGGCATATTGCCGATCGCGTGCTCGAAAAAAACAATACCCCCGCTGCCGATGCAGCGTCACCACAGGAAACCAAACGGAGGTTGTAATGCAGAAACTATACCGTGGAATCGCCTACGCGCTGCTGTTCGGCGCCGCTTTCCTGCCCGCTGCGGCCACGGCCGACGGCGCGCTGAAGATCGACAAGCAGATCGAAATCGCGGCACCTCCGGCCACGGTCTGGAAGATGATCGGCAACTACAACCACCTCGACGTGTGGCACCCGGCGGTGGCCGCGAGCGACCTGACCGGCAGCGGCACCAGCGCCGGCGACGTTCGCGTCCTGACCCTCGGCGACGGCGCGACCATCACCGAGAGGCTCCTGGCCTACAGCGACACGGAGCGCAGCTACACCTACGCCATCGAGGCCTCGCCGCTGCCCGTCGACCGCTACGTCTCCACGCTGGCCGTGCTGCCGGGGCAGGGCGGCGGCAGCGTGGTTCGCTGGAGCTCGACGTTCGATCCCAAAGGGGCCCCGGCGGAGAAGGCCAGCGAGGTCATCGCCGGCATCTACGACGCGGGCCTGGGCCGGCTGGCGGCCTACTTCAACGCCAAGTAACTCTCAATCTTTCGATGTTCCCCGGCGACAGGGATGCTGCCGGGTTTATTCTCAGAGCCCGAATGTGTAGCCTTGTCCAGGCATGCGCGTACTGGTAGCCGACGACCACCCTCTGTTCCGCGATGCGCTGGCGCGGCTCGTGGCCCGCGTCTTCCAGACGTCGGCCGTGACCGAGGCCGACAGCTACGACGCGGTGCTTCGCCACCTCGATGTGTATCCCGATTTCGATCTCGTGCTCGTCGATCTGCGCATGCCGGGCGGCGACAGTCACGAGATGCTGCGGCGCCTGCACGTACGCCACCCGCAGGTCCCAATCGTCGTCGTCTCCGGGGCCGAGCACGCCTGGGAGGCGCGCCGCGCGCTGCAGGCCGGCGCGGTCGGTTTCATTTCCAAGTCGGTCCCCGAGCCGCAGATGCGCGTGTCGCTGGAGCGGATCGTCGCAGGCGAGGCGCCGCTTCAGGAGCCGGCCTCACCCGCCATGCGGGCGGCCGCCGGCGGCACACCCGCGCATGTGCGTGGAATCGAGCTGACCCCGCGTCAGCAGCAGGTGCTGGAGCTCATCTGCGCCGGGGAATCGAACAAGCTCATCGCGCGTCGGCTCGGTCTGAGCGTGGGCACCGTGAAGCTGCACGTGTGCGCGATCCTGCAGGCACTCGAGGTCGAGAGCCGTACGCAGGCCGTGGTCAAGGCGCACGCCCTGGGTCACGCCTCGCCGCCGGCGGACTGAGCGTGGCTGGGCGCCGGCGTACCGCCCCAATCCGAGGTTGACGCGCCGCCCCCGGCCGTGGCCGCCGCCGGTTGCCTCACCCGCGCCAGCAGCAGGTACACCGCCGGGATCAGGAACAGCGTCAGCAGCGTTCCGAAACTGAGCCCGCCGACGATCACCCAGCCGATCTGCCGGCGGCTCTCCGCCCCGGCCCCGGTGGACAGCGCCAGCGGCAGCGAACCGAGCACCATGGCGAAGGTGGTCATGAGGATCGGCCGCAGGCGCAGCCGGGCGGCCTCGCAGACCGCCTCGAGGAGATCCCGGCCCTGATCCTGGAGCTGGTTGGCGAACTCCACGATCAGGATGCCGTTCTTGGTGATTAGACCGACCAGCATTACCAGCCCGATCTGGCTGTAGACGTTCAGGGTGCCGCCGCTCCACTTCAGCGCGAACAGCGCGCCGCACACGGCCAACGGCACGGTCAGCAGGATGACGAACGGGTCGACGAAGCTCTCGAACTGTGCCGCCAGCACCAGGTAGATGAACAGCAGCGCCAGGGCGAAGACGAAATACAGCGCCGCGCCGCTCTCGCGGAATTCGCGCGACTGACCGTCGAGCTCCGTGCGCGCCGTCGGCGGCAGCAGCTCCGCGGCGGTCTTCTCCATGAATGCCAGCGCCTCGCCGAGCGAGGTGCCCGGCGCGAGGCCCGCGGAGACGATCGCGGCGCGCAGGCGGTTGAAGTGATTGAGCTCCCGCGCGGCCACCGTCTCATCCACCCGCACCAGGTTGTCGAGCTGCACGAGCTGGCCGTCGCGGCCGCGCACGTAGATGCTCGAGAGGTCCGTCGGCGTGGCGCGTTCCTCCGGCGTCATCTGCACCATGACGTCGTACTGCTCGCCCTCGCGCTTGAAGCGCGTGACCTGGCGCCCGCCCAGCAGGCTCTCCAGCGTGCGCCCTATGGTCTCGACCTCGACACCCATCGCGGCGGCCCGATCGCGATCGACGCTGACGCTGAACTGCGGCTTGTTGAGCTTCAGATCGGAGTCGACGTTGGTCAGGCCCGGCCAGGCGCGCGCGCGCTGCAGGATCTTGTCGACGACCTCCTGCAACGTCTTGTAGGAATCGGCCTGCACGACGAACTGCACCGGCGTGGAGCGGAAGCTCTGGCCGAGCGACGGCGGGTTCACGGCGAACGCGAGCACGCCCGGCAGGCCCTGCAGCCTGGGCATCAGTTCGCGGGCGATCTCCTGTTGCTTGCGTTCGCGCTGCTCCCAGGGCTTCAGGCTGACGAAGGCCATCGCCAGAGTCACCGGATTCGGACGCTCCAGGCCGGGCGCGACCACCATGAAGGACGTGCGCACCTCGGGGATCTCGCTGATGAAGGCCTCCACCTGGCGCGCGTAGCGATCGGTGTATGCCATGGTAGCGCCGTCCGGGCTGTTCATCATCGCGATGACGAAGCTGCGATCCTCCAGCGGCGAGAGCTCGCGCTTGATCGTAGAGCCGTAGCGGTAGATGCCCAGCCCGATCACGACGAACACCGCCGCCACGCCGGCCCAACGCAGCAGCACCGGGAGGTGCCGGCGCAGGTATGCGGCGGGCGTGGCGATGGCGCGCACCATCCGCGCGTACAGCGCGGTGAGCCCGTCGAGGATCCGTTCGCCGGCGCGGTAGAACCAGCCGTGCGCGGGGTGGGATTTCAGCATGCGCGAGCACATCATCGGGGTCAGCGTCAGCGCCACGAAGCCCGAGACGAGCACGGCGGCCGACACGGCCAGCGCGAACTCCGTGAACAAACGGCCGGTGTTGCCGGTCATGAAGGCGAGCGGCGTGAACACCGTGGCCAGCGTCAGCGTCATCGCCACCACCGCGAAGGCGATCTCGCGGCTGCCCTCGAAGGCGGCCGCGAGCGGCGCCATTCCGCGCTCGATGCGCCGATGTATGTTCTCCAGCACCACGATCGCATCGTCGACCACCAGACCGATGGCCAGCACCAGCGCCAGCAGCGTCAGGACGTTGACCGTGAATCCCATGAAATCGAGGAAGACGAAGGCGCCAATCAGCGACACAGGGATGGTCACCAGCGGGATGAGGGTGGCGCGCACCGAGCGCAGGAACACGAAGGTGACGAGGATGACCAGCGCCAGCGCCTCCGCCAGCGTCTTCAACACCTCGCGGATGGACCGATCGATGAACAGCGAGGAATCGAAGGCGGTGGTGATCGACATGCCCTCGGGCAGGGCCGCGATGATTTTCGGCAGCTCCGACTTCACGGCCTTGGCGACCTCGAGGGTGTTGGCCGTGCTCTGCTTGACGATGCCCAGGCCGACGGCCGCCTTGCCGTTGACCCGGACCTCGTTGCGCTCGTCCACCGCGCCGAGCTCCGCGTAGCCGATATCCCGCAGGCGCACCGGGGAGCCGCCCTGCTCGCGGATGATGAGCGCGTTGAACTCCTCCGGCGTCCTCAGATCCGTCTCGCTCAGCACCGTGAATTCGCGCATGCGGCTCTCCAGGCGCCCCGAGGGGATCTCGACGTTGCGCCGGCGCAGCGCGTCCTCGACGTCCTGCACCGTGAGTCCGTAGGCCGCGAGCCGCTCCCGATCGATCCACAGCCGCATCGCGTAGCGGCGCTCGCCGCCGATGATGACGCTGGCCACGCCCGGCAGGGTCTGCAGCCGATCCTTGACCTGCCGGTCGGCGAAATCGGTGATCTCGAGTTGATCGTGGCGGCTGCTCGAGAAGGCCAGCCAGATGATCGCCTGGGCATCGGCCTCGACCTTGCTGATGACCGGCTCGTCGACGTCATCGGGCAGCCGGCCGCGAACGCGTGAGACACGATCGCGCACGTCGGCGGCGGCCGCATCGGGGTCACGGCTCAGCTCGAACTCGATGGTGATGCGGCTGACTTCCTCGCGGCTCACCGACTTCATCACCCTCACGCCCTCGATGCCGGCGAGCGAGTTCTCCAGCGGCCGGGTGACCTGGCTCTCGATGACCGCGGCGCTGGCGCCGGTGTAGACGGTGCTGACGGAGACGATGGGAGCGTCGATGTTCGGGTATTCGCGCACCGGCAGGCGGGCGAGCGACATCAGGCCGAGGAGCACCAGCACCAGGCTCATCACCGTGGCCAGCACCGGACGGCGTATGCAGAGGTCGGAGATCTTCATGACGCCGGGGCGCGAACGGCGCGCGACTACACGCCGGGTGTGGCCGTGACCGGCAGATTGACGATGCGGATGCTGGCGTTGTCGCGCAGCATCGTATGACCGGCCGTGATCACGGTGTCGCCTTCCTTCAGTCCGTCGACGATCTCCACCCGGCCGACCTCGCGCACGCCGAGCCGCACGCGCGTCAGCGCGGCCCGGCCCTCCTGAACGCGGAAGACGAACTGCTCGCCGCCGCGCGGCACGATCGCCTCCTCGGGCACCCACACGGCGCGCTCGCGCGTGGCCAGGATGATCCGCACCTGCGCGAACATGCCGGGGCGCAGGGCCAGGTCGCCGTTGGCGATGCGGCCGCGCGCGCGCAGCGTACGCCCGGCCTCGTCCAGGCGCGGATCGATCGCGTACACCTCGCCCCTGAACTGCCTGTCCCGGTAGGCCTCCACGCGTACGGTGAACCGTTGACCCGCGCTCAGGACCGCGCTGTAGCGCTCCGGCACGTTGAAGTCGATCTTGACGGGATCGACGGCCTCGAGATTGACCATGGCGTGGCCGGCCTCGACGTAGTCGCCCGGACTCACCTGCCGCAGTCCGATGATGCCGCTGATCGGGGCCACCAGCTTCGTCTTCGCCAGCCGCACGCGTTCCAGGGCGAGCTGCGCGCGCGCCGTCTGCAGCTGCGCCAGCGACTCGTCATACTCCTGCTGACTCATCACCTTGCGCTCCAGCAGGTCGCGGGCGCGCTCGAACTTCAGTTCCCACAGGCGCGTGGCCGCCTCCGTGCGCGCGACCTCCGCCTGGAACTCCGCGGGGTCGAGCGTGAACAGTGTCTGTCCCTTCTCGACCGCCTGGCCCTCCTCGAAATCGATGCTCGCCAGCCGCCCGGCCACCTCCGGCCGCAGCGTGACGGACTCCTCTGCCATCAGGTTGCCGACGACGCCGATCTCCTCGCGGGCCGGCTCGATCAGCACCGGGGCGACCTCCACGACGGTGGGCGGCGCCTCCTCGGACTGGCCCTTCGGCGACGCCGGGTCCGCCTGTTGGGCGAACGCGCCCGCGGACCACAGCATGAGGACCAACCACCGTATGGAACGCGATCGGGAGAGGGTGCGCATCCTAGTCAAAGACCCCTGCATGCATGAATAATTCCACGGCGACGAGATTCGTTGGCAGTCGGCCGCCTATCCCTCCGCCAGGGTCCGCACGTGCGCGACCACCGCGCTCGCCAGGCCGCGCAGGTTGTAGCCGCCCTCCAGCACCGATACCAGGCGCCCGTCGCAATGACGATCCGCGATCGCCATCACCATGCGGGTCAGCCGCACGAAGCCCTCGTCGCTGACACCCAGGCACCCCAGCAGGTCGTCGGCCCGGCTGTCGAAGCCGGCGGACACGAGCACCACGTCGGGACGGAAGGCGTCGGCGGCGGGCAGCAGTTGCCGCTCGAACGCGGTCACGATGTCCGCGTCGGTGGCGCCGCATGGCAGCGGCACGTTGATATTGTAACCGGCGCCGGCGCCCGCCCCCCGGCGTGCCGGGTCGCCCGTGCCGGGATAGGCATGCCAGTCGTGCGTGGAAAAATACAGCACCTCCGGGTCCTCGTAGAAAAAGCCCTCCGTGCCATCGCCGTGGTGGTAGTCCCAGTCGACGATCAGCACGCGGCGCAGCCCCAGTTCACGCTGGGCGTGGCGCGCCGCGATCGCGACGTTGTTGAAGAAGCAGAAGCCCTCCTCGCGCCCCGTGTTGCGGGCATGATGCCCTGGCGGACGCGAACATACGAAGGCGTTGCGCACGGCGCCGCCGGCGACGGCCTCTACCGCCGCGAGCGCGCCGCCCACCCCCTTGCGGGCGAGCGCATCGATGGCCTCGCCATAGCCGGCGCGGATGGCGGCGATGTGCACATCGGTGTGGATGAGCCGCAGCGCGCGATCGACGTCCGCGCGCGGCGGAATGTCCTTCAGCCGGGCGAGCAGGCCGCTGTCCTGCATCGCGGCGAGTATCGCCTGCACCCGGCGTGGCTGCTCGGGATGGTTCGGTCCGAAAACGGGGGTCAGGAACCGCGGGTCGTAGACCCAGCCCGTCGCCGCCGCCGGCACCGCCCACGCGTACTTCCATCCCGGGTACACGCCCAGGGCCGCGCACCGGGCGGCCGTGCTCAGTAACTGTCGACGTTTCACATTTGTCTCATCGGCAAACGGGTACACTGACACTAAACGATACCGCTGCTGTATTGTCAAAATGCGAGCGCCGCCGCGCAGGATCGCCTATTACGCATGCAGCCCCACATCGATCTGGACCTTTGCCCGACCCCGGCCATTGAAGTCGCCCGCGATCTGGGCTCCGTGGCCAGGGAGGACTGGGACCGCATGGTCGATCCCGACTGCCCGTTCCTGCGGCACGACTTCCTGCACGGCCTGGAGCAACACGATTGCCTGCGTCCGCACGGCTGGACGCCCGTGCACCTGCTGGCCCGGGCCGGCGCTCGCCTCGCGGGCGCGCTGCCGCTGTACCTGAAGGAGAATTCGCACGGGGAGTTCGTCTTCGACTGGTCGTGGGCCGAGGCCTATCAGCGCGCGGGCGGCCGCTACTACCCCAAGCTGGTCAGCGCCATCCCGTTCACGCCCGTCACCGGACCACGCGTGCTGGTCGCCGAGGAGCGGCAGCGCGCCGCCCTGACCCGTCAGCTCTTCGCCCACGCCGAGCAGCTCATGCGGGAATGGGGGTTGTCGTCGTTGCACTGCCTGTTCCCGGAGGAGGTTACTGCCGCGGCGCTGAGCGGCGGCGGGGCGGCGCTGCGGCGCGTGGGCGTGCAGTATCACTGGCACAACGCGGGCTACCGCGACTTCGCCGACTTTCTCGATGCCCTGGATTCCAAGCGTCGCAAGCAACTGCGGCGCGAGCGCCGCGACGTCGCCGCCGGCGGGGTCGAGATCGAGGTCCTGCCCGGGGCGGCGATCGGCGATGAGCACTGGTCCGTCTTCCACCGGTTCTATCGTTCCACCTTCGAACGCAAGTGGGGCGAGCCGCGATTCACCCAGCCCTTTTTCCGCTCGCTGGGCCGCAGCATGCCGGAGGCGGTCGTGCTCCTGCTGGCGCGCGAGCGCGGAGAGTATGTCGGCGGCGCCTTCGCGCTGCGCGGATCGCGCACGCTGTACGGCCGTCACTGGGGATGCAGCCGCTTCATCCGCCACTTGCACTTCGAGCTGTGCTATTACGCGACCGTCGAGTACTGCATCCGGCACGGACTCACCCGGCTCGACGCCGGCGCGCAGGGCGAGCACAAGCTGGCACGCGGGTTCGCGCCGGTGCGCACCTGGTCGGTCCACTGGCTGCGCGATACGGGGTTCCGCGACGCGGTGGCCGACTTTCTGCGCCGCGAGCGGATCGCCGTCGACCGCTACCTCGGTGAGCTGAAAGCGCACTCGCCGTACCGCACGGGCGCGAGCGGAGGGCCGGCGTGAAATCCACACCCCTGTTCTGGTTCAGCACGCAGACCTACGCGCAGGACTTCCCGCCGCTGGAGCTCGCCTTGTCCGAGCCCGACGGCCTGCTCGCCGCCGGCGGCGATCTGAGCGTCGCCCGCCTGCTGCAGGCATACCGCCGCGGGATTTTTCCATGGTACAGCGAGGGCCAGCCGATCCTGTGGTGGAGCCCTGATCCGCGCACCGTGCTGCGGCCCGACCGAGTGCGTGTCTCGCGCAGCCTCAGGCGGCGGGTCGAGCGCGGCGATTTCGAGGTCAGCTACGACCGCGACTTCCAGGGCGTGCTGGCCGGCTGCGCCAGCGCGCGCCGCGACGGCGGCGGCACCTGGATCACGCGCGAGATGTCGGCGGCGTACCAGGCGCTGCACCTGAAAGGCCACGCGCACAGCATCGAGTGCTGGCAAGACGGTGAGCTCGCCGGCGGATTGTACGGGGTGGCGATCGGACTGGTCTTCTTCGGCGAGTCCATGTTCTCCCGCCGCACCGATGCCTCCAAGGTCGCGCTCGTTCAGCTTTGCGCCTGGCTGCAGGATTGGGGTTACGTGCTCATCGACTGCCAGGTGCACACCGAGCACCTCGCCAGTCTCGGCGCTGAGCCCATCCCTCGCAAAACGTTCGCGAGCATGCTAGAAAACGCCTGTGCCGTGCCGCCGGACCCGCGTGCCTGGCGCGGCCCCCGGGTAGGCTCATGAACAAACCAACGCGCGCCGCATCGCTGAACTTCTACACCACGCCGCCGCACGCGTGCAGCTACCTGCCGGAACGGCAGGCGGTGACGCTGTTCGCCGATCCGGGCATACCCAAGAACGAGGTGGTCTACGGGCTGCTGTCCGCGCACGGCTTCCGCCGCAGCGGCGAGCACCTCTACCGCCCGCATTGCCAAGGCTGCCGCGCCTGCGTGCCGGTGCGGGTGCCGGTCGCGGAATTCAGGCCCAACCGCCACCAGCGCCGCGCCCTGAAGGCCAACGGCGATCTCAGCGTGCGCGTGGTTCCCGCCCGCTACAGCGACGAGCATTTCGCGCTGTACCGGCACTATCTCTCCGGCCGGCATTCCGGCGGCGGCATGGACAATCCCACCCCGCAGCAGTACCTGGAATTTCTCACCGCCAGCTGGTCGACCACGCTCTTCCACGAGATGCGCCTGGAGGATCGTCTCGTTGCCGTTGCCGTGGTCGACGTGATGGCCGACGCCTATTCGGCGGTCTACACCTACTACGATCCGGATTACCCGGCGCGCAGCCTGGGCAAATTCGCGGTGCTGCACGAGATCCTCGCGGCGCGCGCGGCTGGCATGAAGTGGCTGTACATGGGCTACTGGATCCGCGATTGCCGCAAGATGAGCTACAAGGTCGCCTACCAGCCCATGGAGTATTTCTGGAGCGGAAGGTGGACCCGGGAGCCGCCGCTGCCGGCCGCGCGCGCCGCCGAGGCGCTCGCAGGATGAGCAGGCTCCCGCCCCTTCCGCGCCGATCGCGGCGCACACCTGGCGACTGGATAGCGGACTGCTATCGATAAAGGCTTTTAATAGCTTATATCCGAATATCTCATTGGACGGACGCGGCCCCGGTTCCTACTCTTGCAGGCGTCGAGCGAATTCATCGCTCAATACCCTTAAGCCTGCGAGGAACCCGAAACATGTTCAAGAGTCGCGAAGGCCAGCGCGTGCCCAACGTCGCATTCCGAGTCCGTGAGAACAACGAGTGGAAGACCGTCACCACCGGGGAGATCTTCGACGGCAAGACCGTGGTCGTCTTCTCGCTGCCGGGCGCGTTCACGCCGACCTGCTCCTCCACCCACCTGCCGCGCTACAACGAGCTCGCGCCGGCGTTCTTCGCCAATGGCGTGGATTCGATCGTCTGTGTTTCCGTCAACGACACCTTCGTGATGAACGAGTGGGCCAAGGATCAGGAGTGCGAGAACGTCGTCCTCATCCCGGACGGCAACGGCGAGTTCACCGAGGGCATGGGCATGCTGGTCGACAAGGCCGACCTCGGCTTCGGCAAGCGCTCCTGGCGCTATTCGATGCTGGTGAAGGACGGCGTCGTGCAGAAGATGTTCATCGAGCCGAACCAGCCGGGCGACCCCTTCGAGGTCTCCGATGCCGACACCATGATCGAGTACGTCAACCCGAAGGCGAAGAAGCCGGTGCAGGTCGCGATCTTCGCCCGCGAGGGCTGCCAGTACTGCGCCAAGGCCAAGGCGCTGCTCGCCGAACTCGGCTACGATTACGCCGAGGTACCGCTGTCGCACACCAACCGCAGCCGCGTCGTCGGCGCGGTGACCGGCGAGAAGACGGTTCCGCAGGTGTTCATCAACGGTGAGCACATCGGCGGGCTGGAAGCCCTGGAGCAGTGGGCCAAGTCCGCAAAGAAGGCGGCCTGAGGCAGCACCCCGCAATCCCGCGCCGGGCGATGGGACGAGGCGCGCGCGGCGGTGACCATGCCGCGCGCGCCTCGCCCCTCCCGGCGCGCTTGCGCAACACGGAATTCACCCGGCATGGCCGGTCCATGCGAGCTCAACTCGAGGAGCGTTGTCGTGATGAAAGACTTGAACGTGGATGTCGCGATCATCGGCGCCGGTACGGCGGGCCTGGCCGCGTATCGCGCCGCCGCCGCGGCCGGCCGGCGGGCGGTGATCATCGAGGGCGGTCCGTATGGAACCACCTGCGCCCGCGTCGGCTGCATGCCGAGCAAACTGCTCATCGCCGCCGCCGAGGCCGCGCACGCCGTCGAGAGGTGGCCGCAGTTCGGGCTGCGTCTGGAGGGTACGGTCAGCGTTGACGGCAAGGCGGTCATGGCGCGCGTCAAGCGCGAGCGCGACCGCTTCGTGGGTTTCGTGCTCGAGGGCGTGGAGGCCATGCCAGCGGCGGCGAAACTGCGCGGCTACGCGCGCTTCGTCGACGGGCACCACCTCAGCGTGGACGATCACACCCGCGTGCGCTTCGGCAGCGCCGTGATCGCCACCGGCTCCTCGCCGAGCCTGCCGCCGTTGCTGCGCGCGGCCGGCGATCGCCTTATCGTCAACGACGACATCTTCGACTGGGACGACCTGCCCCGCCGCGTGGCGGTATTCGGCGCCGGCGTCATCGGGCTCGAACTCGGCCAGGCGCTGCACCGGCTGGGCGTGCACGTCCTGATGTTCGGGCGCAACCGCAGCGTCGGTCCGTTCACGGATCCGGCCGTGCGCGCCTACGCCACGCGCGCGTTCCAGTCGGAGTTCTACCTCGACGCCACCGCGGAGGTGCGCGCCGTCGAGCGGGTCGCCGGCGGCGTCGGCATCCGTTACGTGCACCAAGACGGCACCGAGCGCACGGATACGGTGGACTTCGTGATCGCCGCCACCGGCCGCACGCCCAACGTCCACAACCTGGGACTGGAGAACCTCGGCATCGAACTCGACGGCAGCGGCGTGCCGCTGTTCGATCGCGAGACGATGCGCTGCGGCGACAGCGACATCTACATCGCCGGTGACGTCAGTAACGACGTGCCGCTGCTGCACGAGGCCGCCGACGAGGGCCGCATCGCCGGCGAGAACGCGGCGCGCAACGACGGGCCGCAGCCCGTCCGGCGCCGGGCCGCTATCGGCGTGGTGTTCTCCGACCCGCAACTCGCCGTGGTCGGCGCCGCCTTCGGCTCCCTGAAGCCCGACGGCTTCGTCACCGGCGAGGTCTCTTTCGAGGACCAGGGCCGCAGCCGGGTCATGCTCCGCAACAAGGGCCTGCTGCACCTGTATGCCGACCGCAGATCCGGCCGCCTCCTCGGCGCCGAGATGATCGGTCCGGACGCCGAGCACCTTGCGCACCTGCTCGCCTGGGCCATCCAGTGCGAGCTCACCGTGGCGCAGGCCCTGCAGATGCCCTTCTACCACCCCGTCGTGGAGGAAGGTCTGCGCACGGCCTTGCGCGACGCGAACGGGAAGCTGATGGCGGCACGGGCCGGCGTGCGCGCGGCATGACCGGCGCCGCCCCGCGCGTCACGGACGGCGACGCGCGGGGCGACTCGCCATGCCCGAGGGCGCCGAGGCGCGGAACTTGGCGCGCTCGCGCGCTTTAGGGCACAATGCGCGCCGTTCCATGTCATTCATGAGGGGTCGGCGCCGCCTTATGCCGAAGGAAGAGCACATAGAAATGGAAGGCAAGGTCATCGAGACCCTGCCCAACACGATGTTCCGCGTCGAGCTTTCCAACGGCCACATCGTCACCGCGCACATCTCCGGCAAGATGAGAAAGCACTACATCCGCATCCTCACCGGCGACACGGTGACGGTCGAGTTGACGCCCTACGATCTGACCAAGGGCCGCATCACCTTCCGCGGCCGCTGAGGCCGCGCCGCCGCCCGAGCGACCCCGTCCGCCTCAGGGTCCGGGCAGCAGGCCCTGGACGGTTCGCAACAATCCACCACAACCGCGTTCGATGTCCCGCCAGGCCTGCAGGAATGCCTTGCGACGGCGCCGGTAGGGATCCGCCACGTCGGCCGGCTCGCCGGGCGCCGCATAGCTCATGAGCATGCGCAGCCGGGACTCCTCGCCCGGCGGACAGATGAACCGCAGGTGTGCATGCTGGTCGCGATCCATGGGCAGGATCAGATGGAACGCTGCGAAATCCCGGAACTGGAACTGGCGACCGCGCAAGGTGCTGATGTCGATGCCGTGCTCGGCGGCGATCTCAATCGCGGTGGGATCCGGCGGCTCGCCCTCGCGGGCCTGAATACCGGCGGAGTCGACCTCGACGCGGTCCTGCAATGCCGCCTGCTGCAGTAAAGTGCGCATGACGCCCTCGGCCATCGGCGAGCGGCAGATGTTCCCGGTGCAGACGAACAGGATGCGCAGCGTCACGGCGTGCCCTCGGGCACAGTTGGGATGTGCAGTGAAGGTCGGGCTCCCGCAAGGCGCCCTGCCACGCGATCGATCGCGCGGACGGCGACGACGGTGCTCTTGCCAGGCGGCCGGGCGGCGATATGAGCCGTCGCGCCGCGTCAGCCGGCGACGGTGACGTCCTCGGCCTGCAGCCCCTTCTGGCCCTTCACCACGCTGAACTCGACCCGCTGACCGTCTTTCAGTGAACGAAAACCATCACCGCGGATCTGTCGGAAGTGCACAAAGACGTCCTCGCCATTCTCCCGCTTGATGAATCCGTATCCCTTGGCATTGTCGAACCACTTGACAGTACCCTGCTCGCGCTCGGACATACCCCTCTCCTCCCCGACCTGATCCAGATCTTTTTATTGATATTGCCGACACCCCGACCCTCACCAGCGGGTTCTCCGTTCGAACCCTTGACAAAAGCTTACAACATATGGGTTCGGATTCCCAAACCCGGCCGCATGGCGGGGACGTGGCCATCGGGGCAGGCGCCACGGCGCGCCGCCGCTATTTCACCACCAGCTCGACACGCCGGTTCTTGCGGCGGGCCTCTTCGTTGTCATTGGGAACGAGCGGCTCGGTCTCCCCCTTGCCGACCGCCTCGAGGCGCTCTTGCGGCAGGCCGTGGTCGATGAAGTACAGGCGCACCGATTCCGCGCGCTGGCGGGAGAGCTCCAGGTTGTAGTCGGCATCGCCGCGATCGTCGGTATGGCCCTCGATGACGATGCCGAGGCCGGGGCTGCGCTTGAGCGTTTCGACGGCGCGGTCCAGCGCCTCGGCCGACTCGGGCTTCAGCTCGGCCTTGTTGTTCTCGAAGGTCACCCCGGTAAGGGTGAGCAAGGTCTCGCCTGCGCGCGGGCAGCCATGCTCGTCGACCGCGACGTCCGCGGGCGTGCCCGGGCACTGATCCGCGTCGTCGGCGACGCGATCGCCGTCGCCGTCGCCCGCGGCGCCCCGCGCACCGTCCGCCGCCGGCGCCACCCCGTTCGCGCTGACGTGCACGGTGTTCGACATCAACGCGTTGCCGGCATCGTCCAGGGTGTAGACATGGGCATCGTGGTCGCCTCCCGCCAGCATCGCCTTCAACGCCCAGCGCCCGTCGGGCGCCGCGATACCGCGGCCGAGCTCCTTGCCATCGACCACCAGCACCACCTCCCTCGTGGGTTCGCCGGTGCCGGCGAACTCCAGTTCCCCGGCGGCGACCGTGGCATCGGCCTGCGGTTCGGAGATGATCGGCGTGGCGACCGGCTTCAGCGACGGCAGCCGGGTCAGGATGATCGGGTGGCTCAATCCCTTCTCGGCCCCGTCGACCCCGAGCAGCCTCGCGGCGATCCGGTAGTCGCCCGGTTCCGGCATCGCCAGGTCGTACCTCCAGCCGCCGTCGATGGCGACGGGCACCTCGCCCGCGTTGGCCCCGTTGACCAGCACGACCACCCGATCGCCCGGCGTAGCGGTGCCGATGAGGGTCGCGCTGTCGGTCACGAACGTGGTGCCGTCGGCCGGCGTATCGAGCGTGACCTGCGGCGCAGGGGCCGCGACCGTTTGCTGCGGCGCGGCCTCCTGCGGCTCGCCCGCGCCGGCGGTCGCGCCGCCGCGCGCCGCATCGCGTCCGAACCACAGCAACGGCAGCAGCACCGCGACCAGCAGCATCAGCACGATGGTCTTGAAGCGATCGTACTGCCGCACGCTGTCCTGGACGGAAACGTAATACATGGACGTTCAGCCCTCCGCTCAGTGCTTCTTCGCCGCCGCCTTCCTGGCGAGTTTCTCCGCCTCCCGCGCCCATTTCCCCGGCTCGATCTTCTGCCACTCCTTGGGCTGGATGATCTCGGTGATTCGGCGCGCACTCATGCTGGCGAGCTTCGCATAGGTATAGACGCCGGCGCGGTTGAGCTTCTCTTCGTACACCTTGCCGATGCCGTCGATCACGCCGAGGCGATCCCTCCTCGCCGGCGTCGCGGCGGCGGCGCGTGCCGGCGCTCGCCCGCGGGCCGGCTCGGCCGCCGGCTTGCGTTCAGCGCGGCGGCGCCCGGCCGTCGCGGCCTCGAGCTGGCCGCGCAGGCCGGCGACCTCGGCATTCGCCGTCTGCAGCTGCCGCTCGAGCGTGCCCACCCGCTGCACGTCGCTGGCCGCGGCGTCGAGCCGATGCCGCAAGTCCTCGCCCTGCGCATGCGCGGCCTTCAGTTCCTCGGTGAGCCGCTCCAGGCGGCGTCGATCGCCGTCGCGCTCCGCGGCGAGACGCTCCTGTTCCGCGCGCGAGCGCTCCTTTGCCTGCGTGAGGGAGTCGAGCTGGCGCCGCAGCTCGGAGGCCTCGCTGCGCGCCCTCTGCAGATCGCCTGCGTGCGATCGCGCCTCCGCCAGCTGCGCCGTCGCCGCGTCCACTCGCGCCTGCGTGGCCTCGAGCTCATGGCGCAGCCGCTCGACATCGGCCGCCGCGGACTTCATTTTGTCTGCCTCGGCGCCGGCAACGATCAGCCGCGCGCGCAGATCGGCCGCCTCGGCCCTCGCCTTGTCGAGCTCGGTCGCCGCACCTTGCAGCCGCTCCAACTCCGCCACCGTGGCAGTAAGACGCGCCCTGGCGCTTTCGAGCTCGCTGGCATGCGCCTGCTGCGCCCGCCGCGCGGCATCCAGCTCACGGCGCAGCCTTTCGGCCTGCGCGCCGGTCTGCTCGAGATCGGTGATACGCGCCCGCAGCGCCCCGACCTCCTGCCCGGCCTCTTCGAGCCGGCCCTGCAGCGCGGCGAACTCAAGCTGCAGTCGTCTGGCCTCGCTGGTCGCGGCCTCCTGCGATTCGTGGGCGGCCTGCAGCTGCGCTCGCAGCCGGGCCGCCTCGGCCTGCGCACCTTCGACTTGACGCTGTGACTCCGCGCCGGCCTCCTGCTGCATATCGATGGCCGCCTGCAACTGCTCGCGCAGTTCCCGGGTCTGCGTCTGCACGCCATCCAGGGCGCCCGTCGCCGCCGTCAGCCTTGCGATCTCCTCCTCGGCGCCGACGAGCCGCGCATGCAGGTCCCGAACCTCCGCGCGCGCCGTCTCGAGGGCTGAGTTCGCGCCCTTCAGCTGGTCCAGCTCACCGGCGGCGCCCTGCAGGCGTGCGCGCAGGTCCTCCTGCTCGCTGCGCAGACGATCGGCCTCGGCGCGGGCCGCGCCCTGATCGGCAATGACTTCCTCGAGCTGCGCGCGCGCCTTCTGCAGCGCAGCGTCCATTCCCCGGTTGGCCTCGGCGTCGCGCTGCAGCTGCGCGAGCTGCTCGAGCGTCGCATCCAGCCGTTCACGCGCCTGCCTCAATTCGGGCACCTCGCGGCGCAGCGACTCCATTTCCGCGCGATCGGCGCCCAGACGCGCCAGTTCCTGCTTCGCGGTCTCGAGATCGCCGCGGGCCTCCTCGAGCTCACGCCGGGCCGCCTCGAGCTCGAGCTGGCTCTCGCCGACATCCTGGGCCTGCGCGCGCAGAACGCCGACCTCCGCGCGCGCGGACTCCAGCGCACTGCGCATCTCCTCGAGATCGGCCGGCAGCACCGCGCCTCCGCCCTCGGCGCGCAGCATCTCGTTCTCCGAGCGCAGGCGCTCGTAGTCGGCCAGCAGACTCTCGTGCTGCCGTTCGACGGATTCGAGCTTTCTCCTGACCTCCTCGCCCGCGGCAAGCGCGGCATCCAGATCGGCGCGTGCCTTGTCGGTGGCGTTCTCGTAGTTGTGGATCCGGTAACGCCAGGTGTCGAGTTCGGATTGCAGGCGCGCCGTACGTTGTGCCACCCGGCGGCGCCAGTACCACCAATCGATGAGCCATTCGGCCAGCCATCCGACAATGAGTCCCACGACCAGCCAGGCCATCGGACTCATCTGGAACTGCACTTGCCACATAACTCCTCCTGGGAACCGTTCTCGTGCAGTGGCGGGCGCGCGGTACGCCCGTGTTCGCGGCGGGGTATCGCCGCGGCGCCGCAGCCCGCCAGGGTATCGGCCCTGGCGCCGGGCCCACCGTGGGAGCCGGAATATTACCTAGCCCGGCCCATTTTCTCAAAGAAACAGGCTACTATACCGCTGTGCTCAACCTGAGCGGGATGTCGTGCCAATGCCGGTGGCAACCTCGCCGGCGCACGCGTCGGAAACCTCTCTCACACTGACACATGACTCACGCCAGCCAGGGCGATTCGCGCGCCTCCCACGTCGATCGCCGGGACGGGCTCGCCTCGCGCGGCATGCTGTCGGTGCTCGGCGCGCAGTTTCTCTCCGCGCTCGCCGACAACGCGCTGTTGTTCGCCGCGATCGCCGCACTGAAGGCCGATACCGCCCCGGCCTGGACCACGCCGCTGCTGCAGGATTTTTTCGTCGTCTCCTACGTCCTGCTCGCCCCCTGGGTCGGCCCCTTCGCCGATGCCCTGCCGAAGGGACAGGTCATGATGATCGGCAACATCATCAAGCTTTGCGGAGCGGGACTGGTGCTCGTGGGCGTGCACCCCCTGCCGGCCTACGGGCTGGTCGGACTCGGCGCCGCGCTCTACTCGCCGGCGAAGTACGGGATCCTGAGCGAACTGGTGCCGGCAGAGAAGCTGGTCAAGGCCAACGGGCTCATCGAGGGCTCGACGATCGTGGCGATCCTGATGGGCACGATCGCCGGCGGGATCATCGCCGACCACTCGGTGCGACTGGCGTTCGTCTGCGTCGCGGCGTGTTACCTGCTCGCGGCCCTGGCGAATCTCGGGATCCCACGGCTGCCGCCGGCGCATCCGATGGCCGAATTCCGATTCCGCAGCATACTGCGCGACTTCAGCGACGCGGTGCGCATGTTCTGGGGCGCGCGCGACAGCCGCTTCGGACTGCTTGGCGCCAGCCTGTTCTGGGGTGCCGGCAGCACCCTGCGCTTCCTGCTCGTGGCGTGGGTGCCCGTGGCGCTGCACATCAACGACACGCAGACCCCGGCCAAGCTCAATGCCGCGGTCGCCATCGGCGTGGCCGTCGGGGCGGCGCTGGCGGCAAGACTCATCTCCCTCCGGCAGATCAACCGCGTGCTGATCCCGGGCTTCCTGATGGGTTTGCTGGTCGCGCTCCTCGCGCCGATGCAGACGCTGCCGGCCACGGCGCTGCTGCTGGTGCTGCTGGGCGCCGCCAGCGGCATGTTCATCGTGCCCATCAATGCCCTGTTGCAGGAATGCGGGCACGTCACGATCGGCGCCGGCCACGCCGTCGCGGTCCTGAATCTGTTCGTCAATCTCTCCATGCTCGTCACCGTGGGCCTCTACACCGCCGTCACGCATGCCGGCGCGCCGGTGATACCGACGGCGTTCGGCTTCGGCATCGCGATCATGACGGGGATCGTGGCCCTCGGATGGTGGCGCCTGCGCGACGCGCGCCGCTCGGTCTAAACAACCGAGCGGAGTTGCCGATCACGACTCAGGCGCCCTGCGCCTGCAGCAGGGCGCGCACCCGCTCGGCATCCGCCGGCGTGTCGACGCCAAAGCCCGTGGGCGCCCGGGCCTCGGCGACCGCGATCGTGTAACCGTGCTGCAGCACCCGCAATTGCTCCAGCGCCTCGACCGACTCCAGTGTCGTCGGCGCGAGCCCACGGTAGACGCGCAGGAAGCCGGCGCGGAAGGCATACAGCCCGATGTGCCGGAAATACGGCTGTGCCGGCGGCAACAGCGCCGGTGTGTCCGCGAACGCAGCGCGCGCCCACGGTATGGGGGCGCGGCTGAAATACAGCGCCCGTCCCCGCTCGTCCATCACCACCTTCACGATGTTCGGATCGAAGACGTCACGGGCCTCGTGTATGCGCTCGCATACCGTGGCCATCACCGCCTGATCATCCTGCGCGAGCAGGTCCGCGACCTGGTGCAGGACCTCCGGCGGCATCAACGGCTCGTCTCCCTGCAGGTTGACCACGACGTGCTCCGCGTCGAGCCGCAGCGCCTCGACCGCCTCGGCAATTCGATCCGTTCCCGACGGATGCTCCGCGGAGGTCATCACCACCTCGGCGCCGAAACCGCGCGCCGCCGCGGCGATGCGCGCGTCGTCGGTGGCGATGACGACGCTCCTCGCCCCGCTGCCGCAGGCGCGCCGATGGACATGCTGCAGCAGGGGCATGCCGGCGATGTCGACCAGCGGTTTGCCGGGGAAGCGGCTGGAGGCATAGCGTGCCGGGATGATGACGGTAAAGGGCATGAACTGTCCTCGGCGCCGACGATCTCGTGCGCCCGCTTCAGCGCAGACGCTCGTACTCCTCGTCGGTGAGCGGTCTCGCCTCCTCCTCGAGCATCACCGGTATGCCGTCGCGGATCGGATAGGCCAGCCGCGCCGCCTTCGAGATGAGCTCCTGCCGTTCCTTGTCATAGATGAGCGGCCCCTTGGTGACGGGGCAGACCAGAATGTCCAGCAGGCGTTTATCCATGCGAATTCCTCTTCAACAGTTCGAGAAGCCGATGACCGAAGACCGGCGGCAATTCCGCCTCGATGGGCTCGAACCAGTGTTCGGGCCCGGCGAAACGGCCGCACTTCACCGCGTCCTTCTCGGTCATGATAACCGGCAGGCCGTCATTGAAGCAGATATCCGTCATCTCGTAGCGATGATGATCGGGGAAGGCGTGACGGTGCACGCGGTAGCCGCGCATGCGCAGGGAATTGAAAAAGGCGTCCGGATTGCCCGTGCCGGCAACCGCGTGCACCTCCACGCCCTGCGCCGGCGCCGGAGGCGCGCCGCCGGCGAGATCGCCGCGCACCGGCCTCATCGGCATGGTCAGATACTTCATGGCGAATTCGCCGCGGCCGGCGATTCCGTTGGTGACGATCATGTCGACGCTCTTCAACCGCGACACCGGCTCGCGCAGCGGGCCGGCCGGCAGGCAGTGGCCGTTGCCGTGCCGCCGCACGCCGTCGACGACCGCGATCTCGACGTCGCGCTCGAGGCGGTAATGCTGCAGCCCGTCGTCGCTGACGATCACGTCGCAGTGATGGTGCTGCAGCAGCGCCGAGGCGCAGGCCAGACGGTCCGGACCGACCGCCACCGGGCCGCCGCAGTGGCGCGCGATCACCAGCGGCTCGTCGCCGACCATGAAGGCGTCGCTGTCGGGCCGCACCTGTTGCGGCCAGCCGCGCGCGTGGCCGCCGTAGCCGCGGCTCACCACGCCGGGATTCATGCCGCTGGCCCTCAGGAATTTGTAGATCCAGATCGTCAGTGGGGTCTTGCCGGTGCCGCCGACGCTGATGTTGCCGACCACGATGACCGGCACCGGCAGCGAGCCGGCGCGCAGCAGGCCCGCGCGGTAGGCGCGGCGCCGCAGCCATGCACCGGCGGCGAAGACGGCGGACAGCGGTAACAGCGGCAGGTAGAGCGGATGTCCCGTGTACCAGATGTCTTCGAGCCTTATGCCCAAGGGCGGGCCCTTATTTTCCTGCCGTGTCCGTGGCCTCACCCTCGGACCGCACCTCGGTGGCGAACGAGACGTGCACCCAGCCGAGCTGGCGCGCGACGTCGAGCACCGTTATCACGGACTGATGCGTCGCGTTGGCATCGGCATGGATCAGCACGCGCGGCTCGCTCTGCCCCGTGGCTGCCTCGACCATTGCCTGCTTCAGCGTGGCCTCCTGCACGTTGAGCAGTGCCTTGCCATTGACGAAGTACTGTCCGCTGCGGTCGATGGTGACGTCCACCGGGCTCGGTTTTTCCGTCTGCTCGCTCTCCCTGCTGGCGGAGGGCAGGGTCAGGTTGATGTGTTCTGGATTCAGGAAGGTGGTGGAAACCATGAAGAAAATGAGCAGCAACAGCACCACGTCGATGAGCGAGGTGATGTTGATCTCGATGCTGTCCTCATGGCCGCGCTGGAAGTTCATCAGGACGCCTCCTTGCGCCCGGCGACTCGCCGCCGCTGGCCCCCGCGGCCGGAAGTCAGATCGATCGACGCCGCCGAATCACCCTCGGCGCCTCCCGTGCCCGCCTCCGACTCGCGCTCGCCATGGAGGATCTCCACCATCTTGATCGCCTCCTGCTCCATGTCGACGATCAGCGACTGCACCTTGCCGCGCAGGTAGCGATGCATCAGCAGCGCCGGGATCGCGACCGTTAGACCCGCGGCCGTCGTGATGAGCGCCTTGCCTATGCCCCCGGAGAGCTCCTGCGGTTTGCCGGCGCCGTGCGCGCTCAGCGCCGAGAACATGTCGATCATGCCGAATACCGTGCCGAGCAGCCCCAGCAGCGGGCAGACCGCGGCGATCGATCCCAAGGTGCTGAGGTAGCGCTCCAGATCGTGCGCCACGTGACGGCCGACCTCTTCGATCGACTCCTTCATCACGGAGCGGTCGTATTTCATGTTGACCAGGCCGGCGGCGAGCACCCGGCCGAGCGGCGAACTCAGCCGCAAGGCCTGCAATCGCTTTGCATCCAGCACGCCGCTGCGCGCCCATTGCCACACCTGCTCGACCAGCCCCCGCGGTATCACGCGCTTGCGCTGCAGCGTCCACAGACGCTCGACGCTGATCGCCAGCGCGACTATCGAACATATGACGATGGGCCACATGACCCATCCGCCTGCCTTGATGATCTCGAACACGGGCGATCGCTCCCTTCCTGCGCTTGCGTACGCGGCGCTGACCATAGCAAAGGATGACCCGCAGGAAAAGCCTGCGCCGCGCGCGCGCCCGCGGCGCTAGTCGTTCATCCAGAAGCGGCGGCGTGCGCGACGGTAGCGCTCGGCGCCGATGCCGGATCCGTCGACGCGCAGCGTCACGGCGCCGTCGCGATCGGTGCGGAAGATCTCCGCCCGCTGTAGGCGATAACGCTCGACGACCGCAGCGGCCGGAAAGCGCCAGCGATTGCGGTAGCCGACCGGAAAGACGACATATCGCGGCTGAACGGCGGCGAGGAACGGCGCGCTGGAGGAAGAGGTGCTGCCGTGATGCGGCGCCAGCACGATCTCGTGCCGCAGCCTCGGGCCATGACGATCGATGAGACCACGCTCGGCGTCGACCTCGATGTCGCCGGTCAACAGGGCCCCGCCGCCGCGGCC
Organism: Gammaproteobacteria bacterium; assembly: GCA_041395385.1. Lineage (GTDB taxonomy): Bacteria > Pseudomonadota > Gammaproteobacteria > JAJPIJ01 > JAJPIJ01 > JAJVHZ01. Next base: position 52,178 of record JAWLAN010000025.1, read on the forward strand.
GCGCACGCTGAGCACGCACGATGCATCGTTGTCCTCACCCTCGAAGCCCGCGGGCGGACTCAGCACCCGGAAATCCACGCCGTCCCAGGACCAGGCGAGGCCGTCGCGGCACGCCCGGGCGCGGGGATGAAGGATCGGCAGCGGCCCGCCCGACAGCACTGCAACAACGGGCATCTGCACGAGCACCGATTCCAATCCGCCGCGATGATCGAGATCGCCATGGCTCACGACCAGCCGGTCGATCGCGGCGACGCCGGCATGGCGCAGATAGGGCACGACGACCGCGGCGCCGGCATCGAAGCGATCGCTGAACCCCGGCCCGGTATCGAACACCAGCGTCCGGGCGTGAGTCTGCACGACCGCGGCCAGCCCCTGGCCGACGTCCAGGACGGTCAGCCAGAAATCGCCCGGCGCCGGTCGCGGCGGGGCATGCAGATAGAGCGGCGCCATCCACACCAGACCGAGCGCGCGCGCCGGCAGGCCGCGCGGCGCGAGCAGCACCATCGCGCCGACGCCCGCGCAGAACGCGACGGCCGGCGAGGGATGCGGCAGCACCAGGGCGGCCCAGTCGAGCGCCGCCAGGGGCTGCAGGGCCCGCCATGCCAGGTCGAGCGCCAGCAGCGCCCCGCGCAGCATCCAGTATCCGAGGAACGGCAGCGGTGCAAGCAGCGCCGTGCCGGCGAGCGTGAGCGGCACCACGATGAAGCTCACCCACGGCACGGCGAAGAGGTTCGCCACCGGCCCCGCCAGGGGGTGCTGCGAGAAAAACAGGGCGAGCAGCGGCGCCAGGCCCACGGACATGGCCAGATGCACGCGCACATAGCGCCGCCACCACGACGTCCGCAACCCCTCGCCGCCCCCGTACATCAGCATCGCCACCGCCACGAAGGACAACCAGAATCCCACCGTCATGACGGCCATGGGATCGATCAACAGCACGGCGGCCAGCGCCTGCGCCAGCGTGTCGAAAGGCCGTGCCCGCCGACTGCGCCACAGCGACAGCGCGACCACCGTGATCATGATGAGCGTGCGCTGCGCCGGCACCTCGAACCCGGCAAGGGCGCAGTATGCGGCGGCCGCTATGACCGCGCAGAGCGAACCCACGCGCTGCGCCGGGATCCATAACACCGTGTACGCCGGCAGCGACCACAGCCAGCGGCCGAGGAAGTATCCGAAGGCGGCGATGAGCCCGATGTGCAGGCCTGATATGGCGATGAGATGTCCGGTGTTGGTGCGCGAGAAGACCAGCCATTGCCGCTGATCGATGCCCTCGCGCGCGCCGATCGCCAGGGCCATGACGACGCCGGACAGCGGCTCCCCGCCGATCGCCTCCTGCAGTCGATCGCGCAGCGCGGCGCGCAGCGTGTCCACCGGTGCGGCCTCGCGGCCGATCCGCGCGTGCCGTCCCTCCGCCACCACGTAGCCGGTGGCCCGTATGCGCTGCTGGAACAGCCAGGCCTCGTAATCGAATCCGCCCGGATTGCTGAAGCCATGCGGACGCTTCAGACGCACGTGCAGACGCCAGCGTTCCCCCGGGGCGAGCACGGGCGGGGATTCGGCGCGCCAGTCCAGCCGTACGGTGCCGCAGCAGCGCCATCGCTTCGCACCTAGCTCCAGCTCATCGACGCGGAACTGGAAGCGGATGTGATCGGCATACCGCTCCGGCAGATCCACCACGGCGCCGGTGACCGCGACGGTCTGTCCCTCCAGCATCGGCGGCAGGGCGTCGGCGAGCACCAGCGACACGCGCCACAGCGTCCAGAGCGCGCCGGCGACGGCGAGGGCAGGCAAGCGCAGGCGCGGCCATCGGATCGCGAGCAGTGCCACGGCCGGCAGCAGCCAGCAATAACGCGTATCCGGCAGCGCTGCCGGCCATTGCACGGCGAGCACGCCGAGCGCGAAGGCGATCGTCCCTGTACGCATGTTGTCTTCCCTGACGGAGTACACGGGCGGCCCCGGTCCCGGGATCCGCCGCGAGAGAAATCATGCCCTCGTCGGCCGCGCTGCGACCGCGGAGGCGACCTGTGGCGCGGGGCTTGCGCCGCGCCGCGACCGCGCCTCACATCGCGCCTGTCGCCGCCATCACGTCGTTGGTGGTCAATCGGCCGGTGGACAGGGTCAGCACGCGGTCCATTCGCCGCGCCAGCCTCAGATCGTGCGTGACGACGACCAGGCTCGCCTGCGTGTCCCGGTTCAGCTCGAGCATCAGGTCGAAGACCTGAGCGGCGGTCTTCTGATCGAGATTGCCCGTCGGCTCGTCGGCCAGGACGCAACGCGGCGTGGTCACCAGCGCGCGTGCCACGGCGGCGCGTTGCCGCTCGCCGCCGGACAACTCACCCGGCTTGTGGCGCAGACGCTCGCCCAGTCCGACACGCTGCAGTAGCTCCGCGGCGCGCGCCGCCGCGGCCGCCGGCCGCCAGCCGGCGATGAGCAGCGGCATGCTCACGTTCTCGAGCGCCGTGAACTCCGGCAGCAGATGATGGAACTGATAGACGAACCCGAGGGTCTTGTTGCGCAGCACGCCACGCTCGGCCTCCCCCAGCGCGCTCATGCGCTGCCCGGCGATACGCACCTCGCCCGCGGTCGGCACGTCCAGACCGCCGAGTATGTGCAACAGCGTGCTCTTGCCGGAACCGGAGGCCCCGATGATGGCGATGCGCTCGCCCGGCAGCACCTCGAGGTCCACGCCGCGCAGGACTTCCACGCGCAGGTCGCCGTCGTCGAAGGTCTTGCACACGCCGTGGCAGGCCAGTACGACCTCATTCATATCGCAATGCCTCCGCAGGCTGCGTGCCGGCCGCGCGCAGCGCCGGGTAGATCGTCGCCACCAGGGTGAGCAGCACCGACAGCGTCGTCACCACCGTCACGTCCGACCAGTGCATGTCCGAGGGAACCTCGCAGATGTAGTAGGTGCGGCAGTCGAGAAACTTGAAGTGCAGTCCCTGCTCCAGCCATCGGATGAACTCCCTCAGGTGGGTGGCGAGCCATACGCCGGCGGCGCCGCCGACGGCGGTGCCGACGACGCCGATCACGGCGCCCTGCACGACGAACACCCCCATCACCGAGCGCGGGGACAGGCCCAGCGTGCGCAGGATGGCGATGTCCGCCTGCTTGTCGGTCACGACCATCACCAGCGTGGAGACGATGTTGAAGGCGGCCACGGCGACGATCAACATCAGGATCACGAACATCATCACCTTCTCGGTCTTCAGCGCCTGAAAGAACGTCACGTGCTCCTTGGTCCAGTCCTTGACCGCGTAGGCGCCGTCCAGCGCCTTGCCGATCTGCTCGCCGATGCGCGGCGCGTCGAATAGGTCGTCGAGCTGCAGCCGTATGCCGGTGACCCCGCTGCCGTAACGGAACAGCCGCGCAGCATCCTCGACGTGCGTCACGGCCAGCGTGGTGTCGTATTCCTGCGCGCCGACCTCGAACACGCCGACCACGGTGAAGCGCTTGGAACGCGGGATGTTGCCGGCCGCCGTCGCCACCGGTTGCGGCGAGATGATCATGACCTTGTCGCCGACGTTGGCGCGCAACGAACGCGCCAGGGCTCCCCCGAGCAGGACGCCGAACTGCCCCGGCTCGAGCGCCTCGAGCCGGCCCTCGATCATCTTCTCGCCGATGAAGGAGACCTGTCCCTCGAGTGCGGGGTCCACCCCCTGCACCACCACGCCGTTGACGTAGCCGCTGTAGGTGGCCATGGCCTCGGTGCGGATGTAGGGCGCCGCACCCACGACATGCGGCTGCGCGCGCAGCTTCTCGAGCAGCGGCCGCCAGTCCTGCAGGGTGCCGTCGACGGCCTGCACGCTGGCGTGCGAGGCCATGCCGAGGATGCGCGTGCGCAGTTCCTTCTCGAAGCCGTTCATCACCGAGAGGATGATGATGAGCGCGAGCACCCCCACGGCCACGCCGATCATCGAGGACAGCGAGATGAAGGAGATGAACTGATTGCGGCGCTTGGCGCGCGTGTAGCGCAGGCCGATGTTGACGGAGAGCGGATGAAACATGGATCCCTCAATCTCGGACCGCGCGCGCGGCGGCCGTTGCGCGACTATTCATATCGCAGCGCCTCGGCAGGCTGGGTCCCGGCGGCGCGCCACGCCGGATAGAGCGTCGCCAGCAGGCTCAGCAGGAATGCGGTGAGGCATACCGCCAGCACGTCGGCGACATGGACCTCGTAGGGCAGCTCGCTCAGAAAGTAGACGTCCGCCGGCAACAGGTCTATGCCGGTCGTGGATTCGATCCACCGCGCGATGTCCTTGATGTTGGAGGCCAGGGCGATGCCGCAGATCGCGCCCACCGCCGTGCCGACCAGCCCGATGATGAATCCCTGCACCACGAACACGCCCATGACCGATCGGGGCTTCAGGCCGAGGGTGCGCAGGATGGCGATATCCGAGCGCTTCTCCTGTACCGTCATCACCAGCGTGGAGACGATGTTGAAGGCCGCGACCGCCACGATCATGGTCACGATCACGAACAGCATGGCCTTCTGACTCTTCAGCGCCTTGAAGAAGTTGACATGGAACTCTGTCCAGTCGATGGCGAAATAGTTCTCGCCCAGCCCGCCGACGATCTCGTTGGCACGCCCGAGACTGAGCAAGGGATCGTCGAACTTCAGGCGGATGCCGCTGACCGCGCTGCCGACCCTGAAAAGGTCCTGCGCATCGGCCAGGTTGAGCAGCGCCAGCGCCGAGTCGTACTCGTACATGCCGATCTCGAACAGGCCGCGGATCTCGTACGCGCGCAACTCCGGCGTCACCCCACCGGGCTCGCCCGTGGGCTGTGGCGCCACCAGCGTTACCCGATCGCCGACGCCGACCTTGAGCTTCTCCGCGAGCGCCGCCCCGAGCACGATGCCGCCGTCCTCACGCAGGACCGACAGGTCCGCCCCGCCCTGCGCCGGATCGCCGAGCACGGTCACGGTCGGCTCCAGCGCGGGATCGACGCCGTAGACCACCGTGCCGTTCACACGGTTGTCGTGGGTGGCCATGGCCGCGGAGCGGATGAAGGGCGCGGCGCCGAGCACGTGCGGCTGTCCGGCGAGCTGCGCATTCAATTCGCGCCAGTTCTCGATCGGTTTGAAATTGCTGGCGACCGTACTGTGCGCGGACACGCCGAGGATCTTGCTGCGCAACTCCTTCTCGAACCCGTTCATCACCGACAGCACGGTGATGAGGGCCGTGATCCCGAGCGCCATGCCGAGCACCGAGGTGGCCGCGATGAAGGAAAGGAATCGGTTACGGTGTCGGGTCGCCTTGCCCCCGCGCGTATAGCGCAATCCTATGTATACGGGCAGCGGATGAAACATGGGCGGGCATTATACGTGCGCGGGCCGCCGCCCGCTTGTATGGAATAATGGCGGCGGTGAACCTGCTCGCGATCGAAACCGCCACCGAGGCCTGCTCCGCCGCCGTCCACGCCGACGGCCGCGTCTTCGCGCGCGCGGATTTGGCCCCGCGGCAGCATGCGGAGTTGATCCTGCCCATGTGCGAGGCGGTGCTGACCGAGGCCGGCCTGCGGCTCGAGGATCTCGACGGCCTGGCCTTCGGGCGCGGGCCCGGCGCCTTTACCGGCGTTCGGATCGCCACCGGCGTGATCCAGGGCATCGCGCTGGGCATGGGATTGAAGGTGGCCGCGGTCTCCTCGCTCGCCGCGCTGGCACAGGGGATCGTGCGCACGCGCAAGGCGGGCCATGTCCTGGCGGGCATGGACGCGCGCATGGGCGAGATCTACGTCGCCGCGTACGCGGCCGAGCAGGGCATGGCGACCGCCGTGTCGGCCGAGCAGATCGGCAGGGCCGCCGACGTGGTGCTGCCGCAGGACGGGCGGTGGGCCGGCGCCGGCACCGCCTTCGGCGCGTACGGGGAGGTGCTCAGGGCGAGGCTCGGGGATCGCCTGGCGGCGATCTATCCGGAGGCCTGTCCGCTGGCGCAGGACGTGGCGGCGCTGGCGGTGGGGATGTTCGCGCGCGGCGAGGCGGTCGAGGCCGAACTCGCCCTGCCCGTGTATCTGCGCGACCGCGTGGTCGATGCCGCGGCCATGCCGCCGTGAGGATGCGCCTACAGCCTTCGGCAGGGAGCGCTGCCTGATGCGCCGGTGGCTGCTCAGCCTGTCCGTCGCGTTGGCCGGCTACCTCGCCGGCGCGTTCGGTGGCGGCGCACTGCTGCTTGCTCTCTCCTCCAACACGCACGATCGCGGCCTGGAGGCGGCGATGACCGGCGCGTTCGTATTCGGTCCCGCGGCCGCCATCATCGGCTTCCTGGTCGCGTTTCTTCGCGCCGGGCGCCGGGGCCCCGACCGGGCGGGTTAGCGACCGTCGGCCCAGCCGCCGACGGACTGCAGCGGCGCCGGCTCGGCGCCGGCGCTCACCCACGCCGCATAGGCGTAGCGCGCGGCGGGCACCGCCGGCGCGGGCAATACCAGCTCCGCCACGTACGCCCCGGCCTCGCCCTGCATCGGCACCTGCATCGTCCCCAGGACGACGAAATCATGGTCGAGCCGGCGCCCGCGGTTCTCGCCCGCCTCGATCGCCGAGACCAGATCGACGCCCAGGACCGCCACCGTCGCGCTCAGCGCGCTCGCGCGCGACTGCAGGGATTGGAAGGTCACACGCGCCCGCGCCTGGTCGATGATCTCCAGCGCAAGCGAGCCTGGCGGTTCCCCGTCGGGCACGGGCACCGCGCGATCCCTGAACCAGCCGCGCCACTCCTGTCCCTGCACCACGAAGGCCGGCGTGTACACCTGGCTGAGTCCCCCCGCGCCGACGTATGCCCGCTGCCGCAGGCCGTGCAACGGGGAACCGTAGCGATCTCTCCAGCCGAGGTGGTCCCAGTAGTCGACGTGAAATGCGACCGGAACGAATCCTCGCCACAGGTCCGGGGATCGCTTGAGTCCGCCGAGCCACCTCTGCGCCGGCGGGCAACTGCTGCAGCCCTCGGAGGTGTACAGCTCGACGAGCGGCACCGCGGCCGGCCCGCTGCGCATGACCAGCGTGCCCGCCTGCAGACGGGCGCTCGCCGACGCGAGCGTCAGGAACATCAGCACGACCGACAGTTTGCGCGGCAGCAATGGCATCGGTACCTCCGGCTCGGGGTTGGCGGCGGGAAGGCGGCGAGCGCCTGTCGAGGGACAAAGGCGCGAGAGTTATGGCACACCGCGGCCAGGGCCGATCCCGCCGACCCGCATTGGGTGCCGGCGGCACCGTATCCGTTACGTGACGAGGGCGGGAAATTCTGTGTGTCGCCGCCGCCGGCGGGGAACGCGCGGGACGGGGCCACGATGCCCGGTCACGGCGTTGCGGGCGCCCTCCCCGCGCCGGCGATCAGCCGTCTACCGCGAACAGGTCGTCGTGCCAGAAGCTGAGCAGGGACACCATGAAGGAGAACCAGAACGCGGCGTAGCCCACGCCCTGGGCGAGCGACTCCTTCTGCAGCAACAGGCCGATGCAGCCCATGCCGGTGAGGAAGAGAAAAAAGCGGCTTTCGACCGGATAACGTTTGAATGCCCGGCGGTAACCTGCGTGGAGTTTACGTGCATACCTCGCGACCATGACAGCCTTCCGTCCCCGTTCGTGTGTAATCTTGAACGGTTAACGGCCGCCCTCCGGGCGGGCTTTAACGTGCGCCGCGATCGCTATCACGACACGCCACGCGCCCCTCGCGGCCGCGGTGGGCACGCGCGGCGCCCGACCGCGCGCAGGACGCGGGCTAGGCCGGCGTGTCCCCGCTCCCCTGGCGCACCACCTGCGTGAGGATGCGCCCGTCGGCGTGGAGGATCAGACGGCGGTGGCCGGCGGGACGATCGTCGCGTTCGTAGCGAGTGGCTCCGGGTTTGAACTGCACGCAGGTGGACGGTGCGCCCCACAGGCGCACGCCGTTGCGCTGCGCCTCGACCTCCTGATGGATGTGACCCCAGAGCACGGCACGCACCTGCGGGTGCCTGTCGAGGACGGCGAAGAAATCCTCGCCGTCCTGCAGCCCCATGGCGTCCATCCACGTGCTGCCGATCGGCACCGGCGGGTGATGCATCGCGACGAGCGCGTGGCGCTGCGGCCGCGCGCTCAGGGCGGCGTCCAGCGCGCCGAGTCGCCCGGCGCCCAGCCTTCCGCCCTGGCTGCCCGGGAGAAAAGTGTTCAGAAAGAGCAGTTGCCAGTCGCCCAGCTGCACCGCCTCCGGGCACGCCACCCAGCCGCCGGTGAGATAGCGCTGCATGGTCTCCGGGTCGTCGTGATTCCCGGGTATGCAGAACACGGGGGTCTGCGGCGGCTGCAGCGCGTCGCGCAGGGCGAGGTAGGACTCGGGACTGGCGTCGTGACTGAGATCGCCGGTGGCGAGGAAGGCGTCCACGACCGGATCCTGGCGCCGGATCTGTCCGATCAGGTCCGCGAGCGACCGGCGGGGATTCACGCCGTCGAATTCGAACTCCGGTTCGCGCCCGAAATGCGTGTCCGAGATCTGCACCAGACGGATGGACTCCGGCTCCGGCGCGCTACCATGAGCGTCCGGCTCGGCGCTGCTCGCTGGGCCCATGGCGGGCAAGGCCTCCCGAGGAATGGAACGATGACCAACAAGACTATCACGCTCACCGACGCGCTATACGAGTACCTGCTGCGGGTCTCCTTACGCGAGCCCGAGGTGCTGCGCCGCCTGCGCGAGGAGACCGCGCGCATGGCAAACGCCAACATGCAGATCGCGCCGGAGCAGGGGCAGTTCATGGGCATGCTTACCCGTCTCACCGGCGCCCGCCGCGCGCTGGAGATCGGCACCTTCACCGGCTACAGCGCGCTGAGCGTCGCCCTGCACCTGCCGGACGACGGCCGGCTCGTGGCCTGCGACATCAGCCCCGAGTCCACGGCCGTGGCGCGCCGCTATTTCGAGGCCGCGGGTGTGGCGGACCGTGTCGAGCTGAGGATCGCGCCGGCGCTGCAGACGCTGGACGATCTCCTCGCCCGCGGCGAGGCCGGCAGCTTCGACATGGTCTTCATCGATGCCGACAAGGAGAACTATCTCCATTACTACGAGCGCGCGCTGCAACTCCTGCGCACCGGAGGGCTGATCGTCGTGGACAACGTGCTGTGGGACGGCAAGGTGGCCGACCCGGCCGCCAACGACGCCACCACGCTGGCATTGCGGGCGTTCAACGCCCGCCTGCGGGAGGACGCGCGCGTCATGCTGAGCATGCTGCCCGTTGGCGACGGCATCACCCTCGCGCTGAAGCTCCCGTCCGGACCCAAGATCTAGTTTTTCGCGCCTGCGATCGACACTATTCCTAGGGGAGGAGCGGCTGTGCCAGATTCCTGACGCGGGGCGCTGACGCGGGCAAGCCACTGAATCCCATGGCCGCAGGCTTGTTATCCCCAGCTTATCCCTCGTCTCTTCACCTAGTCCTCACAGACTATTCCACAAGATATTGGGGTTGAATGCTTTCTTGACCCCTTTTCCTTGTGGTGCTACAACTCTCACAGTCCTTTTGACGCTTGGGCTGCGCACCGGGGGTGCGGCAACCCGTCCCCGAAAAAAACACATAAAGAGATCTCGAAGATCTTCTGGAGGAAGGCAGATGGCTGTGGATATTTCCGCTGTCTCTTCGGTCGCCAACACCACCCGCATCCACGACCAGCAGGACCCCACGGCGCCGGCGCTCGATACCGAGCTGAGCGCCAACGCCCCCGGCCAGTACCGGGTGATACGCCGCAACGGCAAGGTCACCGTTTTCGACCGCGACAAGATCACCGTCGCCATGACCAAGGCCTTCCTGGCCGTGGAAGGCGGCAGCGCCGCCGCCTCCACGCGCATACACGAGACGGTCGCCGCCCTTACCGAGCAGGTGGTGGCGGCCATCACCCGCCGCCTGCCCGGCGGCGGCACGGTGCACATCGAGGACATCCAGGACCAGGTCGAGCTGGCGATGATGCGCGCCGGCGAGCACAAGATTGCCCGCGCCTACGTGCTCTACCGCGAGGAACGCGCACGTGAACGGGCGCTGGAGCAGGAAAAGGCGCTCGCCGAGGGCCGCGCGCGCGCCGCGCTGCACGTCACGACCGCCGCCGGCGACCGCACGGCGCTGGACGAGGGGCGGCTGGAGCGCCTGGTCACGGAGGCGTGCGAGGGACTGCCCGGGTCCGATCCGCAGCGGGTGCTCGAGGAGACCAAGCGCAACCTCTTCGACGGCGTTGCGGAGGCCGACGTCGCCAAGGCGCTGGTCATGAGCGCGCGCACCTTCATCGAGAAAGAGCCCACCTACTCCGAGGTGGCCGCGCGCCTGCTGCTCGACATGCTGCGCAGCGAGGCCCTGAGCTTCATCCACAACCGTCCCATGAGCGCCACGCAGTCGGAAATGGCGCTCGGATACGCCGAATACTTCAAGGCCTACGTGCGCCGCGCCATCGATCTGGAGCTGATGGATCCGCGGCTGCGCAATTTCGATCTGGAACGGCTCGGCCGCGCCATCCGGCCGGAGCGGGACTTCCAGTTCACCTATCTCGGGCTGCAGACGCTCTACGACCGCTACTTCCTGCATACACGCGGTACCCGCTTCGAGCTGCCGCAGGCGTTCTTCATGCGCGTGGCGATGGGCCTGGCGATCAACGAGATCGAGCCGGAGATGCGCTCCATCGAGTTCTACAATCTGCTGTCGTCCTTCGACTTCATGTCGAGCACCCCGACGCTGTTCAACTCCGGCACGCTGCGACCGCAGCTCTCCTCGTGCTACCTGACCACGGTGCCCGACGATCTCGACGCGATATTCAGCGCCATCAAGGACAATGCCCTGCTGTCGAAATTCGCCGGTGGCCTGGGCAACGACTGGACGCCGGTGCGGGGCATGGGCGCGCACATCAAGGGAACCAACGGCAGGTCCCAGGGCGTGGTGCCGTTCCTGAAGGTTGCCAACGACACCGCGGTGGCCGTGAACCAGGGCGGCAAGCGCAAGGGCGCGGTGTGCGCGTACCTGGAGACCTGGCACATCGACGTCGAGGACTTC
>JAWLAN010000026.1:0-56999 GCA_041395385.1 Gammaproteobacteria bacterium
CATCGGACCGTCCGGCTCGGGCAAGAGCACGCTGCTCAAATGCCTGGGCGCCGTGATCAATCCCACCTCGGGCCTCATGGCTCTCGGCGAGGAGGTGATCTATGACAACGGCTGGAAGGTGCGCGATCTGCGCGCCCTGCGGCGCGACAAGATCGGCTTCGTGTTCCAGGCGCCGTACCTGATCCCGTTTCTCGACGTCACCGACAACGTCGCGCTGTTGCCGATGCTGGCGGGCACGCCCAACGGCGAGGCGCGTTCGAAGGCGATGGAACTGCTCACGGCCCTGGAGGTGGAACACCGCGCCCGCGCCATGCCCTCGCAGCTATCCGGGGGCGAGCAGCAGCGGGTGGCCATCGCGCGCGGTCTGGTCAACCGTCCGCCCGTCATACTGGCCGACGAGCCCACCGCGCCGCTGGACAGCGAACGCGCGATGACCGTCGTTCGCATCCTCAACGAGATGGCCCAGCGGTTCGACACCGCCATCATCGTCGTCACCCACGACGAGAAGATAATCCCCACCTTCAGGCGCATTTACCACATCCGCGACGGCGTGACTCACGAGGAAGCAGGGGCGGGCGCCATGCCGAGCCGGATGCGGGCGTGAGCGGATCGTCGGTCCGCCCGGCGCACGGCGGCGGCCGAGGCACCGCGCGTTACGGCGGCGAGGCTGCCCGAGCACGGGGGCGGGCCGTCGTGTCGCGCCGCCCTGCCCGGCGCATCACCTGACCGGCGGGGTATCGAGCCTGCCCGACCAGTCCTCGACAAGGCCGGTCGTGAGCCGGCGCTCGGCGAGTTGCCGCCAGGACTTCGGGAGGACGTCCAGCTCTGCGATTGCTGCAAGGGCCCGCCGCTCCAGCGGGTCGGCGTACAGATGCCGCAGCAGCCGCGCCAACGGCCAGTCCGGGTGCGGGCGCTCGATCAGCCGCATGTCCATCCCTGCCGCGATCTCGCCGCTCTCCAGCACGCGGTAGTACCAGCCCGTGCGTGCGCTCGCCTGCACGAGCCGCGACATGTCCGGTCGTCCGAACCGGAGATTGAGTCTCCAGCAGGGCTGGCGCGCCTGCGAGACCTGGATCAGGGCGCTGCCGAGGCGGAAGACGTCGCCCACGCAGACGTTGTCCTCGGTCAGGCCGGCGGTGCCGATGTTCTCGCCGAATGCGCCGGGCCGCCAGCAGCACTCGGGCAGGGATGGGAGCTCGCGGCGCCACGTGACGTAATGCTCCGCCGGGTAGTGATGCAGGGCCTTGTCCGGCCCGCCGTGGTGGCGCCGGTCGCCCTGCTCGTCGCCCGCCAGACCCGGCGTGCTCACCGGCACGCTCTCCGTGACGCAGCGCTTGTCGATGGCGCTGGGTTCGCCGTTCGGCCCGAAGGGCACGCATCGCCCGATCAGCAGATGGTTGACACGGACCGGCCGCAACGTACTCATCGTCGCGATCCGTCCGGCGCTGCTGCGCCGTGCGGCTCGCCACGTGCGAGCGAGCCGAGGCTGCGTCGGCCGCCAGTTTGGCGATGACGCATCATGGGCGATCCGCGGGCCGCGATCGAGTGCCGGCGGCAGGCGTCACTTTGCCAGGATTTCCCTTTCCTCCAGGACGAGTGCCGGCGACGCGCGCGCGGCGGCCTGCTTTATCCGGGGCAGACGCGTCACCATGAACCAGGCAAGCGGCAGCACCCCGCCGAGCACGAACAGCGCGCCGCCGATGACGCGTGCCCAGGTGAGCGTCTGGAACAGGTCGCCCTGCACGAAGCCTTGGGAGCGGGCGTGCCAGAGGCCGTGGGCGAGCACGTCGTTCAGTTGGGCGATGCCCACCGGAAAGAGGTCAATCACCACCATCAGCATGAGGCCGAGGTTGAGCGCCCAGAATACGCGGCGCAGCAGGCGCGCATCCCAGCTCGCTGCCACCAACAGGTAGCGGCTGCAGAACAGCATGGCGGCGATGGCAAGATTGCCGTACACGCCCATGAGGGCCGCATGTCCGTGGTTGACCGTCAGATAGGTGCCATGCTCGTAGTAATTGACGATCGGCAGGTTGATGATGAAGCCGAACATGCCGGCGCCGAGGAAGTTCCAGAAGTTCACACCGAGCAGGAACAGGAAAGCCTCCGCCTGGCCGAAGGCCGCCCGACCGCCGGCGTGCTGCAATGCCCGCCGCGGGGCGTTGCGAAACTGCCAGGCCTCCAGCGTGAGCAGGATGAGCGGGACGACCTGCAGGGTCGAGAAGACGCTGCCGATGGCCAGCGTCGCCACCGGCTTGGCGTTCCAGTAGAAGTTGTGCGAGATGCCGAGCAGACCCGAGCCGAGAAAGAGCAGGGTGGCCAGATAGACGATACGCGAAGCGGCGGCCTGGCCGACGAAACCCATCTGCACCATGAATCCCGCAAGCAGCGCCGTGGTGAAGACTTCGAAGAAGGCCTCCACCCACATGTGTATGACGCCCCAGCGCCAGAAGTCGGCGACGACGAAGTTGGTCTCCGGCCGGGCGACGAACCCGGAGAGAAACAGCAGCAGCACGCAGGCGACGGTGTAGAGCAGCCATTTCGGCAGGGTCCACGCATCGCCCTCGCGCCAGAGCTCCCGCACCATGCGCCAGACGATGCGCAGCCACGCGGCGAAGACGATGAACAACACGCCTTGCCAGAGCTTGCCCATTTCGACGAACTCCCAGCCCTGGTTGCCGAGCAGGTTCCAGTGTTCCCCGAGCAGCCCATGCGAGCCGAGCGCTATGCCCGCCAGGCTGCCGGCCACCCAGACGACGAACAGGCCGAAGAGCAGGTTCAGCTCTGCCAACAGCCCCCTGGGGGTCGCCCGCAGGAGCAGGGAGAGCGAGAAAACGGACGCGCCGACCCAGCAGGCGGAGATCCACATCAGGGCGAGCTGCAGGTGCCAGGCGCGCACGACGGTGATCGGCAGGGTCTCGGCCAGGTCCACGCCAAAGACGCGGGTGAAGCGCAGGAAGTCGTGGATGGTCAGCACGCCGGCTACGATCTGCAGCACGAACAAGACGGCAGCAGCAGCGAAGAACTTGTAGGTGGCGCGCGCGAGCGGGCTCGGGCCGAAGGCCTCGATGCGCGCGAGCGTGGCAGCCGGGGCCTCGTTGCCCGCCTGACGCCAGCCGGCCATGCCGCCGTAACGGCCATAGAGAAAGAGCACCAGGCCAAGCGCTGCGGCCAGGCCCAGGGTCGCAATCACGCTCCAGAGCAGGACCGGCGCGCTGGGCTGGTTGCCGGCCAGCCTGTCATACGGCCAGTTGTGCGTGTAGCTGTAGTCCTGGCCGGGCCGCTCGACGCCGCACACCCAGCCGCCCCAGAAGAAAAAGGCGGCAAGGTCGCGCAGCTCGCCGGGGTCTGTGATGTAGCCGGCCGGATGGAAGGCCTCCTCACCCTCGCCGCGGAACATCGCCGCGTAGCGGTTCTCCAGCGCGAGCGCCGCATGCACCTGGGCCGGACTCAGCGTTACGCGGTTGATGGCCGGGTCGTGCCGGTTTTCCTTGATCTCCGCCTGGGTGCGCGCCAGGGCCGTGGCCGCATCGACGCCCGTACGCAAGGCATGGTACTCGCGCATGGCGCGCGCCATCGCCTGCAGGGCATCGGCCGTGAAATCGGGCCCGCGACCCGCGCCGTCGCCGAACATGGAGCCGTGGTTCATCAGGCCGTACTTGAGAAAGACGATCTGTCCGCGCGTGACCGCGGCGGCAGCGACCACCGTCTCGCCGGATTCGGTGACGAAATCCGGGATCGGCGGCGCATCCTGATAGGTGCGCGTGCCGACATAGATCATGCTGCCGAGACCGACGGCCAGCACGACGGTAAGCGGCAGCCACCAGTTGCGGCGGTTGATCACCAGGCGGCCCCACAGGCCCCCAAGGCTGCTCGGAATGTCTCGCGTCATCGGCTCTTCCCCCTGCGGTTGTCGTGCTCGCGAGGGAAAGCTAGCGCACGCCTCCTGCCGGCGTTAGCGCCACGCCCGGGACATCTGATGGCACCAGTGCCTCCCTGTCCCCGGTCTGCGCCGTGATCACCTGCATCGTCGCGGCGCCAGATGGCCGCGCCCGCCTGCTCGTCACGCGCGAGTGGCGGCCTATCGCCGCCGCGGGGTCGCGGGAACGTCGCGTCGACGGCCGTCCTCGGGCGAGGATCTCCGCGATGCGCGCTTCGGCGGCACGAGCGCGGCACGCGGCCCGTGCCGGGCGCAGGCGCTCATGGACATCGATCCGGGTGCGCTCACTCGCGCGACCGGTAGTCCTTTGGACATGGCCGAGTGATGCGAAGGATAGTCACCCGAGCGCGCGCCCATTGCCGCGTGGACCCGACGGTCCGGAAGCGCCGGTCGGGCCGGACGGGCAGCCTGCGCAGGTCTTGCCTGTCGATCGGTCCCTCGATGTCGCGCGAAGACGCCGTGGTCATGCGTGGACGAGATGTCGTGCGCTTCGCATCGGGATCGACGCGGCAGTGGCGAACCTGGATGCGAGGCAGGGCCGTCCTGTGCCGCCGGTGCGGCTGCTCAAGCGTCTGCGGGAGGGGTGTCGATTGCTGGCCGTTGCAGCTCATCACGCCCCGGCGCCTCGACGACTCGGGCGCACGGTCAACGCTGCTGCCGGCGAAAGAAATCCCAGATCACGTCGTTGGCGATTATGGCGCGCGACGGTTGCTTGCCTCGCACGGACTTGCCGCCCGGCCAGGAATGGCCGCCGGTCTCGGTGACGACCAATGCCACCTGGGCGCCGTGCCGTCCCGAGGTGTAGAGGTCGATATAGGCCCCAGGCACATCCAACACGCGTTGCGGCCGGGTATCGAGTCTGTTTCGCGCGACCCATCGTTGGATCGTCGTCTCCACCGAGGTGAAATCCGTCACCTTCGATTCGTCCCGGAAAGCGTCCTTGCCCGCCCCGCCGTCAAACAGCACGTGCGTGTCATCCCGGGCATGAATATGCATGACCGATATCGGCTGCGAGGGCCGGCAGGCGGCCGTGTTGTCGGTCCCGGCCACCGCCGCGACGGCCAGGAATGTATCAGCCATCTCGCAGGCAAGCCGGTGCGCCATCATGCCGCCGTTGGACATGCCCGTGGCGAAGATCCGCTGCTCGTCGATGGCGGCTCTACGCCGGATGTCGGCAAGGACCAGTCTGACGTATGCGGCGTCGTCGACCTGGCGATCGCGCGCGTAGCCGCAGCAGTCCCCGGCGTTCCAGGTCGCCAGGCGCTGGCGCGGCAGCCGGCTGGATCCGTTCGGGAAGGCGACGACGAAACCTTCCTGCTCGGCCTTCTCCCGCCAGCCATAGCTGGCAGCCGCCTGCTGCATGTCGCCGCCGCCGCCGTGAAAGAACAGCACCAGAGGCCGCGGGCCGGTTGCCGGGGATGAGCGAGGCACATAGAGCAGGTACTTGCGGCCGCCATCGATGCCGTACTCGCGGGCGCCCGCGGTACGATCCCGGGCCAGCGCGCCAGCGGGTCCGGGCGCCAGCCATACCGCGCACAAGGCCAGCGCCATGAGTACTCCATGGGTCCACCGCCGCCGGAGAAGCGCCGTACGGGCTTCCATCGTCAACTCGCGTGTCCGCATGCAGGGAGATCGTTGCCTGGCATGCCGCCATTCTATCCGGCTCGCCACCGCTGGCGGAGGGTATTCCGGCTTGCGCCGCGGTTTGCAGAACTTGCCGGGCGGCCGCGGCCTGGACGCCCGGCTCCCCGGGGCATGAGCCAGCTCGTTCGGTCCGTCAGTGCCGAGGCGTGAGCGCGAGGCGCTGAACTCGGTAATGACCGAGTCGACGGAATCGCGTTCGCAGAACGCGTCGAGTCTCAATCCTCCGGGGTCGCGGGAAGTTTGCGCAGCGGCTGCGGTTGCCTTTTTGGACGTCGGTTAAGGGGGCCGAGCGCCGCTTGATCTCGGTGTTCAGGCGCTCAAAGCCTTCAGCCCCTCGTGCACATCGGAGATCACCCGCTTCACGCCGCGCAATCCGCGCCGCGTCAGGCTGCACAGGACTTCGCTCCAGAATGGCTCCGCCTCCGAGGGGCCCACCGCCATGTCCAGCACTACGCGCGTCCCCTCGGTATTGACCGCCACGGCGATTATGACCGCCACCGAAACGATCCGCCCAATCTCACGCGCCTTTACGTACGTCGCATCGATCCACAGATACGGCCTGTCCCCGATCCAGCGGGCGGCTCAGGAAGGTGTGCACCCGCTGGTCGACCGAGCGGGTCGACACCCCCCGGCACGTAGGCCTCCTGGACCACCGCCGCCAGCGCCTTCCCCGCCGTGCGCCGCGGCTGCAGAAACGCGGGAAAATAACTGCATTTGCGCAGCTTCGGGATCTGCAGCTCCACAGTCCCGGCGCGTATCCCTTGACTGCGCTCCCGGTAGCCGTCGAGGCTGTTGGTCCGATGCGGGCTGCGCGGGCCCCAGGCCGCCGCGCACAGGCTCGCCACGCCCATCTCCATCAGCCGCTGCGCCACGGACTGGATCGCCTCGCGCAGGAAGCCTCCGTCTGCCCCCTTTTCAGCGAGGTCCGTCACAGACGTACCGGAATTGGACTTCGCGTATCTCTTCGTCTTGGGTTAAGGTCTTCGCAAACCCGACCTTCCCGAAGAATCACGATGACCGCCTCTTGCAGGCGAACTCTTTTGGACCGCTGCCCGGGACGCCATCATTGCGCACGCCAGTGCGGTTGTTTTCATCGCCGCCGGACAAGCCGGCGAGGTAATCGCTGCGGCAGAACGTATCATGACCGGAGAAGCCTTTCTCGTAGAGGACCCGCGGCGGGGCAAACCCGCGACCGGGGCGATGGGTGGCTGGTACGAAGACCTGCTGAGTCGCTGAACGGGATCTTCGTACCGGGCATTACCTTTGCATCAGCGCCGGCCGGGTACTGGCTCGCAGCAACCGAACCGGAATTTAATGTACCCTGTCATGCCCCGCCGAGCGGGCTGGTAGCATTTTGAGCGGGCGCTTCTGTTGCAGGACCCCGCGAAACGGCCGGAAAAGGCTGCAGGGGCAGCCGGAGCGGTTACCCGCGGTGTGTTCTTTAGCGGCTTTTTTGGGCGATACTTATTCGCGCCTTAATAGAAAATTTTGCGGAACCTGGAGTGGTCGTAATGAACTGGAATGAGAGGCTGGCTGGGAGTATCCCCGAGGCGATGGGGCGCGAGATCGATCAGTACCAGCAGCAGATTGAGCTGAAAAAACAGGGCAAGGTCGAGGACAAGCTGTTCCAGGAGGCCCGCCTGCGGCGCGGTGCCTATGGCCAGCGCTACGACAATGGCCAGCGCCATGACGGCATTGCCCAGCGGGAACTGGATTACGCGCGCAGGAATTTGCGCAAGGGGCCCGATACCCTCTGGGATGCGCCCGGTATGCAGCGTATCAAGCTCCCATTCGGTGGTATCTCCCCGGAGCAAATGGAGGTCCATGCCGATCTTGCCGAGGAGTACTCGGACGCGGTCTGCCATGTGACCACCCGGCAGGACATGCAACTGCACTATGTTCACATTGAGGACACACCGGATCTGATGCGGCGCCTCGCTGCGGTCGGTATTACGACCCGCGAGGCCTGCGGCAACTCCATACGTAATGTTACTGCCTGCACAAAAGCCGGCTGCTGCGCCTCGGAAGTATTCGATGTCACGCCCTACGCCCGGGCCTGTGCGTGGTTTCTGCTAGGGCATCGGGATACGCAGGATTTCGGCCGCAAGTTCAAGATAGCCTTCTCCGGTTGTCAGACGGAAGCCTGCGCCTATACCGGGTTTCATGACCTCGGCTATATCGCGGCAACCCGCCCCGGCCCCGACGGCCAGCCGCAGCGCGGGTTCGCGGTATACGTCGGTGGCGGTCTCGGGCCGGTACCCTACCAGGCCAGCCTGTTGTCAGAATTTGTCCCGGAAGCGGAGATGCTGCCAATCGCCCAGGCCGTCAGCCGGGTCTATGCCCGCCACGGCGAAAAGAAAAACCGTGGCCGGGCGCGTATCAAGTTCCTGGTTGCCAATTGGGGTATCGAGAAATTTCGCGCTGAGGTCGAGGCCGAACGCCAGAAGATGCCGCATGAGGAGGCCTGGACTTCCTGGATCGAGGAGGTAGCGGCCTGGCGGGAAATGCCGCTTCGTGAGGGGCAGGCGCTGCCGCAGGATGCGGGTGATACCGTCTTTCGCGCCTGGCGCGCGGCCAATGTGCAGGCGCAGCGCCAGAAGGGTTATGCCATGGCTACGATAAAGCTGCCCCTCGGCGATATCAGTTCCTGGCAGCTGC
The DNA here is from genome assembly GCA_041395385.1 of Gammaproteobacteria bacterium. Taxonomy (GTDB): domain Bacteria; phylum Pseudomonadota; class Gammaproteobacteria; order JAJPIJ01; family JAJPIJ01; genus JAJVHZ01. The sequence goes on from JAWLAN010000026.1 coordinate 8,240, forward strand.
GCCAGCTCGCGGACATCAGCCGGCGCCTGAACGGCGGCCATGCCCGAACCACCATTGAGCAGAACATCCTGCTGCGCTGGGTGGCTGAGGCTGATCTGCCGGAACTGTTCAGCGAGTTGCAGCGCATCGGACTCGCGGACGCCGATGCCAAGACCATTGCGGACGTTGTTGCCTGCCCGGGCACCGATACCTGCAAACTCGGCATAGCGAATTCCCGAGGCCTGGCTGCGACCCTCAGCGAGATCTACCGGGACAAGGCACATACCCTGGATCCCGCGATCCGCGATCTGCGCATTCACATCAGCGGCTGCTTCAACTCCTGCAGCCAGCATCAGATCGCCGATATCGGTTTCTACGGCGTCAGCCGGAAGGTCGGCAATGCCATGGTGCCGCATTTCCGCGTTGTGATGGGAGCGCACCGTGATCACAACGCCCGCGAATTCGGTCAGACTTTCGGTCCGGTACCGTCCAAGCGAATCCCCGATTTCATTGAACGCGTGACCGGTTTGTACCTGGCCGAACGCCGGGCGGACGAAGGCTTCTCCGATTTCATCCAGCGGCTGGGCAAGAAAGGCATCAAGCCGCTGCTCGACGAGCTTGGCCGGATCCCGCCGCGTGTACTCGATCGTACGCTCTACACTGACTGGCGTGACCCGCGCGAATTTTCCGTATCTGATATCGGCACCGGTGAATGTGCCGGGGCGGTTATCAGTACCACCGAGTTTGACCTGCAGGCCGCCGAGCAGCTGCATTTCGAGGCACAGGTGCACCTCGATGACGGCGATTACCGCAAGGCTGACGATACGGCCTACGCGGCGATGGTGCTGGCCGCAAAGGGACTCGTGTACAGTGAATTCCCCGATGTGCGGGACAACCCGGATGCAGTCGTGACTGCGTTCCGTGAGCGGTTCCACGACACCGGGCGCTTCCTCGCGGCGAACGCGCCGACCAGATTCGCCGAGTACCTGTTCCGTCGCCACGAGGACAGGGAGCGCAACTACAGCGTCGATGCGGCACGGCGGCTGCTGGAGGAGACCCAGCATTTTGTCGAGGCCGCCTATGCCTGTTATGTGCGTATGTCCGAGCAGCAGGCAAAGAAAGCCGCCCGGACACAGCAGGCTCCTGCGCTGGCTGAAGACGCGTAATCCTCATTTTCAGGAGCAAGCATGGAGTTACATCGCATTGGAGTGAAATGGTTTGCGGAGGAGCGCACACCTGTGAACCTGCTGGACCTGATCCCGATTTTTCATCGCTGGATACAGGAGCAGGCGCTGGATGACCTGCTAATCGATGTCGCCGAATATACCCACATGTACCGCGGCCCGGGAGTATTGGTCATCGCGCATGAGGGCAACTATGGCTACGATGAGGCCGGTGGGGAGCGCGGTTTGGTGTATTACAGCAAGCAGAACCTCCCGGAGCCCGAGCTCGCTGCGCGTATGGTAACGGTCGCGTGCAAAGGCCTGCAGGCCTGTGCGCGCTTTCTGGGAGAGACGGGGCTTGCGAGGCAGGTGGCCTTTCCCTGCAATCGCATCCAGGTGTTTGCCAACGATCGGCTGCGGGCGCCGAATACAGATACAGCCTGGGCGGAATTCGAGCCCGCCGTGAACACCTTGGCTGCACGCCTGTTCCCCGACCAGGATCGGAGTGTCCAGCGGTGCAATAGCGATTCACGCGATCGGCTCGCGGCGATCATACATACAAACAAGATGACTGAACCGGAGGCCCTGCTGGCGCGGTTGGGCTGAGCCCGGCATTCGCTGGCCTGAACGACCCGGGAGTCACTGGTTGCGCCCTGACCCCTTCTCAGCGAGCTCCGCCACTGACATGCTGGGCTTGGTCATCGTGTATCTCCTCGTTTCGGTCAAGGTCTTCGCAAACCCACTCTGACCGAAGAACCACGACGATCGCCTTTTCCAGGCGGCCTCTCTTGCACCACGACCGGGGACGCCACCTGAAATGCGGCCCGAGGTGGCCAAGACGGCGGGGGGAGGAAGTCCGCAGGAGTCCCCGCGAACACGCGGGAGCGCGCAGGAAAAAAGGCCAACCGAGAACGGTTGACCTTTATGATTGGTGGAGGCGGCGGGAATCGAACCCGCGTCCGCAAGCCATACGCCTAAGGTTCTACATGCGTAGCCATCCTTATTGATTTAACCGCGCGCCTCCAAGGGGCAGGGCGACAACGCGGCGATCCTGTACTGCTTTAGCGATTTCGGCCCCAGGCGTGCCTAGTCACGATCTTGTGTGGATGACCTTCGAGTTCAGCGCACAAGCACGACCGAGTCGAAGGTTAGCCGGCTTAAGCGGCTAAGGCGTAGTTGTCGTCGTTGGCAACTATGTGTTTTGCAGTTGGATTTACGAGGTGCTCTGCCCCTCGGCATGCCCCTTGAGGTTTCAAACCCACGTCGAAGCCAGGTCGCCCCCAGGAACTGAAAACTGAGACAGCACTACTTTAACAAAGTTGCGGTCGCCTTGGGCGAACGAATGTCGCCAGGCCGGCGGCGGCCATCCCGCGGAGCCGCCCGCCCGGGCCGCCGGGACCGGGATTCGGGGCGCGAGGGCGGAGTTGGGGACGATCATCCGTGCTTGAGCAGGCGACGCTGCTCGCGCTGCCAGTCGCGCTCCTTGATGGTGGCGCGCTTGTCGTGCTCCTGCTTGCCCTTGGCCAGCGCGATCTCCGCCTTGGCGCGGCCCTTCTTCCAGTACAGCGCGGTGACGATGAGCGTGTAGCCCTTGCGCTCGACGGCGCCGATGAGCCGGCTCAGCTCCTGGCGGTGCAGCAGCAGCTTGCGCGTGCGCTGCGCGTCCGGCGTGATGTGGGTGGAGGCCGTGGGCAGCGGCGTGATGAGCGCACCGAACAGGTAGGCCTCGCCGTCCTTGATGATGACGTAGGAATCGCGCAGCTGCACGCGCCCCGCGCGCAGGCTCTTCACTTCCCAGCCCTCCAGCGCGATTCCCGCCTCGTAGCGGTCCTCGATGAAGTAGTCGTGCTTGCCCTTCTTGTTCAGGGCAATGGTGCTGCTCGCGGCTTTTTCCTCTTTCTTGGCCATCGCAACGGAAGGTGGTTCGCGGGAGGGGCCGCAATTATACAGGGCCTCCGGCGCGGCCGGCGATGCTATCTGCGCTGCGATTTCTGGTGGATCGCGAGCGCCGCCTGCTTGGTCAGCGTGGCGAAGAGCTTGATCTCCTCCACCGAGATGCGGGTGCTGGCGGTGGTGAAGTCCGCGTATATGAGCGAGATGACGGCCTTGTTGACGACGATGGGCAGCAGCACCACGGCGCGCGGCGCGGTCAGGCTGCGGCACCAGGCGGGAATGCGCCGGAGGTACTCGGGGGCGCTCGTGTCGACCACCACGAACTCCCTCCCCGTGGTGGCGGCCTCGAGGAATATGTCGGAGTCGCCGTCGAGCGGGTAGCGGAACTTCGGGATCAGTTCGTCGACCCCTTCGCCGAACCCGAACCGGGCCTGCATGCAGCGAGTCCTGGCGTCCTTGACGACCATCAGCACGCGGGAGAAGCCAATCCCGCGGTAGAGGGTCTCCAGGATCATCACCAGCACGTTGTTGAGGTTGTACTCGCCCATGACCGTGGTGGCGATCTCGGAGATGCTGTTGATGAGCAGCATCCGGCGTTTCATCGCCGCGTCCTCGCTCTCCTCATCGGACGACGCCGTGGCCGCGGCGCCGTCGGCACTCCCCGCGTTGCCGGACGCCGCCGCGTCCGTCGTCGGCATCGATTTGCCGGTGGTCTTGCTGATGCTGGCGCAGAGCGCGCTGTCGCGGGTGTTGATGTTCAGGATGCGGGCGTATTCCGCCACCCGCTCCATGCCTACGGTAACGACCGTTTTGAGCTCATCGCCGCTGATCTTCAACGTGCGCTTGTAGCGCGACGTCAGCGCCTCGAGACTCGCGGCGACGTTGGGGCCGCCGCGGGCGAAGACCTCGGCGAGCTCGTTGGAGAACGCTGCGATCGCCACGGCCTGGTCGGCCGGTGATTTTGGCTGAGTGCCGGCGGTAGATGCCGAGCAGTTGATTCCCCTGACCACCAGGTCCGGTAATTGCCACTGCCTGGCGATGGCCGCGCCGAGCTCGACGTAGGAAGCGCCCATCACCTCTTTGGAGGCGTTCAGCTCGCTCAAGCCCCGGTTGGCGATCTGACGCTCGATCTCGCGATACTCCTCGGGGAAGTAGAAGATCGCCAGGTGTTTGCCGAGGCGCAGGAAGAGCGCGACGATGAATACCTCCTCGCCGCCGACGCCGTGGCTTTCGCTCGCCAGATCGCGCGCGACCATGGCGCTGAAGAACGAGTTAAGCAGCGAATTACGCATGTCCTGCGCCTGCTCGGCGTTCTTCAGGTGCTCGAACATGGTGAGATTCAGGGCTGCCTGCCGCACCTGCTCGAAGCCCAGGATCATGACCGCGCGGCTGATCGTGGTGATGGCCGAGCCGCCGCCGTGACGGTAGACGGAGGAGTTGACGAGCTTGAGCAGCTTGGAGGTCAGAGCGAAATCCTTGAGGATGACGTTCGCCAGTTCGTTGGCGTGGGTATCGTCGCTCTTGCTCGTCTTCTGCGTGATGTCGGCGATGTGGCGGGAGATGGCGGGGAAATCCGGGCGCCGGTTCAGGCGGCGGAGGAGAAAATCCACGGCGCTGTTGCCGTCGGTGCTGCCGTCCAGCTCGCGCGGCGCCTCCTGTGGCTCGACGTAGCCCTTCAGCGCGTCGATGAATTCCTGCGCGTTGGCGTAGCGGCGCGCCGGGTCCCGCTCCAGACCGCGCATGACGATCTCGTCGAGCGGGGCGTCGACGACCGGATTGGCCATCGAGGGCGGCAGAAAGGTCTCGTTCACCACCTTGTACATCGCCGTCATCGGATTGTCGGCGACGATGAGCGGGTGGCCGGTGAGCATCTCGTGCAGGATCACGGCCAGCGAGAAGATGTCGGCGGCGGGCCCAACCTCGCTTCCGGTGAGATTCTCCGGCGACATGTAGTTGGGTGTGCCCAGGACGTTGTTGCCGGTGGCCGACATGCCGACCAGGCTCGATATTCCGAAATCGAGGATGCGGGGATTGCCCTCCGTATCGATGAGGATGTTGCCCGGCGTCAGGTCGCGGTGCAGGATGCCGGCGCGGTGCGCGTGCCCGATGCCTTCGAGTATTCGGAGCATGAGCTCGATGGCGCGCGCCGGCGGGATCGGCTGGCGCGCATCGAGCATCTGCTTCAGGCTCGTGCCCTCGGCGTACTGGTAGACGAGAAACGGCAGCTCCTCGTGCGTGCCGATCTCCAGCAAGGTGACGATGTTCGGATGCTGCAGCCTGGCGGCGTGACGCGCCTCCGTGACCATGCGCCCCGGGTCGGCGCAGCGGCGCGTCAGGGTCTTCACCGCCACCAGGCGATCGAGGTCGGGATCCCTGGCCAGAAACACCACCCCCTGGCCGCCCTGGCCTATGACCCGTGTCGGCCGGAACCGGCCGATCCTCTCGGGTATCGCTGGGGCGGTTGTCCTGGCGGCAGATTGCATGCGGGCTTCCTGAGGGCGGAACGACGCCGTTCGCGTTCCTGCGTGGATCAGCGGCAAAAAGGCGCCTTTCTTTAGGTCGCCAGGACCGGCGGACCGGGTCCCGCGCCGCGCCCGTGCGATTGAGAAATGGGGTGGATTTCACCGACAATCTGCGCGGAGGAGAGATGCCGCCGCGTCATGATGAAGATACAGAAGAGCGCCATGGTGCCTTACACCGCCGGGCAGATGTACGCCCTGGTCGCCGATATCGAGTCCTACCCGCTGTTTCTGCCGTGGTGCACGGAGGTGAAGCTGTTGGCCCGGGGGGAGCATGACGTGACGGCCCGCGTGGGGCTCGCCCGCAGCGGCATCCGGCAGGCCTTCACGACGCGCAATCGACTGCACGACGGCGAACGCATCGACATGCAGCTCGTCGACGGCCCGTTCCGGCGCCTGCATGGCCACTGGAGCTTCCAGCCGGTGGGCACGGAGCGGCAAGGCTGCCTCGTGGCGCTCCACCTGGAATTCGAGTTCAGCAGCAGGCTGCTGGCGATGACCTTCGGAAAGGCGTTCCACTCGATCTCCAACTCGCTCATCGACGCCTTCTGCGCCCGCGCCCGCGACCTGTATGGCTGCCAGAACTGAGCGGATCGCGGTGCAGGTCGCCTACGCGACGCCCGCGGAGCAGGTGAGCATCCCGCTCGAGGTGGCGGCGGGCACGAGCGTGCGCGAGGCCATAGAGACCTCCGGTCTGCTCGACCGGTTTCCCGACGTGGACCTCGCGGTCAATCGCGTGGGCATCTACGGCAGATTGTGCGCGCCGGAAGACGCGGTACATGCGGGCGACAGGGTGGAGGTTTACCGTCCCTTGCGCATCGATCCGAAGGAGGCGCGGCGGTTGCGGGCGACCGCGAGAGCCGCGCACGCAGGCCGCCGGTGAGGGCGCGCCAGAACTACCCGGCGATCCGCAGCGTCGGGCTCTTCTTGCGGCGCGCCTTCAGCGTCTCCGCCGCGGGGTCGCCGGAGGCGCGGCGAGGCTGGCCGATCGCCTCGAGCGTCCAGGCGAATTCGCGCGCATAACGCGCGGCCGGTAACGACCGGCCGTCGGCGGTCCCGTCGATCTCCAGCTCGACATGGCCGCTCAGGGGATCGCGCGCGTGCATGGCGAGGAATTCCAGCGTCACCGATTGCGTGGTCTCGAACGGCGCCACCTCCGCCTGCGACACCGGCGCGTGGCAGGCGATGCGCCACTCCCGGTCGTCATCGGTCGCCTCGATCAGTCCGGCGAATGCGGTGCGGGTGTCCAGGAATCGAAGCAGGGCGTCACCGCGCCGCTGCACGACCGGGCTGTCCGCCAGCTCTCCGGCCGCCGGCAGCCGCTGGGTCAGCTCGGCATTGCGCGTGCTCAGTGCCGAGGCCACCTGCAGTTTCATCACCGGGACGCGCGCGTGACGGAGACGCTCGACGCAGCCTTCCGGCGACTCGTACATGGTTGCCGCGTGACTGGTGTCCACGCACACGCCGAGGTATGCCCGCAGCTGTGCCTCGGCCTCTGCTGCCGGGATCCCCGCCGCCCCGGCGAAATGCGCCACGCCCACCGGCGAATACAGATAGTCGCGGAAGAACTTCACGGCTTCCGCGCCCGTCTCCAGCAGGCAGCAGGGGGTGGGCTCCAGGGCGAGCGCGATCTGCCGGCCCTTGGTCTGGTTCAGAAAGGCGAGGTAGGCCGCGAACCGGAGCAGGTTGCGCGCGGCGGCAGGGATCTCGTTGATCTCGATCGTCTCGCGGCCGGCGACGGCCAGGGTGTTGATGCTCCCGTAAGGCACGTCCTCCGGCAGCAACTCCGCGAGTATGTCGGCCAGCACGTTCGTGTACGCCAGCCGCCGCATGTCGCGCCAGTCCGGAAACTGGTTGCCCCAACGGCTATCGGGCGGTATGCCACGGGCGCCGAAGGTGCGACCGTCGAGACTGAAGACGTAGCAGCCCTCGTCGTCCAGGAAGCTCCGGAAGGTCGCCAGGTTCGCCGGGTCATAGAGCTCGAAGGCGGCCAGTGCGGGAAGCTGCAGGCTCAACCCGAGCTCCGCCTCGCCGCCGACGGCGCGCCGGATGGAGGGGACGCGCTCGCGTAACGAGGCGAAATATTCAGGCCAGTTGTCGGTTCCGTGGGCGCGTATCCCGATGCCCAGATGGGTCTGTTCGGCGTGACTCAGGCGCATACGGCCTCCACTGACGCGCGCACGGCGAACATTGCAGTGTGTGACATCCGATCCCTCCCCCAGGCGTTCCCACCGGAACGGCGGGCACCCCGACCCGATCTTCGTCCGGACGGTAGTTGTATAGTCGCAAAATGGCGCGTAGGCAATATGCGAATGACACCACAAATCAGGTCGTAAGGCGGAAGTGAGCCCGCCGCGAGTTGCACGGATGCAACTTGGGGGGTTACTGCGTGTCGGGGTTGGAAGGGTCCCGGTACTTCGGGTCGGCGGATTCGTATTCGCCGCCTTCGTTGTCGCCCACGCCCACCTTTTCCAGCATCCGGCGGAAAAATCCCTTCTTCGGGGGTGGCGGGGCGTCAACGGGTATGGTGACCTCTGTGGCCGCGGCGGTGTTGCCCTTGGCGCCGGCGGCCGGGTCGCCCGTCTCGGCGGCATCGGCGCTGCCCGCCGCCTCGGCGGCCGTGGCCCGCGGCTCGGGCGGCGGGGCCTCGTCGGTGAGCACGGCATTCTCCAGATCCGATTCGGCCTGGAAACGCGGCAGCAGCGGATCGTCGCGACCCGCCGCCTCGCCATCGGATTGCGCGGGCGTGACCGCCTCGGCATCGTTGTCGACCGCGAACTGGCTGTCCTCGGCCGCCGTCTCGTCCTGGACGTCGGTGGCGACGGACTCCGATGGCTCGTCGCCGGCCGCCGCCGTTGCGGGGGACTCCGTCGCGGCGGCCTTGTCCTTGGACTCCTCCTTCTCGCCGCTGACCGTGCCCTTCATCTTCTCGACCAGCGACTTTTCCGCCTCGGGCACCTCCACCGTAGTGGCCTGCGCCTCGGTGCTGGGCGCGATCGCGCCGGCGGCCGGCTTTACGTTGCCCTCCACCCGGGCGAGCTTCCCGTCCGTGAAGAACAGCGATATCCGGCGCTGGGTGCGTTTGCCGCCACGCTCCTGCATCGTATAGATGTAGTCCCAACGATCGGCATGGAAGGTGTCCGTGACCAGCGGGGTGCCCATGATGTACTTCACCTTCGTCTTGTCCATGCCAGGCTCGAGCTGCGCGAGCATGTCCTGCGTCACCAGGTTGCCCTGCTGCACGTCGATCTTGTAGACGATGGGCAGATCGGCCGGGGAGGGAATGCCGGTGCGGCTGCAGCCCGCGGTCAGGGCGAGCGTCAGCGTGACAAGTACGAACGTCGGGGTCGGATTCTTGGGATGCATGCGGAAACAGACGAAGAGTTAGGACGGGTATGGTAACCCGCGTGGATGTTCAAGACCACGCCGAGTATGACCGCGCGTCCGCATTCAGGTTCGGCGCGCCTGGGGCGCGGGTCGCCGGAGCGCTGCGCCAAAGGGTCCCACTCCGCCGATTTCCGCTATACTGCAGACCGATTCCAGACATTCTTGTACCCAGTCAATCGCGGTCATAAGAAGATCGACTATGGATTCACAAGAGCTGAAGCGGGCCGGTCTGAAGGCGACGCTGCCGCGTCTACGGATACTGGAGATTCTGGAGCGGGCCGACCCGCGCCACATGACGGCCGAGGATGTCTACAAGGCGCTGCTGGATCACGGCGAAGACGTCGGGCTTGCCACCATCTATCGCGTCCTGACGCAGTTCGAGGCCGCCGGCCTGGTCAGCCGCCACAACTTTGAAAGCGGCCAGGCCGTCTTCGAGATCAATCGCGGCCGACATCACGACCACATCGTCTGCATGCAGTGCGGCAAGGTCGAGGAGTTCGTCGACGAGGTCATCGAGCAGCACCAGCGCGATATCGCCGGCCGATATGGCTTCGAGCTGGTCGAGCACTCGCTGGTGCTGTACGGCAAGTGCAAGCAATGCGCCAGCCGCAAGAACTGACGCCCTTCCCAATCCTTCCGCGGTTGCCCTGAGACGTCTCCCGCCTAGTCCGCGGCGGAGGCCTCCAGCATCGCCCGCGCATGGGCGACCGTCTGCTTGGTGATGGTGACTCCGCCCAGCATGCGGGCGAGCTCCTCCACCCGCGCCTCTCGCCCGAGGGGCGACGCCTCGATGCGGGTGGCGCCCTCGGCGACGGCCTTCTCGATGCGGATGTGATGGTGGCCCAGCGCCGCCACCTGCGGCAGGTGCGTGACGCAGAGCGCCTGCCCGTTCCCGCCCAAATCCCGGAGCATGCGCCCGACGATCTCGGCCACGCGACCACCGATGCCGACGTCGACCTCGTCGAAGACGAATGTCGGAACGCGCTTGCCCTTGGCGCTCAGCACCTGTATGGCCAGACTGATGCGCGAGAGCTCACCGCCCGAGGCCACCTTGCTGAGCGGCCTCAAGGGCTGGCCGGGATTGGCCGTCACCTCGAACTCCACGCGGTCGCTGCCGTGCGCGGCGCGCGCGGCCTCGCCCGGGCCTTCCACGCCGATGGCGAACTTGCCGCCCGGCATGCCGAGCTCGTGCATGTTGCGCGTGACCGCCGCGGCAAGCTTCTTCGCCGTCTTCACGCGCGCCTCGTGCAGCCGTTTCGCGGCCTCGTCGTACGCCTGCTCGGAGGCCTGAAGATCGCGGCGCGCCTGCTGGCGCAGCTCCGCGCCGTGCTCCAGTTCATACAGGCGCTGCTCCATGCGTGCCAGTTGCTCCGGCAGTTCCGCGGGCGGCACCCGGTGCTTGCGCGCGAGGTCGTGCAGCTCGGCGATCCGCTGCTCGATCTGCGTCACCCGGGCGGGGTCGGCATCCATCCCATCGGCGTAGTGGCGCAGCCACAGCGCCGCCTCGCCGACCTGTATGGAGGCGGTCTCCAGCATGGCCGCGACCTCCGCGAAACGCGCGTCCAGGCGGGCGAGCGCGTTGACCTCGCGCGCGGCGTGATCCACCAGGGCCTGCGCGTTGTCCTCCGCATCGCTCAACAGGTCCAGGATCTGAGCCGAGCCCTCCGCCAGGCGTCCGGCATTCGCCAGCCGGCGATGCTCCTCCTCCAGCGCGGCGATGCCCTCCGCGGTCGGCTGCAGCGCCTCCAGCTCCGAAACCTGGTAGCGCAGCAGTTCCGCCTCGCCGTCGGCGCTGCCGGAGACGCCTTCGAGCTGCGCGAGCCGTTCCTGAAGCTCGCGCAGGCGCCGATGGGCGCTGCCGACGGCGTCGAGCAGGTCGTCGTGATGTCCGAATTCATCGAGCAACTCCCGCTGCGCGTCGCGGCGGAGCAGGGAATGATGCTCGTGCTGTCCGTGAATGTCCGCGAGACGCTCGCCGATGGAGCGCAGGACGGTCAGCGGCACCGGCGAGCCGTTGACGAAGGCGCGCGAACGCCCGTCGCTTCCCACCTGCCGCCGGATGACCAGTTCCTCCTCGCGCTCGATGCCGTGCTGCTCCAGCAGCGTCGCCAAGGCGACGTCAGGCAGCGGGCCGAAGATCGCGGAAACGCTCGCCTGCTCGCAGCCGGTGCGGACCATGCTGATCTCGGCCCGGTCCCCGAGGACCAGCCCGAGGGCCTCGATCAGTATCGACTTGCCGGCGCCGGTCTCGCCGGTGAAAACGGTCATCCCGCCCTCGAACTCCAGTTCGACCTCGTCGATGACCGCGAGATTCTTGACTTGCAGGTAGCGCAGCACGGGGTCGCCCGAACAGTTGCTCAGCAGGGGTCGGTGCCCCAGTTGAGCTTCGCGCGCAGGGTCGCGTAGTGATCGTGACCCGCCGGGTGCAGCAGCCGCACGGTGCGTTCGTGCTTGACGATGTGCACACGATCACCGGGCTGCAGGGTGCAGATCGATTCGCCGTCGCAGGTGAACTCCGCCCGGTCCGGCTCGCGGGTGTTCACCAGCACCTCGATACGATTGTTGCCGGCCAGTGCGATCGGGCGCTGGGTGAGGGTGTGGGGGCAGATGGGCACGATCACCACCGCGTCCAGCGCCGGGTGCAGGATCGGTCCGCCGCCGGAGAGGGCGTAGGCGGTGGAGCCTGTCGGGGTGGCGATGATCTGGCCGTCGGACCGCTGGCTGTGCAGGAAGCGGCCGTTGATATAGGTGCTCAGGCTGATGAGGCGCGCCGTGTTGCATTTCTGTACGACGGCGTCGTTGAAGGCGTTGCTGGCGGCCACGACCTCGCTGTTGCGGACCACCTCGCAGCGCAGGAACATGCGCAGTTCCTCGGTGTACCGGCCGTCGAGTATCGCCTCGACGCCCGCGGGGATGTCGTCCGGGCTCAGATCCGCGAGAAATCCCAGCCGACCCAGGTTCACGCCCAGCAGCGGCACGTCGAATTCGAACAGGTTGCGGGCGGCGCTCAGCATGGTGCCGTCGCCGCCGACGACGATCACCAGCTCGCGGCCGCCGTCGGCCGTCGGTGGGGCCGTCGGTGGGGTGACCAGGTGTCCGACGAGGGCGGCGCAGGTATCGTCGAGGAGGATGTCCACCCCGCGGGCCTGCAGGCAGGCCACCAGCCGCTCCAGGGTCTGCTTGACCTGGGGATCCCCCTTTTTGGCGAACAGACCGACGCGATTGAACATGGGCGGGCGTGATGTTGGTAAGCGAATGTTTTCACGGCAAGTTAGCATTTTCGCCCCGGCCCGCCAACCGTGGCCGGGGAACGTCCGCGGCGGCTTTGCACTCTCAAGGGTAGAGTGCTAGATTCCATGGACATATGACGGCTCCACCCACCCATCGCAAATCGTCCTCGGTCATGCTTTCGGAGCGCGGACAGTTGCTCTTCAAGTTGTTGGTGGAGCGTTATATCGCCGACGGCGAACCCGTCGGATCGCGCACGCTCGCCCGCGATTCGCGTCTGGAGCTGAGCCCCGCGACCATCCGCAACGTCATGGCGGACCTCGAGGACCTGGGCCTCATCCGCTCGCCGCACACCTCGGCCGGGCGCGTGCCGACCGCACAGGGCTACCGGCTGTTCGTCGACACGATGATGACCGTTCGCGAGCCGACCGCCATCGATATCGAACGCATCAACGCGGACATCGCCACCGAGACCGATGTCAGCGTGTTGTTGGCCCGCACCTCGAACATGCTTTCGGAGGTCACGAAGCTGGCCAGCGTCGTGATGGTCCCGCGGCCGGATCACCAGTCGCTGCGCCAGGTCGAGTTCCTGCCCCTGAGCGACAACCGCGTGCTCGCCATCCTGGTCGTCAACGAGCGGGAGGTGCAGAACCGCATCATACACACGGCGCGCAGCTACGGCCCCTCGGAGCTGGAGCAGGCGGCGAACTATCTCAACCAGGCCTTCGCCGGCAAGGAGATCGACCAGGTGCGCGAGGGACTGCTGCGGGAGATGGCGAATACCCGGGCGGAGATGGACAGGATGATGCAGACCGCCATCGAGATGGCGGAGAAGACCTTCGTTTCGAACCGTACCGGCGATGAGTTCGTGGTGACCGGCCATACCAATCTCATGGCGATCGACGAACTGTCGAACATCGAGAAGCTGCGCCAGGTCTTCGAGGCCTTCAATCAGAGGCGTGACATCCTGCACCTGCTCGATCAGGCCATCGGCGCCAACGGGGTGCAGATTTTCATCGGCGAGGAATCCGGCTACGAGGTGCTGAGCGATTACAGCGTGGTGACCTCCACCTACGGCACGGGCGGCCGCAACCTGGGGGTGCTGGGGGTCATCGGCCCCACCCGCATGGCCTATTCGCGCGTGGTGCCGCTGGTCGACCTGACCGCGCGGATGCTCGGTGCGGCCTTGAAATCCCTGATCTAGGTCCCATCTTCACGAAGGTCGGGCGCGGTTCCTGAAGGGGCCGGCCGACCGCATGCGAGACGAGAACGGGCGCCGGCGAGCGCCTCCGAGGAGAGACGGCAGGCAATGAGCTCCAAACCTGAAAGCGCAGAGATGCAGAAAGACGCGATGACGGCCGAAGTGGCTGCCGACGAGATGGCCAGCCCCGATGACGGCGTGGAATTTTCCGCTGGCGCCGAGCAGCCGAGCGTGGAGGAATTGATGCAGAAACTCGAGACCCTGCAGGGCAGGGCGGACGGCTACCTGAACGATCTCATGCGGGCCCGCGCGGAGGCGGAGAACGTGCGCAAGCGCAGCGCCCGCGACGTCGAGAACGCCCACAAGTACGGCCAGGAGAAATTCATCGTCGAGATGCTGCCGGTGAAGGACAGCATGGACCTGGGGCTGGCCGCGGCCGAGAGTGCGACCGACATCGAGTCCCTGCGCGAGGGCATGGCCCTCACGCGCAAGGCCTTCACCCAGGCGCTGGAGAAGATGGGCGTCACCGAGGTCGACCCGCTGGGCGAGAAATTCAACCCCGAGCTGCACCAGGCCATCTCGGTGCAGCCGGCGGACGCCGAGCCCAACACGGTGCTGACGGTGGTGCAGAAGGGCTACTGCCTGCACGACCGTCTGCTGCGCCCCGCGCTGGTCATCGTCGCCGGGTCGAAGAACTGACCCGGCATCGCATCCGGCCGCAAGCCCTTGAAATCGCCGTCCCGCGTCCCCAGATAAGCCCGTAATTCAACCATTTTCCGTCCGCGGAGAGAGCACATGTCAAAGATCATCGGCATCGACCTGGGTACCACGAACTCCTGCGTGGCCATCCTGGAGGGCGGCAAGCCCAAGGTCATCGAAAACAGCGAGGGTGCGCGCACTACGCCGTCGATCGTGGCCTACACCAACGATGGCGAGGTCCTGGTCGGCCAGTCGGCCAAGCGCCAGGCGGTGACCAACCCGAAGAACACCCTGTTCGCGGTCAAGCGCCTGATCGGCCGGAAATTCGCGGAGGAGATGGTCCAGAAGGACATCAAGATGGTGCCCTACAAGATCGTCGCCGCCGACAACGGCGACGCCTGGGTCGAGGTCAACGGCAAGAAGATGGCGCCGCCGGAGATCTCCGCGCGCGTGCTCATGAAGATGAAGAAGACCGCGGAGGACTACCTCGGCCACCCGGTGACCGAGGCGGTAATCACGGTGCCGGCGTACTTCAACGATTCCCAGCGCCAGGCGACCAAGGACGCCGGACGCATCGCCGGCCTGGACGTCAAGCGCATCATCAACGAGCCCACCGCCGCCGCGCTCGCCTTCGGTCTGGACAAGGCCGAGAAACGCGACCGCAAAATCGCCGTCTATGACCTGGGCGGCGGCACCTTCGACATCTCCATCATCGAGATCGCCGACGTCGACGGCGAGAAGCAGTTCGAGGTGCTGTCCACGAACGGCGACACCTTCCTGGGCGGCGAGGACTTCGACCTGCGCGTCATCGACTTCCTGTGCGAGGAGTTCAAGAAGGACCAGGGCTTCGATCTGCACAACGATCCGCTCGCCCTGCAGCGCCTGAAGGAGGGCGCGGAGAAGGCGAAGATCGAGCTGTCCTCGAGCAACCAGACCGACGTCAACCTGCCGTACATCACGGCCGACGCCAGCGGTCCGAAGCATCTGAACGTCAAGATCACCCGCGCCAAGCTGGAGGCGCTGGTGGAGGACCTCATCAACCGGACCATCGAGCCCTGCAAGGTGGCGATGAAGGATGCCGGTGTCGCACCCTCGGAGATCGACGAGGTGATCCTGGTCGGCGGCCAGACCCGCATGCCCAAGGTGCAGGAGGTCGTGCGCAATCTCTTCGGCAAGGAGCCGCGCAAGGACGTCAACCCCGACGAGGCGGTGGCGGTGGGCGCGGCGATCCAGGGCGGCGTGCTGGGCGGCGACGTCAAGGACGTGCTGCTGCTCGACGTGACGCCGTTGTCGCTCGGCATCGAGACCCTGGGCGGGGTCATGACCAAGCTCATCGAGAAGAACACCACCATCCCGACCAAGGCGCAGCAGGTATTCTCGACGGCCGAGGACGGCCAGACGGCGGTCACCGTGCACGTCCTGCAGGGCGAGCGCGATCGCGCCGCGGCGAACAAGTCGCTTGGCCGCTTCGATCTCGCCGACATTCCGCCGGCGCCGCGCGGCGTGCCGCAGATCGAGGTCACCTTCGACATCGACGCCAACGGCATACTGAACGTGTCGGCGAAGGACAAGGCGACCGGCAAGCAGCAGTCGATACGCATCCAGGCCTCCAGTGGGCTCTCGGAGGCGGAGATCCAGCAGATGGTCAAGGATGCCGAGGCGCATGCCGCCGAGGACCGGAAGTTCCATGAGCTGGTGAACGCCCGCAACCAGGCCGATAACCTCATTCATGCCACCGAGAAGTCCGTGAAGGAGCTCGGCGAAAAGGTGCAGGAGGGCGAGAGGAAGGAGATCGAGGCCGCGATCGAGGCCTTGCGCACCGCGGTGAAGGGCGACGACAAGGCCGAGATCGAGGCCAGGACGCAGAAGCTCGCGGAGCTGTCGGGCAAGATCGCCGAGCGCGCCTACGCGCAGGCCAACGAGCAGCAGGCCGGCGCGGCCGGCGGCGCGGGGGCCCAGGCTTCCTCCGGCGCGAAGGCCGATGAGGGCACCGTGGTCGATGCGGACTTCGAGGAAGTGAAGGACGACAAGTAACACCGGCATCGCTGCGCGCGCTTAGCGCGTCGAGCGGAATGAGAAGGCGGGGCTGTGCCTCGCCGGGGAATCAGCCCGTGCAGGCGTGCCATGCCTGCACGGGCTGTGTGTGCTCGTACAACGCATGCCTGGCCCGTGGCGGGGTCGCGGGCGGCACGCTGGGCCGATAACGTCGACGAACCATGGCGAAACGCGATTACTACGAACTGCTCGAGGTCAGCCGGAACGCGACCGAGGCCGAGATCAAGAAGGCATATCGCCGGCTGGCGATGAAACTGCACCCGGATCGGAACCCGGGCGACAAGGCCGCGGAGGAAAAATTCAAGGAGGTCAAGGAGGCCTTCGAGGTCCTGAGCGACGAGCGCAAACGTGCCGCCTACGATCAATTCGGCCACGCGGGCGTGGACCCGTCGGCCGCTGCCGGGGCCGGGTTCGGAGGGGCGGCCGGCTTCAGCGACATCTTCGATTCCGTGTTCGGCGACATCTTCGGCGCCACCGGCGCCCGCCGCGGCGGTGCGCGCGCCTACCGCGGCTCGGATCTTCAATACGATCTCGAGCTCACGCTGGAGGAGGCGGTCTTCGGCGCCACCGTCAAGATCAAGACTCCGACGTCCAAGGAATGCCCTGCGTGCAAGGGCAGCGGCGCCAAGGCGGGCAGCTCGCCGGTGACCTGCGATGCCTGTGGCGGCAACGGCCACATCCGCATGAGCCAGGGCTTCTTCTCCGTCCAGCAGACCTGTCCGAAGTGCCGCGGCGCCGGCCGGATCATCCGTGACCCGTGCATGGCATGCGGCGGCCAGGGGCGGGTGCGCGACAGCAAGACTCATCAGGTGAAGGTGCCGCCCGGCGTCGACAACGGCGACCGTATCCGACTGACGGGCGAAGGCGAGCCGGGGGAGAACGGCGGACCGCCTGGAGATCTCTACGTCAGCATCCACGTGAAGGACCATCCGATCTTCCGCCGCGACGGCAATGATCTCTACTGCGAGGTGCCGATCACCATGGTGGTTGCGGCGCTCGGCGGCGAGCTGGAGGTGCCCACGCTGGACGGCCGCGTGATGCTCAAGGTGCCCCCCGAGACGCAGACCGGAAAGGTGTTCCGTCTGCGCAGCAAGGGCGTGAAGTCGGTGCGCGGCGGCGGCGTGGGCGATCTGCTCTGCCGTGTGGCGGTCGAGACGCCGGTGAATCTCACCAAGCGTCAGAAGGAGCTGCTGCAGGAGTTTGGCAGCACGTTGCAGGGCGGCGAGCACAGTCCGCGCTCGTCCTCCTGGCTGGACGGCGTGAAGAAGTTCTTCGAGGACATGAAGTTCTGAGCGCGCGGGCTCGCGGCGCGATGAGGGCGGCATAGATCGCCGATCGCGTATCCGGATCCCGCCGCTGCACGGCCACTCTGCGCCCACGACGGGATTCTGCTAACTTGCCCGCCATGCGCCGCATCCTGTTTCCCATCCTGCCATTTCTGGCCGGGTATTTCCTTTCCTATTTTCTGCGCACCGTCAACGCGGTGATCGCCCCGGAGCTCACCCGCGAGCTCGGGCTGAACTGCCGGGCGAGCTCGGCACGTCTCACCAGCGCCTATTTCCTCGCGTTCGCGATCGCGCAGCTGCCGGTCGGCCTACTGCTCGATCGCTACGGCCCGCGCCGCACGGAATCCGCGCTGCTGCTGCTCACCGCGGCGGGCACGCTGGGTTTCGCCCTCGGGCATGGCGACACCGCGCTTACCCTCGCCCGCGGCGTGATGGGTCTCGGGGTCTCGGCCTGCCTGATGGCGGCGCTGAAGTATTCCTCGCAGTTCCTGCCGCCGGAAAGGCAGGCCGGCGTGACCGGACTCATCATGGCGGCGGGTGGACTGGGCGCCGTGACCTCGAGTGCGCCGCTGGAGATGGTGCTGCCGTACACCGGTTGGCGAGCGGTTTTCGTTTTCATCACCTTGGTCAGCCTTGCCGTCAGCGTGTACATGTTCCGCTCGGTGCGGGACATCGACAGCGGGCTGCAGCGCGAGACGCTGGGACAGCAATTGCGGGGCCTGCGCACGGTGCTCGCCAAGCCGGTGTTCTGGTTGTTCGTGCCGGCCGCGGCGTTCTCCACCGGCGGCTTCATGGCGATACAGGGTCTCTGGGCCGTGCCGTGGCTCATGAACGTGCACGATCTCGCGCGCGCCGACGCGGCCCGTTATCAATTGGTCCTGTGCCTGGCGGGACTGCTGGGCCAGCTGACGATCGCGGCGTTTGCCAGCCGCCTGATGCGGCGCGGATTCGGCCAGCTCGCGATCATGATGACGGGGCTGGCGCTGACGACCGGCGCGCAGGCCGCCATCATCGCATTTGCCGGGCAGAGCTATCTCGCCTGGTTCCTATTCGGAGCCGCGGCGAGCACGGGCGCGCAGATCTACTCGTTGCTGGCCTCACGCTACCCCCTGGGACTGTCCGGCCGGGTGATGACCTCGATCAACCTCATCGTCTTCGTGGGCGCGTTCCTGGTGCAATGGGGTTACGGCGTGCTGGTCGACATGGGCGTGGCGCGAGTGGGCGCGGCGGACGCCTATCGGCTGGCCGCCGCCGTGGTGGTGGGACTGCAGCTGTTCGCCCTCGTGACGCTGGGCTGGACCCGTCAGCCGGAGCGGGAGCAGCGTCCGGCGCGGCCGGCCCCGGGCTGAGTGATCGCGTGCGCACGCGGAGGCGCCCCGGCAACGCCGGGGATGGCGCGCGTGCCGTGCCGTCGCGCCGGGATCGCGGCGATCTGCAGCGCGCCGATCAGTTGGCCGCGTGTGTGCTGTGGGTGACGTCCTCGACAATCGAGCGGGCGTTGATCGGCTGCAG
Source organism: Gammaproteobacteria bacterium (assembly GCA_041395385.1). Lineage (GTDB taxonomy): Bacteria > Pseudomonadota > Gammaproteobacteria > JAJPIJ01 > JAJPIJ01 > JAJVHZ01. The sequence continues at coordinate 27,162 of JAWLAN010000026.1, forward strand.
GGGACGGGCGTTCATCGGGAAGAGCTTCTTGAATGCCGCGATCTGCTTGGTGGTCATCGTGACGGATGATTTCATCACGATCCACTTCACGCCCTCGGAACACGGCGGCGTGGTCAGCGAGCCGAGATAGCGGTAGGCGGCGCGGTCCGAGGGCAGCAGGGCGCTGAGTTCGAGCGGCGACTTCAGTGCGACCTCCTTGCCTTCGCTCTTCGGGAGCGACTTGCCCCAGATCTGACTCAGCACCGGGTTTTTTTCGCCCTTCTCCAGCATCACGCCGACGACCGCGAGATTGCCGCTCTCGTCCTTGTGCACGAGGTGCAGTTCCAGCGGATAGCTCGCGCCGTCGATGGTATGCTCGCTCGGGGTGTGGAAGTGGAACTGGACCAGCCCGTAGCTCACGCCATCGAGCACGATGGCGTTGCCCTCGGGCACGGTCACCTGGATGGTGTGGCCATTGTTGACTACCGACGCCTCCGCGCTCGCGTACTGGAACTCCACGTCTTCCAGGCCCATCGGCACCACCTCGCTGGAGGCGAGATCGATCGGCGTCTGGCGCGTCCCCGTGCCGCACTTCTCGTACTTCGGACTCAGCTCCGCCCAATGTTCCGGGCCCGCCTCGCCTTCATAGGTCCAATGCGCGTCGTTCTCGTGGGCGTCCTCCTCGGCGGTCCTGGCGACGCACTCGCCGTTGGCGGCGCCCGAGCCGTCCTCGGCCGCCTGCTCCGGCGCAGCCGTCGCATCGACGGCGGCTTCGTCCTGCGCGGCCTCGCCGGCGGAGCCTTCCTCGACCTGCCCCGCCGCTACATCCTCCGCGCCATCCGCGCCTTCGATGTCCTTCTTGCCCTTGCCGCCGGAGCCGCCGGACGCGGCCTGGCGCGCCTCCTGCGCGGCGGCCAGCCGGCTCTCGGTGGTCGCGTGCCCCTCGCCGTCGTCGCCGTCCTCGTCATCGCCCTCGGCCGCGAACATTCGCTCCGCCGGTATCGCCGGCGCCTGGGCGCTGCCCCGGCTGCGCGACGTCACGTCATCCGTGCGCTCGAGCGCCGGCACGGGAACGTCCTGGGTGCGGGCGTTGGCGGAACGGGTGTCGCCGTCGGCGAGCGCGGAGGTTCCCGCCATCACCGCGGACATGAGCGCGAACAGCGCTGTCGTCATCAGCGCCTTCGGCGGATGCCATACCTGCTGCGTGTGGCGGTGGCGGGGGGTTGGGTCGCGCATCGTCGTGGTCTCCGTGGTCGGCTTCCGGCACTGGTTTGCAGCTACAGATAACGGCCGCTCCGGTGCAATCTTTATGTGGCGGCACGGCAGCCGGCTGCCGGGGAGATTGGGACCGGATGCCGTAACCGTCGGGGCGCGGTGGCTGCGCGGTCCGGCATCGTCCCCGGGATCGTCATGGATCCGTTATCCAACGATCACCCCTTGGTCATAAATGCATGTTTCCATGCCATCGCCCATACAGGCGATGCGAGGTGGATTCCATGCACAACGAGATGATGTCGGGCGATGCCGGCCAGGATCTGCGGCGCGAGATAAACGCGCTGCACGGACTGCTGCATTTCTCGTTCGAGCGCCGCTATCCGGAGGGCATTACCCGCAGTCTACAGCAGCTCCTGAACGGCCGGGAGCTGGCGCTGTCGGTGCGCGAGGCGGCGGCGCGGGTCGCCGGCTGAGCGCTTGCGGGTGTCGCGGGCGAGGTCGTCGTCACCGCGACGGCCTCAATGAAAGTCGCGTGAGCTGACGGTCAGCTCCCCGAGCAGCGGCGAGTAGTCCCGCAGCCGGCGGGCGATGACGTGCAGGACCTCGCCCTCGCGCTGGATCTCCCCTTCCACCCGCATCAGGTGCGCGCCGGTCACCACGCGGCGGTGCCGCGTGACGAGGCTGCTCCAGACGATGACGTTGATCTGCCCGGTCTCGTCCTCCAGCGTCAGGAACACCACGCCGGTGGCCGTGCCCGGCCGCTGGCGGGTGATGACCAGGCCGGCGGTGATGACGGGCGTTCCATGCGGCAGCGCTCTCAGCGCCTCGCCGCTCAGGCACCGCAGCCGGGCGAGGTGCGGGCGCAGCAGTGCGAGCGGATGACGGCGCAGGGACAGTCCCGTGCTGCCGTAGTCGGCGACGATGTTCTCGCCCTCGCCCGGCGGCCGCAGCAGGGGCGTGGCCTCGGCGATCCGCGTCTCGGCGAGCAGGGGCAGGGGGCGCTCCATGGCCAGCGCCTGCCAGCGGGTCTGGCGGCGATTGCCCGCCACCGTGGCCAGCGCGTCGGCGGCGGCCAGCGCATTGACGTCGTGGCGTGAGAGTTCGGCGCGGCGCGCCAGGTCGGTGAGATCGGCGAATGGCGCGCGCGTCCGCGCGGTGGTGAGGCGCGCGGCCGCCTCCTGCGAGAGGCCCTTGACCATGCGCAGGCCCAGCCGGATCGCCAGCGGTCCTTCGCGATCATGGCCATGGGCGGCATTCCGCGCGGAACGCCTCGTCGAGACATCCGGTTCTCGCCGCGACGAGCAGACGGCGGCCCGCTCGAGCGTGCAGTCCCAGTCGCTGACCGTCGCGTCGACGGGCAACACCTCGACGCCGTGCCGACGGACGTCCTGCACCAGCTGCGAGGGCGCGTAGAAGCCCATCGGCTGACTGTTGAGGAGCGCGCAGGTGAACGCGGCCGGCTCGTGGCACTTCAGCCAGGCCGAGACATAGGTGATGAGGGCGAAGCTCGCGCTGTGCGATTCCGGGAAACCGTACTCGCCGAAGCCGAGGATCTGCTGATAGACCCGCTCGGCGAACTCCTCCTCGTAACCGCGCGCCCGCATGCCGTCGAGGAGCTTCTGCCGGAACTGCGCGATGTGCCCGTTGCGCCGCCACGCCGCCATCGATCGGCGCAGGTGATCGGCCTCCCCCGGCGTGAAGCCGGCGGCGACCATCGCCAGCTTGATCACCTGTTCCTGGAACAGCGGCACGCCCAGGGTCCGCTGCAGCACCGCGCGCACCTCCTCCGAGGGGTAGGAGACCGTCTCCAGCCCCTGGCGGCGGCGCAGATAGGGATGCACCATCTCGCCCTGTATGGGGCCCGGGCGCACGATGGCGATCTCGATGACGAGATCATAGAAGTTCGCCGGCTTGAGCCGCGGCAGCATCGCCATCTGCGCGCGCGACTCGATCTGGAACACACCGACGGTATCGCCGCGCTGGATCATGGCGTAGGTCTCCGGATCCTCCGCCGGCACGCTCGCCATCGAAAGCCCGCGGCCGCGATGCGCGCGAATGAGGTCGAAGGCCCGGCGTATCGCCGAGAGCATGCCCAGCGCCAGCACGTCCACCTTCAGCAGGCCCAGCGCCTCCAGATCGTCCTTGTCCCACTGGATGACGGTGCGCTCGGCCATGGCCGCGTTCTCGATGGGCACGAGCCGGGCCAGCCGATCGCGGGCGATGACGAAGCCGCCGACGTGCTGCGAGAGATGGCGGGGGAAGCCGATGATCTCGCCGGCCAGGTGCACCAGCTGCCGCATCTGCGGGTGCGCCGGGTCGAAGCCACGCTCGCGCAACCGCTCCGGCAGCGCGCCGCGATCGTCCCACCAGGCGAGGTTGCGGGTCAGCGCGTTGACCTGGGCGGGCTCCAGGCCCAGCGCCTTGCCGACGTCGCGCACGGCGCTGCGCGGCTGGTAGGTGATGACGGTGGCCGCCAGCGCGGCGCGCTCGCGGCCGTATTTCCCGTAGAGGTACTGGATGACTTCCTCGCGGCGCTCGTGCTCGAAGTCGACGTCGATATCCGGGGGCTCGTTGCGTTCCCTGGACACGAAGCGCTCGAAGAGCAGTTCCATGTGCGCCGGGTCCACCTCGGTGATGGCGAGGGCGTAGCACACGGCCGAGTTGGCTGCCGAGCCGCGGCCCTGGCAGAGGATGCCGCGGCGGCGCGCGTAGGCGACGATGTCGTGGACGGTGAGGAAGAATGCCTCGTAGCGCAGCTCCGCGATCAGGGCGAGCTCCCGCTCCACCAGCAGACGGACCTTCTCCGGCGTGCCCTCCGGATAGCGGTGGCGCAGGCCGGCCTCGGTCAGCGCGCGCAGGTGCGAGGTCGGAGTGTCGCCCGCGGGCACCAGCTCCTCGGGATATTCGTAGCGCAGTTCCGCCAGCGAGAAGGCGCAGCGCTCGGCGATGGCGACGGTCTCGGCGAGCAGTGCCGGCGGATACAGGGCCGCCAGCCGCTCGCGGGTGCGCAGGTGACGCTCGCCGTTGGAGAACAGCGCGTGTCCGGCGTTCGCGACCGTGGTGCGCAGGCGTATGGCGGTGAGCGTGTCCTGCAGCGCGCGGCGGCTGCGCGCGTGCATGTGCACGTCGCCGGCGGCGACCAGCGGCAGCCCCGATGCCCTGCCCAGCGCCTGCATCGCCGCCAGGTGACGGCGATCGCCGCCGGTCAGCAGCGCCTCGACGGTGAGCCACGCGCGACCCGCGAACAGCTCCGCGAGCCAGCGGGCGTGCTGCGCGGCGGTCTCGGGCGCGGGGCATGGCAGCCCGGTCTTCGCGGGCCTCTCGGGGATCAGCAGCGCGAGGCAGCCGGGGACGCCGTCGTCGAGATCGGCGGCATGCAGCCGATAGCCGCCCTTGGGCGCGCGGCGCCGGGCGCGGGCGATGAGCGAGGAGAGATTGCCGTAGCCGTCGCGGTTGGTCGCGAGCAGCACGAGCCTCGGACCGTCGCTGAGCGTCAGCTCGGTCCCGATGAGCAGCTCGAACGCGCGTTCGCCGGCGGCGACGTGCGCGCGCACGGCGCCGGCCAGCGAGCAGTCATCGGTGATCGCCAGTGCGGCGTAGCCGAGATCCGCGGCACGCGCGATGAGCTCCTCCGGGTGCGAGGCGCCGCGCAGGAAGGAGAAATTGCTTACGCAATGCAGTTCCGCATAGGCCGGCGGCCGGGCGTTCGACATGGCGGCATCAGCACGTGCTTCATCGCCGGTTACGAAAACAGGCCGTGGAGGAACCAGCGCGGCGTTGACGGCGGCAACTGCGGCGGGGAGGCGCTGCGCGCGCGGCCGCGTGTGCAGCCGGGGCGCTCGTGGTAGATCCACAGCCGCGTTCCGTTGCGGGCGCGGGCGATGTAGTAGTCGCGCGCGACCGGCCGATTGTCCCACCAGCCGGACTCGATGCGCTCGGGCCCGGACTCCAGCGTCAAATCCCCTTGCCACTGTGGTCGCGCCCCGCTGGCAGCAAGGGGGGCGGGCCGGGGCAGCAACCACAATGGCCGGGAAAGCGGTGTCATCCGCACCGGGGCGCCGGCCGGGATGCGGTGCGACGGATCTTGCGCCGGCTGCCTGCCGTTGCCGGCCGCAGGGCGCGGCGCGCGCGGCTGCCGTGGCGCCGGCGAGGCAGGGCGCAGGCGCTGCGCCAACTCGGGACGGTGATCGGCCAGCAGGTCGAGGCAGTGCGTGCTGTCCGCGCCCAGGCGCGCGCGCAGCCGGTCGACCAGCAGCGAGCGGTCATGCAGAGGCTCGCGCGCGTTGCCGGTGAGCAGCGACGCGCTCTCCTCCCGATATTCCTCGAGCCTTCCGGCGTACAGCTCGATGCTCTCGACCGCCCCCGCGAGCGCCTCGCGATTCATTCGCTCGCGCAGCAGATCGAGGAAGCGGCGGGCGTTGCGGTGCGCCAGCGACGACTCGATGCGCAGCACGCTCGGCGGCTTGCGCCAATGACGCAGCTGCCAGGTCGTCTCGCGCACGGCCGCGCAGCGTGCCTGCAGAAAGGCGCTCAGCTCCAGCAGTTGCCGGCGCGCGGTGAACAGCAGCGCCTCGGCGTCGATCACCGCATCGGGAAAGTGCAGCACGGACCGGAAGCTCTCGGGCGTCTGGAAGCGGGCGCGCGGATCGGCGCGCAGGCCCAGGGCGCGATCCATGTCCTCCACCAGCGGGACGCCGAAGCGCCTTGCAAGCCCGGCACGCGGCAGGCGCAGGAGGTCACGCAGCGTGCGGATCCCGAGATCGTGCAGTTCGGCGCGCTTCTCCCGCGCCACCTCGAGCGTGGACAGCGGCAGCTGGTGCAAGGCCGCGCGCAGGGCGTCCGGATCGCGCACGACGATGTTCCGGCCGGCGCGCGCCAGCCATTCGGCGCCGGCCGGCGTCGGCGCGATGGCCAGCGAGGCGGTGTAGCCCAGGCGGCGCACCTCGGCATGCAGGCGTTGCAGCAGGCGCTCCGCGCCGTCGAAGAGCCGCAGGCTGCCCTCGATCTCCAGCAGCACGGTGTGCGGGGGAGCGAGGCTGACCACCGGCGTGTAGGCGATGGCGAGCGTGGCCAGGTGTTCGAGCGCGGCCCGCTCCGCCTGCTCATCGCGGCGGTACACGTACAGTCCCGCGATCAAGGCGTGCGCGGCCGGCAGGGCGAGCCCGGGGTAGACGCCGCCGCGCGCGGCCGGCGCGTTGGCGCTCAGCACCCGTGAACGGCCGTCTTGCTGCTCGGCGACGACGGCGGGCAGCGGCCGCTCGCTCGCGCGCGTGTGCACCTCGATCGGAAGTTGCGGCAGATGCAGTGCAAGCCAGAGCATGTTCGTTCTCCAGATGGATCTTTGTCAGGACGGGTTCGATCCCTGGCCATGTGACTGTCCGCCCGCGGCCTCCCTGTCCGCGGGTTCGGCGCCGGCATGCGGCGAGCATTCCGGGGAGGCCATGAAGGAGCGCAGCGAGACGGTGACGGGCCCGCAGGGCCAGCCGCCCCGGCGTTTGACGATGCGTATCGTCACTCGCCCCGGATCCGCCTCGTCATCGACGCGCGTGACCTGGATACGCAACGCCGCCGGCGTGCTGCACTCGCCGATACCCGGCGGGTAGAAAAGGCAGGCGACGCTGTCGCCGCTCCCCGCCGCCAGTTGCAGGCGGCGCAGATGCCGCACCGGCGGCTGCGGGAACCAGCCCAGCACGACCGCGCAGGCGCCGCTCTTCAGGCATTGCTCCAGTCCCCACAGCTTCTCCGGGTCGCTGCGCAGGGACACGTACAGCACCTGCGCGAGATCGACGCCATGGGCGGTGAGCGCGTACGCGCAGGGCAGGTAAGGCGGGGCGATGAAGGCGAACCAGCGACCTTCCCGGTTCAGCCGCGCGAGCACGGGCATGAGCAGCGACAGCGCCCCGTGGCCTTCCTCCGCCATCACCTCGCTCAGCGCGCCGCGCGGCCAGCCGCCGCCGGGAAGCAGTGCATCGAGATCGGGCAGGCCGGTCGGCACGACGGCGCCGATCGCGGAGGGAGTCTCCCCGCCGCGCCAGATCCTGGCGCGTTCGAACAGGCCGTCCAGCTTCATGCCTTCAGCCGCAGGACGCCGACGGCGAGGCCTTCGATGGCGAGCGTGTCGTGGCGCAGATCGACCTCGATCGGCTCGAAGTCGGGGTTCTCCGGCAGCAGCTGCACGCGATTGCCACGCTGCCGGTAGCGCTTGACGGTGACCTCCTCGTCGTTGACGCGTGCGACCACCACCTCGCCGTTCTCGGCGCGCGCGCGGCGGTGCACTGCCAGCAGGTCGCCGTCGAGGATGCCCGCATCGCGCATGCTCATGCCCTTGACCCGCAGCAGATAGTGCGCGCGCGGCCGGAACAGCGACGGATCGACGCGGTAGTGATCCTCGATGTGCTCCACGGCGAGGATGGGTTCGCCGGCGGCGACGCGGCCCACCACCGGCAGCGAGAACTCCGGCGCCGCCGCCCCCTGTGCCACCAGCCGTATGCCGCGCGAGGCGCCGGGCGTCATCTCGATGTAGCCCTTGGCGGCGATGGCCCGCAGGTGCTGCTCGGCGGCGTTGGGCGAACTGAAGCCGAAGTGCTCGCAGATCTCCTGGCGGGTGGGCGGCACTCCGTTCTGCTCGATGCGCTTGCGGATGAGCTTCAGGATCTCGTTCTGGCGCGGTGTCAGGTCGCTCATGGAAGCATCTCGATATGGGATCGTGGCGGCAGACGGGTCGCCAAGCCACCGGCAGGCGTCATTTCAACTGGTTGAATAACCGGGGAGATCGCCTTTCCGCGGGGGATCGTGGCGCGGGGCGTCTGCGCCCCGGCCCGGCAGAAGCCGGGCCGCTGGCGGTGGACATCGATCCGCCCGCTCCTTATGCTGCGGTGCAGGCCACGCGCCCCCGCGCGCCCCCGATCCGTCCGGCGCGCGTACCGAGGCCGGCTCCTTTCCCGCCTGCCGGGATTCATGATGCTGTACATGCATACAGTATTACGGCGGCGCCTGTCTTCGTCAAGGCGAGGCACGAGCCCCGGTCGCGTAAACACCCCGAATTCCCGATGACGACCGCCGCGAGTTGCCGCTGATGCAGATCTGGGTCGATGCCGATGCCTGTCCGCGCGTGATCAAGGAGATCCTGTTTCGCGCCGCGGAGCGGCGGCGGATCGTGGTCACGCTGATCGCCAACAAGACGCTCACCAAACCGGCCTCGCCCTACATACGCTCGCTGCGCGTGGCCGGCGGCTTCGACGTCGCCGATGCGGAGATCGTCAAACGCCTGAATCCCGGCGATCTGGTCGTGACCGCCGATATCCCGCTCGCCGCCGACGTGCTCGCCAGGGGCGGACGCGCGCTCAGTCCGCGCGGGGAGCTGTATTCCGAGGACACCATCCGCGCACGTCTCACCATGCGCGATTTCATGGAGACGCTGCGCGCCAGCGGTATCCAGTCCGAGGGCCCGGCGGCGCTGAGCCAGGCCGATCGGCAGAGCTTCGCCAATCATCTGGATCGTCTGCTGACGCGGCACGCGGCGGGCGCGAAGCCCTGACGCACTATCGTGTTGGCGCCGGGCGATACGCGCGGCGACCTCGCGCCGTCAGCGGCCGATCAGCGACAGGGCGTGAAGGTCGCGCCGGCGTTGTCCAAAGCGGCGCAGGCGAGCTCGGGCCAGCGCTCGGCCCAGCAGCAGTGGTGGTCGTAGTCGGGGATCTCGATGAGGGTCGTCTTCGCGGCATCGCCGGCCCGCCGCAGATAGGATTCCGTCACCGCCCGCGGCACGATCCGATCCCTGCCGCCGATCAGGTGCAGTTGCGGCAGCGCGCGCAGCGTCGGTGCGATCTCGGCGGCGTTGAGCGATGCGGGCAGCGGCGTCACGTCGTGCGCGCCGGTCCAGGCGCGGTGATCGAGATTGCCGCCGACCGTGACCAGCCAGCGCGCCTGCGGTCGGCGCGCAGCGAGGAGGGCCGCCACGGCGCCGCCGCCGGAGTAGCCGACGAGACCCAGCGGCACGCGCGCGCCGTCCGCGCCGGCCCGGCGCAGGGCGATGTCGATCGCCGCGTCCATGGCATCGATCACCTCGGGGGCGTAGCGATGCGTGGTCCAGTACTTCCGGTCGCAGGCGGCGAGCGCCGCGGCGTCCTGGTACTGGCAGGGGCGCGCGAGATACAGCACGGCGGCGGAGCGATCGCGCGCGGCGAGCTCGAGCGCAATCGGCTCGCGCGGCGTGGGGTCGCGCGCGGGGCGATGCGGCGAGCTCCACGCCCGGCCGTCGCCCTCGATGTAAACGTTGACTGCACGCGCGTTGGCCAGGCCGCGATGAAAGGCCTGCAGCCGGAACCCAGGCGCCTGGATCGTATCGGCATTGAGTCCGGCCGCCTCGGCCGTGTGAAAGGCTTGAGCCCGGAGCTTGGTCGCGCCCATACTACCGACGGCGGTACAGCCTGGCTGCAGGGCGATCGCGAGGAGCACGGCGGCCGTGGCGAGCCGGCGCCGCAGCGGGGCCGCGTTCGAGGAGGCACCGGGCGGGCCATCACACGGAGGGTAAGGCATGAAGTGGGTACCGAGGATCTTCCTGCTCGCTGTCTTCGGTTTTTTCGCGGGCGGCGCGGTCGCGGCGGGCGAGAGCCTGGCGGCGGTCGGCGAGGTCACGCATGTGAAGGGCGACGCCGCGCGCTTCGACGCGGGCGATGTCGCGCATCGGCTCGAGGAGGGCGATGCCGTGCACGTCGGGGATCGGGTCGAGACCCGCAGCCGTTCCACCGTCACGCTGCGCTTTCAGGATAACACCTCCTTCTCGCTCGGCCCTGATTCCGCTTTCCACATCAGCGAGTTCAAATACGCGCGCACCGACACCGACAACGTCGCCATGGAGGTGCTGCGCGGCGCGTTCCGCTTCACCACCGGGCTCATCGCCAAGGCCCGGTCCCGCTCGATGCAGGTGCGCACGGGCGTGGTCGCGACCATCGGCATACGCGGCACGACCGTGGGCGGCGAGGTCGTCGGCGAGTCGGCCACCATCGTTCTGCTCGAGCCGGAGGACGGCGCGAGCGCCAGCGCCATCGAGGTCGGCAATGCGTACGGCAGCGTGGTCATCGACCGGCCGGGCTACGGGACGACCGTCCCGGACGCGCACAGCCCACCGACGCCGCCGCAACGCATGCGGCTGCGCGCCATCGACAATCTCCTGCGCAGCATACAGTCCTCGCAGCGGGTGTCCGTGCCGCGGTGAGCATGAGAGACGTTTTAGGAGTTGGATGTAACTCATTGTAGTAGTAGACTTCAATAAATCGTAGAGGCTGATTAATACCAAGCCTTGGGGAGGATAAGGTCATGACCACGCTGCCCGCTCGTTACGCGCTAGGGGTCCTGCTTGCGCTGCTCGCCGCGGGCGCCGCCCGCGCGCAGTCCGTCTCGTCGCATTGCGATCGAAGCAACTTCTCCGAATGCCTGAACGGCGTATCGACATCGGTGACCAACGGCGCCAACCTGCGCATCAACAGCGAGACCAACGCCGACGTCGCGCGCAAGCGCCTGAAGCGGGATGCCGGGGACGAGATGCAGGCAGCCATGGGTCGGCCGCAGAGCGGACTGTCCTCCGGCGACCTGCTGGGCGGCTGGAGCGCCTGGGTCAACTACCGCGGCTCCTGGTACGACAGCGATTTCGTCTTCAACAATGAGTCGCTGGCCTATGACGCGGACACCGACCGGGGCACGGTCGGCCTCGATCGGTTGATATACGATGATCGTTTCCTCGTCGGCCTCTCCCTGGGCTACGAGGACACCGACACCGACACCTTCTACAACGGCGGCGGCCAGGACTCCGACGGATTCACGATCGCGCCGTACGGGGCCTGGCTCATCAACGACAATTTCTCCATCGACGTCTCCGGCGGCTACACCCCGCTGGAATACGATCAGGAGCGCATCTCGCCGACCGACGGGACGACGACGAGCTCCAGCTTCGACGCCGATCGCTGGTTCTTCGCCACCAATCTCAACGCGCTTGCCATCGTCAACAACTGGGTGCTGGGCGGGCGGATCGGTTTCCTGTACACGCAGGAGCAGCAGGATGGCTATGTCGAGACCGGCAGCGCCGCCAGTGCCGCCGCGGGCACCGTGCGCACCGTCGACGACCGCGACATCGATCTCACGCAATTGGTGCTCGGCGGCGATATCGCCTACAGCTTCGGGGCGCTGGAGCCGTATGCCCTGCTCATCTACCGCAATGACCTGAGCCGCGACAACGGCGAGGACGCGGGCGGCCTGCCCGGCGCGTTCACCTCGGTGCAGCCCGATGACGACGATGAGATCGAGGCCGGGTTCGGATTCCGCCTCTTCAGCAGCTTCGGCGTGACCAGCTCCTTCGAGTGGTCGATCATCGAGGGCCGGGACAGCTTTGACGGCCACAACGTCTCACTCACGATACGCGGCGAGCTCTAGTTCCGCGATCGGCTGGCTGCGAGGCGTCGTGGCCGGCCTGCACGCCGTCGCCGCCGGGTAGAGATGTCCGCACGCATCCGTCTGTTCCACGTCGACGCCTTCGCCGAACGCCTCTTCGAGGGCAATCCCGCCGCCGTCTGTCCACTCGAGCACTGGCTCGATGACGCGGTGATGCAGGCCATCGCCGCCGAGAACAATCTCTCCGAGACGGCGTTTTTCAAACCGGCCACCGACGGCTTCGATCTGCGCTGGTTCACGCCCGCGCACGAGGTCGATCTCTGCGGCCACGCAACGCTCGCGACCGCGCACGTGCTTTTCGAGCACTACGACTACCTGCAGCCGAGGATACGTTTCCACACGCGCAGCGGCGAGCTGCACGTTGCCCGCAGCGGCGAGTGGCTGGAGATGGACCTGCCGGCGCGGGAACCGCAACGCTGCGAGGCCCCGCCGGAGCTGGTGCGGGCGCTCGGGGCGGAGCCGGCGGAGGTCTGGTGTGCCGACGACTATCTCGCCGTGTTCGATGCCGCGGCGATCGTGCGCCAGCTGCAGCCGGATGTCGATCTGCTCAGGCAGCTGGATCGACGCGGGGTCATCGTCACCGCCCCGGGAGAGGGCGTGGATTTCGTGAGTCGCTTCTTCTCGCCGAAGCTGGGCGTGCCGGAGGACCCGGTGTGCGGATCGGCGCATTGCGCGCTGACGCCGTACTGGGCCCGGCGGCTAGGCCGCGCCCGCCTGCAGGCGCATCAGGTCTCCAGGCGCGGCGGTCGGCTCCTCTGCGAGCTGCGCGATCTACGGGTCGCCGTGTCGGGACGCGCAGTGACCTATCTGCGCGGCGAGATCGAGATCCAGGGCGCTGCGGCCGCATAGCGATCGCTGCCCGAATTCACGGTGACGGCGGCAGTGTCGCGAACCGCCGGCCGGGGTAGTAAGCTTGGGCATCCATACCCAACCAGAAGAATACTTGGAGGCAATGATGACCATCAAAGTCGGCGATCGGCTCCCGGAAGGGACGCTCAGCGAGTACCTCGATGTCGCGACCGAGGGCTGCAGCATCGGCCCCAACACGTTCAAGGTGCAGGATCTGATCAAGGGCAAGCGCATCGTGATATTCGGGCTGCCGGGCGCGTTCACGCCCACCTGCTCCGCACAGCACGTGCCGAGCTACGTCGCGGGATACGACGCCCTGAAGGCCAGGGGCGTGGAGGAGATCTGGTGCATGTCGGTGAACGACCCGTTCGTGATGGGTGCGTGGGGCAAGGACCAAAGGGCCGGCGGCAAGGTCCGCATGATGGCCGACGGCAGCGCCGATTACACCCGCAAGCTCGGCCTCGAGCTGGACCTCGTCGCGCAGGGATTCGGCGTGCGCTGCCAGCGCTTCTCGATGCTGGTCGAAGATGGCGTCGTCAAGCGCCTCAACATCGAAGGTCCCGGCAAGTACGAGGTCAGCGACGCGGCGACGATGCTGAAACAGCTCGGCGGCTGACGCCCGCCGGCGATCCCGAATTCGCGTGGCGGACGGCGCGCCGCCGTACGTGCAAACCTCGGGCGTGGGCTAGTCGTGCGTCGGACGGAACCGCTGCACGACCGTCGTGGCGATCTCCTCGATGGAGATGGTGGTGGTGTCGAGAAACGGCACGCCCGCGGCGCGCATCAGTGATTCGGCGCGCGCCACCTCGGATCGGCACTGCTGCAGGCTGGCATAGCGACTGTCGGGGCGCCGCTCCTCCCTGATGCGGGCGAGCCGCTCGGGCTTTATCGTCAGGCCGAAGAGCTTCTCGCGGCAAGGCCGCAGCACGGCCGGCAGCTGCGTGGCGTCCAGGTCATCGTCGGTGAGCGGGTAGTTCGCTGCCCGCAGATTGAATTGCATCGCCAGGTACAGACTCGTGGGCGTCTTGCCGCAGCGCGATACCCCCATCAAAACGACGTCGGCCGCCTCCAATCCCTGCACGCGCTGACCGTCGTCGTGATCCAGCGTAAAATTCAGGGCCTGTATGCGCCGCTCGTAGCTTCGCTGGTCGCTGATCCCGTGCATGCGGCCGGCCTTGTGCGTGGAATGGGCCTTCAGCGTCTGTTCCATCGGACCGATGAAGGTCCCGAACAGCTCGAAGACGCTGCCGCTGCTGGCGGCGATGATGTCCTGGCAATCCGGGTCGGTGAGCGTGCTGAACACCAGCGGCGGCGCGCCGTCCTCGACGGCGGCCTGGTCGATCTGCGCCACGATGTCGCGCGCCTTGGCCTCGGAATCGATGAAAGGACGGCGGGTGCGTGTAAACTCGAACTCGGGAAACTGGGTGAGCAGGGTCTCGCCGAGATTCTCGGCGGTGATCCCGGTTCGATCCGAAACGAAAAATACGCGGCGCCTCATAAATTCTAATATCCTCCAGTCCGCGTTCGAATGCACTAGCCTAGGCGCAGGAGTACACGCATGTCCGGCGACGACTACACGATTCCGCTGAATCAACTCGGTATGCACGACACCGCCCGGGTCGGCGGCAAGAACGCCTCCCTGGGCGAGATGATCCGCGGTCTTTCCGAGTCCGGCGTGCTGGTGCCCGAGGGCTTCGCCACCACGGCGGAGGGTTTCCGGGAGTTCCTCGCCGCCAACGGGCTCACCGAGCGCATCCACGCGCGCCTGGATCATCTGGACGTCGACGACATCGCGCAGCTGACGGCGGCCGGCCGCGAGATCCGCGCCTGGGTGGCAGCGGCGGCCTTTCCCCCCGGCCTGGAGCGCGCGATCGAAGAATCCTACCGCGCCATGGAAAGCCACGCGGGCCCGGAACTCTCGGTCGCGGTGCGTTCCTCGGCCACCGCCGAGGATCTCCCCGAGGCCTCCTTCGCCGGCCAGCAGGAGACGCTGCTCAACGTGCGCGGGCTGGATGCCGTCAAGCAGGCGGTCAAGCACGTGTTCGCCTCGCTCTACAACGATCGCGCGATCGCCTACCGCGTGCACCAGGGGTTCGCGCATCGCGACGTCGCCCTATCCGCCGGCGTGCAGCGGATGATCCGCAGCGATCTCGCCGCCAGCGGCGTGATGTTCACGCTCGACACCGAATCGGGATTCCGCGACGCGGTGTTCATCACCGCGAACTATGGCCTCGGCGAGACGGTGGTGCAGGGTGCGGTCAACCCGGATGAGTTCTACGTCTACAAGCCTGCGCTCGCCGCAGGCCGGCCTTCGATCCTGCGCCGCAACCTGGGCACGAAGCTGCTGCGCATGGTCTACGGGTCGGGCGAGGGCGCGCGCGTGCACACCGAATCCGTGCCCGAGGATCTGCAGCGGCGCTTCTGCATCGACGATGCGGACGTGACGGAACTGGCGAAATACGCGGTGGCCGTCGAGCGCCATTACGAGCGGCCCATGGACATCGAGTGGGCCAAGGACGGCATCGACGGCAAGCTCTACCTCGTGCAGGCGCGCCCGGAGACCGTGCAGAGCCGCCGCGCGCGCACGCTGGAGCGGTTCGACCTGAAGGGCACCGGCGAGGTCCTGACAACCGGCCGCAGCATCGGCAGCCGCATCGGCGCCGGTCCCGCGCGCGTCGTGCACTCGATCGCCGACATGGACCGCGTGCAGCCCGGCGACGTGCTGGTGGCCGACATGACCGATCCGGACTGGGAGCCGATCATGAAGCGCGCCGCGGCCATCGTCACCAATCGCGGCGGCCGCACCTGCCACGCCGCCATCATCGCCCGCGAGCTGGGCGTGCCGGCGGTCGTCGGCTGCGGCAACGCCACCGAGGTGATACGCGACGGCGAGACGCTGACGGTCTCGTGCGCCGAAGGTGACACGGGTAACGTGTATCGCGGCAGCGTACCGTTCGAGGTCACGCGTCTGGATCTCGATCGTATGCCCGATCTGCCCGTGAAGATCATGATGAACGTCGGCAACCCCGAGCGTGCGTTTCACTTCGCCGCACTGCCGAGCGCCGGCGTCGGCCTGGCGCGCCTGGAGTTCATAATCAGCAACGCCATCGGCGTGCACCCGCAGGCGCTGCTCGAGTTCGACAAGTTGCCCGCCGATCTGCAGGCGCGGATCCGCGCGAAGATGGCCGGATACCCGGGACCGACGGAGTTCTACGTCGCGCGCCTGACCGAGGGCATCGCGAGCATCGCCGCGGCGTTCGCGCCCCTGCCCGTCATCGTCCGGCTCTCGGACTTCAAGTCCAATGAATACGCCAACCTGATCGGCGGCGATCGCTACGAGCCCAACGAGGAGAACCCAATGCTCGGGTTCCGCGGCGCGGCGCGTTACGTGGCGCCCTCGTTTCGGCCCTGCTTCGAGATGGAGTGCCAGGCGCTCAGGCGCGTGCGCGAGGAGATGGGCCTGGACAACGTGTGGGTGATGGTGCCGATGGTGCGCACGCTCGGGCAGGCCGAGGCCGTCGTCGAGCTGCTCGCCGCCAACGGCCTGAAACGCGGCGAGCAAGGACTGAAGCTCATCATGATGTGCGAGGTGCCGTCCAACGCCGTGCTGGCCGATGAGTTCCTGCGCCACTTCGACGGCTTCTCGATCGGCTCCAACGATCTCACTCAGCTCACGCTCGGCCTGGATCGCGATTCGAACCTCGTCGCCGACACCTTCGATGAGCGCGACCCGGCCGTGAAGGCGCTCGTCGCGCGCGCCATCAAGTGCTGCCTGGAGGCCGGAAAGTACATCGGCATCTGCGGGCAGGGGCCCTCGGACCATCCCGACTTTGCCCGCTGGCTGATGGAGCAGGGTATCACCAGCCTCTCGCTGAATCCCGATGCCGTGATCGCCACCTGGCTCGACCTCGCACGGCGCTAGCGCCAGCCCTGCCATAGGCGCAAGGGCGAGCGCGCGCCCCTGTTCAGGGATTCCTGGCCGACCACTGCATCGACAGACGCTTGTCCTTCGCCAGCACGATCGCCTGCGCCCGCGATTGCACCCCGAGCTTTTCGAAGATGCGCGTGACGTGGTTGCGCACGGTCTTCTCGCTGATGAACAGGCGGTTGCCGATCTCTGCGTTGCCGAGCCCCAATGCGATGCCGGCCAGCACGTCGCGCTCGCGCGCTGAAAGCGCGGTAAAGACGGGATCCTCTGCGGTCTCGCGCGGAGTGACGCCCGTAAAATGGAGAACCTCCTCCTTCAGTCGCTCCCACGCCGGTTCGCCCTCGAGCAGTATGTGATTGCGCGACTCGAGCTGAACGAACTTCGCCTCCGGGATTCCCTTGGCGAGTGCGACCCCCTCGGCCAGAGGAACGGCCTCGTCGCGATTGGCGTGGAGTATCAGCGTGGGAGTCCTCACCTGCGGCAGGAGATCCACGATGTTGACCTGGAACCTCGCCTTCATCATTTTCATTGCGACATCGGGCCGCGTAGTCTTGCGACACAATTCATTGAACCAGCCCATTTGCTCGGAGTTGGCTTCCGGCACGAACCGCGACGTGAACAACTGCCGGTACACGGGGTTGTCCTGACCCCAGCCCAGACGCGTCAGTTCGGCGATGGCCTTCAGCCGCAGCTTGTCTTCCGCGTTCTGCCTTAGACCGGCGCCCCTGGAGTAAGCGCCGTAGAGAATCAGATGCGACACGTGCTCCGGATGGCGGGCGGCATAGCTGACGGCTGCCGCGCCGCCCTGCGAGATGCCGAGGACGATGAATGGTCGCGCGGGCTTTGCGGCCTCCACAACCGTGTCGAAGTCGTCGCTCCAGCGCTGGAAGGAGTGCTCCTCGACATCCCAGTCGCTCATGCCGCAGCCGCGCTCGTCGTAGCGAATGAAGCGGAAGTGTTCGGCGAAGAAGCGTATCCAGTGGCGCCACACCGGGCTGTCCCACTCGAACTCCAGGTGTGACAACCAATTCGATGCCTTGACCAGATCCGGCCCCTGACCCGCGACCGCCCAGGCCAGAGTGACCCCGTCCCGCGTGGTGACGAAACGAATCGACTGCCGCATCTACCCGCCTCCGGCTATCGCATCCGGCCAGTGTAGCGCCAGCCGGGACAAAGCTCACCGGTATGCGACGCGGGGTGACCAAAGAACAGGACCTCGGCCCTATGGGCTCGGGCCCGGCCCGGTCGCAGCATATGACCGCGCAGCAGATGGAGTGCCGCGCCGGCTTCCCCTCACGGAGAGCCATTTACCCAATCGATCAACAGACGAGGAGACAACCATGGTAGCGGTAATGAGGATGAATGATGAGAGCAGGTATGCACGCTGCATAGAGGCATCAAGGCGCGTGCGCTGGGAAATCGACCGCGACGTGATCCGCGGGCGCAAGCTCGACATGACGCAGAAGTTCCTTCCCGACAACCTGTCGCTCGTGCATGAGCTCGCATTCCTCAGCGATGGGGAAAGGCTGATGTTGAGCCAGATCCAGGGGCGCACTTACGCCTCCATCTTCGGGCTCGTGGAGCGTTTCATCAACGCGAAGGTGCTGGAGCTCAGCAGGGACTACTGGCTCGGCGATCAGGTGGCGCTCGAGGCATTGGTCCGGTTCAGCGACGAGGAGCTGAAGCACCAGGAACTGTTCCGGCGCATGGAGGCGTTGGCCGCGGCCGGGATGCCGGCGGGATACGTGCTGACGGCCGACGCGGATGCAGTGGCGGGCGCCGTTCTCGGCATGTCGACCTGGGCAGTGCTGGCGCTCACCTGTCACATCGAGATCTTCACCCAGGTGCACTACAGGAAGAGCATCGAGCCGGCACAGGATCTCTCCGCGCTGTGGAAGGACGTCTTCCTGTACCACTGGAAGGAGGAATCCCAGCACGCCATCCTCGATGAGCTGGAGTGGAGGCGCGAGGACGCCAGGATGACCCGGGAGGAGCGGGATCGGGCGGTTTCCGACTTGATAGAGCTGGTCGTGGCGATCGACGGCATCCTGCAGCGGCAGGCACAGGCGGACGCCCGCTATTTCGTGAAGGTTGCCGGCCGTGCCTTCCGGGCAGAGGAGGCGGCCGACATCGTCGAGGGGGTCCTTAACGCCTACCGCTGGCAGTACATCGTGTCCGGCATACAGGACGGTCGGTTCATGGGCGTATTGACGAGCATGCTAGATGAGCAGCAGGTCGAGCGGATTGCGAGCGCGCTGGCACCGCTGATGTAGCCGCGGCATGGGTGCGCGATCGGCGTCTTCGACGGCCCTGGCAACATCGCGCGTTTGAGGCACGCCATCTCGCCTCACGGCATTCACCTTTGCGCGAAACATGGAGAGGGCGCTTGACTGCAGGGGGCAGGGCATCCAGCCGGGTGTCCGTCGCCCCTGCTGCCTCGCGACGTGTAACGCCCGCGCGTGGCTGTAGCGGGCCGAGTCCCGCGGGGAGCGGTGCGAAACAGATTCGTGTGAAACTGGAAAGTAGAGCTAGGGAAGATGGTGGAGACGGGGGATCGAACCCCCGACCTTAGAGCAGAGCATCGGGATTCTGGTGGAAGCCGATGCCGGCGCGGCCGTGAACGATCTGTGCCGTCGGCACGGATTCTCCGTGGCGACTTACTACGTCAATTCCGGGGCAGCTCATACGTCGTGCGAACTTGACCGACCCTCTGCTTTGTGGACATGGGTCTGACCCTCACCTTCCCCTTCTTGATACTACACTGCCCCTGTCCACCAGCTTCTGGGAACTCTACCAGATCTCTTGTCGGGCCTTTTCCAAGCGCGGTAGGGCAGCCCGCGACCAATGTTTGTCCGCAAGGGGCGCGAGACAACTCGTCTCAGCAGCGCCTAAGACATCGTCATAATTAACCTAATTCAACTATCGTGCAAAATGCTTGCTTAATACGTAAAAAGCGTTAAACTCTGATTTCAGAGGTTACCTGTTAAGGCGCAAGGCAGGAGGAAACAAGTGGCAAAAAACACGAAGTACGATGTCCTGTTTGAGCCCATCAAGATCGGGCCGAAAACGAGCCCAAATCGCTTCTACAAGGCGCCGCACTGCAATGCGCTCGGCGTGGAACGTCCTGGCGCCCAGGCCTATTTTCGGTCCACAGCGGTCGAGGGTGGCTGGGGCGTCGTCAACACAGAGTACTGCTCCATTCATCCGGAGAGCGACGACACTCCCTATGTCAGCGCGCGACTATGGGACGACGGTGACGTCCGCAACCTCGCACTGATGTGCGAGCGAATCCACGATCACGGTGGACTGGCCGGTGCGCAACTCTGGTACGGGTCGAAGCACGCCCTGAACTACGAAACACGAGTCGCACCTCGAGGCGTATCTCAGGTCCCGAGCGACTACGTCCCTTACCAGTCGTGCACGACCATGAGCAAGCGCGACATCCGCGAAATCCAGGGGTTTTACGTCGCCGCGGCCAGGCGAGCCAGATCCGCCGGTTTCGACTTGGTCAATGTTTATGGCGGACATACCCACCCAATTCTCCATCAGTTTCTCGAGCCCTTTTATAACAAGCGCACAGACGAATATGGCGGAACTTTGGAGAATCGTGCTCGCATGTGGCTGGAGACGCTGGAGATGGTGCGCGAAGCGGTAGGAGACAGCTGCGCCATCTCTTGTCGCTTCGGCATAGATACTCTGCGTGGCGATCTCGGGATCAAGGCGGAAGAGGACGGAATCGGCTTCGTTCAACTCGCCGACCACCTTGTGGACCTCTGGGATTTCGTGATCGGAAATCTGGAATGGGGTGAAGACGCCGGCCCCTCCAGGTTCTTCAAGGAGAACTTCCAGCGTCCCTTCGTCGAGATCGTCAAACCGCATGTCAGCAAACCCGTCGTCGGCGTCGGGCGGTTCACCAGCCCGGACGTGATGATCGATGCCATCAAGAGCGGCCAACTTGACATGATCGGCGCGGCCCGACCGTCGATTGCAGATCCGTTCCTGCCCAAGAAAATCGAAGAGGGACGTTTTGATGACATCCGAGAGTGCATAGGCTGCAACTTCTGTGTTTCTCGCTGGGCGGTTGGTGCTGCACGCATTGCCTGTACGCAGAACGCGACAGCCGGAGAGGAGTATCGGAGAGGCTGGCACCCGGAACGATTCTCTCGCGCCGCGAATGCGGAGGCGGACGTTCTTGTAGTGGGTGCCGGGCCGGCCGGCATGGAATGTGCCGTAGTGCTCGCGAAGCGGGGTTTTCGGCGTGTTCACCTCGTCGAAGCCAATAGCGAACTGGGCGGGAGCATGCGTTGGATTCCCCGTCTTCCAGGCTTTGGAGAGTGGGGACGGGTAGTCGATTACCGCAAGGTTCAGCTCGACAAACTCAAGAACGTCGAGGTCATTTTGGAAGCCACCCTCGATGCCAAGAAAGTTCGCGAGTACGGCGCCGATATTGTGGTGGTCGCCACAGGATCTCACTGGGCAGAGAAAGGGATCAACGGTGCAACCCACGAGCCCATACCTGGTGCAGATGCGTCGCTGCCACAATGCCTCACGCCTGAGCAGATCATGGTCGAGGGCAAGCGACCGGTTGGACCGCGCGTCCTCGTATACGATTGTGACGGTTATTTCATGGGTAGCGCGCTTGCAGAGAAGCTCGCCCGCGAGGGGCACGCTGTTACACTTGTAACACCGCTCGACCAGATCGCGCCCTTTACACAATACACACTCGAGCTTCCCCGGATTAGACGAACCCTTTGTGGTCTGAACGTCCACGTCGTAACCGAACATACCCTCGACCTCATCGAATCCGGATTTGCCAGAGGCGCACATATCTACGACAGCAGAAAGATCGCCACTTGGGAGATTGATAGCGTGGTCCTTGTGACCTGTAGAAACTCCAACGAATCCCTCTTTCGCGATCTTGAGGCGGACCCGGACGCCCTGGCACGAGAAGGTATTCGGGGTCTCTACCGAATTGGGGATTGCGTTTCTCCGCGCCTTATCGCCGATGCCATTTTCGACGGTCACCGGCTTGCACGGGAAATCGACTCAGCAAATCCCGCAGTGCCGCTTCCCTACATCCGCGAGTACCGAGTGCTGGGTCGACGCGATGCCGAGTATGACGCGGTGCTCGACGGCCAAAAGGTAGAGGCCCGGTCGAGTCAGATCAGGGTTTCCATTTCCAAGTGATTGTAGCAGTCATATAGAAGGCTAAGCCATGGCATCGGGTCCGCAGACACGCTCACTAATCGATCGGCTCGTGGAGCAAACGATTTTTACCCCGATTCGTGAGGGTAGCGCCGTATCGGAAACGGTGGCACGCATCGGCCAAGCGATTGGGCTTGGGCTGCTGGAGCCTGGCGAGCAGTTACCGCCCGAGTCAAAGCTTGCCGAGGGGCTCGGTATCTCCACGGCTACGCTCAGAATGGCACTGGCAATCCTGCGTGAAGCAGGTCACCTGGAAACAGTCCGAGGTCGCGGCGGCGGTACTTTCGTGAGCTTTGAAACCGTAAAGACGGCTGCTTTGAATCGCGCGGAACTCCCGTCAGAAAGCGAGCTTCGCGACTTTTCGAATTACCGTGCTGCCCTTGAGGGCGCCGCCGCTGAGCTTGCCGCCCAGAACGCCACACAGGCCCAGATAGCCCATCTAGAGGCCCTTGTTGCTCTGATGCATAGCGAGAACGAGTTTGAGAAATGGGCGAAGGCGGACACGCTTTTCCATCTTGCCTTGGCTGACGCATCAGGATCAAAGCGGCTTCTCACGCAGATTTCCGAGGTGCGTGCAGAGGCGCATCGACTTTCCTTAAGCGTTCCCGAGCCGCGATCAACCTTTGACATATCCAATGACGAGCACCGAGCAATTCTGAATGCGGTAGCGAGGCACCGTCCGGAACGCGCTCGACAGGCAGTCTGTGAGCACCTTCGATCAACGCTTGCCTTATGGCTCGGCCTCGGGCTGGTTCGGGACGGTTCCCGGGGCGGCGACGAAGCCCGAGTTGTCGACGTTGTGCAGGTCCCTAACCGTGAGAGGAGCAAGAGCAAATGAAGACTACAGGTGTAATCCGTCACTCGAACATCAAAGCCACCGATTACGAGCCGTTTTCACTCGACGCTGTCGAGGGAAACCCAAACGGTAAGGTTCATTGGCTCAAGGCCAGCGCCGAAGGTGAGCCACTGCTCTACGCTGGCTTCTTCACCGCCGAGCCAGCGACATTTACGTATACGTTCGGCGGCAACGAGACCTTTCACTTGTTGGAGGGCGAAGCGCGCATCGAGTTGGAAAACGGCGATCGAGTCGACATGGTTCCCGGCGACGTTGCGTCCTTCCCGAAGGGGCATCGCTCAACCTGGACCATCAAGTCCCCGTTCAAAAAATTCTTCGTCATCAGCGCGTAAGGTCCGCCGATAGGATACGGGACCTCGGTTGACGGCGATCATAGACAACTGAAGGAGTGAGTCATGGGTATTACACGCAGAATACTGCTTAAGGCAAGCGCGCTGGGCTTGGCAGTGGGTTGCCTCAGCGCCGCACGTGCGGCGGCGGAGCGCAAGGCAGCCTACTACTTCCCGGACATGGCGCCCGAGGAAGTGGCCAAGACCGCCAATCCGAAGGAACCCATAGGCGAGACCATCAGCATCGGCTTCCTGGCCGCCCTGTCGGGGCCGGACGCAGGCTGGGGTCTGCCGGGCCTGACCGGCAACCAGATGTTCATCGACAAGGTGAACTCGGAGGGCGGTCTGCTGGTGGGCGGGACCCGCTATCCGCTGCAGATGCACTCGTTCGACGACGAGGCCATCGGCAGCAAGGCGCTGCAAGGCGCGCGCGAGTTGGTGCTGCGCCATAAGGTCAAGTTTATCAGCGCCGTCGGCGGTAGCCCCGCGGACACCACCCACCCCTTCCTGACCCAGCACAAGGTCATCTACGGGAGCCTCGTGTCCGCAGACATCAAGCCCGACCGGCCCTACCTCCTCTCCGGTGGCGACGTCACCCCGCGCTTCGACATGCTGCGGCCCGTCTACCATAGGTACAACAACCCTAGCCTCAAGCGCTGGGCGGCGGTGTGCCAGGACGACACCATCGGCAGGACTTGCCAAGCCTGGGAAGTGGGCGCGGCAATAGCCGACGGCTGGGAGGTGGTCTACGACGAGCACTACTCCATGGACACCACCGACTTCGCCCCCATCGTCACCGCTATCTTGGCCGCGAAACCGGATGTGGTGAGCCTCAGCCTCTCTTACCCGGACTTCGTGGTGGGGATCTGCGAGCAGCTTTTCAATCAGGGCTTCAAGGGCATCGTCTCGGCCAACTACATCGAGGAGGAGTCGGTGCTGCAGCGGGTGCCCAAGGAGTGGCTGGAGGGTGCCACCAACAGCTACCCGCTGTTCGACGACCCCTGGTGGGGCGAGCCCTCGGTGCAGCACCAGTTCTACCAGGACTGGATGTCGCGTTACGGGGCCGGCGCCCCCGCCGACGTCAAGCGCAACATCACCGGTGTCGACTGGGACCATGCCATCACACTGCAGGTCTGGGCGCACGGGTGCCAGCTGGCGGGCACCTTCGATCCCGACGAAGTGCTCAAGGCGCTGCGCGCGCAGAAAAGTTTCCCGACGCTGCTCGGTCCCGCCCGGATGGGCGGTGCCGACATGTGGGGCATCGACAATATGATCTCGCCGCCGATCCCCTTTTGCGAGGTTCGCGACGGGGCCAAGCGGGTTCAGGCGGTCCTGCGCTACGACAAGTGGTTCGAGTCGCGCAAGGACACGATCATCAAGGTCGTGCGGGACAAGGGTCAGATGTGGGATCAGCGCGTCTAGCAAGAGGCAGGGCTGTCGGGGGGCCGGCACCCTCCGGCTGTCCCTGCGACTGATCGCAATAGAGAAAACGTAGAACACCCTTTCGCGCGAGGAGCATGGCCAACTCCCTAATACCGGGCATGGATGTCCTCAAATCGGCCACGCTCGACCACTGTAAGCCTTAGGGGTCGATCTACATGTCGTTGAGGTCCTGCACGTCCGACTGCGGGCGCGCTCTCGGGCGACGACGGGCTGGGAGGCCGGTGACCGACATTCGGCGTTCGTAGTGCAAGGCGGGTGCCTGACAGAATTGACCAATTTGGGGTACGTAACGATGAAATTAATAGTGACCGTCAAGCAGGTTGCCGTCCTGGACGACGACTTCGAGATGCGCGAGGACGGAAAAGATGTGGATCGAGAGTACTGCGACTTCGACCTAAACGAGTGGGACGACTACTCCGTGGAGGAGGCGATGCGCGTCAAGGAGGAGTTCGGCAGCGAGGCCGACGAGGTGGTGGTGGTCACGGTGGGCTCCTTGGAAGCGGACGATGTGCTGCGCAAGTGTCTGGCCAAGGGTGCGGACCGCGGAATCCGGGTGTGGGACGATGCCCTAGAGGGCTCGGACCCGGTGGCAGTGGCCCGGGTGCTGGCGAAGGTGGTGGAGCGCGAGCAGCCGGAGATGGTCCTTACGGGCGTCCAGGCCTCGGACCACGCCTTTGCGCAGACGGGGATATGCCTAGCCGCCTTTTTGGGCTGGCCCCATGCGGCGGTGGTCTCGCATCTTGACTACAAACCCGGTGCCGGCGAGGCGCTGGCCCGGCGCGAGCTAGAAGGAGGTTTGGAGGAGGAGATTACAGTGCAGTGCCCGGCGGTGCTCACGATTCAGCTTGGAATCAACAGCCCGCGCTACGCCTCCCTGCGTGGCATCAAGCAGGCGGCGGCCAAACCCATCGACGTGCTGACCCATGCCGATCTGGGTCTGGAGGGTGCCCAGGTGGGCGAGGCGGGTTCGGGTGCCCGGGTACGTCGGATGTATGCGCCGGAGCGGGCGCGTGCGGAGATGATCGAGGGCACTAGGGCGGAGCAGGCGGCGCGGATTGTGCAGATCATAAAAGAGTTCCGAGGACTGTGACCATGAGCGGGATTTTGATAGTTGCGGAACATCGCCGAGGCGGGCTGAACCCAGTGAATTTGGAGCTGGTTAGCGCGGCGGCGGAGCTGAGGGTCGCCCAGGGCGGGACTGTGGCGGTGGCGGTAATTGCCAAGGATCCCCAAGCGCTGGCGGGCGCCCTGAACGTCAGCGGCGTGGACGAGGTGATCGCCGTGGAGTCCCCCGCTGATGAGTTCCAGCCCGAAGTCTACGAAGCGGCGGCCAAGGCCCTCATCGAGACCCGCAAGCCGGGCTTGGTGCTGATCCCCCACAGTATCGACGGCTGGGGTTACGCGCCGGCCTTAGGCGCGGCCGGTTACGGCTTCGCCTCAGATGTGTTCGCCATCCGCTACGAGGGCGAGTCGCTGGTGGCGGTGCGGGCGGCCTACAAGGAGAAGGTGCACATGGAACTGGACTTCCCTGGGCGCGAAACCGTGGTGCTGACGGTGCGGGCCGGCAGCTTTATGGCCGCCGAGGGTGCTGGCTCTGCCGAGGTCAGCAGCTTCAAGCTGCCCGCGGTGACGCCGCGCAGCCAGCACCGGGACTGGAAGGAGCCGGAGGCCACCGGGGACGTGGACATTACCCGGGCGGAGTTCATGCTCTCCATCGGCCGGGGCATCGGCGAGGAGGCCAACGTGGAGCAGTTCCGCGAGTTGGCCGAGGTGCTGGGCGCGGCCCTGGGCTGCTCGCGGCCCATAGCCGACAACGGTTGGCTGCCCAAGTCGCGCCAAGTCGGCCAATCGGGCAAGACAGTCGCCGCCTGCAAGCTGTATCTCGCCATGGGGATCTCCGGCTCGGTGCAGCATATGGCGGGCATGAAGCACGTGGAGACCATCATCGCCGTGAACACCGATCCCGAGGCGGCCATCTTCTCGGTGGCCAAGTACGGGATCGTGGCCGACATCTTCGATATTGCCGAAGAGATGCGGGTCGCCTGCAACTGAGGCCAGACGGCATTCACGAGGAGAGCAAGAAGATGAGCACACGCATTGTACGGGAATGGATGACACCCCAGGTGGTAGTGATCACGCCGGAGACCACACTGCCCGACGCTCACAAGCTCATGCAGGAGCATGGTATCCGCCGCCTGCCGGTGGTCAAGGACGGCAAACTAGTAGGGATCGTCACACTCTCCGACATTCGCGAGGCTAAGCCTTCGGATGCGACTTCCCTCAGTATCTGGGAGATGAACTACTTGCTCGCCAAGCTCACGATCAAGCAGCTCATGAGTAGTCCGGTCATCACGACTGCGCCAGAAACCGCGGTGGGGGAGGCGGCCAAGACCATGCTCAATAGCAAGATCAGCGCATTGCCTGTGGTCGACCGCGCTGGAAAGCTTGTTGGGATCATCACCGAGTCGGATGTGTTTCGCATGCTTGTGGCGGAGTTAAACAAGGCCTGAAATCTTCGCTGCGCGAACACTCCGGGTTTGCGGGTTCCCTGTGTTGGGCCGGGGTCAGGCTCCGTCGCATACCAGCGGCTATTCGAATCAAGACTGGACGACACGATGAATATTTGGGCATGTGAAAAGCGGGTTACGAATCGCGAAGGCGGCATTGAGATCACCCCTGATGGTCTCGTAGTGGACGAGGACGCAGTCCGCTGGATGATCGATCTGGGCGGCCAGGTGGCGGCGCAGCAGACTCTGCGTTTCAAGGAGGCACTAAGGACAGGCTCCGTCACCGCTGTTCGGCTGGGCCCTTCCGCGGACGCGGGGATCCGCAGCGCTCGGGTGATTGTTGCCAATAATTCCTATCCCGAGACGCCTATTAATCTAAAGTGCGACTGCGGCGATGTGGGGGAAATGTTCCAAGTAGTACCGGCTCTGACTCAAGCCCTGCGACGGTCGCGGCAAGATAGGGCGTAGGCATGAACTTCAACTTAGCAGCACTTCCCGGTCAACCGAATGGATGCATCGAGGGGCCCTCTCCGAACATGGCGGAGATTACAGGGAGCCTTGGCGTCATGGCGGCCACCGATGATCTCTGGGACCATTTGTTCTGCCCTCCTGGCAGGATAGCCAGTATTAAGTTACAGGGAGGGACAGATATCCAGCGTGCACAGGCTTTTTCTAAGTTGCTGGCGATGGGTGTGCTTCAGTCGAAATGTTCTCAGAGCCGTCGTTTAGCCGAGGGAGTGCTCAGCATCGCGCCCGCCTTGGATTCACCATCTGTTCCGATCAAGGGAGAATGAGCGTGGAGATTCCTGTTCTCGTTCAGAGCATGGCCAATTCCCTGGTGCTGGGGTCCATCTACGCTACGGTGGCGGTGGGCCTCGCGCTGGGCTTCGGCGTCATGAAGATGGCGAACTTCGCCCACGGCGAGTTCTACATGCTGGGCGCCTACATCGTCTACGTGCTGTACGCGCAGATGGGCGTGCCGTTTCCGGCGGCGGTGCTGGCGGCGTTCCCGCTAATGGCGCTGGTGGGTCTGCTCACCGAGCGGCTGATATTTCGGCCCACCCGGGGCAACGTGCTGGCGGGTTTCATGGCCACCGCGGGTCTGGCCTTCATCATCCAGGTGCTGGTGGGTCAGATCTGGGGGGTGGGTCTGCCGAAGTCGATCCCAACCCCCTACATGGGGGCGGCCCAGGTGGCCGGTGCCTTCATCGCCTGGCAGCGCCTGGTGGTGATCCCGGTGGCCATCCTCATGGTGGTGCTCCTGTGGTACTTCCTCAATTACGTGCGCTTGGGCAAGGCCTTGCGGGCCTGCGCCCAGGATCCGGAGGTGGCGGCGCTGCAAGGGATCTCCATCAGCAGGATCACCATGCTGGCGATGGTCATTGCCGGGGGCTACGCGGGAATCGCCGGGGCGATGATGGCGCCGGTGATGCCGGTCACGCCCTACCTAGGTCATGACGTCATCACCACCGCCTTCATCATCGTCATCGTTGGCGGACTGGGGAGCATCGGCGGCGCGGTGCTGGCGGCGTTCATTCTCGGCTTCATCCACACCTTCGTCACCACGCTGATCGACGGGGTGACGGCGACCATGGCGGGGGTGGCGCTGATGGCGCTGATCCTGATTGTGAAACCGGAAGGCCTGCTGGGCCGGGTCAAGGCGTGAGGACAGGCATGTTTGAGAAATTCATTGGTCTTGCCCTGGTGCTCGGCGTTGCCATCGCCCTGCCGTTCCTGGTGGAGTTCTACCAAGTAGAGGTGCTGGTGTTCTTGATGTTCAACCTCATCCTGGCGCAGAGCTACCGGCTGGTGAACACCACCGGGGACTGGTCGCTGAGCCACGTGGTGATCATGGGCACGGGCGCCTATGGCGCGGCGCTGCTCGGCAAGCTCGGGGGTCTGCCGTTCTGGCTGACGGTGCCCCTGGGGGGCGTGGTGGCGGCGCTCTGCAGTCTGCTCATCATCTTCCCGCTGCTGCGCACCGTGGGCTTCGGCTTTTTCATCGCCTCCTTCGCCCTGGGGGAGTTCATCCGCCTCATCTGGATCAAGTTCCGCGACCCCTTCGGCGCAGCCCGTGGGGTGACGGGGATCCCGGGCGCGGAAATCGGGCCCTGGAATCTGATGGGGCTGTACGAGTCCTATTTCATCGCGCTGACAGTGGCGGTGGTCTCGCTGTGGGTGATGTACCGCATCGACCGCTCACGGCTGGGGGACACATTCAAGGCCATCCACACCGATGCGGACCTGTGCGAGTGTATCGGTATCCGCGTGCCGCGATACCGGGCTCTCGCCTTCGTCATCGGCAACTTCTTCGCCGGCATCGCCGGGGCGCTGATGGCCCATCACCAAGGGGCCATCGATCCGCACAACTTCGAAGCGACGCTGATGGTGTATCTCATCATCTTTGTCGTGGTGGGAGGCATCAAAACCTTTTGGGGTCCGATCCTCGGCGTCATCGTCATGACGGTAGTGTTCGAGGCGACGCGCTTCCTGGAGGCCTGGCGGCCGCTGATTGCCGGCGCGGTGCTGATCTTTTTCCTGGTGGTGATGCCTGGGGGGCTGGAGATCCTCATCGCGCCAATTGCCCGTGGGCTACGCAAGCTGCCGGGGCTGCGCTGGCTGATCCCCGAGCAGGTGGCCCGCAGCCTCTGAGGGCAGCGGCGTGAGCACCGGGACCAGAGGACTGCGAGGAGACAGCGATGGCAATGCTTGAAGCGAGGAACCTTGGCAAGCACTTCGGCGGGGTGGCGGCCATCAACGGCCTTAGCCTGTCGGTGGAGCAAGGTGAGCTGCGCGGAGTGATCGGCCCCAACGGCGCGGGCAAAACCACGCTGTTCAACGTCATCAGCGGGATCTACCGGCCCACCAAGGGCGAGGTGCTATTCGAGGGCGAGCGCATCGATGGCCGGCCGGCCTCGGAAATCGCCCGCCGGGGTCTGGTGCGCACGTTTCAGCGCGACGCCCTGATCCACGACTTCACGGTGATCGACAACGTCACCCTGGGCCGTCACCTGCACGCCGGCCAGGGGCTGTGGGGCAGCGTGTTCGGTTCGTCCCGGGGCCGGCTGAAGGCACGCCGCC
>JAWLAN010000027.1:0-54739 GCA_041395385.1 Gammaproteobacteria bacterium
CGACGTCGTTCTGGGTTACTTCGCTTTCCTTGATCGCGACGATACCGTGCGAATTCAGACTGCGGATATGGCTTCCGGCTATGCCCGCGTACACCGAGCGTACCTCGCAGCCTGCCATCAGCTCGGCCTCCTCCACGGCTCGCTGTATGGACTGGACGGTGGAGTCTATGTTCACCACCACGCCTTTCTTCAATCCGCGCGAGGGGTGCGAGCCGATCCCGACGACCTCGACCTGGCCGTCGGCGGTGACTTCGCCGACCATGGCCACGACCTTGGACGTACCGATGTCCAGGCCCACGATCAGATTCTTGTCCGACTTCTTGATCATTGATTGCGACTCCTATCCCGCGTCATCGTCCGCCGTTCCACGCGGGCGTATGGCAAAGCCGTTGGTGTAACGCAGATCGATGAGCTCGCTCTGCTGCAGGCGATCGCTCACGCGCGGCAAGGTCGCGAGCAGCCGCTGCACGCGCCCTTCGAAATCGGTCCTCCCGACGACCACGTGAAATCCGCCTTCTATCGTGAAGCTCCACGCGCGCCGTTCCGTGAGCTCGACGCGCCCGACACGCAGACCCAGTGGCCGGAACCAGTTGGCGAGCTGGCGGTAGCGGTTCAACACCTGCAGCTCGGTGCCGTTCGGGCCGCGCAGTTGCACGAGCCCGTGCGGGAATGTGCCGCGCGGCGCGTGGAACGCCTGGCCTCGGTCGTTCAGCAGGCTGTCGTCGCGCCAGTACGCAATCGCCCGCTGCTCAATGACAGTGACGTGCAGCTGATCGGGCCAGATGCGCCGCACGGCCACGTCGCGGACCCACGGATCGGCCATCACGGCGGCGCGTATGTCCTGAACGTTGACGTTGAAGAAACCGCCGGTCGCCTCCGCGGCGACGACCTGATGCAGTCGCTCGGCGGACAGGTGGCGGAACTCGCCGTCGACGCGGACGCTGCGTATGGGCATGTTGTGCGGATTCAGCATCCAGTGCACCGAATAGGCGGCGAGCAGCAATGCGCAGGTCGCCAGCGCGCCGCCCGCGTAGAGTCCCCACGGACGCTGCCGCGGCGGCTCCTTGCGTCGGTTGCGCCCGCGCCCGAAGTTCATCATGGCGCTCCTCCGCGGCTCAGCGTCGAGGACAGGATGCGCAGCACCAGGGCGGGGAAGTCGATCCCCACCTGTCTGGCCGCCATCGGAACCAGGCTGTGGCCGGTCATGCCGGGGACCGTGTTCATCTCGAGAAACGAATAGCTGCCGTCGGCTCGCAGGATCACGTCGGCACGCCCCCAGCCGCGGCACCCCAGGACCCGGAATGCCCTGAGCGCATCGGACTGGATGCGCCGCTCGGTGACCATGTCGATTCCGGCCGGGCAGAAATACTTCGTGTCGTCGGTGAAGTACTTGTTCCGGTAGTCGTAGTTGCCTTGCGGAGCCTCGATGCGGACCAGCGGCAGCGCCTCCTGGCCGAGGATGGCGGCGGTCAGTTCCTGGCCGGCGACGAATTCCTCGGCCAGCACGAGATCGTCATGACGGCGCGCCAGCGCCACCGCCGCTGGGATGTCCTCGGCGCGCTGCACCCGGGTCAGGCCGATGGTCGAGCCTTCGTGCACAGGCTTGATGACGAGCGGCAGCCCAAGCGCGTCGTGGAGCCCGGCGGCGTCGCTCGAGGCGTCAATCAGCGCGTGCCGGGGCGTGGGTACACCGCAGGACTGCCAGATGAGCTTGGTACGCCACTTGTCGAGGCAAAGTGCCGAGGCCATGACGCCGCTGCCCGTGTAGGGCACGCCCAGCGTCTCCAGGGCGCCCTGGATGGTGCCATCCTCCCCGCCCCGCCCGTGCAGCACGATGAAGGCGCGGTCGAATGACCTGATCTCCGCGACGTCGCTTTCCGCGGGATCGAAGGCGTGCGCGTCGACGCCGGAGGCGCGCAACGCCTCGAGCACCGCCTTGCCGCTGATAAGCGAAATCTCGCGCTCGGCCGATCGTCCGCCCATCAATACGGCGACTCGTCCGTACTGTCGCAGCCGTTCAGCCATCGTCGCTGCCTCGCTGGTGCTCGCCGACGATCCGCACCTCTGGCAAGAGAGGTATGCCGTCGCGGGCTTCCACTTCCCGTTGAACCAGGTCGATCAGCGACTCCACGTCGCTGGCGCGCGCGCCGTCCTCGGTAATGATGAAATTGGCGTGCTTCTCCGAGACGAACGCGCCGCCCACGCGTCGGCCCTTCAGGCCCGCCACCTCGATCAGCCGGCCGGCATGGTCCTCGGGGGGGTTGCGGAAAACCGATCCGCAGCTCGGCTGCCCCGTGGGCTGCGTGGCGGAGCGGCGCGCGAGCAGGTCGCGGATCCTCGCCTCGCCACCGCGTTGCGGGTCCGGCTGAACCGTCAGCACGGCCGCGACGAACCACTCCTCGGCCGCCGGCATGCGCACCTCGCGGTAGCCGATGCCGAACTCGTTGCGCTCGCGCGTGCGCAGATTGCCGCTGCGATCGATGGTTTCCGCGCGCTCGACGATCGCCCATGTCTCTCCGCCGAACGCGCCGGCGTTCATGGCCAGCGCCCCTCCCATCGAACCCGGGATTCCGCAGAGGAACTCCGCACCGGTGTAGCCGGCGCGCGCGCTGGTGCGCGCGACCTTGGCGCACGGAACCCCGGCCTCAACGCGCAGCCGGCCATCCTCCACCCACTCCAGTTCGGAAAGTCCGCTGCTATTGATGACCGTGCCGCGCACGCCGCCGTCGCGCACCAGGAGATTGCTGCCCAGCCCGATCCACAGCAGCGGCTCGCCCGCCGGCAGGCCGGCGAGGAACAATGCGAGGTCCTGCATGTCTGCGGGCTCGAAATAACAGTCCGCCGGCCCCCCGACCCGCCATGAGGTATGCCGGGACATGGGCTCGTCGCGGAGCACGCGCCCGCGTATCCCCCCGGCAGTTCCCAAGCGTCGCGCGGCCATCATTGCTTCGCCACCGAGGTCAACCGCGGCCGGGTACCGTACTCGTCCACGAGTTTCTGTACCACCGCGCCTATGTTCCCTGCGCCGAGTATGAGCAGGGCGTCTCCGTCTCTCAGTACCTTGGCCAGCGCGGCGTTCAATTCCGCCGGATCGGCCAGGAAGATCGGGTCGACCTGGCCGCGATTGCGTATGGCGCGGGCCAGCGAGCGCCCGTCGGCGCCGGCTATGGGCTTCTCTCCGGCCGGGTACACTTCCAGCAGCAACAGCGCGTCCACGTCGCACAGCACGCGCGCGAAGTCGTCGATCAGATCGCGAGTGCGGGTGTAGCGGTGGGGCTGGAACGCCACCACGACGCGCTTGCCCGGCCATCCCGCGCGCAACGCGGTGATGGTGGCCTCCAGCTCCGTCGGGTGATGCCCATAGTCGTCAACCAACATCACGCGCGCCCCGCGCACGTCCAGCTCGCCGTGCACCTGGAAGCGGCGACCGATACCCTGGAACTCCGAGAGCCCCTTCAGTATCGCCTCGCGCGAGACGCCCAGTTCGGTGGCGACCGCGATTGCCGCCAGCGCATTGAGCACGTTGTGCAGGCCGGGCAGGTTCAGACGCACCCGCAGCCATTCCTTGTCCTCGCCGCGCGCCACGGCGAACTCCGTGACCATGCCCGTCTGGGTAATGTCGTGGGCGCGCAGATCGGCGCCTTCCTGCGTTCCGTAACTCACGATCGGCCTGCCCACCTCCGCCTGCAGCGAGCACACGACGGGGTCATCCGTGCACAGCACCGCCAGTCCGTAGAAGGGCAGTCGCTGCAGAAACTCGAGAAACACGGCCCGCAACTGCGCCGGATCGCCGTGGTAGGTCTCCATGTGATCGAGATCGACGTTGGTGACGATCGCCATCACCGGCGTCAGGTGCAGGAACGACGCGTCGCTCTCGTCGGCCTCGGCGACCAGATAGCGGCCCTCGCCCAGGCGCGCGTTGGTGCCGATGCTGTTGACCCTGCCGCCGACGACGAAGGTGGGATCCAGACCGCCCTCGGCGAGCACGCACGCCACCAGGCTGGTGGTGGTGGTCTTGCCGTGCGTGCCGGCCACCGCAATGCCGTGCCGGAAGCGCATCAGCTCGGCGAGCATCTGTGCGCGCGGAACGAGCGGGATGCGCTGTTCGCGCGCCGCCATGAACTCCGGATTCTCGGTGGTCACGGCGGAGGAATACACCACGACGTCGGCACCGGCCACGTTCGCCGCATCGTGGCCGGTGTAGACCTGCAGGCCCAGGGACTGCAGGTGACGGGCCATGGCGTTCATGCCGAGATCCGACCCGGTGACGGTATATCCGAGGTTGTGCAGAACCTCGGCGATTCCGCCCATGCCGGCGCCGCCGATGCCGATGAAATGTATGCGATGCACCCGCCCCATGGCTCCGCCGCGCCGCTCACGCATAGGCCGCCTCCATGCACAGCTCGGCAACCTCGTCCGTGGCCTGCGGTCGGCCCGCCCGCCGCGCCGCGATCGCCATGCGCAGGAGCTCGCGCGGCTCGGCGGTCAGCCCGCGGATGACCCCGGCGAGCCCCTGCGGCGTCAGGTCGTCCTGCGATATCAGCAATGCAGCCTGCGCGGCCGTGAGATAGGCGGCGTTGGCCGTCTGGTGGTCGTCGACAGCGTGGGGATAGGGAACCAGGACCGAGGCGACGCCGGCCGCGCTGAGCTCGGCGATGGTCATTGCCCCCGCCCGGCAGATCACCAGATCCGCCCATGCATACGCGGTCTCCATCGCGACGATGAATTCATCCACGCGGGCCTCGATGCCGGCGCGTGCATACGCATCGCGCGTGTGCGCGAGCTTGCCGGCACCCGCCTGGTGCCAGACCTCGATCGCGGTTGCCGCGGGCCGTCGGCCGTCAGCGGCGGCGATCCGCAGTTCCGCCAGCGCAGCCGGTACGATGTCGTTGAGCACCCGGGCCCCCTGGCTTCCGCCCAACACCAGGATGCGCAAACGGCCCGCCTCGCGGGCACGATCCTCCGGCGGAACGATGGCGGCGATCTCCGCGCGCACCGGATTGCCGGTGTGCACCACGTCCGGTCGCGGGAACGTCCCTGGGAACGCCTCCATCAGACGCGTGGCCAGCGGGGCCAGCAGTCTGTTGGTGTAGCCCAGCACGGCATTCTGCTCGTGCAGCAGCAGCGGCACCCGCAACAGCCACGCCGCCAGCCCGCCCGGGCCGCTCGCGAATCCTCCCATCCCCAGGACCGCGGCAGGACGGTTGCGAAGCATGAGCACCAGCGCCTGCGACAGGGCGAGCAGCAGTTTGAACGGTGCGCCGAGCAAGGCCAGCGCGCCCCGGCCACGCAGGCCGGTCACGGCAATGGTCAGCAGCCGGATTCCAGCCTGCGGCACGATGCGATTCTCCATGCCGGCTCGGCTGCCCATCCACAGCAACGGCACGCCGCGCTCCCGCAGACGCCGTGCGACGGCCAACGCCGGGAAGATATGCCCGCCCGTGCCGCCGGCCATGATGAGCACGGGCCTCGTCATGCGCCTTGGCGAGGTATCAATGCGCATGCGGCACCTTCTTCGACCAGACTCGTGGCGGCTGGCGACTCTCGTAGGCCGCCCGCAGCACCAGGGCGACCGCCACGCAGCTCATCATGAGATTGTTCGAGCCGTAGCTTATGAACGGCAGAGGCAGGCCCTTCGTCGGCAGCACGCCCATGTTCACGCCTATGTTCACGAACGCCTGCAGTCCGATGAGCAGGCCAACGCCGTTGGCAATGTAGGACTGGAAGGCCCTGCCGCTGCGGAGGGCCTCGCCGCCGATGTGGAAACACCGCCAGACGACGAACAGGAACAGCAAGATCACTGTCGCCGTGCCGACGAACCCCAGTTCCTCGGCGATCACCGCGAACACGAAGTCGGTATGGACCTCGGGGAGATAGAACATCTTCTGGATGCTCGAGCCCAGGCCGACACCGAGCCACTCGCCGCGCCCGAAGGCGATGAGGGCCTGCGTGAGCTGGAAGCCGGTGTCGTAGGGGTCCGCCCACGGATCGGTGAACGTCATAAGGCGGGTGAGCCGGTAGGCCTTCAGCATGGCGACGGTCGCCAGCGCCGCGACCGCAACGACGCCCCACAGCAAGAACCGCTGCAGCGATACGCCGGCGAGGAACAGCATGCCCAGACAGGTCGTGAACAGCACCGCCGCGGCGCCGTAATCGGGCTCCAGCAGCAGCAGAACCGCGATGATCATCAACACCAGGATCGGCTTGATGAAGCCGATGAACTGCGTGCGTACCTGATCGCCGTGACGGACCAGATACGCGGCCAGGTAAAGCACCACGCAGGGCTTGGCGACTTCCGAGGCCTGCAGCGTCAAAGGCCCGATCTTCATCCAGCGCATGCTGCCGTTGACCTCGTGTCCTATCCCGGGGACCACGACCAGAACGAGCAGCAGCAGCGCGAACAGCAGCAGAACGCTGCTCAGTCGCTGCAGCACGTCCAGGGGCGTGCGCAGCACGCCGATCGACAGGCACAGGCCGATTCCCAGCGCCACCAGCTGGCGCCACAGGAAGTAGAGCGCATCGCCGTAGTTCCTGTCGGCGACGGTAATCGATGCGGAGGTCATCATCACCAGCCCAATCGCCAGCAGCGCGATGACGCCGGACAGCAGCCAGGGATCGTTGTTAGCGAAAGCCCCATAGAGAGACCGCGCACGTTCTTCGCGCTCGCGCCCGGCTTCGGCATCCAGGTCTCGCGCGGCCACGCTGGTGCTCATGCCAATTGCTCCTTGACGGCCGCGGCGAAGACCTCGCCCCGGTGGACGTAGTCGCGGAACATGTCGAAGCTGGCGCATGCGGGCGAGAGGAGCACGGCGTCACCGGGCTGCGCCATGTCCGCGGCGCGCGCGACCGCATCCTGCATGTCGCGGGCCTGCGTAACCGCCACCACGTCCTGCAGTACCGCGGCTATAGCCGGGCCGTCGCGGCCGATGGTCACCGCCCCGCGCAGCCGATTGCGCGCGGCGCCGGCCAGCTCGGAAAAGTCCTGGCCCTTGCCGTCGCCGCCGGCGATCAGGACCACCGGGCGATCCGCGCCCAGACCCCGTATGGCCGCCACCGTCGCGCCGACGTTGGTCCCCTTCGAGTCATCGAACCAGTCCACGCCGCGCGCGCTGCCTACCCACTGGCAGCGGTGCGGCAGGCCGGGGAACTCGCGCAGGGTCTGGAACATCGCCTCGGCGGGCAGCCCCGCGGCGTAACCCAGCGCGAGGGCTGCCAGGGCGTTGGCCACGTTGTGCATCCCCTTGATGCGCATCTCGCGCGCCGGCATCATTCGCCGTCCTCCGTGTGCGAGCCAGGGCCCGCCGGCGGCACCGAGCAGACCGAAATCGGCGTCGGCCTGCGGCGCATGCAGCGAGAACAGCACGCGCTCGCGCGCGGGCTCGCCCATACGCATCACCGTCGCGTCATCGGCGTTCATGACCATGACGCCGGTGCCGCGGTAGATGCGGCGCTTGGCGGCTGCGTACTCCTCCAGCGTCGAGTAACGGTCCATGTGGTCCGGGCTGATGTTCAACACCGCTGCCGCCTTCGCGTTGAGCGAGGTGACGGTCTCGAGCTGAAAGCTGGAGAGTTCCAGCACATAGAGATCAGGGCTTTCCCCGCCCAGCAGATCGAGAGCAGGCGTGCCGAGATTGCCGCCGGTGCGCACATCCCGCCCGGCGCGCTTGGCCATCGCCCCCACCAGCGTGGTCACGGTGCTCTTGCCGTTGGCGCCCGTTATCGCGACCACCGGCGCATCGGCGTGACGGGCGAACAACTCGATATCGCCGATCACCTCCGCGCCGCGCTCGATCGCGGCGGCGACCGCCGGCTCGCGCACCGAGACGCCCGGGCTCAGCAGCACCCGTCGCGCAGCACGCAGGAGCTGCTCGCCGTCGGCGCCGAAGTGCGCCGGCACCCCGGGCATCTCGGCGCGCAGCGCGGCCACGCCGGGAGGCTCGCGGCGGGTATCGGTAATGGCGAACTGCTGGCCGTGGCGGCGCAGGAAGCGCGCGAACGACAGCCCGGTTTTGCCCATGCCGACGATGACGGTCATGCCGTTCCCGCCTGGCGTGTCCCGTGATGTCATGTCCAACGCTTCGCTCATCGCGGCACGTTCCTCACCGTATCTTCAGGCTCGCGAGCCCGATCAGAACCAGGATCACGGTGATGATCCAGAATCGGACGATGACGCGGGGCTCCGGCCATCCCTTCAACTCGAAGTGGTGATGCAGAGGCGCCATGCGAAAAATGCGCTTGCCCGTGAGCTTGAAGGAGGCGACCTGCAGGATCACCGACACGGTCTCGACCACGAACACGCCGCCCATGATGAAGAGCACCAGCTCCTGGCGCACGACCACGGCTATGACGCCGAGCGCCGCGCCGAGGGCCAGCGCCCCGATGTCGCCCATGAAGACCTGCGCCGGATAGGTGTTGAACCACAGGAAGCCGAGGCCGGCGCCCGCGATCGCCCCGCAGATCACGCAGACCTCGCCGACGCCCGCGATGTAGGGGATGCCCAGGTACTTGGCGAAGTTGACGTGGCCGGCCAGATAGGCGAACACCATGAGCGCGGTGGCGATCAGCACGGTGGGCAGGATCGCCAGACCGTCGAGACCGTCGGTCAGGTTCACGGCGTTGCTGCTGCCGACGATGACGAAATACGCAAGCAGTGGATACACCCACCCGAGGTCCAGCGCCACCGCCTTGACGAACGGCAGGATTAGCTGCGTCTCCACGGCGGTCTGCGCTGTGGCGAACAGAACGATCGCCGCGGCCAGTCCGAACACCGACTGCCAGAGATACTTGTAACGCGCGGCCAGCCCCTTGGCGTTTCTGCGGCTGACCTTCAGCCAGTCGTCCATCCAGCCGATCGCGCCGAATGCCAGCATGGTCACGAGCACCACCCAGACGAAGCGATTGCGGAGCTCGCCCCAGAGCAGCGTGCTCAATGTGATCGACAACAGGATGAGCAGGCCGCCCATGGTCGGCGTGCCGGCCTTGCTCAGGTGCGACTTGGGCCCGTCGTCGCGCACACTCTGGCCGAGCTGGTAGCGGCTCAAGCCGCGGATCACGTACGGACCGGCCAGGAGCGAGATGAGGAGGGCGGTCAGCATCCCGAGGATCGCGCGCAGTGTGATGTACTGCGTGACGTTGAATCCGCTTTCGTACTGGGCCAGCCACTCCGACAGCAGCAGGAGCATGATCAGGCTCCTTCCTTGAGGGCTTGCACGATGCGCTCCATCTTCATCGCACGGGAGCCTTTCACCAGCACGTTGACGTTGGCGGCGAGACCGGGCCGCAGCGCGGCAATCAGGCTGTCGGTTTCCGCGTAATGGCGTCCGCCGCTGCCGAATCCGGCCGTCGCCTGTCTGCTGAGCTCGCCGAGTCCGAACAGACGCTCCACGCCACGGGCGCGCGCGTACTCGCCGACGTCGTAGTGCAGACTGGCCGCCTCCGCCCCGAGCTCGCCCATGTCGCCCAGTACCAGCCAGTGCTCGCCGGGATAGCCCACCAGCACGTCGATCGCCGCCTTCATCGAGGACGGATTGGCGTTGTAGGTATCGTCGATGATGCAGGCGCCGCCCAAGCCCTTGCCGATGACCAGCCTGCCGGCCACCGCGCGCATGGACTCCAGCCCAACGCAGACCGCCTCCATGTCAACGCCAGCGGCGAGCGCGCAGGCACTGGCCGCGAGCGCATTCATGACGTTGTGCCGCCCCGGCAACGGCAGATGCACGGTCGCCTCCCCACGCGGCGTACGCATCGTGAAGACCGTGCGGCCGGGGTCGTCGCTGGCCAGCATTCGGGCGGAGACATCGGCGTCGTGATTCAGCCCGAACGTCGTGACCGGTCGACGCCCGGCCAGCTTGCGCCAGAGATCCACGTAGGGATCGTCGGCGTTGAGGACGGCCCGGCCGTCATCGGAAAGACCGGCGAAGATCTCGCCCTTTGCGCGCGCGACGCCCTCTATGCTTCCGAACCCCTCCAGGTGCGCCGGCGCGCAAAGGGTGATGACGGCGACCGTCGGGCGGGCGATCCGGCACAGCTGCGCGATCTCCCCCGGGTGATTGGCTCCCATCTCGACGACTGCGAAATCGTGCTCGCCTCCGAGGTTGAACAGGGTCAGCGGCACGCCGACGTCGTTGTTGAGGTTCCCGCGCGTCGCCAGCACGTTACCGCGCTGCGTCAGTATCGAGGCGGTCATCTCTTTTACCGTCGTCTTGCCGTTGCTGCCGGTGACCGCCACCAGCGGTATCGGGAAGGCCGCGCGCCAGTGGGCCGCGAGCTGCGCCAGCGCGAGACGCGTGTCCGCGACCTTTATGAAGGGCAACGGCGCGGCGACCTCCCTGTCGACGAGCGCAGCCGCCGCGCCGGCCTTGACGGCAAGGTCGAGGAAATCATGGGCGTCGTGGCGGGGCCCGTGCAGAGCCACGAACAACTGGCGGGACTGAATGGAACGCGTGTCCGTGCTGACGCCGTGGATGTCGACGTCGGCACCGTGCATCTCCGCATGCAGTATCGCGCAGGCCTCGCTGAGCTTCATGGCGATCACCATGCCCGTTCCCTCAGCGCGGCGAGCACCAGCGCCCGATCGCTCATCGGCAGGCGCTGGCCACGGATCTCCTGGTACTCCTCATGGCCCTTGCCCGCCACGACGACGACGTCTTCGCCGCGCGCGCCGTGAATGGCGCTCGCCACGGCTCGCGTCCGGTCGACCTCGGTCACGACCGGCACCGGCGCGGGAATGCCCTCGACGATCTGGGCGATGATCGCCGCCGGGTCCTCGTCACGCGGATTGTCGCTGGTCACGATGATGCTGTCCGCGAGCTCCGCGGCGACGGCGCCCATCACCGGGCGTTTGCCCGGGTCGCGATTGCCCCCGCAGCCGAATACGCACCACAGGCGGCCGCCGCAGAGCTCGCGCGCGGCCTGCAGCACGTGCCGCAGGCCGTCCGGGGTGTGTGCGTAGTCGACCAGCACCAGCGGGCTGTTCTCGCCGGTCTGGAACGCCTCCATGCGTCCAGGCACGCCGATCGCGCCCTGCAGTGCCCCCCCGGCCTCTTCCCACGAGGCGCCAAGCGCGGTGATCGCCGCGAACGCCAGCAGCAGGTTCGCGGCGTTGAACCGACCGAGCAACGATGCACGGAGTCTCAGCTCCCGCCCCGCCGACGTCGCCGTCATCGAAATGCCCGTGCGCGACACCGATATCGCGGAACCTCGAAGCAGCGTCGCGCGTCCCGCGGATTCGACGGTCCCGAGAGTGCACGCGTACGCCGGCACGCGCGCCGGCAGGACATCCAGCAGCGAGAGGCCGAACGGGTCGTCGACATTGATCACCGCAACGCCGAGATCGGGCTTGAGGAACAGGCCGCGCTTGGCAGCGCCGTAGCTCTCCATGGTGCCGTGATAATCCAGATGATCGCGCGTCAGATTGGTGAACGCCGCCGCGGCGAAATGCACGCCGGCCACGCGTGACTGATCCAGGGCATGCGAGGACACCTCCATGGCCACGCAACGGGCGCCGCGGTCGCGCATCTGGGCGAGCTGCTGTTGCAGGGTCACGGGGTCGGGCGTGGTCGACCCGTCGACCTCCAGCGCCCCGGGGAAGCCGGTGCCGAGCGTACCGATGACGCCACAGGGCTTCGTGGCGGGCATGCGATTCAGCGCCTGTGCAATCACGTTGGAGACGGTGGTCTTGCCGTTGGTGCCGGTCACGCCGATGACCTTCAGTCGCGCGGAGGGATCGCCAAAGAAGCGCGCTGCGATCTCCCCGACGCGGGCGCCGAGTCCGGGAACCCCGATGATCGGAACCGTTCCGCGCAGGCTCGCCGACGGTGTCGCGTCGTCCTCGACCAGGACGGCCACGGCGCCGGCGGCGATTGCCGCGTCGATGAAGTCGCGACCGTGCCGGCGCGTGCCGGAGGTGGCGAAGTAGAGGTCACCGGCGCGCACCCGCCGGCTGTCCAGGGACAGCCCCTTGACCGGGCGGTCGTACGCGGCCGTCATCTCGGCGATTCCGGCGGTCAACTCGCGCAGCGTCGGTCGCGACTGATCGGGCGCGGTCATCATCATGGCTCGGGACGATGCCCCATGTCGTCGAAGGACTCGGCGGACGCGGGCGGCACGTAGGCGTACAGCTGCTCGCCGTTCTCCAGCGGCTCGTCCGGCGGAATGTTCAGCAGGCGCAATGCCTCCTGCATTACGCTGCCGAACACCGGCGCGGCGACGCGGCCTCCGAAGTACTCGCCGTTGCGCGGATCGTCCACGACCACCACCGCGACCAGGCGCGGATTGCTGGCCGGCACCATGCCTGCGAACAGCGACAGATATCGATCCTCGGCGTAGCCGCGCGCGGCGGTCTTGTGCACCGTGCCGGTCTTGCCCGCCACCCGGTATCCGGCGATGTGCGCGAGGCGGCCGGTGCCGCTGCGGATCACGGTCTCGAGCATCGCGCGCACGTCCTGGGCCGTGGCGGGCGACATCACCCGCCGTCCGGGCGGCGCGCGATCGAGCTTCAGGAAAGACACCGGCGTCAAGGTGCCATCGTTGGCCAGCGCGGTGTAGGCCTGGGCGAGCTGCAGCGCGTTCGCCGACAGCCCGTAGCCGAAGGCGAGCGTCGCCTGCTCGATCTCCCGCCAGTGGCGGAAATCGGTCAGTCGGCCCGGCGCCTCCCCGGGGAAGCCGGTGGTGGACGGGGCCCCGAATCCCAACGAGCTCAGCATGCGCCAGAACCGCTGCGGCTCGAGCGCCAGCGCGATCTTCGCCGCTCCTACGTTGCTCGATTTGGTGATCACGCTTGCCACATTGAGCGTTCCGTAGTTGTGTATGTCGCGAACCTTGTACTGTCCGACGTTGAAGAAGCCGGGACCGGTCTCGATCGGTGTGCCGGGCTGGAACTCGCCGGTCTCAAGGGCGGCGGCAATGGTGAAGGGCTTGAGCGTGGAGCCCGGCTCGAAGACATCGGTCACGGCGCGGTTGCGGAAATACTCGCCGCGCAGGCCGCTGCGATTGTTCGGGTTGTAGGAGGGCTGGTTCACCATCGCCAGCACTTCCCCCGTGCGGCTGTCGAGGATCACCATCGTGCCGGACTGCGCGCGGTTGGCGAACACGGCAGCCTTCAGTTCGCGATAGGCGACGTACTGGATGCGTCTGTCGATGCTCAGGACGAGGTTCCGCCCCGGCTCCGCGGTCCGGACGTTCTCGACGTTTTCCACGACCCGGCCGAGATTGTCCTTGATCACGCGCTTGGCGCCCGGGGATCCCCGCAGATAGTGATCGTAGGCGAGCTCCAGACCTTCCTGCCCGTTGTCGTCGACGTTGGTGAATCCCAGCAGATGCGCCGCCACTTCGCCCGCCGGATAGAAACGCCGAAACTCCCGATCGATGCCCACGCCCTGGAATCCGCCGGCGGAGACGCGCGCCGCGACATCCGGCGGAACCTGGC
The DNA here is from genome assembly GCA_041395385.1 of Gammaproteobacteria bacterium. Classification (GTDB taxonomy): domain Bacteria; phylum Pseudomonadota; class Gammaproteobacteria; order JAJPIJ01; family JAJPIJ01; genus JAJVHZ01. The sequence continues at coordinate 13,427 of JAWLAN010000027.1, forward strand.
GCTTGAGATATACGAAGTCCTTGTCCTTGCGGGCGGCGACCATGCTCTGCAGCTCGCTGCGGTCCAATTCGAGCATCGCCGCGAGACTCTTCCATTGCTCCGGACTCAGCGCGAGCTTCCGGGGATTCGCCCACACCGAGCTCACCGGCGTGCTGATGGCCAGCGGTTCGCCGATGCGATCGACGATGATTCCGCGATGCGCCGGCGTCCTGACCTCGCGCAGGATGCGCGCGTCGCCGTGACTCTGGAGAAACTGCCGGTCCCTGAACTGCAGATCAATGCCGCGCCCGATCAGTCCGACGGCGGCTGCGAGGAATATGGCGATGGCGGTGAGGCGCCTTCCGGCATAGAGGGTCGCGGGCTGGGCCATTATTGCGAGACCATCACCGTCGACTTGGGCTGCGGTTGAACCATCTGCAGCTTGCTGTTGGCGATCCCTTCCACGCGAGAGTGCTCGCCCCAGGTCGCCTGCTCGAGCTGCAGCTGGCCCCACTCCTCGTTCATGCGATCGCGCTCGCGCTCCAGGGCCTGCAGCTCGACGAACAGCGTGCGTGATTGGTGTCGCGTGACCACCACGGCGATGGCCGAGCTCACCGCCGCGATCGCCACCAGACCGAGCAGAATTACCTGTCTCATGCCAGTCTCTCCGCGACTCGCAACACCGCGCTGCGCGCACGGGCATTGGCGCGGATCTCGGCCTCGCCGGGCCGCACCGCCTTGCCGAGGACGCGCAGGCGCGGCCTGCCTGCGGGGACCGCGGGTCCCGGTTCCCCGAGGTGCCCCGATTCCCGACGCATGAACTGCTTGACGATCCTGTCCTCCAGCGAGTGAAAACTGATGACCAGCAGCCGCCCGCCGACGGCGAGGGCCTCGAGCGCCTGGATCAGGCCGCGCTTGAGCTGGTTCAGCTCGTCGTTGACATAGATCCGGATCGCCTGGAAGGTGCGGGTGGCCGGATGCTGGCCACGCGGCCAGGCCGGGTGAGCGCGCGCGACGACCTCCGCCAGCGCCGTCGTGGTCGTCAGCGGCCGCTGGCTGCGCGCGGCGACGATCGCGCGCGCGATGCGTCGTGCATGGCGCTCCTCGCCGTACTCGTGCAGGCAGTCGGCGAGCTCGCGCTCGGACACCGACTCGAGCCACTGCGCGGCCGGCATGCCCACCGTCGGGTCCATGCGCATGTCGATCGGTCCCTCGCGAAGGAAACTGAAGCCGCGTTCGGGCTGATCAAGCTGTGGTGAGGAGACGCCGAGATCGAACAGCACGCCGTTCACCCGGCCGTACAGGCCCAGATCATCCAGAAACTCGCGCAGGCGATCGAAGGCCCCGCGGCAGAACGACAGCCGCGGATCCCGCATCGCTGCGGCAGCGGCTGTTGCCTGCGGGTCTCTGTCTATCGCCACCAGTCTCCCCCCTTCCCCCATGCGCCGCAGTATCTCGCTCGCGTGGCCGCCGCGACCGAAGGTGCAGTCGACGTAGACGCCGTCGACACGGATCGCCATGGCCGCGAGCGTCTCCTCGAGCAGTACGGGTTGGTGGCCGGTTGCGGCAACCGGCGCCGCCATCACAGCGACAGCTCGCGCAACTTCCCGGACAGCTCCCCGGCAGGCTGGTCCACCTGCTCGAACCACTCGTCGCGACGCGCGTCCCACGACGGCTTGTTCCAGATCTCGAAGCGGTTGCCCTGGCCGAGAAGGACGACGTCGCGCTCCAGCCCCGCGAACTCGCGGAGTTCCGGAGGGATGAGAATGCGACCGTGGCCGTCGAGCTCGCAGTCGGTGGCGTAGCCGCGCAGGATCTGCTTCGTGCGCCGGTCCAGCTTGTCGGAATCCGACAGTTGCATGAGCTTGGCCTCAGCCACCCCCCACTCCGGCGCCGGGTACAGCCACAGGCACTTGTCCCAGGGGTTGACGGTGACCACCAGCTGATTGGCGCAGGCCGCGGCGACCGGCTCGCGGTAGCGTGCCGGCACGGACAGACGCCCTTTCGCGTCCAACGCCAGATGGCTGAAGCCCCTGAACACCGCTCATTCCCCCGCGTGGTTGATCCACTTTTTCCCACTTTATCCCACCTTTTGAACTATAAGTTCCGGCTCTGAAAAGTGTCAAGGAAATTCGGATGTGGATAAGTAAAAATTCTCTGTTTCGAACAGCAACTTAGCGTTGGACTCTGAGATTGAGGACCAGCGTGGGCGGGGCAAGAATCGTTAACGTTATGGGATTCATAACGTTAACTTTCATAGCTGAGGTAATTTATAGAAACAGTTCAGCGCCGCGGACCTGGTCTGCCGTCAGAACACACGCCGGCCTTGGCGGGAATCCAGTGAGAGTCGGCCTGTAAGCCGGGTTCTGTACCGGCGACGCGAGCGCCGCCGGCGACAGTCATTCCTCTGCGATACGCGTTGCCGCGCACCTGTAGCGACCTACCCGGGGACCTCGCGCGGGCCGCGCTTAGCCGTCCCGAAAGGGACGGACCATCCCCCTATTTGGTCTTGCTCCGAGTGGGGTTTACCCTGCCACCGGCGTTGGCCGGCGCGGTGCGCTCTTACCGCACCTTTTCACCCTTGCCGCCCGAGCTTTCGTCCGGGGTTGGCGGTATGTTTTCTGTGGCACTTTCCGTGGGCTCGCGCCCCCCAGGCGTTACCTGGCACCCTGCCCTGTGGAGCCCGGACTTTCCTCCAGCGTTGCCGCCAGCGACTGCCCGGCCGGCTCTCATTGGTGTAGTGTCGCAGCGTACGGAAAAGTTTCAAGTCCTCCCCGCGTCACCGTCCCCGTCCGCAAGCATTTGCCGGTAGATCGTCTTTCGATGGACTCCGGTAATCTCCGCCGCGGCCGCCGCCGCCTGGCTCGGCGAAAGGTACCGGGCCAGGATCGAGGCCACCCGCCGCCCCTCGCTGAGGGCCGGCTCGGGCGCGGCGGCTCCTTCCACGCAGACCACCATTTCTCCGCGGCACTGGCCGGGATCCGACTCCACGAGCGCGAGTAGCGCCGCCAATCGATCGGTGACGATGGTTTCGAAGAGTTTCGTCATCTCCCTGGCCAGGCAGGCGCGTCGATCGACCCCGAAGGTGGCCGCCATGTCCCGCAGGCTCGCAGTAATCCGGTGTGGCGCCTCGAAGAAAACCATGGTGCGGCGCTCGTCGCGCAAGGCCTCCAGGACCTGCCTGCGGGCGGAGGCGGCCGCCGGCAAAAAGCCCTCGAAACTGAATCGGTCCACCACCAGGCCGCTGACGCTCAGGGCCGCGATCGGCGCCGATGCACCCGGAACGGGGACCACCCGCATGCCGGCCTCGCGCGCGGCGCGTACGAGCATGGAACCGGGGTCGCTGACGAGCGGCGTGCCGGCGTCGGTGATGAGCGCGAGCGAGGCGCCCTTCTCGAGCCTCGCCAGCAATTCCCTGGTGCGCCGGCGCTCATTGTGCGCGTGCAGGGACTGCACCGCCGTGCTGATGCCGAAGTACCGCAGCAGCGCGCCGCTGACCCGCGTGTCCTCGGCCAGGACGAGCTCGACTTCGCGCAGTGTCCGCAGGGCCCGCTCGGTCATGTCGGCCAGGTTGCCTATCGGCGTGGCTACCACGAACAAGGTGCCAGCACCGCTGCCGGCGTTCATTGACACGCCCCCCCTTCTAGACGATATTCGCGCATCGACGGACATTCCCTTGGTTGGCCTCGGTGCGGCGAGCCACGCGCGCCGGTGCGCCCCTGACGAACCCTCCAGAACCCGGCCATGCACATCCTACACCGCAGGCTGTATGCCCTGTCCGCGTCGCTACTTGCCGCCGCGATACTGCTGGCGGCCTGCGCCCCCCAGCCGACTCAGCCCGGCGCGACCACCGTCGACGCGCAGATTGCGCAGACAGCGTGGGATCTGCGCCACGCAGGGGACTACGAGGCCGCGGCCAAGGAGTTCCTGCGCGCCGCCGGCAAGGTCGAGGGCGAGCCCTCTCTGGTCTACCGCCTGTACGCCGCGGAGACCTACCTGCAGGGCGGGCAGGCCGAGGCCGCGCGCGAGGTCCTGGCCGATCTCGACAGGGCCGAGGCCAGCCCCGACATCCAGGCCTGGGCAATGATCGTGGCCGCGCAACTCTCCATGCTGGAGGGGCAGCCGGAGCTCGCCGTACAGACACTCGATGCCGCCAGCGGACTGGACTCCGCCGGCAATCGCGCGCGCGAGATCCGTGAACTGAAGGCGGCGGCGCTGCTGAAACTCGATCGTCCACTGGAGGCCGTGGAGGAGCGCGTCCTGGTGGAACCGCTACTCGGCGATCCGGCCGAGATCGACGCGAATCGCCAGGCCATCTGGGAGATCGTCAGCTCCCTGCCGACCGAGGTGGTGCAGGGCACGCCCGGGGGCGTGTCCGACACCGCCCGCGGCTGGATGGAGCTCGCCCTGATCTCCCGGGGCGACGCCGTTGGCGGCGTGTCCTCGGCGCTCGCTTTCCGGCAGTGGCGACAGAAGTTCCCGAACCATCCCGGCGAATCGCTGATGCTCACGCTGCACCCGGATCTGGCCGTGGCGCAGGTCACGACGTTCCCCACGGCGCCGCACCGCATCGCCTTGCTGCTTCCGTTCGAAGGCCAGGCCGCCAGCGCGGGCAACGCCGTGCGCGACGGCGTGATTGCGGCCTGGCTTGCCGACAACCGCACCGACAAGCCAGTCGTCGATTTTCACAACGCCACTGCCGCGAACGCGACCCAGGCGCTCGAAGGCGCCATGAGCGAGGGTGCGGAGCTGGTGATTGGCCCCCTGGAAAAGGGCGCCGTCGACGCGATACTCCGGGCCGGGGATCCGCCGCTGCCGATGATGGCGCTGAACCAGTACGGCGGCGAGAGCCTCGCCGGCCCCGGGGTGGTGCAGTTCGCGCTCCAGCCCGAGGAGGAGGCGAGGCAGGTCGCCGAGCGGGCACGCGCCGACGGCCACAGCCGGGCCTGGGTGATGACGCCGAACGACGGCTGGGGCGAGCGGGTCTACCGTGCCTTCACGGAACGCTGGGAGGCCCTGGGAGGGACGATCGTCGACCGTGCCGTGTACGACAACCTGACCCACGACTTCGCCGCCCCCGTCAAACAGCTGCTCGACATCGAAGGCAGTCAACAGCGTTCCGCCGAGGTGGAGGCGACCCTGCAGCGGCCGGTGGTGAGCGAACCGCAGGCCACCGAAGGCGCCGATTTCCTTTTCCTCGCCGCCTTCTCCCTGCAGGCGCGGCAGATCCAGCCGCAATTGCTGTTCTTCGGCGCCCGCGATCTGCCCGTATACGCCACCTCGCACGTGTACCTCGGGACGACGGACGCAAGCCGCGACGCCGATCTCAACGGGATCATCTTCGGCGACATGCCGGCAATCGTCGGGGATCGCAGCGCGTTGGAGTCCCTGCTCAGCCCGGATCGCGCGGACAGATCGGGAAGCTACGAGCGGCTTTTCGCCATGGGCGTGGACGCCTATCGATTGGTGCCCGAGGCAGCGGCGCTGCGGCGGGATCCGAGCGCGCGCTACCGCGGCCAGACCGGCGAGCTGAGCATCGACGCCGCCGGCGCAGTCCAGAGAACGCTGACCTGGGCCCGGTTCGTCGACGGCCTGCCCGTTCCTGCCGTTCCTGCCGTTCCTGCCGTCCCCGCAGTCCCTGGCGCCCCCGGCGCCCCAGCCACCGGTTTGCCTTGAAGCGCGCCGACAGTCCCGGCGAGCGCGGGCGCCGCGCGGAGGATCGCGCCATCGCGCACCTCGTCCGCGCCGGACTTCGGCTGGTGGACCGCAACGTGCGCGCCGGCCGCGGAGAGATCGACGTGGTCATGCGCGACGGCCCGGCCCTGGTGTTCGTCGAGGTGCGCAGCCGCCGCTCCGCGAAGTACGGCGGCGCCGCCGAGACGGTCGGGTCGGTAAAACAACGCCGGTTGATCGCCGCCGCTCACCGTTTTCTCCAGGCCCACCGGCCGTACCGCGACTGTCCGTGCCGTTTCGACGTCGTGGAGATACTCGGTGACGAGAGCGATGCGGACGTGAAATGGATTCGCGATGCCTTTCAGGCATAATCGCGGCGTTGCCGGCCCGATTCCCGGGCGAATTTCGGAGACCCCATGGAGCTTGCGGCACGCGTTCGTGAGATATTTTCCGAGAGCATCGAGGTAAAGCGCGAGGCCATGTCCGCGCTGGCCGAGCCGGTCGCCCGGGTTGCCGAGGCGCTTGCACAGGCGCTGCTCGCGGATCAGAAGATCATGACCTGCGGCAACGGCGGGTCGGCCGGCGACGCCCAGCATTTCTCCTCCGAGATGCTCAATCGCTTCGAGCGGGAGCGGCCGGGCCTGGCGGCGATCGCGCTGACGACCGACACCTCCACGCTCACCTCGATCGCCAACGACTACGACTACGGAGATGTCTTTGCCAAGCAGGTTCGTGCGCTCGGCCGCCCGGGCGACTACCTGCTCTGCTATTCGACCAGCGGGCGGTCCGCCAACATCCTGCGTGCCATAGAGGCCGCCCACGATCGCGACGTCCGCGTGGTGCTGATCAGCGGACGCGATGGCGGGCAGGCAGCCCAGATGCTCGGCGAAGGGGACGCCGAGTTGCGGGTCCCTGCCCGTTCGACAGCCAGGATTCAGGAAGTCCACCTTATGATCACGCACTGCTTGTGCGATCTCATCGACAGACAGCTGTTGGGTCAGGAGGCCGGAATAGATGCGGATTGAGTTCGGGCGCGGTGTGCTCGGGGCTGCGGCGCTTTGGCTCGTCTTGTCGGCGGCCGGCTGCAGCGGCGGCGCCACCAGGGAGACCGAACCGGAGGTCGGGCGCACCACCGGGACGGTCATCGAGGACCAGGCCATCGAGATGAAGGCACTGAGGCGCATTTACGACGACACCACGGTCTACGAGCGAACGCACATCAACGTCACCAGCTACAACACGATCGTGCTGGTGACCGGCGAGGCGCCGACGGAGGAACTGCGCAAGAGGGTCATCGCCATCGTGCGCGGGGTGGAGAAGGTGAGCAAGGTCTACGACGAGATCACGATCGCTGCGCCCAGCGCCTTGACGTCGAGGACCAGCGACACGCTGCTCACCGGGAAGGTCAAGGCGCAATTGTTCGGCAGCAAGAAGCTCGACGCCACCCGCGTGAAAGTGGTGACGGAGAAAGGCGTGGTCTACCTCATGGGCCTGGTTCCGCGAGCGCAGGGAGACGCCGCCGCCGAAGTCGCGCGGCGCGTGAGCGGCGTGCAGCGGGTGGTCAAGCTGTTCGAATACACCGACTGACGGATCGCTACTTCACGACCTTCAGGCTCGGCTTCTTCGGCGCCGGCGAGGGCGGCGTGGTCGGCTCCTCGCCTCCCTCCTCGGGGAAGACCATACCGCGCCCGTTCTCCTTCGCGTAAACGGCGCGAACGGCCACCATCGGTACCAGCACCTCGCGCGAACTGCCGCGAAAGCGTGCGCTGAAACTCAGCTGGTTGCGGTCCATGACCAGGGCCTGCACGGCTGCCGGAGCGATGTTGAGGATGATCTTGCCGTCCTCCACGTATTCTTCCGGCACGGAGACTCCCTGCGCGGAGGCGTCGACGAGCACGTACGGCGTCATGCTGTTGTCGAGTATCCACTCGTAGAAGGCGCGCAGCAGGTAGGACTTCGGCGAGGTCATCGCCCGGTTGTTCTCCGCCATGGCTTTCCTGATGCCCCCTTGGTCAAGGTGCCGAAAGCAGGTGCCGTCAGCGCGCCCGCATGGCGCGTTCTTCCGCGGACAAGGCCGCCCGGAAGGCTGGTCGCGCGAACATGCGGTCCGCGTACTGAAGCAAGGCCTTGCACTGCGCCGGCGGCAGCTTGATGCCGTAGTAGTCCAGCCGCCACAGCAGCGGCATCAGGCAGCAGTCCACCAGCGACAGCTCCGGCGAGAGAAAGAACGGCTGCTGCGAGAACGCCGGCGCGATGGCCGTAAGATTGTCGCGCACCGCCTTGCGGGCATTGTTGGCCGACACTTCATTTCGCCCCTGCAACGCGCCGATATGACTGTACAAATCCTTCATCACGCGCTGCCGGATCTGCCGGTTGTTGGCTCTCGAGACAGGATCGACCGGCAGCAGCGGCGGATGCGGGTAGCGCTCGTCCAGATACTCCATCATCACCTGCGGCTCGTAGATGACGAGCTCCCGGTCGATCAGCGTCAGCAGCGAACCGTAGGGGTTCAGGTCGTTGAGATCCTCCGGCTTGGTCTGCTCGGTGATGAAGCAGACCTCGACGTTGACATCCTTCTCGGCCAGCACAATGCGCACCGCGTGCCCCAGCGGTTCGAGCGCGTCCGCGTAGAGCGTCATTATTGATCGACGGGTGATCGGCAGGCTCAAATACAATTCCCCTTTGTCACGCCGTTCCTCAGTGAACGTCGCGCCAGTACTCCTTCTTCAAAAGATACGCGATCCAGAAAAACCCGAACAGGAACAGCATTACCCAGAACCCGATCTTGTAGCGCACGAGCTTCGCGGGCTCGCCGAGGTAGACGAGAAAATTCACCAGATCGCGCACGGTCCCGGCGTACTCCTCGTCGGACTCCAGGCCCGCGCTGACCGTCTCCAGCCCGGTGATGTGCGCGACCTCCCGGCCGCCTTCAGCCCGGGTTTCCGTGCTCGCGCGTTTCAGGCCCTGAAGCTCCCAAAGGACATGCGGCATTGCCGTGTCCGTGAAGGCGAGGTTGTTCACGCCGGTTGGGCGCTTCGGATCCAGGTAGAAGGTGGACAGGAAGGTCGTCAGCCAGTCGGCGCCGCGGGCGCGCGCAACCACCGAGAGATCCGGGGGAGCGACGCCGAACCATGCCTCCCCGTCCTCCTTGCGCATCGCCACCTGCATGGTGTCGCCGACCTTCTCGGTCGTGAACATCATGTTCTCGGCCACCACCTTCTCGGGGATCCCCAGGTCGGCGGCGACCCGGCTGTAGCGGGCGTAGCCGGCCGAGTGGCAGCTTACACAGTAGTTGACGAACGTGCGCGCGCCGCGCTGCAGCGAGGCGCGGTTGCCGAGATCGACCTCGGCGTGCATGAGGTTGCCGCCCCCGGCGGCATAGGCGCCCGAGGACAGGAGGGCCAACAACGGCAGCAGTCGGAATTTCATCAGTGCGTCACCCGTTCCGGAACCGGCTTGGTCGTATCGATCCTGGTGTAGATAGGCATGAGCAGGAAATAGGCGAAATACAGCACGGTGAAGACCTGCGCGGCGCGGGTAAGGGCGACCGTCGGGGTCTTGGTGCCGAGGTATCCCAGCACCAGGAACGACACCACGAACACCGCCAGCGCGATGCGCGTGAGCGGTCCGCGGTAGCGGATGGACTTCACCGGGCTGCGATCGAGCCAGGGCAGGGCGCAGAAGATGAGCACCGACAATCCCATCAGCACGACGCCCCAGAACTTCGCCTCGATGGTGAAGTATCCGCCCACGAGCGCGAGCGCCGCGACGGGAACCACGAGACGCCATGCCCCCTTGAACTCCTTCCAGTAGAGCAGGAGCAACAACACCGTGCCGATGGCGACCACCCACATGAACTCGCTGGTCGTCGCGCGCAGCACCGAGTAGTACGGCGTGAAGTACCACACCGGCGCGATGTGCGCGGGGGTCTTGAAGGGGTCGGCGGGGATGAAGTTGTTGTGCTCGATGAAGTAGCCGCCGACCTCCGGGGCGAAGAATATGATGCCGAAGTACACGATGAGGAACCCGGCCACACCGACGATATCCTTGACCGTGTAATACGGATGGAACGGGATGCCGTCGAGGGGCACGCCGTCCGGGCCCTTCTTCTTCTTGATCTCCACGCCGTCCGGATTGTTCGAGCCCACCTCGTGCAGGGCGAGGATGTGCACGACGACCAGGGCGCAGAGAATGAGCGGCATGGCGATGACGTGCAGCGCGAAGAAGCGGTTCAAGGTCACGTCGCTGATGCCGAAGTCTCCGCGCACCAGCGTCGAGAGCCACTCGCCGATGAACGGGATGGCGCCGAAGAGGCTGACGATGACCTTGGCGCCCCAGAACGACATCTGGCCCCAGGGGAGCAGATAGCCGAAGAACGCCTCGCCCATCAGCGTCAGGTAGATGAGCATGCCGATGAGCCAGATGAGCTCGCGCGGGGTCCTGTAGGAGCCGTACATCATCCCCCGGAACATGTGCAGGTAGACCACCACGAAGAACGCCGAGGCGCCGGTGGAGTGCATGTAGCGGATGAGCCAGCCCCACTCGACGTCGCGCATGATGTACTCGACGGATTCGAAGGCGCGTTCGGCGTCGGGCTTGTAGTTCATCGTAAGCCAGATGCCGGTGACGATCTGGATCACCAGCACCAGCAGCGCCAGCGAGCCGAAGTAGTACCAGAAGTTGAAGTTCTTCGGCGCGTAATACTTGGCCAGGTGCTCGTCCCACATCTTGGTGAGCGGGAAGCGGGCATCGACCCATTCCAGGGTCGCCGCGTACCAGGGTTTGCTCATCGCCTTCATGCCGGATTCTCCTCATCGGCGCCGATGAGCAGGCGCGTGTCGCTGACGTATTGATGCGGCGGGACCGGCAGGTTCGTGGGCGCCGGCATGCCGGAGTAGACACGTCCGGCCAGATCGAACTTCGACCCGTGGCACGGGCAGAGGAAACCGCCCTTCCAGTCCACCTCGGGGGCATCCGGCGCGCCCTCGGGAATCAAATTGGGCGAGCAGCCGAGGTGGGTGCACAGCCCCTCCACAACCAGATATTCGGGCTTGCGAGACCGGGCCTCGTTCTTGGCGTACGCAGGCTGTTCGGATTTGTCGGAGTTCGGATCGATCACGCGGTCGTCCAGCCCCTTGAGGTCCTGGACCATCTCCTCGGTACGACGCATGATCCAGATGGGCTTGCCGCGCCACTTGGCGATCATCTTCTCGCCCGGCTGCAGCTTGCCGATATCCACCTCGACCGGACCGCCAATCGCCTTGGTGCGGGCGCTGGGTTCGAGATATGCCACGAACGGCACCGCCGCCGCCACCACCCCCGTACCGCCCACCGCACTGGCAGTCACGGTCAGGAACCGACGGCGGTCCTTATCGACTTCGTCACTCATGCTGTTTCCCCCTGAACGGATAATGCGGCAACGCCGGGCGGGATTGATTCCGGCATTGCATCATTTGCCGCAAGTATAACAAAATCCTCGCCAATCCAACGGTGACCAGAGCTTCCTGAAATCTAGCCTTTTCGATTATGCGCGTGCCGAGCTGGATCAAGTTTTTGTTGCAATCGGTGACCGCCGGCCTGGCGGCCGCGTTCCTGATACTGCTCATCCGCCCGCAGTGGATGGCCGGACTCGTTCAGGGCCCCGACCCGGCCGGCGGCGGTCCGGCTCCGCGGGGCACCTACTCCTCGGCGGTTGCCGCCGCGGCGCCGGGGGTGGTCAACATCTATACGAGCCGGTACGTCAATCGCGAGCAAAACCCCCTGTTCAGCGACCCATTGTTCAGGCGCTTCTTCGGCGAGTACCTGCCCGAGAATCCGACCCTGCGCCGCGAGACCAGCCTCGGCTCCGGGGTGGTGATCGACACCGCCGGTTACGTCCTCACCAATCACCACGTGGTGGCCGGCGCCGACGCTATCGAGGTCGCGCTGCACGATGGCCGATCCGCGCGCGGGAGCCTGGTCGGCACGGACCCCGATACCGACCTGGCGGTGATCCGCACCGAGATTTCCGGGCTGCCCGCCGTGAGCGTCAGCGATTCCGACGCCCTGAGGGTCGGTGACATCGTGCTGGCCATCGGCAACCCCTTCGGGGTCGGTCAGACCGTGACCCAGGGAATCGTCAGCGCCACTGGCCGCAGCCGCGTCGGCATCAATACCTTCGAGAATTTCATACAGACCGACGCGGCCATCAATCCGGGAAATTCCGGCGGCGCGCTGGTGAACGTGCGCGGCGAGCTGGTGGGGATAAACACCGCGATCATGTCCGGCAGCGGCGGCTCGCAAGGCATCGGCTTCGCCATCCCCGTGAACATGGCGCGCGAAGTCATGGACAGCATCATCCGCAACGGCAAGGTCGTGCGCGGCTGGCTGGGTGTGGAGTCCTACGACCTCACGCCGGAGGCGCGCGCGGCCCTCGGCATCGGCGGCAGCGGCGGCGCCATCGTCAAGGGCGTGGTGATGAACGGGCCGGCGGACGACGCCGGCGTGCAGCCCTACGACGTCATCACCCACATCAACGGCGAGGCCGTGCAGGGCGCCGGCCACGAGATGAGCCTCATCTCCCGCCTGCAACCCGGGACCGCCGCGCAGCTGACGATCCTGCGGCAAGGCCGTACGATCGAGCTGCAGGTGGTGGTGATGCAGCGGCCCAGGCAGAGCTTCACGACCGGGTAGTCGCGCACCGGCGCGGGCCGCACGGGCCGGCTCAGACGGCGCCGAGGACGCGCCGCAGGGCGGCGACGAAGCGGTCGTTCTCCCCGGGGGTGCCGACCGTCACGCGCAGGCAATCACGCAGCAGCGGGTGCGCGCCGTCGAGCAGCTTGATCAACACACCCTGCTCCCTCAGGCCGTCGAACACGGCACGCGCGCCCCTGCCGGTGCGGAAAAGCAGGAAGTTCGCACGGCTGGGCCAGACCTCCAACCCCGGCAGCTCCCGCAGGCGTTCGTACAGGGTCTCGCGATCGGCGCAGATCTGCGCGGTCTGCTCGCGCAGCAGATCGGCGTGCCTGAGGATGAAGCTCGCGCTCGTCTGGGAGAGGACGTTGATGTTGTAGGGCAGCCGGGCCTTGTTGAACTCCTCCAGCCATTCCGCCGGGCCGAAGAGCATGCCGACGCGCAACCCGGCCAGGCCGGCCTTGGAGAGCGTCTGCATCACCACCATGTTCTCGTGCCGGTACAGGTCGTGCAGCCAGGTCTCGCCCGCGAACGGATAATAGGCCTCGTCGATCACGACCAGCCCCGGCGCCGCGGCGAGGATCCGTTCCACGGCGGGACGATCGAACAGGTTCCCGGTCGGGTTGTTGGGACAGGCGAGAAACACGGCGGCGGGCTGATGCTCGGCGATGGCGCGGCAGGTGGCCTCGACATCGAGCGAGAAGTCCCCGGCGCGCAACGGCACGCCCACGAAGCGGAACCCCAGCACCTCGGCAATCACGCGGTACATGACGAACGTCGGCTCCGGGGCGAGTATGGTACGACCCGGTCCGTTCACCGCCATGGCGATGATCTGGATGAGCTCGTCGGAGCCGTTGCCGAGCAGCACCGGCGCGTCCTCGGCCATGCCCGCGTAACGGCGCAGCTCCCTCTTCAGCTCCTCGGCCTCGGACGAGGGATAGCGGTTGATCGCCACCTGACGCAGCCGCTCGAACCACTCGCCCACCAGCGGCGCGGGCCAGGTGTACGGATTCTCCATCGCGTCGAGCTTGACCAGGCCGCTCGCATCGGCGACGTGGTAGGCCTCGAGCCGGCGCACCGGCTCGCTCACCCAACGATCGATGAGCCCGCGCTTCATCGCCCGGCGTCGGGGACGCGATACTCCGCGGAACCGGCGTGGGCCGCCAATCCCTCGGAGCGGGCAAGCGTGGCCGCCAGCCGCCCGAGCGAGGCCGCGCCCGCAGGCGAGCACATGATGAGCGAGGAGCGCTTCTGGAAGTCGTACACGCCCAGGGGCGATGAGAAACGCGCGGTCTGCGCCGTCGGCAGCACGTGATTCGGACCGGCACAGTAATCGCCCAGCGCCTCCGCGGTATGCCGGCCCATGAATATGGCGCCGGCGTGATCGATCTTCGCCGCCAGGGCCTGCGGATCGGCCACCGACAGCTCCAGGTGCTCCGGCGCGATGCGGTTGGCGATACGCGCGGCCTCGTCCAGATCCCGCACCGCTATGAGAGCGCCGCGATCGCTCAGTGATTTGCAGATGATCTCGGCGCGCGGCTGCGACGGCAGCAGCCTGCCGATCGATTCGGCGACACGGTCGAGATAAGCGGAATCCGGCGAGATGAGGATCGCCTGCGCCTGCTCATCGTGCTCGGCCTGGGAGAACATGTCCATCGCGATCCAGTCCGGATCGGTGCCGCCGTCGCACACCACCAATATCTCCGAGGGCCCCGCGATCATGTCGATGCCGACGGCGCCGAACACCATCGCCTTGGCGGTGGCCACGTAGATGTTGCCGGGGCCGACGATCTTGTCCACCCGCGGGACCGTCTCGGTGCCGTATGCCAGCGCCGCGACGGCCTGCGCGCCGCCGATGGTGAATACGCGATCGACCCCGGCGATGTCGGCGGCGGCGAGCACCACCGGCTCGAGCTGACCGTCCGGCGCCGGCACGACCATGACGATCTCGCCGACGCCGGCCACGCGCGCGGGGATGATGTTCATCAGGACCGAGGACGGATAGGCGGCGCGGCCGCCGGGCACGTACACCCCGGCGCGCGCCAGCGGCGTGACCTTCTGTCCGAGCACGGTGCCGTCGGGCTCGGTGTAAGTCCAGGTCTCCTGACGCTGCCGCTCGTGATACGCGCGTATGCGCGCCGCGGCCGACTCCAGGGCGCGGCGGAGATCATCGCTCAGCGTCTCGCGCGCCCACCGCAGTTCCGCCTGCCCGATCTCGAGCTCCGCGCAGGTGGCCGCGTTGCGTCGATCGAAACGGTTGGTGTATTCGAGCAGCGCGGCATCGCCGCGGGCGCGGACATCGTCGATGATCGCGCGCACCCGTTGTTGTACCGCCGCATCCACCTCCGACTCGTAGGCCAGCAGCGCGTCGAGCCGGGCGGGAAAATCCGGCTCCGCCGCCGAGAGCCTTCGTATCGCAACGTTCATGCTTTCACTTTCCTCCATCGCCACGGACGAGACGCGACGCTCAATCCGGCACGGCGCGCGCCAGCGCCGCAATCAGCTTCTTGATGCGAGCGTGCTTCATCTTCATGGCCGCCTTGTTCACGACCAGCTGCGAGCTGATGTCGGCGACGTGCGCGAGTGCCACCAGGCCATTGGCGCGCAGAGTATTGCCGGTATCGACCAGATCGACGATGACGTCCGCAAGCCCCATCAACGGCGCCAGCTCCATCGATCCGTACAGCTTGATCACCTCCGCCTGGACGCCCTGCGCGGCGAAGTACTGGCGCGTCGTGTAAACGTACTTGGTGGCCACGCGCAGACGCTGGTTCCCGAGCGGCGTTCCGGGTCTGCCGGCGACGACCAGGCGACAGCAGGCGATGTTCAGATCCAGCGGCTCGTACAGACCCTCCCCGCGATACTCCATCATCACGTCCTTGCCGGCGATGCCGAGGTCGGCGGCGCCGTATTCGACGTAGGTCGGCACGTCCTGCGCGCGGATGACGAGCAGGCGAAGGTCCGGCTGATTGGTGGTGAGGACGAGTTTGCGGGATCGCGACGGGTCCTCCGTCGGCTTGATGCCCACGCGCGCGAGCAGCGGCAGCGCATCCTGGAGAATGCGGCCCTTGGAGAGCGCGATGGTCAGTCCGCCCTGCTCCTCGGCGGTCGGTGATGAGTCTGTCATGGCTCTTGCTGGTTTGGACCATGGCGTCACGCACGCCGCCGGCGCATGCGCCCGGGCGCGGGATGACAGGGTCGGCAGTTTACACGAGTGCCGGCTCGTGGTCGGCGACCCGCTCAGGCCGAGACGCGCCGGATCTGGGCCCCAAGCTGCGAGAGCTTTTCCTCGATCGCCTCGTAACCGCGGTCGATGTGGTAGATGCGTTCCACGTGCGTCTCGCCCAGCGCGACCAGGCCGGCGAGCACGAGGCAGGCCGAGGCACGCAGGTCCGTGGCCATGACCGGGGCGCCGGTGAGCCGCGACACACCGGTGGTGAACGCGGTATTGCCCTCCAGGCGGACGTCCGCACCCAGGCGGCGCAGCTCCTGCACGTGCATGAAGCGGTTCTCGAACACCGTCTCGGTAATCGTGCTGGCGCCATCGGCCACCGAGTTCATGGCCGTGAACTGGGCCTGCATGTCGGTCGGGAAACCGGGGTAGGGCGCCGTGTGCACGTCCACGGCATGCATGCGGCGCGCCCGCGCATCGATGGTGATCGAATCCTCGGCGCACTCGACGGTGGCGCCTGCCTCCTCGAGCTTGGCCAGTACCGAGTCGAGCAACTCCGGGCGCGTCGCCTTGAGCTTCACACGGCCGCCGGTCATGGCCGCCGCCACCAGGTAGGTGCCGGTCTCGATGCGGTCCGGCAGCACCTCGTAGCTGCAGCCGTGCAGCCGCTCCACCCCCTCGATCACGATGGTATCGGTGCCGGCGCCCTCGATTCGCGCGCCCATGGCGATCAGGCAGTTGGCCAGGTCGACGACCTCCGGCTCGCGCGCGGCGTTGGTCAGTATCGACCGTCCCTGCGCGAGCGTTGCGGCCATCATAAGGTTCTCGGTGCCGGTGACGGTCACGATGTCGAGATGGCAGCGGGCGCCGCGCAGCCGGTCCGCCCTGGCGATGATGTAGCCATTCTCGACGCTCACCTCCGCGCCCATGGCCATCAGTCCGTGTATGTGCAGGTTGACCGGCCTCGACCCTATCGCGCAGCCTCCGGGCAGCGAGACCTGGGCGCGCCCGTGCCGCGCCAGCAGCGGCCCGAGGACCAGGATGGAGGCGCGCATGGTCTTCACCAGCTCGTAGTGGGCCGACATCTCGCGGATGGTGCCGGCGTTGATGTCGACGCTCATGCTCTCGTCGACCGTCACTTCCACCCCCATGCGCCCCAGCAGCTCGAGCGTCGTCGTGATGTCGCGCAGGTGCGGGATATTGCCGATGGTCATCGGCTCGTCGGTGAGCAGCGTGGCCGCGAGTATGGGCAGCGCCGCGTTCTTCGCGCCGGAAACGCGTATCTCGCCGTTGAGCGGCACTCCGCCGGTGATGATCAGTTTGTCCATGAAAACTAAAGGTGATTACTGCAATGAGGGAGGATCAGGCCTCGGCCGTCAGATGCTGCCATTGCTCGGGCGTACAGGTCCGAAGCGCCAGCGCATGGATCTCTGTACCCATGCGCGCGCCCAGCGTTCCGTAGACGAGTTGATGCTGCTTCAGCGTGTTCATGCCGCGAAAGGTCTCGGCGGCGACCAAGGCCTCGAAATGCACCCCGTCCTCGCCGCGCACCAGTGCCCGGGCGCCGGGAATGCCGGTCTCGATCAGGTCGCGTATCTGCTCGGGGAGCACGGGCAAGGCCTACGGTCTGACGGCGGATGCGATCGGAAGCAGCGTCTCGACGCCGCAGAGCCGGGCCACCGCCAGCACCTGGCCGGGAACGTTGCGAAAGTGCACGGAACCGCCGCCGGCCCGGGCGGCGCGCGTCCATTCGAGCATGAGCGCCAGGCTGCTGCTGTCGATGCGCCGCACCCGGGACATATCGATGATCTGGTCGCCGCCGCCCGCCCACAGCTCCCGGGCCTGGGCAAGCAGAGACGACACCGTGGCCAACGCGACGTCACCGTCGAGAAAGAAAGTCTGCTCGTCGCCCTTGACGAGCCTGGCGGTATTCACTTGCTCAATCCCCTGTTCTTCGCCTCGAGGTCGTTGATGAGCCCGTCGATCCCGCTCTGATTCACGCGCGAACCGAAATCGCCGCGATAGGTCACGACCAGGCTGATGCCGTCGACGAACACGTCGTAGGCCTTCCACTCGCCATCCTTCTGATGCATGCGGTAGTTGACCGGGATCGGGTGCGCGCCCTGCTGCGTCACCTCGGTCTTGACCACCACCTGCTCGCCGTCCGCCTGCGTAGGCTTGAAGACGATCGTCTCGTCCGCGTACTGGAACAGCGCGTTGGCGTAGGTCCGCACGAGCAGCTGTTTGAACGCCTCGGTAAATCGCGCGCGCTGCTCTGCGCTCGCGGCGCGCCAGTGCTTGCCGAGCACCAGCCGCGATGCCGCCTCGAAGTCGAAATGCGGGATGATGAGCTCGTTGACCAGCCCGTACAGCCTGCCGGTGTCCGCCTTCAGCGCGTCGTGCTCGGCGCGCACCCGCTCGAGCACCCGCTCGGTGGTGGCCTTCACGACCTCCTCGGGCGAGGTCGACGCCGAGGCCCCGGTCAGGAACATCACGCCCGTCAGCACACCCAACAAACGCAATAGTTGTCTCATGGACTCACCCTCTGATTCTCGCCACCCGCCGGCTCCGCCGGCACCTACCACCGTCAGTGGCCGCAATCACCGGCTACACGACGCTCTCAGGAGCCGCTCTTGTCGTCGCCGGCGGCCTTGCTGTACAGAAACTGGCTGATGACCTGCTCCAGCACCACGGCGTTGGAGGTCAGGATGATGGAGTCGCCGTCCTTCAGCGAGTCCTCCTCGCCGCCGGCCTCCAGCGAGATGTACTGCTCGCCCAGCAGTCCGGCGGTGTAGATCTTCGCGGCCGTATCCTTGGGTATGGCGTCGAACTTCCGGTCGATCTTCATGACCGCCACGGCCTGGAAGGTCTCGTTGTCGAACCCGATCTCGGCGACCCGTCCGATCTGGACACCCGCCATCTTCACCGGCGCCCGCACCTTCAATCCGCCAATATTATCGAATTTCGCCTTGACGTCGTAGCCGTCGCCGCCGCCGAAGTCGGTGAGATTGCTGACCTTCATCGCCAGTATCGTCAATGCGAGCAGGCCCGCGAACACGAAGGCGCCCACCAGGATCTCGATTTTTCGGTATTCAAGCATCGTCGCAGACCTCACTTGTTGAACATCAGCGCCGTCAGGATGAAATCGAACGCCAGCACCGCCAGGCTCGAGTTCACCACCGTGCGCGTCGTTGCCCGGCCGATGCCCTCGGAGGTCGGCAAGGTGTCGTAGCCCTCGAAGACCGCAATCCAGGTGACCGCCACGCCGAACACCACGCTCTTGATGACGCCGTTCAGGATGTCCTCGCGGATGTCCACCGAGGCCTCCATCTGCGCCCAGAACGAGCCGTCGTCGACCCCCAGCATCACAACGCCGACGAGGTAGCCGCCGAACACGCCTATGGCGCTGAAGATCGCGGCCAGCAGCGGCATGGCGATGATCCCGGCCAGCAGCCTTGGCGCTATGACACGATGCAGCGGATCCACCGCCATCATCTCCATCGCCGAGAGCTGCTCGGTGGCTTTCATCAGGCCAATCTCGGCCGTCAGGGCCGACCCCGCGCGTCCCGCGAAAAGCAGCGCCGAGACCACCGGCCCGAGCTCGCGCACCAGGGACAGCGCCACCAGCACGCCGAGCGATTCCTCGGCGCCGAAATCCACCAGAGTATTATAGCCCTGCAGGCCAAGAACCATCCCGACGAACAGGCCCGAGACGAAGATGATGAGTATCGAGAGCACCCCGACGGCGAACAGCTGGGTGATCACCAGCCGGAAGCGCCGGACGCATAGCGGGATCCCGCCGAGCACGTACACCATGAAGATATTGGCGCGTCCCAGCCGCTTGAGCCCTTTCAGCGTCCACTGACCGAGTCTTTGCAGAAAATCGAGCATCCCGGCCGCCCTCAAAGACGCAGATCCTCGGCGAACGCGGCGCCGGGATAGTGGAAATGCACCGGGCCGTCAGGCAGGGCCTGCACGAACTGCCGCACCCATGGGTTGTCGGTCTGGGCAAGGTCGGCGGGCGACCCGCGGCCCACGACCTTGCCGGCGGAAAGTATGTAGACGTAATCGGCGATCGCCAGGGTCTCGTGGATGTCGTGGGAGACGACGATGCTGGTCAGCCCCAGCGTGTCGTTCATCAGTTTGATGAGTCGCACCAGCACGCCCATGGAGATGGGGTCCTGGCCGGTGAAGGGCTCGTCGTACATCATCATCATCGGGTCGAGCGCAATGGCCCGCGCCAGAGCGACGCGCCGCGCCATGCCGCCGGAGAGCTCGCTCGGCATCAGGTTGCGCGCTCCGCGCAGGCCGACCGCCTCGAGCTTCATCAGCACGAGGTCGCGAATCATCGACTCCGGCAGCCTGGTGTGCTCGCGCAGGGGGAAGGCGACGTTCTCGAAGACACTCAGATCCGTGAGCAGCGCCCCGCTCTGGAACAGCATGCCCATGCGCTTGCGCAGCTGCATCAGCTCGGCGCGGCTCATGGCGGTGATCTCCTCCCCGTCGACGACGAGGTAGCCGCTGTCGGGCCGAAGTTGTCCGCCGATCAAGCGCAGCAGGGTGGTCTTGCCGCAGCCGCTGGGCCCCATGACGGCGGTAATCCTGCCTCGGGGTATCTCCAGGCTGACGTCGTCGAAAATCGCCCGCTCGCCGCGCCGGAATGTCAGACCGCGGACCTTGACCAGGGCATCTTCCAGCACGGGGTTGTTGGAGGGGGTCATCCGCGGGGCAGGCGCAAGTGAACGCGGCGAATTCTGTGTGACCTGACCGGTGGCGTCAACCGTCGGCGTGCTACCATGAGTGCGTAATGATGACTTAAGCGGAGGGTTTTCATGAAAAAATTACTGGCGCTGATTGCCGTGGCCAGCGTCGCGGTCGCTGCCGGCGCGGAGCCCACGCCCGCGCCGGAGGGCGCGAAGGTCTACATCATCGCGCCGGCCGACGGCGCCGAGGTCGGCAGCCCGGTAACCGTGCAGTTCGGACTCGCCGGGATGGGCGTCGCGCCTGCGGGCACCGAGGCCCCCCACACCGGCCACCACCATCTCATCATCGACAGCGAGCTGCCGCCGCTGGACCAGCCGGTGCCGAAGGACGACAAGCACATCCACTTCGGGGGCGGTCAGACCGAGGTGACCCTCGAGCTGCCGCCGGGCGAGCACACGTTGCAGCTGCTGATGGGCGACCACCTGCACGTGCCGCACAATCCGCCGGTGGTCTCCGATCGCATCACGATCACCGTGAAGTAAGTCGGGTTCCGCCGCCTCCTGTCTGCAGGCAGGTCAGGACGGCGCCCTCCGGCCCGGCTACCAGGTGCCCTTCTGGATGAACTCGATCTTGTAGCCGTCGGGGTCCTGGACGAAGGCGATCACGGTCGTGCCGTGCTTCATCGGCCCGGCCTCGCGCACCACCTGCCCGCCCCTGGCCTTCACCCGCTCGCAGGCGGCGTAGGCGTCGTCGACCTCGATGGCGACGTGACCGTAGGCACCGCCGAGGTCGTAGTGGTCGGTATCCCAGTTATGGGTAAGCTCGAGCACCGCCCCGTCGGCCTCGTCCTGGTAGCCCACGAATGCAAGCGTGAACCTGCCATCCGGGTAATCCTTCTTGCGCAGCACCCGCATGCCGAGCACGCTGGTGTAGAAATCGAGCGAGCGATCGAGATTGCCCACCCGCAGCATGGTGTGAAGTATCCGCATACCGTCTCCTTCCTCCACAGGGATTCGATGTTGGCTCAGAGATGGACCTGCACGGCCTGGACGACTCCGCGCGCCTTCGAACGGGCCTCCTCCAGGCTCGCCCCCAGCGCCAGGCCCACGCCCATGCGCCGCTTGCCACGCACCTCCGGCTTGCCGAACAGGCGCAGTGCGGTGTCGGCGTCGCTGAGCGCCTGATCGACGCCCGAGTACCTGACGGATCGCGACTCGCCCTCGACCAGCAGGGCGCAGGAGGCGGCCGGTCCGCGCTGCCGGATCACCGGCACCGGCAGGCCGAGTATCGCCCGCACGTGCAGGGCGAACTGCGAAAGATCCTGCGAGATGAGCGTGACCAGGCCGGTGTCGTGAGGACGCGGCGAGACCTCGCTGAACCACACGTCGTCGCCGCGCACGAACAGCTCCACACCGAACACCCCGTGTCCCTCCAGCGCGTCGGTGACGGTGCGCGCCACGCGCTGGCTCGCGGCCAGCGCCGCCGGCGTCATCGGCTGGGGCTGCCAGGATTCGCGGTAGTCACCGTCGACCTGCAGATGTCCGATCGGATCGCAGAACGAGGTGCCGGCCGCGTGGCGCAAGGTGAGCAGCGTGATCTCGTACTCGAAGTCGATGAATCCCTCGACGATCACGCGCCCCCGGCCGGCCCGGCCGCCGCTCTGGGCATAGTTCCACGCCCTCTCCACGTCCGATGCACTGCGCA
Source organism: Gammaproteobacteria bacterium (assembly GCA_041395385.1). Classification (GTDB taxonomy): domain Bacteria; phylum Pseudomonadota; class Gammaproteobacteria; order JAJPIJ01; family JAJPIJ01; genus JAJVHZ01. The sequence continues at coordinate 35,331 of JAWLAN010000027.1, forward strand.
CCAGCGACTGGCCCTTGCCCGAGGAACTCATTACGGGCTTGATGACGCAGGGAAGGCCTACGGCCTTCACCGCGGACGTGCACTCCGCCAGCGTGTCGGCAAACCGGTACGGTGAGGTCGGCAGCCCGAGCTGCTCTGCCGCCAGCCGGCGTATGCCCTCCCGATTCATGGTCAGCCGCGCGGCGCAGGAAGTCGGCACCACCTTGTAGCCCTCACCCTCGAGGGCGACCAGCTCGTCCGTGGCGATGGCCTCGATCTCCGGGACCACAAAGTCGGGCCTCTCCTGCTCGATCACGCGTCGCAGGGCCGCGCCATCGAGCATGTCGATGACGTGACGGCGGTGCGCGACCTGCATGGCCGGGGCGTTGGCGTAGCGGTCGACGGCGATAATCTCCACCCCGAACCTTTGCGCCTCGATCGCGACCTCCTTGCCCAGCTCGCCGGATCCCAGCAGCAGCATGCGCGTGGCGCTGTCCGTGTGCGGCGTTCCGATCGTCGTCATCGTTCGATGTGCTCCAGGCGGTGTGTCCCGCTCGCTATGGAACCAGCCGCACCGTGAATCCCAGTCCCGCGAGCATGGCGGCGAGGCGGTCGCGGCGCCGGTGACAGGTCACCTTCAGCGCCGCGAATTCGCGCCGCTTGCGATAGTCGCGCCGCAAGCCGTCGAAGTACGGGGCCATGTGCTTCGGTCCCATGGTCAGGGCATAGCGCAACAGCGCGTCATCGGCGCGTACATCATAACAGGCGACGACCGCCCGCCTGAGAGCCTCCTGGTCGACATGCGTGTCGACCATGTAGCCGCCGGCGATCGGATCGAGCGCCGCCTCCCAGCCGGGCTCGACCCCGAGGAACCGGCAGGCGGCCTGATAAATCATCTCCGTGGCGCGCAACTTCGCGTCGTAGCTGTATCCGGCGATGTGCGCGGTGGCCAGCACCGCGCGGGACAGCAGTCTGCGGCTGATCGCGGGCTCGTTCTCCCAGCAATCGATGACCGCGTTCGTGCCGGAGCGCGCGTACAGGTGGCGCACCAGTGCCGCCTCGTCGATGACCCCGCCGCGCGCCGTGTTGATGATGAGGGCGTCGGGCCGCATGCGCTGCAGCCTTGCCGCGTCGATGAGATTACGGGTCGGATAGGGACCCACGTCGGTCAGCGGCACGTGCAGGGTGACGACATCCGCCTGCAGCGCGGTCGCGATGTCCTCGTAGCGCGCATTGCCGGTGGCATCCCGCAGCGGGGGGTCGTTGAGAATGCAGCGCATGCCCAGCGCCTCGCACTTCCGCGCCACGCGCGAACCGACATGGCCGCAACCGATGATGCCCACGGTAAGCCCCTGGGCCGGGCGTTCCTCGGCGGCGAGCCGCAGCAGCAACGCGCAAACGACGTACTCGGCCACCGACTCGGCGTTGCTGCCCGGGGCGTCCGCGAAAGCGATCGAGCGCGTGCGCAGATAGTCCGTGTCGACATGATCGACGCCGCTGGTGGCTGTGGCCACGAACCGCACCGGCGTGCCGTCCAGCAGCTCCGCGTTCACGCGCGTCACCGAACGCACCAGCAGCATCCCCGCATCCCGCAAGTGCTCGCGCGCCAGAGTGCGCCCCGGCACGCGGATCACCTCGCCGAGCCCGCCGAACGCCGCCTCGACCTCGGTGATGTTCTGATCGGCGACGATGCGCATCGAACCTATTCCAGGAACGGCAGGGGCTGGCGGGTCCTCGCCACCAGGATGATGTAGGCGAAGACGCACAGGGCCGCCACGAACGCGCCGCGTCGCAGCCGCATCGATCGCCCGCGCCGCAGCGCGACCGATCCCAGACCGACATAGAGAAGCAACCCGGCGATCTTTGCGTTGAGCCACGCTGCCGGTCCGGGATACTGATGCGTGATCAGCACCAGCACGACGGCGCTGCCCAGCAGGACGGTATCGAGGACGTGCGGCACGACGCGCACCCAGCGCCGCTGCAGCAGCGGAGACTGCCGCCACATCCAGATCCCGCGCGTCGTGAACGACGCGAGCGTCAAGGCCGCGCACAGCGCGTGCAGCGACTTGACGATGAGATAGGAGGACATCGTCAGGCCTGCCGGCTCGCGCTGGTAGGGCCTACGGACGCTCGGCGCCGGTGCCTTCCTTCTGCACCGGCATCAGTGCCTTGCGATCCACCCCGAGGGCAACGGCGACGGGGCTGGCGATATAGATCGAGGAGTACGTGCCGATGAGCAGGCCCAGGAGCACGGTGATGGCAAACGGGCGATTGAGCTCGCCGCCGAACACCATCAGCGCGACGAGCACCATCGCCGTCGTGATGCCGGTCATCAGGGTACGGGAGAGGGTCTCGTTGATGGAGACGTTGACCACCTTCAGGGCATCGGCGGTGCGCAGCTTGCGGAAGTTCTCCCTGATGCGATCGAATACGACGATAGTGTCGTTGATCGAATAACCGATCACCGCCAGCAGCGCCGCCAGCACCGTCAGATCGAAATCCCAGCCGGTCAGCAGGAAGAAGCCGGCCGTCAACACGGTGTCGTGTACGGTCGCAATCACCGCCGCGACAGCAAGCTTGGGCTCGAACCGCAGCACCACGTATACGAGGATGCCGATCAAGGCGCCGATGAGCGCCAGCGCGCCGTTCTCCAGCAGCTGCTCGCTGACCTGTGGACCGACGAATTCCACGCGCCGCACCTGCACGTCGTGTCCCGCCGACTTCAGAGACTCGATCACCCTATTGCTGGTCTCGCTGTCGAACTCCGTGGCGAACCGCACCAGCACCTCCTTGCTGGTGCCGAAGTGCTGCACGACGGGGTTGCTGTAACCGGCAGCCGCCAGCACTTGCTTGATTGCATCCGTCTCCACCGGCTCGCCGTACCCGAGCTCGATGAGCGTGCCCTTGCTGAAGTCGATGCCCCAGGGGAACTTGCCGGTCCACATCGAGGCGGCGATGGCTATCACCGCGACCGCGGTCGTCACGGCCGAGAATATCAGCCAGAAACGCCGTTGACGCATGAAGTCGAAGTTGTAGACCCGGTTGAAGAACTTCATGGCGTGTCCTTTTTGATCCGCGCGTCTAGATGGAGAGCCTGGCGACGCGGCGGCCGCCATAGATGGCATTGATCACGGCTCGAGAGATCACCACGGCCGTGAACATGGATGTCAGGATGCCTATGCACAGCGTCACGGCGAAACCCTTGATCGGGCCCGTGCCGACCGCGAACAGCAGGATGCCGGCGATCAGGGTGGTGATATTGGAGTCCAGAATGGTCGCCCATGCGCGTTCGTAACCGGCATGGATCGCCGCCTGCGGGGTAGTCCCGTTACGCAGTTCCTCGAGGATGCGCTCGTTGATGAGCACGTTGGCATCCACCGCCATGCCGAGCGTCAGCACGATGCCGGCGATACCGGGCAGGGTGAGCGTGGCCTGCAGCAACGACATGATTGCGACCAGGAACACGAGGTTCAGCAGCAACGCGATGTCCGCGGCGATCCCGAACACGCGGTAATACCAGGCGATGAAAAGCAGCACCAGGGCGAGCGCGATGCTCACCGACAGAATGCCCTTATCGATGTTGTCCTTGCCGAGACTCGGACCCACCGTGCGCTCCTCGACGATCTCCATCGGCGCGGCCAGCGCACCAGCTCGCAGCAACAGCGCGAGATTCGTCGCCTCGCGCGCGCTGTCCAGTCCGGTGATCTGGAAGCTGCGGCCGAGCTGCTCGCGGATGGTGGCGACGTTGATCACCTCCTCGACGCGTTCGCGCACCTTGCGGGTCTCGCCGTTCTCGGTGACGGTCCGCGACTTGTTCTCGATGAAGACCACGGCCATGGGCTTGCCGACGTTGTCACGGGTGGCGCGCTCGAACAGGGCGCCGCCCTTGCCGTCGAGCCGGATCGACACGTTGGGCCGGTTGTCGGTCGGGTCGAAGCCCGCCTTGGCATCGATGATGTACTCGCCCGTCAGCATCACCTGCTTCTGCAGCAGGACGTTGCCGCCCTCGCGCATCGCGTAGACCTTCGAACCCGGCGGCACGCGGCCCTGCTCGGCGGAGGCGAGATCGTGCTCGGTGTCGACCATGTGGAACTCCAGCGTCGCGGTGGCCCCGAGTATGTCCTTGGCCTGCGCGGTGTCCTGCACGCCGGGCAACTGCACCACGATCTGCTCCTCGCCCTGCTGCTGGATCACCGGCTCCGCCACGCCGAGCTCGTTGACGCGGTTGCGCAGGGTCGTGAGGTTCTGCTCGATGGCGAACTTCCGCGTATCGAGGACGTGCTTGTCCGTCATCCGGAGATCGACGGTGTTGGCCTCCCCGCCATCGGTGGACTGCAGTTCCGGGTACTGCCGCGCCAGCAGCTCCAGCCCGAGGTCCATGTTCTCCTGATCGTTGAAGGTCACCGTCAGCCCGCCGCCCTCCTTGCGGGCGATGGTCTTGTAGCGGATCTTCTCGTCGCGGAAATTCGCGCGCAGATCCGCGACGAAGCGCTCCTCGGCCTGGGTCACCGCCGCCTTGGAGTCGATCGCCAGCAGGAAGTGCACGCCGCCGCGCAGGTCGAGCCCGAGGTACATGGGCTTGCCGCCCAGCGCCTCCAGCCACGCCGGGGTCGTGGACGCGAGGTTCAGCGCCACGGTGTACTTGTCGCCGAGCACGGCCGCGATGATGTCCTTGGCCTTCAGTTGTGCTTCCTCGTCCACGAGCCGCACCAGCATGCTGCGCTCGGCGCGGTCGACGCCCTTCGGCGTGATGCCTGCCTTCTTCAGCGCCTCGACGACCTCCTGCTCCAGCACCGCATCGACGAGCTCGTTTCGACTCGGTGAGACCTGCACCGAGGGATCCTCGCGGAACACGTTCGGAGCCGCGTAGACGAGCGCGCCCAGCACGACGAGGAATATGAAGATGACCTTCCACAGCGGGGTACGATTCATGAGCAACGACCTGACAGCGGATTGTGGGGGAGCGGCGGGCGCCTCAGGCGGTCTTCAGGGTTCCCTTGGGCAGCACCATGCCGACCGCCTGCTTCTGCACCTTGACCTCGATGCCCTTGGCGATCTCGACGGTGAGGAAGGTGTCGCCGACGTCGAGGATCTTTCCGGCGATGCCGCCGTTGGTGACGATCTCGTCGCCCTTGGAGAGCGCCTCGACCATGGTCTTGTGCTCCTTCTGGCGGCGCATCTGCGGGCGCAGCAGGATGAAGTAGATGGCCACGAAGAAGATGAGCGGCAGGGCGAAATCGAAGATGCCCGCCCCTCCCGGACTCGCGGCCGGCGCTGCCTGCGCGTGTGCGGCGGTGACGAAATAATCTAGCGGATTCATGGCTTCCTCTCGGGGCTCGTTAGAACGGTCGTTGGGCCGGCGTCCTGGCGGTTCCGGCCGGAAAAAAGGCGCCGCATTATGACACAGCCGGGCGGATTTTCGCCCGCCTGGCGTAGAACTCGCCGACGTAGCGCTCCAGCGCGGATTCCTCAATCGCGGCACGGAGTTCGCGCATCAGCGTCTGGTAGTAATGGAGGTTGTGGATGGTGTTCAGCCGCAGGCCCAGTACCTCGCTCGCCCGGTCCAGGTGGTGCAGGTAGGCGCGCGAATAGTTGCGACAGGTGTAACAGCCGCAGGTTTCGTCCAGCGGCGCGGGGTCCACGCGACAGGCGGCGTTGCGCAGTCTCACCACGCCGGTGGTGGTGAATAGGTGGCCATTGCGCGCGCGTTGCGCGTGGGCATGACGCAGTCGAACATGTCCACCCCGCGGCGCACCGCCTCCACCAGATCCTCGGGCGTGCCCACGCCCATGAGATAGCGCGGCCTGTCCGCCGGCATCCGATGCGCCACCGCATCGAGCACCCGCAGCATCTCGGCCTTGGGCTCGCCGACGGAGAGTCCACCGAGAGCGTAGCCGTCGAAGCCGATGTCGACCAGCCCGGCCAGCGACTCCCGGCGCAGGTGCTCGAACATGCCGCCCTGCACGATGCCGAACAGCGCGGCGGCGGAGTCGCCGTGAGCGCGGCGGCTGCGCGCCGCCCAGCGCAGCGACAGCTCCATGGAGGCGCGCGCCTGAACCTCGCTCGCCGGATACGGCGTGCATTCGTCGAAGACCATCACCACGTCCGCGCCGAGCTCGCCCTGCACCTGCATGGAACGCTCGGGATCGAGGAAGACCGGCTCGCCGTTCACCGGCGAGCGGAAGGTGACGCCGTCCTCGGTGATCCGGCGCAGGTCGCCGAGGCTCCACACCTGGAAGCCGCCGGAGTCCGTCAGGATCGGCCTGCGCCAGTGCATGAAGTCGTGCAGATCGCCATGGGCGCGCACGACGCGGGTTCCCGGCCGCAGCATCAGGTGGTAGGTGTTTCCCAGGATGATCTCGGCGCCGAGCTGCTCGAGTTCCTCCGGGGTCACCGTCTTCACGGTTCCGTAGGTCCCCACCGGCATGAACACCGGCGTCTCGACCGTCCCGCGGTCGAAGCGCAGGCGGCCCCGGCGGGCGCGGCCGTCCTCGGCCAGCCGCTCAAACCGCATGGCGCGGCCGCTCGGCGGTGACGAACATGGCGTCGCCGTAGCTGTAGAAGCGGTAGCGGCTGCGCACCGCGTGCTGATAGGCCTGTAGCACCTTCTCGCGGCCGGCGAACGCGCACACCAGCATCAGCAGCGTCGATTCCGGGAGATGGAAGTTGGTCACCATGGCGTCGGCCACGCGGAAGCGGAAGCCGGGCGTTATGAAGATGTCGGTGTCGCTCGCCATCGGGCGCAGCTCGCCGGCGGCCGCGGCGCTCTCCAGCGCCCGCACGGAGGTCGTGCCGACGGCGACGACGCGCCTGCCGCGCGCGTGCGCGGCGTGGATCTGCCGGCAGGCCTGGTCCGAGACCTCCATGTACTCGCTGTGCATGCGGTGCTGATGGATGTCCTGCACTCGCACCGGCAGGAAGGTGCCGGCGCCGACGTGCAGGGTGACGTGGCAGCGCTCCACGCCCCTCTCCTCCAGCATCGCGAACATGCGCTCGTCGAAATGCAGGCCGGCGGTGGGCGCGGCGATGGCGCCCGGCACCCGCCCGTAGACCGTCTGATAGCGGTGGACGTCGTCGTGCTCGACCTCGCGCACGATGTACGGGGGCAGGGGCACCTCGCCGGACTGCTCCATCAGCTCGTAGACGTTGACACCCGGCTCGAACTGCAGCACGAACAGGTCATCGGGGCGGCGTTCCACGACCGTGGCGCGCGCGCCCTCGAAGGCAAGCACCCCGCCGGGCCGCTGGGTCCGCGCCGGGCGCAGGTGCGCGAGCGCGCGGCCTCCGCCGAGCACCCGTTCGATGAGGGCCTCGACCCGGCCGCCGGTGGGGCGCCGGGCATACAGGCGCGCCTTGACGACACGGGTGTCGTTGAAGACCAGCAGGTCGCCCGGCTGCAGCAGCTCGGGCAGATCGGCGAACTGCCGATCGCTGATCGCCCCCGTCACCCCGTCCAGCACCAGCAACCGGCTCGCCGAGCGCTCCTGCGCGGGGCGCTGGGCGATGAGATATCCCGGCAGGTCGAAGTGAAAATCCGATACGCGCATGGGGCGCGAATGTTAACAGACGGCGGCCGGCGTCTCGTTCCGGCGGGACGGGCTAACGGATCGAGCGGCGCACAACAATGCATAACTACATGAGTATTTATTCTTTTGAAGAATATATCGCCCTCACTATATTTACCCCTGCGCGACCGGCCCCACTTCCGCCGGAGACTCGCGCGCCATTGGAGAAGGGGGGGACACGCATGGGCGAGCCGTTGGGAGCAACCTCACCGTCGGGCGAATCCGCGGAGCTGGTGCGCCGGATATTGCGCGCCGTCGAGGGGATCCACTACGGCGCGGTGGAGATCGTCATACACGACTCGCGGGTCGTGCATATTGAACGCAAGGAGAAGTTGCGCTTCGACCTCGCGCCCAAGTCCCGGTAACGAACGACACCCTTGGTTCCGGCGGCGTTGCCGCCGTGCGCAGGCGTCCGCGGGCACGCGCGCGTATGGCAGTGAGTCAACTATCGATACCGACCAGTGGAACTGGAGGTCCCCACCAGAATAATTTTTGCGACTGACCGGATGACCGGAGGTTTGCGCGACAACCTTCTCTCGAGGAGAACGCACAATGAAACCTCTGCGGTTATCGGTCTTGAGCCTGGCGGTCGCGATCGCTCTCAGTCCTGCCGCGGCCTCCGCCGCCAGCAGCCGGCAGCTGGAGAGGGAGCTGCAGGAGCTCAGGGACAGGGTCAGACAGCTCGAAGGCACGCTGAACGAAACGAAGGCCGCCGCCCGGCCGGCGCCGGTCAACAGCGAGCTCGAACAGAAGGTCAAGGTACTCGAGCGCAGGCAGGAGCTGGCCGAAGAGGAAGCGGCCAAGAGGAAAAAGGAAAACCCCGTATTCAAGGCGGGCGAAAAGGGATACTCGTTTGGCTCGGCCGACGGCGACTTCGAACTCAAGCTGCGCGGCTACCTGCAGGCGGACAGCCGGTTCTCCTTCGATGACGACCCGGCGATCAGCGGCAGCTTCAACGACACCTTCCTGCTGCGCCGTGTACGCACGATCTTCGAAGGGACGCTATGGAAGTATTACGGCTTCCGGATCATGCCCGACTTCGACGGCGGCACCGGATCGTTCTCGCTGCAGGATGCGCACATAGACTTCAAGCATTTGCAGGAAGCCAGTCTGCGGGTCGGCAGGTTCAAGGGGCCCGTGGGATTGGAGCGTCTGCAGAGCGGCACCGACATTCGCTTCAACGAGCGCGGCCTGCCGACGAACCTGGTTCCGAACCGCGACATCGGCGTGCAGCTCCATGGCGATCTGTGCGGCGGCGTGCTGAGCTATGCGGGCGGCTATTTCAACGGGGTCAACGACCGCGGCAGCTCCGGCGTCGATGTCACCGATGACAAGGAGTTCGAGGGCCGCATCTTCGCGCACCCGTTCAAAAATACCTGCGGGCCGCTGCAGGGCCTTGCCCTCGGCATCGCTGGCACCTACGGCGACAAGAATGGCGACAGTGGTCTTTCCAACTACGTCTCGCAATTGCAGACTGCGTTCTTCCGGTACTCCGATGGCGCCGAAGCATCCGGCACGCATTACCGCATCTCGCCGCAGGGCTACTACTACCGGGGTCCGTTCGGACTGTCGGGCGAGTACGTCGTCTCCTCGCAGGAGCTCACCCGCGGCGGACACGAACGCCAGCTCGAGCATGACTCCTGGCAGATCCTCGGCTCCTATGTGCTGACCGGCGAGGACAACGGCTACAAGGGCATCAAGCCGAAGAGCAGATTCGATCCGTTCCACGGCGGTTGGGGTGCGTGGGAATTCGTGGCGCGCTATGGCGAACTCGACATCGACGACGACGCCTTCGTCGGCCTCAACGGCAGCAACGCCGGCCGCCTCGCCAACCCGCAGTCCTCCGCAAGCGCGGCCTCTGAATGGGGCGTCGGCCTGAATTGGTATCTCAACCCCGACCTAAGAGCGGCGGCGAACTACGAGCAGACGTCGTTTGACGGCGGTCTCGCCGGCGACGGCGACGCGGTGCTCGACAGGGAGACCGAGAACGCGCTCTTCACCCGCTTCCAGATTTCCTATTGATGAAGCCGGAAATGGAGAACTTCGACATGTTCAGCATACCCCTGCTGCTCGCCCTCACCGTGCTGGTGGGCGCGCTTGCATTCACCCATCCGCTCATGGCCGCGGCCAAGGACGTCTCGGTGCTCAACGTCGCCTTCGGCCTGCGCGTGCGGCCGCAATCCACGGGTGTTCCTCCACACGCACGACTATCAGATCTGATGCGCCCGCGAACTCTCGTCGATGCGACGGCAGTCTCGACGTGGGCGCCACGAACCACGGGGCGGCCCGGCTGCACTGCCGTTCCCGCCCCATGGCGGAACGGGATGCCCGCACCGGCCGCGACGGAGCGTCCTATAATTGGCTCAGGGATGGAATCGCATGCGGGAGGGAGTCTCCGGGCGGTCTGTCCGATACATCATTCGAAGTTGCCGAACTAATCAAGAACAGGAGGTGGACCATGGCATTACGAATTGGCGACGAGGCGCCGGACTTCACTGCGGCGACCACCGAGGGGTCGATACGCTTTCATGACTGGATCGGGAACGGGTGGGCCATCCTGTTCTCGCATCCCAAGGACTTCACGCCGGTGTGCACGACCGAGCTCGGCTACATGGCGCGGCTGAAGCCCGATTTCGATCGTCGCAACTGCAAGGTCATCGGCCTGAGCGTCGATCCGGTCAGCGACCACGAGCGCTGGGTCGGCGACATCCAGGAGACCCAGGGCCATGCGGTCAACTATCCGCTGATCGGCGACCCGGAGCTGAAGGTCGCGAAGCTCTACGACATGCTGCCCGCGGAGACGCCGGGAAGCTCGCAGGGCCGCACTCCCGCCGACAACGCGACAGTGCGTTCGGTCTTCATCGTCGGCCCGGACAAGAAGATCAAGGCGATGCTTGTCTATCCGATGACCTCGGGCCGCAACTTCGACGAGGTGCTGCGCCTGCTCGACTCGATACAGCTCACGGCCAAGCACAAGGTCGCCACCCCGGTGAACTGGAAGCAGGGCGACGACGTCATCATCGCCGGCTCGGTGAAGGACGAGGAGGCCAAGACGATGTTCCCCGGCGGCTGGCGCGCGCCCAAGCCTTACCTGCGCATCGTGCCGCAGCCGAAGTAGAGTTCCCGCCACGCTCGCGAACTGCGATCTCTTGCCGTGATGCCGGGAATCCTGGCATCCGGCGAGGGATCCGCATGGTGGTTTTGCCGCCTTTGGCCTTCCTTTATACTGGCCGCCCTCCCGACACCGCGCCGAGATGGCGGAACCGGCAGACGCAGCGGACTCAAAATCCGCCGGGGTAACCCCCCGTGAGGGTTCGACTCCCTCTCTCGGCACCACGCTTCAGTCCAATTGCATCCATTCCCATCCACAGACGTTGAGATTAGGCCGTATTTTCTGCCGTTTTCGCGTACAGCACTAACCAACCCCGTCCATTGACAGCTAGGTCCAGACGGGGGCACTATCAGGGTACCTTCTGATGATTGGGGGCACCCATGGCAAGGACGAAAGAGATCATCAACGGCAAGCTAACCGATATCGCCATCCGTAATGCCAAGCCTCGCGAAAAGCGCTACAAGCTGTTCGACGGGCGCGGCTTGTACATTGAGGTCTATCCCCAAGGCGGAAAGTATTGGCGACTGAAGTACCGAATGGGCAGCAAGGAGAAGCGCCTTTCCATCGGGACGTATCCTGACTCTGGCCTTCAGCGTGCGCGGCAGGAGGCGATTGCGGCACGTGATCTATTAGGCGATGGACGAGACCCCAGTTTCGAGCGTCGTGCGCGCAAAGCAATGAACGCCGTCCGGGCAGCCAACACCTTCGAGCTGGTCGCGCGCGAGTGGATGGCTAAGAAGGACTGGGCAGACTCCTACCGCCGGAATATAGAGACCACCTTTCAAGCCAATCTCTTCCCTCGAATCGGCGCAGTACCGGTAGCCGACTTGGATGCCCCAATGCTCCTAACGGCCCTCCGCCCTATGGAGACTCGCGGAGCGCTAGAACTGGTCGGCCGGACGCGACGTTGGTGCTCCGAAATCTTGCGCTATGCCGTGGCTACTGGACGGCGTAAGGACGATCCCGCTGCCGCACTGAAGGGAGCATTCAAGACTCGAGCCGCACAAAGCCACCCGCATTTGGAGCGCGCTGAGATTGGTCCCTTCCTGCGACACCTCCATGATTATGGCGGGAAACCCGAAACGCGCCTTGCCGTGCACCTACTGATGTTGACTGCTGTTCGAACAGGTGAACTGCGATCGGCACTTTGGAGCGAGTTCGATCTTAACACCAAGACTTGGACGATACCGGCCGAACGGATGAAGACACGTGCACCCCACGTCGTGCCGCTGTCCCGCCAGGCCGTAGCCCTCCTTCAGGAGTTGCAGATATACCACCGGCTACAGCCCGTATCTGTTCGAATCACATGGCAAGCATCCAAACATGAGCGAAAATGCGATCAACCTTGCGATAAGCTGGGCTACAAGGGCAGGCTTGTAGGGCATGGATTTCGTGCAACGTTCAGCACGACTGCAAACGAGTCCGAGTTGTTTAGTCCGGATGTGATCGAACGAGCCCTTGCGCATAAGGATAGGAATGCGATCCGAGCAACATACAACCGCGCGAAGTACCTTCAAGAACGACGACGTTTGATGCAGTGGTGGGCCGATGTGCTTGATCATCTGCAAATGTCAAGAGCCGACGCGATGCAGCGGAAGGGGTTGCGAATGGCCTTGGTCGGATAAGTCTCAGTCGCAAGAAATCCACGGAAAAAATGACTCGCAGACGTCGCACGCGCAGACCCCGTCCAACGCTTGATCATTATTCGAGTGACTGGATCACGCTGCAGGACGCGGTTCATGACCTCTCATACCTGCTATCCATCTCGGAGCACGAGAGAAATAGGTTTAACAGCAATGCATGGGATCGCGTGCGATACGCCAGCAGGAAGGGCGATCTGGTGATTAACAATGAAGGGCCAGAAGAGCGCGTTGTCGCAAGGGAGTTCTTTCGGTGGGCCTCTGGAAAGCGCAACTGGCGAACGCTTAAGGACGTGCTGCCGCCGAGGGAGATGCCTATTGAGGGACGTGCAGCGGCTATAACGTGCGGCAGTGGCCACTTGGTGATGATACCCACCGACATAAGCGAACTCGAGGCAGCCTATGTCACAGCGGATCGCAAAGCTGCTAGCCTGGAAAATGAGAATCTGAGACTCACGCAGCGCCTCAAGAAATGCGAAAAGGCACTGTCTGAGGATCGCGCGAGAAAGCGTCAGCGATCCGAGAAGACAAGGGAAGCTGGTAAGCAGGGAGGGCGAGGAAAGGTCAAGTAATCTGACGGAAAATCAGAAAGCATTCGAAATTTCTTTTCCGTCATTAGAATTGCAAAACCATGTCTAAACCACTTCAAAGAGGTGTGACATGGTGCAACAGAATCTACGGCGACCTGCTTTAGGCTCCTCCAGTCGCGTATCCACCATAACAGCCGACAGCTTGCCCAGCACTGGCTTCGTTCGGCTCCCGCTAGTACTGAGATTGATTCCAATAGGTAAGTCCACATGGTGGGCTGGAGTTAGGTCAGGACGTTATCCAGCGCCCGTCAAGCTGTCGCCGCACGCGACCGCATGGCGTGTCGAGGACATACGAGCCCTAGTTGACCGCATTTCAAACCAAGCCGGAGGTGATCATGTCTAATCGCAACCAAAGAGCAAATCCGTCTGCAAGCGCTGTTCGGAACAACCGGACCGTTCCCGTCGCCAGAAGGAGCCGCGTACTTCAGCCAGATCTCACACTGGCGGAGACATTTACGAGGCTTCTCGCACGTGGGTCACCGATTACGTTTCAGACCTTTGCTGACTGCAAGGATTCCCCCGGTGCGGCTTCAATCTCGCGAGTCTTTCATGGAACGTTTGATGAGCATAGGGGCGAGCTTGTCTGTTTAAACCAGGCTGGAGCCGGCATATTCATGATGATCAACGAGGGCGATGGAAAGGTCCACCCGCCCAATAAGACATGCCGAGCGAATGCCAGCGTCGTGACTCTACGCTCCCTCTTTGTTGACTTAGACGGCGCACCATTGGAGCCCGTGCTTGAATACGAGAGCACTGCCGACCTCATCGTTGAGAGCAGCCCGGGGCGCTGGCATGTGTACTGGTTCGTCGGTTGGTTTGAACCGCTCGAACTATTCGCTGATGGGCAGACCATGGTTGCAGAGCGATTCGGGGGCGATCGCTCCGTCAAGGATCTTGCAAGAGTAATGAGAATACCCGGCTTTTTTCATCAAAAGGGGGAGCCGTTTATGAGCAGGCTTGTACACACAAGCCCGCTCGCTTGGGAGCGAGGGAATGAAGACTGAGCGAGGAACGTCTGGTGTCTCTGATCGCACTATCGACTCGATCTTGCGTTCATTGGACATCGAGCGTGGGGCGCGCCAAGGAGGCTCCCATCACGCCACAAGCCGAGCGGCGGATGATTGGACCCAAAGCGAGACGGTCAAAGAGGGAGACAGGAACAATTATCTTGCGAGCCTGGCCGGGACCCTGCGTCGAAGGGGGTCAGACCCAAGCGCCATACTTGCGGCCCTCATCGCCGAAAATACTGCCCGTCTCGAACCGCCCCTCGCTGAGCAAGAGGTGCGGTCGATCGCGAACAGCATTTGCCGATATCCTGCCGGTACCACCAAGCCAGTGCAGGAGACGCTCAACGACACCGCGAACGCGGAGCGCCTAGTCGCGAGACTGGGAGCCGATGTCCGGTACGTCCATGAATGGAATATGTGGTTGCGCTGGAATGGGAAATTGTGGAAGCGAGACACGGCGGGTGCGATGGTCGAGATCGCCAGGATGTCGCTCGTAGCATATTTAGTGAAGCGGCCGGGATTCAGAATACACGCCTAGCGAGCACCGTTCGAAAGCATGCGGAACGCACACTGCAGCTACGTGGCATCAACGCGATGTTAACTCTTGCCCAAAGCGTTCCACGCATAGTGGCTCCTCCAGATCTGTTTGATAGCGATCCGTTGCGCTTAGCTGTTGAAAACGGAATCGTCGATTTGAAGACGGGCTCGCTGTTGCCGCACGCAAAGGAGAACTACGTTACACGGATCTCGCCGGTCGTGCACGACAGCAAAGCACGATGTCCGTCGTTTGAGGCCTTTATTGAACGAATATTTGACGGCGACCGCGAGTTAATCGCGTATGTTCAACGCGTACTGGGTTACTGCCTGACCGGATACACGAAAGAGCAAGTGCTGTTCTTTCTCTACGGGACGGGGGCAAACGGCAAGAGCACTTTCGTAAATGTCATACGAGCGCTTCTAGGTCAGGACCTCTTCTGCGCCACGCAGAGCGAGACCTTTATGCTGCAGCGCGGAGGCAGGTCCTCGTCGAATGACATCGCCCGGCTTCAAGGGATTCGAGTCACAGCTGCTACGGAGGTACGAGGAAGTTCGATGCTGAATGAGTCGCTGATTAAGGATCTCACTGGCGGAGACGCGGTGACTGCACGCTACCTTTACCGGGAATACTTTGACTTCAAACCGACCCTGAAGTTGGTAATGGTAGGAAACCATAAGCCTGTTATACATGGAGATGACGATGGCATATGGCGGCGATTCCATGTCATTCCCTTCCTCATCCGTATTCCTGATTCAGAGCGAGATCCGGAACTCCTGGGCAAGCTCGAGAAAGAGTTACCAGGCATCCTTAATTGGGCGCTCGCGGGCTGCAGGGAGTGGCTCGCGAAAGGCTTGCTGCCTCCGAAGACCGTGCAGGGAGCTATCAATGAGTATCGGAGTGAGATGGATGTGCTTGGGAACTTCATTGAGGAGCGCTGCCTGGTAGGGGATCAACACTCCGTGCGAGCACAGGAACTTTATATGGCCTATAAGGGTTGGTGTGCGGCGAATAGCCTTCGTCCACTGACCGGGACAAGATTTGGCCGGAAAATGGCTGAACGGCATAAGAGAACAGCCACGAAGACTGGGCGCGTCTACCATGGGATCTCCATCAAGCCATACGCAAGCAACGAGGAATAGAGCCTCGGGTTAAGGGCTGGAGGGTTGAGGGGTGGACGTAACCGCCAGCATATTCATGCAGTGAAGTTAACTATTTAATATGCTGCCAAAATCTCTCCTTAACCCTCAACCCTTCACCGCGATTGCAGCGCGCGCAGACCCGGTCCTGTTACCAACTAGACATGGCTCTGCCAGAAGCCAATGCGATGAGCTCTACGTCGCTGAGTGCGTCGAACGCGAACGCAAATGCCGCGTTCCCTCTTTTGGGCGGCTTCCTTGCTTTGGCGCCGCGTGGGGGGTAATAACCCAGAATCTTGGCCATCTCCCCCATCGCAGCAATCATCAGGCTCGGATTGCTCTTTGCCTTCGCCAGATCGAAGGCGTTCATTAGTTCGGAGAGAATCGTCGAGCGCGACACCCCCGATTCCCCGGCCTCCTGCCGCGCCAGACGCTCTATTTCGGCCTTCACGTGAACCGTTGTGACCAGCTTGTACGCCGCTTCCTTAGCCGCCCTGGGGCCATATCCGGCGCGTATGGCCGCCTGAGCGCCATTCCCATCGACCAGATACTCGCGAACGAACCGCGCTTGGCGCAGTGTCAGCCCTCTAGAGTTTCGACAACCCATTGGCGCAGTCCTCAAGGTAGAAGCTATTAAGCTTATTTTACCGATAGGTACAGCCCAAAGCACGAAGTTTCTGCTGTGCCGCACAAGGCTCAAAGCACGAAGCTCCTCCCGCACCGCACAAAGCGCGAAGCGCCCCGCCTGCAAAGGACAAAGAACATGGCTCGCCGCCTGCGAAGAACGAAGCACGCGGTTGCGGCGAGCGGGGGCGCTTTGGGCTTTGCAGCGGCGGCCCGGCTGTGTCGTGTGCTGCCCGACACGCGCGCATTTGACCGGCTCATGCATCGCAAGAGTCGCGCTAATGGAGTTCCAAGGATTTGGTGGACAGGGGTAGTATCGCGAAGGGATCTGGAGGGCAAACACCATGTCCAAGAAACCGAGAGTCAGTCGCGTCCGCACAATCTACGGCTTCATCAAAGTCCATCGGCACGAGTTCAGCGTCAAGATGATGTGTCGCGTACTCGATGTGGCGCCGAGCGGTTGTTACGACTGGCTGAACCAGCCTGTCTCGAACCGAGCCATGGAAGATGCCAGATTGCTCCGCCTGATCCGTGCGTCGTTCGTGGCGAGCCATGGTATCTACGGAGCTCCTCGCGTGTTTCTGGACCTGCGTGAGGCCGCAGAGACGTGCAGCAAGCATCGCGTTGCGCGCCTGATGCGCGAGAACGGGTTGCACGCTCTGCACGGCTATCGCGTGCGACGCTGGTCGGTAGGCAAGCCGTCAGTTTCATTCCCGAATATCCTGCAGCGCGAGTTCACGGTGACACTCCCGAACAGCGCCTGGGTCACGGACATTACCTATATTCGGACGTGGCAGGGCTGGTTGTACCTGGCGGTCGTCATGGATCTGTTCTCCCGCAAGATCGTCGGCTGGTCGGCGGGCCCGACGATCAACCGCGATCTCGTGCTCAATGCCGTCCTAATAGCAGTCCGCCGGCGACGGCCACGCGGCACGATCATTCATTCCGATCAAGGTACTCAGTACGGCAGCGATGCGTGGAAACGATTTTGCCGCTCCAATCATCTTGAACCAAGCATGAGTCGCAAGGGCAACTGCTGGGACAACGCGGTCGCAGAGTCGTTTTTCAGTAGCCTGAAGAAGGAACGGATCAAGAAACGTATCTACCGAACACGCGAACTCGCACTCGTCGATGTGGCCGACTACATCGATCCCTTCTACAATCGAACACGCCGTCATCAGCATCTGGGCGGGGTGAGTCCAGAGCAGTTCGAGGCGGATCACAAGGCCAGACGTCGGGGGTATCCACTAAATACTGGGAACTCCACTAATGAGCACTATCTCCAGTCGGCCAGGAGCAGTTCCCATCCACAAAGCAGCTATTACAATGCGTTAGAGTGGACGATTTGCCTTGTCCGGTTTGTGGTTTCGTTTAATATTACTCAAACATCGAACCAAGGAGCTTGTTCTCATGACTGTTCAGCGTGGCAGCCGTATTCCGGGATGCGAAGCTATCGGACAATCCGCCGTGTTATGCGTCAAACCCATGTCTTCTAGATCGAACATGGCGAACCTCATTTCAATCTTCGCGCTTCGATGCGGGGCAGCGAGGCCATCGCTGGCATGGAAAGCCCCTTTTCTACGTTAGACCGCTCCGTGGTCACTGCTGTGACCATTGAAGAGGTGTGCGGGCGTCTCATGGCGGTACGCGCCGGTGCCGTCGTTGCTCTTGAGGGCTTCTGCGGATCCGGGAAAACGACGCTCGCCGGCCAAGTCGGCAAGCGGGTCCAAATGAATGTGTTCCACGTGGATAGCTTCGCGCGCAAATTCGATAGGCCTCCCGCCTACACGGAGTGCTTGGATCTTGTGCGCCTCCACCACGCTCTCAATGGAAGGGCCCAGACGCGCCCATCTATCGTTGAAGGCATCTGCCTTCGCGATGTTCTCCTCCTTGTTGGCATAATACCCACGACATTCATTTATCTGAAGCGCGTCGGTAAGAACGGGCTTTGGTACGACGGCCTAAACCTGATGGATTTCGAAGAGGGACACCCTGCCCCAGGCGACTCAGAGGAGCCTCACCGCTCTGACCTTGGGTACCACAGAAGAGTCCGCCCTCACGAGACAGCTGACGTGGTCTACGAGAGAGTAATGGATGATTGAAAGAGGCCTAACTTTCGGCTCCAGCAAATGCGCGGAACCGCATCGCCGTAGATTGCAGGCATGGTCTCCGCGCGCCGCTGAGCCGAAGCATTTGCTGAAATTACCGTTTTAGGGAAGCGATTTGGCCACGATAAGCATCCGCGAAGACCGAACCGTAAGTTCCTTTGAGGAACTCGCTAGCCTCGTTCAACCATTTCGCAAAGACGGCGATTGGATCTTCCGCGGCGTCCGCCAGAGCAACTACGAACTAATCCCGAAAATCGGTCGCCCAGGGTCACGAAAGGCGGTCGGCGCAGGCAGCAATCTTGCTTACGACCGGAATGCCGAAGAGACGTTGTATCGGCATTTCGTGCGGTCGGCGGCGCCGTATGTCAAGCACGTTCCAGCCAATAGACTCGAGTGGCTTGCATTGGCGCAACATCACGGCATGTTCACTCGCCTGCTTGATTGGAGCGAAAGTCTCCTAGTCGCAGCTTACTTTGCTGTCGAAGACGCGCGCAACCGGCCTCATCCGCCGATGATCTACGCAATCAAGGACGTTCCCTTGGCGCCCGCTGACAAATATGATGATCTCGACGCATTGGACGACGTCGTGATGTATTACCCGCCCCACATCAGCCCTCGCATACCTGCACAATCTGGCTTGTTCACGGTCCACCAAAATCCCGACAAGCCCTTTAGGCCGAAAGACGTTGTCCGAATCAAAATCGGGCGTAGCCCATTGACCCTAAAATTGAATTTAAACGCCTGCGGTGTGCATAAGGGATCGTTGTTTCCCGACATCGATGGCCTCGCCGAGTACCAATCTTGGCTATACAAATGGGGCGAACATTTGAGGTACGGGGACGATGTCAGCTAACAGCTGGTTGCATATGACGCCCCTGAAGCCGCGGGCGCCTGAACCGGGGCGTTAGGCCCCTAAGACAGCACGATAGGCCCGAAGACATGCCGTTATCCAACGACGACTGGTTGGAAATTCTGAGCCACACCCGTACTCGCGTACGCGAGGCGGGCCTAGGCGATGTGGATGAGCGAGTCACGCTGGACTTCCGCTCCACGGACTCCGCCAATGCTGACTTTCTTTGGTACTTGGATTCCCTGATATCGGCCCTCAGC
>JAWLAN010000028.1:0-52299 GCA_041395385.1 Gammaproteobacteria bacterium
CAGGTTCTCCTGCAGGCGCGAGGCTACTTCGTTTTCGTTGTAGGTGCGTTTGCTGTTGGTGAAAACCGTCACCGCACCGAACATCAGGAAAATGCCAATGGCCATGGCCACCATGAGTTCTACGAGGCTGAAGCCGCGTTGGGTACTGTGCTGCATCGTCATGGCGCGGGTGCTCACGGTTGGAAAGAGACCATCACGGGAGTGGCAGCGGCGCCGGCGGCCGCGCGGTTTACCCAGCTCAGGTTCACCTGGTAGATGTCATTGTTGGGATTGCCATCGTCGTTGCAGGGATTGCAGGTGACGGTACCGTTCGTCCCTCCCGGCAGCGTGCGATCGATTTCCAGCTGCCAGCACTCGAGCTCCTCGGCTACGCTGGTGCTGGCGGGATCGCACGCGCCGTCGGTATTGGCGGCGGTCGTGGTATAGAGCAGCATGGCATCCTCCAGCTTGTTCTTGTCCGGGTCGTTGCTGAGCGGGTAGGAACGCGTGCGCATGCGGTCGATGATGTCGTAGGCGAGGATCGTGGCCTGGGTGCGCGCGTATGCGTCCGTGTTGTACTGCATGCCGCGCGCCTGCAGGGCGGCGATGCCGAGCATGCCGACGGCCAGCACTACCAGGGCGATCAACACCTCCAGTAACGTGAAGCCGCGTTGACGGTGCCCGCCGGGTGCGGGCGATGCGCAGATCGGGCGGTGGAACGTGTTCTGGTTCATGGGCATTTGACGTCGTTGTTCGAAGAGTCCTTGGTGTTACTGGTCTGCACCTGCCCGACCAGCGAGACGGTGACGACACGGCCAACGACGCCGGACTTGCAGACCTCCGTCACCAGCGGCGAGGCGTTGGCGATGGTGCCGTTGGGATTGAAACGCAGTGCCGCGGGCGAGGTGGTGACCGAACTTGGCGGCTGGATGGTGTAGCCGGATGCCTGCGCACTCTGCGATCGCAACAACGTTTCCGTACTGTCGACGGCGTTGTCCGTGTCGGTGTCTATCCACACGTTCCAACCGCCGCTCCAATTAGTGCTGGCGGCGCCGATCGTCACGGCCGTGTTGCGCCGAAGTGCCTCGCTGCGCGCGTATTGCAGTCCCGCGACCAGCGAGTTGACCTCGGTGGTGAGCCGATTGTTGACGATCATCTGCTGCAGGTTGGGCGCGCCGAGCGAGATCAGCACGGCCAGCACCAGGATCGTGATCATCAGTTCGACGATCGTGAAGCCGTCCGATTTCCGACCCATGCTCATGAGCATTCTCCGCTGCGTCCCCGCGTTATACGCCATCGA
The DNA here is from genome assembly GCA_041395385.1 of Gammaproteobacteria bacterium. GTDB lineage: Bacteria > Pseudomonadota > Gammaproteobacteria > JAJPIJ01 > JAJPIJ01 > JAJVHZ01. The sequence goes on from JAWLAN010000028.1 coordinate 1,280, forward strand.
CGGTTGCCTACTGCTCATACCAGTAGGTGCGGCGCCACAGCTCGCTCTCCGCCAGCTCGATGGACTCGCTGATGGATTGCGGTCCGCCGGTAATCGCGGTCACCGTGCCGTCGCCGAAGGCGAACTGGGGCGTGGAGCCTATGCCGCCCGTGGTCGTCACCGCCACACCAGTAGGATTATATGTGGGATTCTGGCCCGATGTGTCGTAGGTGGCGAAGGCGGCGCCGCTGTAGAGATTGAGCTTGTAGGTGCGATTGACGCCCTCCTGCGGCGTGCAGGCATTGGCCGATTGGGTGGTCAGGGGCGCGAAGGTGGTGAACAGCAGCGTCCCGGCCAGCGCGCGCGCGCGGCCGACCACCTTTTCGCCCGTGTTGGTGAGCGCCAGCCGCCAGCCTCGGCCCGTCTGCAGCGCCTCGAGCTTCGCCAATTGCGAGGCACTGAACGTCGGTTCCCCGGTGGACGGGTTGATCTCGGTCGGCACGAGGTCGGAAGGCGTGATGACCGTGAGACCGTTCGCGTCGGTGGGGCCGCTCTGATCGCCGGTGACGGTGACGTAGGTGGAGTCGACGACGCCGTCGGCGTCGGCGTCCAGAGTCCCGACCGCGTAGTCACGGATCGCGAAGAAGCTGTTCACCACGACCTCGTCCCTGGGATGGTTGCGATGACCGCTGCCGATCAGTACCAGATCGTAACGGGGCTTGGCCGGATCGCTGAACGTCAGCTCGTTGGCCTGGACGATCGTCGGCTCGAAGTAGAAGGCGCGCGTGTCCGCCGCCAGCGGAACCGGCGCGGCGCCGGCATTGGTTACGGGATTGAGATCCGCCAGCTTGGCGGCCAAGCCTACGTCCGTGCCGGTCGAACTCGCGGTCAGCGTGCGCTTGAGATCGACGCGCCAGACGTTGCCGCCCAGGTCACCAAAGTAGAGTCGATCCGTGTTGCTGTCCCCGTCCGTGTCCAGCATGGCGATGTTGGACGGGATGGGATAATTCATCCCCACTACCTTCAGCATCGCGTTGGTGCCTACGCCGCCGATGGAGGTGATGAGGCTGCCGTTGGTCGCATCGACGATATAGACGACGTTGCCCCGGTTGTTGGTGCTGTCGCCGTTCACATCCACTGTCTCGTTGCCGAATTGATCGTTCAATTCATAGATGTTGCCCCCGCCGAAGACCAGCACGTGCGTGGACGTCTCGTTCGTGCCGATGCGGATGCGCGTCTTCTTCGGCTCCGACCAGGTGTTGGCCAGGGCCTGGAAGGGATCCGTGGCGTCGGTGGCGCCGTCGCCGCCCTGGATGCGCCACAGCAGCGACGGGTTCACGGTGACGTTGGTGCAGGCCGCGCCGCAGGTCGTGGCCGGGTTGAGCTCGAGACCCCAGTAGTACGTGCCACCGTCGCGCTGGCCGAAGAACATGGCGACGAAATCGTCGTCGTCTGCGGTCGTGTTCTCATCGGCCACGTCGCCGCCTGCCGCGATGCGGCCGTCGCCGTTCTGGTCGCTGAACCAGACCACGGGGGTCGCGTCGAGGCCGTACTTGCGGTCCCCGACCGGCGTGCTGGTATTGGCGCGCACGACCTTCTGGAACGGCAGCAACTCCTGAGGGATGAACATCCACTCCTCCACTCCGCCGTTGGCCGCATCCTTCGGCTCGGAGGCCGGGCCGGCGATACTTGCCGCGTTGAACATGTGCAGGCCGCCGCCGTTGGTCGGCAGGAAGACCTTCTCCACGGGAGCGCTGGAGGCGCCGCCGTAGGAAACGACCACCGCCTGCGCGTGCAGCGGGTCGGCGATCATGTGGCGCGTCGTGGTGGCGGCATCTTCGTCCTCGTCGTCCACGTCGACGCCGCGGATCCAGTCGATGAGCGCCTTGCGCTCCGTGTCGTCGGCGACGTTGAGCATGGCGTTGGTCAGGCTGGGATTTGTGATGGTCCCGGCCACGGCGTCGGCGGCCACGTTGTTGACCGCATTACTCAGGTCCGTGGTTCCGGTCGCCACGTTGCCCGAGTACGCGCCGGTAAAGGTAAATATGTTCCGGTTGGCCGGTAGCGGCATGCGTGAAAACGCGCCGCCCGTAGCGGTGTCGCCGCCGTTATCCGGGTCGGCCGGACTCCAGAAGCTCTGCGTCGTGGAATCGATGAGGCCGGTGCTTGCGTTCAGGAGCGGCTGCTCGTCGGCAGAATAGTACTCGCCCTGGTTCAGCGTCGCGGCCCCGACCGTGCAGTTGGTCTGCAGGCAGATCTTGTACTTCTTGAGGTTGCCCTGCCAGTTCTGCGTCATGGCGGGCTTGAACAGCGACACGTAGACGTTGTCGCGGTTCTCCAGCGGGCTGAAAGAGTTGATCGTCAGCGCCGGCGGATTGAAGGAACGCGACTCGTCCAACGCCCCGCCAAGAATGGATAGGAATACGTCGACCAGCTGGCTGGCCGTGCTGGCGGAGTAGTTCCGCCCGCCGCCGGCGGCGGCGATGTCTTCGAGGAAGGCCTGGCCGGCCGAGTTCGTCAAATTGAAGCCGATGGTGTCGACGATCGTGTACTGCTTGCCGTCGACGGTCGGGCGCAAGTCGGTCTCGAAAAGATGCTGCGCGATCTCCACGCCGCATTCGTAGTTGTTGTTGATGTTCGGGCAGGCAACACCGCCGCGGAAGTCAGTCGCGACCTTGCTGATGACCGTGGTCGAGGACTGCGTAGGTTCGCCGTCTGTGAGGAAGATGACGTAGTCGGCCTGCTTGCACTCGGTGTCCAGATCATCCTGGGGGATGCTCGTGTCGGTGGCGTTCGGCAGCCGGGCGACAGTCAACGGGCTGTTGTATACGGGCGTGCCGGAGTAAGACTCGCAATTGACGCCAGTCAACGCGCTGCAATTGGCGGCGGTGCCGATGGAATTCACCACCGTCCCACCGGTCTGCGACGCCACGTGGCTGATGCCGTGATTCGGAGTCTGGCTAAAGACATTGGCGGCGGTGGCCCCGAGGTCGACGCTCAAGCCCTTCAGGTAGCGGGTCGCTTCATAGAGTGTCGGCACGATCGGCGTGCCGCCGTTCGCGGTCGTGGCCTCGACCAGCTCCACGATGCGATCACGCACGGTCTTGGTGGCATCGGTGCCGCCCTCGACCGTGCTGTTCAGCGCGGTCAGTTCTGCGATCGGGTATTTGATCGGCTGCTGGTTGTGGAATCCGGCGAAGATCATCAATCCCGCATTGATGCCCTGGAAGACTTTTTCGTTGCGGAAGATGCCAGAGTTGTCGCGACCACCGCTGGCCAGGGGCAGACCGATCAGCGCCCGCTTCAGATTTTCCAGTCGCGAAGCGCCGGTCCCGCTGACCGTCGTTGACATACTCCCTGAGGTGTCGAGGATGAACAGCACCCGTGGCTTGTTGGTGGCGTCGGGCTGCGGCGTGGCCTCGCCGGCAATCAGCACCTCGGTGTCGTCGGTGGTCGCCAGCGCGAGGTTGGGCGCCGCCAGGGTAGCGAGGGTGCCCACCATCGCGGCGCCGGCAAGGTGGCGAAATCGGGAAGTGAGGGTGTTGGATGCCGCAGTGCGGGTCGTCTTCATTGCTGTCCTCGGTACGCTTTCAGCCCGGTGGTGCCGGTCCCTGCCAGGAGCAGGCACGGTGCGTGCCACCATTTATCCGTGAGCATAGGTATAGCAGCGACCGTTGCGGCCGCCTACGCCCGGTCGACCGACGGCGCCCATCCGCCGATGAGCGGCCCCATGCGGTGGCGATCCTGTGAACTGGTTCGCTGGGGCTGCTGTCGCCGGCGGCGGCAGGGAACCAGCCCTCGAGCACGGTGCACGCCGGCTTTATCTCGGGGCACCATCCCGGTGCTTGGACGGCGCGCCCCGCGATCGGAGGCATGAAGCTTGCCTGATCCGCACTTGGGCCGTGCCAGCGGCCGGGTTATACTGCGTACAAGCAGGAGGGCGACTATGGTCCGAGAAGAGATTGGCAAGCTGCTCGAGGCAAGGGGTATACTCGCCACCCCGCAGCGGATGGAGATAGCGGCGCTCATGCTGTCCTGTCACCAGCACCTTTCGGCCGATCAGGTCCTGGCGCGGGTGAACCAGAACGGCGCGGCGGTCTCGAAGGCGACCGTGTACAACACCTTGGGCTTGTTCGCGGAGAAGGGTCTGCTTAGACAGGTCATCGTCGACCCGACCAAGATTTTTTACGATTCGAACGTGTCCACGCATCATCATTTTTACAACGTGGACAGTGGCATGCTGACCGATATCGACGCGGCTGAATGCAGTGTCGCGAAGCTGCCGGAACTGCCGCCGGGCACGGTGGCCGACGGAGTCGACGTCATCGTGCGGATCCGCAACGCGCACGCCGCATAGTCCGCCGCCTACTCGCCGTTCCGGGCGTAAGCCCTCTTGCCGTATTCAAACTGCCGGCGTAGCTCAGTTGGTAGAGCAACGCATTCGTAATGCGTGGGTCGGGGGTTCGACTCCCTCCGCCGGCACCATCTGCCGTAACCCATTCCTCCCAAAGCGGAACGTCCGGTTCAGGTGAGCCCAAGGCGCCAACGTCGGTCCAGGACCATGAATCCTTGTTGCCAACAGTCAGGCTGACAGCGGCCACGACGCATCGCCACTGCATCGCAGCGCTGTGCCGGATGCGGCGAGGGGCAATGACCTGCACGTGGGCGTGAGGTCCCCCATCCGATTGCTGGCGCACGGGGCGCGCCCGGCGAGGCGCGAAAACCGACCGACACACGCGGCCGGCCGCGGGTCGTGTGCGCGTCCGGGAACGCCTACTGTATGGTCGAGCTGTTGAGGTGCTCTTCCAGGACCAGCCGCTCGCGTTCGTTGATGTTCTTGTCCTCGAGGCGGGCGCGCACGAACTCCAGCGGGACCAGGCCACGCTTGAGGAGCTTGCGCTTCTCCTCAGGCAGCACGGTATCGCGGAAAAAAATGTCGCCGACCGGCATGAGCTTCGTGTCGACGATGATGCCGACCTCGTTGATGAGGGCGCGAAATCCGCTGTGGGTGTTGCTGAGACGAGACTCGGCGAAATCGATCTGAGCGATACCCGAGGCGTAGATGGCGTGCATCTCCTTCTTGTAGCGCTCGATGACCAGCGGATTCACCGTCGTCTCAATGTGCTGCTCGATGCCCGCGAGCCGCCGAGGCAGCAGGTATTGCATCATGTCGATGAGCGCGTACTGACTCTTGATAGCCTCGTACAGCGCCAGTATGTCCTCGATGCTCAGCTTGACGTACACGTCCTCGACGAAGGCGGAGTTGCGCTCCTGTGCCAGCTCTTCGTAGCTGCGATAGCCCAACGCGTCGATGACGTCCGGGAGCTTCGTGATTGCCGGATGGAATCCGATCCCGCACAGCACCTGCGTCGACCGCATTCCCAGTTTGTAAGCGACGCGTCGTATGCGTTGCTTGGGCGTGAGGCTGGAGCGGCCGGCGACGCCGTACAAGAGATTGATCAGGCGTTCGGGTGAGGCCGTCAGTATGTCGGTGATGGTCGCCATCGAGGAGAACGGGCCGCGGCTCTGTGTGATGGCGAGTCAGTTCTGGGAAGGCTGCTGTATGAGGCCCTGAATGGCGCCAAATTGTCTGATCCACGGGTTTGCCTTGCGCAGATCGGCCGGGAGTTGGCCGCGCGCGGCCTCCGCATCCGCCGGGCTGGCGAACACGCCGTAGATCGCCGAGTAACGAGTCTGACCGTTCACGTTGGCACGGAAGTAAGCCACATCGCCGCTCAAGGGCTGGCGTCGCAACAAATCTAGCAGGGCGTCCTCGCGGCTGCTAGACATGATCTGCAAAGTGTAGTGGTCCTTGGGCTGCGCCGCGATCCAGTCCTCGCGCCGTACCCCGCCGGACCCGCTCGGGGTAGGCGAAGGGGCGGCTGCGGGGGTGGCGCCGCTACCCGGCGGTGCAGTTGCGGCGCGCGCCGCGATGGCCGAGGCCCCGGATGTCGCGGCCGTAGCCGGTTGGGCAGCAGTCGTTGCGGCCGGCGGCGCCGCGCCACCGCCAGCCTGAAGCGCGGCGAGTTTTCGATGCGCCGTTTCCAGACCCTGGTCTGCGGCGAGTTTGTACCATTTCCGTGCCTCACCGGGGTTTTTCTCGACTCCCTGGCCGTTCTCGTAGAGCACGCCGAGGTTGTACTGCGCCTGCGCCATGCCCTGCTCGGCCGCCTTGCGAAACCACTGCGCGGCCTGCGCGAAATCGACCGGGACGCCCTTGCCGAAGGCGTGCATGACCGCGAGGCTGTATTGGGCGAAGATGTGATTCTGGGCCGCCGCCTTGCTGTACCACGCCAGCGCCTCCTTGTCGCTCGCCGGCACGCCGAGACCACGCGAATACATGTACCCGAGGTTGTACTGGGAGTCCGCCAGCCCGCTCTCGGCGGCCATGCGCCACCACTTGGCGGCCTGCTCGTAATCCTGGGCGACGTCCTGGCCGCGGTAGTATTTCACGCCGAGATCGTGCTGCACCGCGGGGACGCCCTGTTCGGCCGCCTTCTTGTACCAGTCGACGGCCTTGGCGACGTCCTTCTCAACGCCGTAACCGTAGTCGTACATGATGCCGAGCGTGACCTGTGCCTTGGCGTCACCGCTCTCGGCCAGGGGTTTGAGGATGGCGAAGGCGCGGTCATACTCCTTCGCAAGGTAGGCGGCGCGCCCGTCCTCGAAGGACGCGGACGCGGCGTTTCCGGATCGAGCCGCCGCCGGCTCCGCTGCCGGCAGGGCGGCCGAAGACCCCAGCCACAGGCACAGCACCCCCAGTACGCAACGGGTCGACGTCATGCTGCAGTAAACCTCCTGTGGCGGGGTTCGTATATCAACTGACGGCTATTGTAACGCTCCGTCGAGAGCTTTAGACGTTCCCGACCATCTCCTTGGCCAGCGCGAAGATCTGCGGGGCGTCGAAGACCTGGTTGTTGGCCTCGAAGAGCTTGCCGATGCAGCGGCGGTGGAGGTTGAGCTTCAGATTACCCACGCCGAGCGCGCCCCAGCAGAGCTTGCCGTGACGGTTCTCGCCCTTGTCCTTGGCCTTGACGCCCTGGATGCCGAGCGGCGGGGTCGCGTTGGCGTCCGACAGGGCTTCGATGCTGGCGTGACTCTTCCACATGTCCTCGCTCATCAGTTCGATGCCGGCGGCGCCGGTCGCGAGCACGATGTGCGTGCCCTCGAGCAGGTCCGCGGTGGAGGCCTTGTCGGCGGCGGCGGCGGCGGTCATGTTGACGCCGAAGGCCTTGTTCATCGCGTAACAGGCCGCCTGCGCGCGATCGACCTTGCGCGAGGTGAGGATCACTTCAGCGCCTTCCTGCGCCATCATCACGCCCGCGCGCTGGCCGACGGGCCCGGTGCCCGCGAGTATGACCGCGCGCTTGCCCTTCAGCGGGATCTCCTTGGCGAGCAGGGCGACCATGGCGGCGGCGGTGGTGTTGCTGCCGTTGCTGTCGATCATGATCGAGACGCGGAAGTCGCCGAAGAACTGGCGCTTGACCGCCTCGAATAGCTCCTCGCCCCCCTGCATGTTGCTGCCGCTCACGAAAATGGCGGAGTTCTTCTTGTCGCCGCGGGTGAATATCGTTCCGGCCACCAGCGGCGTCACGTTCTCCGGCGTGACCCCGCCGTATCCATGCACGTGATCGGCGCCACCGTCGTAGGCGACGACGGTATCGAAGACGCTCGGCATCGGGTCGGTATCGAGGTGGAACAGCAACTTCTTGGCCATGTAAGGATCTCCTTAAGCAGATTGCTCAGATATGGACGACTAATACCTCATGAACGCGGATTCGCGCGGCCGCGCAGGCAGCCGTCGAGCGATGAAGTTCGTTTCACACGGGGAACAAGGCGGGCCTGCATAGCCCTGCCCGGGAAAACCGCCGCCCTAGGAACCCGGCAGGGTGGGGCGACCGTGGAAGCGGCGTAACCTTAACGCATCGCCGTTTGCCCGACAACCGGCCCGCGTCAGGTGCGCAGGACGATTCCGGGGGCTGCAGACGGCGCCGCGACATATATAATGCGCGCCCTGTGCCGACCCGCCCGACCGCGCGGGCGGAGGACCAACCTGCTGGAGTATTCCGAGATGATAAAAGACAAACCCGTGCAAGTTTTCCTGGATGAGCTGGCGAGCAAGGCCTCCACGCCGGGCGGCGGCAGTGCCGCAGCGATCATGGGCGCCATGGGCGCGGCCCTGGCCAGCATGGTCGGCAATCTCACCATCGGCAAGAAGGGTTACGAGGCGGTGGAACCCGAGATCAAGGATCTGCTCGCCCGGACCGAGGCGCTGCGCGCGAAGCTCACCGACATGGTCCGTGCCGACGTCGAGGTGTTCGACCAGGTCATGGGGGCCTACGGCATGCCCAAGGACACCGACGAGCAGAAGGCCAGGCGCTCCGAGGCCATCCAGACGGCACTGAAGGCCGCGACCGATGTGCCGCTCGCCTGCGCCCGCGCCTGCGCCGAGGTCATCGATCTCTGCAAGCCGGTGGCGGAGAAGGGGAACAAGAACGTCATCAGCGATGCGGGAGTCGCGGTGCTGGCGGCCTACGCCGCGCTGCGCAGCGCGGCCCTCAACGTCTATATCAACGCCCCCGGGATCAAGGACCGGCAGTTCGCCGACAGCCGTACGGCCGAGCTGGAGGACATCCTGAAGGGCAAGGACGCTCTGATGGAGGAGATCTACGGCATCGTGAAGGGCCGCCTGTAGTCTCTTTGGGCCCTGCCGCGCCGATGGCCGCCGCAGCCCGGCGACCATCGGCGGTTTCGAGCGCCCGTTGCCGGGGGTGGAATTCCGCCGCCGCCGTCAGGCCACTATGCGCATCGACAGGTCGACCGCGCGTACGTGCTTGGTCAATGATCCCACCGAGATGTAATCCACTCCGGTCTCGGCGATGGCCCGGATCGTCTCGCGGTCCACGCCGCCGGAGGCCTCGAGCTTGATGCGACCGGCGTTGACGGTGACGGCCTCGAACATCATGTCGAGGGTGAAATTGTCGAGCAGCGCGCTGTCACTGCCGGCCTCGATGGCCTCCTCGAGCTGGTCGATGCTTTCCACCTCCACCTCTACCGGCTTGCCGGGATTCAGGCGGTGCGAGGCGCGCACGGCGGCGGTGATCGAACCGCACCCGGCGATGTGATTCTCTTTGATCAGGACGCCGTCGTGCAGGCCCATGCGATGATTGGAGCCCCCGCCGCACCGTACCGCGTACTTCTGCGCGCAGCGCAGACCGGGGATGGTCTTGCGGGTATCCAGCAGTTTCGCGTGCGTGCCGGTGATGAGATCCGCGTACTGCCTCGCCGCCGTGGCCGTGCCGGAAAGCGTCTGCAGGAAGTTGAGCGCCACCCGCTCGCCGGTCAGCAGCGCGCGGGTCGGTCCGTCCAGCCGGCAGATCTCCTGGTTCGCCTGCAGCGAATCCCCGTCGCAAACGTGCCACGCCACGGTGACATGCTCGTTGACCTGGCGGTAGACCTCGTCGAACCACGGCACGCCACACAGCACCGCCGGCTCGCGCGTGATGACGCGCGCCTGCGACCAGGCGTCGGCGGCGATGAGTTCGGCGGTGATGTCGCCGCTACCGACGTCCTCGCGCAGGGCAGCCGAGACGTTCTCTTCAACACAGGCGAGCAGATCCATAGCGTGTGGCGGTTGCGCGTTCGAGAGGAATTCAGTGGAATGGCGAAATGGCTTCCACTTTCTGCCGCCACTATACCAGCGAGCGCGCCTCTTGAAACTCGATCGCAATACGGGATGGGTCTTCGGCGCGCGGCACGTTCCCTCGCCCAACCATGACGATCGCCCGCCGGGGATCAATGTGGATCTGCTCGTGATCCACGGCATCAGCCTGCCGCCCGGCCGATTCGGCGGCGATTGCGTGGAGCGTTTTTTCACCAACTCGCTGCCGCCGGAGGAGCATCCGTTCTTCCGCGGGATCGCGTCGATGCGCGTCTCCGCACACCTGTTTCTGCGCCGCGACGGGACGCTCGTGCAGTTCGTATCCTTGTACGAGCGCGCCTGGCACGCAGGCGTTTCGTCGTTCCGGGGCCGGGAGCGCTGCAATGACTACTCCATCGGGATCGAGCTGGAGGGCACGGACACCCTGGCATACACGGCGCGCCAGTACCGGCGGTTGGCCGTACTGGGACGGCTGCTCATGCGGCACTTTCCCGGGATGACGCCCGAGCGAATGGTCGGCCACAGCGACGTGGCACCGGGGCGCAAGACCGATCCCGGGCCGGCCTTTGACTGGCAGCGTTTCAGAGCCGCCCTATAACGGTTAGGATCGGCGCAATACGCCAGCCCTCGGGAGAGCCGCAAGCAACGCCCGCCATGAAGCTCATCATCATCGTCATCGCGTTCCTCGCGGAGCAGCATCTCGGTTCACTGGAGCGCTGGCGTGACTGGCGCTGGCTGCACTGGCTGGCGGACAAACTGCACACCGTGTTCGCGGAACGGTCGTTCTGGGCCGGTCCGCTGGGCGTAGTCGCCACGCTCGCGCCGCCGCTGCTCCTCGCCAATGCGGTCTTCGCGTACTCGCGTGAGCAATTGTGGCTCCTCTGGGTGCTCTTGCAGGTCGCGACGCTGCTCTATTCAATGGGACCTCACGACCTCATCAACCTCGTGGATCGATACGTGAAGGCGCTGAAAGCCGGTGAAACGGCGGACCTGAACGCCACGGCGGCGGAGCTCACGGGGCAGGCGGAGCTGACGGCGGAGCAGCGGCCACAAGCGGTGCTCGAGTCCATCTTCACGGGCGCCAACCGGCGACTGTTCGCCCTTTATTTCTGGTTCGCCGTCCTGGGTGGGGTGGGGGCGTTGCTGATGCGCGGCCTGGTGGAGCTGCGGCCGGTTTCCACTTCACGCACGCTGGGCTTCTCGCATGCCGCCGACCGGTTGCACGCGCTGATGATGTGGATCCCGACACGCCTGTTCGCCCTCGGCTTCGCGCTTGCGGGCAGCCTCACGCATACCTTCGACCGCTGGTCGATTGGACAGACCATGCACGCCGAGGAAAACGACAACCTCGTGAAGGCGGCGGGCCTCGGGGCTCTTCAATTCGATCGCGCCGGGCAGGCGCTGACCGTGGACGAGGAACGTGAATGGGTGGAGCAGGGGCGCGGCTTGGTTGGTCGCACTTTCCTGGTCTGGCTCACCGTCCTGGGCCTGATGACCCTGGCCGGCTGGGCCGTCTGAGCTCGCCGCGCGAGATCTTCGCGTAGGCCGCCATTCTGGCGAGCGGGCGCAACCCCGCCCGCACCGTCCGTCGTATCGCGCAAATCAGCTAGTCCAGGCCCGCGAGAAATTCGCTGGCCGGCATCAGTCGCTGGCCGGCAGCGTCGCACACAAGCACCGAATCCTGCACGTACCAGTCGCCCAGCACGATACGACGCGCGGGCGTGGCGTCGAGCTCGAAGTCATGGATGGCGGGACGGTGGGTATGGCCATGGATGAGCAGGCGCACGCCATGCGCGCGCATGGCGGCCGCGACGCTTGCCTGCTCCACATCGATGATGTAGTCGGCCTTGCGGCGCGAGGCATGGCGACTGCGCCAGCGCGCGTAGCGCCCTATCGCCTTGCGCAGCCACAGTGGCCGGCTGAGGAATCGCTGTTGCCAGGGCAGCGCGCGTACCTTCCGTCTGAAGGCCAGATAATCCGTGTCCTGGGTGCAGAGCAGATCGCCGTGCATCAGCAGCACGCGCGTCCCGTAGAGGTCAGCGGCATGCGGATCAGCGAGTAGCGTGCATCCGGTCTTCTCGGCGAAGGTCTCGCCCATGAAGAAGTCGCGGTTGCCGTGCATGACGTACAGCGGCGTGCCGCGATCGCTGAATGCGCGCATCGCCTTGAGGATGTCGGGATTGGGCGGCGTATCGTCGTCGTCGCCGACCCAGACCTCGAACAGGTCACCGAGTATGTACAGGGCGTCGACGCGGCCGGCGGCGCGGGTCAGCAAGGTCTGAAACACCTCCAGTTTCTCCGGGCGCTGGCCGCTCAGATGAAGATCCGAGATGAATATCGTTTGCATGACGGTCGCAGGGGGAGCGGATTCGGAGCGGAGCGCGCCGTCTCAAATCTCGATGACGTCATTCAGTCTCGGCACCACGGACTCGATGCGGGCCGTGCGTCGCATCGCGTCCTGCAGCGCCGAGAGCGCCGCTTCCTCGCCGTGCACGAGGTGAAAGCGCGGCTTGCCCTTGAAATGCCGCGCCCAGCCGAGCAGCTGCGCCTGCCCCGCGTGCGCCGAGAATCCACCCAGCGTGTGGATCTGCGCCTTGACGGCGATGTCCTGCCCGAAGAGCCGGACCGACTCGGCCCCGTCGACGATTCGCCGGCCCAGCGTGCCCTGCGCCTGGAAGCCGACGAAGATGAGATGTGTCTGCCGGCGCCACAGGTTGTGTTTGAAATGATGCCGGATGCGTCCGCCCTCGCACATGCCGCTGCCGGCGATGATGATGGCGCCGCTCTGGAAGCGGTTGATCGCCATCGAATCCTCCGGCGTGCGTGCCAGGCGCAGGAAATCCAGCGCCTGCTTGAAATGCCCGCCACCGCCCAGTTTCGCGAGGTCCTTGGGATCGAGCAGCGCGCGGTGACGCTGGTAGAGCTGGGTGACGTCGATGGCCATGGGGCTGTCCAGCACCACGAAGGACTGTCTCAGTTTTCCGGTGCCATGCAGACGCGCGACGTGAAACAGCACCTCTTGCGTGCGTCCGACGGCGAAAGCGGGGATGAGCACATTGCCGCCGTCGCGATGCGCGGCTTCCAGCGCCTCGGCGAATTCCGTTACCGTCTCGATGTATGGCCGATGATCGCGATCGCCGTATGTGCCCTCCATGAGCACGACGTCGGCGCTCTCCATGGCGGTGGGCGGCGGCATCAGCACCGATTCGGCGTTGCCGAGATCGCCCGAGAACACCACGCGGCGGGTCTTTCCTTTCTCACTGATCTCCAGTTCGACGATGGCCGAACCGAGGATGTGCCCGGCATCGTGGAACCGCAGCGCGATATCGGACGATACGACCGTCGCCTCGCCGTAGCCGACTTCCACGCACAGCTTCAGCACGGCCTCGCAGTCCTCGGGCATGTATTGCGGTTCGAGCAGCGGCTTGCCGGCCCGCTCGCGCCAGTGATTCTCTGACTGTATGTCCCTCAGGTGCAGGAACACCGCGTCCATGAGCAGCACCCGCAGCAGATCGGCGGTCGCCGGGGTGCAGTAAATGGGGCCTTGGAAACCCTGCCGGACGAGGCGGGGCAGGGCGCCAGAGTGATCCAGGTGCGCGTGCGAGAGTATGACGGCGTCGATGTCGCCCAGCCCCCCCAGCGGGTCGTCGTGATCTTCCCGATCCGTATCTTCCGCCTCGCGCCCCTGGCGGGCCCCGCACTCGAGCAGCACGCTGCTCCCGTGGGTGGAGAGCAGGTAGCAGGAGCCGGTCACCTCCCGCGCCGCACCCAGGAACCGTATGGTCGCCACTGTCGCCTGCTCCCGCCGATTGATCCAATCGCATCCTAAGGGTTGATCGACGCCGGTGCCACCCGGCGGGCGTCACGTTCACCGCCGGACTGGCATGCGGACCAATCGACGTAACGGCACGGATGCAGGCCCGAAAACCTCGGCGGCTGCTATACTTGCCCGACATTTTTTGGGGATGGCGCAGGCGCCGTGCGCATCGATAAGGCCAGACTGATACATTCGCCCCCGACCTGGGAGGCCCCTGCAGGTGCCCGTCTGCGGACGAGTGCCGCAGTCGCGCTGCGTCAAGAGGCATCGGCCTTCGCGGAATCTGGGCGCCGCCTGTACGAAGGTGTCATCAGCCGCGACCAGGCCGCGCGGGGCGCCGTAATCGGCCAGTACGTGCGCATGGCGTTTGCCCATGCCGACGACCACGGTGCCCGCGGCGCCGCCGAGGACCTCGAAGGCGCTCCAAATTTCCTCCGCCGCGATCTGATCGGGGCCATGCTGCTCTCCATGACCGGAGAGGACGGTGGGAGGGAGCGCGGCCGTTACGTCCGCGACGTCGTCTGACGGCGGAACACGCACGGATTCCCGGCTGAAAACGAAAACCCCGCCGAGGCGGGGTTCGAGTGCTTCAGGGCTGCTGCAGGGCGGCCTCGTCGGCCTTGATGGGCTCGGTCCTGCCGTCGGCCTCCTTCTTCGGCGTGCCGTATTTGGTCGTGTACTCGGCGGCGAGTTTTTCGGCCTCCGCCAGTTCCTCCGGCGACAACTTGCCGTCCAGCGAGGTCAACGCGGTCGGCGCCAGCTTGCTGCCCAGCTTGTCGGCGACCTTCAGCCAGGCGTAGGCGTTCTCCAGGTCCTGCGGTACACCCTGTCCGTCGCGATAGGCCACACCGAGCCGGTACTGAGCCGGCGCGATCCCCTTTTCGGCGGCGGATCGATACCACTTGGCGGCCTGCTCGGCGCTCTGGTCCACGCCCTGGCCCTTCGCGTACATGTTGCCGAGGAAGTATTGCGCCAGTCCGTCGTCGGCGGTCTCGGCGAGCGGGATGAACTGTTGGGCCGCAGTGCTGTAATCGCCGCGCATATAGGCGGCCACGCCGCTGTTGAAATCGGCCACGGCCACGGAACTCAGTGCGAGGGAAAATAGGGCAACAGCTACCAGTTTCTTCATGACTCCAGACTCCCAGATATGCTCTAGTTCGTAACGGCCAGCCGGTTGGTCAGGGCGCGACGACGTGCTATTAATGCCCGGCCGCGACTACGCCCTCTGCTCGTTCAGCATCGGCCGGCGGCGACGGTGCGGGCCAGACGGGGCGCAAAGTGTAGCCGGTTTGCAGCGGCCACGAAATTAGGCCCGGTCCGGCGACCGGAGTTCCATCCATGAAATCCAGATACGCCAACATGCCAGTTACCTTTAGAGTCCTCCGCGCCATGCAGACCGACGGGCGCACCACCGCGGCGGTCGAATGGGCGCGGCTCTATGACCTGTCTCCCGGAGAGGTCGTCATCCGGGCCTGCTATTCCGACGTCAACTATAAGGACGCCCTCGCCGCCACCGGGCGAAATGGCATCATTCGCCAGTTCCCGCGCGTCCCGGGCATCGATGTCGCGGGCGTGGTCGAGTCCTCCTCGGACCCGCGTTTTCGCGCCGGCGATCCGGTTCTGGTGACGGGCTACGAGTTCGGCACGGGCCACGACGGTGGCTACGCCGAGTACGTGCGCGCGCCCGCCGATTGGGTGGTGCCCGTGCCCGATGGGCTGAGCCTGTACGAGGCCATGGCATTGGGAACGGCGGGATTCACCGTGGCCTTGTGCATGAAACGCCTGGAGGAGAACGGCCAACGGCCCGGACAGGGGCCGATCGCCGTGACCGGCGCCACCGGGGGAGTGGGGAGCATCGCCATCGATGTGCTCTCGCGGCTCGGCTACTCGGTGACGGCCATTACCGGCAAGTCCGGCGACGCCGACTACCTGCGCATGTTGGGGGCCGCCGAGGTGCTGGATCGCCAGTCGATTGTGTACGGAAGCCAGCCGCTGGAGCGCGCCATATGGGCAGGCGCCATCGACAACGTGGGCGGCGAGACGCTGGCGTGGCTGACGCGCACGGCGAAACCCTGGGGGAACATCTGCGCGGTCGGACTGGCCGGCGGCACCGGGCTGAACGCAACCGTGCTTCCGTTCATACTCCGCGGCGTCGCCCTGCTCGGCGTCACGGCGTCCAACTGCGTGCCGGAGTGGCGCGAAGGCCTTTGGCGGCGTCTCGCGACGGATCTGAAGCCGCGTCATCTCGCGGCGATGGTGAGGCGCGAGGTGACTCTCGATGAGCTGCCTGCCGTATTCGATGCCATGCTGGCCGGAACGCTGACCGGCCGCACCGTCGTGCGTATCGCCGAACCCTGAGCCGGCGTGCCGCCGGGGCTCTGGTGTGGCGCGGTGCTATACTGGCGTTCGCGCTGTCACGCCGCAGTCCGCGTCGCCCTGGAATGCGCCGGGGGCGATCTTTAACACTAGGCTCTACCCGATATCAGCTCTTCAGACATGGCTGCCCGTACGCTTTTCGACAAACTCTGGGATGCGCACGTCGTGCGCAATTTCGACGACGGCTCATCGCTCATCTACATCGATCGTCACCTGGTGCACGAGGTGACCTCGCCTCAGGCGTTCGAGGGCTTGAGACTGGCAGGACGCAGGCCATGGCGCACGGACGCCAATCTCGCGGTCTTCGATCACAACGTTCCGACCGATGATCAAAGCCATATCGACGACCCGATCTCGCGGCAGCAGCTGGAGACGCTGGAGCAGAACGTTCTCGCCTGGCAGATCCCGAACTTCCGCATTCGCGACCCGCGCAACGGCATCGTGCACGTGGTCGGGCCGGAACAGGGCGCTTCGCTTCCGGGCATGACCATCGTGTGCGGCGACTCGCACACCTCGACCAACGGTGCGCTCGGCGCCCTGGCCTTCGGGATCGGCACCTCGGAAGTCGAACACGCGCTGGCGACGCAGACCCTGGTACTGCACAAGGCCAAGAACATGCTGATCGACGTCCACGGGGAGCTGCCGCCGGGCGTGACCGCCAAGGACATCATCCTGGCCATCATCGGCAGGATCGGGACCGCCGGCGGCACCGGATACACCATCGAGTACGCGGGGGAGACCGTACGGGCATTGTCGGTCGAGGAGCGCATGACCATGTGCAACATGGCCATCGAGGCGGGCGCGCGTGCGGGCCTCGTTGCCGTCGACGAGAAGACCATCGAGTACGTGCGTGGACGGCCGTATTCGCCGCAGGGCCCGATGTGGGAGCAGGCCGTCGAGGCATGGCGCGATCTGCATTCCGACCCCGGCGCCCGATTCGACGCCGTGGTGGAGATCGACGCCAGCTCGCTGAAGCCGCAGGTGACGTGGGGTACCTCCCCGGAGATGGTGATCGCCGTGGATGCCCGCGTGCCGGACCCGGCCGCGGAGGCCGATCCCGTCAAGGCCGCGGGCATGCGCAGGGCGCTGGACTACATGGGCCTCGCCCCGGGCACGCCGATCACCGACATACAGATCGACAAGGTGTTCATCGGCTCCTGCACCAACTCGCGCCTGAGTGATCTGCGTGCGGCCGCAGCCGTGCTGCAGGGACGCAAGGTTGCGGCGAGCGTGAAACAGGCGCTGGTCGTACCCGGTTCCGGGCTGGTCAAGCGGCAGGCCGAGGCGGAGGGACTGGATCGGGTCTTTCGTGACGCCGGCTTCGAATGGCGCGAGCCGGGCTGCTCCATGTGCCTGGGCATGAATCCGGATCGGCTCTCACCGGGCGAACGCTGCGCATCGACGTCGAACCGGAATTTCGAGGGTCGCCAGGGTCCGCGAGGCCGTACGCATCTCGTCAGCCCGGCAATGGCGGCGGCGGCGGCGATCGCGGGCCATTTCACCGACGTGCGCGACCTGTCGTAACGGCAGGGGACACTCGCGTGTTCAGCTGCACGGCTCACATCCGTAACGCGTTGGCTCACCCATTTATGGGGGGTGAGCAGTCTCAACGCGTGCCATGCGCGCAGCCGCGGCTGTCGAGGGCGACACGCCGCAGCATGCGAGGCACTGTTATTCAGTTCGCAGTTGTCCCGTCCTTCGCGATCCGTGGTGAGACCGGATTGCGCAGACAGTCGCAGTGATGGCGCCTGCCCCTGGCTGACACCGCATCGCATTGATAATTTCTGCGGCATGTCAGTGCCGCTCCGCCGTTCGCCGGCATCACCTACACGACTATGAACAGGTCGCGTCGCCGCCACGCGGGCGCACGGGCCGAGGTCGGCGCACCGCCCGTCACACACCTTTCCCCCGGCTGTCGCCTGGCCGGCTACACGGTGCTGGACATCATCCAGTATGACGGCTTCGTGACCACCTATCGCGCCGGCGGGGTGCGGCACAGCGGCGATGCGCTGTTGCGTGAGTACTTTCCCGCAGCCTGTGCGGCCAGGAAGGACGATGGCTCCATCGCTCCTTCGGTTCCGGACCGGGAGGCGGAGTACGCGCGGGGTCTGGAGCGATTCCTGAAGCTCGCCGGCAGGCTCGCCGGGGTCCGGCACCCCAACATCGCGGAGGTCGCCGACGTGATGGCGCTCAATGGCACCGGCTATCTGGTGACGGTGGAGCATGACACGGAGACCCTCCAGCAGCGGTACGCGGAGCGACAGCGTTTCCCCGCGGAAGAGGTGCTTATGCTGGCGCTCGCGCTGTTGAGCGGTCTGGAGGTGCTCCACCTCGCCGGCATGGTCCATGGGGACGTAGGCGAGGGCAGTGTGCAGTTCAGGGGGGACGTTCCACAGCTCGTTCACTCACCTGCGGCTCTGCTCGCCAACTTCCGAAGGATGACCTTGACGGTGCCATCCATCGATCCGCGGCTCAATCCGGCGGCGGCGGATGCCGATCGCACCCAGGATCTGTACGATTTCGGTTTGATGTTGCATCGCCTGGCGAAGGGTAAATCGGCGCGGCAGGAAACCGGACCGGACGATCCGCGCAGCGCCCTGCTGCGCGCGGTGCTGCGGGTGGTCGAGCGCGCCTTCTCGGGGCCTCGGGAGTTCCGGCCGCGCAGCGCCGGGGAATGGCGCGGCGAATTCGAGATGATCCGCGATCTACCGGGGGCTGAAGCGAGGTAGACCGAATACGTGGTCGCCGCGGTGCGGGCGGTGCCTGCATCGGAGTCCGGGGTCCGTCGTGGCAATGCGCAGGCGGCATATCCGTGTGTGACTGCTCGCATTCAGCGCATGTAAATCTGGCGGGCGTAGGCTCCTCGTGGCAGGCTGAATGTTTAATCCTGGTGCCCGGCACGGCCTCCGCGCGATGCGGTGGCGCGATCAACCCGCCGCGGCATCTCCCTAGGCGAATGACAGGAGTTATTATCGTGAGTCCCCGCGCCCTGCCTCCCGGTACCACGCTCGGCCGTTATCAGGTCGTGTCCCTGCTCGGGCAGGGACCGTTCGGCCTGACGTATCTCGCCAGCGACCCGGCCTCTGGCGCGATCATGGCCATCAAGGAATATCTCCCCACCGCCTACGCACTGCGAAATCCCGACCACTCGGTGTCCCCCATCTCGGATCTGGAGCAGGACGATTACGAGTTCGGCAAGGAGCGCTTTCGCGCCGACGCGCAGGCGCTGCAGCGGGTCCAGCATCCAAGCCTTGTCGCGGCGCTGGATGTTTTCGAGGCCAATGGCACCGTGTGCATGGTCATGGCCTACGAGGACGGTCCGTCGCTGGCCGAGGCCCTGAATCGCGAGCCGACCCTGACTGAGTGGGACCTGCTGAACATCGCGGTATCGTTGATCGACGCATGCAGGGCGTTGCACGGCGCCGGCCTGATTCATCGCGATGTAAAGGAGGCGCACATCAGGTTGCGCCCGGACGGGACGCCGGTCCTGCTCGATTTTGGCGCCGCGCGGGTGGGCCTGTTTCGTCGACGGCTTGCCATCGGAACCGGCGATCCCGAGCCTGATCCGGCAAAGCTCGACGGCTCGGCCGGTGCGTGGACCGACATACACGCCCTGGCCGCCATGCTGTTCCGGGTCGCCAAGCGGCTGGGCGAGAGGTGCTCGCCGCACGTCGTCGACGCCATGCGCGTGGGTATCTCGGTGCAACCGGGCGATGTCGCGCCCCTGACCGCGCAGTGGTCACAGCAGCTCGTCGCCCTGCTGCGGGAATTGCCCGCACCAGAGCAGCCGGAGGCGCCGGCGCCGCCGGAAGAAACCGAGGCCGGGACGGCGGCAACCGCCGCGGAGGAGGACGGGGGTGCCTTGGCCGTAACTGCCGGCGTGGATCCTGACCGCGTGGAGGCCCAGGCACGGCACGGCGGGGCGGCGCCCGCGCGCCCGGAGGAAGAGGTGGCTCCCGAACCGGCCGCACAGTCTCTTCCGGCGACGTCGTCGGCAGAGGCCGAACCGGCTGAAGAATCGTCGAGTGGCCCCGAGGCGGCGATTTCGGTCGTCTGCAGCGACGCGGAGGCGGCGATCGAGACAGGCGAGGTCGGATCCCTGTCCGCGCCGGCAATCGCGGGCGGCGCGCTCATAATGGAGCGGGCGCAACAGCCTGAGCGCCCAGCCCCGAGCGACACCCCTGCCAGCGAACAGATCGAAAGTGCGGGCGCGGCCGCGACGGCGGCCCGCCGGGATTTTCCCGGGCCGGCGTCCGTGCGGCCCTTGGTTCCGCGGCAGGGGACGCTCGCGACGACCACGATACCCGCGGTGTCCGCCGAGCCCGAGGCTGCACTGGATCTGGATCGCCTGACGAGATGGGTCGCGGCCGCCGCGGTCGTCGCCATCGTCTTCGGCGTGGTGATGTGGACGCTAGACGCGCGCTCGCCGTTGCCGTCGACGGCGGACGTCAAGCCTGCACTGCCGGCGGCCCCTGCGGTCGGCGAGCCCCCGCCCGCCGGCGGGGTGGGCCATGACGCCGTGGTGGCCGCGGCACCGGTTACACCGGCCGTCGAGCAGCCCGGTGATCTCGGCATACAACTGCCCGAGGCGCCCAGCCCGGCTCCATCCACGGTTACCTCCCCATTGCCGGATGCCGCCAGGAAGGCGGAGATCGACGGCCTGTTGGCCGAGGCGGCCATGGACGTGGCCGAACTGCGACTGACGACACCGCGCGGCAGCAATGCCGTCGAGAAATACCAGGCCGTCCTCGCGCTCGATCCGGGCAACGATGCGGCGCGGCAGGGCCTGAGCGCCGTGAGCGATCGTTACGTGGACCTGGCGAGCACCGCGATTGCCCGCGGACAGTTCGCCGCCGCGCGCCGCTATCTGGAGCTTGCCGAGTCGCTTGTGCCGGACAATGCCAAGGCGCGCACGCTTCGACGTGAGCTGGAGGCGCGAAAGCAGCAGCCACCCAGCCGTAGCGCGGAGGAGACAGTCGCCGCGGAATGGCACGGCGGGCTCTACGATCGGGTGCAGGACTTCCTCGAGAGCAACCAGGCTCGCCCGCCGCGGCCGCCCAGCCGCGCCGAACAGATCCCGGACCGCCTCGGCGGTCAACGCTAGGCGTTTCGGCCACGCGCGCCACGCTTGCAGCGTGGCCCGGCATTCGGTAGAAAGGAACTCCACGATTCACGCGCGCCGTGTCCGCCAGCGACCCGGCGTTCAGACGCTGGAGCATTCCGTGCAACCCATCAGGCAAATCGAGGGCATCGTCGCGCCCCTGGACCGACCCAACGTAGACACCGATCAGATCATCCCCAAGCAGTTCCTGAAGGCGATCGGGCGCACCGGCTTCGGTCCGTACCTGTTTGACGAGTGGCGCTACCTCGATCGCGGCGAATGGGGGCAGGACTGCAGCAAGCGGCCGCTGAACGCGGATTTCGTGCTGAATCAGCCGCGCTATCGTGGCGCGCGCATCCTGCTCGCACGCGAGAATTTCGGTTGCGGTTCCTCGCGCGAGCATGCGCCCTGGGCGATGCTCGATTTCGGCATCCAGTGCGTCATCGCGCCGAGCTTCGCCGACATCTTCTTCAGCAATTGCAGCAAGAACGGCCTGTTGGCCCTGACGCTGCCCGCGGAGCAGGTCGATATCCTGTTTCGGGAGGTGTTCGCGCAGCCGGGCTACAGCCTGAAGGTCGACCTCCCGGCGCAGACCGTCACGACCCCATCCGGGGTCGAGTACGGGTTCGAATTTCCCCCGAGCCTGAAGCACCGGCTGGTCGAAGGGCTCGACGAGATCGGCGTGACGCTGCAGCACGCCGAGGACATCCGTCGATACGAGGCGCGCCGCGCCTCGGAGGCTCCATGGCTGTATCGGCAGACGCGAACCTAGGCCGCGTCGTCTGGCAATTCAGTCCTCCAGGTACGTCCTGCCGCCGAAGCGCTCCTTCAGGAATTCAACGAAGCTGCGCACCTTGGCTGGCAGGTGCCGGCGATTCAGATAGACCACGTGCACGCCGATGCTCGGCGTCTCGTAATCCGTGAGCACTGGTTCGAGTTCCCCGTCCCGCAACTCCTTGCCCACCATGTAGGCCGCCTGCAGGATGAGACCCAGCCCCTGCTTGGCCGCAACGCGCGGCACGTCGGCGACATTGGACTCCAGGTTGCCACTGACCGTCACTTCGATGAGCTCCTTGCCGGACCTGAAGGTCCAGACGTCCTGGTGCATCGGGGAGGAGCGCCAACGCAGGCAGTTGTGCTTGAGCAGATCGTTGGGATGCTGCGGCCGCCCGTGCTTGCGGAAATAGGCCGGGGAGCCGCAGACGAGCGTCGAGGCGTGCGAGAGGGTGTGCGCGATGAGCCCGGAGTCCTTCAGGTCGCCGAGGCGGAACGCGATGTCCAGCCCTTCGGCGGCGAGATCGAGCCAGTGATCGCTCAGCGTGAGCGAGACGTCGACCTCCGGGTAGGCCATGATGAAATCGGCCACCGCCGGCGCGACGTGGAGCAGTCCGAACGATGGCGGCGCGGCGACGTTCAGCGTGCCGCGCGGCACTGACGTGGCATTGGTGGCCTGCCGTTCGGCATCGTCGAGGTCCTCCAGGATCTGCGAGCAGCGCTCCAGGTAGGTTTCGCCGATATCGGTGAGACTGAGCGACCGCGTCGTCCTGTGCAGGAGCCGCACACCGAGTTGATCCTCGAGGTGCTTGAGCTGCTTGGTCACCATCGAACGGGAGACGCCGAGCTGGTTGGCCGCGTTGGTCAGGCTGCCGCTGCGCGCCACGCGCACGAAGGTGCGGATGCAATCGAACTTGTCCATGAGAATCGCTTCTTCGGGTGGTCGAAACCTTACCACGCCGGGCGCGGTTTCGATGCTGATTCCGATCAGGATGCCGGGGGGGAAATGGTGCGCGGTACTGGGATCGAACCAGTGACCCCTGCCGTGTGAAGACAGTGCTCTCCCGCTGAGCTAACCGCGCACTGGGGAGGGAGATATTACGTTCGAGGCAGTTCGCGGTCAATCGCAGCGCCGGGCTGATATACTGCCGCGCCTGATTTCGCCAACAATCCCCGACATCCGCATGACCGTAAGAACCCGCTTCGCCCCAAGCCCGACGGGCTACCTGCACATCGGCGGCGCGCGCACGGCGCTTTTTTCCTGGCTCTACGCCCGGCGCTACCGCGGCACCTTCATCCTGCGTATCGAGGACACCGATATCGAGCGCTCCACGCAGGAGGCGGTGGACGCCATCCTCGAATCGATGGACTGGCTGGGCCTGGACTACGACGAGGGGCCCTACTACCAGACCAAGCGCTTCGATCGCTATCGCGAGGTCATCGAGCAGATGCTGAGTGCCGGCACCGCCTACCGTTGCTACTGTTCAAAGGAGAAGCTCGAGGCGATGCGCGCCGAGCAGATGGCGCGCAAGGAGAAGCCGCGCTACAACGGCTGCTGTCGCGACCGCGCCGATCCGCCGCCTCCCGGCATGCAGCCGGTGATCCGCTTCAGGAACCCGATTGACGGCGAGGTCGTGGTGAACGATCAGATCCACGGGCGCGTGGTCTTTCAGAACGGCGAGCTGGACGATCTCATCATCGCCCGCGGCGACGGCACGCCAACCTACAACTTCACGGTCGTCGTCGACGACATGGACATGCGCATCACGCACGTGATCCGCGGCGACGATCATCTCAACAACACCCCGCGGCAGATCAACATCCTGCAGGCGCTGGGCGCCACACTACCGCTGTACGCGCACGTGCCGATGATCCTCGGGCCGGATGGCAAGAAGCTCTCCAAGCGACACGGCACGGTGAGCGTCATGGAGTGCGAGAAGGAAGGCATACTGCCGGAGGCGCTGCTCAACTACCTGGTGCGACTCGGCTGGTCGCACGGCGACCAGGAGGTGTTCTCGATCGAGGAGCTGACCGAGATCTTCGATGCCGCGCACGTGAACAAGTCGGCGGCGGCGGTGAATCCCGAGAAGCTGTTGTGGCTCAACCAGCACTACGTCAAGACCCTCCCGGTCGCCGTCGTTGCGCGGCGCCTCGAGGTTTACGTGCGCCGCATCGGGCTGAATCCGGAGAGCGGTCCGCCGCTGACCGACGTCGTAGAGGCGCTGCGCGAGCGCGCGAAGACGTTGGTGGAAATGGCCGCGGCCTGCCACTGCTTCTATGCGGACTTCGAGTACTACCATGAAGAGGCGGCGCGCACGCACCTGACCGCCGCCGTGCTGCCGGCGTTCGAGGCCCTGCAGGCGCGGCTGGCCAAGCTCGAGCCATGGTCCGCAGCCGGCGTCCACGAGGCCTTGGTCGCGGTCGCGGAGGTTCATGGGCTGAAGCTCGGCAAGCTCGCCCAGCCGTTGCGAGTGGCGGTCACGGGGGGCACGGTGTCACCCCCGATCGACGCCACGGTCGCGCTCATCGGCCGCGAGCGCGTACTGAGCCGCCTGGGCCGCGCGATAGACACCATACGCAGGCTGCCGGCCTGAGATGTCGGTAATACGCGCCGGATCCGCCTAAGGGTTTGCATCGGAACGGTTTCCGCCTTGACAGGGGCGGCGCCGGCCCGTAAATTCGCGCTCCTGTTTCGGGGCCATAGCTCAGCTGGGAGAGCGCTTGCATGGCATGCAAGAGGTCGGCGGTTCGATCCCGCCTGGCTCCACCAATTTCCAAAAAGGCTGGCTCCCCAGCCTTTTGTTTTTGCGCAGTTCGGCCGTCACTACGTCCCCATCGTCTAGAGGCCTAGGACATCGCCCTTTCACGGCGGTAACCGGGGTTCGAATCCCCGTGGGGACGCCATTCCTGCCGGGAGGTCCTTGCCGAGGCGCCCCCCGAGGAGTGCAATCGCGGCCAGGCGCTCGTCAATCAGGGCCGTCCTTGCGGCTCGACAACCTCCCCGAGCCGGCGGTCGCTCTGTAGCCCAACCTTCATGCACGGCCTGCCTCCGGTTCGCGCTCCCGCGGCGAGCGGCCGTTGTCGCATCTGCGCGTTGAAATTCCCCGTGCCGCAGCGGTGACTGAACGGCAGCTAAACGTCGCATTGGGGCGATCCGCGATTGTCGTGCATCACTCACACTTCACGTCTTGCTCGATTGTGAAGGCTCTGCGGATGCCCTAGATAACTCACATGAGGCTGCCCGCCGTATCTCGCAGATCCGCCGGATGCGCATGTAAGGGCGGTCAGGTCATCAATTCTCGACACAGGAGTTTCCCGATGAAATTCAGCGCCACGAAGGTCCGGACCCTCATTGCTCTTGCGGCCGGTGGGTTGACGTTTGCGTCGCAGGGAGCGCTCGCGGCCGGACCCATAGGAGCGACGCTGCAGACCAACGCCAACGAGCGCGACGCCGATGACACGAACGCCAATCCCGTTGTCGTGAGCGTGGTGCTCACACAGAACAACGGCCTCCCGACCCCTCGACTCGGAGAGGATGGGGCGGGACTCCCGGCTGGCTGGTGGCTTTATACGACCTTCAATCAACCGGACCTCGGAGTGGCCGGCTGCAAACTCGTCACCTCCGGTTTCGACAACGTCGGCGCCGGCATCTACAAGTTTTCGATCGCTCCGAGCACCTGCAATTGGGTCCCCGGTGAATATCACTACGTTCTCACCATAAACAAGGTGGGGATCGGGGGCGGGCGATACCGGGGAGCCACGCTGGGCTCGTTCGTCATTCCGGATAACGCGCCGTAACGGCGGGAGAGGCACGAGCCGGCCTTCCGGTTCCGACGTCTGCCCGCAATCGACTGCCTGAGGCCGGAGCAACGGCCTCAGGCAGCATCCACCAATCCGCGTCGACGTGTAGATCGCCGGAAGATTCCCCGACCGGACCCTATTCGCGCCCGGATCCTCCCCGGCGCTTCAGGCATTGCGCAGGCCCGCGATGTAGGCGCCTACCACGACCTCCGCAACGGAGCCGATGGCGAACTCCTCGGGCTTGAGCAGCCAGCTTGAGACCAGCCCCTCCACCAGCGCGTGCAGACCGATGGCGGCGTTGCGCGGCGTCATCCCCTTCTTCAGCTGCCGCAGCGCCTTGGCGGCGCGAAAACCACGCTCCATGGTCTCCATGCAGCGGCCACGGCATTTCAGATAGGGCTCGCGGGCGACCTCCATGTCATCCACCAGCTCGCACTTGTTGATCAGTATGTCGAATACCCTTTGGGTCTGCCTGTCCGTCGAAACCCGGCGCAGCATCTGCACGGTCGTGCGCTGTAAGTCGCCCAGGGGGTCCGCGGACTCGGCGGCGGGCAGGGTGTTGGCGATCTCCTGCATGGGCAGCGAGACGCGTTCCAGCATCGCCTCGATGAGGTCCACCTTGTTCTTGAAATGCCAGTAGATCGCCCCGCGCGTGACGCCGGCGTGAGCGGCGATGTGCGAGAGGGTTGCGCGGGCGACCCCTAGTTCAAAAAAAACGACCTCCGCGGCATCGAGGATCTGGCACCGCGTGGCTTCAGCTTCTATTTTAGTGCGTCGCACCATAAACTTGTTTACATACAGACGTGAACGTATGTAGAGTAGCCGGAAACGTCCATAACTCCAAACCTGGAAGGTCCCCAATGGGTGCGAACGTGACTCTGGCTCGTCGTAGCAGCGCGAGGATTGGGTTGACGGTGCTGTTGCTGGGCGTCCTCGTCTCCGGCTGCAAGCCGCATGGCACGGCGCACGCTCAGGACGCGGAGGGCGGCGGGGCGCCGCAGATGCCGCCGCCCGCCGTCAGCGCGGCGGAAGTGGTATTGAGGGAAGTCGCCGAATGGGACGAGTTCACCGGCCGCCTGGAAGCCGTGGACAGCGTCAATATCCAACCGCGCGTTGCCGGCTACATCGAGAGCGTGAACTTCAAGGAGGGCGCCGAGGTGAAGAAGGGCGACGCGCTCTTCGTCATCGATCAACGCCCCTTCAAGGCCGAGCTGGCGCGCGCGGAGGCGGAGCTTGCCCGTGCGCGCGCCCGGGCGCAACTGGCCGATGCGCAGGCCGCGCGCGCGCGCCAGCTGCTCGCCACCAACATGATCTCGCAGGACGAAGCCGACGAGCGTTATGCCGCGCAGACGCAGGCGGCCGCGGACATCCGTGCCGCCGAGGCGAACGTCGCCGTGGCGAAGCTCGATATGGAGTACACCGTCATCCGATCTCCGATCGACGGCCGTGCCGGCAGGGCGTTGGTGACGCCCGGCAACCTGGTCAGCGGCGGGGAGATGGTGCCGAACGCGACGCTGCTCACCACGGTGGTATCGCTCGATCCCATGTACGTCTACTTCGATGCCGACGAGCAGACCTATCTGCGATATGGGGCAATGGCCCGCAGCGGCAAGCGGCCGAGCTCGCGCGAGGTCGCGAACCCCGTGCAGATCGGGCTCGCCAACGAGGAAGGCTTTCCGCACGAAGGCCGCATGGACTTCGTCGACAACGCCGTGGACCCGGCCACCGGCACGATTCGCGCCCGCGCCGTCCTGGACAACAAGGACAGGATCTTCACGCCGGGACTGTTCGCGCGCGTGCGGGTGATAGGCAGCGGGAAGTTCCAGGCGATCCTGATCGACGACAAGGCGGTGCTTACCGATCAGGATCGGAAATACGTCTACGTGCTCGGACCGAACAACGCGGCGGAGCGTCGTGACATCAAGCCCGGGCGTATCATCGACGGACTGCGGATCGTCACGGAGGGGCTGAGCGCGGGCGACAAGGTCATCATCCACGGCGTCCAGAAGGTCTTCTTTCCGGGTATGCCGGTTGCGCCGCAGATGATCAAAATGGGCGATCCGCCGCCGCCGGCGGCGATGGGCGGGCCGCCGCCGGCGGCCGCCGGCGAAGAGGGTACCGAGCCCGCCCCGGCGCCGGGCGGCATGGGGGAACCCGCGAGCGAGGGGGCGAACGCGGCGGGACCCGGCGCATGAAGGACTTCTCGGCGTTTTTCGTGGACCGCCCCATCTTCGCGGCGGTGCTGTCGATCATCATCTTCACGGCAGGTCTCATCGCGATCCCGTTGTTGCCGATCAGCGAATATCCGGACGTGGTGCCGCCGTCGGTGGCCGTGCGCGCGGTCTACCCCGGCGCCAATCCGAAGGTGATCGCCGAGACCGTGGCCACGCCGCTGGAAGAGGCCATCAACGGCGTGGAGAACATGATGTACATGAAGTCGGTGGCGGCCTCCGACGGCGTGCTGACGCTCACCGTCACCTTCAGGCCGGGCACCGATATCGATCTGGCGCAGGTTCAGGTCCAGAACCGGGTGAACCAGGCGCTGCCTCGGATGCCGGAGGACGTGCGCCGGATGGGCGTGACCACCGTCAAGCAATCGCCCAACCTGACCATGGTCGTGCACCTGCTGTCGCCGGACGAACGCTACGACGCCTTGTACCTGCGCAACTTCGCGACGCTGCGGGTGAAGGATGAACTGGCGCGCATACCCGGGGTTGGCCAGGCGGAGATATTCGGCGGCGGCGACTATTCGATGCGGATCTGGCTGGACCCGGAAAAGGTCGCGGCGCGCGGCATGACGGCCGGCGAGGTGGTCAACGCCATCCGCGAGCAGAATGTCCAGGTCTCCGCCGGCGCGATCGGCGCGCCGCCGCAGCCCCACCCATCGGATTTCACGCTGTCGATAAACGCCCAGGGACGGTTGGTCACCGAAGAGGAGTTCCGGGATATCGTCATCAAGACCGGCGCCGGCGGTGAAGTGACGCGACTGCGTGACGTGGCGCGCATCGAGTTGGGCGCCTCGGATTACTCCCTGCGCTCGCTGCTCAACAACCAGCAGGCGGTGGCGGTGGTGATCTTCCAGGCCCCGGGTTCCAACGCCATTCAGCTCTCCGATGAGGTGCGCGCGAAGATGACCGAGCTCGCGCGCTTCTTCCCGGAGGGCGTGGAGTGGAAGGTCGTCTATGACCCGACGGTGTTCGTGCGCAACTCGATCAAGGCCGTGGTGACGACCCTGGTCGAGGCGGTGATGCTGGTCGTCCTGGTCGTGATACTTTTCCTGCAGACCTGGCGCGCCTCGATCATCCCCCTGCTCGCGGTGCCGGTGTCGATCATCGGCACGTTCGCGGTGCTGCTGGCGCTCGGCTTCTCCATCAACACGCTCACGCTCTTCGGCATGGTGCTGGCGATCGGCATCGTGGTCGACGACGCGATCGTCGTCGTCGAGAACGTCGAGCGCAATATCCAGAACGGCCTCTCGCCGCTGGCGGCCGCGCATCAGGCGATGCGCGAGGTCAGCGGGCCGATCATCGCCATCGCCCTGGTGCTGTGCGCCGTGTTCGTGCCGATCGCCTTCCTCTCCGGCGTGACCGGCCAGTTCTACCGCCAGTTCGCCGTGACGATCGCGATCTCGACGGTCATCTCCGCCATCAACTCGCTGACCCTGTCGCCGGCGCTGGCGGCGGCGCTGCTGAAGGCGCACGACGCCAAGCCGGATTGGCCTACGCGCGTGATTAACGTCCTGTTCGGCTGGGTATTCAAGCCGTTCAATTTCCTGTTCAACGGCGCGGCGCACCTCTACGCCCGCGCCGGCCGGCCGGCCCTGAGGTTCGCGCCGTTGATGCTGCTCCTGTACGTGGGACTGGTGATCGCCGCGTTCAAGCTGTTCCAGACCGTGCCCGGCGGCTTCATCCCCAGCCAGGACAAGCTGTACCTGATCGGCGGCGTGAAGCTGCCCGAGGGCTCCTCGCTCGATCGCACCGAGGCGGTGGTGCGCAAGATGACCGATCTCGCCTTCAGCACTGAGGGCATCGTCGGCGCCGTGCAGTTCCCCGGGCTGAACGCCCTGCAGTTCACCAACACGCCGAACACGGGCACCATCTTCTTCAACCTCGAGGACTTCGACAAACGCGAGCGGACCGCCGGCGAGATAGTCGGCGAGCTGGCGATGAAGTTCGGCACGATCCAGGAGGGCTTCGCGTTCGCCATCGCGCCGCCGGCCATCCTCGGCATCGGAACCGGCTCGGGGTTCTCGCTCTACATCGAGGATCGCAATGGCATGGGCTACGGCGAGCTGCAGAACGCCGTGTCGATGTTCTCCGGCGCGCTGTCGCAGGTCCCGGGCATGGGTTTCCCCATCAGCTCGTATCAGGCCAATGTGCCGCAGCTGCAGGCGGAGGTCGATCGCACCAAGGCCAAGACCCAGGGCCTGGCGCTGACCGACGTGTTCGAAACGCTGCAGGTGTACCTGGGTTCGGTGTACGTCAACGACTTCAATCGCTTCGGCCGGACCTTCCAGGTCTTCGCCCAGGCCGACGCGCCGTTCCGGGATGAGCCGGAGGACGTGACCGAACTGCGCACGCGCAACGCCGCCGGCGAGATGGTGCCCATAGGCAGCGTCGTGCAGGTCGGGCGCACCTACGGACCCGATCCGGTCATACGCTACAACGGCTATCCCGCCGCAGACCTCATCGGCGAGGCCGATCCGCGGGCCATGTCATCGGCGCAGGCGATGCAGACCATCCAGGCCATGGCGCCGCAGATCCTGCCGGCCGGCATGGGCTTCGACTGGACCGACCTCAGCTACCAGCAGGCCAACGAGGGCAAGGCCAACCTCGTGGTGCTGCCGCTTTGCGTGCTGCTGGTGTTCCTGGTGCTGGCGGCGCTGTATGAGAGCTGGGCATTGCCGCTGGCCGTCATCCTGATCGTGCCGATGTCGATGCTGTCGGCGTTGTTCGGCGTCGCCTACGTCGGCGGCGACAACAACGTCTTCGTGCAGATCGGACTGGTCGTGCTGATGGGTCTGGCCTGCAAGAACGCGATCCTGATCGTTGAGTTTGCCCGCGAGCTCGAGATGCAGGGCATGGGCATCATCGAGGCCGCGATCGAGGCCTGTCGCCTGCGTCTGCGTCCCATCGTCATGACCTCGGTGGCGTTCATCGCCGGCGTCGTGCCGCTGGTGCTCTCGCACGGTGCCGGTGCCGAGGTTCGCCGCGTGATGGGCATCACCGTGTTCTCGGGCATGATCGGCGTGACGCTCTTCGGTCTGCTGCTGACGCCGGTGTTCTACGTCAAGATCCGGCAGTGGTTTTCGCCTCGTCACCGCGCGCCGCGGGTCGAGGGCGCCGCGCACGGGCACGCCGGCCCCTGAATCCGGGCGGTTTCTCACGGCGGGACCGCAGTCGCGCACGCGTCATGATCGCGGCCTGCACGCGCTCGCCGTACGCGCGCAGATTCAATCGGTTGCCCGTTCTCGGGCGATCGCCGGCCGTCGCTCGCCTAATGTCACATCTCCGAAACATTACGACGGTACGTTGCCCTCCTGTCATCGTGCCTGGAGTCTGGCCGCAGGCTGTCCGAGAACCGGACGTCGGGCACGCCGGCGCCGTCTCGGCCCCGCGTGATCAGCGTGGCACTGGTGGACAAACCGAACGCACCCGCTGCCTGGAGAGTTTACGTGTCATTCTCGAGAAATTTTCCCGATCTTCGCCGACTGCGGGCGCTCCCCCCCGTGATGTGCCTCGCGACCGCCCTGACCAGTAACGCGTGGGCAGCCGACGATGCGGCCGGCAAGCAGAAGGCGGCCGCCCCTGCGCCCGCCGGTCAATCGCTGAAACAGGAGGATGTCACGATCCTGCTCGGACTCCTGCCTATCGAGCAGCGCGCGGCAGTGCTCGGCGACGAGAAGGCATTCATGGCGCTGGCGGAACAGGAGGCCCGGAATCGCGCAGTGCTGGCGGCGGCGCGCGCCAACGGCCTGGCGGACAATCCGGACGTGCAACGTCTGATGCAGCGCGGCGCCGACCGCGTGCTTGCGGACGTCTACCTCAATCAGGTCATACGCTCCAACCTGCCCAAGGATTTCCCGAGCGAGGCGCAGGTCAACGAGTATTACGAGAAGAACAAGAAGGACTTCCAGGCGCCGGAACGCGTGCACTTGTGGCAGATCTATCTGCCGCTCGACAGGGGCGCCGAGGCCGAGGCGTTGACGCGCAAGGCCAATGCACTGGTCGTCGATCTTCGCAAGGGCCGCAAGAAGTTCGAGAGCGTCGCCGCGGCCGACTCGCAGCATCAGCAGAGCCGTCTGAACGGCGGATACCTCGGTCTGCTGCGTATGGACGAGCTGCTGGTGGAGGTGCGGGCCGCGATCAAGGGCATGAAAGAGGGCGATATCAGTCATCCCATCCGGACCGAAAGCGGCATCCACATCGTCAAGCGCGGCGCGACGGTTCCGGCACAGACTCTGGCCTTCGAGGATGTCGAGGTGCAAATCCGGCAGCTGCTGGTGCGCGAGGCGATCGCACAGACGCGCGCCGCCGTGCTGACCAAGATCGCCGAAACCTACCCGGTCTCGGTGGACGCGAAGAGCGTGGAGAAGTGGCGCCAGCAGCTCAACTTACAGCCCCTCGCCCAGGAGACGCCGGGCGGAGCAAGCGCCGCCGGCGAAGGCAAGCGATAGCCGTCACCGATTTGGCAGCGCGGGCCGCGGTTTCCGGGGTTGGCGGGACCGGGGGCCTGTGAGACGATCAATGCTTATGGAAAAGCGCATCGAAGTCCTCCGCCGGCACCGCCAGATGGCCGGCTTCACCCTCATCGAAGTCATGGTCGTCGTCGTCATCCTCGGCATCCTGGCGGCGATCGTCGTGCCGCGCATCATGAGCCGCCCCGACGAGGCGCGCGTCATCAAGGCGCAGCAGGACATCCGCGCGATGGAGGCGGCCTTGAGCCTGTTCAAGCTCGACAATTTCGAGTACCCGACCACCGACCAGGGCCTGGAGGCGCTGGTGAGCAAGCCCAACGATCTCGCCCCCGGCGCGAAGTGGAAGGAGGGAGGCTATCTGGATCGGCTGCCCAAGGACCCATGGGGAGCGCAATACCAGTATCTGCGTCCAGGCACCCATGGGGAGTACGACCTCTATTCGCTGGGCGCTGATCGGGCCTCGGGAGGCGAGGGCATCAACGCCGACATCGGTAACTGGGGACTCGATGCCGGCAAGTGACCGGGAAGGCAGCCGTCGCCGGGGCTGAGGGCCGGTGGCGCATGATCGCGATGGCGGCGAGCATGCCACCGGCGAGACCGCACCCGCCCGGCAGGACCGCGCGCATCGAGCCGCGCGCCTCGGGCTTCACCCTCATCGAAGTCATGGTCGTACTGACCATCATCGCCGTGCTGGCCGGGATGGTGGCGCTGCGACTCGGCAATCGCGGCCGCGAGGTCCAGCACGAGCGCGAGCTTCGGCGCCTGCAGCAGGCGATTGTCCTTGCCGCCGAGGAGGCGATCATCCAGGGGCGGCCATACGGCCTGGCCGTCTCCGCGCGCGCCTACCGCTTCTGCCGCCGCGAGCAGGGAAGCTGGAAGCCCATCGAGACAGATCGCGGACTCAAGCCCCACGATCTGCCCGAGAACCTGCTGCTGCAGATCGACTCGGAGCTGCCGCAAGCGTCGTCCGCGCGCCGCGACGGCGAGGCCGAGGGGAACTGCCCGATGATCCGGCTGTTTCCCAGCGGCGAGGCCGAGCCCCTGCAACTTACGCTGAGGGACGTCACCGGCGAGCGCCAGGCCACGCTCGCGCTGGCCGCAACGGGCAAGGTCGTGCAGCTGGCCGATCGCCCCGAGGAGTCCGAAAAGTGAGGCGTAGAGGACCGCGTAAGCACGCGCGCGGGTTCACCCTGCTGGAGGTCCTGGTCGCCCTCGCGGTCGTTGCGATCGCCCTCGGCGCGGCACTCACCACCGCCTATCGCCAGACGCACACCCTGGTCGAGCTGCGCGATCGCACCTACGCGCACTGGGTTGCGATGGATCTCCTCGCCGCCTGGCGCCTCGGGCTGCAGGAGGACGGCGGGGGCAACGCCAATGGCTCGCTGCAGATGGGCGGCAGGACGTACTACTGGTCCTTCAACCGCGTGCGTTCTGCCGACCCCAGCGTGCTGCGCACGGAGGTGCAGGTGCGCATCGACGGTGAGGAGGGGCCGGTCCTCGCCACCGAGACGGCGTACCGGCTCGTCCCGGCCGTCGCGAAGCAATCCTGAACCGTGGGCTCGCGATACCGTTATCCGAATCGCGGCGCCGGCTTCACGTTGCTGGAGCTGCTGGTGGCGATGCTGGTCTTCGCCGTGCTCTCCGTCATGACCTACGGCGGGCTGCGCAACGTCATGAACACCGACCGTCAGAGCGAGGCCGCCTCCCGTCGGCTCGGCGATCTCGAGATGACCTTCATGTTCATCGGCCGCGATCTGGGGCAGGCCGTCGACCGCACCGCGCGCGATTCGCTGGGCACGCCGATGCCCGCGTTCATCGGCGGCTCCATGACCATGGCCTTCACTTGCTACGCCGGCGGCGACGGCGAGGTCGGTCGCGTGGAGTATTTCCTGCAGGGTGGGTCGCTGCGACGCGGGCGCTGGCCGGTTCTCGATGCCACGCAGGAGACCGAGCTTCAGCACTCGGAGCTGCTGGGCGGCGTCACCGCGTTGCAGGTTCGTTATCTCGCCAGCCAGTGGGCCGAGACCTGGCCGGCGCCGAACGTGACCACGACCCTGCCGCGCGCGGTGGAGATAACCCTGAAACTGCAGGAAGGGACCGAGTTCCGGCGGCTGTTCGAGCTGCCCAATATCGAGGAGCCGCCATCGTGACCGAGCGTATCTGCCGGCGCGACGCGCCTCGTCAGTGCGGTGTCGCGCTCATCACCGCTTTGATCGTGGTGTTCCTCGCCACGGCCGCGGCGGTGGCGATGTCGGAGCGCCAGCTTTTCGCCCTGCGCCGCGCCGAGAACCTGCAACGTCTCGACCAGGGGATGCTCGCGGTCAAGGGTGCGGAGGCGTGGGCGCAGGGGGTGTTGCGCGAGGATCTGCTCGCCAATCCCGGACGGGCAAGCGCATCCCGCCCCTGGGTCCTGCCCACGACGGAGATCCCGGGCGGCACGGTCAGCGCCGAGATCCGCGATGCCGGCGGCTGCTTCAATGTCAACAACCTCGTCGACGGGGCCGAGCCGAGCGCCGTCGACCTGGAGCGGTTCCGGCGGCTGCTGCTCGCGCTGTCGATCGACCCCAAGCTTGCCAATGCCGTGCTTGACTGGGTCGACGCGGACTTGAACACTAGCCTGCCGGGAGGTGCGGAGGATGACTACTACACGCGACTCGATCCGCCGTATCGCAGCGCCAACCGGCCGATCGCTTCGCTCGGCGAGCTGCTCAGGGTCAACGGCATCGATGCGCGTACGCTCGAGCGCCTGCGGCCCTACGTCTGCGCGCTGCCCGGGCGCTCCACGATCAACGTGAACGCGGCCAACACCCTGGTGCTGATGAGCCTGACCGACGGCATCAGCAAGTCCACGGCGGAGTCGATCATCGCCATGCGCAGCAGCCGCCCGTTCTCGCAGGTGGAGGATTTTCTGAAGCGGCTGCTGACGGTCCAGGTCGAGGTGTCGTCCGACAACCTCGACGTCCAGAGCCAGTACTACGAGGTGCTCGGCCGGGTGAAGGTGGGCAGGGTGGAGGTGCGCGCCGCCACGCTGATGGCGCGTTCGGACGCGGGCGTGCAGGTGGTCGCGCGGCGACTCGGCGACGAGGATCTGGTGTCGGGAGATGCGGATGAGTGAGGCGGTGCTGATCAGACCGGCGGGTATCCCCGACATGTGGGAATGTGCGCGCCTGGCCGTCGATGCGGCGAAGGGCGCAGCGCGCGGATCGCTCGATGAAGTCGCGCGGCTATGCCGCGGCCAACGGGTGGTGGCGCTGGTGCCGGGCACCGCGGTCACACTGCACCACGTGCAGGTGCCGGCGCGCAGCACGAGCGAGATCCGCATGGCCGTGCCGTTCGCGCTCGAGGAGCAACTGGCGGGCAAGATCGAGGGACTGCATTTCGCCATCGGCCCGAAGGCGGCCGACGGCACGGTGCCGGTGGCGGTCATGAACGGCGATGCCCTGCGCGCGTTTCTCAAGCCACTGCAGGAGGCCGGCATCATGCCGGACGCGGTGCTTCCCGAGCCGCTGGCCCTGCCCTGGACGGACGGCACGCGCAGCGTTCTCATCGATCATGGCAATGCCATCGTCCGCACCGCCATCACCGGCGGATTCGCGATCGAGGCCGAACTGCTGCCCTCCGTGTTGCAGCGCTTCGGCGATGCGCAGACGCCGGTCAGGCTGTGGTATGACCCGGAATCGGTGTCCGCCGCGGAGGTGGCGAAGATCGCCGCCGGGATCGGCAAACCGACGGAGCAGCAGGTCCTGCCGCCGGTGCTCGCCGCCGTGTTCGCGCAGGCGCTGCACAGCCAGCCGTGCAAGATCGATCTGCTGCAGGGCGAGTACCGGGCGCAAAGGGGCGGCGGGCTGCGGCGATTCCTCCCGGCGATCATCGTGGCCCTGGCGGCCCTGCTCGTCCATCTGGGCTGGTCGGGTTGGGATCTGTACGCGCTGAAGCGCGAGAACGCGGATCTCGATCGTCGTAGCGAGGAGCTGTTTCGCAAGGCGTTTCCGGAGGTCAAGCGCGTGGTGAACATGGATGCCCAGGCCGATCAGGCGCTCGCCGCCCTGCGCAGCGGATCCGGTGCCGGCGACTTCCTCGACCTCTACGCGCACGCGGCCTCCGTGCTGCAATCGATGCCCGGGCTGGAGGTCGACAGCATCATTTTCAGGGACGGCCAACTCGGCCTCGAGGTGCGGCCGGGCGACACGGCGACAATCGGGCAGATCGCCGAGCAGATCGCGTCGGTCTCCGGCGTGCCGACGATCGTGCAGGGCGAGGCGCGCATCGTCATGAAAGGAACCGCGCCATGAAGCATTGGTGGGAGAGCCTGGCCGAACGCGAGCGGCTGCTGCTGTCCCTCGGCGTGCTGGTGCTGGCGTTGTTGCTGGCCTACCTCTTCGTCGTCGAGCCGCTGCGGAACGAGCTGGAGACGGCGACGGCGGAGCGTGACGCGAAGACCGATCTGTTCCGCAAGCTGCAGGGAGCCGCCGCGGAGGCCGACGCGCTGCGCGCCCTGCAGGTCGTCGCGGGGTCCCTGCCCGACGGCGCTGACGTGCAGAGCCTGGTGCAGCAGAGCGCCGAGGCGGCCGAATTGAAGGAGCGGATCAGGAGTGTGGGCTCCGGGGATGCCGGCACCGTCAAGGTCGGGCTGGAGCAGGCGCGGTTCGACACGATCTTGCTCTGGCTCGCGACGCTGCGACAGCAGTATGGGCTGCGTGTCGAGGCATTCAGCGCCACGCGCGGCTCTGCGCCCGGCGACGCCAACGTCGACGTCACCCTCGCTGTTCCCTGACACCCGTTCCGCCCCCGGACATCGCCTGCCTACGACCCGCGAGACTCCCTCGCGCGCACGCGCAAGGCATGCGTGCCGCCTGCGCCCGCGGCGCAATGTCATCAGCCCGTAACCCGGGCTTTACCGTGCTGTCATCAACTCCCGCCACGATCCTGCACGAAAGCGAGAAGTCGGTCGCGCCACCATCCCGTCAACTCCATGCGTAGGGGGAACCGTGAAGGGCAACAAGCACCCGAAGAACGACGTCACCATCAATCCATCGAACAACGAATCGATACATGCGGTCATCGCCCGCGTAAATGAAGGCAGGCGGCAGTTCCTGAGATCGACCTTGAGCGTGTCGATCGCCGCGGCCGTCGGCGGCGTCGGCAGCCTGGCCCTGCCGCGGCAGGCCGCCGCGGCGCCAATACCGCCCTCGCCCGGCTTCGGCGGGATCGGGTTCGACAGCATCGCTTCCAGCCTCGCGCCCGTGGTGAACGAGGTGCGCGTCCCGCCGGGTTACAAGGTCGAAGTGCTGGCCGCATGGGGTCAGCCCATCATGCCGGGCGCGCCGGAGTGGAACCCGGAGGCAACGCAAACGGCGGCCGAGCAGGAGATGCAGTTCGGCATGCACTGCGACGGCATGCACTACTTCCCGTTCCCTGGCCGCGGCGGCGCCTCCAGCACCCGCGGCATCCTGTGCGTGAACAACGAGTACACGCACGAGGAGATCCTGCACGGGGCCGAGGGCCTCGCCGGTGGCAGCGGCGTCACCATCGCGAAGGTGCGCAAGTCGCAGGCCGCCCATGGCGTGTCGATCGTCGAGATCCGCCGCAATGCCGGCAAGTGGGGCGTGGTGCGCAACTCGCGTTTCGGCCGGCGCGTCACGGCCAACACCGCGATGCGGGTGTCGGGTCCCGCCGCCGGGCATGCGCTCATGAGATCAAAGAGGTTCGACATACGTCCGGACGGGTCCTTCGAAACCGGCGTCAACGACGGCTACGCGGCCTACGGCACGCACAACAACTGCGCCCATGGCTACACGCCGTGGGGCACGTTCCTGACCTGCGAGGAGAACTGGAACGGCAACTTCGGCTGGAACGGCAGCGACCCCGCACCAACCGACCCGTCGGTGCTGAACGGCCAGACCCGATACGGCCTGGCGGCCGGCGGATTCGGTTACCAGTGGCACGTGCCGGATCCGCGCTTCAACGCGCGCACCAATCCCCTGGAGCCGCACCTGTACGGCTGGGTGGTCGAGATCGATCCCTACAATCCCAGGAGCAAGCCCGTCAAGCGCACGGCGCTGGGCCGCTTCAAGCACGAGAGCGCGCAGGTCGCCATCAGCCGTGACGAGCGCGGCCGTCTCAATCGCGTCGCCTTCTACATGGGTGACGACGAGCGCAACGAGTACATCTACAAGTTCGTGTGCGCCAGGCCCTATCACCCGCGCAACCGCCGCGCCAACCGCGACCTGCTGGACGACGGCACGCTTCACGTGGCGCGCTTCACCTCGGTGGCGGTGCCCGGCAAGCAGGAGGTGTATCGCGGCGAATGGATCGCGCTCCAACCGGATACGGTGTCGGTGATCCCCAACGGCCAGGGCGGCCACTACCGGCTGCGCGAGCTCACGCAGTTCGGGGCGCCGTCCAACGGCGTCGCCAACGACGACGACGCCGAGGTGCAGGCGCTCATACTCATCAAGACGCGGCAGGCGGCCGACGCCGTCGGCGCTACCATGATGGATCGTCCGGAGTGGACCGCGTTGCGCACCTATCACGGCTACGGCCACCAGCACTACAGCGCGCAGCGGCCGCTGGAGATCTACTGCACGCTCACCAACAACAACCGTCGCGGCGGCGGCGGGAGCACACTCTCCACCTCGGTCAACAGTCCCGACGGCACCACGGCGGCGGGCTCCGCGCGTCCGCCGGTGGATCCCGCCAATCCCAGACCCGACAACGACTACGGCCACATCATCCGCTGGCGCGAGGACGGCAACCGCGTCACCGCGACCGGCTTCGAGTGGGACATCTTCGTCCTGGCCGGCGACAGCGGCACGACCAAGACGCTGGGCTCGACGTATCTCGACACCAACCTGGTGGGCGGCGTGGCGGGAACGGGAGCGGCCTACGCGGGCGACATCAACGACAGTCCCGCGGGAAGCGCCGATTTCGGGGCGCCAGACGGCTTGTGGTTCGACCAGTTCGGCCGCCTCTGGATCCAGACCGATCAGGCCGGCGACGCATCGGGAGACTGGACAAACATCGGCTCCAACGTCATGTGCTGCGCCGATCCGCAGACCAGGGAGATCCGCCGCTTCCTGACCAGCCCGCGCAACTGCGAGGTCACCGGCGTCATCAACTCGCCCGACGGCAGGACGATGTTCCTCGGCATACAGCATCCGGGCGAGGACTCCACGGCCGCGAATCCCACGCAGTTCAGCAACTGGCCGCAGAGCCAGTTCGACAGGAACAGCGCCGGGGAACACCTGGCCGTGATCGCCGGGGTGCCGCAGCCGGCGGGCGCCGCCATACGCCCACGTTCCTCGGTGCTGGTCATCACCCGCGAGGATGGGGGAGTGATCGGGGCGCCGGGGCGCGAGCAGTACTGTCCGCCGCCGCTGATGGACATCCCGGAGACCGAAGTCGAGGTGTAGGAGCGGCGGCAGTGCGGGTCGCGGCGCGACCCGCACTCCTCCACCGCAATGAACGTCGATCCGGGCCAAGCCCGGATCCGGCTTCAGACCAGGGTGTTCAGGTCGAAGATCGGCAGCAGGATGGCGACGACGATCAGGCAGACGATGACGCCCATCGTGAGTATCAACAGCGGCTCCAGCAGCGCCAGGAGGGTCTGCAGCGTGGTCTGCACGTTGCGCTCATGGGTGCGCGCCGCCGTCTCCAGCATGGCCTCGAGGTTGCCGCTCGCCTCGCCGTTGGCGATGAGGTGCGCGGTCAGCAGCGGGATGCGCTTGGTCTGGCGTATCGCCTGGTGCAGCGAGACGCCCTCGTGCACGTTGGTCGCGGCCGTCGCGATCGCCTCGCGCATGGGCACCATCACCAGCGCCTTGGAGGTGATGCGCAGCGCCTCCAGCATCGACACACCGCTCTGCAGCAGCACCGACAGTGTGCGCGTGAACCGCCCGGCATCGGCCTCGCGCAGGACCCGCCCGAGGATCGGCAGTCCCATCAGGAACAGGTGCCAGCGCCGGCGCGGGCCCGGGCGTTTCACGACCTGCTTGAAGATGACGAAGGCGCTGACCAGCGCGACCAGCACGTACAGCCCCCAGTTCTTGACGAAGTCGGCCACCGCGATGAGGCCCACCGTCAGCAAAGGCAGCTTCTGGTCCATGTTCTCGAAGATCTTCACCACCTCCGGCACGACGTAGGTGAGCAGGCCGGCGATGACGAGCACGGCGACGATCGTCAATATGGCCGGATAGAGCATGGCGAGCTGCAGCCGCTGCCGCATCTGCTGCTGATCCTCGATGTAATCGGCCAGGCGCTCGAGGATCATGCCGAGGCGCGGGGACTGCTCCCCGGCACTCACCGTCGCGGTGTAGAGTTCGGGAAACACCCCGGGCATGGTCTGCATCGCGTGCGCCAGGCTCTGTCCTTCGAGCACGCGCGCGCGCACCTCCATCATCACGCGGCGCGTTGCCGCGTGCTCGGTCTGCTCCGAGGCGGCGTAGAGCGCATCGTCCAGGGGCAGGCCGGATCGAATCAGCGCGGAGAGCAGCCGGGTGAGCATGGCCAGGTGATCGCCGCGCAGCCGCGGCGAGAACAGCTTGAACCCGGTCTTCTTGCCTGCCGTCTTGCGCTGCGAGAGCTCGGCGATCGTGAGCAGGGTGAGGCCCTGCTGGCGGATCTGCTGGCGCACCAGCCGGTCGCTGTCGCCCTCCAGCACGCCGCGGCGGCGGCGGCCGGCGGTGTCCAGCGCTACGAATTCATACGCGGGCATGCGGGCGGGTCCATGCTTTCGATCGACGGTTCGGGTGCATGAGCGCCGTCCTCCCTGGGCGTCCTCCCGGCGTTCGCCGGGACGACCACCTCGAGGCACGACGCAGACTCTTCATGCGTCCGGGTGTGCGGCTGGGAGGGCGGTGAGTCAGGAGCAAGGCAATCGTCCGCGCACCCTCAGCTGTCGCGGATCACGCGCAGGACTTCCTCCGGCGAGGTGATGCCGGCCAGCACCTTGTCGCGGCCGCAGTCGCGCAGGCTGCGGGTGCGGATGCGGGCGCGCCCTTCCAGCGCATGCTCGGTCTCGCCGTCATGGATCATGCGGCGGAACTCGTCGTCGACGACCACCAGTTCGTAGATGCTGGTGCGGCCGCGGTAGCCGGTCTGGTTGCACAGCGAGCAGCCCTGCGCCTGGAACAGCTTCGGCGCGGCCAGATGCGGGATGGTGAGCGCATTGAGCTCGCTCACGGGTCCGCGCCAGGGCTCGCGGCACTGCGTGCACAGCACCCGCACCAGCCGCTGCGCCAGCACGCCGATGAGGCTGGAGGCGAGCAGGAAGGGCTCGATGCCCATGTCGCGCAGGCGGGTGACGGCGCCGATCGCGGAGTTGGTGTGCAGGGTCGAGAGCACGAGGTGGCCGGTGAGGCTCGCCTGCACGGCGATCTCGGCGGTCTCGAGATCGCGGATCTCCCCGACCATCACCACGTCCGGGTCCTGACGCAAAATGGCGCGCAGGCCGCGCGCGAAGGTGAGATCGACCTTGGTGTTCACCTGCGACTGCGCGATACCGTCCAGGTAATACTCGATCGGATCCTCCACCGTCATCACGTTGCGGCTGGCGTCGTTCAGTCGCGAGAGCGCCGCATACAATGTCGTGGTCTTGCCGGATCCGGTCGGACCGGTGACCAGCAGGATGCCATGCGGGCGGCGGATGAGTTCGTCGATCATCGCACAGGTCTGCTCGTCCATGCCGATCTCCTCCAGCCGCAGCCGGCCCTCCTGCTTGTCGAGCAGGCGCATGACCACGCGCTCGCCGTGGCCGCAGGGCAGGGTGGAGACGCGCACGTCCACGGGCCGGTTGGCGATGCGCACGGAGATTCGGCCGTCCTGGGGGAGGCGCTTCTCGGCGATGTCGAGCTTGGCCATGATCTTGATGCGCGAGACGATGAGCGGGGCGATGAGCCGCGGCGGCTCCAGCACCTTGCGCATCACGCCGTCGACGCGGAAGCGCACGGCGAGCCGCCCTTCGAAGGGCTCGATGTGGATGTCCGAGGCGTTCTCGCGGATGGCCTCGGAGAGCATGGCGTTGATGAGGCGGATGATCGGCGCCTCGTCGGCGTTCTCCAGCAGGTCGGTGGGCTCGGAGAGCTGCTGCGCGGCGGTCGAGAGGTCGAGCTCCTCGCCGATGTTGGCCACCATCTGCTGCGTCTGGGTCGACTGCTCCTCGAAGCTCTGCTGCAGCATCTGGTCGAACTTGCCGGCGTCCACCTCCACCACCTTGAAGGGGCGGCCGAGCAGGCGACGGAGCTCCAGCAGGGCCTGCGCCGAGGTATCCGCCTTGCAGGTCACCTGCGGCACCCCGGCATCGCCGTCGGACACCAGCACGCCGTGGCGCTTCGCGAAGGCGAAGGGCAGTCGCGCGAATTCCGGGGTGTACACGGCGTCGGTGGTCATGGGGGTGCCGGAGGGGGTGTGGCCCGAGACCTTGAGAATAACGGCAGCGACGGGGCGTTGTCAGCAGACTGGCGTCTCATGTATGCCGGCGCGCATGGCGCGGGCGACGCGGCCGGCCATGGACGCCCCGCGCGCCCCGGGCATAGGGGGCCCCGGGGCCGCAGTTCAATCGCGGCGGGAGGAGAGGAAGCCCGGTACCCGCGGCTCCTCGCGCCTGGGTGCGGGTTCCTGCGGCGCGCCGGCGGGATCGGTCGACTCGGCGACGGGGAAGGCGGCCGAGGTGGCCATGCGACCCGCGGCATGGGCGTCCACCGGCGCGGGCTGCGGCGCGGTCGCGGATGCGGGAGGGGGTTCGGCAATCGCGAACGTGCGCGCGGAATCCGCCGCAGGGACCGCTGTCGCCGCGGGTGCGCCGGCGGCGGCGGGATTGGCGGACAGCGGCGGCGCCGACAGTCTCAACTCACGCCCCTGGCCGCCCATGTCAGGCGAGGCGGCGCCGGGCGGGACGTTCAGGAACTGCTCCCTCTGCAGGCGCTCCACCGGCGGCGGCATCTCGCCATCCCTGAGTTGCGGCATGGAGTATGCCGGCAGCTTCGGTGCCTGTACTTCGGGCAGCAACTGCGCGCGATTGAACGGTTCAATGAGCTGCTTGTCGCGGATCAGGCTGTACTTGCCCATAGTCAGGTTGTTCGCGGTGATCGTGTCGCGAACGATGGTCGGTTGCAGGAACACCATGAGGTTGGTCTTGGTCACGTCGCTGCGGCGGTTGCGGAAGGCGTTGCCGATGACCGGGATGTCGCCCAGCAACGGGACTTTCTGGGTCGACTGGCGCACGTCGTCCTGGATGAGACCGCCGATGACGATCATCTGGCCGTCTTCCACCAGCACGTTGGTCTTGATCGCGCGCTTGTTGGTGATGATGTCCACGCCCGAGGTGTCGGGCGAGATGCTCGAAACCTCCTGCTCGAGGGTGAGCTTAACCGTGTCGCCCTCGTTGATCTGCGGCTTGACCTTCAGCAGCACGCCGATGTCCTTGCGCTCGACGGTCTGGAACGGGTTGGTCACGCCGTCGCCGGAGCCCGTGCTGGTGAACTGGCCGGTGATGAACGGCACGTTCTGGCCGACGGTGATCTCGGCCTCCTCGTTGTCCATGGTGACCAGCGATGGTGTGGCGAGCACGTTGGTGGCGCTGTCGGTGGCGAGCGCGCGCAGCAGCGCGCGCACCGTGGCGCCCTCCAGGAAGCCGAGCGTCAGGCCGGTGCCGAGGGTGAAGGTCGGGGGCGTGATCGACTGTATGTTGCCGGCGGCCGTGCCCGGGAAGATGATGCCGCCGAGGAAACCGTCATCCGGGTTGTTGGTGCGCCATTGGACGCCGAGCTCCGCGGCCTTGCCGGCGCTGACCTCGGCGATCACGCCCTCGACGTGCACCTGCGCGCGCCGGATGTCCAGGGCCTGGATGATGCTGCGCATCTCGCGTATGCGCTCCGGGGAACCCTGCAGGATGAGGGCGTTGGTGGCCTCGTCGGCGTAGATCTGCACCTCCGGACCGCCGGCCGCTGGGGCGGCGGTCGCGGCGCCCTGGGCGGCTGCGGCCGCCGCATCCTGCGCCGAGCGCGCGTCGAGCTTCTTGCCGACCTCCTTCAGCGTGTCGACCAGATCCTTGGCGACGGCATTGCGCAGGTAGATGACCTCGACGTTGCTCTGCACGTTAATCGGCGTGTCCAGGTGCGAGATGAGCGTGCGCAGCTGCAGGCGCGTCTCGCGATCGCCGCCGATGATGAGGCTGTTGGTGCGTTCGTCGGCCACCACGCCGATCGGCACCGCGCCCGTGGTCGGGTCCGGCGTCTGCGGGCGCGTGGCATTGAGGATCTTGGCGACCTCGGCGGCGCTTGCCTGGTTCAGGCGTATCACCTCGACCTCGCGCTCCACCTTGCGGTCGATCCGCGAGATGATCTGCGCCAGCCGGGCGACGTTCGCCTGCGCGTCCGAGATGACGATCGCGTTGCTGGCGTTGTGGGCGGCGATGTGCGACTCCGGTGGCAGCAGCGGCTGCAGCACGGGCACCAGCTCCGCGGCCGTGACGTGCTTCAATTCGATGACGCGAGTGACCGGCTCCTCGCCGAGGAAGCTGCCCCCGGGTCCGCTGTCGCC
The DNA here is from genome assembly GCA_041395385.1 of Gammaproteobacteria bacterium. Lineage (GTDB taxonomy): Bacteria > Pseudomonadota > Gammaproteobacteria > JAJPIJ01 > JAJPIJ01 > JAJVHZ01. Next base: position 46,023 of record JAWLAN010000028.1, read on the forward strand.
GCCCTGGGTCTTGGCGACCACGTCGGGGATGATCTTCACGACGTCTCCGGACTCCACCGCGGTGAAGCCGTGCACCTTCAGTATGGAGACGAATACCTCGTAGAGCGTTTTCGGGTCGGTGGGCATGGCCGAGATGACGGTGACCTTGCCCTGCACGCGTGGATCGATGACGAAATTGCGGCCGGTGAGCTCGGCCATGGATTCGATGAAGGCGCGGATGTCGGCGTCCTTCAGATTCAGGGTCATCGGGTCGCTGTCGGCGCTGTAGACCGGCGGCGTGGAGCCGATGACGGCGCAGAGCGCCGCGGCCAGCGCCCCCAGGCGCCAGCGGGACAGCAGGGGTCTTGCGGCCGTCGCAGTGGCGGCCGGTCCCAATCCTTCCTCGCTTCTCACCCTCACATCCAACCTCTCCGACGGATGCCGAACTGACCCGGGAATAATGGCTTTGAGGGTTAGGCTAGCATAAAAATTCAATAAGTTATAGTTACAGCTTAATGTAAATATGAAGAAAACGACGACAACCACGCAGATGGCCGCAAAATATGGGACAAGCGGATTCGAACGGGCCCAAGATATGGGGGCTTCCGGGGCTCGGGAGTGGACATTGGCGAGGCCAATTCGCCGTTGCCAGCTCGTCGCACGCGGCAGCCACTGTGTGGCGGCCCGGGACGGGTACTGGCTTGCCCGGGGCGCGAGTGCTGGCGAATCCGCACGAGGTATGGCTCGCCACGGGTACCTGGCGGATCCCCGGCGCTGGCAGGCTGCGGTTCGATGATCGCCGGGATCGGCGAGGAGAAAGAAGTCTCTACTGCACCGGCTCGTCTGGCGGTAACAGCGGCTGCGGCACGGCGGGCTCTGCCGTCATCGGCGGCGCATCGATTGCACCTGTTTTCGGTGCCTGCGGGGATGCCTCGTCCACGGGCTGTTCGAACTCGGCGCCGGTTTCGAGCGGCATCTCCGGCACGGGCTGCTCGGCGGGCGGCGTGATGATGGCCGTCGGCAGCGGCACTTCCGGTGGCACGGCCTCGGGCGCGCCGGTGGTGATCTCCGGCAGCGGCAAGGACTCGAGCTTGTCACCGCGGCGGATGATCACCTTGCGCGTCTCCACGCCGGCGAGCACGGCGCCCTCGACGATGGCCTCGCCCACCGTGTAGGACTTCTCCACCCCGGACTCGTCGGCGATGATCGCGCGTCCCGACTCCTTCGTCGGGCCGGCCACGACGCCGTGCAGTTTCACGTTGAGCGGCGTCTGCTCGACCACCACCGGCATGACGGTCCCGGCCGGCGTCGCCGGCGCCCCGAACGGATGCCAGGCGGCGAGCACGCCCAGATCCGCCTGCGGCGCGGTCGGGGCAGCGACCTCCGCTGGCGCAACCGGCTGGCCGTCGGGCTCGGCGCGTCCCTCGAGCAGGCCGCGGGCATGCCAGGCGACGGTCAAACCCAGCAGGACGACCGCGCCCACCGTGGCGAGACCGGCGAGAGGATCGCGCCTGCCGGCTGAACTGTTGAACTTCCTTCCCGCGGTACTCATGTGATGAGTTTACCGTCCGTGCGCAGCCGTGTCGCCGTGCCCTGGTGCACAAACGTGTGGAAATACGTATCCGTGGCATTACCACCAGCGGGATGCGGTGCGGTGCCCCTGGACATTACGACATCCGACGTTCATGCCGCTCATACGCTCCCGTGTGCGCCGCTGCGGTCTGCGCGATGCTTTTCAACGCCAACTGCATCGGATGTAATGCCGGCAGCATGAATGAAACGGGATCCGAAGACGGCCGGCGCACGAGGCGCGTGTTGAGCGGACTGGACGTACTCGGCATCCGCAACTTCCGCCTGTTCCTCGGCGCGCGCCTGCTCGCCAACATCGCCGTGCAGATGCAGAGCGTGGCCGTGGGCTGGCAGGTCTACACGCTCACCGGCGACGTGCTGGACCTCGGCCTGGTCGGCCTCGCGCAGTTCCTGCCGTTCGTCGTGCTGGTACTGGTCGCCGGGCAGGTCGCCGATCGCCACGATCGCCGCGTGATCCTGGCGCTGTGCTTCGCCGTGGAGCTGCTGTGCGCGCTGCTGCTGCTGGCATACAGCGTGACCGGGCCGACCGACGTCTGGCCGGTGTTCGCCATCCTGGCCCTGTTCGGCGCCGCGCGCGCCTTCGCGATGCCCACGGGCCAGGCGATGGTGATCAACCTGGTGCCGGCGGAGAAGTTCAGCCCGGCGGTGGCGGTGAGCTCCTCCACTTTTCATTTCGCCGTGATCGCCGGACCGGTGCTGGGCGGAGTGCTGTATCTCGCCGGGCCGGCGGTCGTGTACACGGCCGTCGCCTGCCTGTTCGTGGTGAGCGTGCTCTTCACCCTTTCCATACGGCTGGAGCGGCGTCCGGCAGGCGCGCACGAGCCGGTATCGTGGCGTGGGCTCTCCGAGGGCCTGCGCTTCGTATGGTCGCGCCCGGAGGTGCTCGGCGCCATCACGCTGGATCTGTTCGCGGTGCTGTTCGGCGGCGCCACCGCGATGCTGCCGGCCTACGCGCGCGACGTGCTGCACATCGGTCCGGTAGGGCTCGGGGCGTTGCGCATGGCGCCGGCGATCGGCGCCGCGGTGATCTCCCTGGCGCTGGCGCTGCGGCCCATCGGCCGTAATGTCGGCAGCTGGATGTTCGGGGGCGTCGCCCTCTATGGGGTCATGACCGTCGTTTTCGGTCTTTCCACGCATGCCGTGCTGTCGTTCGTGGCACTGGCCGTGATGGGTGCGGGCGACATGGTGAGTGTCTATATTCGGCACATCCTCGTCCAGCTGGCCACGCCGGAGGCGATACGCGGGCGGGTCAGCGCGGTGAACGCGGTCTTCATTGGCGCGTCGAACGAGCTCGGCGAGTTCGAGTCCGGTGTCACGGCGAGATGGTTCGGGCTGGTGCCGTCGGTGGTCCTTGGTGGCATTGCAACATTGCTGGTGACCGGCATCGCGATGCGGGCGTTTCCTTCCCTGCGGCGCATGGATACCTTCCCGGCGGCCGCACACGGTCGACCCCATCGCTGATCGGCTACATTCCGAACTCAACTGCGGCGTCTGGCCTGGGCTGTGCCAAGGGCTGGCTAACGCTCGCGGTACTTCCTGTACCGCTCGCTACCACGGCGTCGTGCTCGCTTTCCTGCTGCGCGCGCCGCCGAGGCGCGCCAGCCCTTCTCGAGCGGAGATGGACTTTCGCACTGCGGGTGGAGCGCGGCACGAGATGTGCCTGAGTTAGAATGAGACGCTGCCGCGCGAACGGTTTTTGCAGGTGCAGATTCGTGGGAGCGGCCGTCGCGGGCGCGCCGTCGCGCGCGCGGCTAGACTTCATGTGTGGCCTTTGAGAACGGGGGTGCAGCGAACATGACGCCGAAAGCGCCGGCCGAGATACCCGACATCGACCCGCAGGAGACCCGCGAGTGGCTCGAATCGCTGCAGGCGGTGATCGAGCGCGAGGGCGTCGAGCGCGCGCACTACCTGCTCGAGCGGCTGATCGACACCGCGCGGCGTTCCGGCGCGTATCTGCCGTATTCGGCCAATACCGCCTACATCAACACCATCCCGCCGCACCGCGAGGAGCGCATGCCGGGCGACCCGGCCATCGAATGGCGGCTGCGCTCGCTGGTGCGCTGGAACGCGCTGGCGATGGTGGTGCAGGCCAACCGCGCCTCGAGCGAGCTCGGCGGACACATCGCCAGCTTCGCCTCCTCGGCGACGCTGTACGAGGTCGGCTTCAACCACTTCTTCCGCGCGCCCACCGCGGATCACGGCGGCGACCTGGTGTTCATACAGGGCCATTCCGCGCCGGGCATCTACGCGCGCTCGTATCTCTACGGCATCCTCTCGGAGGAGCAGCTGCACAACTTCCGCCGCGAGGTCGACGGCAAGGGCCTGTCGTCGTACCCGCACCCGTGGCTGATGCCGAGCTTCTGGCAGTTCCCCACCGTCTCCATGGGCCTCGGTCCGCTGATGGCGATTTACCAGGCGCGCTTCATGCGCTATCTCGAGCACCGCGAACTGGCCAATACCGCGGATCGCAAGGTCTGGTGCTTCTGCGGCGACGGCGAGATGGACGAGCCGGAGTCGATGGGAGCCATCGGGCTGGCCGGACGCGAGCGGCTCGACAACCTCATCTTCGTCATCAACTGCAACCTGCAGCGGCTCGACGGGCCGGTGCGCGGCAACGGCAAGATCATCCAGGAGCTGGAGGCCGCGTTCCGCGGCGCGGGCTGGAACGTCATCAAGGTGATCTGGGGTTCGTACTGGGACCCGCTGCTGGCGCGCGATCACAAGGGGCTGCTGCAGAGGCGCATGGAGGAGTGCCTCGACGGCGAGTACCAGGCGTTCAAGGCCAACGACGGTGCCTACGTGCGCAAGCACTTCTTCGGGAAGTATCCGGAGCTCGAGGCCATGGTCGCCAACATGTCCGACGAGGACATCTGGCGGCTGAACCGCGGCGGTCACGACCCGCACAAGGTCTATGCGGCCTACGCGGCGGCGGTGAAGCACGCCGGGCAGCCCACGGTGATCCTCGCCAAGACCGTGAAGGGTTATGGCATGGGCGAGGCGGGCGAAGGCCAGAACATCACCCATCAGCAGAAGAAGATGGGCGAGGAGGCGCTGCGGCACATCCGCGATCGGTTCTCCATACCCATCCCGGACGAAAAGATCGCCGAGGCGCCGTTCTACCGGCCGCCGGAGGACAGTCCCGAGATCCGCTACCTGAAAGAGCGCCGCGAGGCGCTCGGCGGCTTCCTGCTCTCGCCGCACGTCGCCCCGCCGCTGCCGGTGCCGCCGCTCGGCGCATTCGAGTCGCTGCTCAAGGGCTCGGAGGGCCGCGCGATCTCCACCACCATGGCGTTCGTGCGCCTGCTCGGCATACTGCTGAAGGACAAGGCCATCGGCAGGCACATCGTGCCCATCGTGCCCGATGAGGCGCGCACCTTCGGCATGGAGGGCATGTTCCGCCACCTCGGCATCTACTCCTCCGTCGGGCAGTTGTACGAGCCGGTCGATCGCGACGAGGTGATGTATTACCGCGAGGACAAGCGCGGCCAGATCCTGGAGGAGGGGATCTGCGAGGCCGGCGCCTTCTCATCCTGGATCGCCGCCGGCTCGGCCCATCGCCACCACGGGATCTCGATGATCCCCTTCTACATCTATTACTCGATGTTCGGCTTCCAGCGCGTCGGCGACCTCGCCTGGGCCGCCGGCGACATGAAGTGCAGGGGATTTCTGCTCGGCGGCACTGCCGGCCGCACGACCCTGGCCGGCGAAGGCCTGCAGCACCAGGATGGGCACAGTCACATCCTCGCCTCCACGATCCCGAACTGCGTCGCCTTCGACCCGGCCTACGCCTATGAGCTGGCGGTGATCGTGCACGAGGGGCTGGAGCGCATGTACGTGCGGCACGAGAAGGTCTTCTACTACCTCACGGTGATGAACGAAAACTACGAGCAACCGCCCATGCCGGCCGGCGTGGAGGAGGGCATCCTGCGCGGCATGTACCGCCTGCAGGACGGCGGCGAGGCGGAGCTGAAGGTGCAGCTGCTGGGCAGCGGGACGATATTGCGCGAGGTGCTCGCCGCCGCCGAGCTGCTGAAAGCGGATTACGGCGTCGCTGCCGACGTCTGGAGCGTCACGAGTTTCAACGAGCTGCGGCGCGACGGGCTGGATTGCCGGAGATGGAACATGCTGCATCCGACCGAGGCGCCGCGCGCCGGTCACGTCGAGCGCTGCCTGCAGGATACCGCCGGGCCGGTGGTGGCGGCCTCCGACTACATGCGTGCCTACGCCGATCAGATCCGCGAGTTCGTGCCGCGGCGCTACCGCGTGCTCGGCACCGACGGCTTCGGCCGCAGCGACACGCGCGCGCAGCTGCGGCGGTTCTTCGAGGTCAACCGCCACTACGTCGCGGTCGCGGCGCTGAGCGCGCTCGCCGAGGACGGCCGCCTGCCGGTCGCCACGGTGACGGAGGCGATCCGGCGCTACGGCGTCGATCCCGACAAACCCAACCCGGTGACTGTGTAGCGGCCATGTCAGCGCAACTGTTCCTGCTGCCGGATATCGGCAACTTCGACGGCGTCAGCGTCATCGAGCTGCACGTGCAGCCCGGCGATCGCGTGCAGGCCGAGGATCCGATCATCACGCTGGAGAGCGACAAGGCCACGATGGACATACCGGCGCCGTACGCGGGCGTCGTGCGTGAGCTGAAGGTCGCCATCGGCGACAAGGTGAGGGAGGGGGTGCCGGTCGCCGTCATCGAGCCAATCGCGCA
>JAWLAN010000029.1:0-48688 GCA_041395385.1 Gammaproteobacteria bacterium
GTCGTGTCACGACGCGGAAGACCTGCGACAGGCCAGGCGTATCGAGGCCGATTTCGCCGTGCTCGGGCCGGTGAAGACCACAGCCTCTCATCCTGATTGGGTCCCGTTGGGTTGGGAGCGGTTCTCCGCGATGGCGGTTGCCGCCGGACTGCCGGTCTACGCCATCGGCGGCATGGCAAGATCGGATGTGGCCGTCGCGCGGCGCGCCGGCGGCCAGGGGATCGCGGCGATCAGGTCCCTATGGGGCGGCACCCTCGGAAACCGCGGGTCTGCCGGCTGAGGCGATACCGCCCTCAATTTCGGGTGAATTCCGGCGGCGCCGCAGCGGTATCGGCGCCGTCTTCGACATCGACGGGCGAGGGTGGCGTCCCGGGTATGCGGTAGCTCTCCGTCGCCCACCCGTGCAGGTCGACCATCCGGCACCGTTCACTGCAGAATGGCCGGTCGCGATTACAGGGTTCAAGGCTTGTTGCGGCACCACACCGCGGGCAGCGAGCGTGCATCTTGGCAATGGCTAGAGGTTGCAGCACTGCAGTTCAAATTCGATGTCCTTGGCGGTCTGCGTGGGCCGCTGTCCGGTATCACGCTGCTCGAGAAAGCGGATGGTGAATCGATGCTTGCCGCCGCTGATCTCGGGGAACACGTCCAGATCCGCGGCGATACCGACGCGCACCAGCTGACACAACACATTCGGTTCCACCGGCTGCTGGTAGAACCCTGCACCGGCGACGACGAACTGGGGGTGGGCGCTGTTGCGTACCATGCCGAGAGCCCGCTCCACCCCCACGCGGATAATCTCCAGATCGCTAATCCAGTTCTTCAATTGCTGTATGCGCACGGCGGCCGGCCGGCTCAGCCAGTGGTGATAGGCGGGCAGATCGAAGTTGCAGGTACCGCCCGGTATGGGCAGTCGCTGTTTGACCGCGTACACGAGCTCGTCCTTGCGCAAGCACTGCGCGGGTTGACATTGATTGCTGCGCAGCCTTCCTAACAGCTCGTTGACCGTGGAAAGGGTGTCCCGCAGCCGCGCGGGGTCGACCTTTGGATTCTGTTTAAGACCGGAGAGCACCTGTGAGTGGCGCTCCAGCTCCTTGATGAGCTCGGCCTTGAGATCGAAACGCGCCAGCAGATCGTTGATTTCTATCAGACCCGAGAGTGCGCCGCGACTGTTCCACTCGGTTTCGCCGGCAATGTGATGGAGCACCTGCCCGAAAAGGTGTTCGAGGCGCAGGAAAGCGCGGATGCGTTCACTGAGCGGCTGCTCATAGAAGACGACCTCTTCCTGGGCACCCGGGAACAGCGACGCCTGCAGGCTCGGGCTGGACTCGGTGTTCATGTATGCCTGACGGTTGTGTGGTGGTGTCGTGCACCTAGCTCGAGATATACGCGGTGCAGTCTCTCCACTTGGTCTCGCAGATGGCTCATGTCCCGATCGTTGGTTATCACGTCGTGGGCGCGGCCCAGTCGCTGCTCACGCGACACCTGAGCGCGCATGATTGCCTCCACGTCGCCCGCTGTCAAACCGTCCCGCTCCATCGTTCGGCGGACCTGGAGGGCCTCCGGTGTGTCGACCACCACGATCCGGTCGACTCTGTCGGTCCAGCCGCTCTCCACCAGGAGCGGAACCAGTAATACGCAGTAACTGGCCTCGACCCCGCTGACCCATTCATCGACCCGGGCGTGGATCAGCGGATGGAGTATGGCCTCGAGCGCCTGGCGCCGGGCCGGATCCGCGAACACCAGGCGTCGCAGGGCCGAGCGGTCCAGTTGGCCCGACGGGTCCAGCAGGGCGGGCCCGAACTCCTCGACGATGCGCTGCATTGCGGGTCGGCCCGGACGAACCAGTTCGCGCGCCACCTGGTCGGTGTCGAGCACGGGCACCCCCAGCTCGCCGAACAGGGCCCCCACCGTGCTCTTGCCGCTGCCGATGCCACCGGTAAGCCCGATGATCAAGGGTCGCACGCGGCGTTCACTCCATGCCCGTCAACCGGAGATACCCGCCGCTGATTGCCGGTCCCCAGAGCACTGCAAGCCATCCCGCGCACGCCAGAAAAGGGCCAAACGGGATGGGGTGGCTGCGCCCATGCCCACGAAACATGATGAGCGAGATGCCTACGATGGCGCCGACGGCGGAAGCGAGCAGGATTATCACCGGCAACTGTTGCCAACCCGTCCAGGCCCCCAGGGCCGCCAGCAGCTTGAAATCACCGTAGCCCATACCCTCCTTCCCGGTGGTGAGCTTGAAGGCCCAGTAGACGAGCCACAGGACGAGATAGCCCGCCATTGCGCCCAGGACGGCGGCCTGCAGTGGCGCAAAAACGCCAAAGACGTTCATGGCCAGCCCGGCCCACAGTGCCGGAAGCGTGATTGAATCCGGCAGCAACTGACGATCGAGGTCGATCGCCGACGCTGCCAGCAGCGCCCAACCCAGGCCGGCGGCACCGAGCGCGGCCGGCGTCGGTCCGAAATGCCAGAGGGCGAGGACACTCAGCACGGCAGCCAGAAGCTCGACCAGCGGATAGCGCAGCGAGATCCGATTGCCGCAGCCCCGGCAGCGCCCCTTCTGCAGGATCCAGCTCAGCAGCGGGACGTTTTCATACGCGCGTATCGGACGTCTGCACAGGGGGCAGCGGGAACGCGGACGACAGAGGTTGTACGGCTCCGCGTCGCCTGTTGACTCCGCTGGTTTGCCGGCGAGTTCGGCGCAATGCGCGCGCCACTCCCTTTCCATCATTATCGGCAGGCGATGGATGACGACGTTGAGAAAGCTGCCCACGACGAGTCCGACTGCGATCGCGGCGATATACGTCAGCATCGGTGCGGCAGCGAGGCTGTCCATCATGTCTGGCGGCCCGAGGCCGGGGGTAAGGGAACGCCGCCCCGAGTGGTCTGGTCACGCCCGCGCCATAGCGGCGCGGGGTTGGACTACTCGTTCCGCGACCTTCCGGCCGACGGCGACGGCGCCTCGGTCAGATTGCCTGTCCCATCTTGAAGATGGGCAGGTACATCGCGATGACGAGACCGCCGATCAGCACCCCGAGCACCGACATGATGAGCGGCTCGAGCAGACTGGTCAGCGCCTCGACGGCGTCATCGACCTCCTGTTCATACCAGTCGGCCACCTTGCCCAGCATGGAATCGAGCGAGCCGGACTCTTCGCCGATCGCGACCATTTGCACCACCATGTTCGGAAACAGCTGCGACTCGCGCATCGCCACCTGCAGCTGTGTGCCGGTGGAGATCTCATCGCGCATCTTCAGCGTCGCATCGCGATAGACGACGTTGCCGCACGCACCGGCGACGGAAGTCATCGCTTCGACCAGCGGCGTGCCGGCGGCAAACATCGTGGAAAGGGTGCGGGAAAAGCGCGCGATGGCGGATTTCTCCAGGATGGCACCCACGACCGGGAGCTTCAGCGAGATGCGATCGAAGAAGTGCGCGACCTTCAGGGATCGTTTCTTCAGCATCCATATTCCCACCGGGATACCGATCACGGCCGGGAAGATGATGTACCACTTCTCGCGGAAGGCGTTGGATATGCCCATTACGAACTTGGTGAAGGCCGGCAGGTCGGCGCCGAATCCCTTGAACAGGGATTCGAACTGCGGAATCACGAAGATCATCAGGATCGAGGTGATGATGAAGGCGACGACGATGACGGCGGTCGGATAGAACAGCGCGCCCTTGATCTTCGACTTCAGCGCCTCCATCTTCTCCAGATACGCCGCAATCTTGTGCAGCACCGACTCGAGCACGCCAGCGTGCTCGCCGGCGGTCACCAGATTCACGTACAGCTCATCGAAATACTTCGGGTGCTTGCCCAGCGCCTCGGCGAGCGAACCGCCCGACTCGACGTGATTCTTGATGTCGAGGATGAGGTCCTGCATTTTCTTGTTCTCGTGGCCACGGCCGACGATCTCGAAGGACTGCACCAGCGGCACGCCGGCGGACATCATGGTCGCCATCTGGCGGCTGAATACCGCAATGTCCTTCGGCGAGATGCTGCGGCTGCCCCGGCTGAGCAGAGGCTTCGGCTTCTTTCGGACCTTGAGCGGGTTGATGCCCTGCCGTCGCAGCGTCGCCTTGATGGTCGTGTCGCTGACGCCGGACATCTCGCCCTTGAGCCGCTTGCCCTGGCTGTCCAGTCCCTCCCACTGGAACATCATCGCTTTCGCTGCAGCTTCGGCCATCGTCCTACTCCATCGTCACGCTGTTGATCTCTTCTATGCTGGTAATACCGTCCATCACCTTTTTCAGTGCCGACTGGCGGATGTTCGGTATCCCCTCTTTCTGCGCCTGGTCGGCCAAGGTGATCGCATTGGCCCCCTCCATAATCAGGCGCTTCATCACATCGCTTATGGGCATGACCTGGTATATGCCCGTACGCCCCTTGTACCCGCCGTTGCACATGTCGCAGCCCACGGCCTGGTAAACGCGAAAATTGGTCGCGACCTGCGCCTCCGTGAATCCCTCCGCTAGCAGCGCGTCGGCGGGGATCTCCACCGGTCGCTTGCAGTTCGTGCACAGCTTGCGAGTCAGGCGTTGCGCGATGATGAGGTTGATGGTCGTGGCCACCGCGAAAGGCGGCACGCCCATGTCCATAAGTCGCGTCAGTGTCTGCGGCCCGTCGTTCGTGTGCAGTGTGGACATCACCATGTGGCCCGTCTGCGCCGCCTTGACGGCGATGCTCGCGGTCTCCAGGTCGCGGATTTCGCCGACGAGAATGACGTCGGGGTCCTGGCGCAGGAAGGCCTTCAGGGCCTTCGCAAAGGTCATGCCGGTTTTCTCGTCCACCTGCACCTGGTTCACGCCGGGGAGGTTGATTTCGACCGGATCCTCGGCAGTGGAGATGTTGATGTCGATGGTGTTGAGGATGTTGATGCCGGTGTACAGCGAGACGGTCTTGCCGCTGCCGGTCGGGCCGGTCACCAGGAACATGCCGTAAGGCTTCTGCAGGTTCTCCAGATAGATCTTTTTCTGCTCCTCCTCGTAGCCCAGCACGTCTATGCTGAGGCGCGAGCTGTCGGAATCCAGGATGCGCAGCACCACCTTCTCGCCGTAAAGCGTCGGGCAGGTGCTGACGCGGAAATCGATGGCCTTGTTCTTGGAGACCTTCAGCTTGATGCGGCCGTCCTGGGGTACGCGCCGCTCGGAGACGTCCAGGCGCGACATTACCTTGATGCGGGCGGCGATCTTGTTGGCAAGCGCGACCGGGGGCTTTGCCAGCTCCGTGAGGATGCCGTCGATGCGCAGGCGAACACGAAAGAACTTCTCGTACGGCTCGAAATGCAGGTCCGAGGCGCCCTTCTTGATGGCGTCCAGGAGCACCTTGTTGACGAAACGCACGACAGGCGCATCGTCAATATCGGAATCCTCTGTCTTCTCCTCCTTTTGATCGAGACCGACGTCCAGTCCCTCAAGATCGTCGAGGCCTGCATCGTCCATGTCGCCAAGGCCCGTTTCCGTGGCCTCCAGCGCCTTCTCCATCACCTTGTTGAGCTTGTCCTCCTCGACCAGGATGGGCTCGGTGGTGCCGCCGACCTGGAAGCGGATCTCGTCCAGCGCCTTCAGATTCGTGGGGTCGGAGATGGCGATGAACAGGCGGCTGCCGCGTTTGAACAGCGGCAGCGCGTGGTGGCGCCTGACGATCTCTTCCTTGACGAGCTTCACCGCCTCCGGGTCGATGTCTACCGCGTTGATGTCGATCACCGGCACACCGAACTCCGTCGAGGCGGCATGCGCGACGTCGCGGCCGCTGACGAGCTTCTTCTCCACCAGATGCGCAACCAGGGCAGTCTTGTTGTCCTGCGCGGCCTGCACCGCCTGCTGGGCGTCCTGCTCGCTGAGCAGCCCTTCCAGGACGAGCATGCGCGCCAGGCCGGTCAGCGGTGTCTTGGTGGTGGTAACAGCCATCGTGATTCGCTATCTCGCGTCAAGAATAGGAGATCGCCCGCTTCCGCCCGGGGAACGCGGCTGACCCGGCCACGGCAGCCTCGAAAATCCGCGATATTCCCGCTGGTTGCCGACCGTAAACCAATGGTAGATGAAATGGCGCTAAATGGCCAATTTCCCTGATGTAAATGGGTATATCGGCACAAGGACATGCGGTCTTGAATGTCGCTTGGGCCCTGGCCGTCACAGGCCCGCCGACCTGAGTACGAACCTGACGATCAGATACATCGTGAGGACGAACAATGCGGTGCCGATGATGCCGCCGATAACGAAGCGGGCCGGGGACCCGCTGGAGAAGTCTCGCTCGCGGTTCCTGTGGCTTTGCACGCCCATTGCGGCGGCAGCGATGCTGCCGAACAGCGATACCAGACTGCGCCTAGCTTCGGGATTTTCGTCGGATTTCATGAACGCCCTCTCGCTCGCCACCGCGGCGCAACACATTATTCGCGTACAATAGTCCAATATTCGTCCAACAGGAACGGACCACCTACCGTGCTTGGCTCAATCATTCGGGAAGACATCAAGTGTGTATTCGAGCGCGACCCCGCTGCCCGCTCGATCATCGAGGTGCTGCTGGCCTACCCCGGCCTTCACGCCGTGTGGGTGCACAGGCTTTCGCATGCCCTATGGGTGCGTGGGTGGAACAGGACGGCCCGGGTCCTCTCGCACCTCGCGCGATTCCTCACCGGCATAGAGATCCACCCCGGGGCGAGTATCGGCCGTCGCTTCTTCATCGACCACGGGATGGGGGTGGTGATTGGCGAGACATCTGAGATCGGTGAAGACTGCACGCTTTATCATGGAGTTACGTTGGGCGGCACGAGCTGGCAGAAGGGCAAGCGACACCCGACGCTCGAAAACGGCGTGGTCGTGGGTGCCGGCGCCAAGATACTCGGGCCGATCACCATCGGCGCGGGCGCCCGCGTCGGTTCCAACGCGGTGGTCGTCAAGGACGTGCCGCCCGGCGCCAGCGTGGTCGGAGTGCCCGGCCACGTCGTGTCCGAGCGCAAGGAGCGCGCGCGGCAGCGGGAGGAGATGGCCCGCCGGATCGGTTTCGAGGCCTATGGCCAGACCAAGGACATGCCCGATCCCGTGGCGAACGCGATCGACTCCCTGCTCGATCACATCCACAACATCGAGCAGCGCATGGAAAGCATGCAGAAGCAGCTTCGCGAGGACGAGGAGAAGGTCTCGCAAGCTTTTGATCATAAACAAAAAGTCTCCAACCAATAAGCCTTTCTGACGCCTCGATGTCGGCGGCGCGAGCCGCCGCTGGAACTTGGCGCCCACATAGTTGACTAAATTAGTCAGCTATGAAATCCTGCGCAGCCATTTATTCCCTGGGGCACTCGACTCCATGCGACTGACTACCCGCGGCCGGTATGCTGTCACCGCCATGCTCGATCTCGCGCTGCACAATGACCGCGGCCCGATTTCGCTGGCGGATATAGCCCAGCGCCAGGAGATCTCACTCACCTATCTGGAGCAACTCTTTGCCCGCCTGCGTCGGCGCAATCTGGTGAGCAGCGCGCGCGGTCCGGGCGGCGGTTATCGATTGTCGAGGCCGCTCGATCAGATCTCCGTTGCGGATGTCATCGCGGCCGTGGACGAGTCCGTTGACGCGACTCGCTGTGGCGGGGCCAAGAACTGCCACGGCAAGGAGCGTTGCCTGACCCACGACCTTTGGGAAGAATTGAGCCACGAGATCGAGTCCTTCCTCGGCGGGATCAGCCTGGGCATGCTGGTGGCCCGCGGAGGGCGCGGGGAGAGCGGAGGCGCCGAATCGGGGGCGCAGACGCATACCGTACCGGTCTGGAGAGTACAGGGTCGGCGAGGCTGAGGATTATGGAGATATTAACCGTCACACTTACCAGTCGCGCAGCGGCGCACATCAAGCGCTATCTGTCCACGCAGGAGAACGCGCAAGGCCTGCGCCTGGGCGTCAAGACGACGGGTTGCTCAGGTCTGTCGTACACGGTTGCGCCGGCGACCGGGATCAGTGCCAGCGATCGTGAATTCGACTGCGATGGCGTGAAGATCGTGGTTGCGGCCGAACACCTGCCTTATCTTGCCGGGATGGAGATCGATTACGTGCGCGAGGGCCTGAACGAGAGCTTCAAGTTCAGCAATCCGAATGTCAAAGCCACATGCGGCTGCGGCGAGAGTTTCACGGTCTAGGAACAGAAACAGTCATCTCATGGCTACGTCCGCTAACGAAGTTGAGGCTCTGATAGGCAAGGGCTACGAGGCAGGGTTCGTCACTGAGGTCGAGTCCGACACCGCGCCGCCGGGGCTGAACGAGGATGTCATCCGCCTGATCTCGTCCAAGAAAAACGAGCCGGAGTGGCTGCTCGAGTGGCGGCTCGGCGCGTTCCGGCAGTGGCTGAAGATGGAGACGCCACGTTGGGCGCATGTTCGGCATAAGCCGATAGACTTTCAGGCCATCTCGTACTACTCCGCGCCGAAATCCAGAAAGGACGGCCCGAAGAGCCTGGAGGAGGTCGATCCGAAGCTGCTCGAGACCTACGAGAAGCTCGGCATTCCCTTGCGCGAGCGCGAGATCCTCGCCGGCGTGGCGGTGGACGCCGTGTTCGACAGCGTCTCGGTAGCAACGACCTTCCGCGAGAAGCTCGCCGAGGCCGGAGTCATCTTCTGTTCCTTCTCGGAAGCGGTGCAAAATCATCCGGAGCTGGTGCGCAAGTATCTCGGTTCGGTCGTCCCCGTGGCGGACAATTATTACGCCGCGCTCAACTCCGCCGTGTTCAGCGACGGATCTTTCTGCTACATCCCCAAGGGCGTGCGCTGCCCGATGGAATTGTCGACCTACTTCAGGATCAATGCGGCAAAGACGGGTCAGTTCGAGCGCACGCTCATCGTGGCCGAGGAAGGCAGTTACGTGAGCTACCTCGAAGGCTGCACCGCGCCCATGCGGGACGAGAACCAGCTGCACGCCGCCGTCGTGGAACTGATCGCCATGAAGGACGCCCGCATCAAGTACTCGACGGTGCAGAACTGGTACCCGGGGGATGAAGAGGGCCGCGGCGGGATCTACAACTTCGTCACCAAGCGCGGCGAGTGCCGGGGCGAGAACTCGCAGATCTCGTGGACGCAGGTGGAGACCGGATCGGCGATTACCTGGAAGTATCCGAGCTGTGTGCTGACCGGCGACAACTCCACCGGCGAATTCTATTCGGTTGCGCTGACCAACAACTGCCAGCAGGCCGACACCGGCACCAAGATGATTCACATCGGCAAGAATACCCGGAGCACGATCATCTCAAAGGGTATCTCCGCAGGCCGCGGACAGAACGCCTACCGCGGGCTGGTCAAGGTTGCCAAGGGCGCCGACAACGCCCGGAACTACACCCAGTGCGATTCGCTGCTGATTGGCGCGAAATGCGGTGCGCACACCTTCCCTTACATCGAGGTCAAGAACCCGACGGCCAGGGTCGAGCATGAGGCCAGCACCTCCAAGGTGAGCGAGGATCAGCTGTTCTACTGCCGCAGCCGGGGAATCTCGCAGGAGGACGCCCTCAACATGATCGTCAACGGCTTCTGCAGGGAGGTGTTCAAGGAACTGCCGATGGAATTCGCCGTGGAGGCGCAAAAGCTGTTGGGCGTGAGTCTGGAGGGGGCGGTCGGCTGACACCGCCTTGAGTGAATATGAGCAATGGTGAAATGACGATGCTGAGTATCAGGAACCTGCATGCCGCGGTCGAAGGCAAATCCATCCTCAAGGGCCTGAACCTTGAGGTCAAGCCCGGCGAGGTGCACGCTATCATGGGTCCGAACGGATCCGGAAAGAGCACTCTGGCCCACGTGCTCTCCGGCCGCGATGCGTATGAGGTCACCGAGGGCTCAATCCTGTTTCAGGGCAAGGACCTGCTCGGCATGTCCCCGGAGGAGCGCGCGCGCGAGGGAGTATTCCTCGCCTTCCAGTACCCCGTGGAGATCCCGGGCGTCAACAACGTTTACATGCTCAAGGCCGCACTGAACGCGATCCGCAGGCATCGCGGCGAGCCGGAGCTCGACGCCGTGGACTTCCTGAAGATCATCAAGGAGAAGGCCAAGCTGGTGCAGATGGACGAGAGGTTCTTGAGCCGCGCGGTGAACGAAGGCTTTTCCGGCGGCGAGAAGAAGCGCAACGAGATCCTGCAGATGGCGGTGCTCGAGCCCAGGCTCGCGCTGCTCGATGAGACGGATTCCGGCCTGGACATCGACGCATTGCGGGTCGTTGCCCACGGGGTCAACCAGCTTCGGCGCTCCGACCGGGCGATCGTCATGATTACCCATTATCAGCGTCTGCTCGAACATATCGTGCCGGATTTCGTGCATGTCCTTGCCGGCGGGCGCATCGTCAAGAGCGGCGGACGTGAACTTGCCGTGACACTCGAGGAGCGCGGCTACGACTGGCTGAAGGACGAGGCGGCATGAGCACGGGCGCCACGGCCAACCTGCTCCCGGAATTCGAGCGGGTCTTCGCGCGTTTGCCGGGCGATGCGCGCGTCACGGAGCGGCGCCGCGCGGCGCTAGCCCGCTTCGCGGCCAGCGGCTTCCCGTCACAGAGGGAGGAGGCGTGGCGGTATACCAGCATCGCCGGCCTGGCGCGGCGGCAGCACAGTGTCGCGACAGATGCTCAAATCAGCCCGGATCGGGCCCGTGCCGCGCTCGCCGCCGCGGGGCCTTGGGACGGCCCGCAGTGCGTGTTCATCGACGGCATTCATCGGCCGGATCTGTCAGCCGCGGTCGCAGCTGTGGGCCTGCGAATCCGGCCGTTTGCCACGGCGGTGGCGGAGGACAGCCGGATCGGCGAACGCATCGCGGGGTGGGGCGCCGAGGAGCTCGCGCCGATGATCGCCTTGAACGCGGCCTTCGCCGCCGACGGTGTGGTGATCGAGGTTGCGGATGACGCGGAACCAGCCGACCCTCTCCGGCTGCTCTTCGTGATGACGGCGGGTGTCCGCGATCGCGCCATCTTTCCCAGGGTCATCGTCAGGGCCGGCCAGCGCTCGCGCCTGATCCTGTTGGAACAATACCTCGGAGAATCGGGGGCCGACGGTTTCACGAACACCGTCACGCAGGTACACGCCGGGGAGGGTGCGCGCGTGGCGCACTACCGCCTGCAGGACGAGTCGGCGAAGGCCTACCACGTCGGCAATCTGATCGTGAATCAGGAACGGGCGAGCGAGGTGGTTTCGCATTCGCTGTCGTTCGGTGCTCTCATGGCGCGCCAGGACATACACGTCATGCTCAGGGGACCGGAATCGTCAGTCACCCTGAATGGGCTGTACATGGCGGAGGGGCGACAGCACGTCGATCATCACACGCGGATCGATCATTTCGAGCCGGGCACGCGCAGCGAGGAATATTACAAGGGCATCCTCGGTGGACATGGCCGAGGTGTGTTCAACGGCAAGGTCGTGGTGCATCCGAATGCAATCAAGACCGATGCCCAGCAATCCAACAAGAACCTGCTGCTGTCAAGGGATGCCGAGGTCGACACCAAGCCCGAGTTGGAGATCTACGCCGACGACGTCAAGTGCGCGCATGGCGCCACAGTCGGGCAGCTCGACGAGGATGCACTGTTCTATCTGCGATCGCGGGGACTCGACGAGAGCGCCGCGCGCGCGCTGCTCACGTACGCCTTCGCGGGCGATATATTGGGCCGGCTCGGCATCGCGCGGGTTCAGAAGGACCTGGCGGTGCGGATAGCCGGGCGCCTGCCGGGGGCCGCGGAACTCCTGGAGGTCGTATGAGCGTCCTCGCGCCCAGTGTCGCGGACTCTGGCCCCGGACCAACGGCGGACCTGCAACGCCTGCGCGAGGATTTTCCGATCCTGAGGACGAAGATTCGCGGCAAGCCTTTGGTGTATCTCGACAACGCCGCGACGACGCAGAAGCCGCGCAGCGTCATCGATATCGAACGACGTTACTACGAGGAGTGGAACGCGAATATCCATCGTGGAGTGCACTGGCTGAGCGAGAAGGCCACGCACGAGTATGAGCACGCACGCGACACGGTTCGTGCCTTTCTCAACGCGCGCTCGCGCAGGGAGATCATCTACACGCGCGGTACGACGGAGTCGATAAATCTCGTCGCTCAGAGCTTTGCCCGTCCACGCCTGCGTCCGGGAGACGAGGTTCTAATCACCGCGATGGAGCATCACTCCAATATCGTGCCCTGGCAGATGGTCTGCCAGCTGACCGGCGCGCGGTTGAAGGTGGTCCCGATCACGGATGAGGGCGAGCTCGTGGCGGGTGTGTTCGAGCGGTCGCTCAGCGAGCGGACGCGGATCGCCGCCATCGTGCACGTGTCGAACGCACTAGGCACGATTAACCCCGTACGCCAGATGGTCGCAGCGGCGCACGCGCGCGGCGTGCCGGTGCTGCTCGACGGCGCCCAGGCGGTGGCGCACATGCCTGTCGACGTGCAGGCCCTGAACTGCGATTTTTACGCGTTCTCGGGGCACAAGGTCTTCGCGCCGACGGGCACCGGCATACTCTACGGGCGCGAGGAGATTCTCGAGGGCATGCCGCCTTACCAGGGCGGCGGCGACATGATCCGCACCGTCAGTTTCGAGAACACCACCTATGCGGACCTGCCGGCGAAGTTCGAGGCCGGGACTCCCAATATTGCCGGCGGCATAGGTCTGGGGGCGGCGATCGATTACGTACAGGCCGTCGGGCTTGAGCGCATCGGCGCTCACGAGCACGATCTGCTACGGTACGCGACCGCGCGCGCGCTGGAGGTGCCGGGCCTGCGCATCATTGGCCAGGCGCGCGAGAAGGCGGCGGTGCTATCGTTTCTGCTGGGTGACATACACCCGCACGATGTCGGCACCATTCTCGATTCCGAGGGTATCGCGATCCGCACCGGGCACCACTGCGCAATGCCGATCATGACTCGATACAATATCCCGGCAACCGCGCGGGCATCCTTCGCCTTCTACAACACGCGCGAAGAGGTCGACCAGCTATTCGCGGCACTGGAGATCGCGAGAAAGGTGTTCTCTCGATGATGGATTTGAACGACCTCTACCGCGAGGTGATCGTCGACCACAATCGCAGTCCGCGTAATTTTCGCACGATGACGGACGCGACCTGCACGGCGGCCGGCCACAATCCGCTGTGCGGTGATCAGCTAACGCTCTATCTGAAGCTGAGGGACGGCGTGATAGAAGACGTCAGCTTCCAGGGCAGTGGCTGCGCGATTTCGGTGGCATCGGCCTCCCTGATGACGGAGATCCTCAAGGGCAAGAGCGAGGCCGAGGCTGCCCGTCTGTTCGACAAGTTCCACGCTCTCGTCACCGACACCGGCGACGAGAGCGACCCGGAGCTGGGAAAACTCGCGGCGCTGGCCGGCGTGCGTCAGTACCCCTCCCGCATCAAGTGCGCCGTGTTGTCATGGCATGCGATGAACGCCGCGCTGCACGGCGAATCCAGGGCGTCGACGGAATGAACCGCCGTTACGGGACGGCTCGCATCATCGACCCGGAGCATGAGCGTCCTCCGGCGAATGGTGCGCGGATGGAAGAGAACCGATGAACGTGGCTGTGGACCCGTACACTCCGATCGCCATGATGCGCGATTGCGACGCCATACTCATTCCGAGTGGCACCCCCATCCTCATCCAGGAGGGGACGAACGTTTACGTCACACAGGCGCTGGGTGGGAGCGTGACCGTCAACGTGAACGGAAACCTGGCGCGGATCGCCAGCAAGGATCTCGATGCGCTGGGCATGCAGCCGCAGGGCGGGATCGCGGTCGAGGCGCGCGCCGACGGCAGTGTCGACGAGGACCTCGTCTGGATGCAGTTGCGCACGTGCTACGACCCGGAGATACCGATCAATATCGTCGACCTGGGGCTGGTGTACGAGTGCAGTATTGCGCCGCTGCCGGACAACGCCGGCAATCGCGTCAACGTAGTCATGACCCTGACCGCGCCGGGATGCGGCATGGGCGAGTTCCTCGTTCAGGATGTCACGGAGAAGATCTTGCAGGTGCCGAATGTCACCGACGTGAACGTCGAGCTCACCTTCGACCCACCGTGGAACCAGGACATGATGTCGGAAGCGGCGCGGTTGCAGACCGGCATGTATTGATGGCAACAAAGCTGCAACAGGCATCCCGCCGTACGCGGTCGGGGAGCGGGCGGATCGGGGTCGGCGGGCATGTCTGATTGGGTCGACGTCGCTGCGGCCGAGGAACTGCCCCCCGGTGCCCGGCGGGTCGTGGACGTCGACGGCGTGCAGATACTGGTCGTCAATCTCGACGGGGAGTACTTCGCGCTGGAGGATGTGTGTACGCACGACGGCACCCCGATCGGCGAGGGCGACATCCACGGCGATGAGATCACCTGCCCGCGCCATGGGGCCCGCTTTTGCCTTCGAACCGGCGAGGCGCTTTGTGCGCCGGCCTACGAGCCGATACCGACCTTTCCAATCCGCATCAGCGAAGGAATAGTGCAGGTGCGCGACCCTCGCTTCGATTAGGGATTCTGGCATTCCCCTATCGTCCGCATCGATACTGCGGCGCAGCAATGTTTCCCCCCGGTGGTTATGTCCCTATAATTGCGCGGTTTTTTGGGGCCCAGGCTTCATCTAAGGCATTGAAATGGCTATAGAGCGCACGTTTTCCATCATCAAGCCCGACGCCGTGGCGAAGAACAAGATCGGGGAGATCCTGGCCCGCTTCGAGGGCAACGGCCTGCGTATCGTGGCGTGCAAGATGGTGCGCATGAGCCGTGAACTGGCGGAGACGATCTACCACGTTCACATCGGACGCCCTTTTTTCAAGGATTTGGTAGAGTTCATGTCGTCCGGCCCCGTGGTCTGCTCGGTCCTGGAGGGGGAGGATGCGATCTCGAGGAACCGGGCCGTGATGGGTGCCACCGACCCGGCGAAGGCGGCTGCCGGTACAATCCGGGCGGATTTTGCGGAGAGCGTCAGCCGCAACGCCGTCCATGGGTCGGATAGCCCCGAATCGGCCCGTTACGAGATAAGCTGTGTGTTTGGTCCCAACGAACTCTGCGACCGCCCGTGAGTAACCGCACCTCAGAGAAAACCAACGTCTTCGATTTCGACCGTCCGGGCATGGCGGCGTTGCTGTGCGAGCTGGGCGAGCCGGCGTTTCGTGCCACGCAGATCGTCAAATGGGTGCATCAGCACGGCGTGTCCGATTTCGAGCAGATGACGAATCTGGGCAAGGCGCTGCGACAGCGGCTGGCGGAGTGCATGAGCTTCGATCTGCCCGAGGTGGCCACCGAGCAGATTTCGCACGACGGCACCCGCAAATGGATGCTGCGCGTCGCCGGTGGTCAGGCGATAGAGACCGTGTACATTCCGGAGGCCGACCGGGGAACTCTTTGTGTGTCTTCGCAGGTGGGCTGCCCGCTCGAATGCAGCTTCTGCGCGACCGGGCGGCAGGGCTTCAGCCGCAACTTGAGCACTGCGGAGATCATCGGCCAACTGTGGATCGCTGCCCGCTCGCTTGGCCAGTTCCCTCGTCCGGAGCGGCGCCCGATCAGCAACGTTGTGTTCATGGGCATGGGGGAACCTCTGCTCAACTTCGACAACGTCCTGCGCGCCATCGATCTGATGCTCGACGACAACGCCTACGGACTGTCGCGCCGCCGCGTCACCGTCAGCACGGCCGGCATGGTGCCGCAGATGGACCGACTCAAGCAGGCGAGCCCGGTGAGTCTGGCGGTGTCCCTGCACGCTCCGAACGACGCCCTGCGCAACGAGCTGGTGCCGCTCAACCGAACATATCCGATGGCGGAACTGCTGTCCGCGTGCAAGCGGTTCGCCGAGAATTACACGCACGAGAGCATCACCTTCGAGTACACCATGCTCGATGGCGTCAACGATACGCCGGCCCACGCCAGGGAGCTGGTCCGCGTGCTGAACGGCATTCCGTCGAAGGTGAACCTCATACCGTGGAACCCGTTCCCGGGCGGCGGTTATCGCCGGTCCGGCGCCGAGGCGATAGAGCGATTCCGCGCAGTTCTGCAGCGGGCCGGCCTGATCACGCTGACCCGCAAGACGCGCGGCGATGACATCGACGCGGCCTGCGGCCAGCTGGTTGGAAAGGTGCAGGCTCGCGCGGCGCGCTATCAGCGATCTTCGACCGGAGCATCATCCTAGGAGGCCATAACTGCATGAGCAGCCGAAATAGCATCCTCGCCGGTGTCGCGCTGACGCTCTTCCTGAGCGGCTGCGCCAATCAGGCCGGCGTAAAGGAGGGCGGCGACGGGGCGATCGCAACGGAGATCCGCAGTACCGACCGATTGGCCGAGATCAATACGCAGCTCGGCGTGGAGTATATGAAGGAGGGCAAGTACGAGACCGCCCTGAAGAAGCTCGAAAAGGCCGTTGAGATCGACGGCAATTATGCACGTGCCTACGACGTGCTCGGATTGCTGTACGCGCGGCTGGGCGAGAACGTCAATGCCGAGCAGAATTTCAAGCGGGCCCTGCAACTTGCGCCGAACGATTCGAGCATACTGAACAACTATGGCCAGTTCCTCTGCCGCAACGGCAGCGCGGCCGAGGGGCAGGCGATGTTCGCCAAGGCGGTCGAGAACCCCTTGTACCAGACGCCGCAGAACTCCTACACGAACGCGGCCATATGTGCGCTGGAGCAGCAGAAGGACAAGGCGGCCGCGCAGGAGTTCCTGCGCAAGGCGCTCGAAAAGGATCCCGAGATGCCGATTGCACTGCTGCGGATGAGCCAGGTGACGTACGAGTCCGACAATTACATGGCGGCCAAGGGATATTTCGAGCGCTACAAGCAGGTCGCCAGCCACACTCCCGAGAGCCTCTTCCTTGGCGTGCAGATCGAGCAGAAGCTCGGCGATAGCGAGGCTGCCGACAACTACGCAATGTTGCTGAGGGACAAGTTTCCCGACTCGCAGGAAGCGCATCAGCTGATGAAGAGCGAGCAATGAACGCGCGCGCGGCCCGCGACGAAGCCGACGCCGAGGAGGGATCCGTGTCCTCACTGCAACAGCTCGGCCAGCGGTTGCGGCAGGCACGGGAGGCACGCGGTCTGAACGTCCAGGACATCGCGGCGCGGCTGCATCTGTCCGCGAGCGTCGTCGCAACCATCGAGAGCGGCGCTTTCGAGCAACTGCCAGCGGCCACCTATGCGCGCGGCTACATGCGCGCCTACGCGAATCTCGTCGGCGTGAACCCGGATACGCTGCTGGCGGCGTACGACCGGTACGCGACCCAGCCGCCGGAGCTCAATCCTTTCGCCAGCACGCCGCAGCCGCAAGTCAAGGCGACCGACCTCCCGGTGCGTATGGTCACCTACGCGGTGATCGCCGTCGTGGTGGGGCTGCTGGGCGCATGGCTCTGGCAGTCGCAGGAGTTGAGCTCGGTGGCATCCCTGAGTGTGCCGAAGTGGGGGGGTGGCAGTGATGACCAGGCCGTCGTGACCGAGACTGTGCCTACCGGCGTCTCGCCCCCGGCCGCTTCCGCGCCGGCCCCGGCGCCCGAGATCGCGGCGCAGCCGGTTACGGAGCAAGCGCTACTGGGCGCTCAGGTCGGGACAGCGCCGGCCGCGGCCGAGGCTCCGCCGGTGCAGCCGAGCGAAACCCAGCAGTCCCCGGAGACTGCCATGCCCTCGCCGTCGACACCGCCGGCGCCGGATGGCACCGCGGTACCGGTTTGGGCCGACACTGCGGCGCCCATCGCGAATGCGGCCGAGCCGATGCCCGGTCCGCAGCCAACGCTGACTCCGGCGCAGGCCGCTGCAGCGCCGCCGCCCGGCGACGGAGCGCTCGTCGAGCAGACGATTGCCGGTATCGAACCGCTCGCGCCGGTGACGACCGCGACGCCGGAAGCGGCGTCGGGCGGGGCGAAAGTGCTCAGTTTCGAGCTCGCGGAGGACGCCTGGCTGGAGGTGACAGACGCCGAGGACAAGCGTCTGTACTACAACATGGGCAGGCAGGGCAGCCGCATTTCGGTCCAGGGCGTGTTGCCCTACAGGGTCAAAGTCGGCAATGCGCCGGCCGTGAGCGTCAGCTTCGAGGGCCGCCCGCTGGACATCTCGGCGTTTTCCTACGAATCCGTCGCGCGTTTCTCGGTGACCCCTGACGGCTTCCTCGCCCAGCCCTGATTTCCGTCCTCCGCCCACCCATATACGCCATCCCGCGAGGCAGAACCCTCTTGGCCGCTCCACTGCAATCAGTCCGTGGCATGAATGACGTGTTGCCATCGGAAACACCGCTCTGGCAGTGGGTCGAGCACGGGATCCGGGAGGTGCTGGAGAGCTACGGTTACAGCGAGATCAGGCTGCCCATCGTGGAGCCGACGGTGCTGTTCGAGCGCGGAATCGGCGATGCCACCGACATCGTGGAAAAGGAGATGTACACCTTCGCCGACCGCAACGGCGACTCCCTCACGCTGCGGCCGGAAGGCACGGCGGGGTGCGTGCGCGCGGGCCTGCAGCATGGTCTGTTCTACAACCAGACGCAGCGACTCTGGTACTCCGGCCCCATGTTCCGTCATGAGCGCCCGCAGAAGGGCCGCTACCGCCAGTTCCATCAGGTCGGGGTGGAGGCCGTCGGCCTGGCGGGACCAGACATCGACGCCGAGCTCGTCTTCATGACCTCCCGTCTGTGGCGTCGATTCGGGATGGGTGGCGTTCAGCTGCAGCTGAATTCCCTTGGCAGCCCCGAGGCCCGACAGAGCTTTCGCGCCGCGCTGGTCGCCTATTTCACCGCGTATGCGGACGCCCTGGACGAGGACAGCCGACGCCGCCTGCACACCAATCCGTTGCGCATCCTCGACAGCAAGAATCCGAGCATGCAGGCCCTGATCGCCGGGGCGCCGCCGTTTTTCGATTACATCGACAAGGAGTCGGCGGAGCATTTCTCGGCGCTGCGTGAGATGCTCGAGCTGGCCGGCATCGAATACGTGGTGAATCCGAGGCTGGTGAGGGGACTGGATTACTACACGAAGACGGTGTTCGAATGGGTAACCGATCGGCTCGGTGCGCAAGGCACCGTCTGCGCCGGGGGCCGCTATGACGGCCTGATCGAACAGTCCGGCGGTAGACCGACACCGGCGGTCGGGTTCGCCCTGGGTCTGGAGCGTTTGATCGCGCTGGTGCAGGTCGATGACCTCGCGCCGTCCGGCGCGACGGCGCCGGACCTGTACCTCATGCCGCTGGATCAGGGGTGTGTGGCCGCCGCGATGGAACTCGCCGAGTCGCTCAGGGACGAAGTAAGGGGGCTGAAGGTGCTCACGCACTGCGGCGGCGGCAGCGTAAAGTCACAGTTGAAGCGCGCCGACCAGAGCCGTGCCCGCTGGGGCCTGCTCCTCGGTACCGAGGAGCTGGCAGCCGGGACAGTCTCGATCAAGCCATTGCGCGGTGAGGGCGCACAGCGTACCGTCACGCGCGCCGAGGCCGTGGATTGGCTGAAAAAAGCCCTGGCGGCAGAGCAGCCGGCGCCCGGCGGTTTCTGAACGAATCTCGTTGGCCGATCTCGCGTCGCGGGTGTCGCGCCCGCCGGCGACGTTTATAATGCGCCGCCTTTAGCCCCGCATACAGTCATAACTGGAGAGCAGTCGTGGTCGATTACGCCAACGAACAGGAACAAGTCGAAGCCATTAAGAAATGGCTGCGTGAGAACGGGGTGCCGATCCTCGTCGGGCTGGCGCTGGGTATCGGGGCGATCGGCGGCTGGCGTTATTGGCAGGCCCAGGAACGCACGCGCAACGAGCTCGCGTCGGCGTTGTTCACGAGGGCCGTGACGGCGTCGCGGGCGCAGCAGCCGTCCCAGGCGGAGAAGGCCGCGCAACAGATCATTTCGGACTACGGCGGGACGACCTACGCCTCGTTCGCCGCGCTGATGCTGGCGAAGCTTGCCGTGGAGAAGCAGGACCTGCCGGCCGCCATCCAGCATCTCAGCTGGGTGCTGGAGCACAGCGACGACGAAGGCCTGAAGCGCCTCGCGAAAATACGCCTGGCGCGGGTGGCGCTGGCGCAGGGCAAGCCGGAGGAGGCCTGGGCGCAACTCGAGCCGCTCGCCGCATCGCCGGCGTCCGCCGCCCTCGCCGAGCTGCGCGGAGACATCCTGCTCGCCCAGGGCAAGCGCGAGGAGGCGGGCGAGCGATACCTCGAGGCCTTTGCGAATTCGGAGCCTGATCATCAATCCGATGAGACGAGCAGTCTGGCGGTGAAGCTCGACAGTCTCGGGATCACGCCGCCACCGCCGCGAGCTGCGACAGTCATCAACCCATGAAGATCGCACATCCAGCCCTAATCGCAGCCTGTGTCATCGCCTTGTCGGGAGCCTCCGGCTGCAGCACGACGAGCAGGTGGGGAGAAGGAATCTCCAAGAGCGTCTCCAACTGGATGGGCGGCGAGAGCAACGCGACTCCGCCCACGCCGCTGGCGGAGTTCGCGCCCACGGTCACGGTGAAAGAGGGCTGGTCGACGAGGCTCGGCAAGGGCACGGACGAGCAGTTCCTGAAGCTCGTGCCGATCGTGCTCGGTGACCGGCTCTATACAGCGGAGCGCCGCGGACGCGTGGCGGCCTACAACGCGGCCACGGGTGGGATCTACTGGGAACAGGACACCGACGAGAGGATCTCCGGCGGCCCGGGCGTCGGCGAAGGGCTGGTGCTCCTCGGCACGAGCGAGGGCGAGGTAATCGCGCTCAGCGAGGCCGATGGCAAGCTGGTGTGGCGCGCCGCCGTGTCCAGTGAAGTACTTGCGCCGCCCCGCGCCGCGCAGGGGGTGGTGGTGGCACATACCGGCGATGGCAGCATCGCCGGCCTGGACGCCGCCAGCGGCAAGCGCCTGTGGAGCTACGAGCGCAGCACGCCGACGCTTACGCTGCGGGGCAGCAGCGCGCCGCTCATCGCCGATGACCTGGTCATCGCCGGTTTCGACAACGGCCGGCTGGTGGCGCTGGACCTGAAGTCAGGCAAGCTCGTGTGGGAGGCGGTGATCGCGGTAAGCACCGGTCGCTCGGATCTCGAACGCATGGTGGACATCGATGGTGAGCCGATACGGGTCGACGACACCATTTACGTGGCGACCTTTCAGGGGCGCGTCGCCGCCGTGTCGCTCATCAGCGGCGAGGTGCGGTGGGCGAGAAATTTCTCCTCCTACGCCGGAATCGCCGTGGACGACAGCTATCTGTACCTGACCGACGCGGAAGGTGTGATCTGGGCCTTCGATCGGGAGTCCGGCACTGCGGTATGGAAGCAGGACAAGCTGCTCGCGCGCCAGCCGACGGCGCCGGGCCTCGTGGGGGACTACCTCGTCGTCGGCGATCTGGAGGGCTACCTGCACTGGATCAGCCGCGCCGACGGTCAATTCGCCGCGCGCGCGCGAGTCGACGAATCCCGCCTGATCGCAACCCCGGTGGTGGACGGCGGAATGTTGTATGCGTATTCCACGGAAGGTACGCTGGCTGCCTTCCTCACTCAATGATCGCGGCGGCGCGGCGCGTGAACAGCCAAGATGAAACCCGTCGTCGCGATCGTCGGCCGGCCGAACGTCGGCAAGTCCACCCTCTTTAACCAGCTCACTCGCACGCGCGACGCCCTCGTCGCGGACGTGCCCGGCCTGACGCGCGACCGCCAGTTCGGTCACGGGCAGATCGGCGATCGGCCGTACTGGGTCGTCGATACCGGAGGAATCAATCTCGATGAGGAGGTGCTCTCGCGGCGCGTGACCGAGAATGCCCTGCGTGCCGCGGGCGAGGCCGATGCCATCCTCTTCGTACTCGATGCGCGTTCCGGCCTGACGCCCCAGGACGAGGAGATCGCCGAGGGGCTGCGGCGGCTCGAGCGTCCCGTGCACCTGGTCGTCAACAAGACCGAGGCGCTGGACGACGAGGTCGCCGTGAGCGAGTTCCACACCCTCGGCCTGGGCGAACCCATACCCGTCTCGAGCGCGCACGGCCTCGGCCTCCATGAGCTGATGAGCCGCGTGCTCACCGGCCTTCCGGCGGCCGTGGAGCCGGAATCCGAGGAGGAACGCCACCCTCGCATAGCCGTCCTCGGCCGTCCGAACGTCGGCAAGTCGACGCTCGTCAACCGCATGCTGGGCGAGGAACGCATGCTGACCTACGACATGCCGGGCACGACACGCGACGCCGTCGCCGTGCCTTTCGTGCGCGACGGCAGGCCTTACACCCTCATCGACACCGCCGGCGTGCGGCGACGCGCGCGGGTGGAGCGCGGCATAGAGCGCTTCAGCGTCATCAAGACCCTGCAGGCCATCGAGGAGGCGAATGTCGTCATCGTCGTGCTCGATGCCCGCGAGGGGGTCACCGAGCAGGATGCCAGCCTCATCGGCGAGGTACTGAAGGCCGGGCGCGCAATGGTGATCGCGGTGAATAAATGGGACGGGATGACCGAGGAGCAGCGCGACCAGGTGCGTGCCGGCATCGATCGCCGCCTGGATTTCGTCGGCTTCGCACGCATTCACTTCATCTCGGCGCTGCACGGCAGCGGGGTCGGCAATCTCTTCGAGTCCATCGACCGCGCCTACGCCTCCGCATTCATCAACCCGGCCACCTCGCGATTGACGCAGATCCTTGAGGACCTGCTCCAGGCACATCAGCCGCCGCTGGTGGGTGGTCGCCGTATCAAGCTGCGCTACGCGCATCTCGGCGGTCAGAACCCGCCGCGTATCGTCATCCACGGCAACCAGACCGACGCCGTCCCCGGCTCCTACAAGCGCTACCTGGACAAGGGGTTCCGTGAGGCGCTGCAGATAGAGGGCACGCCGCTGCGGCTGGAACTTCGCACCGGGGAGAACCCGTACAAGAACAAGCGGGCCCAGCTAACGCCTCGCCAGGTCGTCAAGCGCCGTCGTTTAATGCGCCACGTGAAAAAGCAGCGCTGACCCTCGTGGGGCCGCCGGCTGGAATACGCAGTCAAACGCCGGCGGAGATCTCGCGCCAGCCGTAGCCGGCGTCCTGGTCGGCGACGCCGATCCAGTCTGCGCTGCAATTCAACGCCGCCGCGGCCGCGGCGCGCACCAGCCCGGGGTCGTTGTTCTGCTGGCTCAGATGCAGCGCCACGAGGTGCTGCAGCCTGTGCGTGTCTATCTCCCGTAGCAGGGCCGCGGATTGGGCGTTGCTGAGATGGCCAAGGTCACTGCCTATGCGCTGCTTCAGGACGGCCGGATATGGTCCGTGACGCAGCATCTCCTCGTCGTGATTGAACTCCAGCAACAGGGCGCTGAGTCCCGACAACATGCGGCAGATGTGGGGGGTGATGCGGCCTACATCGGTGAGCAGGCCGACCCGGCTTTGGCCGTCGGAAAAGACGAACTGGCTCGGTTCGCTGGCATCGTGGGGAACCGCGATCGGCTCTATGAGGAGGTCGCCGATCGCGAAGCTGTCATGGCTGGAGAACACGCATATCCGCGGCACCTCCCCCAGGGCGCCGGCGGCGGCCCGCCGGGTCCCCGCAGTCGACCAGACATCCACTCCGTAGCGTCGCGCCAGCGCCCCTACGCCGCCGATGTGGTCGTCGTGCTCGTGGGTGACGAGGATGGCGTCGATGTCATTGGGGTCGAGGCCGGCGCGCGCCAGTCGCGCAGCAGTTTCGCGCACCGAGAAGCCGCAGTCGACCAGGATGGTGGTCGAGCCGGCCGTGACGATCGTGGCGTTGCCCCGGCTGCCGCTGCCCAACGAGGCGAAACGCACGGCGGCGCGCTTTACTGGGTAGCCTTGTTGAGTTCGCTCTTCAACTGACTGAGGAGCGCGCCGGCGGCCTCGCTCTTGTCCCAGTCGCCGTCCTCATCGAGTACGACGATCTCGGTCTTCCTGCCCACGCCCGTCAGGCTCAATTGATACTCCTTCTGGCCGCCCTTCCAGAACGCGAGCTTCGACAGTACACCCTTCTTTTCGGTGGGCGCTCCCTCGAAATGCACGGTGTAGGTGCCCTTGCCCTTGTCGGAGCTGGTGACCTTCAGGCCCGCCCCGGCGAGGGCCTCGCCCGTGCGCGACCATGCCTCGGCAAATTCGGCCGGATAGGAGAGGTAGAACTTGCCATCCCCGGAGTTCACGATCTCGGCGACCGGAGCCGAGGCGTCTTCGCCCCCGGCGACGTAATCGCCGGAGGAGGTGGTGTCACCGCCGGCACGCGCGCCGCTGGTGCCGGCGGCGGCGCCGAGGTATTCCTGCAGCGCCGCGACGATGCGATCACGCGCACCGGTATCCGTGCGCCGCCTCCAAGTCAGTCCCTCGCCGTCCGGCCGCATCTCCTCGCCTTCGTGGGAGACGTAGAGCGTGGTGCTGCCGCTGTCCTCGCCGGTCTCCGCGAAGATCTTGTACTTGTCGCGCGCGAGATTGTCCTGGTCCTCGCGCCATGTCGTCTCCTGCACGCCGTACTCGGCGTCGTCCAGATCGAGCTCGAACCCGTTCTCGCTCCAGAACGCATGCAGCTTGTCCCAGACCTCGCTGGTGGATCCCGGCACGACGAGCACCTTCTCGCCGGAGAGGGCCTCGATGGCGTTCTCGGCCAGGCCTTCCTCCTCGCGGGCCTTCTTGCGCGCGGCCACGCGCTCCTGATAGGTCGAGAAGGACGCGCCTTCCTCGTCCGGCACCGCCATCTTGTCGTTGATGCTCTCCGTCGAGAGATCCGGGGGCACCTCGAGGTCGGGCAGCGTCTGACTCTTCTTGTACTCGGAGCGCTTGTCGGGCAGCACCTCGTCGAGCTTGGGCATGTAGCGGCAGCCCGCCACCAGGATGGCGGACATCAATATCAGGACATAACGGACCATACGAAAACCCTTCTACTGTTGCGAATGCGAGGGTGGTGGCTGCGGTTCTGCGGTTTCCCGGGTGCCGACCGCGTTGGCTTGATGCTCAACCTTACGTGATTCAGACCCGTGTTGCACCCGCCTGTTCCATCGCGGCAAGCACGCGCGCGTGGCATCCTTCCGACAGCCAGGTGAGCGGCAGGCGTATGCCGGCCTGAATGAGCCCCATCTGGTTCAGGGCCCATTTGCTGGGGATGGGATTGGCCTCGCAGAACAGTTCCTTGTGCAGCCCGGCCAACCGGCCGTCGACGGCGCGCGCCTTTTCGCGCTCGCCGCGGGCGGCAAGCGCGCAGAGCTCGTGCATCAGCCGCGGCGCGACGTTCGCGGTCACCGAGATGACGCCGTGGCCGCCGTTCAGCATGAAATCCATCGCCGTTGCATCGTCACCGCTGAGGAGCAGAAACTTCTCGCCGCCGAGCGCGCGCAGACGCTCGACCCGGGCGAGGTCTCCCGTCGCCTCCTTGATGCCGATGATATTTGCGACCTTGGCCAGTCGGGCCGCGGTCTCCGGCTGCATGTCGCAGGCGGTCCGACCCGGCACGTTGTACAGGATCTGGGGGACGGCAACGGCCTCGGCCACCGCCTTGTGGTGCAGGTAGAGGCCTTCCTGAGTCGGCTTGTTGTAATACGGCGTCACCAGCAGGCAGGCGTCGGCGCCGGCGGCCTTCGCGGCCTGCGTCAACTCGATGGCCTCCGTGGTCGAGTTGGCGCCGGTGCCGGCGACGACGGGAATGCGCTTGTTGACGACCGCGATGACACGGCGGATGACCGCCACGTGCTCCTCCATGTCCAGCGTCGCCGATTCGCCGGTGGTACCGACCGCGACGATGGCGTCGGTCCCGTTGTCGATGTGCCACTCGATCAGGCGATCCAACGCCGGCCAGTCCACCGGCGTGTCGGGCGTGACGCCGGGCTGCATCGGCGTCACGATGGCAACCATACTTCCTTGAAACATGGGGATTTTATCCGCAAATGACAATGTCGGCCGGTATGGTACTTAGCCTAACCGGTGAACACAAGAACGTCGGCACGGAGGCCGGCGGCGGGCGCATGCTGAACGCGCCTCGTGACCGCTGTGCGCGGCCCACGGCCGATGCATGGACGGCAGGGTGAAGGGGATGACGGGACCGTCCCGGAATGGCGATCAGGCCCGTTGCGGCCCCTCCTCGTTCGCGACCGGCAAGGCTCGGATCGGGATGACGCGTACCGTGTGCGCGCTGTAGGAGGGGCAGCCATACTGGGTGATCTCGCTCGCGCTCACGGGGTATTCCCCGCATGGCAGCATTGACCAGAAGCGGGTGTCGTAGATCTCGCATCGGGAACGACCCGCCTCGTCGTAACGCAGGAAGATGCAGGCCTTCTCCAGGCAGCACTGCCCGCAGTGGGTGCAGGCGCCGCTCACCATTTCCCTCGTCGCACTCGCCGTGTCGTCGCTCGCCAGCCAGCGTTCCACGGCCCGGCGGATCGGTTGACCGCGCCCCAGTCCGCGCAGGTGGCGGATCGAGGCGCGCAGACTGCGCGGGTAGTGACGCAGAAAATCCCCGTTCCCGGCAATGATGGCCGCTGCCACGGGCCCGAGCGGAAGCAGCAGCCACATCGCCATGCGGGTGACGAGATCGATGAGACGGGCGAGGAATCGGATCACGTTGGAAGGCCTCTGCGCGTTTGTGCGTCTTTGTCCGGGACCGGGGGCGTCCCCGCCCTCCCGGTTGGCGCGATACGCGATATGGGCGGTAAAGATAGCGGCTGACGCGGCCCCGTTCAAACTGTCGCCGCGCGCCGTGTGGGTGACGCCGGCGCGCCGGCTTGAAATTCCTGGAGGCTTTACTTTAATAAACAAAGAGATTAAATTGTACTCATAACTTGTCGTTTCATAAGGCTTATACGCTATGAGGAATTGGTGTCTATCGGGTCTCGTCTGCACCCTGACCTTGGCCGGCCCGGCGGCTTGGGCTGGCGAGGGGCCAGGCTTTTACGCCGGCGGTAGCGTCGGCCTCTCGCACTACGAGGACGAGGACGACGACATCGAGGCGGATTTCCGCGCTGCCGGCTTCACGGCCGACGTGGACAGCGACCCGAACGATCTCGGCTGGAAGGTCTTCGGCGGCTACCGTTTCACGCCCTACTTCGGCGCCGAACTCGCCTACATCGATCTCGGCGAGGAGAGCGTGGACGTCGACCTCGGCCCGTTGCTGGGGACGCTCACCGCTACCAACAGCGTCAGCGGCGCGAGTGTGGCCGGGACAGCCGGCTACCCGGTGCTGCCGAACGCGTACGTGTTCGGCAAGGTGGGGGGCTTCATCTGGGATTCCGATGCCGAGGGCAGCCCGGTCGGACTGGGGGACGACGACAACGGTGTCAATCTGACGTTCGGCATCGGTGGGACCTACCAACTGGTCGAGCACGTGAAGATCCGCGCCGAATGGGAACGATTCCAGGGGCTGGGAGACGAGGACACCGACGTGGACCTGTTCACCGGCGGGATTCAGTACGATTTCTGATCGCGGTTTGTTGTAGGCTGAGACATTCGCCCCGCTGCTGCGGGGCTTTTTTTGACTCCGGCGGCGTTTGCGGAGGCTTGAGGGGTGCCTTCGAACCGGGCACAATGCCCAGCCAAAGAAATCATGATGCCTCCCGCAGGAATCCGACCATCCGTCCGGCTGTGTCCATTGCCTTGATGCAGAACTTTCTCGTCGTCGCCGCCGTTGGCCCGAGCAAGCCCGGGCTGCTCGATGCCATCACCAAGGTCGTGCGCGATTGCGGCGGCAACGTCGCCGACAGCCGCATGACCATGCTCGGCTGCGAGTTCTCGCTCATCATGCTCGTGTCCGGAACCTGGGACGTCGTGGCCAAGATCGAGTCCGCCCTGCCGCGCCTGCATGAGAGCACCGGCCTGGTCCTCACGACCAAGCGCACGGAGCCGCGCAAGAGTTCCACGAACCTGGTGCCGTACGCCGTGGAGGTCGTCTCCTACGATCATCCCGGCGTGGTCTACGAGATCGCCAGCTTCTTCACGGCGCGCAACATCAGCATCGAGGACATGTACACCAGCGGGTACGCGGCGACGCACACGGGCGCGCCGATGTTCTCGCTGCACATGACCATCGCGGTGCCCAACAACACCTCCATCGCAGGCTTGCGGGGGGAGTTCATGGAGTTCTGCGACCGGCTGAATCTCGACTCGATCATGGAACCGGTGAAATAGCCGCTGGCGGGCCGCTACGATGAGCACGGTCGCCGTAGGCAAGAAGGTCCCGTCGTTCACCGCAGTATCGACGAGCGGCGGGAAGTTGAAGTCCGCGGACCTGAAGGGCCGCAACATCGTGCTTTATTTCTATCCGAAGGATGACACGCCCGGCTGCACCAGGGAGGGCCAGGCGTTTCGGGATCATCATGCCGCGTTCCGGAGACTGAACACCGTGGTCCTCGGCGTGTCGCGCGACAGCCTCGCCGCCCACGACAAGTTCAAAGCCAGGCACTGCTTCCCGTTCGAGCTGCTTGCCGACGAAGACGAGCAGCTCTGCTCGATGTTCGGGGTCATCAAGGAGAAGAACATGTACGGCAGGAAGCTGATGGGGATAGAACGCAGCACCTTTCTCATCGACGCAGCCGGGGTATTGCGCAGGGAGTGGCGCAAGGTGAAAGTCGACGGACATGTCGAGGAGGTCCTCGCGGCGGCGAGGGAGCTCTGAGTGCGACCGTCCGTTCCCACGGGATCCGCCGCAAATCTGAACGAGGACTGATGGCAAAAATAGCATCGCCCGATATCGAACGCAGCAAGTTCTACGTGCTCGACACCAACGTGTTGATGCACGACCCCACCGCAATCTTCCGGTTCCAGGAGCATGACCTCTATATTCCGATGGTGGTGCTCGAGGAGCTGGACCATGCCAAGAAGGGTTCATCGGAAGTCTCGCGCAACGCCCGCCAGGTCAGCCGGTTCCTCGATGATCTGATCGGTGCTGCCGACAAGAATGCCATCGAGCAGGGTCTGGCCATCCCCGGTCCCCAGAATCAGAACGGCGGCTTCCGGGGCGCGCTGCCGAGCGGCCGCCTTTTCCTGCAGACCAGTTCCCTCACCGAGGATCTACCGGTGCCGTTGCCCGGCAACAGGCCGGACAATTCCATACTCGGCACGGTCATCGCGCTGCAGAACATCCACAAGGACAAGCAGATCTGCCTCGTTTCCAAGGACATCAATCTGCGGATCAAGGCCAGGGTGCTCGGCATCACGGCCGAGGACTACTACAGCGACAAGGTTCTGGACGACGTGTCGCTGCTCTACGCCGGCTGCGAGCAGCTGCCGCATGACTTCTGGGACCAACACAGCGAAAAGCTGGAATGCTGGCAGGAGAGCGAGCGAACCTACTACGCGATACGCGGCCCCATCGTCGCGAGCCTCTATCCGAACGAATGTCTCTATCACCCGGAGAACGGCGACGAGGAGGGGTTCGAGGCTATTGTGCGGCGCATCGACGGCGACCGGGCGGTGATCGAACGCGCGGTGGACTACCGGCGCGAGCACAATGCCGTCTGGGGCATCACCGCGCGCAATCGGGAGCAGAACTTCGCCCTGAACCTGTTGATGGATCCGGAGGTGGACTTCGTGAGTCTGCTCGGCACGGCGGGCACCGGCAAGACGCTGCTCGCGCTGGCCGCGGGGCTGATGCAGACCATGGAGCTGAAGCGTTACCGGGAGATCATCATGACGCGCGTCACCATCCCGGTGGGCGAGGACATCGGCTTCCTGCCCGGCACGGAGGAGGAGAAAATGACGCCGTGGATGGGCGCGTTGCTCGACAACCTCGAGGTCCTCACGCAGAGCGAGGTCGGGGGCGAGTGGGGCCGGCAGGCCACGGCCGATATTCTGCAGAAGCGCATCAAGATCCGCTCGCTGAACTTCATGCGCGGACGCACCTTTCTTAACCGTTACATCATCCTCGACGAGGCGCAGAATCTCACCTCCAAGCAGATGAAGACGCTCATCACGCGCGCGGGTCCCGGGACGAAGATCCTGGCGCTCGGCAATATCGGGCAGATCGACACGCCGTACCTGAGCGAAACCACCTCCGGCCTGACCTACGTGGTCGATCGCTTCAAGGGCTGGGGGCACGGCGGTCATATCATCCTGATGCGCGGCGAACGCTCCAGGCTCGCCGATTTTGCCGCGGAGAGCCTGTAGGTTTATCTTCCCGGTACAAGACCATCGAACGCCCGCGGGCCGCAGCGGCGGCGGGCGGCATCGGGCAGCGGCGGCAACGGGATATGGGGACAGGAGCGGTTCGGACGTGAAATGGTGGGGCAAGGTCATCGGCGGCATTGCCGGCTACCTCCTGGGCGGTCCTTTGGTGGCCGCGGCGGGCGTCGTGCTCGGGCACGTGATGGACGGGCGGCGGCGCGCCGCTCCGGCTCCGGGCGAGCGGTCCGGTACGCAGGCCGCCTTCCTGCAAGCGACGTTCTCGGTCATGGGATACCTCTGCAAGGCCGATGGACGCGTTAGCGAGGAGGAGATCGCGATGGCATCGCGGATCATGGATCGCATGGCGCTCGATCCCGTGCACCGGCAGCTGGCGATGGACATGTTCCGCGACGGCAAAGCGCCAGGCTTTCGCCTGGACGAGGTGCTGAATCGCTTCCGCGCGCGCTGCGGCCGACACCCGATGCTGCTCGGTCTTTTCACCGAGATACAATTGTCCGCGGCCCTTGCCGACGGTGCGTTGACGCCGCAGGAGGATTCGGCGTTGCGCTACATCTGCGTGCGGCTGGGGATCCCGCGCCCCATGTTCGAGCAGCTGCTGCGCGCAGCCGGGGCCGCCCGCGGCGGCCGAGCTCGGGAGCCGGAACGATCGACGCCGGCCGACGATCTGGAATCCGCCTATGGCACCCTGGGTATCGAGGTGGGCGCCAGCGATGCAGAGGTGAAACGTGCCTACCGCCGCCTGCTCAGCAGGCATCACCCCGACAAACTTGCCGGCGAGGGGATGTCCGAGGAGATGATACGCATGGCCAATGACCGGACCCAGGCGATACGGCGCGCCTACGAGCGGATACAGTCCGTGCGAGGGGCTGCGTGAGCGGTCTCGCCGCGCGGCAGCGGGGCGCCGTGCGCCCGCCGCCGCGCGGCGAGGAATCGGATCGGGTTTACGGGGGGCGATCCATGCGCGACGTCCTCGCCGGCGTAATGAGTCAGTACCGCGCCCAACTCATCGTTGCCGAGGCGGGCGTCGTCGATGACCGAGACATCGAGCCCCTACATCAGTTTCGCGTCGCCATCAGACGCACCCGCGCACTGGTGCGGAAATTCGGCGATTGTCTGGACCGCCGCGCGTTGACGCGCTTTCAGTCGGATTTCGCCTGGCTGGCGAAGGCGGCCGGTCGCCAACGGGATCTGGACGTGCTGCTCGAGCAGCTCGACGGCGAGCGCATGCCGCGCCTTGCCGGGGAACCGGCGGCCGCATTGCGGGCCGAGATTGCCGAACGTCGTCGGCGAGCCCGCCGCGCGCTGCTCCGCGTGTTGACCTCGGCGCGCTACCGGCAGCTCAAGGTCGACTGGTTCCATTTTCTGGATGAACAGCGCAATTCCGGCGCTGCGCCCGTGCCGGCGCGCGAATTCGCGGCCGTCAGCCTCCGCAGCGGCTGGGATGATCTCTGCAGGCGCGCCGGCCGGGTCGGTCCGGGCAGCCGCTTCAGGCGCTTGCACGCCTTGCGCAAGGACGGAAAGGAGCTGCGTTACGCGCTGGAGGCCTTCACCGAGGTGTTCGGCGAAGAGGCGATAGCCGAGCTCGCGCGACCGCTGCGGCGGCTGCAGGACGATCTGGGAGACTTGTGTGATCGGCACGTGCAGGTCCAGATGCTCGGAGAGATGCTGCGCGGGCACGAGTCGAGCGACGCTGCGGCGCCAACGGTCATCGCCCTGCGCCAGTGGCGCCGGGCATTACGAGCACAGTTGCGATCGGCGAGGCAGCAGGTCGTGAAGCGATGCCGCAAGTTCGGGCGGAAACGCAATCGCCGCAGGTTCCGGAAGACACTGGAGGACACAGCAACGTGACCGTACTGGCCGCATACAACCTGAAAGGCGGCGTCGGCAAGACCGCCGCCGCGGTCAATCTGGCGTGGTTCGCGGCGCAGGAAGGCGCGCGCGTGCTGCTCGTGGATCTCGATCCGCAAGGGGCCGCGAGCTTTTACCTGCGCGTGGAGCCGGAACTGAAGGGAGGCAGCGAGAAGTTCATCGGCAGGAAGAGCCAGATTCTGGAGAACGTCGTGCCGACGGCCTACGAACGGCTATCCGTGGTCCCGGCGGATTTTTCTCACCGCAATCTCGATCTCATCCTGAACGAGGAGAAGCACTCCGCGGATCGCCTGCGCAGGATCCTGAAATCCGTGATCGATGACTTCGACTATGTGCTGCTCGATTGTCCGCCGGGGATCTCGCTGGTGTCCGAGAACGTGTTCAACGCCGCCGACGCGTTGCTGGTGCCGATCATTCCCACACACCTGTCGCTGCGGGCCTACGACATGCTGACCGAGTTCCTGCGGCGCGCGGGCGCGGATTCCCTCGATCTCATGCCGTTCTTTTCGATGCTCGACCGGCGGCGGCAGCTGCACGTTCAGCTGGTGCAGCAGTTCGCCGCGCAACACGCGGAACTGCTGCGGGTCTTCATTCCCTACGCGAGCCAGGTCGAAAGGATGGGGCTGGAGCAGGCTCCCGTAGGGGCCTTTGCCGGACCCTCGGAGCCCGGACGCGCTTTCGCGGCCCTGTGGTCCGTCGTCAAGGAGCGACTGGCGGTGCGGTCCTGAGGTCCCACGGCGGACGCCCAGACCTTACGGCTGCGGCGCCTCGTCATGCGCGTGCTCCTGTCCATGGTCGTGTTCGGCGCCGTCGATCCTGGTCTCGGCATCCCCCGGTTCCGGCACGGCCGTGTGGGACGATTCGCCGTCGCCGTGGCGGTGCTCGCCGGCGTCCGGCAGCGATTGCACGCCCAGGCCATGAACGTACACCAGCTCGCCGCCGCGCCACGCGGTCAGGGTCAACGACACCATGGGCAGAAACAACAGTACCGCGAACAGCAATCCATGCGACCGGGGCCCGTGGCCGCGCGTCAGCGTCCAGATTACGAAGGGCGTGTAGGCGGCGACCGTGACCAGTGCGAGATTGCGGTGCATGAGCATGGCGGCGTGCGCGGCCTCGTCGTGGGCGACGGTATTGGCCGCGTACCATCCGGCCGCAACCGTTCCGAGGCTGACGATGAAGCCGAGCAGCAGATTGTATCGTGCGGCCGCGAGCAGGCGCAGCTTCGCGGGGGATTCCATGGGCAGCCAGGTGGACGCGAAGAACAACAGCGGCGCGACGATCAGCAGGGCAATGGTGAAATGCACCAGGACCGGATGCCAGTTGGGGACGATTTCGATCATGTTTCCCACATCCTCGATGGTTCAGGACCCCGCGCCGCCATGTGCGACGGTAACCGCGGTCTCCGCTACAGCCGCGCCCGATTCAGCCTCAGTGCGTTGGCGATCACCGACACCGAGCTCATCGACATGGCGGCCGCAGCGATGACGGGTGAGAGCAGCGTGCCGGTGAGGGGATAAAGTACACCCGCGGCAACCGGCACACCAAGCACATTGTAGAGAAACGCGAACGCCAGGTTCTGGCGAATATTTCGTAGCGTCGCGTGGCTCAGGCGGCGGGCGCGTACGAGCGCCTGAAGGTCCGAATGCACCAGCGTTATGCCCGCCGAGTGCATGGCGACGTCGGTGCCGGTGCCCATCGCAATACCGACGTTCGCCAGGGCCAGCGCCGGGGCGTCGTTGATGCCGTCGCCGGCCATGGCGACCAGATGTCCCTGCGAGTTCAGCCGGCCTATCTCCTCGGCCTTGCCTGCGGGGGCGACTTCGGCGATCACCGTGGCGATGCCGAGATCTGCGGCGACCTGCGCGGCCGTCGTGCGGTGGTCCCCGCTCAGCATGATCACGTTCACGCCATCTTCCCGCAGTGCCCGCACCGCCGTCGCGGCCGACTCGCGAATCGGATCCGCGATGTCGATGAGGCCGGCGGCCTTCCCGTCAATCGCGATCAGGATCACGATGTGGCCGAGCGCTCGCGACTGCTCGGCGAGGGTCTCGATTGCCGCGGTTTGGACCCCGGCGCGCGTGAGTAACGTCGCATTGCCGAGGACGATACCCTTTCCGGCGACGGTCCCCGATAGTCCCATGCCGGGGTG
Organism: Gammaproteobacteria bacterium; assembly: GCA_041395385.1. Classification (GTDB taxonomy): domain Bacteria; phylum Pseudomonadota; class Gammaproteobacteria; order JAJPIJ01; family JAJPIJ01; genus JAJVHZ01. Next base: position 33,974 of record JAWLAN010000029.1, read on the forward strand.
TATTTCGACCCGCGTCGCCGGCATCGGGCTCAGGCTCCGCTCCGCGGCCGCCGCGACGACGGCGCTCGAAAGCGGATGCTCGCTCGCGCGTTCCAGACTGGCGGCGCATGCCAGCACGTCGGTCTCGGAAAATCCCGCCACGGCAACCATGGACACGACGCGCGGCCTTCCCTCGGTAAGCGTGCCGGTCTTGTCTACGACCAGGGTGTCGATGCGGGCAAGCTGTTCGAGCGCCTCGGCGTTGCGAACGAGTATCCCGTTCTGCGCGCCGCGGCCCGTGGCGACCATGATGGACATCGGGGTGGCCAGTCCCAGGGCGCAGGGGCAGGCGATGATCAGCACGGCCACCGCGCTCACCAGCGCGTGCGCCAGGCGCGGCTCCGGTCCGAACATCCACCACGCGGCGAAGGCGAGCGCGGAGATGACCAGGACGGCCGGGACGAAGTAGCTGGCGATGACGTCGGCGAGTCGCTGTATGGGCGCGCGGCTGCGCTGCGCCTCCTGCACGAGCCGCATGATCTGCGCGAGCAGCGTATCGCTGCCGACACGCTCGGCACGCATGAGAAGGACGCCGTGACCGTTCACCGTTCCACCGATGAGAGCGTCCCCCGGGCGTTTGCCGACCGGCAGCGACTCGCCCGTGATCATGGACTCGTCGACCGCGCTTTCTCCCTCCTCGACCGTGCCGTCCACCGGGATCCTCTCGCCCGCCCGGACGCGCAGGCGGTCATCGCTGCGCACGAGGGCAAGGGCGATATCCTCCTCCTGCCCGTCGGTGCGCACCAGGCGTGCGGTCCGGGGCGCCAGCCGTGCGAGCGCGCGCACGGCGGCACCGGTACGTGCGCGCGCCTTCAGCTCCAGCACCTGGCCCAGCAGTACCAGTGTCACGATGATCGCCGCGGACTCGAAGTAGACGTGCACGGATCCGTGATGGGCGCGCATTGCCGCCGGGAACCATTCCGGCACCGCCATGGCGGCGACGCTGTAAAGCCACGCGGCGCCGACGCCGATGCCGATGAGCGTGAACATGTTGGCCTGGCGGCGAAGCACGGATGCCCAGGCGCGCTCGAAGAACGGCCAGCCGGCCCACAGCACGACCGGGGTGGCCAGGGCGAACTGCAGCCATTGCAGCGTCCTGGGGCCAATCCGACCCTCGAACACGGCGGGCGCGTGGTCCGACAGCATGGCCAACACGAACAACGGCAGCGAGAGCGCGGCGCCGATCAGCAGGCGCCGGCGCATGTCGCGCAACTCGGGGCTGTCCTCGGCGTCAGCCTCGACCGCCGCGGCCTCCAGAGCCATGCCGCACAGCGGGCAGGCTGCCGGCACCTTGCTGACGACCTCCGGATGCATCGGACAGATGTACTCGCGCGCCGGCATCGCCGTTGCTGCCGCGCCGGACTCGAACTTGCGCCGACAGCCCTCGCAGCAAAAATAATAGGCGGCTCCGTCGCGTTCGCTGCGCAGTGCCGTGTTCTTGCTTACGGTCATGCCGCAGACGGGATCGCGCGCCGTGCCGCCGCGCGCGATCGCCGCGATCTTCACGCCCGCCACTGTCATGCCGGGGCTCGCGGCCGGCGCCGGCGTGCAGCAGGCCTGCTCCGAATCACCCGCTGCCTGTCCGGCCTTGAAGGCGGCGAGGCAATGCGCGGAGCAGAAGTAGTACGTGCGCCCGTCGCGCTCGGCGCTGCCGGCGCAGGCAGCCGGGTCCACTTCCATACCGCAAATGGGGTCTACGGCCATGGCGCCGTCCTCCTGCTTCATCCCTCGCCTCGCTGGTGCATCGGTGTGGAGCCCCGACATCGGCCTCGTAGAATTCGAATATACTCCAGCCCCTCATTGGCTTCGTGTGCCGATTTCATGTCGAGTTTCATTCCCGACCGCCGGCCGCTGCCCCGACTGGTAGTCCTGCTCAGCATCGTATCGCTGCTCAACGATGCCGCCAGCGAGATGATCACGCCGCTGCTACCCCTGGTCGTCGCCGGGTCGCTGGGCGGCGGGCCGCTCATCGTAAGCGCGATCGAGGGACTGGCCGAGGCAACCTCCAGCCTGCTCAAGCTGGCCTCCGGCTGGCTCGCCGACCGGGGCTGGAGCCTGCGCTGGATGGTCTTCAGCGGCTACTCACTGTCGAACCTGGCGCGGCCGCTCATCGGTCTCGCCTCGGCCTGGGGCGGCGTCATGGCCTTGCGCTTTCTGGACCGGGCCGGGAAGGGGATACGCACCTCGCCCCGCGACGCGCTCATCTCCGCGGCCGTCGACACCGCCGAGCGCGGCCGCGCCTTCGGGTTTCATCGGGCCATGGATCATGGCGGCGCGATCATCGGTCCGTTGCTGGCCTGGCCGCTGCTTGCGAGCGGCGTGTCCGTCCAGAACGTCTTCCTGGCCTCCGCTGTCCCCGGGGTGCTGGTGTTGCTGGTCCTCTGGTACGCCCTGCCGGCACAACCCGCGGCACCCCCGCCAACGGTGGCGTGGCCACGCTGGTCGATCCTCGATCGCCAGCTGCGAGGTCTGATCGTCGCCGCCGCGGCGCTGACGCTGTCCACCCTGCCCGAGGCGCTGCTGGTGCTGTGGGTGCATCAGGTGGGCGGCGTCGAGACGCTGTGGGTGCCGGTGCTCTGGGCGGCCGCGCACGTCATCAAGGTTTTCCTCGCCTATGCCGCGGGGACGGTGTCCGATCGCATCGGGCGCCTCCCGGTCGTCATCGTCGGCTGGTGCGCCCGAGTCCTCGTGCTGCTGGCCATCGCCGCCGGAGCCGCGGGCGTGGCGGCCGGGATTGGGCTGTTTCTCTGCTACGCGGCCGCCCTGTCGTGCACAGAGGCCGCCGAGCGGGCCCTCATCGGAGATGTCGCGCCGGCGGATCAGAAGGGCACCGCCTTCGGCGTGTATCACTTCGTATGCAGCGTGTTGGCCCTGCCGAGCGCGGTGCTGTTCGGGTGGTTGTGGGAGAGGATAGGCATTACGACCGCATTCTCGGTCGCCGCGGCCGGCACCGTGGTCGCGGCGCTGGCGCTGATGTCTCTCACCCGGGGCGGCGGCGCCAAGTCCGAGCGGGCGATCTGAGGCGGCGGCGTCTCGGGCATGGGGCGTTGAGGGATGACGGCCTCGGTTAGGCATATGCACCGCCGTCGGTTATACTGCCGCCCAGTTTGTTGCGGCATGGTCCGGTCCATGCCTCGAGGTTCGGCTGGCCGTCCAAGCGCGGCGGCCATCAACGGGTTCGCCCGCCACCCCTCCCGCAAACCTGTCGCGGCTCGCGCCACATGGCGCTCATCGCTTCACCCTAATTTCGCTGCCTGGACCGGTTTCGCGCCCCGCGCGCGTGCGGCAGCATTCTGGACGCAGCCATTGCGCGCGTCCTCACTGGAGCAATAAACAAGCATGTCATTCAATGAACTGGGCCTGCCCGAAGCGATCCTGCGTGCGGTCGCCGATCTCGGCCACGAATCCCCGACACCCATACAGCAGCGGGCCGTACCCATCGTGCTCGCAGGCAGCGATCTGCTGGCCGCGGCACAGACCGGAACTGGCAAGACTGCCGCGTTCGCGATGCCCATCCTGGCGCGCCTGGGCGCGCGCGGGCCGTGCGGCGCGCCGCCGAGGGCGCTGGTCCTCACGCCCACGCGCGAGCTGGCCGCGCAGGTGGCCGCAAGCTTCCGCGACTATGGCCGGCACCTGTCGCTGCAGACGGAGGCGGTCTATGGCGGCGTCGGCATGTTCCCGCAGACCAAGGCCCTGCGCCGTGGCCTGGACGTGCTGGTGGCCACGCCTGGCCGCCTCGTGGATCATGTCGAGCAACGCACTGCCAGATTGTCAAACGTCGAAGTCCTGGTGCTGGACGAGGCCGATCGCATGCTCGACATGGGATTTCTGCCGGTCATCCGCCGCATAATCGCGATGCTCCCGGCGAAGCGGCAAAATCTGCTCTTCTCGGCGACCTTCTCCGCCGAGGTGCGCCGGTTTGCCGCCACGCTGCTGTGCAATCCTGCGGAGGTCGAGGTCGCGCCCCGCAACTCCGCGGCCACCACCGTGACGCAGCGGGCGTTGCACGTCGACAAGGACGACAAGCGTCCGCTGCTGGTGCACCTGTTGCGCCAGGGCGACTGGGGCCAGACACTGGTCTTCGCGCGCACCAAGCACGGCGCCGAGCGGCTCTCGGGTCAGCTCGAGCGCGAGGGGATACTGGCCACGGCCATCCACGGCGACAAGTCGCAGGGCCAGCGCACGCGTGCCCTGGACCAGTTCAAGCAGGGCAGGGTGCGGGTCCTGGTGGCCACGGACGTGGCCGCCCGTGGCATCGACGTCGACGGGCTGACGCATGTCGTCAACTTCGACATGCCGAATTCTGCGGAGGACTACGTGCATCGAATCGGTCGCACCGGCCGGGCCGGTGCCAGCGGCGAGGCGATCTCGTTGGTAAGCGGTGAGGAGCGCGCGCAGTTGACGGACATCGAGCGGCTGCTCGGGCGGCCGTTGCCCGCGGCGACGGTCGAAGGCTTCGAGCCCAAGGGGGGCGCGGCAACCGGCCCCCACGCGCAGCCTCCGGGCGCACGCCGCAGACACGCGCAGGTGCATAACGCCTCCGGGCAGCACCATGCGCACCGCCGGGACGCCGGTGTCGTGCGCACTCATGGACGGGCCCACACGCCCTCGCGTAAGGGAAGATGATGGACGTCTTCCGGCGCGGGAGCGCTGCGTGTCGCTGCTCCGGCGAGTGCGGCGTCACGTCTGCCAGGTACGGTGATGTCCAAGCTGCGCGACCGGTGTATCTGTCATCAAGAAGGAGATAACGCATGTTGAAGATCTACGCCGGCAGCCTTCCGCCGGATGCGACGGATGAGGAGGTGAAACAACTGTTCGCGGCGTATGGCCGCGTGCGTTCGATCGACGTGGCGCGCGACATTTTCTCCGGCAAGTGCAAGGGGTTTGCGTTCATACAGATGGAAGGGCACGAGGCCCGCGCGGCCATCAGTGCGCTGAACGGCAAGGAGCTGCGCGGCAGCACGCTGCGTGTCAACGAGGAGCGGCCACGTCCCGCGCGTGGCGGCAGACGCCGGTAGTTCTGCCCCCCGGTTCTCCGGGGATGCCGCCGGGGTGTTCGCCCTGCGCGCGGAAACTTGCGTATCCCCCGGCGGGGCCGGATCATCGCGGCCGTGACGACCGCGACGGGCCCTGACGCTCCAAAGGCGCGCCGCCTCGATGCCGAGGCGCTGCATGCGCTCGCCGGCGAAATCAAGGCTTGGGGCGCAGCCCTGGGGTTCCAGCAGATCGGCATTGCCGGGATCGACCTCGGCCCGGACGAGGCGCGGCTGCTGGAGTGGCTCGAGCGCAATTTTCACGGCGACATGCATTACATGCAGCGCCACGGAAGCAGGCGCTGCCGCCCCGCGGAGCTCCGTCCGGGCACGGTGCGCGTCATCTGCGCGCGCATGGACTATTGGCCCGACGATGCGGCCGATGCCGAACGGGTGCTCGGGCGTCCCGACCTCGCCTATGTCTCCCGCTATGCGCTCGGCCGCGACTATCACAAGGTCCTGCGCACGCGGCTGCAGCGGCTCGCCGAGCGGGTGGCCGCCGCCGTCGGCGAGCATGGTTACCGCGTGTTCGTCGACAGCGCGCCGGTCATGGAGAAACCGCTGGCGCGCAACGCCGGCCTGGGGTGGATCGGCAAGCACACCAACCTAATAAACCGACGCGCGGGTTCCTGGTTCTTCCTCGGCGAGGTCTACACGGATCTGCCCTTGCCGATCGATGCGGCCGAAGGCGAGGATCATTGCGGCCGCTGCGCGGTATGCATGGACGTCTGTCCGACCGCGGCGATTGTGGCGCCCTACCAGCTCGATGCGCGGCGCTGCATTTCCTACCTGACCATCGAGCTCGGCGGTTCCATCCCCGATGAATTCCGCCCGCTCATCGGCAATCGCATCTATGGATGCGACGACTGCCAGCTTTATTGTCCATGGAACCGCTTCGCGCGCGCGACCGGGGAGGGCGACTTTCGGCCGCGGCATGACCTCGATTCCTCGAGCCTGCTGCGGCTGTTCGGCTGGAGCGAGGCGGAATTCCTCGGGTACACGGAGGGTTCGGCCATGCGACGCATCGGTTACGAACGCTGGTTGCGCAACCTTGCCGTGGCGCTTGGCAATGCGCCCACCCGGCCCGAGATCCTCGCTGGCCTGCGGGCACGCGCAGCACATCCATCCGCACTGGTGCGCGAGCACGTGCAATGGGCCTTGGCCCGGCACACGGCATCGTCACCCGAGGGTTGACTCGCGGCGCGGGTACCGATCCGTGGCGACCGGGCGAGCCGGACGCAGGTCCCTGCTCGCCAGCATCTCCAGTATCCAGCGTTCCACTTCGCCTCGGTCGGCCCCTGTCGCCGGCGGCGGCCTGACCACGCGCGGATCGCGTAAACCACCGCTTTGCGTCGCTACGACGATGGTGCCGACGGCATCCATGGGCAGCGCTTCCACCAGGAAGGGGTATTTGAACACCACACCGGGCTCTGCGAAGCCCAGCATCGCCGCCGTGGCGTTCCGCCAGCGCGTGTAGAATTCGGCGGCTGAAAAGATCATCACTCCACCGTCTTCGTGACCTTCCCAGAGCCGCGCGACGGTCAGGGCGTCGGAGAGGTCGTGCGAGAGCAGGAAGACGCCAAGCTGCCGCTCCAGGGAGCCGAGCGGGCCCGGATCCACGCTCGGCAGCCAGTGGCCGGAGGCGAGGTTTGCCGCCAGTCCGCTCGGCAGGCCGCGAAACAGCACGCCGGCGTCACCGTAGCGAAACCCGAGAAAGCTGTGATCGAGGTTCAGCAGCTCGTCAATCTTCTCGTGCCAGCCGCTGCGCCATTCGCGCGGGACGCGGGCCGGACGAGTGTTGTACGCATACGCCGTATTGCGCGCGCTGCCCTCGCAGTCGTCATCGCCGTGCATCGCGGCGCCCTCCTGGCAGGCCGGAAAAGAAAAAGGCGCGTGGGTGTCCCCACGCGCCCGTCAGTCTGAAGGACTTCGTTATTGTCGGTAGTTCGGCGTTACTTCATCTGCACTTCGTGCCAGATGCACTGCCAGTGCTTCGGGTCGCACGCGCCACTGGGCGCCGCCGCACCGACGCCACCGGACTGGCCGTTGGTGTAGAGCTCGACGCGGCGGTTCATGTAGCGGCCGTCTTTCGTATCGTTCGAGGCGACAGGCTCGCTCTCGCCACGACCCTCGGTCGTCAGTCGCGATGCGGCGATGCCGTGGGCGACGAAGTATTCGCGGACGGCCTCGGCACGGCGTTCCGACAGCCCCTGGTTGTACGCCTCGGAGCCGACGCTGTCGGTGTGGCCGACGATCTTGACGTTGGCGCCGCCGACCTCTTCCAGCTTGCGCACGCCCTCGTCGAGGATGGCGGCGGAGTCAGGCTTGATGGTCGCCTTGTCGAAGTCGAAGTTCACCCCGCGCAGGGTGTGGATGAGCTTGGGCTCCTCCGGGGGCGGTGGCGGGGGCGGCGGCGGGGGCGGCGGCGGTGCAGCTTCCGCGACCGGTTCCGGCTCCGGCGCCGGCGGCTCCGGACACAGCGCGGCACCAATCAGAGCGCCGGCCGCGGCACCCGCGCCAGCATAGATGCCTTCGTCTTCGTCAGCGGCGAGACCGCCGGCAAGGCCACCGACGGCCGCGCCAGCCAGCATGCAGATAGGTTTGCTGAGGCCGCCGGAATTTGCGCAGCCGGAAAGCGTGGCGACACAAGCAATCGTTGTGGCGAGCTTGAGATAGTTCCTCATGGTTCGAATCCCCCTCGGTTTGACCTGACGGGCCGCGAAGTGGCGCCCGCCTACGCGGAACAGTGTGGCTTTTTCGTCACATAAATCTACACACCTGTTGCAGTAAAGCTTACTGGAAGTGTTGCTCGCGAACAAGGAAAAATCGCGTCCGGGCGGTGGTGACGGTCTCGGCGGGGGCCGGTGCGCGAACCTCGGATGGGTATAATCGGCGGCGCTGGTCGACCACATACCGGGAAACGAGGGGGAGGGAGCATGTCCGGATCGCTGCACATCGCGAAGTCGGGGACGACGGACGTGTGCCTTTTGCCCGCGATGGGTAACCGCCACGGCTTGATCACCGGGGCCACCGGCACGGGCAAGACCGTCACTCTCCAGGCTATCGCCCAGGGTTTCAGCAACATCGGCGTGCCGGTCGTCATGGCCGATATCAAGGGCGACCTCGCCGGCATATCCAAGGCGGGGACGGCGAAACCCAAGGTCAAGGAGCGGCTCGACCTCCTGCAGCTCGGCGACTTCAGCTTCGCTGGCTGTCCGGTGGCATTCTGGGATCCGTTTCGGGCCGCCGGGCACCCGGTGCGGGCGACGGTCTCCGACATGGGCCCGCTGCTGTTAGGCCGGATCCTGAATCTCAACGACACCCAGGCCGGGGTGTTGACCATCGTTTACCGGATCGCCGATGACGACGGTCTGCTGCTGATGGACCTGAAGGACCTGCGGGCGATGGTCCAGCACGTCGGCGACAACGCCAAGCGGTTCACCACCGAATACGGCAACGTCTCGGCCGCCAGCGTCGGCGCGATCCAGCGCGGTCTGCTGCAGCTGGAGGAGCAGGGCGGCGACCTGCTCTTCGGCGAGCCCATGCTGGACATACAGGACCTGATGCAGACAGACAGTGCCGGCAAGGGAGTGGTGAACATCCTGGTATCCGATCGGCTCATGAATGCGCCGAAGCTGTATTCGACGCTTTTGCTGTGGCTGCTGGCCGAGCTGTTCGAGAACCTGCCCGAGGTGGGAGACCTCGAGAAGCCGAAGATGGTGTTCTTCTTCGACGAGGCCCATCTGCTGTTCGCCGATGCGCCCAAGGCGCTGCTGGAGAAGATCGAGCAGGTCGTGCGCCTCATCCGCTCCAAGGGCGTAGGCGTCTTTTTCATCACCCAGAATCCGCTGGACGTGCCGGATGCCGTGCTGGCGCAGCTCGGCAACCGCGTGCAGCATGCCTTGCGCGCCTACACGCCTCGCGATCAGAAGGCGGTGAAGGCGACGGCCGAGACCATGCGTCCGAACCCGGCGTTCGACACCGAAGAGGTCATCACCGCGTTGGGCGTGGGCGAGGCGCTCATCTCGTTTCTCGACGATAAGGGACGGCCAGGAGTCACCGAGCGTGCGTTCGTGATCCCTCCTGCAAGCCAGATCGGGCCCATCACGGCCGCCGAGCGCGACAGCATCATCAAGGCCTCGGTCTTTTACGGTCACTACGAGAAGGCGCTCGACGGCGAGTCGGCGTACGAGATGCTGAAGCAACGCGCGGCGAAATCGCAGCCCGAAGCTCCGGAGCAGGGGCGTGCCGAAGAGGGCTCCGGCCAGGGCGGCGGCGGCCTCCTCAAAGACGTGCTTGGCTCCGTATTCGGAGGTCGGCGCGCCCGCCGCACCGACAGCATCGTGGAGTCCATGGCGAAAAGCGCCGCGCGGTCGATCGGCACGCAACTGGGTAGGCAGATCCTGCGCGGGGTGCTGGGGTCGCTGAGCGGCGCCAGCCGACGCGGCTGACCCGTGGACGCCCGCGGGCGCCCAGGGCGCCGGCGCCGGTGGCCGGGACCTGGAAAGGTCGTCGTCACCTCGACCGCGCCCCTGTCGGGGCACTTGCTGCATTGATATCCCGCCGAGGCGAAGCAATCGTCGCCCGCGCAGGCCCACGCGACGCGCCCCTCCCGACGCGTTCACCCGGGGAAGTGTTCTCATGCGCACATTAGGAGGCATCGGCGCCGGACGCAGGGCTTGAATGATGAGGGGCGCTGGCTCTGCGAGATAAGATCCTTGAACCGCTCACCCGTCAGTCATGACACGCGGCTTGACGGAGTGAGCGGTCGCGCCGCCCTCTGCGCTTCATCTGCGGAGGCGCGTATCAGTCCTCGATCCCCACGCCCCGCGGCGACAACCTCGCAAGCGTCGAGGCGGACCGGGTGGTCGAGGGCGGATGCAGTTCGACAGCCATCTTCAGGTCGCGCACCGCACCGTCGCGGTCCCCGAGCTCGAGCCTCACGTGCCCGCGCAGCTCGAAGAACATCGCCTTGTCGTTCTTGGCCCGGTCGCCAGGCATAAGGTGCGCGGCGCGAGCGAGCTGCCGCGCGACGTCGGCCGCGTTGTATCCTCGCGGGTTGGCCAGCATACCAATGGCGATCCCGAGCGCGCCGTCATAATCGGCGTCGAGCCGCTCGAGATAGCGGCTGGCGACAGGATCCTCCGTATGCCAGGTTTCCGGTGTCATGGTCAGCAATGCCGCGATACGACGGCGCAGGCCGCGTTGCACGAACGACGTCCACGGATCCGAAGAATCGTCGCTCAACACCGCCGTCTCGAGGAACTCCCGCTGCGTCTCGTCAAGGCGAGGTGGGGCGGTCCTTCCGTCGTGATCCGGGGCGGTAACGAGGTAGTAGAGCCAATGATTGCCGGTCTTGATCCCCTCCGGCACCGGCGGCGTGAATGCGACCGGTCGGCGCACCGCCTGCGCGAACGATGCGACGGCGGCGTCGCCATCCGCTCGGCGGGTCCGTAACGGGTGGTAGATCCGCGTACGAAACCCCAGGCCGCGCGGATTCATCAGCGTTATGTCGGGTCTCGCTCCCTCAACCAGGTGGAAATAGCCGATCGCGCCGACCTCGGCGTCGCCGGAGACGAACAGGATCGCATCCCTGGGGAGGGACAGCAGGATGGCATGCGCGTAGCGGCTCGACCAGTCGTATCCCGCTCGAAGGTTGGTGCGCGCAGAAACCGCGGCAATCATGGAAATCACGATCGCGCAGAGCAGGTGTACGAACGGTGTGGCGATCTTCCACATTCGCGCAAGGTGCATCAGGCCCAGCGCCATCCAGATTGCCACCGTGGCGTAGGCCGGTAACGGATAGACGCTGAAGATGTGCGCGCGCAGGGAGTCATAATCGAATCCCAGCAGAAACATCAGGGCTATGGACGGCATCAGGAAGATGACGGTAAGGCATAGTGAGACCCTGTAACCCCACGTCCGCCACTGTACGATGGCCCCAAGCAATCCGAGCGCGGTGCCGAGGATCGCGAACTGGAGCACCAACTGCAGAGCGAAATACCTGACGAAATACAGTCGATCGATCCATGTGGCGGAGGCGGATGCGTCGATCGCTGCGTAGCCGGCGCGACTGACCATGGTCCAGAACTCATGCGCGGAGTTCAGCGGACCATAAAAGCTGAACACGGGATCGGACCACGATCGCACGACGAGCCAGACATACGGGGACAGTCCGACCGCGCACATTGGAACGAGCACGGGCAGCCGCCGGATGACCTCGCGTCTGCGCGGCCAGAGAAGGATCGCCAGAGCGGGCGACACGAGAACCATGAGTGGCCAGTGGTTGGACAGACTCAGGCCGAACAGCAGTGCCATGAGCGCAGCCATGCCCGGGGCGAAACGCGCCGTGGCATCCAGACGCAAACCGAGGAAAACGAGGATGAATACGAAGAACGTGTTCAGCGTGTAGACCTCGGCAATGATCGACTGCGACCAGAACACGCGCGACAGTCCCAGGGAGAACGCGGCGAAATACGCCCACAGGCGCTCCCGCACCAGGGTCCGCACACACAACCAGACGACGGCGCAAGTGAGGGCGCCGAAAAATGCGCTCATCAGGTGCACGCGGAATGCCACCGAGCCGACAGGCAGCAGGGTGAAGAGGTACCCGAGCAGCGTATGCAGGGGGTACCCGGGAGGGTGTTCGATCCCCAGGAAATAGCTCGACATGATGAAAAGCCCGTCGTCCTCGAGCGCCACCGTTCGAGGCGCGGTTGCCGCGTACAAGGCGAGCAACGCGAGGAAGACAACGGCAGGATGCAGCCACTCCCGGCGGCTATCCGGTCCCGCAATCATCGTCGTTTACGAGCTCCATCTCCCCAGGTGACCGAGGCCGTCGTGAGGAAATTCCAGATTGCGGCAACGGCGGCGCCGGCCATTCCGGCGACTCGGAAGTCCACCGATTTCAGGAAAAGCCAGTCGGCGACCGACACGTTGATTAACGCTCCCAGGCCGCATGCCGCGTAAAAGGCGAGCAGGCCACGCCACATCCGCGCGCCGTGCAGGCGCTGGTCGCCGTACGTAAAGACGTTGTTCAGGAAGAAATTGCTGGTCATGGCGACGGCAATGGCCGTTGCCTGGCTGAGGAGGAAATCCCCGCCGGACACGCTGAACATGGCGGACAGTACGGCGAGATGGATCGCCATGCCGCTGAGACCGACGGCGAGGAACAGGAAAAACCGCGCGGGGAAGAGCCGACCGCACAGGCGATAGAGCACGAGCGCGAAAAACTCGGAGATCACGCGCAGGCTCATCTTGCTTTCGCCATGGACCCGGTCTCGCATGCGGTACGGTATCTCGAGAACGCGCACCTGGCCGTCCGCGGCCGAGATGAGATCGAGAAGAATCTTGAAGCCGCGCCCGTACAGTTTGCGGACGACGGCATCGAGGTATCTGCGGCGGACCACAAAGTAGCCGCTCATCGGATCGCTGAGAGTGACGCCAAGCAGCCGGCTGAAGCCGGTCGCAAGGCGGCTCATCAGGACGCGGTGCGGCGGCAGGTCTCCCGTGCTTGCGCCGGCCACGTAACGGCTTGCCACTACCAAATCGGCATCGGAGCCCTTGATTGCGGCGATCAGGTCGGGAAGAGATGTCTCGTCATGCTGCAGGTCGGCGTCAATCACGGCGAGGTATGGCGCCGAACTCGAGAGCATCCCTTCAATGCAGGCCGAGGCGAGACCGCGTCGACCAATCCGGAGCATGCATCGGACGCGCGGATCCTGTTGCGCGTGTTCCCGGACCAAGTGTTCGGATTCATCCCCGGCGTCGTCGATGACGATGATCGTCTCCCAGTCATGGCCACGCAGCGCCTCCTCGAGGGCGGCGATCAGAACCGGCAGGTTCTCGCGTTCGCGATATGCGGGGACTACAACGGAGATCTCTGGCATCTGGCGTAACGCCCGTCGCTATCGAATGCGGAATTGTGATCGCGCCCGACTCCCCGGGAAACATCCTGCAGTTGCGGCATGCGCACCTGAATCGCCGTCGAGTCGCAAGGTCTGGCAGGCAAAGAGCGTGCCCAACCTCCGGTAACGATATGAAGTCTTCCGTGCGCGCGCAACCGCGGCAACTGCAGCCGCTCGGTCACGTTCGGCCGGCGCGACAGCGCGGGTACCTTCCCGTACCGAGGCGACGAGGCCGGTGGCCCGCGTGCGGCACGGCCGGATATCGGTTGGACGAGGAATTTCCGGGATGAGATGGTGGCCAGGGACGGAATCGAACCGCCGACACGGTGATTTTCAGTCACCTGCTCTACCAACTGAGCTACCTGGCCAGGTGGGAATCGATGCGGACCGCGGGGAGGCGCAATTAAAGCGACTGGCGGGGTCGTCGTCAAGCCGAGCCGGTCTCCACAGATGCGGTGCGCGGCGGATGCGACCGGAATACATTGCAGGCCGGTCGGCCTTACTGGTTGACGTCGTTCGGGTATTCAACGCACGGCCTGCGCGACCCCGGGGCCGGCGATCGCATCGATCAGCGGCTTGGCGGTACGTATCCTTCCGGCATGTCCGAGCCTCCGGAGAAGAAAAACTTTTCCATTTCCTGCTCCAGGAACTGCCGGGCCTTCGGTTCGAAGGGCGTCAGGCGATACTCGTTGATCAGCATGGTCTGGTGCTTGAGCCACATCTGCCACGCCTCGGCGGAGACGCTGTCGAAGATGCGTTTACCCAGCGGCCCCGGATACGGCGGCATCTTCAGCCCTTCAGCGGTCTTGCCGAGCTTTACGCAATGCACGGTGCGGGTCATCTGGGGTCTCCGGGCTGTGGTGCGCATCGAGTCGATCGAGGAGGCGGCGCACCGGTGCGGGCAGACCGACCTCAGTGACATCGCCGTCTTTATACCAGAGCCAGCGATCGGCATCCATGACCGCCCGCGTAGAGGTCTGGACCTCCAGCAGCAGCGGATGGATGTCGAGATGAAAATGGCTGAAGGTGTGCCGCATCACCTCCCAGGAGGTCGATCGACGGACGCACAAGCCACGTGCTTCGCACCAGGCCTCGACCCCGGCGTGCGTATCGATTTCCGGCAGGCTCCACAGGCCGCCCCAGATTCCGGACGGCGGCCGCGCCTCGAGCAGGATATGACCGGAGGCCCGCTGTACGATGAGAAACAGGCGACTGCGAACGGGCGGCTGTCTGCGCGCCTGCGAAGCCGGATAGCGATCGATATCGCCGTCATTGTGGGCGCGGCAGTCCTCGGCAAGCGGGCAGGTGGTGCAACGCGGGCGCGTACGCGTGCACACGGTGGCGCCAAGATCCATGATCGCCTGCGTATAGTCGGCAACGCGGGCAGCCGGCGTGTGGGCGTCGGCCAGCCCCCAGAGCCTGTTCTCGACCGCACGCGCGGCGGACGGACCTTCCACGGCGTGGTAGCGGGCAAGAACCCGCCTGACGTTGCCGTCGAGGATTGGGTGTCGCTGGTCGCCGCTGAATGCCAGGATGGCGCCGGCGGTCGAACGCCCGATACCGGGCAATGCCATGAGCGCATCGATGCCGCGCGGGAATTCCGCGCCGTGAGCGCGTATGACGGCCTGGGCGCAGCGGTGCAGGTTGCGGGCGCGCGCGTAGTAGCCCAGGCCGGCCCACAGCGCCAGCACGTCGTCCAGCGGGGCCTCGGCCAATGCCTGCACGTCGGGAAAGCG
>JAWLAN010000030.1:0-42796 GCA_041395385.1 Gammaproteobacteria bacterium
TCGCCGATCATGCTCGCCATGCGGTCGTACTCTTCCAGGCTGGAGTACAGCACCTCGCGGTATTCCTCGACCCCACGGGCCCTGCTCAGTGCCACCTGTGTCTGGGTCGTGAGGTTGGTGATCGGCGTACGCAACTCGTGGGCGATGTCGGCGGAGAAATTCGAAAGCCGTTGGAAGACGTCCGCCATCCGCCCGAGCATATCGTTGAAGGACGCCACCAACTCGCTCAGCTCGATCGGCACATCCTCGGCGCGCAAGCGCGTGGACAAGTCGTCAGAAGTGATGCTGCGTATTATCCCGCTGACCCGATGCAGTGGCGCGTGGCCGCGCTGCACGGCGAACCACGTGGCGAGAATCATCAGCAGGCCGACGGCGATGAGCATCGCCCAGAGGGCGTTCCGGAAGCCGACGATGAATTTGCGGTGGAAATCCGTGGCTGCAGCGACGACCACGGTGTAGGGGACCGCCGCGCCCGGGATATGCAATACCGCTCCGCGGTAGCCGTGCTGGGCATCGCGCCATTCACTCAACCTTTCGGTGGTGATGGTTTCGACCGGCGCCACGGTGGACGCGATAGGGGTGAGATCGGCGCCTGCTGTTTCATACACCAGCCGGCCCTTCGGGTCGTACACGGCAAAGAATACTCCGTGGTGTCCGGCCACGGCGCCGCTGAGCCGGCGTACCACCTCAATATCGTCGGTCTCGGGATGCGCGCCTGCCAATGCGCCGCCAACGGACGCCGCCACGACGCGGAGCTCCTCGGCGTCCTGCTCGGTGAAATGGTGCGCGACGAACTTGGGCACGAGCCAGCCGAGAGTCACGAAACACAGGGCGATGATCATCCCTACGAGTGTCGTGACCCGGCGGGCGAGGGATGCCGGCCGTCCCGCGGATGGCCTATTCGTCATCCGGCACGTCCAGCCTGTAGCCCATGCCACGCACGGTGTGGATCAATTTGGGAACGTAGGAATCGTCGATCTTCGCGCGCAGGCGCCTGATGGCGACATCGATGACATTGCTATCGCTGTCGAAGTTCATGTCCCAAACCTGGGAGGCGATGAGGGACCGCGGCAGCACCTCGCCTCGGCGGCGTACCAACAACTCGAGCAGCGCGAACTCCCGACTGGTGAGATTGATCCGCTTGCCTTGTCGGGACGCCCGCCGTCGACCCAGGTCGACGGTGAGGTCCGCAACCTGCAGGGTGTCCGCCGACACGGTCGCGGAGCCGCGGCGCAAGAGTGTGCGCACCCGCGCCAGCAGCTCGGCGAATGCGAACGGCTTCACCAGGTAGTCGTCCGCGCCGAGTTCCAGGCCCTTGACCCGGTCGTCGACGCTGTCTCGTGCCGTCAGAAACAGTACCGGAGTGCGCCGGTCTGCTTTGCGCAGGGCCTCGAGGATTCGCCAACCGTCCACGTCCGGCAACATCACATCCAGGACGATGAGATCATAGTCCTCGGTCATCGCCAAGTGATGGCCGTCGAGTCCGGAATGCGCGAGATCGACCACGAAGCCCGCCTCGCTCAATCCCTTTTGGACGTACGCGCCGGTCTTGGTCTCATCTTCGACGACGAGCAGTTTCATCGGACAACCTCCGCGCCACCCTCATCACTCACGTGCGGCCGCGGTCCTCGACTTGTGCACCATGCTCCAGCCAGCATCGCCGCCATGGTATGCATCGGTCCTAAACAGAAGGATGTCACGGAGATTACAGCCTTGTAATCCTCTCGTCACGCCTCCGACAGCGGACGGCTCGTAGCGTATGCACGTACAAACGTTATCGTTCGACTACAGATGTCCCCAATCAGGAGAAAGAGTCAATGAAGATCAGAACCTTGTTCTTGGCAGCTACGCTTGCAGGTGCCGCCGTGACGCCGCTCGTGACCTTTGGCGGCGCCGACGACTCGATCGAGAAGATGGTCATGTCCGCCAGTACGAAGGCGGATCACGAGGCATTGGCGCGTCACTACGAAGCCGAAACCAGCGCCCTGCTGGCCAAGGCAGAGGAGCACAGGACGATGGGCGCGGCCTACGGCCACGTGGATTACGGCAAGGGTGGCGCCGCTGCGCTGGCTCAGCACTGCAAGAACCTCGAGAGCAGTTACAGGACAGCCGCTGCGGAGAACGAGTCTCTCGCCAGGATCCATCAAGCGCTGGCGGCTGAAGCCGCCAAGTAGTGGTTGTCGCGAGCGTCCCCGCCCCCTGCCGCCCAGCCCCGGAGCGCCGCGTGCTGGGCTGGCAACGGCGGGGACATACACCCACCGCAGTCCAAGCCTTGGAGAACTGATGCCATGAATCGACGCAACTTCGCCGTAGTGACGGTTCTGCTGGCCATGCTGTTCACGTCCGCGGCGCGGGCACATGATCCGGCGGAGCATGCCGCGGAAGCGGCGGCGCCGGACTGCCGCGCCCTGGGGGACGCTGTCAACGGTCCCATGGACCGGAACGACCCGGTGATTCAGGCGATGATGAAGCAGTGCGGCGAGGCGGCGGACCGGAGTCATGGTCACGACGGCGAGTCGCCCGATCACCACGCCGCTGGCAGTGGCCACTCGAGCGAACAGGACGTGAAGGCGCAATGATCGGCCGCTCGGGGAAGGCTGCGGCCGTCATCCAATCGGTGATCGCCGTGGGAGCGATCGGGACCGGCTATCTCTATTCAGGCGTATATCCCGTCGGGGCAGATGTGCCCCATACGCGGCCGGTACTTTGGTTACTGCAGACGCTTCGTGAGCGATCGATCGAACGGGCATCGCGCGACATTGTCGTGCCGCCACTGGACGATCCGAAGTTACTTCTAAGTGGCGGCGCTGACTATAACGACATGTGCGCGGGCTGTCATCTCAAGCCTGGGCGGCAGGACAGTGACTTAAGCATCGGGCTCTATCCGCGTCCACCCGACCTTGCAGCGCGCGTCGAAGTTCCTGATGGCCGTCAAGATGACGACATGCAGACCGCGCGCCGCCGGTTCTGGGTCATCAAGCACGGGATCAAGGCCTCCGGGATGCCAGCGTGGGGACGCACCCACGATGATCAACGTATATGGGCGATGGTCGCATTCCTTCGGCGGCTGCCGGATCTGACTCCCCTGCAGTATCAGATCCTGACGACGAAAATATAGTCGCAGCACGCCATGGACCGGCCGGTGATTGCTGGCCAATGACAACGACAAGAGTCGCGGTTAGTGGACGAGGCAGGATCTTTGCCGCCACCGATTGCTAGCTTCGGATCATATTATGGACGCGGCGGTGAACGGGTTTGATATTCATCATCATTGCCCCCACGACTCCAAGTGGACCAGGAGGAAGGATCAGGAAGTCCAGTCCGCTGGCGCCAGCCTCTCCTCCCCATCGGGTCTTGTAGTGCGCGGCGCCATGGCCCATATCCATCGATCTCACGCCACGTTCGACGCAGTTCTCCAGATCACGCAGATACAGGATCCAGCCGGCCCTGTATTCGGCGAATTCCTCGTCGTACTGATTGGCGATCAGGTAGCGGGTCGTCCCCGATGTGATGGTGAACCTGAACGCTATAGGCCGCGAATTGAAATAGGAGATCCAGACATCGAGTTGCTCTCGTGGTCCAAGCTGTTTTGCACAGAGGTCTTCCCAGAACTGCAGGCTCTCGCTGGACATGAATCGAGGATATCCGGATCTGCTCGTAGCCAGCCATGATTTCCGCTCGATGGTCGAGCACGCGGCCAGCATGGAGCGCAGTTCCTCGTCCCGCGGGTTGCGAAAATGCCTGAAATCGACCATCCCCTCGCGCCTCATCCGACGTTCGTACGACTGTATCCGTTTCATCGAAGAGTGT
Source organism: Gammaproteobacteria bacterium (assembly GCA_041395385.1). Classification (GTDB taxonomy): domain Bacteria; phylum Pseudomonadota; class Gammaproteobacteria; order JAJPIJ01; family JAJPIJ01; genus JAJVHZ01. Next base: position 3,811 of record JAWLAN010000030.1, read on the forward strand.
TCCTGAACCAATCCAAGAAACTCATCCTTAGAACGCGGAAGGTTGTGAGCGACAATCGTCGGCTCGTCGGGAAACCGAACCAGGCGATGACAGCGCCGGGTTAGTTCATTCACGAGCATCGCCCGCTCCGGGTATGCCGCGTCCGTGGGCCCAAAGCGGTACAGTTCGAGCCAACCCTGCGTCCTCAATAAAGCCTTCGCGAGTGCCGCGCAGACCTGGGCCGCCACATCCTCATGACAGACGAATCCTCGAAATGGCTGATAGTAGCCTGGAAGGCACCAGAACGCGACGCGATACGAGTACCGCTTTACCAGGGGCAGAATCCCGCGCAGCACTCCCTCATCATCGTACGCGAGAAACAGACGCGTCTCACCGGTCCATGGGCCCGTGCTGCCGAGATCCTTCACCCACACTGCGTACCACTCGTAGGTGAAGAGGCCCTGGTGGTCTGGCGCGCCGGACAGGCACTTGTCCCACTCCGCCCCGATATCCGGAAGAACGCCGCCGACTCCCTCGCGTATACGTACTGTTATCGTCATTCAGATTGTGCTCCAATGCTATCGATTGCGACGCATCCAGAACGCGCGACATTATCAACGCTGGCCCGCCGCATTGCAGCGGATTCAGAACGTCGTCGTGGCCGTGGTTGATTTCGGATCCTTACGCCTGAGATTGGAAGCTGCGTGATTCCATTGCAACTGCTCGGATTGCTAAGTGATTCACATTTGCCGATGGTCTGTAGGGATCTGGAGAGACATGAAGCGCAGTGTGATCAGTATGAAGCGTCCCTTTAGGTATGCTTATGAAAGAATCCGCCCGCGGTCGTGTCACCCGGCTTCGCGCTCCAGCGGTGACGAACAGGATACACGAAGACCTGGAATGACGCGTCAATCACGTCGACAATAGATTTAGCCGGGATCCCGCGGATTGGAGGATATATGAGAACGTTTGGTCCGCCTGGAAAGGGGTGGCTGCTTGCTGTCGCCTACGCTCTCATCGCAGTGGCCTTATGGTGGAGAGACGCCTCTGACATCGCGTGGTTTGATTTCATTCTGCTTGGATTGATTCTGGTCCTGACTTTAGATCTGCGGAGGCGCTTAGGCCATATTTCCAGTGAGAGAATTGCGACCAAGAGTGTCGAGATCATTGGCGAGGATGACAACACTCAGATCCGTCTGACAGTCACTGACGGCACTCCAAGGCTTGAAATGTACAGGCCTGGCATACCTGCAACGACTGGTCCGCCAGCAGTGTGCATTGAGGTTCGCGGCGATGGTTCGTATATCGAGATCAGCGATGGCGGAACGCTGGTCGATCCCGTTGGTCCGGGCCTTCGCATTTATGCGCGAAATGATGGTGACAAAGGTATCTCTCTGAACTTCCCACCACCTAGTTCGGAGGAAGGTATTGCGCCTGATCAGCTATTCCTGGAGGTGGCGCAACAGGGTGCTCGCCTTATGCTTAGGCAGTGGGACTACGACGGCGGGCAAGGCTCCGAGAGGGTACTTTGGAGATCGGCGTAGTCTGTATTTCCGGTCGCTGCGGCTGCCGATGCGGGTCTGATTACCGGTGAAGTTGAGGACGGCAACTTCGATGGCATCAGCGATCTTGGGCGTATCGCCCACGCGGCGTGTGAGGATAACCAAGATGCCCCCTTTTGCCGGATGGTGGACGTGAACCCGGGCTAACTGCCAGTGTTAAGAACGAGATCGATCAAGTGATCGAGCGGCAAGAGGGTTTTCGTGGTTGCACCTCAGTTCGCGCTACTTGCCAACCGCTCCCACGTTTCCCGCTGCACGCCACTGCCTGAGGCAACTTGCCACAGCCGGAAGACCGGAAACCGACTTGGTGCTGGGAAATCCCGTCTGTGCAGCTAGCTGGTAGGCGGGCGCCTACCGGCCTATTCAAATCTGATGCAATCGGCCAGATTTAATTTGGCCCAACAGATAATTGACTGCACATCTTGGCTGGGGGACTAGGATTCGAACCTAGATTGACGGAGTCAGAGTCCGTAGTCCTGCCGTTAGACGATCCCCCAGTGGGTACGGCGCGAGGTTACTGCATTGTGTCCGCCCTTGGACCGGCCCCGGGCGAACGGATTCCATCAGACATACAGGATTTGGACCAACGCCGGCGCGGGTTGCCCGCGCCGGTACCACGATACGGTTAGCGCTTGGAGTACTGCGGGCGACGGCGGGCCTTGTGCAGGCCGACCTTCTTGCGCTCGACCTCGCGGGAGTCGCGGGTCACGTACCCGGCGCTGCGCAGCGGGCTGCGCAGGGTCTCGTCATAGGCGATCAGCGCCCGGGCGATCCCGAGGCGGATGGCGCCGGCCTGGCCGGAGCCGCCGCCGCCCTCGACGTGGGCGTGGATGTCGAAATCGGAGGCCATGTTCACGGTCTGCAGCGGCTGGCGCACGATCATGCGCGCGGTCTGGCGACCGAAGTACTTGTCCAGATCCCGGCCGTTGACGGTGATCTTGCCGGTGCCCTTCTGCAGGTAGACGCGCGCGGAGGAGGTCTTGCGGCGGCCGGTCGCGTAGTTGGTCTGCTGTGCCATGCTTACATTTCCAGTTTCTTGGGCTGCTGGGCGCTGTGCTTGTGGTTCGGCCCGGCATACACCTTCAGTTTCTTGAACATCGTGCGCCCCATCGGGCCCTTGGGCAGCATGCCCTTGACCGCGATCTCGATGACTTTGTGGGGCTGGCTCTGGATCATCTTCTCGAAGGACGTCTCGGTGATGCCGCCCGGGTAGCCGGAATGCCGGTAGTACATCTTGTCGGTGGTCTTGCGGCCGGTGACCCGCACCTTCTCGGCGTTGACGACCACGATGTAGTCGCCGGTGTCGACGTGCGGCGTGAATTCCGGCTTGTGCTTGCCACGCAGGCGACGGGCGACCTCGGTGGCCAGACGGCCGAGCGTTTTGTCCGTGGCATCAAGCACGTACCAGTCGCGCTTGACCTCGGCGGGTTTGGCGGAGAACGTCTTCATGGAGAAACCCTTGGAAAAGGGCCGCAATCTTACGGAGCGGGGCTGGGAGTGTCAATAACTTAGGCCATCCCGGACACGGCCCGGAGGGCCTGCGCCGCTGGCTCCGCGGACCGTCCTCGGGACGGCCCGCGACCCGGTCCTGCGGACCTCGCTCCGGGCGGTCCGAGCGGCCTCTGCACCGACATTGATCGGGCGCGGGCAGGGCCGCCGTCGGGCTGATAGGATAGTGCCTGTCCTATATAAAAAGGTGCCTGCCGCCCGGCGGGCCACATCCGGGGAGATACAAGAGCATGAAAATCGAGACCCTATGTGTCCACGGGGGCTTTGCGCCCGACCCGACCACCAAGGCCGTGGCGACACCCATCTACCAGACCACCTCCTACGCCTTCGACAACACCCAGCACGGGGCGGATCTGTTCGACCTGAAGGTCAAGGGCAACATCTACACCCGCATCATGAACCCGACCTGGGACGTGCTGGAGCAGCGGCTGGCGGCCATGGAGGGTGGCATCGCGGGCCTGGCCCTGGCCTCCGGGCAGTCGGCCATCACCTATTCGATCATGACCATCACCGAGGCGGGCGACAACATCGTCTCGGCCAGCACGCTCTACGGCGGCACCTACAACCTCTTCGCCCACACCCTGCCGCAGTTCGGCATCCAGGTGAAGTTCGCCGACTACCGCGATCCGGACGCCTTCGAGCGGCTCATCGACGATCGCACCAAGGCGCTGTACTGCGAGTCCATCGGCAACCCGCTCGGCAACATCACAGATTTCGAGAAGCTGGCGCAGATCGCCCACAGGCACGGCGTGCCGCTCATCGTCGACAACACCGTGCCTACCCCTTATCTCTGCCGGCCTTTCGAGCACGGCGCCGACATCGTCGTGCACTCGCTCACCAAGTACCTGGGCGGCCACGGCAACTCCATCGGCGGCATCATCGTCGACTCCGGCAAGTTCCCCTGGGCCGAGCACAAGCAGCGCTTCCGCCGCCTGAACGAGCCGGACGTCTCCTACCACGGCGTGGTCTACACCGAGGCGCTGGGGCCGGCGGCGTTCATCGGCCGCGCGCGCGTGGTGCCGCTCAGGAACACCGGCGCGGCGCTCTCGCCGTTCAACGCCTTCCTGGTGCTGCAGGGCGTGGAGACGCTTTGCCTGCGCATGGATCGCATCTGCGAGAACACGCTGGCGGTGGCGAAGTACCTGAAGTCGCATCCGAAGGTCACCTGGGTCAACTACGCCGGGCTGCCGGATCACAAGGACAAACCGCTGGTGGACAAGTACATGTCGGGCAAGGCCTCCGGTATCCTGACCTTCGGCGTCAAGGGCGGCGTGGCCGCCGGCGCCCGCTTCCAGGACGCACTCAAGGTGTTCGTGCGTCTGGTGAACATCGGCGACTGCAAGTCGCTCGCCTGTCACCCGGCCAGCACCACGCACCGCCAGCTCTCGCCGGAGGAACTGGCGAAGGCCGGCGTCAGCGAGGACATGGTGCGGCTGTCGCTCGGCATCGAGCACATCGACGACCTGATCGCCGACATCGACCAGGCGCTGAAGGCGGCCTGAGGCAGGCGTCGTACAGGGCAATCGCCGCGGCGGGCGTTGAAATCGAAGCGAGGTGAACCATGAACACATACGACAATCCCCGTGAATACTCCTCCCTGGACCGGCTGTTGATGGCGATCGATGACGGCGTGCGCACCGTGTTCGGCCGTCCGCCGTCGACCGGACGCAGCGCGCCCGACACCGGCATCGCGGAGACGCCGCTCTCGGATGCCGATCGGCGCGTCTCCGAGGGCCTGATGCGCGTCAATCACACCGGGGAGATCTGCGCCCAGGCGCTGTACTCGGCGCAGGCGCTGACCGCACGCAACCCGGAGGTGAGACAGCGCATGCAGCGAGCGGCGGCGGAGGAGAACGATCACCTCATCTGGTGCGAGAGCCGGGTGCACGAGCTCGGCGGTCACCTGAGCTACCTCAATGCGCTCTGGTACGCCGGTTCCTTCGCGATCGGCGCGCTGGCGGGGCTGGCCGGGGATCGATGGAATCTCGGCTTCGTCGTCGAGACCGAGCGCCAGGTCGAGGGCCACCTCGACGAGCATCTCGAGCGGCTGCCGGAGGAGGACGCGAAGAGCCGGGCGATCGTCGCGCAGATGCGCATCGACGAGGGCAATCACGCCGAGATGGCGCAGCGCGCGGGGGCCGCCGATCTGCCCACCCCGATCAAGCGGCTGATGAAGCTGCAGTCCAGGGTGATGACCACCGTCGCGTACTGGGTATGACATGGTGCGAGTCTCGGTAGCCCGGTAGCCCTACGGCTTACCGGGAACAAGCCGGGTCCTGATCTGGCGCACCTCGAATTGCGGAATGCTGCGCGCCGGCGTCGCGCTGATGCGGCATCGGCGTTCCGTTCGCCTCCAGGTTCCCGCCAATCCATGCCTCGTCGAGGCAGTCCCGTTTGCCCTGCGCGACCTGCGTGGGCGGCCGACCGTGAAGTCCTTGCGAATCAACGGTGAAATCGCGCCGGCTCTATCGACTTTTGATCGGCGGCGCGGCATCTTAGGCTCCGCTCGATCGCCAGTCCGTATAACGAATGAGAAGAACGGAGCCCATGATGCGCTGCTTCAGTTACCTGCCCTTGCTCGTCCTGCTGCTGACTGCCGCCGCCCCTGCTCGGGCGCAGGAGGCCGGGCCGGCCGATGCGGCCGTGCCGGAGGCGCAAGTGGACGTGTTCTCGCCGCAGGGAACGGTCAAGGGCGTGCGGCAGGTCGCCGTGCGGTTCACGAAGCAGATGGTGCCGTTCGGCGATCCGCGCCTGGTGGAGCCCTTCGACATCGACTGCCCGGCGCCGGGCAAGGCCCGCTGGGCGGATGCGCGCAACTGGGTCTACGACTTCGACGCCGACCTGCCCGCCGGCGTGCAGTGCACCTTCACCCTGAAGCCGGACCTGCGCACGCTCGCGGGCGAGTCGCTTGCCGGGGAGAGGACCTACCGCTTCTCCACGGGCGGGCCGGCGGTCGTACAGCAGATGCCCTACGAGGGCACGACCAACATCGACGAGGCGCAGATCTTCATCCTCGGGCTCGATGCGCCGGCGACCCGCGAGTCGATCGAGAAGAACGTCTACTGCGACGTCGGCGGCGTTGCGGAGAAGGTCGGCGTGCGCATCCTCGAGGGCGCAGAGCGCACGCAGGTGCTCGATCAGCGCGCGGACTTCCTCGACCAGTATTTCCGCGTGCTGACCAACTTCGGCGAGGGGCGCCTGAGCGTGTTCACCCTGAGCGCGCCGCTCACCGGCACCGACCGCGAGAAGTTCCTGAAGCTCAAGGACGGGCCGGAGTCGACCATCGTGGTGCTGCAATGCCAACGGCAGTTCCCGCCCGACGTCGACGTGACGCTGGTCTGGGGCAAGGGCGTGACCTCCACCAGCGGTGTGACCGCGGAGAGCGACCAGACTCTCGCCTACCACTCGCGCGAGGAGTTCCGCGCCAACTTCAGCTGCGAGCGGGTCAACAAGGACGCCGCCTGTAACCCGGTGCTGCCGATGTACCTCGGATTCACCGCGCCCATCGCCCGCGGCGACGCGGAGAAGATCCGACTCGAGCCCGAGGACGGTGAGGCGATCGCGCCGGAGTTCTCCGCCGACGACAAGCAGGAGTGGGTGAGCAGCGTGGGCTTCGTCGGCCCGTTCCCGGAGCGCACGAAGTTCACGCTGGTGATCCCGGACGATCTCGAGGACGACGCCGGCCGCGCGCTGGTGAACCAGGATCGCTTCCCGCTTGCCACCCAGACCGACGAGGCGCCGCCGCTCATCAAGTTTCCGGCGGAGTTCGGCATCGTCGAGATGAACGAGGAGGCCGCCCTGCCGGTGACGCTGCGCAATCTCGAGGCGGTGGTGCCGTTGCCGCGACTGGACGCCGGCGGCGCGACGGCGCCCGCCGCCGAGCCCGCCGCGGGGCCCGCGCCCGCCGCCGACGCGACCGGCATCACCGCCGAGCCCTGGTACGCCCGCTGGTATCACGACCTGCGCGAGAAGTACTGGCCGGAGGCGGCCGAGATCAACGGCCGCAGCCTGCGGGTGGAGGATCCCATCGAGGCGTACAACTGGATGGACAAGGTCAGGACCTCGCAGCGCGCGCAGGGCCATTACGACTACGAGAACGACCAGTACGTCGTCGAGCGCCATCCCGGCGGCACGTCGCTGTTCGCCGCGACGGACAGGACCGCGTCCTTCACGCTGCCCAAGCCCAACGGCCAGCGCGCCTTCGAGGTGATCGGCATACCGTTCGAGCAGCCGGGCTTCTACCTGGTGGAGATCGCCAGCCCGCGTCTCGGCGCGGCGCTGTACGGCAAGCAGGCCCCCTACCACGCGCAGACCGCCGTGCTGGTCACCAACCTGAGCGCGCATTTCAAATCCGGCCGCGAGTCCTCGCTGGTGTGGGTGACGACACTCGATGCGGCACGGCCGGTGGCCGGCGCCGCGGTCAAGGTGCAGGACTGCAACGGACCGGTCCTGTTCGAGGGCACGACGGACAAGGACGGACTGCTGCGCATCGAGCAGACCTTGCCCGCTGTGGCGCCGAACTGCCCGGGCTACATCGTCTCCGCGCGCAGCGGCGAGGACATGACCTTCATGTTCTCGAGCTGGAACGACGGCATCACGCCGTGGCGCTTCAACCTGCCGACCGGCAACTGGGAGACGCCGAATCTGCTCGCCACGGTCTTCGATCGGACGCTGTTCCGCGCCGGGGAGACGGCGCACATGAAACACTACGCGCGCCGCCACGAGCGCACTGGCTTCGGCATCCTTCCACGCGAGGCGCTGCCGGCGAAGGCGATCGTCCGGCACGCCGGCAGCGGCGATGAGTATGAGCTCGATCTCGCCTGGGACGAGCAGGGCATCGCCGAGAGCATCTGGACCATCCCGCAGGAGGCCAAGCAGGGCGGCTACGACGTCAGCATGACGGTGAAGGACCCCTTGCGCGGCGAGCTCGCGATGACCGCGGGGAGCTTCCGCGTGGAGGCCTACCGCGTGCCGACCATGAAGGCGCTGCTGCAGCCGCTGGCCTCGGACCTGGTGAAGGCCGCGAGCGCCGATCTCGACATACAGGTGAATTTCCTCAACGGCGGAGGCGCGAGCGGCGCGCCGGTGAAGCTGCGCGGCGTCGTGCAGCCGAAGTACGTCTTCTTCGGCGATTACGAGGACTACAGCTTCGCCAACGGCAACGTGAAGGAGGGCAGGGAGGTCGAGACGCCCTACGGCTTCGGCATGGGGGGCTATGACTGGGAGGAGCCCGGCACCGAGGCCGCGCCGGATCCGAACACGAAGACGCTGGCGACACAGAACCTGCAGCTCGATCGCGCCGGCGCCGCGCGCGCGACCATCCCCGATCTGCCGGTCGCTGACACGCCGCGGGATCTGCTCGCCGAGCTGGAGTATCGGGACGCCAACGGCGAGGCCCTGACCACCGCCACGCACATGACCCTGTGGCCGTCGAAGGTCATCGTCGGCCTGAAGCCCGATGCCTGGGCGGTGAGCCGGGAGAAGCTGAAGTTCCAGGCCCTGGCGCTGGACCTGAAGGGCAACCCGCTGCGGGGGGTGAAGATCAAAGTCGACGTGCTGCAGCGGCTGACGTATTCGCACCGCAAGCGTCTCATCGGCGGCTTCTACGCCTACGAGAGCGCGAGCGAGGTCAAGCGCATCGGCGATCTGTGCGAGGGCGAGACCGACGCCAAGGGCATGCTCCACTGCGAGACCGAGGCGCCCGACGACGGCAACCTCATCCTGCGCGCGCTGGCGCTGGACGATGCCGGCAACCCGAGCTATGCCAACCGCGAGGTGTGGGTGGCGAAGTCGGGCGACTGGTGGTTCGACGTCAGCAACGAGGATCGCATGGACGTGCTGCCCGAGAAGAAGCGCTACGAGCCCGGCGAGACCGCCGTGTTCCAGGTGCGCATGCCGTTCCGTGAGGCTACTGCGTTGGTGAGCGTGGAGCGCGAGGGAGTGATGGAGACTCGTGTGCAGACTCTGACCGGCACCTCGCCGGTGGTGGAAGTGCCGATCAAGGGCAACTACTCGCCCAACGTCTATGTCTCCGTGCTGGCCGTGCGCGGGCGCGTCGACGACGCGAAGCCCACGGCGCTGGTCGATCTCGGCAAGCCGGCGTACAAGCTCGGCATCGGCGAGATCAAGGTCGGCTGGGCGGCGCACGAGCTGAAGGTCGACGTCCGCGCCGATCGCGACGCCTACAAGGTCCGGGAGACCTCGAAGGTGCACGTCAAGGTGACCGCCGCCAGCGGGGATCCGCTGCCCGAAGGGGCCGAGGTCGCGCTCGCCGCCGTCGACGAGGGTCTGCTGGAACTGATGTCCAACGAGAGCTGGAAGCTGCTCGAGGCGATGATGGGGCGGCGTGGCATCGAGGTGGAGACCTCCACCGCGCAGATGCAGGTGATCGGCAAGCGCCACTTCGGCAAGAAGGCGTTGCCGCACGGTGGCGGTGGCGGGCGGCAGAACGCGCGCGAACTGTTCGACACGCTGCTGAAGTGGCAGGGACGAGTCATGCTCGACGCCAAAGGCGAGGCCGACGTCGAGGTGCCGATCAACGATTCGCTGACCTCCTTCCGCATCGTCGCCGTGGCCAGCGCCGGCGCCGGCCTGTTCGGCACCGGCAGCACCTCGATCCGCAGCACCCAGGACCTGATGCTGATCTCCGGGCTGCCGCCCGTGGTGCGCGAGGGCGACCGCTTCCTGGCGACTTTCACCGTGCGCAACGCCTCGAGCTCGTCCATGGACGAGACGCTTACCGTCACCGCCACGCCCACGCAGACGGCGGGGCCGACCTCCGCGCCGCTGGAGCAGGTACTGCCGCCCATCAACGTGGCGCTCGCGCCGGGCGAGGCCAGGGAGATCGGCTGGGACGTGAAGGTGCCCTACGACGCCGAGAAGATCGCCTGGGAGGTCGCGGCGAGCTACGGCGAGCACGCGAGCGACAGGTTGAAGGTCACCCAGTCCGTCATTCCGGCGGTGCGCGTGCGCGTCTTCCAGGCCACGCTCGCGCAGCTCGACAAGCCGCTCGCGATGCAGGCGGCGATCCCGGCTGACGCGATACCCGGCCGCGGCGGCGTGCGCGTGACATTGAAACCCTCGCTCGCCGGCCAGCTCGCGGGCGTGAAGGAGTACATGCGCTGGTATCCCTACACCTGCCTCGAGCAGCGCGTGTCGCGATCGATCGCGCTGCGCGACGAGCAGCAATGGCGGGCGCTCATGAACGACCTGCCCTCCTACCTCGACGGCGACGGCCTGGCGAAGTACTGGCCGGTGCTCTACCAGGGCGACGACACGCTCACCTCCTACGTGCTCGCCATCGCCCACGAGGCGGGCTGGGAGCTGCCGGAGGACGCGCGCAACCGCATGCGCGAGGCGCTCATCAACTTCGTGCAGGGCAAGATCGTGCGCGGCTCGGCACTGCCGACCGCCGATCTCGCGATCCGCAAGATGGCGGCGCTGGATGCGGCCTCGCGCTACGAGGCCATCGACCCGGCGCTGCTGTCCTCGATCGACATCGAGCCGAACCTGTGGCCGACCTCGGCGGTGATCGACTGGATCAACGTGCTCCACCGCACGGAGCAGATCGAGGGCCGCGAGGAGAAGCTCGCGCAGGCCAAGCAGGTGATCCGCTCGCGGCTGAACTTCCAGGGCACGACCATGGGCTTTTCCACCGAGCGCGAGGATTATCTCTGGTGGCTGATGCTGTCGGCGGACGTGAACGCCAACCGCGCCATCCTCGCCCTGCTGGAGGACGAGCAGTGGCAGGAGGACCTGCCGCGCATGGTGCGCGGCAGTCTCGGCCGCCAGATCCGCGGGCACTGGGGCACGACCACGGCCAATGCCTGGGGCGTGGTGGCGATGGAGCGGTTCGCCGAGCGCTTCGAGAGCGAGCCGCTGGACGGCAGGACGGTCTCGACCTTCGGCGGCCAGCAGCAGTGGCCGTGGGCGCGCAAGCCCGACGGCGGTTCGCTGTATCACCCCTGGCCGGCCGGGTCGGCGCAGCCTCTGCGCATCGAGCACCAGGGCAGCGGCAAGCCTTGGGCGATGGTGCAGAGCCTGGCGGCGATCCCGCTGAGGGAGCCGTTCTCGAGCGGTTACGGGATCACCCGCACGGTGACGGCGATCGAGCAGAAGAAGCCGGACGCGTGGAGCCGCGGCGACGTCGCGCGCGTGCGGCTGGAGCTGGAGGCGCAGGCCGACATGACCTGGGTGGTGGTCAACGATCCCATCCCCGCGGGCGCCTCGATACTGGGCACGGGCCTGGGCAAGGACTCGCAGATCCTCACCGGCGGCGAGCAGCGCCAAGGCTACGTGTGGCCGGCGTACGAGGAGCGGACCTTCGACGCCTTCCACGCCTATTACGACTACGTGCCGAAAGGCAGGTGGGTGGTCGAGTACACGCTGCGGCTGAACAACCCGGGCACCTTCGAGCTGCCGGAGACGCGCGTGGAGGCGATGTACGCGCCGGAGATGTTCGGCGAGGCCCCGAACGCGCAGGTGACGGTGAGCCCATGATCGCGCTCGCGCCGAGGGAGCACGGGCCGGCATGAGGAAGCGGATCGCGGCCGTCGCGGTCGCGGCGCTGACGGCGATCGCCGCGAGGGCGATGCTGGAGCACGGAACGCCGCCGGCGCGATCCTACGCTCAGGTGCGCGCGGCCTACCAGAGCAGCGAGGCGCGGCTGCTCGACCGGCACGGCGCGGTCATCCACGAGCTGCGAATGGACGAGCGCGGGCGGCGCCTGGAGTGGACGCCGCTCGAGTCGATCTCCCCGGCGTTGATCGAGGCGGTGGTGCGCGCCGAGGATCGGCGCTTCTTCGCGCACCACGGCGTGGACTGGCTGGGCGCGGCGGCGGCGCTGTGGTCGAACGTCGCCGGCGACGGCGTCCGCCGCGGCGCGAGCACCGTCAGCATGCAGCTGGCCGCCCAGCTCGAGCCGGCGCTCAGGCCGCGCGGCGGCAAGCGCTCGCTCGGCCAGAAGTGGGCGCAGATTCAGAGGGCGCGCGGCCTGGAGCGCGCGTGGACCAAGGCGCAGATCCTCGAGACCTATCTCAACCTCATCACCTATCGCGGCGAGCTGCAGGGCATCGCGGCGGCGAGCCGCGGCCTGCTCGAGAAGGAGCCGGGCGGCATCACGCGACCCGAGGCGACGCTGCTCGCGGCACTTGTCCGCGCGCCGAATGCCCAGGCCGGCGACGTGGCGCGCCGCGCCTGCGCGCTGGAAATGCAGCTGCGCGCGGAGGGCGGCTCCGCGCCCGGCGACACCGCGGACCGGTGCCGGCGGATCGAGGCGCTGGCGCACACGGTCGTCGGCCGCGTCCCGCGCCTGCGGCCGTCGGTGGCGCTCGCTCCGCATGTCGCGCGCCTGCTGCTGAAGCCCGGCGGCGCGCGCGCGCGCAGCACGATCGATGCGGCCGTGCAGCGCCATGCAGCCGAGGTGCTGAGACACCAGTTGCTGCAGCTCGACGGGCGCAACGTGCGTGACGGAGCGGTGCTGGTGGTCGAAAACGCCAGCGGCGAGGTGCTCGCCTATGTCGGCAACGCCGGCAACAACGCCGACGCCGTCTACGTCGACGGCATCCGGGCGATGCGACAGGCCGGCTCGACGCTCAAACCATTTCTCTACGGATTGGCGGTCGAACAGCGCCGCATGACGGCCGCTTCGCTGCTCGAGGACGCGCCGGTCAACCTGCTGACGCCCACCGGCCTGTACGTGCCGCAGAACTACGACCGGGAGTTCCGCGGCTGGGTCAGCGCCCGCACGGCGTTGGCCAGCTCGCTGAACGTGCCCGCCGTGCGCACCCTGATGCTGGTCGGCGTGGAGTCCTTCGCCGACCAGCTGCGGCGGTTGGGGTTCGCCGGGATCACCGAATCCGGCGACTACTACGGTTATTCGCTGGCGCTCGGATCGGCGGAGGTGAGCCTGTGGCAGCTGGTGAACGCCTATCGCGCGCTCGCCAACGGCGGGCGCTACGGCGCGATGAGCCTGCGGCCCGAGGACGGCGCGGCGCGGCCGCCCTCGCGCGAGGTGCTCTCGCCGGGCGCCGCCTTCATCGTCGGCGACATCCTCGCCGATCGTGGCGCGCGCGCCGCGACCTTCGGGCTGGACAATCCGGTGGCGCTGCCGTTCCCGGCCGCGGTGAAGACCGGCACCAGCAAGGACATGCGCGACAACTGGTGCATCGGTTACAGCCTGCGCTACACCGTGGGCGTCTGGGTCGGCAATTTCGACGGCGAGGCCATGCACGAGGTATCCGGCATCACCGGCGCCGCCCCGGTCTGGGCCGAGGTGATGCAGTATCTGCATCAGGGGCGGCAACCGGCGGCGCCGGCGCCGCCGCCCTCCGTGCTCGCGATGCGCACCGACTTCCAGCCGCGCGTGGAGCCGCCGCGGCAGGAGCTCTACCTGCGCGGCACGGAGATGCCGCTCGTGGCGCTCAACGCCGGCGGGGCGCGTGCGCCCCGCATCGCCTACCCGGCAGAAGGCACGATCCTCGCGCTGGACCCGGACATCCCGGCCGAGCGCCAGCGCGTGTTCTTCGCGATGGAACCGGCGTCGGCGGCGGCGAAGTGGCAGGTCGACGGCGCCGTGTTCGCGGCCGGGCAAGGTTGGCGTCCACGCGGCGGCGAGCACGCCCTGCGGCTGGTCGATGCCGAGGGTCGCGTGCTCGACCAGGTACGCTTCGTGGTGCGCGGCCGCGCGCCCTGAGACCGCACCTGTGAACCTGAGCTGGCGAGCGCTGCGCGAGGAGGAAATCGGACTGCTGCTGCCGATGATGGAGGCGTTTGCGCACGGCGAGCGGCAACCGTTCGAACGCGCGCGCGCCGAGCGCAATCTGCGCTACCTGCTCGGGCATCCGATCTTCGGGGGCGTCTGGTTCATCTGCCAGGACGACGCCCGCATCGGCTACCTCGTGGTCACGCTCGGCTACAGCTTCGAGTTCGGCGGCCACGATTCCTTCGTCGACGAGATCTACGTGCTGCCCGAGCACCGCGGCAAGGGCGTCGGCACCCGCTCGCTGGCCTTCGCCGAGGTGGCCGCCGGCAGTCTCGGCGCCACCACGCTGCACCTGGAGGCCGCGCGCCGCGAAGGAGGGCCGGCGGAGTTCTACGCGCGCTGCGGCTACGTCGATCGCGGCTACGAGCTGATGAGCAAGCGTCTGTCCACGCCGTGACGGACCGCTGACGTCACGCTTCCCGCCGGCGCGCGCGTGTGCGCGCCGGTCCGCGGCGCGGGGCTTGCAACGGCGCCGCGAAGGGCCCCGTCGCGCGCTATTCCGGGCGCAGTCAATTCCCTGTCGCTGCTCCGGCCGGCTAATCCCTAAGCCGCTGTCCACACAAGGCAATTGTCCGTGGCATGACGATTGCTCCACGCCCTGCATCCACTCATCAGAGTATCGGTCAATGGCAGAGGCAAAGAAGGACGAAGCGCCCGCGGAAGGAGGCAAGGGCGGCAAGAAGAAGATGATCATCATCATCGCCGCGATCCTGGCGGTGCTCGCGGCTGGCGCCGGCGGCGGGTACTTCTACATGCAGAAGCAGAAGGAGACCGCGGAGCAGTCCAAGAAGAAAAAGAAGAAGGCCAAGGCCGCCGAGGACGAAGAGGCCGCCGCGGACGAGGAGACCGCCGACGAAGAGGCCTCCGACGAGGAGGCCGCCGACGAAGAGGCCGCCGACGAGGAGGCCGATGCCGCCGACGCCGAGACCGAGGGCGGCGATGAGGAAGCGGCGACCGACGAAGAGTCGACCGGCGAGGAGGAGCCTGACGCAGACGAGGAAAGCGGCGAGGAGCAGGCCTCCGAGGAGGAAGGCGGCGAGGAGGACGCGGAGGAGGCGGCGTATCTGCCGCTCGCGCCAGCCTTCGTCGTGAACTTCCAGCCCGGCGCCAACGGCGAGAAGCCGAAGGCCAAGTTCCTGAGCGTGGAGATCGAGGCCCTGCCGTCGAGCCCGGAGCTCGCGGAGAAGATCAAGACGCACATGCCGGCCATACGCAACGCGGTGATCCTGCACCTGAGCAGGCAGACCTACGAAACGCTGATCACGCCGGAGGGCAAGGAGGCGCTGCGCAGCGACGTGCTGCTGGAGATCCAGAAAGTCCTGAAGAAGACGATCAGGAAAAAGGGTATCAAGGAAATCTACTTCACCAGCTTCGTGATGCAATAGCGAACCAGACACAGAACCATGGCGAACTCCGACCTGCTCTCGCAAGACGAAATCGACGCGCTGCTCAACGGCGTCGACAACGGCGCGGTAAACACCAAGGACGACGACCAGGGCGCCGGCGGCGGCGTGCGCGGCTACGACTTCACCAGCCAGGACCGCATCGTCCGCGGCCGCATGCCCACGCTGGAGATGATCAACGAGCGCTTCGCGCGCAATTTCCGCATCAGCCTGTTCAACATGCTGCGCCGCTCGCCGGTGATCTCGGTGGAGGCCGTGCGCATGAGCAAGTTCAACGAGTACGTGCATTCGCTGTTCATGCCGTCGAACCTGAACATGTGCAAGGTGCGCCCCCTGCGCGGCACGGCGCTGGTGGTGTGCAACCCGAAGCTCGTGTTCACCCTCGTGGACAACTTCTTCGGCGGCGACGGGCGCTGGCACGCCAAGATCGAGGGTCGCGAGTTCACCGCCACCGAGATGCGCGTCGTGCACAAGGTCCTCGAGCTGGTGTTCGCGGATCTCGCCGAGGCCTGGGAGCCGGTGTTCAAGGTGAACTTCGAATACGTGAGCTCCGAGATGAACCCGCAGTTCGCCAACGTGGTCTCGCCGAGCGAGGTCGTGGTGATCTCCTCCTTCCAGATCGAGCTGGAGGGCGGCGGCGGCGAGCTGCACGTCATGCTTCCGTACGCGATGATCGAGCCGATCCGCGAAATCCTCGATGCCGGCGTGCAGAGCGATACCAACGACCGCGACGAGCGCTGGATCAATTCGCTGCGCGAGGAGATCCGCTCCGCGACCGTCACCATCGACAGCACGCTCGCGAAGACCGAGATCTCGGTGCGCGAGCTCATGGAGATGAAGCCCGGCGACGTGATCCCGCTGGACATTCCCGACAGCATGCTCGCCAAGGTCGAGGGCGTGCCGGTGTTTCGCGGCCGCCTCGGCGCATCGCGCGGCATGAAGGCGTTGCAGGTCATCGAACCCATCCGTTCACGACAGAACACCATCAATGATTCAGGAGTCGCAGCATGAGCGAGGCAGAATTGGCAGAAGCGGGCGCCGCCGAGGACTGGGCAGCCGCGATGGCGGAGCAGGCCGCCGTGGAGGCCGGCCAGGCAGCGGGTGGGTCGAAGGACAGTGTCCAGGCCGCGCCGCTCGAGGATCTGAAGCCCGGCGCGATCCGCAGCGACGCCCCGGCGAACCTCGAGGCGATACTGGACATCCCCGTGACCCTGTCGGTGCAGATCGGCGCGACCAAGATCAGCATACGCAACCTGCTGCAGCTCAATCAGGGATCGGTCGTGGAGCTCGACCGGCTGGCCGGCGAGCCCCTCGACGTGCTCGTCAACGGCACGCTGGTCGCCCATGGCGAGGTCGTGGTGGTCAACGAGAAGTTCGGCATCCGCCTGACGGACGTGGTCAGCGCGCAGGAACGCGTGCGCAAGCTGCAGTAGCCGCGGGCCGGGGAAGCGTCGATGCAGAGAATCAGGCATGGCATGGCGGTGGCGCTCGTAGGGCTGGCCGCCAGCGCCTCCGCGCTGGCGGCGGACGGACCCTCCGCGCCGCAGAGCGCGGTCTCGCTGGCGCAGGTCACGCAGCTCATCGTCGGGCTGGGCATCGTGCTGGTGGTGGTCGCCGCCTGCGCGTTCGCGCTGCGGCGGCTGCCCGTCATCCGCTCCTCGCGCAACGCTACCCTGAAGATCGTGGAGGCGGTGCCGCTCGGCACCCGCGACCGGCTGCTGCTGGTGGACGCGGCCGGCACGCGGCTGCTCATCGGCGTCACCACCGGCAGCATCGCCTGCCTGCACGTGCTGGGCGGCGGGCCGCGCCCGGCCAGCTTCGGCGACGCCCTGAACGAGTCCTTGACCGCCGGCGGCGCGCCCGCCGTCGCGCGTCCGGCCGCCGGTGTCCCCGCGGCGGGAGGGGCGTCATGAGGGCACGAATCCTCGCGCTGGTGGCGCTCGCGTTCCTGCCGATGGCGGTCTTCGCGGCGCCGGGGCTGCCGGCGCTGTCGGTGACCACGGAGCCGAGCGGCGGACAGACCTACAGCCTCTCGCTGCAGATCCTGCTGTTGATGACGGCGCTGACGTTGCTGCCGGCCGCGCTGCTGGCGATGACGTCCTTCACCCGCATCATCATCGTGCTGGCCATCCTGCGGCAGGCGCTGGGCACGGCGCAGACCCCGTCCAGCCAGGTCCTGGTCGGGCTCGCCCTGTTCATGACGTTCTTCGTGATGACGCCGGTCTTCGATCGCGTCTACACCGAGGCCGTCGGGCCCTACCTGGAGGACAGGATCACCGTTGGCCAGGCGCTGGAGAACGCCGCCGGCCCCGTGCGGCAGTTCATGCTCGCGCAGACGCGCGAGAACGACCTGAACCTGTTCGCCGATCTGGCGCAGAGAAGGGACTTCCAGTCGCCGGAGGACATCCCCTTCTCCGTGCTGCTGCCCTCGTTCGTGACCAGCGAGCTCAAGACCGCCTTCCAGATCGGCTTCGTCATCTTCATTCCGTTCCTGATCATCGACCTGGTCGTGGCCAGCGTGTTGATGTCCATGGGCATGATGATGCTCTCGCCGATGATGATATCGCTGCCGTTCAAGCTGATGCTGTTCGTGCTGGTCGACGGCTGGGCGCTCATCGTCGGGACGCTGGTGCACAGCTTCTACGTGTAGGGAGATGACCCGGTGACCCCCGATCAAGTCATGGACATCGGACGGCACGCGATGCAGCTGACGCTGGTGCTCATGGCCATACTGCTCGTGCCGTCGCTGATCGTGGGCCTGCTGGTGAGCATCTTCCAGGCCGCCACCCAGATCAACGAGATGACGCTGAGCTTCATTCCCAAGCTGATGGTGACGATGGCGGTGCTGGTGATCGGCGGTCCGCTGATGCTGCGCATGCTCGTCGAATACATACAGCAGTTGATGAACGACATACCCGCCCTCGTCGGCGGGTGACGGCGGCGGCGGTGATTCATGACCGACCGAGGCCGCGCAAGTCCCTCGCCATCGCAACCGCCGCGCCTGCGCCGATGAACTTCACCGAGGCCCAGATCACCGCCCTGCTCGCCGCCTGGCTGTGGCCCCTGGTGCGGGTCGCCGCGCTCGTCAGCTCCGCGCCCGTGATCGGAACGCGGGCGGTGCCGGCGCGCATCCGCGTGCTGCTGGCGGTGTGCGTGACCGCGCTGCTGGTGCCGGTGCTGCCGCCGGCCCCCGTCATCCAGCCCATCAGCGCCGCCGGCGCCCTGGTCACCATGCAGCAGGTCATGATCGGGCTGGTTATGGGACTTTCCCTGCGCCTCATCTTCACCGCCGTGGAGTTCGCCGGCCAGGTGCTCGGCCAGCAGATGGGCCTGGGCTTCGCGGCCATGGTGGACCCGCAGAGCGGCGCCCAGGTGCCGGTGGTCGGGCAGTTCTACGTCATGCTGACCACACTGCTGTTCCTCAGCGTCAACGGCCACCTGCTGACGCTGCACGCGCTGGCGGAGAGCTTCCGCACGCTGCCGATCGGCATGGCCGGCGTCTCCCAGCAGGGGCTCGGCGTGCTGCTGCGGTGGGGCGGGGAGCTGTTCCTGCAGGCGACGGTCATCGCGCTGCCGACGATCACCGCGCTGCTGATCGTGAACCTGGGCTACGGCGTGCTCTCCCGCACCGCCCCGCAGCTGCACATCTTCGCCGTGGGCATACCGATCACCGTCATCGCCGGCGCGGTGCTCATGGCGGTCACGCTTCCGGCGCTGCCGGATCACGTGCAGGCGCTGATGGAGCTCGCCTTCCTCGCCGCCCGCGAGATCCTGACGGGAGGCTAGGACGATGGCGGAACGCGACGGCCAGGAACGCACGGAACAGGCGACTGACAAGCGCCTGCGCGACGCCCGCAGCCGCGGCGAGATCGCCCGTTCGCGCGAGCTCACAACCATGCTGCTGCTGATGGGCACGGGCGCGGTGATGCTGATGGCCGGCGAGCGCATGGGCAGGGGGCTCACCGGCACCATGAAGGAGATGTTCACGCTGTCCACGCGCGAGGCGCTCTCGACCATGTCGCTGCCGGAGGTCTTCATGGGCGCGCTCGGCGATGCCCTGGTGAGCGTGCTGCCGCTGCTCGCCGCCGCCTTCGCGATCGCCCTGATCGCGCCCGCGGCCATCGGCGGCTGGGCGTGGAGCGGCGAGGCCCTGGGAGTGAAATGGGAGCGGCTCGACCCGCTGAAGGGCTTCGGGCGGATGTTCAGCACCAACAGCCTCGTGGAGCTCGGCAAGGCGCTGCTGAAGCTGGTGCTGTTCAGCGTCGTGCTGCTGGCGCTGCTGTGGAACTGGGCCGCGGAGATCGTCGGGCTCGAGCACGCCGATGCGCGCGCCGGCCTCCTCGAGTCGCTGCATCTCATTTCGAGAAGCTTCCTGGTGCTGGCCGCCGTCACCATCGTCATCGCGATGGTCGACGTGCCCTGGCAGCTCCATTCGCACGCGCGCCGCCTGCGCATGACCAAGCAGGAGATCCGCGACGAGCACAAGGAAACGGAGGGCAGCCCGGAGGTGAAGGGCAAGATCCGGCGCATGCAGCTGGAGGTCGCGGCGCGCCGCATGATGGAGGAGGTGCCGAAGGCGGACGTCATCGTCACCAACCCGACTCACTACGCCGTCGCGCTGCGCTACGACGCAACGAAGAACGTCGCGCCGCTGGTCGTCGCCAAGGGCGCCGACGAGGTGGCGCAGCAGATCATCCGCATCGGCGCCCACCACAAGGTCATGACCTTTTCGGCGCCGCCGCTCGCGCGCGCGATCTTCCACAGCACCAAGGTCGGCAGCGAGATCCCGGCGGGACTCTACGTGGCCGTGGCGCGCGTGCTGGCCTACGTCTTCCAGCTGCGCGCGAAGCCGGGCAGCCGCGAGGTGCAGCCGCCCACGGATCTGCCGATTCCGGACGAGCTGCGCCGGGACTGATAGCGAGAAGAGGCGCATCCCATGAACCAGCAGGCAGTCATGAGCGGGCTGAGGAACGTGCAGCGTTCGGGGCTGGGCACGCCCCTGCTGCTGCTCGTCATTCTGGCGATGATGGTGGTGCCGCTGCCCACCTTCCTGCTCGACGTACTGTTCACCTTCAACATCTCGCTGTCGCTCGTCGTGCTGATGGCGGTGGTCTACAGCAAGCGACCGCTGGAGCTGAGCGCCTTCCCGACGGTGCTGCTCATCGCCACGCTGATGCGCCTGGCGCTGAACATCGCCTCCACGCGCGTGGTGCTGCTCAACGGCCACAACGGTCCCGATGCCGCGGGCGAGGTCATACACGCCTTCGGCGAGTTCGTCATCGGCGGCGACTACACCGTCGGCTTCGTCGTGTTCGCCATCCTGATCATCATCAACTTCGTGGTGATCACCAAGGGCGCGGGGCGCATCTCCGAGGTCAGCGCGCGCTTCACCCTGGACGCCATGCCCGGCAAGCAGATGGCGATCGACGCCGATCTGAACGCCGGCATCATCAACCAGGAGGAGGCCAAGACGCGCCGCAAGGAGATCGCGGAGGAAGCGGAGTTCTACGGCTCCATGGACGGCGCCAGCAAGTTCGTGCGCGGCGACGCCATCGCCGGCATCCTCATACTGTTGATCAACGTCATCGGCGGCTTCGCCATCGGCACACTGGAGCACAAGATGGCGGTGGCGGATGCCGCCAAGGTCTACACCCTGCTGACCATCGGCGACGGCCTGGTGGCGCAGATCCCCGCGCTGCTGCTGGCGACCGGCTCGGCGATCATGGTGGCGCGCGTGTCCACGGCCGAGGACATGAGCCAGCAGATCATCAAGCAGCTGTTCGCCAATCCGCGCACGCTGGGCGTGGCCGCGGGCATCCTCGGGCTGCTGGGGGTCATCCCGGGCATGCCGAACTTCGTGTTCCTGCTGCTCGCCGGCGGGGCGGGCGCCGCCGCCTGGTACCTGGCGCAGGAGGAACGCAAGCGCGCGGCGGTGAAGGCCGAGCCGCCGCCGGCGCCGCCCAAGCCGGAGAGCAGGGAGATCAGCTGGGACGACGTCACGCCGGTCGATCTGGTCGGACTCGAGGTCGGCTACCGCCTGATCCCGATGGTCGATCGTGCCCAGGGCGGGCAGCTGCTCGCCCGGCTGAAGGGCGTGCGCAAGAAGCTCTCCCAGGAGCTCGGCTTCCTGATCCCGGCCGTGCACATCCGCGACAACCTGGATCTGAAGCCCGGCGCCTACCGCATCACCCTGATGGGCGCCACGGTCAGCCAGGCCGAGGTGTTCCCCGACCGCGAGCTGGCGATCAACCCGGGCCAGGTGTTCGGAAAGCTCAAGGGCACGCCCGGCAAGGACCCGGTCTTCGGGCTGGAGGCAGTGTGGATCGAGCAGACCCAGCGTGATCATGCCCAGTCGCTCGGCTACACGGTGGTCGACGCCAGCACCGTCATCGCCACACACCTGAGTCAGGTGCTGCAGGAGCATGCCCACGAGCTGCTCGGCCACGACGAGACGCAGCAGTTGCTCACCCGCCTGCAGCAGAGCAGTCCGAAGCTGGTGGAGGACCTCGTGCCGAAGGTCCTGCCGCTCGGCGTGGTGGTGAAGGTGTTGCAGAACCTGCTGCGCGAGAGCGTACCGATCCGCGACATCCGCACGATCGTCGAGGAGCTTGCGGAACACGCTCACCGCAGTCAGGACCCCGTCGTGCTGACCGCTGCCGTCCGCGCCGCGATGGGGCGCGCCATCGTGCAGCAAATCATTGGTTTGGATGATGAATTGCCGGTCATCACGCTCGACCCTTCACTGGAACATTTATTGCACCAGTCGATCAGAACGTTGAGCGAAGGATCGATCCCCCTCGAGCCTGGTCTCGCCAACCGCCTCATACAGTCCATACGCGAGGCGGCGGAGCGGCAGGAGATGCAGGGTCAGCCCGCGGTGTTGCTGGTGCCGGACGGATTGCGCGACTTCATGGCGCGCTTCGTTCGCCACAGCGTCAGGAACATCCACGTGCTGGCCTTTGCCGAGGTGCCGGAAAACCGGCAGATCAAGATCGTCGCCAACGTCGGGCGCGCGGAGTGAGTGACGGCGCGACGGGCTGACTGAGACTGGAGACGACGGTGCGGTGGCGCAACAGCAGACACGACGAAGGCAGAGGAGCGGGGAGATGAAGGTGCGTCGCTACTTCGCTCCCGACATGCGCACGGCTCTCGCCGCGGCGCGCCGCGAGCAGGGCGCGGACGTGATGATCATCGGGCAGCGGAAGGTCGACGGCGGCCTGGAGCTCATCACCGCCGATGAGTACGACGAGGAGATCCTCGCCTCCTACACGCCGCCGAAGCCGTCCTTTCGCGCCGTCGTCGACGACAGCGACGAGGCCGAGGCGCCGGCGCCGGCGCAAGCCGCGCGCAAGCCGGGCACCGCCTCGCGGCCGGCCGCCTCCGCGTCGCAGCGCTCCGGCGTGAAGCCCTATGTCTTCCCGCAGGCGCCCGCCAACGAGCGCAAGCCGGCCGCGGCCGAGCCCGCTGCAAAGCCGGGCAGCGTACGTGGCCAGGCCGCGCGCGCCGAGGCGCGGGCGAACGCGAACGACTCGCAGGGCCGCGGCAGCGGCGCGGTGCGCGGCGAACCGTTGTGGACCCGCGAACCGATCATGGATCAGATGCAGCAGGAACTGCGCTCGCTGCGCGGCCTGCTGCAGCAGCAGTTCGCCACGCTGGCGTGGTCGGACATGCGTCAGCGCAATCCGCTGGGCGCCTACCTGCTGCGGCGTGCGGTCGGCGCCGGCGTGACGCCGCGACTGGCGCGCGAGCTCGCGCAGAGCGTCTCGGCAACGCTGTCCTTCGACCAGGGCTGGGAGAAGTTCCTGGGCCTTTACGCCCAGCGCCTGCGCGTGAGCGGCAACGATCTCATGGAACGCGGCGGCGCGGCGGTGCTGGTGGGTCCGACCGGGGTCGGC
Source organism: Gammaproteobacteria bacterium (assembly GCA_041395385.1). Taxonomy (GTDB): domain Bacteria; phylum Pseudomonadota; class Gammaproteobacteria; order JAJPIJ01; family JAJPIJ01; genus JAJVHZ01. Next base: position 26,921 of record JAWLAN010000030.1, read on the forward strand.
AAGACCACGCTGGTCTGCAAGCTGGCGGCCCAGTTCGCGCTCAAGCACGGCGCCCGCGAGGTGGCGCTCATCACCACCGACAGCCAGCGCATCGCGGCGCACGAGCAGCTGCGCAGCTTCGGCCGGATCATGGGTATCCCGGTGCGCGTGGCCGCCGGCGTGGAGGAGCTGCTGCCGGCCCTCGATGCGGTGTACGACCGCAAGCTGGTGCTGGTCGACACCGCCGGCATGGGGCCTCGCGATCGCCGCATAGACATCACGCTCGCGGCCCTGCGCGATTGCGCGCCGCTTGTGCGCGCCTTCGTCGTCGCCTCGGCGGCCACGCCGGCGCGGGACCTCGAGGCGATCTTCGCGCGCTACGCCCCGGTGATGCCGGCCGGCGTGATGCTGACCAAGCTCGACGACGCGACGCTGCTCGCGCCGGCCTTGTCGGCAGCCATTTTGCATCAGTTGCCCGTGGCATACGTCAGTGGCGGTCAGCGTATACCCGAGGACGTGGAAGTGGCCGCCGCCAGTACTCTCGTGAAACGGGCCATCGCGGCAACGCCGGCGGAAAGCCAGGTCGAGCGCGGCGAGGTGGACTTGATGATGGAGGAGCTTTTCCGTGGCGGAGATAAAGTACATGCGCGCGCCTGAGCGTGGAACCGGCAACGTCTCGACGCTGCCTGGCGCGCGACCGGTGCGCGTCATCGCGGTGACGAGCGGCAAGGGCGGCGTCGGCAAGACGACGGTGTCCATCAACCTGGCGCTGGCGTTGGCGCAGACCGGCAAGAGCGTGATGCTCATGGATGCCGATCTCGGCCTGGCCAACATCGACGTCATGCTGGGCATGAAGCCGCAACGGAATCTCTCGCACGTGGTCGACGGCCAGTGCGAACTGAAGGACATCGTGCAGGAGGGCCCCTTTGGCGTGCGCGTGCTGCCGGGCGCATCCGGCATACGCCGCATGGCGGAGCTCAGCGAGCGCGAGCAGGCCGGTCTCATCTACGCCTTCAGCGGCGTGGAGCCGCAGCCGGACGTGCTCATCGTCGACACGCCGGCGGGGATCTCCGAGACCTCGGTGAACTTCTGCGCCGCCGCCCAGGAGGTGGTGGTGGTCGTGTGCAACGAGCCGGCGTCGATGGCCGACGCCTACGCGATGATCAAGGTGCTCAGCCAGGAGGCCGGCCGTTCGCGCTTCCGCGTCCTGGTCAACATGGCGCGCACCGCGACCGACGGTCAGCTGCTCTTCCAGAAGCTGGTGGAGACCACCAGCCGCTTTCTCGAGGTGTCCCTCGATCTGGTCGGCACGCTTCCCTACGACGGCCACGTCCTGCGCAGCGTGCAGAGCCGCCGCGCGCTGGTGGAGATGTTCCCGAACAGCGGGGCGGCGCAGCTGTTCAAGAAACTGGCGGACCGTGCCGATAGCTGGCCTGTACCGAAGTCGGCCAGCGGTCAGCTCGAGTTCTTCGTCGAGAGCGTGATCAGGGCCGCCCCGGGCAGCGGCAGGTGGGCAAGGGCATGAGCGAGATCGCTGCATACAAGACCACCGCACGGATTTCCTCGGAGGCGGCCGACGGCGGCCAGCAGCTGGTGCAGCAGCATGCGCCGCTGGTCAAGCGCATCGCCTATCACCTCATGACGAGACTGCCGCCGAGCGTTCAGGCCGAGGACCTGATCCAGGCCGGCATGATCGGGCTGCTCGAGGCGTCGAAGAACTACGACCCCACGCTCGGGGCCAGCTTCGAGACCTACGCCGGCATCCGCATCCGCGGAGCGATGCTGGATGAGATCCGCAAGGGCGACTGGGCGCCGCGCTCGCTGCATCGCAAGGTGCGCGAGATGGCCAAGGCGGTGGCCGAGGTCGAGCGCGAGAAGGGACGCGACGCGCGCGACGCGGAGGTGGCCGAGAAACTCGGCGTATCGATCGACGAGTACTACGAGGTCGTCGCCGACGCCACCAGCCACCGGCTGTTCAGCCTGGAGGAGCTGCCGGCCGGCGAGGACGGCATGGCCGAGGGCCTGGTCGCATGCATACAGGGCCCGGATGCGGACGTGGAGGACGCGCATTTCCGGCAGGCGCTGGCCAAGGCCGTGGCGAGCCTGCCCGAGCGCGAGCGCCTGGTGCTCTCGCTGTACTACAACGAGGACCTGAACCTGCGCGAGGCGGGCGAGGTGCTGGGCGTCAGCGAATCGCGCGTCTGCCAGATCCATGGCCAGGCCCTCATCCGCCTGCGGGCGCGGATGAGCGACTGGCTCGAGACGGATTAGATGTTTTTCTTGTTTGTGCGGGCCGGGCGTTCGCAAGCGGACGGGCGCGAAACAGCTTTCGACACTTCGCGACGGAGGAAATCGTGAACAAAGACATGAAGATTCTCATCGTGGACGACTTTTCCACGATGAGGCGCATCATCAAGAACCTGCTGCGCGACCTGGGATTCCAGAACACGCAGGAGGCCGATGATGGGCAGACGGCCCTTCCGATGCTGCAGAACGGCAGCTTCGAGTTCCTGGTCACCGACTGGAACATGCCGGGCATGCAGGGCATCGATCTGCTCAAGGCGGTGCGCGCCGATCCGAAGCTCGCCACGCTGCCGGTACTGATGGTCACCGCCGAATCCAAGCGCGAGCAGATCATCGAGGCTGCGCAGGCCGGCGTGAACGGCTACATCGTCAAGCCGTTCACCGCGCAGACGCTGCAGGAAAAGATCAACAAGATATTCGAACGCGTCGCCGCCACCGCGTAGACACGGCGCATCGTCGAGGGCAAGTGGGTGTGGGGGGAGCTGTGATGGACAATCTGGCAAGACTGCAAATCGCGCGAGACCTGGTCACGAACCTCGAGGCGGGCGAGGAGTGCAAGGCCGACGAGCTCATCGAGCTGATGTCTCGGAACAGGGAGGCGAGCCTGTTCATGGAGGTCGGCAGGCTGACCCGCGAGCTGCACGAGGCGCTCAAGAACTTCCAGCTCGACGGCAAGATCGCCGGCATCGCTCAGCACGAGATCCCGGACGCCAAGCAACGGCTGAACTACGTCATCCAGAAGACCGAGGACGCGGCAAACCGGACCCTCAACGCCGTTGAGGCGCTGCTGCCGATCGCGGGGCGGATGGGCGAGGATGCGCGCAGCTTCGCCGCGGACTGGAGCCGCTTCACCCGCCGCGAGATGGACATGAACGAATTCAAGGCGCTGAGCGCGCGACTGGCGCAGTTCCTCGAACAGGTGCAGGCCCACAGCGGCACGTTGCAGCGCTCGCTCTCCGACGTGTTGATCGCGCAGGACTTCCAGGATCTCACCGGACAGGTGATCCGCCGCGTCATCGCGCTCGTGACCGAGGTGGAGGGCAACCTCGTGCGCCTCATCCGCTGCGCGGGCGGCTCGACCGCGCGGATCGAGGAGCCGGAGGCGGCGCTGTGCGCCGAGGGCCCGGCGGTGCAGGGTACGGCAGGGAGCGGAGCCAGAGTGAGCGGGCAGGACGAGGTGGACGACCTGTTGTCCAGCCTCGGTTTCTGACGGGTGACGGCCGATGGCAATCGATCTGAATGACGAAATCGTCCAGGACTTCCTGGTCGAGGCGGGAGAGATCCTCGAGAACCTGACCAACCAGGTCGTCGACCTGAGTGGCAGGCCTGAGGATCGCGACCTGCTGAACGCGGTATTCCGCAGCTTTCACACCATCAAGGGCGGCGCGGGCTTCCTGCAGCTGGAGAACCTCGTCGAGGTGAGCCACAAGGCCGAGGACGTCTTCGACCTGTTGCGCCGCGGGGAGCGCCGGGTCGACGCCGCGCTGATGGACACGATCCTGCAGGTCTGGACGTGCTCACACGGATGTTCGAGGAGATCCGCGGCGGACAGGATCCCACCGCGGCCCTCGAGCTCATCGCGACGCTGGAAAGCGTTATGGCCGCTGCGGCGGCGCCGCCGCCCGGGTGGCCGGCCGCCACGCCGGACAAGTCGCGCCCAGGCGCCGAGCCTGCAGCGCCCGCCGAGGGCGCGCCGGACGCGGTGCTGAAGATTATCGCGACACCCGCCGGCGGCGATCACGAGATCAGCGCCGATGACTACAACGCGCTGCTCGACGCCGCGAGCGGGCCGGCGGCCGAGGCGCCGTCTGCAGAGGCGAACGCGGAGTCTTCCGAGGACATCACCGAAGAGGAGTTCGACAACTGCTCGACAGCCTGCACGGCAAGGGCAAGGCGCCCACGACGCCCGCCGAGCCGTCGCGTCAGCACGCGGCCGCCGCCGCCATGATGGCTGCCGCCGCCGCGGCCAGCGACGACATTACCGAAGAGGAGTTCGAGCAGCTGCTCGACAGCCTGCACGGCAAGGGCCGGGCGCCGACGGCGAGCGCGACGCCCTCGCCGGCGCCGGCTGCCGCCACGGCGAGCCCGCCGGCGGCACCCGCCCGGGCATCACCGCCTGCCTCCGCGCCGCCGGCGTCCCCGGCAGCGGCTCGGCCAGCCGCATCCGCATCGGCCGCGCCACCGGCGGCCCGCGCCGAGAGCAGCGCCGCCGATTCCGAGGATACGGCGCAGTCGCGTGCGGCGAAGGCCAGCGGCGCCGGCGCCGCATCCGCCGCCGCGCCGGCCGCGGAGACCACGGTGCGCGTGGAGACCAGCGTCCTCGACCGCATCATGAACATGGTCGGCGAGCTGGTGCTCATCCGCAACCGGCTCGCCACCCTGCAGGCCACCGCCGGCAACGAGGAGATCAGCAAGACCGTCAGTGCGCTCGACGTCGTCACCACCGATCTGCAGATGGCGGCGATGAAGACGCGCATGCAGCCTATCAAGAAGGTGTTCGGCCGGTTCCCGCGCGTGGTGCGCGACCTGGCCCGGCAGCTCAAGAAGGAGGTCATGCTCGAGCTCATCGGCGAGGACACCGATCTCGACAAGAACCTGGTCGAGGCGCTGGCCGATCCGCTCGTGCACCTGGTGCGCAACTCCGTCGACCACGGCATCGAGCGCCCGCCGTGCGCGAGGCGGCCGGCAAGCAGCGCTGCGGCACCATCGTACTGTCCGCCGAGCAGGAGGGCGATCACATCCTGCTGACCATCAGCGACGACGGCGCCGGCATGGATCCGGAGAAGCTGCGCGCCAAGGCGGTGGAGAAGGGCATGATGGACGCCGAGGCCGCCGCGCGGCTCTCGGAGCGCGAGTGCTTCGAGCTCATCTTCGCCGCCGGCTTCTCCACCAAGACGGAGATCTCCGACGTCTCCGGCCGCGGCGTGGGCATGGACGTGGTGAAGACCCGCATCGCGCAGCTGAACGGCGTGATCCAGATCGACTCGCGGCTCGGCAAGGGCACGACCATCGAGATCAAGCTCCCGCTCACGCTCGCCATCATGCCGACGCTGATGGTGACGCTGGGCCGGCAGATCTTCGCGCTGCCGCTGGTCAACGTCGGGGAGATCATCGACTTCGATCTCAGCAAGATCAACCGCGTCGACGGCCAGGAGGTCATGGTCGTGCGCGACAAGCCGCTGCCGTTCTTCTATCTCAGCCGCTGGCTGGTGCGCGGCGTGAGCAACTACAGCGCCGGTTCCGGGCACGTGGTGATCGTCAGCGTCGGCACGCAGAAGATCGGCCTGCTGGTCGACCAGCTCATCGGCCAGGAAGAGGTGGTGATCAAGCCGCTGGGTGCACTATTGCACGGCACCAAGGGCCTGGCCGGCGCCACGATCACCGGCGACGGGCGCATCGCGCTCATCCTGGACTCTGCCGTCGCTGCTCGATCGCTATGCGCGACGTTAGCCCCAACGGTTGCGAAGTGACGCACGAGGCCCTCGCGGCGCTCTGGCTGCGGGAGCTTTCGGAGTACTACCGTGCCGCGCGCTGCGGCGCCGGCCGGCGCCGGCGGCAGCGGGGGCAGGCGCGATTCGGGAGCGGTGGTCAACGCAAGCATGATGTCCGAGCACAGGGGGCGATGAATGGCGGTGCGGGTACTGGTTGTCGATGACTCTGCGTTCTTCCGCAAGCGCATCATGGAGATCCTGAAGGCCGATGCGGAGGTCGAGGTGGTCGGCGGCGCCGCCAACGGCCGCGAGGCCGTGGACATGGTGGTCAAGCTGAAGCCGGACGTGGTGACGATGGACATCGAGATGCCGGTCATGGACGGCATCAGCGCCGTGCGCGAGATCATGAGCAAGTTGCCCACGCCCGTGCTGATGTTCTCCTCGCTGACGCACGAAGGCGCGCGCGCGACGCTGGATGCGCTGGACGCCGGCGCCATGGACTTCATGCCGAAGAAGTTCGAGGACATCGCCAGCAATCGCGAGGAGGCGATCTCGCAGTTCCGCCAGCGCGTGCGCCTGCTGGGCCGTCGCCGCGGTGCGGTGCTCGCGCGCCCGGCGGTGAGGATGGCCGGCGCCGGCGGCGCGGCCGGTTTCGTGTCCGCATCCGCCCCCGCGCGCCATTCTCGCGACCGACGCCGCGCCTGAGCGACTACCAGCTGCTCATCATCGGCTCCTCCACCGGCGGGCCGGTGGCGCTGCAGGAAGATCCTGGCGTACGCCTGCCCGAGAACTTCCCGCTGCCCGTGGTCGTGGTGCAGCACATGCCCGCGACCTTCACGTCGACCTTCGCGCAGCGCCTGAACGATCTCTGCAGGATCAGCGTCAAGGAGGCCGAGGACGGCGACGAGCTCAAGGCCGGCTGCGCCTACATCGCGCCGGGCGGCCGCCAGCTCACGGTACAGAAGAACGTCGGGCGCGCGCGCATCGTCGTGCGCGACAGCGACCCGGGCATGTTCTACAAGCCGTGCGTCGACCTGGCCTTCGATTCCGTCGCCGCCGCCTACCGCAACGACGTGCTCGCGATCGTGCTGACCGGCATGGGCTCGGACGGGTGCGAGGGCGCAAGAAAGCTCAAGCGCAACGGCGCGGCGATCTGGGCCCAGGACGAGGCCAGCTGCGTGGTGTATGGAATGCCGGCGGCCATCGTCAACGCCGGTCTTGCGGATCACGTACTGTCCGTCGACGACATCGCCCGCGTGCTCAGTCAGACCGGCTGAGGAACCGAGAGATGGACTTCCTCAGCATCGCCGGCATCGTGATGGCATTCGGCGCCATCCTGCTCGGGCAGTATCTCGAGGGCGGCCATCTCACCTCGCTGCTGAACGGGCCGGCCATCCTGATCGTCGGCGGCGGCACGGTCGGCGCCATCATGCTGCAGTCGCCCATGCCGACCTTCATGCGCGCCATACGCATGCTGTCGTGGCTGGTCATGCCGCCGGTGCCGAAATCCGCCGAGACCCTCGAGCGCATCATCCAGTGGTGCCAGATCGCGCGCAAGGAAGGTCTGCTCGGCCTGGAGCGCGTGGTCGAGTCCGAGGAGCATCTGTTCACGCGCAAGGGCCTGCAGCTGCTGGTCGACGGCAACGAGCCGCAGACCATACGCCAGACCCTGGAGATGGACATGGAGGTGCGCGAGTCGCGCGATCTGGCCGCCGCCAAGGTCTACGAGGGCATGGGCGGCTATTCGCCGACCATCGGCATCATCGGCGCGGTCATGGGACTCATACACGTGATGGGCAATCTCGCCGACCCGGCGAAGCTCGGCGGCGGCATCGCGGTGGCCTTCGTGGCCACGATCTACGGCGTAGGGCTGGCGAACCTGTTCTTCCTGCCCACCGCGAGCAAGCTCAAGTCGGTCATCAGGGAGCAGTCGCGGTTCGAGGAGCTGGTGATGGAGGGCATCGCCGCCATCGCCGAGGGCGAGAACCCGCGCATCATCGAGGCCCGCCTGCAGGGGCTGGTGTAAGGCGCGCGGTCCCCGGGGCGCATCACGCCTACTGTCGCGCCAGGCGATGAACCGAACCCACTGACCGGTCCCCTCGAGCCATGCGGTCCCGCCGACAGCACGCCGAAGAGCACGAGAATCACGAGCGCTGGCTCGTCTCGTACGCGGACTTCATCACGCTGCTGTTCGCGTTCTTCGTCGTCATGTACGCGATCTCCTCGGTCAACGAAGGCAAGTACCGCGTGCTCTCCGACACCCTGGACGCCGCCTTTCGCGCGCCGGAGCGCAGCGCGAACCTGGTCAACATCGGCGAGCAGGCGCGGGCGCCGATCGTCAGTCCGAACGCCGAGTTCCCGGGCGCGCAGGTCGGCGGACCCGAGCAGGAAGGCACGCCGCGCGAGTCGGCGACGCCGGGCGACGGGGCGGGGCGGGAGTTCGAGAAACGGCCCGAAGTGATGGCACAGAAGGTGCGTGAGGCGCTCAGCGACCTGGTGAAGAAGGGAATGGTCGTGGTCACGCAGGGCGGGGAGTGGGTCGAGGTGGAGATGAAGAGCCAGGTCCTGTTCGACAGCGGCAGCGCGCGCGTGAAGGACGAGGCGCTGCCGGCGCTCGGCGAGGTCGCCAGGATGCTCGGACGCTTCGAGAACCGGCTGCAGGTGGAGGGCTACACGGACAACGCGCCGATCCGCACCGCGGTGTTCTCCTCGAACTGGGAGCTGTCGGCGGCGCGCGCCGCGAGCGTGGTGCAGCTGTTAAGCCGCACCGGCGTGGCGCCCGAGCGCATGGCCGCGGTCGGCTACGGCGAATACCGGCCGAAGGCGAGCAACGACACCCCGCAGGGCCGCCAGCAGAATCGACGCGTCGTGATACGCATCAGCACGACCGAGCGCGGCCCGCCGCCGGGACCGGCGGGCGCGGGCACACCGGGCACGGCACCGGCGCCGCGGTCCACGCAACCCGGGGCGCAGCCGGGCACCCAGACTCCGGTGCCCGAGGCCGAGGCCGCGGCCAGGGGCACGGCGCCGGACGGCGCCGGCGAGAAGCCGGCTGCGCAAGACCCCGCGGCGCCGGCGCCGGAGGCAAAGGCGCGGGAGCAGGGGCCGTTGCCGGAGCTGGAGACGGTGCGTACGCGGCCGGAGCCCGAGGGGCTGGAGTTCTGAACGAGGCAACGATGAAGGCGTGGGCAATCTGCAATCAGAAGGGCGGTGTCGGCAAGACCACGACGACGGTGACGCTCGGCGGTCTGCTGGCGGCGGAGGGCAGACGGGTGCTGCTGGTGGATCTCGATCCGCACGGCTCGCTCACCAGCCATTTCGGCCACAACCCCGATGCGATCGAGGGCAGCGTCTACACGCTGTTCGAGCGCGCCGCCGGCGGCGTGCACGTGCCCCTCGCCGCGATGCTGGCGCGCACACGTTTCAACGGCCTGTATCTGCTGCCGGCGTCCACCGCGCTGGTGTCGCTGGACCGCCAGTTCGGTGCGCGCGACGGCATGGGGCTGGTGCTCGCGCATGCCTTCGGCCAGTGGGGCCAGCAGTTCGATCACATCCTCATGGACTGCTCGCCGACCCTGGGCATACTCATGGTGAACGCCCTGGCCGCGAGCGACCGGGTGATCGTGCCGGTGCAGACGGACTTCCTCGCACTCAAGGGACTGGAGCGCCTGATGCACACGCTCACCATGATCGAACGCTCGCGCCGCCGGCCGTTCGCCATCACCGTCGTGCCGACGATGTACGACGCGCGCACGCGCGCGGCGGAGGAGGGATTGCAGAACCTGCACGCCCGCTATCCCGCGCAGCTCTGGCACGGCGTGATCCCGATCGACACCCAGTTCCGCAACGCGAGCCGCGCCGGCACCCCGATCTCGCACTATGCGCCGCGCTCCGCGCGCGGACTGCAGGCCTACGCGGCGCTGCTCGAATCGCTGCGCATGGCCGACGGGGAACTGCCGGAATACCCGGCGGCGGCGCGACGGCCATGAGATCGACACCGACGCGGCTGCTCGACCCGCGCGAGGCGCTGACGGGCTATCTCGAGAGCCTGTTTCGCGATGCGCCCGCGATCGCCGCGGAGACCGCGACCATCACGACCGTCGAGACGCCGGCGGCGGTACCGGCGCCATCGAGTCCCGTCACACCGCCCGCCGCACCGGCGGACCCGGGGCGATGCGCCGTGGTCCGGGTCGGCGACCTGCGGCTGGCCCTGCCGCTGACCGAGCTCTACGGGATCCGCCGCCAGGCCGATCGGCTCCCGCGTCTGCCGGGCCAGCCGGCATGGGTGCTCGGCGTCTCGGGGGCGGCCGGCGACCGCGTCCTGGTGGTGGATGCGGCGATGCTGATGGGGCGCGGCGGCGCGCCGCGGGAATACCCCGATCTGCACCTGGTCACGATCGCCGCCGGCCGCTGGGCCCTGGCCTGCAATGGCGTGGAGACGACGATCTCCATTGCCGCCGGGGCGGTGCGGTGGCGTGAACGGGGCGAGGAGGACCCCTGGTTCGCCGGGGTGGTCGCCGGCGAGCTCTGCACCCTCATCGACGTGCCGGCGATGGTCGCCTGGCTCGACGCCAGGACCAGCCCGCGGCCGCCCGCCGCGCCGTGAGTGCGTGGCACGGAGAATGCTTTTCGAAGTCCGGGGACTGGCGCGCATGCCGATCCCTTGACGCACACCTGCCGGCGATCGTCCCGGGCGTCGCGCCGTAATCGACAGAACAATCCTATACGCTGGAGAGAACAGACATGGGAGCTATCAGGGCACAAGCGGTGGCACAGGACCCGGTCCTGCGCTGGGTCACCTTCCGGCTCGGCGATGAGGCCTATGGCATCAACGTGATGCAGGTTCAGGAAGTCCTGCGCATGACCGAGATCGCGCCGGTTCCGGGCGCGCCGCACTATGTGCTCGGCATCATCAACCTGCGCGGCAACGTCGTGACCGTGCTGGACACCCGCGCGCGCTTCGGGCTTCAGGCCAGGGATACCGACGACGCCACGCGCATCGTGATCATCGAGACCGACGGCCACATCGTCGGCATCCTCGTCGACAGCGTCGCCGAGGTCGTGAACCTGCGCGGCTCGGAGATCGAGACCGCCCCCAACGTCGGCAACAGCGAGAGCTCGCGCTACATACAGGGCGTGTACAGCCGTGACGGCGACATCCTCATCCTGGTGGACGTGAACAAGCTGCTGTCGGCCGAGGAGTGGGGAGAGGTCGCCTCCTACTAGCGCGCGCATGGCGGACGTCCGCGACATTGCCGGAACGCACGCTGTGATGCCCACGCGGCTGAACAGCGCGGAATCCGCGAATCGCAGGGCGCCGCGGCTGCCGCCGCGCGAGCAGGACCGCCGCGGCAAGCGCGAACGGGAGCAACCCGCGCGCGATGACGAACACCAGCTCGACGAGTACGCCTGAGGTAATCCTCCATGTCTGATCTGTTGCTGCAGCTGCTCTGCCTCGCCGCATGGCTGATGACGGTGCCCTACCTTTATCGCCAGGCCCGGCAGATCCAGGCGCTGCGCGCACAGCTCGCCGCCTACATGAGCATGCGCGAGAAGACCGCCGGGGAGTATCAGCGCACGGTGGATGCGCTCATGGATTGCAGCCGCGGACTGAATGCCACGCTGCACGAGCACGATCGGCGCCTGCGGCAGCTCTCGAGCCGCCAGGAACAGTTCTCCACCCAGGACAACTCCGGCACCGCGCGCTATCGCGAGGCCGTCGACCTGCTGCGCCGCGGCGCCGACGAGGAGGATCTCATCGGCTCCTGCGGACTCTCCCGCGGCGAGGCGCATCTCATCGCCCACCTGGAGCGCCTGCAGAACCGCGTCGCCTGAGTCCTCGCCTCACACGCATCTGGAGGCACGGGCCGGAGAGTAGACCGGCACCAGGGCGCATCGAGGAGAGAATTCGATACGCCCCGGTCCGGTCTGGAACACGGCAACCTGATTAGTTGCGATGCATGCGATGTGCGAAGCCGCGCATCCCGTGCCCGAACTCCGCGTCGAACACCTTCTGCTGCTCCGGCGTGAGCACGGCGTAGAACTCCTTCACGGCGGCCAGGTGCGAGGTCATGCGCTCCTCGCGCGACTTCATCCTGGCCAGCATCGCCTCCATGCGCTCCGGCGCGGTCAGCTTCGCGAACTCCTCAGGGTCGGGACGCTCGGGCCGCTCGTCGGCGGCAGCCGGCTTCACCTTTCCGGCGAAGGTGTTCCACGCCGGCTCCTGCTCCGGGGTGAGCTTCAGCTTGGCGTGCAGCAGGATCTGGCGGTCCTCGAAACGGGACGCGTGATCACGCTTCGCGCCGCGCTCCTTGTAGCAGCGGCCCTCGCCCCAGCCCTCGTTGGAATAGGCGGCGGGGATGGCCGCACCCAGCGCGCCCGCCAGCATCACGGCGGTGAGCAATTTTCCGGAAATTCGTTTCATCTGCATGTCTCCTGTCGTTCGGTCGCCCGCCGGGCGGCGGGGATTGGCGAGCATTCAACGCCGCGCGTGTATCGCGGATGTGTCGCGCTGGCCCGTGGTTGTATCCGGTTTGTACGCGGGGGCGGGGATTTGTATCGTCGTGTATCGGTTCCGGCCGGCGCTACCGGCCCGTACAATCCCGACCACCAATACTCCGCGGGCCGGGGCGATAATCCGCGCATGGAAACGGACGCTCAGATACTCATCGTCGACGACGACCGGGAGATCCGCACGCTGCTCGCGGAGTACCTCGACGGCAACGGCTTCAGGACGCTGACCGCGGCCGACGGCGCCGCCATGCGCCGCTCGCTCGAGACCGCGCGCGTGGACCTGGTGGTGCTCGACCTGACCCTGCCCGGCGAGGACGGCCTGACCCTTTGCCGCGACCTGCGCGCGCAGTCGAACCTGCCGGTCATCATGCTCACGGCGCGCGGCTCGCCCGTGGACCGGATACTCGGACTGGAGATGGGCGCCGATGACTACATCGCCAAGCCCTTCGAGCCGCGCGAGCTGCTGGCGCGCATACGCAGCGTGCTGCGGCGGACGCGCGCGCTGCCTCCCAACCTGGAGGCGCCGGAAGCCAAGCGGATGCGTTTCGGCGGCTGGACGCTCGAGCTCGACACGCGGCAGCTCGTCAGTCCAGACGCCGTCGTCGTGGCGCTCTCGGGCGCGGAGTTCCGCCTGCTGAAGGTCTTTCTCGATCATCCCAACCGCGTGCTCAGCCGCGATCAGCTCCTCAACCTCACGCGCGGGCGCGAAGCCGAGCCTTTTGATCGCTCGGTGGACCTGCTGGTCAGCCGCGTGCGGCAGAAGCTCGACGAGGACGCGCGCTCGCCGCGGATCATCAAGACCGTGCGCAGCGAGGGCTACGTGCTGAGCCTGCCGGTGACGGTGGAAAGCTGATGAAGGGCTTCCTCGGGTCGATGGCCGGGCGCGTGTTCCTGGTGCTGCTCGCCGGCATCATCCTCGCCGTGGCGGTGACCGCGTTCCTCTCCGGCCTGGAGCGCAAGCGCGCGTTCGCGCAGATGAGCGACGCGCGCGTCGTCGAGCGCGTGGACGAGCTGGTCTCGCTGCTGGAGTCGGCGCCGCCCGGCGCGCGCGCCGCGGTCGTGCACGATCGGCGTCTCATGCGCGGCATCTTCGACGTCCGCTGGTCTCCGGGTCGCGGCGGCCCGGAGGATGCCGCCCTCACCGCGGCGCTGCGGGCCCAGCTCGGGGAGGGCAGCAATGTCGCCGTCGTCCACACGCCGGATCCGGAGTGCCCCGAGTTCCGCAGGCGCGGTCACGATGGCGCCCGATTCGACGATACGCCGCCGGGGGCCCGCTTCAGGCCCGAATGCCGGACGATCTCGCTCACGCTGCAGGACGGCACGCCGCTCAGTTTCGTGATGCGCACGGGCCTGCTGGCGCCGCCGCGCATGAACCTCCTCCGCTGGCAGTCGCCGTACCTGCTGTTCTTCGCCGCCTGCGTGGCGGCACTCGCCTACGCGGTGGCGCGCATGGCGACCAGGCCGATCGCGCGGCTGGCGCAGGCCGCCAAGGGCTTGAGCGAGGATTTCGACCGGCCGCCGCTCGATGAGACCTCCGGCCCCGCGGAGGTGCGGCGCGCCGCCGCCGCGTTCAACGCGATGCAGGCGCGCATCCGCGGCCACCTGCAGGAGCGCACGCAGATGCTGGCGGCCATCTCGCACGATCTGCAGACGCCGCTGACGCGCATGCGCCTGCGCCTGGAGAAGGTGGGCGACGAGGCGCTGCGCGCGAAGCTCATCGAGGACATGACCGCGATGCAGGACATGGTGCGCGAGGGACTGGAACTGGCGCGCAGCCTCGACGTCCCCGAGGCGGTGCAGACCATCGATCTCGATGCGCTCGTCGGCAGCGTGTGCGCCGATCTCGCCGATGCCGGCATGGACGTGACCGCGGAGGCCAGGACCTCGGCCTCGGTGCGCGCGAACGCCACCGCGCTGCGCCGCTGCCTGAGCAATATCATCGAGAACGCGGTGAAGTACGGCGGCTACGCCCGTGTCGTCGCGCAGCGGCAGGGCGGGCGGGCGCGGATCACGGTGCGCGACGGCGGGCCGGGCATCCCGGAGAGCGAGCTCGAGAAGGTGTTCGAGCCGTTCTACCGCCTGGAGGTCTCGCGTTCGCGCGAGACCGGCGGCACGGGCCTCGGGCTGCCCATCGCCCGCAACATCGCCGTGCGGCTGGGCGGCACGTTGAGCCTGCGCAACCATCCGGACGGGGGCCTGGAGGCCGAGCTGCAACTCCCGGTGAGCGCGTGATTGGCAAGCCGAACCGGTATATCGACCCCGATGTCATAGCCCCTCCGGCGCGGGGTTAAACCGGCAGGCATTTCGTGTAAAATCGCGCGTCCGCGTTTCCCGGAGAGGTGGCCGAGTGGTCGAAGGCGCACGACTGGAAATCGTGTAGGGGGAAACCCCTCGCGGGTTCGAATCCCGCTCTCTCCGCCAATTTCTTCACCCGTCTCCCGCACATCTGCCCGGTTGCCCGGCCGTGACGGCACATCGCTCTCTGTAAAAGGGGCCGTCGTCGTTTATCTTCGCGTTGGCATCGCGGCATGGAAAGATAAATGACGACGCCCCACCATTCCCCCGTACGTCTCGGGCCAGAGCCGGCTGAACACGGTCTCCGGCCCCACCGCCCGCACCTATACCTACGACGCGGCGGGCAACATCGCGACCAACGGCGCCTCCAGCACGATCGGACGTACGGCCTACACCTACAACGCCCGTGGACGGCTGGTCATCACGGCGACCCGCACCTCGAGCACGGCCACCGCCTCGGTCACGCACTACTACAATGCGCTGGGTCAGCGGGTCCGCAAGACGGGTGCGGACGGCACGGTCAATTTCATCTACGATGAGGCTGGCCACCTGGTCGGCGAGTTCAACGGCAGCAATGCGTTGATCCAGGAGACCGCGTGGCTGGACGACACGCCCATCGCTCTGCTGACGGGCACCAGCACCATCCAGTACATCCATGCCGATCACCTGAACACGCCGCGGGTCATCACCAACACCGCCGGCACGATGCTGTGGTGGTGGAACGCGGACGCCTTTGGCGACTATACGGCGAACGAGGACGTGGACGGCAACGGCCAGCTGGTCAAGTACAACCCGCGCTTCCCCGGGCAGTACTACGACGTCACGGTGAAGTCGAACTACAATTACTTCCGCGACTACGACCCGATGACGGGGCGGTATCTTCAGTCGGACCCGATCGGGCTGGCGGGGGGATTGAACACTTACGCCTATGTCGGTGGGAATCCGCTCATGTATGAAGATCCGTATGGCTTAGATCAACGGATCTGTTTCTATCCAAGCGTGACCGGGCACATCGGGTTCGGAAGCGCAAGCGGGCCGACATATGGCTTTTATCCCTATTCCAATTTCGACTGGAGAGGACAAGTTGCTCCAGATGCGCCAGACCGTCCGCGCGAATGCAAGATTGTCGAGGCGACTGAGCAACAGGATCGATGCATGGAACAATGCAGAATGGCTCGGGAAAATGATCCGGGATGGTGGCACATCACTAAGAGGCAATGCACATCGTTTGTTCGTGATTGCATGAAGAGTTGCGGACTGTACAAGGACAATAATCCGGCGTGGCCTGATGCTACGCCATATCCTCGTCATCTCTACGATAGACTGTCCGCAAAGCCGGGGCGCGGTCATGGAC
>JAWLAN010000031.1:0-40332 GCA_041395385.1 Gammaproteobacteria bacterium
ATTACGTGGCATCGAAGAACGGCAATTCCAAGGCGGAGGAGGCCCGCCAGTCGATGATGGACGAGATGACGCCCAATCACTGCAGACTTTCCGAAAAGCGCATCAAGGAGTACCTGGTTTCCAAAGGGATACTCAAGCGCGTGATGGCGAACGGTCAACTGGAAGAATAGGCGAGGGTCTCATAGATGTGTGGAATCGTCGGCGCAGTGGCGCAACGGGATGTCGCTCCGATACTTATCGAGGGTCTGCAGCGGCTGGAATATCGCGGATACGACTCTGCAGGCCTCGCCGTACTCAATGGCACGCGTCACATCGAGCGGCGACGTGTGCTCGGCAAGGTCGCCGGCCTCAGGAAGTCCGTCGACGAGAGCCCGGTGCACGGCGCCAGCGGGATCGCTCATACGCGCTGGGCGACTCACGGCGCGCCGGCGGAGCGTAATGCCCATCCGCACGTCTCGAATGACGTCGCCGTCGTACACAACGGCATCATCGAGAATCACGAGGAACTGCGCGCGGAATTGAAGGCGAAGGGTTTCGAGTTCACGTCGGATACCGACACCGAAGTCGTCGCCCATCTGGTGCAGTCGCTCATGCAAGAGGGCCTGAACCTGCGGGCCGCAATGCTGGCGGCGGTAAAGCGGATCAACGGAGCCTATGCCCTGGCGGTCATCAGTGCGACCGAACCCAATCGGATCCTGCTCGCACGCCGCGGATCCCCGCTTGCAATCGGTGTCGGCGTCGGCGAGATGTTCGCGGCTTCGGATGCCACGGCGCTGGTGAGCGTCACCAGTCGCATCGTCTATCTCGACGAGGGCGATCTTGCCGAGATGACGACCGACGGCTACGTCGTGTTCGACTGCGACGGGCAGCCGGTGATTCGCAGGGAGCACCTCTCGACACTCAGCGCCGGCGCCGTCGACAAGGGCGAGTACCGTCACTTCATGCAAAAGGAGATCTTCGAGCAGCCGATGGCGCTCGCCAACACCTTGCAGGGGAGGACGGCGGACGGACGGGTGCTGGAGGCATGCCTGGGGCCCAGGGCGGCCGAGTTGCTCGCGCGCGTCAAGCGTGTGCGCATCGTCGCCTGCGGAACCTCGGCGCACGCCGGGATGGTCGCCCGCTATTGGTTCGAGCAGATCGCCAAAGTGCCCTGCGTCGTAGAGCTGGCCAGCGAGTTCCGTTATCGAGAACCCGTCATTGAACCGGATACCCTGTTCATCACGGTTTCCCAGTCCGGCGAGACGGCGGATACGCTCGAAGCGCTGCGTCATGCCAAGACCCAGTCGCTGGCGGCGTCCCTGGTAATCTGCAACGCACCGGAATCCAGCCTGGTGCGGGAATCCGACATCACGCTGATGACGCACGCCGGCCCGGAACGCAGCGTTGCCAGCACCAAGGCGTTCACGACGCAGCTAATGGCGCTGGCGCTCGTCATGCTGTTGCTGGCGCGCCGCAACGGTCTGCAGGAGGCCGACGAACGTCGCTACGTGCGCGGCCTTGAGGGAGCGGCGCGCGCGATCGATGATGTCCTCAAGGAGGACGGTTCCCTGCAAAAGCTGGCGGAGTGCTTCATACACCGGGACCATGCGCTGTTTCTGGGGCGCGGGCCGATGTATCCGGTGGCGATGGAGGGAGCGCTGAAGCTAAAGGAGATTTCCTACATACACGCTGAAGCTTACGCGGCGGGTGAATTGAAGCACGGCCCGTTGGCGCTTGTCGACGAGAACATGCCCGTTATTGCCGTTGCGCCGAATGGGCATCTGCTGGAAAAGGTCAAGTCGAACCTGCAGGAGGTGAAGGCGCGTGGTGGCGAGCTCTATGTGTTTGCCGACGGCCAGGCCGGCTTCGCCAGCGAACCGGGAGTCAACGTCATACCCATGCCGCATGGCGATGAGCTGACTGACCCGATGATATACACGGTACCCCTGCAGTTGCTCGCCTACCATGTCGCGGTGCTCAAGGGCACGGACGTTGACCAGCCGCGCAACCTGGCCAAGTCCGTCACGGTGGAATGAGACCCCACGCCGAAACCGCGCGAGCGGAGGGAGGCGACGAACAACGATCTCCTACGAAGTGTGGATGAACGGCATGGTTATATGATCTGACGCAATTGCAGACGAGCATCTGGCAAATATAAGAACAAGCCAGATTATCGGGACCTTACAACGAGACAGGGAACTGGGCGTGGGAATCAACGACACCTCGACACCGTATCGCGTGCTGATCGTCGACGATGACAGCGACATGGTTGCGCTGCTATCGACATGGCTGAAAGCGAGCGGATTCTCGGTAATAACGGCCACCTCGGGCGACGAAGCGTTGACTCGCCTCGGCATGTCTCGACCGCACTGCGTCCTGACCGATCTTTATATGGAAGGCATGGACGGAATGACCCTGCTCGGCCGGATTCATGCGAGCAATCCTCTCATGCCCGTCATCATGCTGAGCGGGCAGGCCGGGATCCCGGAGGCGATGAAGGCGATGCATCTGGGTATCGCCGCCTTTCTTACCAAGCCGGTCGAGAAGGAGACGTTGCTCGCCAACGTGAGTCGCGCGCTGCGACTCTCCTCCGACATCTCCGAGGCCAGACCGAAGTTCGGCGCCGGAATCATCTATCGCAGCACGGCGATGGCCGAGTTGCTGGAGAAGGCCGAACTCCTTGCCGACAGCGACATCACCGTTTTCATTAGCGGACAGACAGGCACCGGCAAGGAAGTCCTCGCCAAGGCGATCCACGAGGCCAGCCCGCGTCGTGACAAACCCTTTATCGGCGTCAACTGCGGCGCGATTCCGGAGCAGCTCCTGGAGTCTGAACTCTTCGGGCATGAACGCGGCGCGTTCACGGGCGCCTTGACCCGTCACGAGGGGCTGTTGCAGGCAGCGAATGGCGGTACGCTGTTCCTCGACGAAATCGGCGATATGCCGCTGGGCCTGCAGGTAAAGCTGCTGCGCGTCCTGCAGGATTTCGAGGTGAGGCCCGTAGGCTCAACGCGCAGCGTGCCGGTCAACGTGCGGGTGATCTCTGCAACGCATCAGGATCTTGCCGATGCCGTGAAGCGGGGTGAGTTCCGGGAGGATTTGTACTACAGACTCAATGTCGTACCGCTTCACATGCCCAGTCTGGCGGAGCGGCGCGAGGACATTCCGGCGCTGCTGGACTACTTTCTCGATCGCGTGGCGCAAAAGCGCAACGCGAAGAAGAAACGATTTGCACCCGAGGCCCTCGAATATCTGCTCGCGGCGCCATGGCCGGGGAACGTGCGTCAGCTGATGAACGTGGTGGAATTGTGCACGACGCTGACCAAGACCGACATCATCCCTCTCAGCATGGCCAAGAGCGCGCTGCGCGAGGAGCCGGCCGGCATTCAGACGCTGAAGGTGGCCAAGGATGCCTTCGAGCGCAATTATCTCATCGGGGTGCTGCGCATCACGAACGGTCACGTCGCCAACGCGGCGCGGATAGCCGGGCGCAATCGCACGGAGTTCTACAAACTGCTGGCACAGCATCACCTGAATGCGGCGGAGTTCCGCAAGGGTGGCGCGGCCGAGGGGGACGAGCCGGAATCCAGCGACGGTGATGTCGCGGAGGACCCCGCGGACGAGCAGCGCGACGTCTAGACGCATAGGAGCTCGGATTGCAGCCATGGTCCAGGTGACGGTAGACAAGGATCTTGAGGATCTGATCCCGGGGTTTCTCACCAACCGCCAGCGCGATATCGAAAAGGTGGAGGCGCTGCTCGCCAAGGGCGATTTCGACGGCATCCGTATCATAGGTCACAGCATGAAGGGTTCGGGCGGCGGTTATGGATTCCCGTTCATCACGGAAATCGGCGCGGGACTGGAACGGGCGGCGATTGCCCGTGACGCCGACATCATTCGCAATGCAACTTCACAGCTGCGGCATTACCTCGCGCAGGTCGAGATTGTCTATCGCTGAGCTGCGGTCCGGCATTCGCAAGGCGGTCGCACGGTGACCGCCCGCGAACCGCGCATCGGTGCTGGCGTCTATGCCGTTGCCGGCGGCTTCGGCGTTGCGTTTTCCGTTTTTCTGCTCTTATACGCGTGGCAGAACGCGCTCGATACGGAACGCCGCGAGTTCGCGTTCGAATCGGTGTCGCTGGAGAGCGCCCTCAGTCGAAGTGTGGCTGCGGCGGACGACGTCAGCGCTTACCTGACATCCTTGCTGGAGAATGGACGTATCGACAGCAAGGCGGCGTTCGATGAATTGGGCCAGGCATCGCTGCGCCGACATCCCTTTCTCCGCTTTGCGGGGTTCCAGTCAGTCGTATTCGCACCAGAAGGGGGGTCGGGTTCGCCGAGTCTGGGGACAGTGGCCTATTCCGCATCGCGCAGATCGGTGGAAGATCTGGACGAGGCTACACAGCTTCGCAGCCTGGTGTCGCAGCCAGACGTTTTCCAGACTGTTCTCAACGCGGCCGGCGCGGTGCCTACCAGCATCATCAAGGAAGGCCCATTTGCCGGCGGCTACCTGTTGGTCCGCAAGGTGAACGCGTCGAGAGTCGCGGCCGGGGATGCGGCGGAACGTCAGGGGACCGGAGTCGTGTATCTGGTGATCGACCCTTCACGTCTGCTCGGATCCAGCTTCGCCTACAGCGGGTTGGGTATCACGCTTGCCAGTGAGTCGGAGGGCATCGTCGGGCGTCAGGTACTTTTCACGCAAGCCGGCAATGAGTCGTCGAGCCGTCGCGGCTGGGAGATTACACGGCTGACGGAGAACGCGTCGCTGCAGTTTCCCGCCTATTCAATCAAGCTCTTCGTCAGCCGGCCAGTGCACTGGCACGAAATAGAGCACGGGCTCATCTACACGGCCGTGCTGCTGGGCGCTGGCATAACGCTCTTGCTCATCGCGTTGGTAAGGGCGCGTGAAGCGAAGGCGCGGGAACTGCGTGCGCGCAACGCCGAGATCGAGCGTCAGGTCCTGTACCAGACGCGCGAGCTTGCGGTTGCCCGCGACCAGGCGCTCAGCGCCTCGAGGGTCAAGTCGGAGTTCCTCGCCAGCATGAGTCACGAGATTCGCACGCCGCTGAACGCAATCATCGGTATGTCGGAGCTGCTCGGTGAAACGCCGCTGAACGAGGAGCAGGGTCGTTACGTGAGTGTATTCCGGAAGGCCGGCGAGGCGCTGCTGAGTCTTGTGAACGACATTCTCGATCTCTCGAAGATCGAAGCCGGACAACTCGTATTGGAGAGCATCGAGTTCGATCTGCATGAACTGATCGAAAACGCGGTCGACTTGTACGCGCTGAAGACAGAGGAGAAAGGACTGTCGCTCATCGCATATATCGGTCGCGATGTGCCCCATAGGCTCGTCGGGGATCCCACCCGGCTTCGCCAAATCATCCTCAACCTAATCGGCAACGCGACCAAGTTCACCGAGACTGGAGGGATCGTCCTGCGTGTGAGCAGGGAGTCCACGGACGACACGCGCCCGCGTTTGCGGTTTGCGGTGCAGGATACGGGCATCGGCATCCCTGCCGCCAAGAAGGACGCGATATTCGCAAGCTTTACGCAGGTGGATTCGTCCACCACCCGGAAGTATGGCGGTACCGGGCTCGGGCTGACCATTTCCAGACATCTCGTGGAGATGATGGACGGCCGCATTTGGGTTCTGAGCGAGGAGAGCCGGGGAAGCACATTCATCTTCGAGGTTGCCTTCTCGCCAGTCCCGGATGCAGCCGCGACCGCGAGTCCCGCCCTGTTGCCGGGTCGGCGCGGTCAAGTACTGCTGTTGACCGGCAATGGACCGGAACGGGCGGTGATGCGCGAGTATCTCGAGGAGACGGGCTACCGCGTCGATGTCGCGTCCGTGCATGCCGAGGCCCTCGAGCGGATAGATGCGGCGGCGCGGAGCAACGCCGCTTATCTGGCCGTGGTCTGCGATCGGAGGCTGGACGGCGAGGACGGATTCGAGGCCGCCGCGGCACTGTGCCGGTGCTGTTCTGGGTTGAACATCGTGATGTTGCTTTCACCGTCGAATCTGACCGGGGATCTCGACCGCGCGCGTACCATCGATGGTGCCACGCACGTAGTCAGGCCAGTGAAACTGACGGAGCTTGGAAGACTGCTGGCCCGCGATGCAGCCGCGCCTCCGCTGGTCCCGGCTCTGGAGGTGGCAGGCAGTGCTCCCGGCCGGACGGCCCGCGATGGTCGCCGGCGTATCCTGCTGGTCGAGGACACTGCCGATAACGTCTTGTTGGTGAGGGCATTTCTGAAGAACGAGCCTGTCGATATCGACGAGGCCGAGAATGGCGAGGTTGCGGTGAGCCGCTTCAAGTCAGCGCGCTACGATCTGGTGCTGATGGATATGCAGATGCCGGTCATGGACGGCTACGCGGCCACGCGAGCGATCCGGGAATTCGAGGCCGCGACGAGGGCCGAGCCGACCCCGATCATTGCGCTGACCGCGCACGCCATCCGGGAGGACGTGGCTCGCTGCCTGGCCGCGGGCTGCAGCTCGCATCTGCCCAAGCCCATCCGCAAGGCTGCGCTGCTCGGCGCCATTCACGAGACAACCGGCCGGTAACTATCGGCCTTGAACGCCCGTCCGGGACGGCGGGTCGCCGGGTCTTGCCGATGCCGTGTCGTCGCCTTGCGACGAAACTGCGCGCCGATCCGGGTGCAACCCGCGTCGCGATCGAACCAGGGCCTTCGGGCGTGCCGTCGGCCATCCGTTAACTATTTGTTTTACCGACTGATATTACTCTCGGTCGCCATCGGGAAGAGCTGACCTAACCGGCGCCCGAAGTGGCATGCCGGTTGCTGATATGGGCGCATAAATAAGGGTCCCGCAGGGAACTCAGCGGGCAGGGAATAACGAGATCAGCGACCCAGGACTCAGCCATGTATCGAATCTTCCGCCATTACGTCCCCAAGACCCTGCTCATGCTGGGTCTGGCCGAGACAGTCATTCTTCTCGCTTCAGTGTACGTCGGGGTGGCGCTCATTGTCGTTGCGCAGGGGACCATGGATTCCTCGCGCGAGGAGTTGCTTCTCAAGGCGCTCACGTTCGCGGCCGTGATGATGATGATGATGACCGCGATGGGGTTGTACCAGCGCGATCTGCGGGAAGGGCCGCGCGCGCTGTTGCTCCGTCTTGGACTGAGTTTTCTCGGCGGCCTGCTCGTCATGTCGATAGTGTGGGTCCTCGATCCCAGTCTGGCGGTCGGCACGCGGGCGTTCGTGATCGCCCTGCTGTCGTCGTTCCTCGGCATCGCGTCGTGCCGGTTTCTCTGTGTGCCTCGGACGGATTTCCGCTGGAGCCGTCGAGTGCTCGTGCTCGGCGTCGGGAACCGCGCGCTGCAGATAGCCAGCCTCCGGCGGCGTTCAGACCGTCACGGAGTAACCATAGTGGGTTTCGTGGACATCGGTGTCGACGAGCGGGTGGTGCAGGGCCGGGCCGTGTTTCCTCTGGGCCAGACGACACTTTACGACCTCGCCGCGCGGCACGACGTGGATGAAATCGTGGTAGCCTTGGACGAGCGCCGCAACCGCTTGCCCCTCGAACAGGTGCTCGAGTGCAAGATGAAAGGCTTGCGGGTGCTGGACGAGTCGTCCTACCTGGAGCGGCAGCTCGGGAAGATACGTCTCGACACGCTGCAGCCCAGCAGCGTCGTCTTCGCCGACGGCTTTACCCAGGCCGTGCTCAAGCCCACCAGCAAGCGGCTTTTCGATATCGCTGTCAGCCTGGCGCTCCTCATCCTCGCGGCGCCGCTGATGCTTCTCACTGTGCTCGCCATCCTCATCGAGTCCGGCGGGCGGGGACCCGTGTTTTATAGCCAGGAGCGGGTGGGCCGCGGGCGGATTTTCCGTGTATTGAAGTTCCGCAGCATGCGCGTGGATGCCGAGAAAAACGGCGTCGCGCAGTGGGCGCGCAAGGACGACGACCGCATCACAAAGGTTGGCGGGTTCATCCGCAAGACGCGTATCGACGAACTGCCGCAGCTCTTCAACGTGCTCAAGGGGGACATGAGCTTCGTCGGGCCGCGTCCGGAACGGCCCCAGTTTGTCCAGGAACTGGCGCGCCAGATCCCGTATTACGAGCTCAGGCACCACGTGAAACCCGGTATCACCGGCTGGGCACAGGTGTGCTATCCATACGGAGCCTCCGTCGAGGATGCCCGCGAGAAGCTCCAGTACGACTTGTACTACCTGAAGAACTACAGCCTGTTCCTTGATTTGATGGTCATCGTCCAGACTTTGCAGGTCGTCATCTGGGGCAAGGGGTCGCGTTAACGAAGCCGCCTGGGCCGGGTATCCGCGGGTAGAACCGACTGCGCCGTCTGTGGCGGTCGTTCCCGCCGCGGGCTACTCTCTTGCTCTCGACCGTTTCCGGACGAGGGGTCGGCGGGCTACTCGTACCCCGCCAGCCTGTTCGTGCCAGCGCGCCGCGCGATTGCTCCAGCAGTCATGCGCCGCACCCCACCTCAAGATCCCATCGACACGCGGTTAGCTGGATCACGGAGGCGTTTCGCTTCGTCGCGATTGTCTGTCGGCGGCGACGTCTGTGACCGAACTGCACCTACCAATTCACGCTTACGCACCGCTCGCGATGGACGTGCACCGGTCAAGTGCGTGCGAAGCCTGCCGCTAACCCCAGGGAATGTGATGAGGATGGAACTTGCAGGGCCCCGGCTGGAGGCGTCCGCACGCGTGGCGCGGCGCTTGCTTCTAGATGCGTGCGCGACGTTCGGTTTCGCGCGCCCACAGTCGATTGCCACGGCCCAGGCGAAGGTTAGGACGGATTCGTACGGTCGCGCCGACGCACGCGGGGCGCGTCGTGTTGCGCAAAGCACTCTTCTCGCGAGTGCGTTTGGCTGCAGGTTCGGTGCCGGTGATTTGTTCTTTTTTATTATAATCAGGTGAATACGCCGGATATATGAACACAGTTATCAAATTGTGCCCGGTGCGGTGTCGGGCGGGCAGGCGCGCGACGATGCGCTCTGCCGCATTGGCAGGTGTCGACGGTGCCCGGACCACGATCGAGGCCTCATGTGAACGAACTACGAAAAATGCCACGAAGCCTGTGATTCCGCTGAGAAATTCACTTAAAATGTAAATTGTATCCATACGGTTACAGTCCTGAAAATCACTGAGCGATACGATGCTCAAGAACCGGCGGGATTTCCAGGGAGTATCTGTGCTGAACAATGCAGGCGGTTGTCTCGGCGTCCATCTAAGGGGGAACAACAAAATGTATCCAGGCAAGAACGTAGTGGGTCGACTCGTAGCGATGGTGTTTGCAGTCGTGGGCGTTGCCGCATGTCAGAGCACCGCCGTGCAAGCGCCACCCCCTGCAGCCGCTGGCGCGGCAGGCAGTTCATTCGAGTATCGGATTGGGCAGGGCGATCAGCTGAATATATTCGTGTGGCGCAACCCCGACCTGTCGGTAAGCGGGGTTCCCGTCCGTCCGGACGGCAAGGTTTCCACGCCGTTGGTGCAGGAAATCGTCGCTGCCGGCAAGACGCCCAAGGAGCTTGCCGCGGAGATCGAAGCCGGGCTGTCGAACTACATCAAGGAACCGCTCGTCACCGTCACCGTGATGCAATTCCAGGGTGCCGCGGGCGATTTCGTTCGCGTCGCGGGCCAGGTGACCACGCCACAAACGATTTCCTATCGGCGCGACATGACCGTGCTCGATCTCGTCATCGCAGCCGGCGGTATGACCGAGTTCGCTGCCGGCAACCGCTCGACGTTGGTCAGGACAGTCGGCGGCAAGCAGCAGGCATATCGCGTTCGCCTGGCGGATCTGGTCGAGGATGGCGATATATCCGCCAACATGCCCATGCAGCCGGGCGACATACTTATCGTTCCGGAAACCATGCTTTAAGAGTCGTCATTCAATGTTGATCCGTGGCCAGGGATCGGCCCAGCTACCAGGAGCTCGATTCAATCCATGCGCGAACAGTTTGAGCAGTTGAAGATGCATCTGTGGATGGTTCTGCACCACCGATGGACGGCACTCGGTGCGGCAGTGCTCGTTTGTGCGATTGGGTGGGCGGGACTGGAGACAGTCAAGGACCGATTTCAGGTCGATGCAAAGGTCTATCTCGATACGAAGGCCGCGCTTCAGCCGCTCTTCCAGGGTCCAAATGGCGCGCAGACGTGGAGTCCGCAGCAGTCGGCCCTGCTCATCAAACGCACGCTGTTGACGCGCGAGAATATCGAGCGCGTGATCAATGAGACGGATCTGAAGACGAATGTGAAATCACCGGAGGACCTCGACAAGATGGTGATGAGCCTTGCCGAGCGGATCCGCGTGAAGCGCCTCATGCCGGCAGTCGATGAAGAGGCCAATTCACGTAATGACACGCCGGCGGATATCTATGCGATCAGCTTCGAATCGACCGACCGGGAACTCGCGCTCAATGTCGTCAAGTCCGTGCTGGATCTCTTCGTCGAACGGTTCTCCTATCTCACCGAGACCAGCACGAAGGAGGCCGCGGATTTCCTCGACAAGGAAATCGCGGCATATGCGCGCAATCTGGGCGAGGCCGAGGAACGATTGAAGCAATTCAAGCTCGACAATCCTGGCGTATTGCTGGGAGCCAATGGGCAGAGTTATAGCCAGCGTGTGGAAGCGCTGCAAAGTGAACTGGAGACCGCGAAGGTCTCGCTGCGCGAGGCGGAGTTCAGGGCAACGGCGCTGCGTGTGCAGATACAGAACATGGCGGCGTCGCGCGTACCGGTGAGCGTCGGCGGCGCGGCGCCGGGGCAAACGGCCCTCGATCAGCAGATTGCAGCCGCCGAATCGCGACTGAGCGAGTTGTTGCTCAATTACACCGAGCAGCATCCGGACGTTATCGGGCTGCGCCGTCAGCTGGCTGAAATGAAGGAACAGAAGAAGAAAGGCCTGGACGTTCCAGCCGCTGGTGCGCCAGTGGTCTATGCACCGGCGACGGATACCTCCGGCGCGAGACTGCTGCTGACGGAGGCGGAGGCGCGCGCCGCCGCGATGAAGGAGCAGATTGCATTGAAGGAGCAGCAGCTGCTCGATCTGAGGCCGTTGGCCGAAACCGTACCCAAGGTCGAGGCTGAACTCGCACGGCTCAATCGCGATTACGAGGTGATCAAGGCGACCTACGCGGAACTGGTGCACCGGCGTGAAACGATCAGCCTGTCGGCAGGCGCTCAGTCGGCCGGCGGTGATTCGATGTTCAAGGTGATCGAGGCGCCACGGCTGCCATTGGTGCCGGTGGGCCCCCAGCGTCAGCTGCTGACGACGGCGGTCTTCCTGGCGGCGCTCGCGCTGGGCACCGGACTGGGCTGGATGCGGGCTCAGAGTCGCCCGACCTTCTACACGCGCAACCAGTTGGCGACCATCGGCGGCGTTCCGGTGCTTGGAGCGATAACCATGAATTGGAGCGTCATGGAGGTGGCAAGACGCCAATTCGGGATGCTGCTTTTCGGTCTGGTCGTCCTGGCGCTGCTGGCGGCCTATATGGGGGTGTTGATGCACAACGGCTATGACATCAAACCCCTGGTGAAAATGATCGTTGAACCATTTCGGATGATTCAGGCATGAGCATAATTGAGAAGGCACTGGAACGACTCGAGCAGTCTGACATCCGGACGATCTCCGGAAACCGCGGGCCGGTAGTCGCGCCCTCGACTTTCCCCCGGGAAGCCGCGAGCGAGGATCTCATCGGGGCGACGTGGGAGGCCGGGGAAAGCCTCGCGCCGACAGCCCCCGCCCCGTTGCGCACATCGCAGGCGGTGACGCTCGACCTGAAGGCCCTGGAGAAGCAGGGTTATCTCACGCCGGAAACGATGCATCTGCCGCGCGCGGACGAGTACCGCCGCATCAAGCGTCCGCTACTCGTAAATGCATTTTCCGACGCCGCCAAAAAGGTCAAGAACGCGAATCTGGTAGCCGTGACTAGCTCTGTCGCAGGCGAAGGCAAGTCCTACACGAGCCTTAACTTGGCCATGAGTATCGCCGCGGAACTCGATCGGACGGTGCTTTTGGTGGATACGGACGTCTTCAAGCAAAGCCTGACGAAAACGCTCAAGCTGAGTGAACACCCCGGCCTCACGGACTTTCTGCGCACCGAAGGGGCCGATCTGGCGGATTATTTGTTGCGCACCAACGTTCCAAATCTCGCCTTTATTCCCGCAGGCAGGCTAGACTACCAAATCGCCGAGCTGTGGGGCAGCGGCAAGATGCAACAGTTCATGGACGAGCTGGCGCGGCGTTATCCGGATCGCCTGGTCATATTCGACACGCCACCGGTTCTGGCGCACGCTTCCACGCTGGTGCTCACGGGTATGGTGGGTCAGGTCTTAATGGTGGTCGAAGCGGAAAAGACGGATCAGCATCTGGTGACTGAGTCCCTGCGCGTACTGGGTGATAACGTCCGCGTCGGACTGATACTAAATAAAAGCAACCAACGAGAAAGCGCGGACTACGGTTATGGATATTACTCACAATGAATACGGCAAGCCCTCCGTTCTGACGCGATCGGCGCCTCTCCTTTATTCATTGAGTTGTCTGCTTTGCGCGCCGGCGGCGTATGCCGCCGCGTGGGACATCAATCCTCAAGTTACGGTGCAGGAGGTTTACTCCGATAACATCGAACTCGCCCCCGATGGCCAGGAAGAGGGCGACTTTGTCACCGAACTCACCCCCGCGGTTTCGCTGGAAGGTCGCGGAATGCGGTACCGGGTCAACCTCGATTACGGTCTGCAGGGCCTGATCTATGCGGACGACAGCAGCCGCAACCGCATCAATAACCTCCTGACGGGTGACGGCCAGTTGGAGGTATTCCGAGACCACGGATTCATCGATTTCGGCGTCAATTATGGCCCTCAGAACGTCGGCAACGTGGGAACGGTCGCGCTCGACAACATCAGCGCCGTGGGGCGTGCAAACGTGTTCTCGTACAGCGTGAGTCCGAACTGGGTGCACGAGTTCGGCAATTACGCAAGAGCCAACGTGGGATACACATACGATGAGGTCTTGTCCACCACGGACGATTTGACGGACAGCAGTGCCCACACCGTTACCGCCAACATTCACAATGGCAGTCATTTCGAGACATTGCAGTGGAGCCTAGACTATCTGGAGCAGTACGTCGACGACGAGGCGTTTGGCGACACGATCCGTTTCCGCAACGTCACCGGGCGCACGGACTATTACTTCACGCCACATTGGGCGGCGATAGGACAGCTGGGTTACGATGACGACGACTTCGATTCCGAGGACGATACCAGCGGCGTGCTCTGGGGCGTGGGTCTGAGATGGGCGCCCCGGCGGCAGACCTACATAGAGGTGATTGGCGGTGAGCGATTCTTCGGTCAGACCTTCGCGGCGCAGGCCGAGCATACCAGCCGGCGTCTGCGGTTCGTCGCGAATTACGCCGAGGAGCCGACTTCCGTTCGTACAGCGGTGCTGCGGAATACGGCATTCCCGGTGTTGGATCCCTTCGGCCAGCCGATCATAAATCCCGTTACCGGCCAGCCACAGCAGCTGAACGTATTGACGCCGGTGGAGACTGGCGAGGTCGTGGTTAACAAGTCGTTCAGTGCGTTCGGCGCATACACGGGCCGACAGCACGATTTTGAGCTGGGCTTCACCCGTTATGAACTGGACTATCAGCTCACCGGCGATTCCGAGGAATCCATGGGCCCGAACGCGGCCTGGACGTGGAGGTTCACGCCACGGTCGAGATCGCGCCTGGGCATACAGTACATCGACGAGGAGTTCCGTACGGGCGATGAATCGCAATACACGATCGTCGATTTCGCGCTGACACGACAGTTCGGTCGGACGTTGGAAGCATCGGTCGGAGCGCGTTACTTCAATCGCGACAGCACCGGCGCAGTTCCCGAGTATCAGGAGAACCGGGCCTTTCTGCTTCTGGTGAAGACGTTCTAGCTCCAAAGAGGATTCATGTACGAGCAATTTTACGGGTTTACGAGCCGTCCGTTTCAGTTAAGTCCGGATTCCCGGTTCTTCTTCAACAGCGGTACTCACAAACGCGCGCTCGCCTATCTGCGCTATGGCATCGAGCAGGGCGAGGGATTCATCGTCGTCACCGGTGACGTCGGCACAGGCAAGACTACGCTCGTAGGCCGGCTGTTTCAGGCGCTCGACCCCAAGAGCATGGTTGCGGCCCGGCTCGTGAGCACACAGATCCAGGCGGACGATATGCTTCGTCTGGTTGCCGCTGAATACGGACTTCCCTTCGACCGTCTGAGCAAAGCCGCACTCTTGCACAAGCTCGAGCAGTATTTTCGCGTTTGCGTGCAGGAGGGGAAGCGGGTCCTGCTCGTGGTCGACGAGGCCCAGAACCTTGCCAGGCGCACGATCGAAGAGCTGCGCATGCTCTCGAATTTCCAGTGGAAGGGAAAGCCGTTGGTGCAGAGCCTTCTTCTCGGCCAGCGGGAATTCCGGACCATGATGCGGTCCGAGGGATTCGAACAGCTGCGTCAGCGCGTATTGGCGGCTTACCACCTCCAGCCGCTCACCGAGGAGGAGACCAGACAGTACATCGAGCACCGCCTGAAGCTCGTCGGCTGGAACGGCGACCCCTACATCGATGACGACGTCTATTCGCGACTGTACGAGTTCACGGGCGGCGTTCCTCGAAAGACCAACCTGCTCTGCGACCGAGTGCTGCTCTACGGATGCCTTGAGGAGCTTCACCATATCAGTCGCGCCGTGATCGACAACGTGCTTGAGGACGTAAAGCAGGAACTGTGGTCTCCCGAGCCGAGCGCCGCTCCGGGTGTCGAATCGGACTATGAGCCGACGATGCTCAAGTCTTCCGCAGCGCGTCGCAGAATCAGCGCCGAGACTGACGAGGCGGGTGGAGATATCGCGTCCGAGACTGCGGGCGAGACCACTGGCGGAGGCAGAACGGAGACGAATCTGCGGTCCGTCATCCATGAACTTCGGCAGGAGCTCAAGAAGTTCAAGGATGAGGTCAAGCAGATCAAGGGCCGAACGGACGCGGAATAGCAGGTTCGCCGGAACGCGCAGCCCGTCGAGGCCAGGCGACGGCATGGGTAAGCCGGCCCCGCTATTGTCGCTGCGCAGCTACGGTTTGATGCGCTCACCGTTCGAAGGCCACCTCCAAAGGGGCTTTGGAGCCCGGCTTTGCAGGGGTCGTACCCACCTTCCCCGGTACTCCGGGCCGCAGCGGGGGGTGCCTGTCCGTCGCATCAGAGTCGCGCCCACTTCCGGCCTGGGACGTGGTAGCGGGCTACATAGGCGCTGCCGGGGAGTGTGCGCGGCCGCGTTTCCTCAGCCGGCCAGGCCCGAACCCGTCTCCACGGCCACACTCCCTGCTACAGACTGGGGGCGGCCAAGCTCTACGCAGTTCGCACGGGGATTGCATGCGTGCCGGCGACCACCTTTAAACCCCTGTCCTGGCTCCCGGCGGAGACGATGATGAGCATGAAGAATGTCATGACTGTGGATGTCGAGGACTATTTTCACGTCTCGGCCTTTTCGTCCGTGATTGACCGCAATGACTGGACCAAACTCGAATGCCGTGTCGAGCGCAACACCCGCGCGTTGCTCGAGTTGTTCCATGAACGTGGGATTGCATGCACGTTTTTCGTGCTTGGATGGGTTGCCGAGAGGTATCCCGGGCTGATTCGGGAGATAGCCGCATCCGGCCACGAGGTTGCATGCCACGGGCTAACGCATGAACTCGTCTATCGCCAGACGCCCGAGGTGTTTTTGGCGGAGACCCGTCGAGCGAAGCAGGTGCTCGAAGACACCGTGCAGGCGCCAGTGATCGGATACCGCGCCGCGAGCTATTCGATAGTCAAGCAGTCCATTTGGGCACTGGACATCCTGGCAGACCTGGGATTCCAGTATGACTCGAGCATTTTCCCCGTCAGGCACGACCGTTATGGCATCCCGGGGTCGCCGCGCATCCCCCATCGCAAGTCGCTGCAAGGCGGCAAGACAATAGTCGAGTTTCCCCTTTCCACCTACCGGTTGGCGAAGTACGACGTGCCTGTCGCGGGCGGTGGCTATTTTCGCCTGTTCCCATATGCGTTCTCCCGGTTCGCCTTGAAGCAGATCAACGTACGTGACGGGGTGCCGTTTATCTTCTATTTGCACCCTTGGGAGATCGACCCGGACCAGCCGCGTATCAAAGCCGGGCTGGTTTCGCGCTTTCGCCACTACAATAATTTGAAGCGGTGCCAAGCGCGGCTGGAGGCATTGACTTCGGATTTCGACTTTGACACCGCACGTTCGGTCTTGCAGGGGCTCGGTTTGCTGCAGTCCTCGGCCAAGGCGGAGGAAGCGTCGGACGTAATACACCGTGGGGCGGCGTAGCTTCCGGCGCGGGATCGACCGCCAGTCGGGGACCTGCGCGTAGCAAGGGCTCGGCCGGACTGCCTGCAGGCGCCGACAAGCCACTCCGGAGCGCACGTTGGCGGCGTATCCAGCGCGCCGACGAAGGCGATCGGAAGGATTCCCCTGACCGTGTCGCAGCCAGTAAGGCGGGGCGTGGGAACGCGCACCTGACGCCAGGTTCCGACTGCGCACTGTGCCTGAAACGACCGGGTTCGGAAGATTTGCATCGGGCAGCTGGCGGCGTAGGGCGACGAGGCTGTCTGGAGGTACGAAATAGTGATGCACCGCACCGACTTACGCGGGGTTTTGTGTGCAAAATTCCACCTTAATGCGGCCATTCGTCGCGGGCCATGAATGCCGGGCGTCGGGTGGTTCGGCTCTTACAACTTTGAGGCATGGAGACAGGAAGGCGCCGATGAGTCTGATGTCTGCAGTCGTACGAAACGTGTTTTTTCCCTTGTGGACGATAAAGGATGGTGATGCGGCGCAGCTGAGCCTGCTCAACAAGTTCGACGACGTCGATACCATGACGGTAGAGCAATTGCGTGCGCGTCAGCAGAATCGACTGCAGGGAATCCTCGAATACGCGTACGAGAATGTCGAATATTATCGGACGACTTTCAACGAGTGTGGATTCACCCCAAAATCCCCGGACCCGGCGCGGTTTCGCGCTGTGCCGTTGCTGACCAAGGAAGTCATTCGCGCAAACCTCTCGCGCCTGATTGCCCGTCATCTCCCCGCCGATCGGCTGATACACGCGCGCACAGGGGGCTCAACAGGTTTGCCGATGACGTTCGTGCGTGACAAGGAATGTGTATACCTGCGCAAGGCGCAGGAGCTGTATTTCGATAGCTGGATGGGCTACCGGCTCGGTGACAAGGCAGCCCTCTTCGTCGCGGCCTCGCATCACGACAGCTTCGGCGACCGCTGGAAAGCTGTATTGCGCAACGCGACATGCGAGCGCATGCTGAGGTTCGACCCGCACCATATCACCGACGAATACATGGAGGCATTCGCTCGCGAATACAGGGAATTCGCGCCCAGCATCATAAAGTGCTTCCCGAACTCATTGGCGGTGTTTGCAGAATTCGTGAATCGTCGAGGCATCGACCTTCCGAGGGTGGGTGCGATCAGCTGCACTGGCGAGAATCTATATGCGCAGCAGCGCAGGCTGTTCGCCGACACGTTCGGCGGCGAAGTGTTCGAGAAATTCGGGACACGTGAATGCGGAGTGATCGCTTGCGAATGCCGCGAACACCGCGGGATGCACCTTTTCCTGGACGGGGCGTTCGTCGAGATTCTCGACGAGAACGGCATTCCGGCGAAGCCGGGAGAAATGGGGCGGGTGGTCGTCACCGATCTATTCAACCGGGGAATGCCGCTGGTCCGTTATGAGATCGGCGACCTCGCGGTCGTTGCCGAAAACAGCGTCTGCCCCTGCGGCTCGCCGCTGCCATTGACCGAGCGGATCGTGGGTAGGGATCGAGATATTCTCTACGACGGCGACGGAAATCCGAAACCCGGATACCTGTTCGTCGAGGCCATAAATAGCGTCGATCTGGAGGCGCAGTTCCAGGTCATACAGACCGACTGGACCGAGTTGCTGGTCAAGGTGGTCAATCGCTCCGACGGAAGTCTCGACCTGACCGATCTCCAGGCACGGTTCCAGAAGATCGTGGGGCCAAAGGTGCGAGTGCGCTTCGAGCACGTGGACGCGATATCGCGCGATCCGTCGGGCAAGTATCGCTACGTGACCAGTCAGCTTCCGGCCGGCCGGCCGCCGGCGAGAGACCATGTGTCCTCCGTGCGCGTGAACTAGTAACGACGAGCGCTTGAGATCATGTATACAGCCGACGCATACATGTACGGTCGACAGCGAAATGAGCGAACGGCGACTCGCAAGATCAGGATTGTGTTCCTGATCGATACCGTCGATGAGAAGATGGGCGGTACCGAGACGCAGCTTGCGATGTTGCTGGAGAGAATCGACAGGGACCGATTTGAGCCCCACCTCTGCTTTCTCCGCGATTCGCCCTGGTTCAGGGCCAATCGGTCACTTTGCCCGCAGTACAACGTCGACATCGCGTCGTTCTATCGCCCAGTGAGCTGGGTCAGGATACTGCGATTTGCCAGATTCCTGCGGCGTGAGCGCATCGACATACTGCAAATCCATTTCCGGGACAGCAATATCGCCGGCACCATCGCGGCTAAGATGGCGCGGGTTCCGGTAGTGCTTGCGACCAGACGCAATGCGGGCTACTGGCACAATCCGCTGGAACTCCGTCTGCTGAAATTGCTGAATCCAGGCGCATCCAGGTTCGTTGTCAATTCGCAAGCGGTGAAGCGGCACGTTCAGGAAGTCGAGGGTATTCCGCCGGAGAAGATCGAGCTCATATACAACGGAGTCGTTCTCGACGCTTTCCGGAACGATGATGCGTCCGTGAGGGAGGACGTTCGGACGGAGCTGGGTATCCCGGCCGGCAGCCCACTGGTCATCCTCGTGGCCAACCTGCGGCCGGTGAAGGCAATCGATGTCTTTCTGGAGAGTGTCAGAAAGGCTGCGACGGAGCACCCCGAGACGCACGTCGTGATCGTGGGAGAGGGCGACGAGCGCGAAAAGCTGGAGGCATTGACGCTATCACTGGGGCTCTCCAACTCGGTGCATTTTCTCGGGTCCCGGACAGACGTTCCCCGCCTGCTGAAGGCAAGCGACGTCGGTGTTCTGAGCTCCACCTCCGAGGGTCTCTCAAACGCAATCATCGAATACATGGCTGCAGGCTTGCCGGTGGTGTGCACGGCTGTCGGTGGCAACCCGGAGCTCGTTACCGACGATGTCAACGGTTACGTGGTCCCTGTCGGTGACAGCGAAGCGATGGCCGAGGCGATGAAAAGGCTCTTGGCAAATCCGGCCCGCGCGCGGGAGCTGGGCCTGCGGGGTCTGGCGTTGGCTGATGAACTGTTCGACGTTTCGAAATGCGTTGCCCGGACGCAATCGCTTTACGAGCGGCTCGCCGTCGGTGGCACGAGACAGGATGGATCGACGACAAGTCGATAGTAGGAAGCCGGCTCCCAATAGCGTGACGCACGATGAAAACCTTCCTCAACATTGCACAGCTTCTCGTCCGCTTCCTCCGCTGGAATTGTCACATCTGGCTTCCGGACTACCTTCGGAAAATGGCCGCACAGGGCGAGGTAAGAAAGCTCGGAGCGGAGATCACGGACTTGATATTCGTGGTCGTGGATCATTTCGAACCTTCCAGAAAGGAAGGCGAGCGTGGTGTTCAGCGCGTCCGCGAATGGTGCGAGGCGTTCGCGGACATGGCAACGCGCCATCGCGATTCCGACGGCGTCGTACCTCAGCATTCGTGGTTCTACCGGTATGACTATCCGAATGACGAATGCGTGCGCATCCTGAGCGAGTTCGTACACAAGGGCTTCGGAGAGATAGACTTCCATCTACACCATGGGAACGATACTCCCGAGACCTTCGCGGAGACGATCAAACAGGGTGTTGAATGGTTCAACGAGTTCGGCGCGATGCGCACGGCCGAGCGGAGTCCGCAGAAGCGGTTCGCATACATCGCGGGCAACTGGGCGCTCGATAACGGAAGGCGCGACGCCGCGATGAGCGGCGTCAACACGGAGTTGTCTATACTTGGCGATGCGGGTTGCTATGCCGATTACACTTTCCCCGCGTTCAGCGTCAACTCGCAGCCACGCATAATCAATTCGATTTATTACGCGACGGATACCCCCGACCCGAAGTCTTACGATACGGGCGCTCCTATGCGAGTCGGCGGCTCCGTGAGCGGCGATCTGGTTATCTTTGAGGGACCGTTATGTATCGACTGGTCACAGGGCTACATCGAGTATGCGGCCCTGGAATCATTTACGCCGTATTTCCGACGACGAATCGACCTGTGGATAAAGGCCGGCGTCTGCGTGGTCGGTCGTCCGGAATGGCTCTTCGTGAAGCTGCATACGCATGGGATGCAAAGCCGCGAGATGTTTCTCGGTGAGCAAATGGACAGGCTGCATGGTGAACTGGAGGAACTGTGCGCGACTGCAGGATGCCGGCTGCATTACGTAACGGCAAGAGAGGCATATAACATCGCCAAGGCGGCGGAGGCGGGTCGACATGGAGATGCCGGGAGGTATCGCGACTATGAGATTGCGCGTCCGGTGAATCGTGGCTTCTTCAGCAACGCACGTGCGCTGGTGACCACCTATGCGCCGGATCGGATTGTGGTCGAGGTGACGCAACCCAGAAGCGACACGAGGATGCGTTTCTCGGATCATCCTCTGGAGTCATTGGAAGGTGGCAGAGTCACCCGAGTCGAGCTCGCCTGTAGTGGAGGGTACATTCACGAGTTGCGGATCGAGGGCGACGGCGAGTGTAGGGTAAACGTCAGGGACCGGGGCAATCCCGCGAATGCGGCGATCGTGGCGTCACTTCCGTACAGCTATCGCGTCCCGGTAGATCGGGCGCTGGGTGGCTGAGCGCTTTCCGAATCGCGGTCTTTTGACGAGTTGTGTTGTCGTACCCCGTGTGGGGCTACGGATGCAGCGCGGAGGGACAGGAATGTTCAAGAGATCTGGTCAAAGTCGCCTGGTCGCCCAACGGTTCACGCTGTCGGCGATGTTCTTCACCGCAATTCTGGGGCTCTGTTGGCTGCCGTTTGTGGTCCGCGCCGAGGCCGGCCTCGCTGGTGACGGCGAAGGGACGCGCGGAGCGGGAGGCGGCTCCGGCGAGAACCCACGTGACGAGATTCCACCGGCCGCAGTGGTCCTGGACTATCCGAACAGAATCCACAAACTCGAAGCCGACCTGACCGCACCGGGAACGGCGGTCGTCGTCACCGCTGACGACGTGACGCTGGACCTGAATGGTCACACGATCACGTATAACGCCGAACCGAGCTCGACCTCCGCATTTGGTGTATACGTGGCGGTAGGCGTGGACAGGGTTACCATTACCAACGGCACCATACTTCAGGGGGCCGGGAAGTCGCCGGATTCGCCGGCGATCCTTCTTTACGGAGCATCGTGGCAGGCCGGACCCCACATGATTCACGACCTCGTCATTCGTACGGTTGGCGTGGAGTCAGGCGGAATACAGGCTGACAAGGGATACAGCTTTAACGGTTCGAAGATATTCAGGACGTACATCGAGGTGCTCGGCGATACATCCGCGATCGACGGCTATGGAGCCGATCCACTGTCGCTCAGCGCCCAGAATCGCGGCGGGATCGAGATTCACGACAACATCCTGGTCGGGGGGCACCGCGGGATGCAACTCATATACATCGGAGCCGACAACGCCAATAGATCCGATGTTTACAAGAATCGCATACAGCAGAAGCGGCGCCCCGGCAGCAAGGCGCCCTACGGCATCCTCCTTGCCGGACGCAGCCACAACGTGCACATCTACGAAAATCAGATCATCAGCGACGATGGTCGTGGCATAAATGTCGATGGCTGGGGACAGGGTGTCGAGGTGGGAGCAAGTGGAAATTTCGTCTACAGGAACCGCATCGATGTGCAGTACTCCTCGAGCGCCACGGAGGGCGAGTACGTCGAGAACAACGTCTATGGGATTCGCGACAGGTACTCGAGCGGCGACAACACCTTCGAGGGCAATACGATCATCGCGGCGAGCGACGTGCGAGGCGACGTTTTCGGCATCTTTGTCGGCAGCGACGAAACCGACCCGCTAATGCGGAACATCATCGTTCGCAACAACACGATCGTTGCACGCAGGGGAAAGATTCAGGCAAACGAGCCGTACGCCTTCCAGTTCTCGCCTGCCGACTCCGTGACGGTGACGGACAACAAGTACCTCGCGGATGGTTTTTCGGTGGGCGACGAGGCCGTCGGCAGATTGACTTTGAGCGGCAACAGCGTGCTCACGACGGAATCGGGAATTCCGCCGGCCCCGGAGGGCGTGGCGGTGACGCGCTTCCTCGATTCATACCTCATCGAATGGACCGAAGTCGCAACGAAAGGTGTTTTCGAGTATGTAATCTATCGAGACGGAAAGCGGCTGCCGATATCGCCACGCGGTGGGACGTTTTACGTCGACCTCGATGCCGCCGCCGCGCGGGCATACTCGGTGAGCGCCATGACGGTCGACGGTCGGGAAGGGCCACGCTCCACGGAGGTGTCCACCGAGGCGGCGGCAGACGGCTGGTGGTAGCGCGGCTCTGGTGGCAACACTGCCGTCGGTGAGGGTGGCCGCGAAATCATGGAACCGATCGAGCAGCCGCGGCCGGTACGCCGGTCAGACCGCTTTCGACCGACCAGCTCACGTTGGAAGTAGCATGGCAGAGCGTGCGCTACAGCGCCGCAAACTCGTGACCCTTCGCCTTCCAGTACGGAATGAGTTTTTCGAGAGCCTGATGCGTGACCGGAAACTCGTCATGAAACAGGATGATGTCGCCGTCCTGCACGTTGCGCACTCGTGCGTCGATAGCGTCGGTGGTTGGGGCGCGATAGTCGATGGCGTCCTTGCTCCACATCACGATACGCTGTTCACGGGCGACGGCGTAACGAATGAGCCCAATTGATAGGTCACCATAGGGGGGACGACAGATTCCCGGTTCCCATTTCGGCAGGATCCGGCGAATCTCCTGCGCGCAGCGATCCATGTCGTCGAGGAGTGCGGTATACGAGAGAGTTCGCGCCGACGCATGGCTGAAGGAATGATTGCCGATTCGGTGGCCCGCCGCGTGGATGGCCGAGAGGATGGACTCACGATCGGCGATGCGTTTGCCGAGTACGAAAAACGTGGCCCTGACACCATGACGTTCGAGTATGTCCAGGAGCCTGGGAGTATTCGGGTTAGGGCCATCGTCGAAACTGAGATAGAGCCGCCTGCGGTCAGGGTCGCCCCGATACTGGATGGGCATCACCGCCGAAAGGATACTCGTGCACAGGGCATTCATGGTCATTCCAGTGTCTTGCTGCGCAGCAGCCGTTTGACGCGCGTCCAGACGGTGGGTTTGAAGCTGTTCAGTCCTGCAATGTGCCGCGCGGTGGCCGAACCGATGGGCCGGCGACTGGCCCACAGTGTGGCCGTGCGGCGCAGACCTTCATAGCAGCCCCGCGCGAAATGGGGCAGTCGGCCGCGAATGAGCGAAAACAGCGCCAATGTGCCCCACTCACGAAATACGGTGCGGACGGCCAGTCCGAGCGGGTAGGTACGAAGCGCGATCCAGTAGATGTTGCGGGCGTTGAAGAAGAACTGACGGCCGCTGGTCCGACCTTCGTTGGCCACGGAGTGGGTGACACTGACGGAGGGCAGATAGTAAATGTCGTAGCCGGCATCGAGTATCCGCGCGGCCAGTTCGACGCCCTCCTGGCCGATGAACAGGTCCAGGGGATAGGCGCCGATCTGCCGGATCATTGCCCCGTTCAGAGCGCAGGCGCCCTCGGAGATATAGCTGGTTTCGAAAAGCCGATCGGCAAACCGGGCGGGATCGCGAGGGTGACACCAGTCGCTGAGATCCAGCGACAGGTCGCTTTCGTAGAGGATTCTGAAGTTGACGCATCCGATCCTGGCACCGGCCTGGAAAAAACGGCGGAGATCGACCAGCTCCGACGGGTCGCGAAGTCGAACGTCGTCGTCCAGGGTCAGCACGATATCGCCAGATGCGGCCAGGATGCCGTGCGTTCGACCGACGGCACCATCATTGCTTGTCTGGGGGAGGACGCGCAGGTTTCCGGGTCCGTAGGTACGCGCGAATTCGCTCAATTTCGGGGAATTGCCATTGTCGACGACCAGAATCTCGTCAAAAAGGCCGGCTTGTGGCTCCAGAGCCCGAAGGGTCTCACAGACGATGGCTTCGCGCAGGTAGGTGACGATGACCAGCGAGATGGTCGGACTCTCATTCATGCGGTTCCTCAGGTCGCCGGTGACGGGCAGTGTCGGGCAGGATGCGTCTCGGGCTCGACCCGACCCGCTTTCTGGGCCGGGCGGTGCAGTCCTGGAAACAAGCGGGACCGCGTGCGGAGCCCAGCTGCCGGAGCCGTGGGCGGGCTCGCCGAAGTTCGATGCGACGGAGTACGCCTCAATCATGGATGGGTATAGCGGGTGTATGCGACGGTCCATATGGTAGCGCCAACGTATAATAAGCGCTTAACTCATCCGGCCCTAGGGCTGGGCGGCTACCGATTGGTAACTGACACACAAAACCACTGTATTTTCATTGGGTAGCCGAGGGGTGCCGAATAGACTGCTAGCGCTTTGGACTGGCCGCCGTGCGGTTTCGCGAGGCTTGGCATCACCCAGGGAGGGTGCCAAACGGGGCGGCGCCGGGAGGTCCACCTTGCCGCGTGACGTGCGGTCATTTGCGGCCGAGGGCGACGAGAGCAGAAGGCCGCATGAGTATTCACCACTACGCCATCTCTACGAAAATTGGGCAAAGACGTGACACGTGCGATTAAGGCCAATGCCGCTCCCGCGGCGCCAAGTGACGCAACGCAGCCCGTTAGCGTATCGACCTGGCTGATACTCATTTACGTGTGGCTGCTGACCACCACGCCGCAGGTTCGATTCGGGATCATCGCGGATACGCATTTCGAGCGTATCCTGGTCGTGCTGATTGTGTTGTCATTGCTCACGGGACAGAGGATCGTAAGAAGTCTCAACTTTGCGACGGTGCTCCTGATATGTTTCTTCCTATGGGCTCTCGTCGGATATCTCCAGTCTCCCTACAAGGACGCCGTGACCGCGGTGTGGTGGATCGAGAACTACTGGAAGTTGATGCTTTTTTACTTTTTCGTCGTTCTCGGGATACGCAGCATTCGCGATCTTGAAGTCTTTGTCATCGGCGTTGCGGTGATCTCCTTTGGCTATCAGCTGCTCTCGTGGCGGGATTTCCTGGCTGGCGGAAGTTATGTTTATCAACAGGGTGGAAAGCGGATGATAGGAGTGTGGTCCGGCGGCGGGATAGGCGCCGCGAATGCGTACGGATTGCTGGCCCTTTACTCGCTACCGTTCGCCCAGTACTGGCTGATGTCCGCGCGTCGACACGACGTGAAGTGGCTGGCGCTGGGTTTTATGGCTATCTGTTTCGCCTCGGTCATTTTCAGCGGCAGTCGGGCGGCAATGGTATGTGCCGTTCTGTTCGTTCTGATTATTTACGGAAGACGGCTGTTGAATGTGAAGTTGCTGGTGGCACTCGCTGTGGGCGGGGCGGTCGCATTGTCGGTCATGCCCGATCACCTCAGACACCGGTATTTCGATCTCATATTCGTCAATCAGGATGAGGTGTCCAGGGAGGGCGCTGACCGCGTGGCGCAGGAATCCGCGCAGAGCCGAAAGCAGGGTCTCCTGGACGGGTTTTCCCTGGCCCAGCGCCGCCCCGTGTTCGGGTACGGACCGGGCGCGTCCGCGTTGGCCCGTGCGGAAGTCGATGACACGAATATTGCGGTCGCGGGCGACGACCCGGACGCGCTGCAGTTGCATAACCTCTACGGGCAGGTAATGGCGGAGACGGGATTCGTCGGGGCGATCATTTATGCCGCGCTGATCGCGGCGACACTCATTCAGCTTCGAAAGGCGCGCCGTGCGCGATTGACCGCGCCCGGAAGCACGAAAATCGTGAACGGCGTGGCCGGCCTGCTGTCGACCACAATCGTCCTGCTGCTGATATATGGCCTGACGGCGCACAGTCTTTACAGGTTCTACTGGTTGGTTCTGTTCGCGGTGCATGTTGTTCTGATGGATTTGATTTTCGACGACAAGAGCAAGGCCGGCAGGCGATAGTAGTGGGACCGCGCAGGTGGTATTGCGCCCGCCGGGAGGTTCCAGCAGGCTCGGTATGCTGCACTCCCGCATTGATGCCACCTCTGCTTGCCAGCAGCAATGTCTAAAGAGATAAAAAAGCTCGCCCGCCATTCCATAATCTATGGAATCGGAAGCAGTCTAGGCGCGGCGGGCAGCTTCCTGCTCATCCCTCTATACACGCACGCGTTAAGCACCGAGGACTACGGCGCCGTCGAACTCCTGTATCGCCTTTGCAGCGTCCTGATGATCGTCATGTTCCTGGGGGTGCGCCAGGCATATATCCGCTTCTTCTTCGACAAGCGCGGTGATGCGGCGTGGCAGGAGACCGTCACCGGATCGACGATGGTGTTCGTGGCGATATCCTGCGCGGCGATCCTCGCGGCGTTCATTCCATTCGAGAGATTGATCCTCGATAAGCTGCTGAGCGGTCACGTAACGGATACGGTCCTGCTGCTGGCGCTGTTCTGGATACCCTGCGAGATGTTCCTGAACGTGGGGCTCACGTACTTTCAGATACAGATGCGCTCTCTGGCCTACGTGCTGATCAACGTCTTGTTCGTGGTCCTGTACCTGGCGGCGAACGTTGTGCTGGTGTATTGGATGCGTCTCGGGGTCAAGGGCGTCTTCCTTGCCCAGATCGGGGTTACGGGATCCATCGCCATCGGAGTCGTCATCTACATCGCCGCGACCAACCGATTGCGCGTCTCGGTGGAAATCATCAAGCAGATGATCGTCTTCGGCCTGCCGCTCCTGCCCGCTTCGTTCTTCATGTATCTCATCAACAACGCGGATCGATATTTCCTCGGGATCTATTCCGGCCTGCAGGAGGTCGGCGTCTATGCGCTCGCCGCCAAGCTTGGAACGGTGGGCACGATGTTCCTGATGGATCCGTTCCTGAAGGTGTGGTCCCCTTTCCTCTTCGACAATTACGACAAGCCCAATGGACCCGTCCTGCTGAGCCGGGTTCTCACGCTATTCACGCTGGCTTGCGTACTGGTGGCCCTCGGCGTGTCGGTGTTCGCGCCGATCGTGCTTCCGTACGTGACCGGCGAGCAGTTCGCCGATGCCTTCGCATTGGTGCCGCTGGCATGTCTGGCCGCGGTGTTCTACAGCATTTCGGGACTTGTCGATGCCGGCATCCTGATCGCGAAGAAGACGCAGTACAAGCCCATCATCTTCGGGATGGCCGCCGCCGTTTCGGTCGCGGCGAACGTCGTCCTGGTCCCGATCTTCGGGATGTGGGGGGCGGCCGTGGCGGCCGTCGCGTCGATGATTACGCTGGTACTGGTGAATCTTCACTACTCGAACAAGTTTTACCGCCTGCCCATCGAGTGGCGGCGCCTGGTGCTGGTGTTCGCTGGTGCGATAGCGACGTATGTTCTGTGTGACGTGATATTCATTTGGAGCAATCATTCGGTAATGGGCCAGATTAGCTCCGTGCTTGCAATGGCATCGTTCCCCCTGCTGTTGTGGTGGGGAAAGTTTTTCACACTCGAGGAGATCAAGGCTATACGTGGCGTGGGCAGGAAGCGGTCGTGACGGGACGCGAGCGCAAAGGGTTATC
Source organism: Gammaproteobacteria bacterium (assembly GCA_041395385.1). Classification (GTDB taxonomy): domain Bacteria; phylum Pseudomonadota; class Gammaproteobacteria; order JAJPIJ01; family JAJPIJ01; genus JAJVHZ01. Next base: position 27,691 of record JAWLAN010000031.1, read on the forward strand.
CATAGTAAACGCGAGCCGGCGTCGATTGCGTCAGGCCTTTTGATTGCGATGACAGCGGGGTAATCGGCAATGGGACAGGCGGGGGTAATCGGGGTCGTGGGCGGGGTCGGGCCTCACGCCGGGCTTGATCTGGGCAAAAAGGTCCTCGAGCAGACTCGTGCCGCAACCGATCAGGAGCATCTGAATATGGTGCTCCTGTCCTGGCCGCGCCACGTGCCTGACAGAACCGCGTTCCTGCTCGGTCGCTCGACAGACGATCCGGTACCGGGAATGGTTCGCTGCGTGCAGGCCCTGGAGTCGGTGGGCGCCACCGTCGCCGGTATTGCATGCAACACGGCTCATGCGCCCAGCTTGTTCAATCGCTTAATTGCATCGCTACAGGCAAGCGGAGGCACAATCGGGGTTATCAACATGATTCTGGAGGTGGCCCGATTCATCAAGTTCCACTTCCCCGAGGTCCGGCGGGTGGGTGTGCTCGCCACCGATGGCACCGTGACCACGAATGCCTACGGGGAAGTCCTTGCCCAGGAAGGCCTGTCGACCGTCTACCCGGATGCACGGGTTCAGCGGGAACTGGTGCACAGCGCGATCTACGACCGTGCGTACGGGATCAAGGCCGTTTCGACGCCGGTTACGGAGCGGGCGCGTGCCGCGGTGCTCGCGGCCGCGACGCATTTGCTGACCGACAAGGGCGCAGAGTGCCTGGTGCTGGGTTGCACCGAGCTGCCGCTGGCGGTGTCGGAGAGAATGCTGCACGGGAAACCGGTGATCGACGCCAGCATGGTCCTGGCGCGGGCGCTCGTGGCTAGCGTCGATCCGGATAGGCTGAAGCCGGTCGATTTCGGTGCGTGATTGAGTGAGGCGGAGGAGAGGATGCTGAAGGCCGTATTGTTCAAATCGGATCGGCGTTTCGACGCCTTCGAAAAGCGGCTCCGCGAATCCGGCGTGGACGTCACCGTGCTGGATTTCGACGCGCCAGATTGGCTCCAATACGACTTTGGCGGCACAAACATCGTCATCTACTTTCCCGAGTTCACTTTCACGTCCAATCATCCGCAGTCGCTGTATCGGGTGCATGACAACCTGATGCATATCCATCGCCTGTACCCGCACCTGCGCATGTTTCCCGATCCGAATACCATTCCCTATTATTCCGACAAGTACCGCCAGTTCCTGTTCCTGCAGGGAAGAGGTCTGCCCTATCCGGAGACATACGAGCTATCGTCGGAGACCTCAATCGACTTCATCGTGCGGCGCCTGGGCTTCCCGCTTGTGGTCAAGAACCGGTATGGGGCCGGGGGCGATTACGTTTTCAAGGTGAGCTCGCGGTCCGAGCTTCTGCACCTCTACAGAATGTCTCAGCTCGACCTGTTCCGAATCGGAGCAGTTCGGCATTTCCTCCGCATGTTGACCAGCCGAATGTTCTACTATTACCTGATTCGCGAAAGGCGCATGGCGTATCCTTTCTTTTCTCCGCCGCTGTTGGCGCAGAAGTTCGTGCCGCATGAGAGGGACATAAAGACCGTGGTCGGTGATGGCAAGGTCGTCGAGGCCCACTGGCGGGGCAAGGCGGATGAGCGCATGTGGAAAGTGAACATCGACGGCGGCGGAATCGGGGAGTGGAGCTACGTTCCTCCGGAGATAATCGCGCTTTCCGAGCGTCTGGCCCGTGAACTGAAATCGACCTGGCTGAATATCGATATCATCCAGAGCGGTGGCAGGTACCTGATCACCGAGTTTTCGCCCGTCTGGCATCACTATGCATACAAGGAGAAGCCGAGTTTTGTGTACAAGGACGACTACAATATCGAAGTGCCGTTGGAGATCGCGCTCGATCTGGAAAGGATTATCGTCGAGTCTCTGGTCAAGTCGGCGTCGGCCTTATCGTAGCGAGCGTGGATGCGGGCGGATGACGACTAATTCAAGGCTGCCGATGACCGTCGACGGCAGCATTCGCCGCGAGCATCAGTGGAGGCGTGGTCGACGATGACGGGGTTGCTGCACCTGTTCCTTCGCCTGCCGATATACGTCACGGTCCTGCTGGCGGCGCTCGCGGTCGCGGCCTATCGCTCCGCGCCGGGCACGATGCTGAGGCGCTTTCGACACCTGCTCGTGCTGGCGGTGGTGGCGGTTTATCTCGGTACCGTGCCCGCGGTCAGCAACGCCTTGACGCGCTTTCTCGAGGAGCAGTATCCGTCACCGGACGTCACCACGGTTGCCGAGGACGAGAGCAACGTGATCGTGGTCCTGACCGCGGGGTCGTTCAGGCGCACCAGGACTGGATACGAGGCGCGGATAGGGGAGGAAGGCTGGGAGCGGCTACAGGCGGGCCTAAATCTGCACGCGCGGATTGGAGGGCGACTTATATTCGCCGGGGCGCCGAGCCCTGACGGACGGTCGTCGATTGCCGGAGCGATGGCGGATATGGCGCGACGGTTCGGCATCCCCCAAGAACGCATTCTGATCGAAGATCGCTCGACCAACACGTACGAGAATATCGTCTTTGCGAAGTCCCTGTTGGGGGAGCTTCACCAGCCGGTCTGGCTGGTTACCAGCGCGATCCGAATGCCGCGGGCGATGGCGGTGGCGGCGAGGCAGGGCCTGCAGGCGGTAGCCTATCCCTGCGACTTTCGGGGTGACCAGAGATCCACGTGGTGGGCGTGGGTGCCCGCCAATCACAGCACGCTTGCGTTGGAGAGAAACTTGCACGAGATCGTCGGTTTGCTGGTGTACCGCGTTCGGGGTTGGGGCTGATCGGGCCGCACCTGAGCCGAAGGTGGCAGCGCCGAGGTCGCCGCGAGACCAGGGGTCGGAGTATGCGCATTGCACATTTCATAGGCACAAACTTTGTCGGCGGCCCCGAGAAGCAGATACTCAATCATATCGGTAGGCTGCCGCGCGGATCTTACGCCGTCATCCTCATGAGTTTTGCCGAGTCGGGGGGGCACGAGCTGAAACTCGAGGCGGAAAAACGCGGCATCGAATGCCTGTTGTTGCCAGCGAAGAAATGGCGGCTCGTCGCGGTGCTGCGGGACTTGCTCCGAATCTACGACGAGTGGCGCCCGGACGTCGTCTGTGCCCATGGCTACAAGGCTGGGTTCTACACCCTGCTTCTGAAGCTGCTGCGGCGCTGCCGCTATGTCGGCTTCTCGCGAGGATGGACCAGCGAGAATCTGAAGATCCACCTGTACAGTCTCCTGGACAAGTCGATTATCCGGTTCGCCGATGCAATCGTGGCGGTCTCGGAGTCGCAGCGATTGCGCCTGCTGGAGGCTTGGGTCCCGGAGCGCAAGATCCATGTCGTGGAGAACGCAGTGACCGTTCCCGACCAGACTGTATTGAGAAGCGACCCGGGACAGACCGACATCCGCACGCAGCTGGGCCTGCCGGCGGGCGCGCGGACGATCCTGGCGGCCGGCCGGCTGAGTCCCGAAAAGGGCTACGACGATCTGCTGAGAGCCATGGCGATCGTGAGGGAGAAGGTGCCATTCGCGCATTTGCTGTTGGCGGGAACGGGGCCCCAGGAAGCGATCTTGAAGACGCAGACGCGCGAGCTGGGATTGGAGTCCTGCGTCCATTTTCTCGGTTTCAGAAAGGACATCCTCAGCTTGTATGGGCAGTCCGACGTCTTCGCCCTGTCGTCTCTCTCCGAGGGTCTGCCGAATGTCGTGCTCGAGGCCATGGCCCTGGGGCTTCCCGTGGTGGCGACACGAGTCGGGGGGCTGCCAGAGGTCATCGAAGACGGCAGGACGGGATTGCTCGTGGCGCCGCGTGCCCCCGCTGAGTTCGCAGCCGGCCTGATTAGAGTATTGACGGACGAGTCGTTCGCACGCGCCGTTTCCGTTCAGGCGCGAGAGGACGTCTACCGGCGCTTTGCGCCCGAGAGCCAGACCGAACGCCTGTTGGAAGTCTATCGGGAGGCCATGGCGACATGAACATCGCCGAGCGGCGTCTGCCGAGCATCACCGTCATGCTGCCGGTGCGCAACGAGGAGCGGTTCATCGCGCAGACCCTGCAGCAGATCTACGATCAGGACTTCCCGCGGGAACACCTGGACGTGGTCGTCGCTGACGGCATGTCGACGGACAGGACCGCCGAGATCGTGCGCGCGTTCGCGGAGAGCCATCCGGATCTGCGCATACAGCTCCTCGCGAATCACAAGCGCCTGTCGAGCGCCGGGCGCAATCTGGCATTGCGCCACGGCAGGGGGGAGTACTTCCTCCTGATCGACGGACATGTGCACATCCCGTGCCGCGACCTGCTCTCAACCGCGGCACGACTGGTGTCGGAGCATGACGCCCGGGTCCTGGGCCGACCGCAACCGCTCACACCCCCGGATATCGGCGAGTTCCAGAGGATGGTGGCGCTGGCACGCCAGTCGCCGCTGGCGCATTCGCAGGAATCTTTTATTTACTCCCAGTTCGAGGGATGGACGAGTCCCCTCAGCATCGCGGTGATGTACCAACGGGGCCTCGTCAAGCAGGTGGGCGAGTTCGACGAGACCTTCGACGCCGCCGAGGACCTCGAATTCAACTACAGAATCGAGCGCGCGGGCGTGCGTTGCTTCACCTCTCCGCGCCTCGCGGTGCATTACTATCCGCGCGACTCCTTCTCGGGGCTGTTGCGGCAGACCCGTCGCTATGGCTACGGACGCGCCGGGTTCGTATTCAAGCATCCGGAGCGTTTCCGGATAGAGACGATCGTGCCCGCAGGATTCGTCGTCCTGCTCGTCGCCCTGCCGCTGGCCGGGTTGACTCATGGCGGATTCATTGCGGGCTGGCTGGCCCTGATACTGCTTTACGCGTCGATGCTGGCGCTGGAAGGCGTGCGCCTGGCGCGCCGCGCCGGCATCGCATTCAACTGGCGTCTGCCCGCGATCATCGCCTGCGTGCACCTAGGCCTGGGCGTCGGGTTTCTGGAAGGCCTCGCCCGCTGGCCCGGGAAGCTCTGGCGGCGCATGCGCGGTGCATCTCGATGACGCTCTGGCGTCCAGGCGTGGCGCGCGCCGGCACGGCGATAAAGTATGCGGGCACTCCCGGGTTCCGCCTGGGCCCGGCTCTGCCGTTTCCGCCGCACGCGACGGTCAGGGCGGCCAGCGCTGGTTTCGGAAGTCTTTCAGGTCTGTGACACAGGCACAGCCGCTGTGCTGGTTCGACCGACGGGGTTTTGCTAGCATCCGCGCGCTGTGTTGTTGCGAGGATTCAAGTGGTTGGCGGAGTTACTTGGTTTCGCATGGAGCCTTCCTCGTCTGGCCGGTTTTGCCTTGGCGCGGCGGGTGCTCGGTCAGGCGAAGGCGTTCACCGCAGCCTCCGAGCGCGTCGCGCGCATACCCGGAATGCCGGGGGTGTCTATGCGCGCGGGGCCTTCTATCGCCGGACGCTCTCCGCCGTCGGACGGGACCTATATTTCGGATACATGACCTTGTTCAGCAAACCGGACGCGCGACTCGGTGACCACGTTTTCGTCGGGCGATTCTGCACGGCCGGACGGGTCAGCCTCCAGGACGAGGCCATGGTCGGGGGTGGGGTTCAGATGCTGTCGGGGCGGCGCCAGCACGGCCGCGAGTCCAGCGACGGGAGATCGCTACAGGGCAGTCCGCGGGGGGTCGTGCGCGTCGTCGGGGGGCGTGCAGCCCGGGTGGGGGCCGGCTCGATCATTATGGCTGACATCGGACGGTGTGCCGTGGTCGGCAACCCGGCCCGCTCCGTGAAGAGCAGTGGCGCAAGGGCCGCCGCCTGCAAGCGATCGCGAACATGCGCGATGGGCGGGGGCGTCGCGTCTGCCTTGGAGGCATGTGACGTGGATAGAGAAGCCGCACGGGCAGGATGCCGAGCGAATGGCGCACGTCACGGCACCCGCCGTCCTGGCTGCGACGACAAGCTCGAGCCCGTAAGCGCGGTGCGCGCGGCATGTGGCAACACCACAATCAGGACGGAAATGGATGCGTGACCGTATGGACGGCTCGACGATGACAGAGGACAAGTGGTCGGTTCGATTTCTCGACGCCGCCGAGGCGGTACGGACACCCGAGATCCGCTCCGCCTGGGAGAGGCTCATCGCGGCCAGCGGAAATCCCGATGCGCTCTATCAATCGCCACCCTGGCTGGAGAATCTGGCCCTCCACGACAGGAGCGCAGACCATGTGGTGGCGCTGGTGCATGACGGCGGGGACGGGATTGCCGGCGTCGTGGCCCTTCGGATGCAGGATCTACCGCTGAACTTCGACATCGGCGAGCGTTCAATTTTCGGAACCAGGATCCGCGTCGCCAACATTCTCGGCAGTCAGCCGCTGTTGGCCACGGAAGCGGCCGCGCATGCGCGACTCTATGACGCCATCGCGGAGCAGTTCCGTGACTGTCGCGGACTGTTTTTCAAGACGCTGCCGGCCGACTCGCCGACGTGGCGGTACCTCCACGAGTACCGAAAGGGCGGATGGTTGTGTCACGCCATGAACGGCCTGCACAGTCACCACCTGATTCGCCTTCCGGAGACATTCGATAAATACCTCGAATCGAAGAACAGCCGCACCCGGAGAAACTTCAAGCGCCGGCTGAAAGGATTCGATCCCTCGGTAACACCGGGATCCCGGCTCGTGCGTATCGATCGGGCGGATCAGGTGGCGATGTTTCTCGAGACGGCCGCGGCCATCTCGAAGAGGTCATGGCAGTACAGCGATATCGGGGTGCGCGTGATCACCGGCGCCGAAGAGCATGCCAGGCAGGCGCATCTCGCGGATACCGGTCTGCTGCGATCGTATCTGCTCTTCTACGGCGAAACACCGTGCGCGTTTCTCATCGGTTATCAGTACGCCGACGTGTTCAGCGCCACCGAGGTCGGGTTCGATCACCAGCTTTCCGAGGCATCGCCCGGCACGGTGTTGTTCCTCCGCGTCATAGAAGACATCATTTCGGAGAGGCCGGCCGGATGGTTCAATTTCGGCACCGGCGACGCGGCATACAAGAGCCTTTACAGCAACGAGGTGTACGACGACGCGTTGATGCTGGTCATGCGCGACACCGTGCGCAACCGGCTGCTGATAGGTTCGCACGGCATGTTTGTTAGATTCCGTGATTGGCTTAAGAAGAAAATGAAGCGCGGTGAAGCGGCCGAGGCCTGATGCGCGCTTGCGGCATCGACGCGGCGGTACGAATTCCGGCGGTTGGTGAGACCGACTCATGATTCTCAATTTCAGGACGAAGCGATGACGACCTCGGACAGTGCTTCAATCGCGGTAGAGATCCTTGAGGGACGCGATGGCGCGCTCCCGGATATAAGGGAGGCATGGGAGCGCTGCGTCGCGGATGCGCCCGAGCATCAGAAGCTGTTCGGATACGAGTGGTATTCTGCGTGGATTCGGCACCTCGGCAGTTCGGGACCATGGACCGGCGAAAGCCGCATACTGGTGGCCCATGATGGCCAAGGAGCGGTGCGCGGAATACTGCCTTTGGCGAAGCGGCACACCTTTCACGTCCCGTTCTGGTGTCTGCCGGGGTACTACCAGCCAGTACGCGGTTTCCTGTGTCACGCGGCGGTGCATGAGCAGGTCTGCGCGGCGCTGGCGCGCGCATTGCTGGGAAGGCAGGGATGGTTCGAGTTGTACCGCTTCGGTCCTACCGACACGGCCTACCCGGAGAGGGCCGGGCTACTCGAGGAGCTGTCCCGAGGCTGCCGCCGGCTGGTCAGGTTCATCAACAAGCCGACCATCGTCGCCCATGACATTCCTGCCTCGACCCAGGAGTATGAGGCGATGGTGCGCGAGCATTCTTCCATGAAGCGCGTTCGATCCTATGAGCGCCGCATGCAACGGGAGGGAGAATCCGAGATCCGGCACTACTGCAATCCACAGGGCGGAGAGCTGCGGGCCATGCTCGAGGCCTGCGGAGCCATCGAAAGGAAGTCCTGGCTGGCGGCCAGCAAGTCGGGGCAGCCCCGCTACATGTCGCAGGAAAGCCTGCGGTTCTGGGAACAGGTCTGCTCGCGGCAGCTCGGTCCCAAGGGGCAACTCGATGTCTGGCTGGTCTACTTCAACAAGCATCCGATCGCCTTCCGCTTCACCCTGACGTCGGGGTCGACGCGTTACCTGATCGCCAATCAGTACGACGAGGAGTTCGCGCAGTATCGGGCAGGGTGGGTCCTGTATCTGCGTGACCTGGAGAACTGCGCAGAACGCGGCGTCCGGGCTATCGACATGGGTAGCGGCGACGCGCATTACAAATCCCGATGGGGAGGTGTCGAGGGCGCGGAGGGCGTGGACTTCCTCATCTTTCCTCCCGGGCCGGCCGGTGTGGTCGCGGCCAGGATGATGGCTATCGAGCCCCTGTATCAGCGGGCGAGGCAGATGCTGGCGAGCTAGGGCTGCATTGGTATCGACGCGCGCGCATCGGGCGCAGGATCGCCCAAATTCGCCGCGGCCTCCGGCGCATCTCGCAGCTTGGCCTCGAAGCCGCCGGCGGGCGTGACGCCTATCCTGCGGGCTTCGTTCCCACGTTGCCGGCGGGGCCGGGAGGGCGAGCGCCAGTTTCCGTTGCATGCATGACAGATGAACGCGCAACCGGCGACGGCGCGTGCCCGAGAGCGGGCTTCCTCAGCGCCGGTCCCAGAACGCGACTTCGGTCCGATATCGTCCTTGCCGCGCTTGTATCACGTGTTGCGGCGGCGACAAAATTCTGCCGTGCGAACGAGGCGCGCCGAAATCTTGGCATGCTGGGGCCGAGGTCGTGCTTCGGGCACCGGCCGCGGGCGGGCAGTGTCAAAGTTCCGTCACCGCGAAGCAAGGACTTGCCCCTTAATCCTACCGCATCGTCGGCGCGGGAACGCCACAGGGTGCGCGCACGGCGGCAGGATCTCGGTGCTCCATTGCCGTCCGAAATCTAATTTGATCAAACGACTGAGGAGTCTGGAGAGTGAGTTCACCCGCTATAGCGATGAAGGCCAACCGATATGCGTGGGTCGACTACGCCAAGGGAATTTGCATCATCGGCGTCGTGACCCTGTATGTGGCCGACTACATGACGATGCAAATGGGATCGGCGGGCTGGATGCACTACTGGACCGATTTCGCCAGGCCGTTCCGGATGCCGGATTTCTTCCTGCTCTCCGGCCTGTTCCTCGCGCGCGTGATCGACCGCCCGTGGCGGGACTATCTCGACACGAAGGTCGTGCACTATCTCTATTTCTACGTCTTGTGGACCACCATCTTCTTCGCAGCTCGGGTCGCCACGGAAGGCACGGCCGCCAGCGAGCCCGGGCAACCCGACGAGAGCCTTCTCGCATGGATAGTCTGGAAACCGTTCGCGATGTTGTGGTTCATCCAGGCGCTGCCCATCATGTTCCTGGTCACGCGACTGACGCGGCGCGTGCCGTGGTGGCTGATGTTGCCGGCGGTCGCCCTGCTGCAGATATTTCCGCTGGGGTCGGAAGACTGGGTGATGGTCGACCACTTCTGTGTGCGCTACGTTTATTTCTACGTCGGCTACGCGTTTGCCCGCTACGTTTTCCGTCTGGCCGACGGCGCCATCGAGCGCCCCCGCGTCGCGCTGGTCGCCGTCCTGGTCTGGATCGTCGTCAACGCCTACATGGTGCAGTCCGGCCTGTCGAAGTCGCAGGGCGTCTCGCTGCTACTCGGGCTGATCGGGACCGCCGCCGTGATCACCGTTGGGACGCTGCTGTCGCGCATCGACTGGATGGACTGGCTGCGGTATCTCGGGCAGCATTCGATAGTCACCTACCTGGGTTTTTTCATACCCATGCAGGGATTCCTGAAGGTCGCGCAGTGGCTGCCGGTCGTCCCCGACCCGGGTACCACGGCCGCGTTGATCTCGATATGCAGCGTTCTGTGCGCGATGGTGCTGTTCTGGGCGACGCGCAATACCTCGGCAAGCTTCCTCTTCAGGCGTCCGGAATGGGCGCATCTGCCCGGTCTCGCGCCCAAGGCCCGACCCGCGGCCAGCGTAGCCGCCGACTGAGGGCGCCGGCCGCGCGCGATCAATAACGCGGCTTGCGCTCCCAGGCCAGTGCTGAGCGCACGATGGCCTCCAGGTCGTCGTACCGCGGTGCCCAGCCGAGGGTCTGCCGTATGCGGTTCGCCACGGCGATGAGGCCGGGCGGATCGCCCGGCCGGCGGGGTTCCTCTCGTATGTTGAGCTTGACCCCCGACACCTTCTCGACCATCTCGAGCACCTCCCTGACGCTGTATCCGTGGCCGTAGCCGCAGTTGAGGGTTGCCGAAGAACCACCGTTCTCGAGGTAACCGAGCGCGCGGAGATGGGCGTCGGCCAGATCCTCCACATGTATGTAATCGCGCACCCCGGTGCCGTCGGGGGTGGGGTAGTCGGTGCCGAAAATGGCGATGCTCCCGCGTCTGCCCACGGCTGCCTCGCAGGCTACCTTGATGAGCAGCGTCGCCTCGCGCGTCGACTGGCCGATGCGGCCGTGCGGGTCGCAGCCGGCGACGTTGAAGTAGCGTAGTATCACGTGCCGCATCGGCGTGGCCGCGCAGACGTCGCGCAACATGTGCTCGCTCATGAGCTTCGACATGCCGTAGGGATTGATGGGGCTCGTGGCCGTGTCTTCGTCGCAGCTGCCGCTCGCGGGAATGCCGTAGACGGCGGCGGTGGAGGAGAAGACGAAATTCCTGACGTCCGCCCCGACACAGCACTCCATCAGATTGCGCGTGCTGCATGTGTTGTTGGCGTAATACTTCAGCGGATTGGCCACCGATTCCGGTACCACCGTGTGTGCGGCAAAGTGCATGACGGAATCGATATGTTGTCGCCGCAGCAGCTCGGAGACCAAGTCCCGGTCGCCGGTGTCTCCCACGACGAGTTCCCCGTACAGCACGGCTTCGCGAAACCCCTTCGATAGGTTGTCGAGGATCACCAGATCGTGTCCGGCCTCCCCGAGCTGCCGCGCGACGTGGCTGCCGATGTAGCCGGCACCCCCGGTGATCAGTATCCGATTCATTCGATTCTCTCTTCAGGTCTTTCCATGGTTCGGAATCCACGCGCCGTGCCATCGCGATGGGAGCGTAGCGCCGTTCGGGCGCAGTCCCTCGGTGGCGGGGGCATGTCGCGTCCGGGAAGTATAACGACTGTGCGCGGTCGGGCGCGTCAGCCAACGGTGGCGCGTTCCCCGGATCAGGCGCTCGGTTGCCCGATGCGGTGAACTAGTCGGCATTGGCCTGTCGAAGGGATTGACCAGCCGAGACGCTCTCCCTCCATGGCGAGACCGGGCATCCCCGTCGTGGGCAGCGCGGCATCATCGTCGGCCGGCATGGTGTAAGATGCGCGGCACTCGAGGGCATGGCATCGATTGACATGAAAATTTCCCGATGAGGAGGAAACGATGAAATTTGGTAAGACAGCGGCATTGATGCTGGCGGCGGCTCCGGCCCTGGCGCTTGCCGAGAACGACTACCCAACGCTCGACCGGCTCAACTACGCGTTGGACTGCATGGACAGGCACGGCGGTCCGAAGATCGAGAATCTGACTGGGTGCTCGTGCGAGATCGACGTGATCGCCGAGCAGATGTCCTATGAGCAGTTCGTCGACGCCAATGTCTACATTGTCAACAAGGACACTCCGGGCGACAAGGGCGGCGTCTTCCGCGATATGCCTATCGGCAAGGACAACTACGCGGTGCTGATGAAGGCGCGCGAGGACGCGGAAAAGCGATGCTTTGTCACCGTCCGTGAAGTCAAGCGCAAGGATGAAGCCGACGCCGGCGGTGAGGAAACTTCGGCGGCCGCGAAGTCAGGCGCGGAGGAAGCCGCGCAGTAGATTCCAGAACGGCGCGGCAGTCCGGTCACAGGGAAATGGGCGCATTCCAGCGCCCTTTCTCTTTTCCGGCTCCGCGCGCGCCTCCGACTTGGCGGTCCGGCCGGCAGCCCGTTTCCCCCAGACGCGGCCGAGATTCAAGCCGCCCGCAGCCGGAAAAAGGATGCCGGGAAGGGTCGGGCGCAGACAAGCTATGTTCAGTATTGCTGTGTCCCGGAGGGTGTGCGTATAATCCGCCCACTCTAGGGAAATCCCCCTCCCGCGACGAGAAAAGTTCCCTTCCGACCAGGGTTTTTTCTGGACAAACGGCAGGGGGGTGTCTATAAAGGGAAGGGTGGTTGGCAGGCACCAAGCCAGCCCATAAGACGTTGCAGGTCACAACGTTCGTCTACTGATGATAATTAAAACGAATCGTCCTGCTGTAACGACCACTGTTTCCCGTTCATGCCCGCACTCAGGGGTGCTTTTCTGCGGCGCATCAATTTCCTTAAGACTGCCCGCACCGTCCGAGTACGTCGCTCACGACGGTGAGCTTAGCCGCCGCACACGACAGGATTCCAGTTTCCGCTAGCTCTCTTCTTGGTCTCGGGGAGCTGGGGGTCAGTACGGGAGTAAGAGATCAAGCCTGGAAACTTGTTAACAGTTAACTAGTGAGTAAGGAGGAGGTCATGCGAAAATTAAATAAGAAGTGGGTGTTCGCGGCCCTCTCGTTGGCGGTACCCAGCGTGGTATTCGCGAACGACAGCGTCGAGAAGCTCATTAAGGACCCGAACTACTGGGCCTTCCCCGGTGGTAACTACTGGAACTGGCGTTACTCCGCCCTGGACCAGATCAACACCTCCAACGTGAACAAGCTGCAGATGGCGT
>JAWLAN010000032.1:0-39025 GCA_041395385.1 Gammaproteobacteria bacterium
GTGAGGGTGAAGCCGCGCCGCGGTGCCTGGAAAAGATGAAGGACGACTCTTTCATCATGACAGCGCTGCGCGACCAGCGCTAAACTGCCACGGAACACGCGCAAGGAAGGATCGACATGACTGCTTCACGGTCGCGCATCCCGTACACCTACGAGGACTACCGCACGCTGCCGGAGGACATGTCGCGGCGCTACGAACTGTTGCATGGAGAGCTCTACATGGTTCCGGCACCCACGACCCGCCACCAAAGGATTTCCCGCAAGCTCCACACCATCCTCAACGAGCACATCACGGCCAACGGCCTGGGAGAGCTGTTCTACGCGCCCGTCGATGTCATCCTGGGCGAGGGCCGGGAGCGCGAGGTCGCACAACCCGACATCCTCTTCATCACCCAGGCGCGGCGCGAGATCATCAAGCTGCACGGCATCGAAGGCGCGCCGGACCTCGTCGTGGAGATACTTTCGGAAGGCACCGCCGAGCGCGATCGCGGCTACAAGCGCACCTTGTATGCCCGAAGCGGCGTCTCCGAGTATTGGAACGTCGATCCCGACGCCAGGACCGTCGAGGTCTACGTCAAGAGCGGCGAGGATCTCGCCGGTCCGAGCGTATTTCCCGCCGACGCCACTATCACCACGCTGCTGCTTCCAGGCCTCGCCATCCCGCTCGCAGACGTCCTCGCCGACTGATCAGAGGAAGCTGACAGACACCTTTTCGCTGTTCTCCCTCTCCCGCGAGGGGAGAGGGAACCCAATAGCGAAGATCGTGCAGGTCGGATGCTCTGCTGTTCTCCCTCTCCCTCGAGGGGAGAGGGAACGCAATAGCGAAGATCGTGCAGGGCGGATGATTTGCTGTTCTCCCTCTCCCTCGAGGGGAGAGGGCCGGGGTGAGGGTGATCGCTTTTCTCCCTCTCCCTCGAGGGGAGAGGGCCGGGGTGAGGGTGAAGGCCGCGGCACGGTGCCACTCATCGCCCCCTCACCCTGGAGGCGAGAGGGGCCGGGGGTGAGGGTGATAGGCGGCGGCGGACACCCTTGCCGCACAAACAAAAACCCCGCTGCGTGCGCAGCGGGGTCGAAGGGCCCTGCCTGATAAAACGAAGCTGATAACTTGGAACGACTACACGGAACCACCGCGGCGGCGCATGAAGCCGAGCGCGGCCAGCGCGCCGCCCAGCAACAGGATCGGCGCCGGCACCGGCACGGCTGTCACGTCGAGCGAAATGCCGCCGCTGTTGTCCGGGAAGAAGTCGTCGAACCAGAAGAACTGTACGTCCGTGGTCGAAAGCAGCGTGAAACCGGTGGCCACACCCGCGGCGAAGGCGCCGGCCGCGGTGGAGTAATACGCGCCGCCGCCCAGCGGCCCGATCCCGCCGCCCTCGCCGAACTTCACGGGCGCATCGGCGCCGATCTGAACGTAGTAGCTGTGCTCCCAGCCCTGGCTGCAGTTGGCGTCGCCCGAGCATCCCAAAACGCCGCTGAACCGCAGCGCCGCCGTGAACAGGGCGCCGGGCACGCTGGTGTCGACCGGCGTCACCGTGTAGAACCCCGGCCCGAGGCTGAGCGTGACCAGGCCGGCCTTGTACACGCCGGACCCCAGGCCAAACTCCTGGCCGGTGTTCACCGTGGTATCCAGGTTCACGATGGCGGCCTGCGCGGGCGCCATCGCCGCGACCATCAGGGCCACACCTCCTAGTAACGATGCGATTGTCTTCCTCATGCTCATGCGCGCTCTCCTGACCCGTTCCTGGCTCGTCGCCCCATTGTAGGGACAGGCAATCGGCATTCCAACCGGGGCGAGCCGTCTGGTCGCGTCGAACCGCCCGCACACGCGCAAAAAAGGTGTGCGCCACCTTTGCGGCCACGCCACGAAATTGACGCCGGCAGATGCAGAACGCCCGTGATCGCAGATGCCGCGGCAAAGCTTTGACGAAGTCCGCCGCGACATTGAAATCCCCACCTCCTGGACTACAAGGGTAAAAGACACCTTTTTGCAGATCGCAGCCGTAGCCGTCACCCCATCGGAAGCTGGGGTCCATTCTCAGCCGCTGCAGGAAGGCAAATGGATGCCAGCTTGCGCTGGCATGACGGCAGAAAAGGTGTCCGTCACCTTTATTGCGTCAATGAACGTGGGGTTCGTTGGCCACTGTAATCAGCAGACGAGTCGGAGGGGGACTCCGTATGCGCAAGCTTCTGTTCGTGGTGCTGTCGTCCGTTCTGCTGGCGTCGAACGCCATCGCCGCCGTCATCACCTATGATACCCGCCCCATCGATCAGGGCCTGGGCCTGCTGCCGGACTACCGCGCGGCATGGCTGGCGCAGACCAGCAGCGTCACCACGCAGAACCTCGCCGACTTCAACGGCGCCGTGATCCCCGGCGGCGTACCAGGCGGCTTCTCGCACCTGCATGTCGAGTTCACCACGGTCGGCTCGTGGCTGTTCGAGCTCGCGCCGGATGCCGGCCTCGGCGGCGCGCTGTACTTCAACAACAGCCTCGCCCCGCAGGACGTCGACGTATCGGATCTCTGGTGGGCCGGCAACTGGGCGAACACCACCGAGCTGCTCTCCGGCTCGGCATTCGGCGGCCCCAATTTCTTCGACGCCTACTGGGCTGAGGAGTGCTGCAACGGTCCGCAGGGCGGGCGCTTCTCGGTGGACGGCGGCCAGACCTGGCTGGACCTCACCGTCGAGAACCTCGAGGCCGCCGCCGTGCCGCTGCCCGCCGCCGCATGGCTGCTCGGCAGCGCCCTGCTCGGGTTGCTGGGCCTGAGCCGCCGCAAACTGAAAGCGGCCTGATCAAGCTCTTTCCCCCTCTCCTTCGATGGGAGCGCGCTCGCATTCCCCTCTCACTCGAGGGGAGAGGGACAGGGGTGAGGGTGAAGGCGGCTGCAAGAAGGTGTCTGTCACCTTCTTGCTGGCCGTCACCCCAGCGAATGCTGGGGTCCATTCTCAGAAAAGGTGTCCGTCACATTTACTGCGCCGTTAAGGGAGAAACGACATGACGAGATCAACACTTCGCAACCTGCTGCTCGGCTGCGTGAGCACGCTCGCGGCCACCATCGCCGCGCCGGCCAGCGCGCTCCTCATCAGCGACATCGATCTGAACACCTTCAGCTTCGACATCACGAGCTACAACGTCGGCAGCAACGGCGCCGGCCTGGGCGGCGACGCGACCGCCTCGGGCACCAGCAACGGTGTGGCCTGGAGCATCAGCCCGACCAACCTCTGGAGCGGGCGCACGACGACGAACGGCACCTTCGACTTCGCCGCGCTGCCCAACAACACCGACAACCTGCACCCCAGCATCGGCTTCACCATCACCTTCGCGCAGCCCGTGAGCGCGCTGCTGGTGGCGCTCAGCAACAACGACCTGACCGACTCCATCAACTTCGGTCTCACACCCTCGGACTTCAGCGGCATGACGTTCTCGGGAATACCGGCCACGCAGGCCGTGCTCAGCAGCGTGGCGGGCGGCCTGGCGCTGTTCGAGAACGTGAACTCGCTGACCATCACCCACGTCAACAACAACGGTGTGAACGACGGCTTCGATCTCGCGTTCCACGTCGTCTCGGTCGTGCCCGTGCCCGCGGCCGTGTGGCTCCTGGGCGCCGGCCTCATCGCCCTCGTCGGCCTCTCCCGACGCCGCTAGGTCCACCCCCTCACCCTGTCCCTCTCCCGCGAGGGGAGAGGGGACCTCATAGTCGGGATCGTGCAGAGCGTTCGCTGTGCTTTTCTCCCTCTCCCTTGAGGGGAGAGGGCCGGGGTGAGGGTGACAGTCGCGCCGCGGTGCCACTCATCGCCCCTCACCCTGTCCCTCTCCCGCGAGGAGAGAGGGAACCCACTAGCGAGGATCGTGCAGGTCGGATGCCTTGCTGTTCTCCCTCTCCCTTGAGGGGAGAGGGCTGGGGTGAGGGTGACGCCGCGCCGCGGTGCCACTCATTGCCCCCTCACCCTTGAGGGGAGAGAGGCAGGGGTGAGGGTGCGCGGGAAAGGTGTCTGTCACCTTTCCCGCCGTTACCTTTTTCGCGGGAGGCCTAGGCGCGAAGCTCCGCCGCTCCGCGCGAGACGCCGGAATCCGCAGCTTCGAGGGCTTGCCGCGGCAAGCGGTGCTTGTTGTTCCGCGCGCGCAGGAGCGTCCAGTAACCGAAGGCGTTCACCGGTATCTGCTCCGTCACCTCCAGGCTCGCCTCGGCGACGAGACCCTGCAGACTCAGGGTCGGCTGGAAGCCGAGAAAGCGGGAAAACGGGGCGGCCATGCGCTCCATCAGCGCGATGGCCGGATGCGGATGGAGGAAGTGATTCACGACGAACAGCTCGCCCTCCGGCCTGCACACCCGGCGCATCTCGTCGATCACGCGTCCGGGATTGGGCGCCACGGATACCACGTACATCGCCACCACCTTGTCGAAACTGTCGTCCGCGAACCCCATGCGCTCGGCATTCATCCGGCAGAGACCGGCGGACTGCCCGAGCCGTTCGTGGAGCACGCGGGCATTGGCGCGCGTGAGCATGTCCGGGCAGATATCGATGCTGTACACCGTGCTCTGCGGCGGGTAAAGCGGGAGCGACAGCCCGGTTCCCACGCCAACCTCCAGGATGCGCTCCCCCGGACGGCAGTCCATACGCTGAATGGCGGCGCGCCGGCCCGGCTGCAGGGAATCGCCGAAATACCGATCGTAACGAGGGGCGTATCGCCGGTAGGCCCGCTCGATTGTTTTTATGTTCATATGCGGCCCTTGTCTCCGGCTCCGATCCAGTGGCAGACAAGCTACAGACTAGCGCTCATATTGAAGCGAAGGCGCTGATCCCGGTCAAGCGATCTCCCTGCCAGCCCGGGGCGCCTGCCTCCGCCGCCGCACTTCCCCCCGTCGCCCCAGCGCGTTCCCCCGTCGCCCCAGCGAAAGCTGGGGTCCATTTTCCGCCGCGGCACGAAAACAGATGGATGCCACCGTCCGCGCGCTGCTGCGCCGCGCAACGGCCCGATTGACAACTCATGCGCCGACAAGCTGAGATCCCCGTCGGCGAAAGGGGAGCGACATGTACGCACGAATACTGGCAGCGGTGGATGGCAGCCACACCTCGGATCTCGCGCTCGCGGAGGCCGTCAAGCTCTGCAAGGAGCTGGGCGCGCAGCTGCGCATCGTCCACGTCCTCGACACGAACGCGCTGTTCAGCGGCGAATTGGAGTTCGTCGATATCGTGCCGCTCAAGAAGGCTATGGCGGATGCCGGGGCGAGGATCCTGCAGCGGGCCGCCGTGACGGCAGCCAGCGCCGGGATTGAAGCGGAGACGAAGCTCCTGGACATCCCGGCCATGACCCAGCGAATCGTCGACGTGATCGCGGCGGAGGCCGAGGCGTGGCCCGCGGACCTCATCGTGTTCGGCACGCACGGCCGTCGAGGCTTCAGTCACCTGGTCCTCGGCAGCGTCGCCGAGGGACTCGTCCGCATCGCCCCGGCGCCGGTCCTCCTCATCCGCGGAACCTGAGGCTGTGCTTTTCCCCTCACCCTGTCCCTCTCCCGCAAGGGGAGAGGGAACCTCATAGTCGAGATCGTGGAGAGCGTTCGCTGTGCTTTTCTCCCTTGTATCTTGAAAGAGGACCATTCTGATAGGGTTGTTGCCGGCGTGACAGACCGTTTCCCCCTGGGTAACGCAAAGACCGTGGGAGAGCATGGGTCGTCACGTCGGCACTTGTCTTTCATCCCGAACAGTTGCCAGGGCTCGAAAGCCCGCATCCGCAAGGTAGGGAGGAGCAAACCCATGTCAGAGCATTCCATGAATGTCGGTATCGACGTATCCAAAGACACCCTGGAGGTCGCCGCCTCCAACGGCGAGCACTTCGTAGTGGGCAACGATGAGGCCGGCAGCCAGGAGCTGGTGCAACGGCTGCAGGGGCTGAAGCCCGAGCGCATCGTGCTGGAGGCCACCGGCGGCTACGAGCAGCCGGTGGTGGCCGCGCTGGGGCTGGCCGGCCTGCCGGTCATCGTGGTCAACGCCCGGCAGGTGCGCGACTTTGCCAAGGCGCTGGGACGGCTGGCCAAGAGCGATGCCATCGATGCGCAGGTCTTGCGGCAGTTTGCCGAGGCGGTCAAGCCGCCGTATCGCGCGCTGCCCGAGGCGCAGACCCGGGAGCTGGAGGCGCTGGTGACGCGGCGGCGGCAATTGCTCGCCATGGTGGTGGCCGAGCGCCAGCGCCTGGCACAGGCCCCGGCGGTGGTGCGACGGGATATTCGCACCCACATCGCCTGGCTCATCAAGCGGCTGAAAGACACCGATCGGCAAATGGGCCAGGCCTTGCGCGCCAGTCCGTGGTGGCGCGAGCAGGAGCAGTTGCTCGGCGCGGTGCAGGGTGTGGGCCCGGTGCTGCTGGCCACCTTGTGCGCCGGGTTGCCGGAGCTGGGCCGCCTGGGGCGCCGTGAAGTGGCCGCCTTGGTGGGCGTGGCGCCGTACAACTGCGACAGCGGCCGGTTCCAGGGTAAACGGCATTGCTGGGGTGGGCGTGCGGAGGTGCGCGCCGTGCTCTACATGGCGGCATTGAGCGCGACCCGGTCCAATCCGGTCATCCGTGCCTTCTATGCCCGTCTCATTGCCGCGGGCAAGCCCGCGAAGGTGGCGCTGACGGCCTGCATGCGCAAGCTGCTGAGCATCCTCAACGCCATCCTCCGCGACCGCAGTGTCTGGGATCCCACTCTTCATCTCAGCACTTGACGACTAACACAGTTGCTCTCCCCTCGTGGGAGAGGGACAGGGTGAGGGGGCGAGCATTACCGACTAGTCGGCGGGGTCGAGGGAACGCGCGAGGGCGAGGATCTCGGCGCTGACGAGATCGGGTTGTTCGGAAGGGATGTCGTGGCCGCTCTCGGTGGCGAACACGTGCTTCGTGTGCGTGCCCGCCGTCGCGAGATCCCTCTGCAGCGCGCTCCACTTCACCTCCTGCGCATCGCCCTCGGCGCCAGCCGGCCAGGCGCGCTTGCCGCGTGTGATCACGATGAGGGGGACGTCCGGCAGCTTCTCGTCGCGCATGATCGCGGCGCTGTCGCCGAAGCTCTTGATCTCGTCCATCTGCGTGAAGATCGCGGTGCGGCGCGTGTTGAGGTACGAGGCGATCTCCTCCGGCGTCTCCGGCAGGCCCGACTTGTCGAAGTCGCTGACGTGCCGCACCGGATTGTGGACGGCGCCGGCGCTGACGGCCGGCGAGGTCAGGTTGACCTGGCGCGGATGGGAGGAATCCACCAGCACGAGGCCGGCAACCTCCCCGGCGTGCGTGGCGGCGTAGTGCTGCGCGATCAATCCGCCGAAGGAATGGCCCACGAGCACGTATGGCGGCGCGACGCCACCACCGGCCAGCGCGGCGCGCAGCTCTTCGACCAGCACGTCCACGGTACGACCCGAGGGCCCCGGCGCGCTCCAGCCGTATCCGGCGCGATCGTAGGAGCACGTGCGGTAGCTCGCCGCGACCGGCGGCTGAACCTTCCACCACCCCAGCGCGGAGGCGCCGATGCCGCTCTCGAGGATGACGGTCGGCGAGCCGGTGCCGGTGCAATAAAGATGAATGTTGTGCGGGAACGACTCGCCCGGCCTCAGCGTCACCATGATCCCCGGCGGCTCGTCGAGCCTGATGACCGGCTCCCCGGCGACTGTGCCACCGGTCGGTGCGCAGGCGAGGGCGGCAAGCAATGAGGTGGTCGCGAAGCGGCGTGAGGTCATGGGCCCTCCGTTCGGGCGCTCGTTGGTGACTGCCGAATGCGCCGACGATGACCGCGCGCGGGGTATGGATTCGCGCCTCGCCCCGGCGATCAGGCAGCGTTCCGGATGTTAATGACGGCGCCGCGCGCGCGACAAGACCTACAAAAGCTGGACACAAAAAACCCCGCGGGTGCGGGGTCTCTCGGAAGCGGTGCGGAAGTGGCCTCAGGTCTTGCGGCGGCGTGCGACGCCAACGACGCCGAGCAGTGCGCTGGCCAGCAGCCAGACCGCGGCGGGCACGGGCACGGGATTCTCGACGATGTAGCCGCCTACAGTGACCAGCGAGGGGTAGACACCGTGAACATCGTTCGGGACGTCGTTCCAGGCCCAGGTGCCACCGCGGAAGTCATAAGCCAGGAAATCCTCGTCGCCGGAATTGTTGGGCTCGCCGCCAAACCAGTTGGTATATATAAACAGATCGCCGTTCGTCCACGTCCAGGTGCTCTCTGCCGCCGAATCCGTACCGCCGATCCAGACGTGCATGCGATCGGTGGGCGTAGTAGTGATCAGCGAGATCACGAATGCGTTCTCGGCTGCGGAGTTGATCGATGCCAGATTCCATCCAGCGCCGAGCCCAGTCGCTGCACTGTCGGCGCCGCCCCAGGTGATGTTGGTCGCCGGGATGTACTCGTACAAGTGGCCGCCCCATGGCACCGGGGCCGCCGCGGCGCTGCCCGCGCCGAGCGCGGCCAGCATGGTTGCAGCCGTGAGGGCGCTACGTTTGACGCGATTCTTGCGAGCTTCCATCCGGGTGTCCTCCTCGATCATTCCGTGCGACTATTAATTGCACTTTTACCGTCAGACGCTGGCGCGGCGCTTACGCGCTATCAATCCGACACCCAGCAGTGCCGAACCGAGCAGCCAGACCGCGGCCGGCACGGGCACGGCGTTGACGCTCACCTCGTCCAGCGCCGGGCCGAAGGCGGGCAGGCTCACCGGATCGGTGGTGAGGCTCAGGAACGTGATCGTGGTGAGGCCGGCGCCGCCCAGGAAAGTGAAGGACTTGGTCAGCCAGCCCATGTTGCCGCTGCTGTTGACTGGGTTGGTCGTGTCGAACGTGAAATCGTGCGAGGCGGATGAGGCGCCGGTCAGGGAGACGCGCAATGTCTTGATCGCGGGGGTGTGGGTGTTGTCGGGATTGCCGGAAAGACTGAACGTCACTTCGTACAGCACGCCGGCGGTGGTCGCGAACGACTGGCTGATGCTGCCGGGAAAGAGGCCATTGAGATCTGATGCTGCGGCCGCTGCCGCTCCCCGCATCCTGCCAGTAGGTGTTGATGTAGTCGATCGAGCCGCTGTCGATGGTCCAGTCGTCCAGATTCAGCGAGCCCGCGTTGAGCGTCGAAAACGATCCGGCGACGCTGCCGGACTCGAATCCGCCGTTGCTGATCAGGTTGGCGCTGGCGCCGGTCGCGCCGAGCATGAGCGTCGCCGCCGCAACCAATCTGGTGATGCCGAGTTTCATGGTGCCTCCGATATCCGCAATGGCTGCCTTCGTCGTGCCCGCCGCTATCTACGCATACGCGCGGATCAACCCTCAGTTCTTCATGTATCCATAACTAATCCGAACTTGAGTGCCGCAACGCGCAGGCCACGAACGTCAGGGCTGATGACGCGTGACCGCGGCAACTCTCTCCGGGCGTTTGCCGCCTGCGGCCAGCCTCCGGCGGCCGGCAGACAAACCCCTTTGTTTTCTGCCGGTTAGCGCGGTGAGCGGGCGGCCCGAACGCCCCTGCTGCCATCTTCCTGGCACTCCATCGTCGAAGCCGCCTGGATCTGCATCCCGGATCGCTTTTGCAAGCATCAGACCACGGACCGTGGGCCCGGAATGGATCACAGTTCCGTGAAAAGTTGACGCGGAAGGGGTCCCTCACCTTTTTCGCGCGCAAGCCACTACCAGTCCTCACGAGAAGCTCGGCGCTACACACCGCTGCATCGGCCACGGCCTGGTCCTTGCCCGGTGAGCCGGGCGCGGAAAATTGCATCAAATCGCTTTTGCTGCTGACGCATACGCAAACTGCCGAGGAGATGCTCATGACTGGTTCTAGGAAAGTTCTATTCGCCTCAACCCTGATCGTTGCCCTGTGTTCCCCGTTGTCCGCTCTCGCCGCGGCCGTCATGCGGACTTCGCCGCCGTCCCGACCGGATGGACGACGGATCGCTACGAAGCCGCATTCGTTTTCCAACGTGGGCTCGGCGTTCAGACTGCAGCAGCGTACCTCGCATCGGATCAACTCGGCGGAAGGCCTGACCGCGCGCCCCGGCGGATTTCAATCCACCTTCTACAACACCCAGGGCCGCCAGCGCCATCACCGGGGGCGCCGGCTCCATCCTCTCCATAAAACCTGTACATACCGCACAGTCTGGGGCCTGGAGAGCAACGGCACGGTGCGCAGCGACATGTGGAGCGTGATGACGGACGGGACACAGGAGTAAGCGAATACCCGATCATCGGCTTCACCAACTTCAGGCACCGCCCGTTATCGACTCTGGGACGACGACCTGGTCAACGGCTGGGTCGATCTCGCCACGCAGGTTACCTATGACACCTGGACAGGATTCGCCATCGAGTTCACCGGCAGCAGCTTCGTCTACTCGATCAACGGCAACACCGTGTACAGCGACAACACGATCAACGGCACGACCGGTTTCCAGGCCGTGATCATGCAGGCCTACAACTTCTACGGAGATCCCTCGCTCGGCGCGGTGCACCCGGTCGACTACACCGCGCACTGGTCCAACACCGCACCGGTGCCCGTGCCGCCTGCGCTCTGGCTGCTGGCGAGCAGCATCATCGGCGTGGTCGGGATCGCGCGGCGCAGAGCCTCCCCGGCCTGAGTCCCCAGACGTCCTCTCTCAACGAGCCCCGCCCAGTGCGGGGCTTTTCGTTATGGCGATGCGCCGAAGGAAGACCGACGCTTGCACGCGCCCCCGCCGCCCCTCCGAACCGCTGGGCGGAGGGGCCGCAGGTCAGCGATCGTGCGCGCAGAGGATGGAGGGATCCTGCTCGCCGGCGACGGCCATCCGCTCGAGGTTCTCGAGCACGCCGAGGCTCGCCTGCTCCATGGCGCCAACCGCCGCGATGGCGGCGTCGTGGTCGCCCGCGCCGTGGTGCTTGAGGGCATCTAGCGCCGCGCGATGCACGCGCTCGTGCGGCGCCTCGACGTCGCGATAACCGGGCAGCCTGCTGAAACAGTGATGTCCCTCGCCCTCGTAGTACCACTTGCCCAGGCGGCAGTGGCGGTGCGAGGTGACGTCCTCCGGGCGCATTTCGAGCTGGCCGAGCAACGCCCGGTACAGCCGGAACTTGAAGACCACGTGATCGAACTTGGCCAGTTCGACGAATCCGCGCAGGGCGCTGCCGGAGATGACGCGCTCCAGCCGCGAGCTGATCTCCATCACCTCGCGCATGCTCACCATGATCGCCTCGCTGCGGCTGCTGTGCTCGCGCGCGCCGCTGGCCAGGGTATCGATGACCTGCCGCGCGCGGCCGGTGTCGGTGCGGATCATCGCGGCGAGCCCGGAGATGTCCTTGGTCGCCGCCGCGGCGCGCTGCGAGAGATTGCGCACCTCGTCGGCCACCACCGCGAAGCCGCGGCCGTGCTCGCCGGCGCGCGCCGCTTCGATGGCGGCGTTCAGGGCGAGCAGATTGGTCTGGTCGGCCACCTCCTTGATGACCTGCACGATGCCGATGATCTCGCCGGCGCGGTGATCGAGCTGATCGACCTCGCTCGCGGCAGTGGCCGAGGAAGCGGCGAGACTGCCGAGCGTCGTGGCGATCTCCTGCACGGCGGCGCGTCCCGCCGCGGAGGTGCCGGCGGCCTCGACGGCGTAGTTCTTCTCCTCACGCAGCGTGGAGGCCATGTTCTGCAGGCTGCCCTGCGCGTTGAGCAGCGAGTCGTTGAAGACATGCAGGTTGGCGAGCATGCCCTTGAGGTAGGCGCATTCGGCCTGGTTGCGCGCGAGCGCCTCCTGGGTTTCGGCGTGCTGCCGCGTGAGGCGCTGAACCTCGGTGTGGAGTGCCGCCTCGCGGCGGCGGGTTTCTTCGAGTTCCTGTCGAACCTGATCGTGTTGCGTGGTTTTCCTGCCGAACATATTCTTCCTCCCCTCGGGCAGAGCCCTTCGAGCCCTGCGGGGCTATCGGCAGCGGTAGCGCGGGTCTTTAGTCGCGGCGCGGTCGCGGAATGTTGCGGCGCACACCGGCTAAGCGCTTGAAGACGCTGGCCATCGGCCGGAGGTGCCGCCTCCCCCTCAGCGGGAGTGACGGCGCGCGGGAGAATGGCCGCGCACGGGTCGAAGCAGATGCAATTGGACTTGACTGATCCAGATCAAGGAATCTGCATTCTACCTGCAGTATTTCTCTGCATGAAACAAAAGTTTCCTTGTATTCACGCTATGTCGGCATCCGCCGCGGAGGGTACTCGCATGGCACGTCACCACAAGACCTTGCCCTTGGTTTACAGCTGTTCCGGCTGCTCCAGCGCCGCCCAGGCAGCGAATTACATTGCGCTGGCCCTGGATCACCGCGGCAAGGCCGAGATGTCCTGCATTGCCGGCGTGGGCGGCGACGTCCCGAACCTGGTCAGGGTCGCCAAGTCCGGCCGCCCGATCGTGGCCCTGGACGGCTGCAATCTGAACTGCGTGAAGAGCTGCCTGGCCCGCCACGGCATCGAGCCGACCATTCACCACGTGCTGAGCGACTACGGAGTGAAGAAGCGCTACCACGAGATGTTCGACAAGGCCGAGGTGGAGAATCTGGTCGCGCGCTTTGCCAGGGAGATGCCCGGCTCTTCCGCCGAGGAACACGTCGTGACGCCGCTGCGCGCCGTCGCGCCGCATCCCCACAAGACCGCGCCGATCGGCGAGGACGCGGCGGATTTCGCGTAGACAGTCGCCCTCTCCTCGCCAGGACGAGAATCATCGCCTGATCCTGCAGGCGCGACTCGGTCGCGCACGTACACCTTGCCGCACCTGACGCGTCTCCGCGTCGTGATCACCTGATCCCGGTCAAGAGATCTCGTTGTCCCTCCATGGAATTGCGCGGCCTGTTGAGTCGCCAGGACGACGAATCCCTCCCTCATTCCGTTGTGGCGAGGAGGGAGTCGTGCTGCGCTATCGGTTGCGGGTGACAACACTCTGACGCGACTCGCCTCGAGTCGCCCATTGCAGCCTGCAGAATCGTCCCGAGGGTCTGCCGGGCCGTGCCTTCTTGACCACGGGCCCTCGTTCTCAAAATGCTGTCGATTCAATGCATTAAAGATCCCCTTTGCCAGCAGGAACGCATCCGCCGCGGATCCGCGAGGACCATGAGCAGCCGCGGCACCGCGCGATGCGCAGAGTCGTGCCCCCCGAACCGAAGGCTGAACGCCAATGTCTTGTCATTTTGAACCGCGAAGTTGATCGCACTCTTGAATGCCGGGAATCTATTCGCAACGAGACAACGATCCGACGCGTCTATTGCGCATTCGGGTTTACGGCAGAAGTGCCTTATGCGTGGACGCGCGACGTTGATCGCCACGTAGTGGCGATGGGTCAAGCGCAGTTGATGGATGCACGAAGGAAGAATTCGGTTTCGAATATTGGTTACAGGAAGACTGGGAGGCGTATGACTATGAACGCGAAGTGCATTGTCAAGACCATCGGGAGCATCGGACTGCTGATGCTCATATCGGGTCCGGCGGCGGTGATACATCTGCACCGGGCCGGGCAATGAGTTTGCGGGGACCGAGCTGCAGTGTAACGGAAATCAATGATGCGATTACGCCTGCCATATCTGACCCAACTCGCTTGCGAAGGATAACGACCCCTGCCAATCCGGGGTGGGTATCGGCGGCAGCACCGAGTGGGGCACATTGGAGGTTGTGACACCTGCCAGCGGTCTCAGCGGCACCGTATCCTTTACATGGAATCCAGTGGGCAGCATCATGCCCTCAAGTGATCGTTGAGAAAGCGGACAACTGGTACAGCGTCTACGATTGGCTGAACCCAGATAATCTACAATCCCGAAACAGAGCTCTATTCCTTCACACGCGAGTTCGGGGAGTTCGATTGCGGCCCCGAGCCGGGAGGAAATCCCAATTGCAGCGCGGAGAGATGTCTCATCTGTTCCGCTTACGGCGCTGTGCCCCTGCCCGCCGCCGTGTGGCTGCTCGGAGGCGCGCTTTGATCGTGGATTGGTCGGAGTGGCGAGGCGCAAGGCCGCGTAAGAAACCGGTACATCACGAGGGCTTGAACGGCGGCTTCGCCGCCGTTTTTATATCCGCACGGTATCCCCCCGATCCCTCTGCGGAGACAGGGATGTCGGCGAGCGTGCAGGTGATGAACGCAAAAACTGCGACGTGAATTTGACACAACGCCGCCAACCGCATTTCCTTAACCCGTTGAAAGAATGGAACAATATGTCCCGTCCTGGAAAAGGCCTCAGATGACTACCGTGCGTAACGCGCGAGCCTGCGACGGGGGGTTGACGAATGCACCGGACAGGTTGCATTTGCATTACGGTCAACGTCTACTTCGACCTGAAAGTGGTGGATTCTGCGCAGGGGGTTCGAGTTTTGCCTCGCGCCGATGGGACCGTGGAGCTACATAGAGACTCGGGAGGATGTATGAGACTGTCACCGCGCAAGATTATTGGAGCCGTGATCGCGACGACGCTGCTGGGGTCGTACTCGGTCGCACAGGCCGCATTGGTGAAGACCGGCACCACGGTGGAATACACCATCGTCAATGACGGGGACCTCGCGGCGGTGGGTGGCAGCGCGTCCATCGTCGGCGATCAGCTCCAGTTCTTCTTCAACGGCTTCAAGGCCACGGACACGAACGGCGGTCCGCCGCAACTGAAGAATCTCACCCTCACGATTGAAGTCCGGTCCATCACCTCCGGTAACCCGCTGACCAATCCCTCCCTGTACGAGGAAGGTGATTTGCTGGTGCTTGATACGCTGCCCTCCATCAACACATTTACCCGGGTCTTCGGACAGCTCAGCGCGGCCAACCAACAGCCGCCCAACGGCCTGGAGACAGACAACTTTTCATTCCAGGAAAGCGATACGAATCTGAATGAAGATTGGTCGATCTCGGAATCGCTCGAGAATGTCGCCGGCTGGGACACCGACTTCATCGTCATGACCTTCCAGAACAATCTCATCGCGAGCGCGATACTCATCGACGATCTCGCCTTCATCGAGAAGAAGTTCGCGTCGATCACGGTAACCGCCGTGCCGGTGCCGGCTGCGGTCTGGCTGCTCGGATCGGCACTGTTGGGGCTGGGCATGATCCGCCGCCGCAAGGCCGCCTAGCCGATACTCCGAAGTCGTACGCTCAATAAACCCCGCCGCATGCATTGCGGCGGGTTTTTTTATTGACAGCCGGTTCCGGCGCACGCCGCGAGAAAACACCCCTGCCAACGATCGCGACCGCTCGTCCCCCTCACTACTCGCCGCCCGCGCCGGCGATGACCATGAGCAGGCGCACCACGCCGTAGGCGAGCCAGATGCGCGCGCGGCGGTGCCAGGGCTGCTCATGCCAGTGCATCGGCGCCAGGCGAATCGACCCTTCCTCGATCGCGCTCTGCAGGGACGAGCGCAGCTTCTCGGCAAAGCGCGCATCCTCCATCATCACGTTCGCCTCGCGTGCCAGAAGCAGGCTGAAGGGGTCGAGGTTCGATGAGCCGACCGTGGCCCAGCGCCCATCGATCACGGCCACCTTCGCGTGCAGCATCCCGGCTTCGTACTCGTGGATCTCCATGCCGGCATCGAGCAGGCTGCCGTACAGGGCGCGGGAGGCGTAGCGCTGCAGCGGATGATCGGTGCGCCCTTGCAGCAGCAGCGTCACGCGCACCCCACGCTGCGCGGCCTCGATGAGGGCATGGCGAAAATGCCGGCCGGGGAAAAAGTACGCGCTTGCGAGCAGGATCTCCTCGCGCGCCGACGCGATGGCTGCAACGTATGCCTTTTCGATATCGGTGCGATGTCGGAGATTGTCGCGCACCACCAGTGCCGCGGCGACGTCGCCGCGGGGCAGACAGCAGGCCAGTGCGGCGGGGAGCCTGCCTGCCTTGCGGCCGAGGTGAAAGCGGGCAACGCGTCGCCAGAGACTTGCCATGGTTTCGCGCACCTCGCTCGCGAGCGGCCCCTCGATGCGCACGGCGTAGTCGTAGGAGGGCCCCGGCAGCTGCGCATTGTGGTCGTCGATGATGTTGATGCCGCCGACGAAGGCCACGCAGCCGTCGATCGCCGCGAGCTTGCGATGCAGGCGCCGCAGCCGCTCGCGGCGCAGCGTCAGCGGCGAGATCTTCGGTCTGTATACGAGCAGCGTCACGCCCGCGGCACGCAGCGCATCGCGCACCTCCCGGGGCAGGTTGCGCGAGCCGAAGCCATCGACAAGCAGGCGCACGGCCACGCCTCGCCGCGCGGCCTCGGCGAGCGCCGCCGCAATGCGCTGCCCGGTCACGTCATCTTCGTATATGTAGGTCTCGAGGAAGATCTCCCGCTGCGCCGCGGCGATCGCGGACTCCAGCAACGGGAAGTACTGCTCTCCGCACACGAGCAGCTCCAGCCGGTTGCCGCGCGTGTATACCGGCCTCATGGTCGCCTCGCGCTGCAGGAGGGGGCGTGCATCTCACTGCATTCTATACACGCGCGACCACAATCGTTCCGGGTTTTCCTGCCGCCTGCCACGCCACCCCGACCAGGCAAGCGGGCGCATTCCGCCTTGAAGGCGCGGAGGGGTGCACGACGCCAGCCTCGGCGTGGACTTCGGCTTTTACGAAGTATTGAAACACTTATTCTGAAAACTTCGTGGCTTTGGGGAAGTCTGTCAAGTAGGCGGCAACGCTACGGGCGAGGAAGAGATTTCGTCCGTCCACTGAACCACGCGGAGGTAGTCATGCTGAACATCATCCTCAAGAACGTCGAGGCGGCGGAACACGCCAGGGCGCTCGTGCACGAGCGCTTCGCGCCGCTGGTGAAGAGATTTCCCGACCTGAAGGACCACCACATCACGGTGATCGTGGAGGAGGATCGGGGTTTTTCGGACCGCCGTGGTTCGCGCGCCCTGTCCGTGCGGGCGATGGTCGACGGCAGCAGGTATCGCGCGATGACCCTGGCGCGCGTGGCCGATGGCGTCCACGCGGCAACCGCCGTGGTCGTCACACGCCTGCGCACGTTGCTCAGTCGCGCGACGGCCAAGGCGCGCAAGCGATCGCGTCTGCCCTTCAGGCCGCTCCTGCCCGCGGCTGTTTGACACGGGTGTGCGGCAATAAGCGGCACGGCGTCACCCTCAGCCCCGGCCCCGTTGCTCGCCTCATCCCTGAGGCTCGCCCCTTCGGGCGTCCAAATTCGCTCCCGGCGGATTTGTCCCCTCGAGGCAGAAGGCAAGAGCGCGGCTTCCGCTCTGCGCGATCCTCAACTACGAGGTCCCCTCTCCCCTCGCGGGAGAGCGACAGGGTGAGGGGGCGACGGCTGACACGGCGGCGCGCTACTTCTCGCCGTCCTTGCCGGAGATCTGGAACAGCCGGGTGAAGGATTCGCGCAGGTGATCCATGCCGGTAGCGAGCGTGCTCTGGATGTGGTGCGCCTGCTCCACGGCCTGCTTCTGCGCCTCCGACAGCTGCTTGTGGTAGCTCTCCAGCTGCTTCTCGAAGGACTGGCGCGCGGCCTCCCAGTTCGCCTTCTGGCGCGCCTGAGTCTCGGCGAAATGCGCCGAGGCCGCCTCGTACTCGGCCTTGACGGTATCCACCCAGCGCACGTATCCCTCCCCCACCGTGTCGGTGAGCGACTCGAGGTTGCGATTGAGTTCCTTGTCCATCTTGGTGATCGCGTCCTGCAGCGCCTTCTGCTGCGCAGTGAAGATATCCCGCGTCTCGGCGCGGCCCAGTGATAGCTGCACCTTCAAATCTTCGAAGGTGGTGGTCAGGGCCTGTCGCTGGCCCTCGAGCATGCCGCGCGAGCGCTCGGCCTCCGACTTCAGGCGGTCGAGCCCTTCGCGGAACGTCTGCTTCTGCTGCTCGAGGCGGTCGATGGCCTCGCGCCTGCCGAGATTCATCTGCACCTCGAAGGCCTGGGCCATCGCCTGCCAGGCATCCATCTGCGACTTAACCGACGCGCGTATCTGCTCCAGGCTCATCATGGTCGTTCTCCTCCTGCCGGGACGGCGGTGAATTCCGGGGTTACGATTCAATTTAAGCAGATTAGCGCGCCGTGGCTGCCACGGAATTGATTTGGCGCATCACAGCGGCGCCTCGGCGCGCACGCGCCGTCACCATACCCCGTCTCCCGGGCCCGCAGCCCGAGGGGGGCGTTGTTCGGCCGCTGCAGCGCGGCTACACCCTCACCCCTGCCCCGCTCCCCTCGCCCCTCGAGAAAGAGGGGGGACAGCAACGCATTCGCTCTGCACGATCCCGACTGCGAGGTTCCCTCGCCCCTCGAGGGAGCGGGGATCGACGGGTCGGGGTTGATGATTTCGCTCAATATCCGCCGCCGGCGAATCGCGGAGAATTCAATTGAGGAGGGTGCCCATGAACGAGCGTCCGATTGAAGAACAGATCCGCGAGGTCCGCGATCGGCTGGAGCGCATCCGCCGCGATCTCGCCGCCCCGCTGGACCGCGACATCGACGATCAGTCGATACAGCTCGAGAACCGCGAGGTCCTGATGGAGCTGGAGCGCGTGGAGAGCGAACGGCTGATGGCGCTGCTCGCGACCGCCGCGCATCGCACCGAGAACAAGTAGCGCCGCGTGGTGCGGCCTCCTCATGCCAGCTTGCGCTGGCACGACGGTCGAAGGAACGTTGGCGGGCCTTAGTCTCCTGGCCGGGCGTCGGCCTTCCGCGCCACCAGCGCAGGCATGAGCTTGCCGACCAGCGAATCGCGGATGCGGGCGATGTGCGCGGCGCGCGCGGACTCCGGCATGCCGGTGGCCGCCAGCTCGGCGTCCAGCTCCTTCAGAGGGCCATCGCACCGCTTCATCGCCGCATCGGCCACGGCCCGCACGTCCTCGTACGCCGAGAGATAATCGGTAGTCCAGATCTGCAGGCAATCGTCGTAGCGCTTCGCGCCGGCCTGCATCACGGCGATGCTCTCATCGGAGATGGATTCCGGCGCCTCGGCCGTATCGGCGGCCATGACCGCAACGCTGAAGGCAACCGTCGCCAGCGACAGGGCAACTCTGCTCATTTGGAACACCTCATTGGCATAGCGCGAATGGAGTCAGGCGCCCGCTCCGCGCCCGCCCTGCGCCTCCGGCGTATCGCCGTGCAGATAGCGCTCGATGCCGCGAAACAGGATCTCGAACTGCTCGCGTGCCGCCTGGCAGCGCACGCAGCCGGTTAGATGGCCGCGCAGATCGGCAAGTTCCGCCTTGGTGAGGGGCCGATCGCGCCCCTCGCTCACCAGCACGGTGGTATCGCGGCAGGACAGGGCCCGGCTCATCGCGTGTGCCCTCGCGTGCGGACCGCGGCGGCGTCGCCCCCCTCGTACCAGCTCTTGCCCAGGCAAACCCGCAGACTCATGCGCGCCCGGTAGAGAAGCGCGCGCGCGTTGCCGGCAGAGACCCGGGCGCGCTCGCAGATCTCGGGGGTCTCGAGCTCGAGGAACTCGCGCATCCTGAACACCCGCGCCGTGGCCTCCGGCAGCCGCTCCATGCAGGCCTCCAGCACGCGGAAGAACTCGATCTCCTCGTAGTCCCCTTCCGGTCCGCGCCAGTGCGACTTGGGCTCGGCCCAGTTTCCGTCCCCGTCGAAGAGGGCATCGAACTCGCCAGGTTCGGCCTCCGTCTCCACCCCGCGCGACAGCGGTCCGCTCCCGCGCGCCCTCAGGCTGTCGATGATCTTGAAGCGCAGGATGGCGAGCAGCCAGGTCTTGATCGAGGACTGGCCCCGGAACCCTGCCCGGCCCTCGATGGCCGCGACCAGCGTCTCCTGCACCGCGTCCTCGGCCGCGTGGTGGTCGCGCAACTGCAGCAGCGCGATGCGATACAGCGTCGTGCGGCAGCGCGCGCACTCGGCATGCAGCGCCTGGGTGTCGGCCGGGCCTGTGGTGGGGCTCTCGAGCATGGCGGTGGGAGGATCCCGTTTGCGCGGAGCATATAACAAAGTGCCGCTCCCGTCCGACTAATCAGGGTAATCGGCAGCCGCGGCGAGCCACCGCGACACGGCATGGTGCGTCCGGGGACTGCCCAACATCCACATTCGGAACCATCGAGGGAGAAAGTCCATGAAAAAACTGAAACTGGCCGGTTCGTGCTGCCTGCTCGCGTTCGCCATGACGGGCGGGCCTGCCGTTGCCGAGACCGCGCCGAAGGACCTCGTCGACGCCCTGAACGGCGTCTTCGGGCAACACGCGGGCAAACGCGCATCGCACGCCAAGGGCATCTGCGCGGCCGGGGAGTTCAGGCCGACCGGCGAGGCCGCCCAGCTCTCCAAGGCACCGCACTTTGCCGGCGAGGCGGTGCCGGTGACCATCCGCTTCTCGATGGGCGGCGGCAAACCCGCCATCCCCGACAAGACCAACGTCACCCGCGGCATGGCGATCCGCTTCGCGCTGCCCGATGAGTCGTTCACCGATCTGGTGACGATCTCCGCGCCGGTGTTCTTCGCGCGCACGCCGGAGGACGCGCTGCAGTTCCTGCTCGTGCGCAAGGCCGATCCGGCCACCGGCAAGCCCGATGCGGCGAAGGTGGAGGAGTTCAGCAAGGCGCACCCGGAGACCACACTGCAGGGCGCGTGGCTGAAGGCGCATCCGGTGCCCAACAGCTACCTCACCACGCCGTTCTTCGCCGTCAACGCCTTCAAGTTCACCAACGACGGCGGCCAGTCCGTGTACGGCCGCTGGTACATCGAGCCGGCCGGCGGCGTGGTCGGCCTGACGGAGGAGGAGGTGAACTCGGTGTCGGACGACTTCCTCACCGAGGATCTCGAGAAGCGCCTGGCCGCCGGCGCGGCGGACTTCCAGGTGCACGTGCAGCTCGCCGGCGCGGGGGATCCCATCACCGATCCCACCGTGGAGTGGCCGGCCACGCGCGAGCGCGTGCACGTGGGCACGATCTCCGTGCACAAGGTCACCGGCCAGGATTGCGACGGCAACATGTACAATCCGCTCGCGCTGCCGGCGGGGATCGAGCCGTCCGATGACCCGATCCTCGCGATACGGCCGGCGGTCTACGTGGAGTCACTCCTGCGCCGTCAGCAGAAGTAGCAGTACGCGCCGGGTCGTTCCGTGCCCGCAAGCCCGCCCCTGCGCTCGCCTCATCCTCGAGGCGAGCGCCTTCCTGGGCGGTGCGCCGTTTTCCTCCCTGCGAAACCATCCCGCTGAATCAGTCCCTGCACGCAGAGGCGTAGCCTCACGCTGCGCACTGCTCGATCGCACGCGCGCTCTTCCACGGCTTCACGGTCGAACAATCGGAGCGAGACCGATCCATTCACTAATGATTATGGAGCGGCCGAGGATCGTTCAGCTCGCATTCATTCCCACGCGATCGAAACGATTTACCGCGGGAAAAGTGTGGTCGCGTTCACCAACCATTGGATCTCGCATCGGCATACTTCCAGGCATAGGAGGCGTTCGTTCAGCTTCAGCGCGGGGATCGGGAGAGGGTCTCTCCGCGCGTCGACCACATTTCGACCGGAGGGGATCGAACCATGAAGACACGCAACCTGACAGGTGCCGCGCTGTGCGGCACGATGTCGCTGCTGGCCGCCAGCGGTGCGCAGGCGGCGGTGCTGGGCCTGTACGAGTTTCAGAACGGCAGCCTGTTGTCGACGGATGCCGATGCGAACTCCACCGCCTCGGCGTTCACGGGCAACGGCCTGGCGGACCTCAGCCAGGGCAACGCCTACAGCTTCCTCGACACGGACATCGCGAGCGGCGATTACCTGAGCTTCACGCTCGCGCCGAATGCCGGCGTGACGCTCGACCTCACCACGTTCTCGTTCTCGGGCTATCGCCTCGGCGCCGGGACGACGACGGGAACGGTGCAGGTGTATTCGAGCCTCGACGGCTTCGCCTCGGCGCTCAATATCTTCAATACCGCAACCTTCACCTCGTCCGGCACGCAGACGCTCGCCAACCCGACGGCGACGGGCTACTTCGTGGACGTGAGCAACCCCGCGTTCGACGCGATCGGCCCGACCGGTGTGGAGTTCCGCTTCCTCTTCACCGGCAGCGCCGACGGGCCGCCCAACCGCCGCAACGCGATCGACGACATCACGGTGACGGGCACGGCGGTGCCGCTGCCGGCGCCGTTGCTGCTGCTCGGCAGCGCGCTTGCGGGTCTGGTGCTGGTGCGCCGCCGGCCAGATAGCAGAGCCGATATGCCGATCAAGTCCTGATCGCCGTTCCGGTCGCGGGGCCGGCGCGCCTCGATGTCGAGCGTAGTCGGGAACGTAGCTCGACATCGCGGTAGCGCGCGGGACAGGAGGTCCCGCGGGCGGTAGCCGGACCCGCGGCCGCAATGGCGCGCGCCGACTCGGAGTTCCGGTCTGCTACCTAGTGCTGGTGCACCTCGCCGGCGGCGCCGGCAGCGAGGTTCGGAAAGCGCGTTGTCGCGTACACCGAGTGACAGGCGATGCAGCTTTCCACCATGCGATAGAAGTAGAACGCGGTCAGCTCGCCGTCGCGGACCTCGGCGGCGTGGCCGAGGTTGCCCGCCTCGCGGTGAAAGTTCGCGTCCATGAGCTTGAAGACCTCGGGCAGCGCCGTCTCGAGCTCCTCCTTCTGCGCGGCGGTGAGCTTCTGCTCCATGATGTAGCTCGCCTCGATCCGCGCGCTGGTGTCCGCGATCGTCTTCCAGTCGCCGGTCGCGATCGCCGGGACCAGCGCCTGCACGCCGTCCGAGATCCCC
Source organism: Gammaproteobacteria bacterium (assembly GCA_041395385.1). Lineage (GTDB taxonomy): Bacteria > Pseudomonadota > Gammaproteobacteria > JAJPIJ01 > JAJPIJ01 > JAJVHZ01. The sequence continues at coordinate 22,576 of JAWLAN010000032.1, forward strand.
CGCATCTCCTCGCGCAGCAGCTCCATCAGCTCCGGTGAAAGGGCGAGCGCCGGCGCCGCCGCGGCGGCGCCATGTGGCTCCTGCGCGCGCACTCCGGCGGCCGCGAGCCACGCGAACGCCGAGACCAGGAGCATGCCGCACAGCATGCGAATCGTACGCATCATGTCGATGACCTCCGATGGACTACGGTGAAATCACGGCGAACGATACACAAGTTCCCGCGCACGACAAATCATTTTTCGCGGCGCTCGCGCATGATCATGCGGTACAGGGCGCGATACTGCTCGCTCACGGTGCTGCCGAAGAGCGGATCCTCCTTGCGCGGGGCGCCGCGCTCGATGGCCTGCCAGTCCTGCTCGCTCACCATGGCGCGGGCGCGGGGAAACACCGTGCTCTCCTCGAAGGACATGTGCCGCCGCGACCGCGCGATGTAGTCCAGAAGCATGCCGACCAGTCGATCGCGCGGGATCATGGCCTGTCCGCTGAAGGCGGAAAGGATCGCGAGAATCTCGTTGGCGGCCTTCGTCAGCGTGCCGTGCTCGAGCGAAAGCGCGTCCACGCTCTCGATACTGGGCGGATCGCAACGACGCAGCACCTCGAAGATCAGATCCTCGCTGGGGTGGTGGTAGAGGTCGGGATGGTGGGCGATGTAGCTGAAGATGTCCTGCAGCATACGTGCATCGACCGTCTCGCCCCTCTGGAGAAGGTCGCACTGCTCCTCCAGGACGTCGAGCAACCGGGCGATGTTGACGTGATCCGCGTGCAATCGGTCGAGCATGCCGGTCATCCCGCATCCCTCCGCTGAAGTCGGACATCACCCAAGGAAGCTCTGCAAAAGGCAGAGCTTCCTGCGGTGCATGGATGCACCGCCATTTTCGATGGCCGCAGGCCATCGAAAATGAAGGTCGGCAAGAATCACATTTCTTGCCGACCGTGCGCTGAGAAGTCCAGGACGGACTTATTCAGAGCTTCCCTAATTAACACAGTGAGCCATTCCGCGCTTGACTCGGGTCAGGAACGCGGCGGCCGCTTCAGTCGCGGCTTTCCACGATCACCTGCCGGACCTTGCCGCTGCGCAGGTCGGCGGCGGGCAGCGCTTCGTCCAGCTCGACCCGCACGTTGCCCAGCCCTTGCGCCGCGAGGTACACGTTCAGCGCCCCCGCGAGCCGGCGCCAGAGCGCCTGCCGGTCACTGGCGCCACGTTCGCCCAGCCGCACGCTCAACAGCTCGGCCCCCTTCTGCACGATCTGGAAACGGCGCAGACCCACGGCCGCCTCGATGACGCTCGTGATGGCCGCGGGCAGCAGTGTCACGACGCTCCCGTCCGCCGCGCGCACGGCGAGCAGATCGTCGCGCCTGCCCTCCACCTGGATGGCCGGCAGCGTATCGCCGCAGGCGCAGGGCGTGCGTTTGAAGATGACGCTGTCGCCCAGGTCGTAGCGGATCACCGGTTGCACGAGGTTGGCGAGATTGGTCAGCAGGACGGTGTGCGAGGGTTCGCCCGCTGCCGTCGGCCGGTACTCGGCGTCCACCGGCTCCAGCAGGACCCAGTCGGCGTGCACGTGCAGCCAGCCCTCGCGGCATCCGTATGCGATGCTCAGGCACTCGGAGGCGCCGTACTCGTTCTCCACGGGGCAGCCGAACACGGTCTCGATCTCCGCCTGTGCCGCGGCGGTGAGGCCCTCGCCATACGACCAGAGGGTCGCTGGACCGATCCGCAGGCGGCCGGCCTTGCGCTCGCCTGCGAGCAACAGCAGGGCGGTCGGATAGCTCGCCAGGAACGCCGGCTGATACGCATTCAACTGCTCCACGAGACTGGCCAGGGGATCCAGCACCGAGTAGCTGCGCGCCTCGATCCAGGGGATCTGCCGGTGGGTGCGGCGCCACGAGGCGATGCCGGCATAGTGATCGCCGGTGGCGGTGATGAGGGCGGCCCGGCCGCCTTGCGCGAGCAGCCCCCAGCCGTAGCGCATCGCCATGCCCATCGTCTGCAGCTGCAGGCTGGCAAGTGCGTCGTAGGTGGCCAGGGCATTCGGGTCCTGGACAAAGAGGCCGGGTTCCCCGCTGGTGCCCGAGCTCTTCCACACCACGTAACGGCCGAGGAACCGCTCCCCGATGTGACCGCGATCGGCAAGGAAGGCCTCGAGCAGACGGCGGGTGATCCGGGGATCCGTCACCCACTCGTCGAAATGCGTCATCAGCTCGCGTTTGCAGACGATCGGCAGTTCATCGACGGCGTGCACGGCCGAGGCGACCCCGCGATAGGCCTTGCGGTAGAAGGCGGAGTGCGCGCGCGCGAAATCGACGAGGGTCCTGAGCCGCTCGCGGCGCACCGCCTCGATGGCCGGCCTGCCGCCGGCACGGGTCCACCGGATCGCGGCCATCCGCGCCGACCAGTCCAGGCAGGCGGCCCAGGCGCGCATCGGCGCCCAGGGATCCATATCCCCGATCGGCTGATCCGCCCACGGACCGGCTTCAAAAAAATGCTGCGTCATTTCTTCCGACCGCCTCCCGTCTCGAGAGCGAGGTTTCGGCAACGAGCGCTAGAGGAAGGGGGTCTGCCCGCTCAGCGCCTCCCAGACCTCGTCCGGCGAGGCCCTGACCGCCACCGATGCCTCGGACACGGCAACAATCTCGAACCCGAGCTGCCGCAGCTTCTCGGCGTAGTGCTGCATCGGAGGGGGTTGATCGGGCCGGTCGCTGCCGGTGTGGAAGCGGCGCGCCTCCTCGACCGCGAACGTGTAGATCCCCTTGTCGTGATCGTACCCGGTCATCGTCTATCTCCTTGAGCAGCTTTGCGTTATGCGCATCCTAGCAGCACCGCGCCGAGCGATCATCCGCGCCGCCTATGGAAGCTCTGAATAAGTCCATCCTGGACTTCTCAGAGCACGGTCGGCAAGAAGTGTGGTTCTTGCCAACCTGCATTTTCAATGGCCTGCGGCCATCGAAAATGGCGGTGCATCCATGCACCGCAGGAAGCTCCGCTTTTTGCAGAGCTTCCCTAAAGCCGGGCCCCTGCACTGCCGCTACAACCTCTGCGCGGGTCAATGACTGGCCCGTCCGGGGCAGGCCTTTCGCCCCGACCAGGGGACACCGAGACCATGATGACCGCGTTACGCAAGAGATCCATCGTTCAGCAGACTGCATTGATGATCTTCGCCGCCACGCTGATCGTACTGGCGGCGCAGACCGGCATTGCCGTGCGCGACAGCCACAAGGTGTTGCTCACGCAGGCGCAGGACCGGCTCGGGAAGGACGTCGGCCTGATCGTGACGCTGCTCGAGTTCTACGACCGCACCCTGCGCAGCAATACCGAGCGGGTGGGCCGGGTGTTCAGCGCGCAGTTCACGCAGCCTTACAGCCGCGATACCACCACCACGGTGCGGATCGGCGACTACGACAGTCCGATACTGCGCCACGGTGAGGAGACCCTGAACCTCGCCGCCGCGCGCGTGGACGAGTTCAGCGCCATGACCGGCAGCGTGGCGACCATCTTCGTGCGCTACGGCGAGGACTTCCTGCGCGTGGCGACATCGGTGCAGAAGGACAACGGCGAGCGCGCGATCGGCACCCTGCTCGGCACCACGCACCCGGCGTACGCGAAGCTGATGCAGGGCGAGGCGTTCATCGGGCCGGCGCACCTGTTCGGCCGGGATTACATGACCGAATACACGCCGATCCGCTCCGAGAGCGGCGAGGTGATCGGTGCCCTGTTCATCGGCTTCGATTTCAGCGAGGGCCTGCGCTCGCTGAAGGACACGATCGTCAACATCGATTTCGGCCACAACGGCAGTGCCTTCATACTCGACGCGCACGCCGGCGCGGCGCGCGGCAAGCTCGTCGCGCACCGCGGCACGAAGGACATCGACTATCTGCAGCTCGCGGACGCCGACGGCAACAGGCCGTTCGGCAAGGTGCTCGAGGGCGACGCCGGTCATCTGCACTACGAATCCGCCGACGGCGGCGCGCCGCGCGCCGTCTCGTACAAGGCCTTCGCGCCGTGGCAGTGGGTGGTCGTCGCCGACGCCGACTCCGGGGAGATGACGGCGGCCAGCGCGCGGCTGCGCAACGCGATGGTGGTCGGGATGCTGGTGTCCTGCGCGCTGCTGACCGCGCTCATCTACGTGGTGCTCGGCTACAGCTTCCGCCCGCTGCGCGACCTGCTCGGCGCGCTGAAGAAGGTCGGCGACGGCGATCTGACCGTGCGCGCCAGCGCGGCCATCGGCGCCGGCGAGGAGGCCGAGACCAGGAACGAGATCGCCTCGGTGGCCCGCGGCATCGACGAGATGGTCGCGCGCGTTCGGCCGATGGTCGTGGACATGTCGCGGGCGGCCGCGGAGATGGCCAGTGCCTGCCAGCAGCTCGGCGCCCTGAGCGCGCGCAGCGCCGAGGCGGCGGGCCAGCAGCGATCGACGACCGTTCAGATCGCCACGGCGGTGCACGAGATGACGGCCTCCGCGCACGAGGTCGCGAATCACGCGCGCTCGACCTCGGAGGAGACCCGCCAGACCGACGCGGTGGCGCGCAGCGGCCAGGGCATCGTCAGCGAGTCGCTCGGCGCGATCCAGGGCCTTGCCGGCGAGATCGAGGAGGCGGCCTCGGTCGCGGGACGGTTGCGGACGGACACCCACGCGATCGGCTCGGTGCTCGAGGTGATCCGCAACATCGCCGATCAGACCAACCTGCTGGCGCTGAACGCAGCGATCGAGGCCGCGCGCGCCGGCGAGCAGGGCCGCGGGTTCGCGGTGGTGGCCGACGAGGTGCGCACGCTGGCCAAGCGCTGCGGGGAATCCACGGCGGAGATCGTGAAGATCATCGAGCGCGTGCAGCACGGCGCGGCCGAGGCGGTCGCGCACATGGAGAAGGGCTGCGCCCGCAGCCGCGAGACGGTCGCGAAGGCCAGCCTCGCCGGCGACGCGCTCACCGAGATCGTCCAGAGCGTTGCGCGCATCAACGACATGAGTGCGCAGATCGCCTCCGCGGCCGGCCAGCAGGGCGCCGTGGCCTCCGACATCGACTGCAACGTGGCGAACGTCCGCGACGTGGCCGAACAGTTCGTCACCGGGACCGAGGAATCGCTGACGGCGGTGACCGAGCTGGGCACCATCGCCACGCGCCTGCAGAGCCTGGTCGCCAATTTCAAGGTCAATTGAACGCTGACAGCGGAGACAACCATGACGCAAACTCTGAGCTTCCGATCGGTCGCTGCGATGTTGTCACTCGGCGTGGCGCTGCTTGCCGCCGTCAGCGCCTACAATCCCGTGGCCGTCTACGACATCGACAGCTACAACCACGAGAGCGCGTTGAGCCAGCTCTCGCCCTGAGGCGGCGCGGGGCGGGTCACGGACCCGCGATGATCTCCTGCCACGTCACCGTGCCCGGCACGTAATCGGCGGACTGCGCGCTGTCGGGGGTGACTTCGTAGTGCAGGCGATACAGCCGGCGGTCCGGCGCGCCGCCCGCGCAGCTCGATCCCGCCACTGCCGTGGCGTAACGCGTGTAGGGGTTGTAATAGAGCAGCGCCGTCACGCTCGCCGCGTGCGCGTCTTCCGAGCGTTGCGTGCGCAGCGTTGCGTCCGTGCCGCTCAACGTCCACACGCTCAAGCCCTCGTCCCGCAGCAGTCGCGCGACCAGCGCCTCGTCCATCTCCCCGCTCGCGCCGGCGATGTACCCGGCCACCGCCATCGCGGCCACGTAACCCCCGATCCGCTCCGCGAGCTCGCGCGCGAGCGCCGCGCTCACCGCCACGCCCGGCAGCGCCGCGCCGGCGGCGTGACGGCCGAGACCGAGCAGGAAGTCGCCGACGCCGTTGTCCGCGGGCGCGTTTGCGCGCGCGGACTGAAGGATCTCCGCGGCCAGGGCGCGCCTGTCCTTGGCCACCACCTGCTGTCCGCCGGCCGCCCCGAGTACTCGCAGCGCGGCCAGCTCGCAGACCCCGCCGTCCTGCCTCTCCAGCGCCTTCTCCGCCGCCACACGCCGCAACAGCCTCTGCAGCGGTTCGGCCGCCACGTCCTGCCGCGATTGCACGGCGGGCCGGTCTTCGGGGAATTTCAATTGCCTGGTCGCCGGCGCGCCGGCGACCGCCGACGCCGATTGCGCGGGCGGCTCCTCGCCCAGCGCGAGCAGGCGCTTGCCCGCCATTCGGCCATTGCGATCGAAATCGATCGCAACCAGCGCGTGTCCGCCGGGCTCGCAGTCCTCGCAGCCACCCATCGCCAGCCCGACCCGGAATTCCTGCCCCTCGGTCGAGGCGCTCGCCGTGCAGGTGGTCGCCTGCTGCGGAAGGACGCGGAACGCGCCCTTGTTGTCCGGGTGCGCGTCCTGGTAGCGCCACTGCAGCGGATTGAATTGTGGATGTGACTTGATGGCCGCACCGAGCTCCGCGTCCTGCGCGATCTCGGCGCCGAGGTCGATGCCGGGCGGCGCGCCGTTCAACGCGTAGCAGGCGGTCCCCGGTCGAGCCGTGTACTCCAGCCGCACGCGCCCGATGTCCACGCGGCCGCCCTCCTCGAAATCGCTCAGGTAGCCGTTGTAGCGCTGCGCGCGGGCGATCGCGATGGCCCCGGGCGAGGCGCCGGCCGCCGCCATGGCCTTCGAAACGCAGGCGTCCTTCCAGTCGCACTGGATGAGCGTGCCGAACCACGCGCCGGTGTCGCGCGGAATCCAGATGTCCCTGGCGGAATAGCCGCGGTGTGCGGGCGGCTGTTGCGCCTTCTTCGCCGGGCTCATCGGGTCCGCGGCCTCGCCGCTGCCGCTCGCCTTGCCGCCCTGCTCGCGGCAGAGCAGTTGCTCGGTGCTCGTCACCGCACGCGTGCAATCCAGCGCATGGGCAGGGCGCGCGCCCGGGAACGTCGAGGAGCACAGCATCACGATCACCGCTGCGAACGTCCGGAGACGCGGCGCGGCCGAGTCAGGCCCGATCGGCACGCCCGCCCGCATGAATTGCGCGTACACCCTCACCTCCCCCTGGGGCTCCACGGCAATGGCCGCCGCCCAAGGTGCCACATTCTCCATCGCGCTGTCACGAGCCGGGCATGTCTGGCATGCGTGCGCAACGATGCCAGGACGCCTGCGTGCACGTCCGCGCGGCGTCGGCTCGTCTACGCACGCGGATCGGTGACGTGCATCGTGTATTGGATTCGTTCTCCAGCGATCCGCGTCACGGCCTCCGCGTGCATCGACAGGGTCGCCGAGAATCGGTCTATATCGCACTGCAGCAGACGGCCGCGGACAAAATCTTGTGAAGCAGGCACGTTATTGGTGTGTCGGCGTCGCATACCGTAAAGATTTCGTCATCGTCGTGGGCTATCTTTTGTACTTAACACCAGCGCTTCGCCAGGACGCGAACAGATTGGTGTCCCACATGGCGGCGGCATTCCGGTCGGAGCGACCACCCGCTGCCTGACCCTTGCTTCGCGGGAGTAGCAGCGCCGGAATCTTCTGCCGGCGGTGCGAGTCAACAGTTACGCACGCGGTGTGCACACGCGGTGATCGATGCGATGTTCCTTCAACGAAGGAGGGGCTTCCATGCCGTTCGATATTGAGCGATTCGGTGGTAATGGCAGGGTAAACGGCTGCCGCCTGCGCCTGCGCGGCCGTTTCTGCTTCAAGGAAGGGCTTGCCATCTGGAAGCTGTGCCACCCGCAAACGTTTCGGTGTCAGCTCTACTATGTCGACCTCGCCGAGGTGACGGAGTTACCGGAAGACGCGGTGGCGTGGCTGTCGATGTTCCTGCGCTGGGCCGAGGAGGCCGGCGTGAGCGTGCGCCTGGTCAACGCAAAACCTCAGCTCGCGGAATGGTTGGCGGCGGTGGGCATCACCGAGCACGGGACCGCCGTCGGCAGCGAGGGCTACGGACGCCTGCGCAAGGTATACAACCACACGGGCAACGACTCGGCCATCGAGCTCGGCGACGTGACGCTCGAGCAGATCGCCGTCGCCAGTCTTCGCCGGGACAACTCGGAAATGGACGTGGCCTGAGGCCGCCGCGGCACGCGGCCTCGATTGCGGTTCGAACCCCTCGCCTGCCGCATGTTCGCGGCGGGCGAGGCGATGCGATGCGCGCCGCGGGCAGTGCATGTCGCGAAGCGCGGGCAGGGATCAATATGCCCGGCGCGACCGCGTCTCCTCGGGGTCGTCGAAACGCGCGGCGTGCTTGCCTATCCACTCCATCGCCGCCTGCTCCGGCGTCAGCACGCGCCCTTCCCTGCTCAGCGCCCGCCGGCGGTAGTCCTCGATGTGGCAGATCTGCTCCACCATGCGCATGCAGAATGCGTCCTCCATGTCCTTGAACTTCACCCCGACTTCGTAGCCGCCGTTGGCGGTGACGCACCAGATCACCCGCGCGGTGGCGGCGAACGAGGGCTGCACCAGCGGGATGGTCACACGCACCTGGCTGCCCGGGGTCAGCTCGCGATCGCAGTGGAAGGACAGGCCGCCAAAGCTCACGTTGGACATCTGCGGCGTCATCGGCGCCGTGCGGTCGTCGGTGGAGATCTCGATGGGGATGTCCGCGGGGTGACGAATGTATTCCCTCATGGCTCGAACTCCTGCGACGGGGATGCGTGTTGTCATGACGCCTGGCCTGTGAGCGGCACGAGCGATCAAAACCGCGGCCGTTCCAGCTGCGTGGTGAGCGGTGGCGGAGCGGCGAGCCCGGCGTGGACGGGTCTGCATAGAGCATAGTCCACGCTCGCCGGAATTCCGCATGCAGCGGCGCGGACGCGTCTCGCGTTCAGCGACGCAGCCGTTCGATCTCGTCGGCGAGGTGCCGGCTGAACGGGATCGAACAGGTGAACGCCGGCGACACCGCGTTGAGGACATGAAAGCAGCGATCGTCGCCCTCATGCAGGAAATCCATCGCCAGTCTTCGCTCGCGCACGTTCACCAACTGTGCGCGCAGGCCGGGACGCCCCCAGTTACGGTAATGATCGACATGCACGCCCTCCACGAGCTCCGCGGCGAGGCGGACGAGCCGCCGGCGCCAGTATTTCGGGAACTCCTGCAAGGCAAGGCGCGCGAATCCGAAGCGGCTGCCCAGCATCAGTCGGCCCTGCAAGGCGAGGATTTCCGCGAACTCGCCGGCGCGAAAGCGATCCATGCCCTGGTAATGCTCGCGCCAGAACGCCGGGATGGCGGTCGGTCCGATCTTGACGTGGCCATCGACGGTGACGGTGAAATGCACGCCGAGAAACGGGTTGCGAAGATCGGGCACCGGGTAGATCTGCGTGCGCAACGCCCCGGGCGCCTCCGAGGAGTACAAATACAGGCCCTTGAACGGCAGGATGCGATGGTCGCGCGCGTAGCCGAAATCCCGCGCGAGCCGGTCGGCCTGCAGGCCGGCGGCGTTGATGACGTAGCCAGTGTGTATCTCCCCGTTGGTGGTGCGGATCCCGCCGGGGGTGCGACCCAGGTAGCCGGTGGAGCGCAGCAGCCGGATGCCGCCGCGCTCGGCGTCGGCCGCCAGCGACTCCATGACGCCCGCGGGGTCGACGGAGGCGGTCGTCGGTGACCACAAGGCGCGCTCGCAGGTCTTCGCGCGCGGTTCGATCGCGCGGGCCTCCTGTGCGGAGATCGACTGCACCTCCACACCGTTGGCGCGGCCCCGGCGCAGCAGCTCGTCGAGCTGGGCGAGCTCGGTCCGGTCGCGCGCCACGACCAGCTTGCCGCAGCGGTTGATCGGCAGGCCGCGCTCCAGGCAGTACTCGGTCAGGGCGCGGTTGCCGTCGCGGCAGTAGCGTGCCTTGAGCGAATCGGCAGTGTAATAGAAGCCGGCGTGCAGCACCCCGCTGTTGCGGCCGCTGGCATGCCAGCCGACCCGCTCTTCCTTCTCGATGAGGACGATGCGCGCCGCCGCGTAGCGCCGGCGCAGCTCCAGGGCCAGTGTCACGCCGATGATGCCGGCACCGATGATGAGGAAGTCCGCGGTCGTCTTCATGGCGGAATTGTATGCGCGGCACGGCGCGACCGCCCCTGGTCCGGCAGGCGGTCCGCGCCGCAGCTCGCCCCAGCGGCGCGCCGGATTCGCCACGAACCCGGGACAGGGCTTAAGCTTACGCTCAGAGTCGCACAGGCGAACGGGAAGCTCGGGCCCAATTCGGACCTCATCCCATGACGGAAAGATCGAGCGGGAACGACCAGGCGATCCAGGAGCTGTTGGACACGCTGCCGGTTGCCATTTTCGTCAAGGATGCCGAGAGCCGCTTCCTGTACATGAACAAGGCCTGCGAGGCGCAGCTGGGCGTCGATTTCGGGGAACTGCGCGGCAACGACGGCAGCGCGCTGTTTCCCGCCGGGCAGATGCAGGGGTTTCTCGCCAAGGATCAGGAGGTCTTCGCCGCCGGCCGGCCCATCGAGTTCGTGGAGACGGTCTGGAACGCCGCGCTGAAGGCCAACCGCATCGGACACACCTTCAAGAAGCCGATCTACGACGAGGACGGCAGGCCGCGTTTCCTGGTCGGCGCTGTCATCGACATCACCGAGCGCATGCAGTCCGAGCAGATCCTGCGCATGAGCGAGGAGAAGCTGCGCGCCCTCTTCGAGATGTCCCCCCTCGGCATCGCGCGAAACGCAATGGACGGCACCTTCATCGAGGCCAACGCCGCCTTCCTCAAGATCGTCGGCTATTCGCTCGAGGAGCTGAACCGGCTCACCTACTGGGACCTCACCCCGAAGGAGTACGCGCAGATGGAGGCCCGTCAGCTCGAGTCGCTCGAGACGACCTCGCGCTACGGCCCCTACGAGAAGGAGTACGTCGACAGCAGCGGGCGGCGCGTCCCGGTGCAGCTGATGGGCATGCTGATCACCGGCGGCGACGGCGAGAAGTACATCTGGTCGATCGTCGAGGACATCGCCGAGCGCAAGCGGGTGGAGGCGGATCTGCAGCTGGCGGCGCAGGTCTACCAGAGCAGCAGCGAGGGCATGCTGGTCACGGACGCGGAGAACCGCATCATCGGCGTCAACGCGGCGTTTACCAGGATGACCGGCTATGCGCTGGAGGAGATCCAGGGCAAGGATCCGCGCCTGTTCAAGACCGGCTACCAGGATCGAGCCTTCTACGAGGAGATGTGGCGCTCGCTGCGCGAGGACGGCTACTGGCAGGGCGAACTGTGGGATCGCTGCAAGGACGGCGACGTGAAGGCCACGCGCCTCACCATCAACACCATCACCAACGAGGACGGCACGGTGCAGCGCTACGTCGCACTTTACTCGGACATCACCGAGAAGAAGCGCTCGGACGAGACCATCTGGAAGCAGGCCAACTTCGACGTGCTCACGGGGCTTCCCAACCGGCGCATGTTCCGCGACCGGCTCGAACAGGAGGTGCTGAAATCCAACCGCTCCGGCACGCGCGTGGCGTTGTTTCTCATCGATCTGGATCGCTTCAAGGAGGTCAACGACACGCTCGGCCACGCGCTCGGCGACTCGTTGCTGCGGCAGGCAGCGCATCGCCTGTCCGCCTGCGTGCGCCAGTCCGATACGGTGGCGAGGCTCGGGGGTGACGAATTCACCGTGGTGCTGAGCAACTCGCACGACGTCAGTCACGTGGAGACGGTGGCGCAGAAGATCGTCGATGCGCTCGCGGTGCCGTTTCATCTCGAGGGCGAGCAGGCGTACGTGACCGCCAGCATCGGGATCACGCTGTATCCGAACGACGCAAAGGACGTCGACGAGCTGATCCGCAACGCCGACCAGGCGATGTACGCGGCCAAGGAGAAGGGCCGCAACCGATTCTGCTACTTCACCCCCTCACTGCAGGAGGCCGCGCTGCACCGGTTGAGGCTCATCAACGACCTGCGCCACGCGATGGCTGAGAACCAGCTTTCGCTGCACTTCCAGCCGATCGTCGAACTGGCGACCGGGCGCATCCGCAAGGCCGAGGCGCTGCTGCGCTGGAGGCATCCCGCCCGCGGCATGGTGAGCCCGATGGAGTTCGTGCCGCTGGCCGAGCACAGCGGCCTCATCATCCCCATCGGCGAGTGGGTGTTCCGGGAGGCCGCGCGCTGGGCAAAGCGCTGGCACGAGTCGCTGCCGGAGGGGTTCCAGGTCAGCGTCAACGAGTCCCCCGTGCAGTTCAGGGCGGAGGGCGCCAACCACCGCGACACCTGGCGTGAGCTGCTGCAGGATCTGCAGGTGCCGGGCAAGAGCATGGTGGTCGAGATCACGGAAGGCATACTGCTCAACGCGGAGACGGAGATCGAGAACAGACTGCTCGCCTTCCGCGACGAGCACGTGCAGGTGGCCATCGACGATTTCGGCACCGGCTACTCGGCGCTCGGCTACCTGAAGAAGTTCCACATCGATTACGTGAAGATCGATCGATCCTTCGTGCGCGATCTCGCCATCGATGCCGACGATCTCGCCCTCGCCGAGGCGATCGTCGTGATGGCGCACAAGCTCGGGCTGAAGGTCATCGCCGAGGGCGTGGAGACCGGGGAACAGCGGGCACTGCTTCTCGGCATCGGTTGCGAGTACGGCCAGGGATTTCTCTTCGCCAGACCCATGCCGCCGGAGCAGCTCGAGCAGTTGCTCCTGCGCCCGCAGACCGCCGCCGGCGGCGCCCTGGGCAGCGGCTAGGGCGCTTCCTCCCCTCCCCGCGCCGCCCCTTTTTCGTCCGCAGCCGCGAAGCCCCTCGCGCCACGCGCCAGTGCGGTTTCGATCCGAAGGTCCCCTCGGCCGCGACGCCGATCCGGTGCGACGCGACTCTGTGGCGGCGATCACCTCCCGGGCGCGGGGGCCGCGCCTTACGCCCGCCCGATCAATCAGCTCCAATCGGTTTGCGCCTGTCCAGGCAACAGTCTGTGCACTCGAATGCCGTTGAATTGAATGCTGCAGCGCACTAGATTGAACCCAACAGTCGGGACAACGCAGGCGTTACAGGCGACCCCGCAGGATTTCAGAGTCAACAACCTTAGGAGATGCAGTCATGAGAATGGCAACGATGATGTTGATGGTGCCCTTGTCGGTGGGCGTGGCGATGGCGGAAACGCCCACGGTGATGGATGCCTACGCCCTGGCCAACAAGTCCAACGCCGCCTGGGCGCACAGCTTTGCCCTGGGCGATGCGGGCGCCGTGGCCGCGGGCTATACCGACTCCGCACTGGTCGTGCCGCCGGCCGCCGCCCCGATCGAGGGCAAGTCCGCAATCATGGACTACTGGGCGCAGCGCATGGCCGACGGCCAGGAGATCTACGTGCGCGTGGAATCCGCGGACGTGCGCGGCAACGCGCTCATCCAGTCCGGCGTCTGGTCGGTGCAGGTGACCAACCCCTACGGTGAGCGCGCCTACGGCGGCGGCAATTTCACGCGCATCCTCGACCGGCAGGAGGATGGCAGCTGGAAGATCCGCATGGAGTCGTGGGAGCCGGCCGCGATGGCGGCAAGGGACGCGCGCGTCTCCCAGCTGTAAGCGAGCAGCGATCGCTCCTCGGCATTACCGCCTGCCCCGGCAACGGGGCGGGCCTTTTTTTGGGCCGCCGATCGCATCAGGTCTCGGCGAGCAGCGTGTTCAGTTGTTGCAGTCGCCTCGCCAGCGCGTCGCGCTCCTCGATCAGATCGAGGATCAGGGCGGCGCCGGCAAGATTCACGTCGAGATCCTCCATCAGACGCTGCGCCGCGCGCACCCGGCGCATGTCGTGGCCGGCGAATCGCCATTGATCGATCGCCGCGCCCAACGGCTCCAGCAGCCCGGCCTCCACCATTTCCACGACGCGTGCCGGCTCCACGCAGGCGCAGGCGGCCAGCTCGACGATGCCGAGGGTCCGGCTCTCGTCGAGGATCTCGATCACGGTGATCTCCTGAACGTTCATCGGCCTGTCTCCAGATCGGCGCGCGGGTTGAACGCGAGCTCGCCTTTCATCTGTTCATACAGCTCCCGCGCGCGGGGCGAATCGGCGGGAGGCAGCACCACCTTCAGGACCACGTACTGATCGCCGGCGCTGCCGCCGGGCCCCGGCAGGCCGCGGCCTTTCAATCGCAGCTTCTGCCCCGCCCTGGCGCCGGGCGGTATGCGCATGTCCACCGGACCGCCCGGTGTCGGCACCGGCACGGTCGCGCCCAGCGCGGCCTCCCAGGGCGCCACCGGCAGGGTGAGCGTGATGTCGCGCCCGTCGACCTGATACAGGGGGTGCGGCCGGAATGCCACCTCGAGATAGAGATCGCCGGGCCGCCCGCCGCCCACGGCGCTGCTGCCCTGGCCGGCCAGGCGGATCTGCTGGCCTTCGAGGATCCCGGCCGGGATCGTGACGCGCAGGGCGCGCGGCCTGACGACGACGTGGCCGTCGGGCTGCAGCTCGGGCGACTTCAGCTCGATGGTGTGCGCGCCGCCGTGGTAGGCGTCCTCCAGCGAGATCTCGATGCGCGCGTAGTGATCCTGCCCGCTCGGCGCATGGCTGCGGCGCGGCCCGCCGCCCGCGCGGCCGCCCCGCCCGAACGGGCTGCCGGCGCCGAACAGCGAGGCGAAGAAGTCGCTGAAATCCGATTCGTCGCCGCCGCCGGCGAAGCCGCCGGAGAACTCGAAGTCACGCCCCCAGTCCGGCGGCGGCCGGAACTCCTGTCCCGCCTTCCAGCGCGCGCCGAGCTGATCGTAGGCGGCGCGCTTCTCCGGGTCCTTGAGCACCTCGTAGGCCTCCTGCAGCTCCTTGAAGCGCTCCTCGGCGTTCGGCTCCTTGCTGACGTCGGGGTGAAACTTGCGCGCCAGCTTGCGATAAGTGCGCTTGATCTCCTCCTGGCTGGCGCCGCGCGCCACGCCCATGATCTGGTAGTAGTCCTTGTAGTCCATGGCCGCTCATCGTCACCCGGGTTGCAGGCAAAAAGATACCGTGTATGTGGGGGCGCGTCATGGCGGATCCAAGGACGGCGATCGGCACGGCACGGCAGCTACCGGCTGGCGCTCCGATCGTGGCGCGCGATCCAGGCATAAAGGCCCGCGATCAGTGCGACATAGGCCACGGCACCGACGGCCACAGCCGCGGCACGCGAGCCCTCCCCGGCCAGCGCGAGCGGCGCCTCGCTGCCCGTGCCGACGATGAGTCCCGCGAGCAGCACGCCGAAGAGGCTCTCGCCGACGATGAAGCCCGAGGCGAGCAGCACCCCCCGCCGCTTCGCACCGGCCGCATCGGCGGCGCGCGCGGCCCGTCGTTCGTACAGCCAGCCGAGCAGCGCGCCGAGCACGATCGGGGTGGTCGTCGCCATCGGCAGGTAGATGCCCATGGCCACACCGAGCGGCGGCAGGCGAAGGCGCCCCGCCGCGCCGAGCGATTCGTCCAGCGCCACCAGCGCCAGGCCGAGCAGCGCGCCGGCGGCGATGAGCCCCCACTGCAGTTCGCCGCCGAGCACGCCCTGCGTGAGCGCCGCGATGAGCGTGGCCTGGGGCGCGGGCAGGGCCTGCCCGGTATGCGCCCGGCCAGGCGGCCCGCCGGCAAAGCCATAGGCCTGGTTCAGGAGGTCGAGGACGGGCGGGATCACGACCGCGCCGGCGAGCACGCCGAAGACCAGCGCCACCTGCTGCCGCCACGGCGTGGCGCCGACGAGCTGGCCGGTCTTCAGGTCCTGCAGGTTGTCGTTGGAGATCGTCGCCACCGCGAAGACGATCGCCACCACCAGCAGCGTGTAGGCCACCAGGGCCGGCGCGGAGTCCGCACCGAGGCGATGCAAGGCGAGCACCGCGAGCAGCGAGGCGGCGATCGCCGCCAGGATCCCCACGCCGGAGAGCGGCGAGTTCGAGGACCCGATGAGACCGGCCATGTAGCCGCTGACGGCGGCGACGAACCAGCCCGCGACCACCACGAAGACCAGCGCGCCGAGCAGCAGCGGGGAGCGCAGCGCCGCGAGCGGCCCCTCGCCGATGAAGGCGACGAGCAGCCACGCGAGCGGCAGCAGGCATAGCGCGCCGGCGACGAGGACGACGGCGCGCGGAAGGTCGCGTTCGGTGCGCGCCGGGCGCGCGGTGGCGCCCCCGGCTCGCGCATGCGCAGCCTGCAGGACGGCGGCCAGGCCGCCGAACGCGTGCAGCCCGAGCCTCAGCAACGACCAGATCGCCGCTACCGCGATGGCGCCGGCGCCGATGAGCCGCACCTGCGTGCGCCACACCGTCTGCGCGGCCTCGGCGGCCGTGCCGTCCCAGGCCGTGATCGCGGTGAGGATCGGCGTGGCCACGCCCCAGGCGATGACCACGCCCGCCAGCATCGCGAGGCCCACGGACAGACCGACCAGGTGACCCGCGCCCAGCAGCGCCAGCGACATGCCCACACTCGCCCCGATCGCCGAGACGCCGATGCGCACGAAACCGGCGAGCTCCGTCGCCGCGAGCCGCATCGCCGCGAGCGCCGCAAAGGCCGCCGCCGCGAGCGCGCCCACGGTCAGCACCCGCACGCTGCGCCCGGTATCGGCCGCGCGCGCGCCGCGCGCCGCGCCGACCTTCAGCACCTCCGCGGCGGCGACACCCTCCGGG
>JAWLAN010000033.1:0-35981 GCA_041395385.1 Gammaproteobacteria bacterium
TTGCAGCGGTCGTAGTCGATGACCGGCCTGTAGGTCCGCCACACGCCGGTGTTGGCGAGCTCGCTGGTCGCCGCGGCGTGGATCGCGGGGGCGGCGATCACGGCTGCCTCGAATGGCACGTCGATCCACTCCGGCGGCTCGTAGTCGCCGGCCGCGACGTCGCCGCCCTCCGTCACCAGGCCGGCGTGATCCGCCAGCGCGTCGAACACGGCCAGCGCCTGCGCGAGGTTCCGCTCGACCGCCTCCTGACCGTACGGCGCCGTCTCCGCCCGCAGCGCGTCCGCGAGGCTCTCGCTGCGGATGACGCCGAGCAGGCGCGCGGCGGCCGCGGCGCAATGTACACCGGCAAAGGTCGGATCGGACGGGGGGGCGAGCGTCAGCACCGGACCGGCGAGCTTCAGCCGGTCGCGCCACGTCTGCCCCGGTTCCGTGCTGCTGATGACGAAGACCGTGCCGGCGGTTGCGCCCTGCAGCACGCCCGCGGCAGGCACCGGCACCAGGGTGTCGTCGGCGACCAGCACGAGATCGGGACGGGTGATGACGCCGCGCTCGTGGATCTCGCTCCGGGCCGCGCGCACGTAGGCGAAGATCGGCGCGCCACGCCGCTCCGCGCCGTAGCGCGGGGCGTCCTGCACCACGTAGCCCTCGCGGAAGAACGCGCTGCCCAGGATCTGGCTCGCGGTCTTGATGCCCTGACCGCCGCGACCATGGAAGCGGATGCGGTACATGATGCCGTTGCCTATTGTGCTAAGGGACCCGGCGGGTCGCGGGCCCATTCATAATATATGATAGCGGCGCGTGCGCATCGCGGCGCGCACGCGTGCGGCGGCCAGCTCGTTCGCCGCCTCGCGCGGCAGGCACCCCTTGGCCTTGGCCGTCGCAAGCACCGCCTCGACGTTGGCGCGGATCTTCTCCTCGATGGCGTCGAAGGCGGCCTTCTGCGTCGCGCCCGCGTACTCCATCGCCGCGCAGATGACGCCGCCCGCGTTGGCGATGAAGTCCGGGACGACCAGGATGTTGCGGGCCGCGAGCGAGGCCTCCGCGTTCGGCGTGATCGGGATGTTCGCACCCTCGAGCACCAGTCTCGTCTTCAGCCGATCGACGTTGGTCTCGCGCAGCACGTCAGGGCGCGCGGCGGGGATCCAGATGTCGCAGTCGACATCGATCACGGCCTCTGCGCCGAGCTTCCTGCCGTCGGGATGGTCGCATACGGATCGTCCCTCGGCCTTGAGCCGCACGAGCGCGTCGACGTCGATGCCTTTCTCGTCGACGAGCGTGCCCCTGGAATCCGCGACCGCGACCAGCCGCGTGCCCCTGGCGGAAAGGAATCCCGCCGCGTGCCGGCCGACCGCGCCGAAGCCCTGGATGGCCACGCGCGCACCTTCGAGCGGCATTCCGATATGGCGCGCGGCGACCACCGCGGCGTTGGCCAGCCCCCAGCCGGTGGCGCCGAGCTCATCGAGCGGAATGCCGCCGAGCGCGGCAGGCAGGCCGACGGCGCGGCCGATCTCGTCCTGGATCCACGCCATGCAGGTCTCGTCCGTGCCCATGTCGGGCCCGAAGATGTAGTCGGTCTCGTTGCGCAGCGCGTGCGCAAGGGTGCGGATGAGCGCCGCCTTGGTCTCCGGCGCCATCTTCGGATCGCCGTAGAGCACCGACTTGCCGCCGCCGTGCGGCAGGCCGGCCGCCGAGTTCTTCAGGGTCATGGCGCGGGCGAGCCGCGCGCACTCCTCGGTGGAGACGTCTGGCGCCATGCGCAGGCCGCCGATCGACGGCCCGCGCGCGACGTTGTCGACGACCAGCGTCGCCTTCAGACCGATGGAAGGTTCCTGGACGTGCACGATCTTGGCGGGGCCCAGATCGTCGGCGGCGATGAAGGAATTGGACATGCAGCACCGTCAAGTATAGTCGAGCTCGATAGCGGGTCTGCGCGCGCGACCTTCCCGGCGCCTACGGCGGCGCGGGGATGAGCCCTTCACGCATCAGCACGCGCGTGGCCTCGCGCGCCGCCTGCATCGTCGCCGCGGCGGCGGCGCGCAGCGTCTCGCGTTCGACGGTGCGCCGCGCGACACCGCAGGTCTGCGCCGCCATGCCCACGGCGGCGGCGACCTCGGGATACACGTCCCACTCGTCCATCCGCGGCAGGATGTTGTCCGCGTCCATGCCGCGCCGCTCCGCGCAGGCGGCCAGCTCGCGCGCGGCGGCGATCGCCATCTCGTCGGTGATCGTGCGCGCGCGCACGTCCAGGACGCCGCGGAACATGGGCGGGAACACCAGCGAGTTGTTCACCTGGTTGGCGAAGTCGCTGCGGCCGGTGGCGACGACCTTCACGCCCGCGGCCTTCGCCTCCCACGGCCAGACCTCCGGCGTCGGGTTGGCGCAGGCGAAGACGATGGCGTCGCCGGCCATGCCGCGCAGCCACTCGGGGCGCAGCACGCCGGGGCGTGAGGAGGAAAACGCGACGCAGACATCCGCCCCGGCCACGGCCTCGGCAATGCCGCCGGCCACACCCGCGCCATTGCTCTCCTGGCAGATGGTCCACTTGTCGGGATACTCCGCGCGGGCCTGCTCGACGTCGGCCCGGCCGCGGTGCAGCGTGCCGCGGCTGTCGCAGGCCACGATGCGCGCGGGGTCGGCGCCGTAGACCTTCAGCAGGCGATAGGTGGCGACGTTGGCCGCGCCCATCCCGATCATGGCGATCCTGGCCGTCTCGATGCGTCTGCCGGTGAGCTTCAGCGCGTTGATGAGGCCGGCGAGCACCACGGTGGCGGTGCCCTGCTGGTCGTCGTGCCACACCGGGATCGTCGTCTCCGCGCGCAGGCGGTCGAGAATGCGGAAGCACTTCGGCTGGGCGATGTCCTCGAGGTTGATCGCCCCGAAGGCGGGCTGCAGCAATTTCACCGTGCGCACGATCTCCTCCGGGTCGCGCGTGGCGAGACAGATGGGCACCGCGTCGACGCCGCCCAGATACTTGAACAACAGCGCCTTGCCCTCCATCATCGGCAGGCCGGCCTCCGGTCCGATGTCGCCCAGGCCCAGCACGCGCGTGCCGTCGGTGACGATCGCCACCGTGTTGCCCTTGTTGGTAAATTCGAAGACCGAGGCGGGATCCGACTGGATCGCCTTGCAGGGCGCCGCCACGCCCGGCGTGTACCAGATCGCGAAGTCCTCCAGGCCGCGGATCGCGCACTTCGGCAGGGTCTGCACCTTGCCGCGATAGTACGGGTGCAGGCGCATGGATTCCTGCGCAGGCCTGTTCGCCGCCGCCAGCAGCTCCTCGACCGTGGGCGTCTTCCCCTCCATGGTCTAGCTCGCGCCGGCGCGCGGATGGTATCGATGAGGCGGTGGAAGACCGGCGATCATGGCCGCATCCGGTCCGGGCGAGGTTCGAGCATCGAGCATGCATATAGCATCGGGCCTGACGGCAGGTCTTGTCACGGGCCGCAATTGACGGTGATCAAGCACCTCCATCGCGACCTGGCGGAGCAGCACCGGAAGCATCGTCCTTCCCGCGCAGCGTCGCGAACCACCAGAGCCGGCCGATGGCGATCCGGATCACGACGCGCGTGTATCGCTCCGCGCGCGGCTGCGCGGGGATTGACCTGAATCAAAACGGACTTCCCGTGGTCGAAGAGATTGTCGATTTCCGGTCGGAGGTGCCCATGAACGCATCGGACATACACACGGTGGCACGCCACATGTACGATACGCACGGACCGAAGGCGATCGCCGAGGCGGCCCAGAAGGCCGCCTCGTTCGAGAAGGCCGGCGACGAGGCGCAGGCGAAGTTCTGGCGGCGCGTGGAGAGCGCGCTGCTCGAGATGCGCGGGCCGCGGGAGAGCTAGGCGGACTTCATCGGCAGGCGCGTCTTGCTGCGCTGTTCGCGGTCGTACTGGCGAGAATGCGTGAAGTTGCCGTGCCTTCAGGTAGACCTTTCCCAAGACGTCCGGTCGGCGGCGTTACCGCCGGGGTAGTCGCGGGCAGCGAAATCAAGGGCGGGCGCGCAACTCATCGCATCTAGCGGGTGGACTCGCTGACGGCGGGGGAGACTGCATCTAATGACTAGATGCGCCCGCGGGCTGGCGAATGCGTGGCGCAAGGCCTGACCCCAATCCTGTTCGAACGTATGGAACTGCCTCGATGCCGAACTTCATCGTCCTGCGACGCTCAATCGTCCCCGCGCTGGACACGCTCTTGCATCGCCCGCAGATACTCGTCCATCTCGGCATCGCTGCTGAAGACCGTCAGATCGGGCAGCGCCTTGACGATGTCGAAGACCTTGACAATCTGGGGCTGGCGGTTCGCGACCGCGAGCTTCCCGCCCGAGGAAATGAGGGCCTTGGCCGCCTTGAACACCACCCGCAGTCCGGCCGAGCTGATGTAACTCAACGCCTTCATATCCAGCACCAGCACCTCGAGGCCGGGACGGATCCGGCGGCTGAGCTCGGCATCGAGTTCCGGCGCAGTATTGCTGTCCAGCGAGCCGGTCAGGGAAACACGGGCGACCCGCCCGCCCTGCTGCTCGGTGACTGCCGTGGTGAGTGTCATGTCGGCGCGCCCTCGGTGGAAGGATTCCATGCTTTTAGCACACAGAAACGGTTGGCACCATCGTCGCGCCGGTAGAGCTGACGATCGGTCAGCTGGCCGATCAGGAACACGCCCAGTCCGCCGATGCAGGCGTCGTCGATGGACAGGCCGAGCCTGGGAACCGGCGCCTGCTCGAGGGGATTCCACGGCCCGGCGCGGTCCACGAACTCCAGGGCCACGTGCGTGTCGTCGCGCGTCAGGCGCGCGACGACGCGATCGCCGCTGTCGAGGCCGCCGTAGTTGACGATGTTGACGAAGATCTCCTCGGCGACCAGGCGCAGATCGTGCAGCAACTCCGCATCGTCGAGGCGCTGCTCACGCAGCCAGTCGCCCAGCCAGGCATGCAGGTCGCCGAGCGCCGCGAGCTGCGCGGCGAACTCGCCGCTCGCATACGCATACGCAGGCATATCGACGAGCAGCCTGCTCGCGCCGTGGTATTCCAGCAGAAGCAACGTGATGTCGTCGGACTGCGGTGCGCCGGCGGCGAAGGACTTCACGCTTGCTAGCAGATGTTCGCCCGCGGCACGCGTATCGTGCGGCGCCGAATCCTGCAGCGCTTTCGCCAGTCGCTCGTGGCCGAACTGCTCGTGCTGCGGGTTGAACGCCTCGTCGATTCCGTCGGTGTAGAGCGCGATCATGTCCCCGGGCTGCAGCTGCACGCGATTCAAGGGAAACTCGAGCGGTGTCGTCACCCCGAGCGCCGGTCCATGCTGCTGCGGCAAGGGCGTTGCGCGTCCACCGCGAACGAGCAGCGGCGCGGCGTGGCCGCCGCTCGCGAAGTCAAGCCTGCCTTTCTCGACGTCGAGTGTTCCGCACCACAGCGTCGCGAACATGCACGCCTCGTTGTGTTCCGAGAGGCTCGCGTTGAGGCTCCTCAGGATGACGTCGGGCGACGCATCCGTGGCCGCGAACTGTTGCAGCAGTGTTATCGTGCGCGCCATGAACAGGGCCGCCGGCACGCCCTTGTCCGACACGTCGCCGATCACGAGCAGCAGCCGACCGCGATCAATCTCCAGCCAGGTATAGAAATCCCCTCCGACCGATTTGGCCGGGATCAACCGCGCCCAGAGATCATAGGCCGTGCGCCGCACGTCCGCGCGCCCGGCGTGCGGAAGCATCTCCATCTGTATCTGATGGGCGGCATGCAGTTCGCCTTGCAGGCGATTGCGCGTGGCGGTCTCCTGCTCGATCTGGGCGATGTACTGCTTCAGCCGCCCCTGCATGCGCCGAAAGGCGGACACCAGCTGCGCCACCTCGTCCCGCCCGCGTACGACGGGCATCTCGACCTCGAGATCGCCGCTGCCGAGACGCTCGCTCGCGGCCGCGAGCGCGACCAGCGGGCGCGTAATGGTGCGGGCGAGGAACGTCAACGCCAGTAGCAGCAATGCGGTGCCGGTGGCGGCGATGACGGTCACGCGGGAAGAGTATTCGCGCAGAGGCGCGAGCATCTCGTGCTCGGGATACAACACGGCGATCCGCCATCCGGTGTCGGCGAGCGGCGAGAACGCGTAGAGGCAGGCACCGCTCCCGGACAGACAGCGCAGACGGACGACGTCGGTGTCGCCGCGCAGCGTGCGATCGTAGGCATTGCGCCACGCCGCATCGTTCGCGATCTGCGGATTCAACTCGACGAACTGCCGCATCAAGGCACTGCGATCCGGATAACTCAGCAGGCGTCCCGCGCCGCTCAACAGGAATGCGAATCCGGATTCGCCTAGCCGGATGCGGTTCAGGTAGCTTTGCAGACGATCGAGCGTGACATCGGCCGTGACCACGCCGATGAACTCTTCGCCGCCCGCGCGCGCGCGCTGCAACGGAACGGAGTAAGTCGCCATAAGCGCATTGCCGCCACCCTCGTCGAAGTACGGCTCCGACCATACGGCGCGGGCGCGGCGGCGCGGCTCGACGTACCAGGGCTGCTCGCGGTAACCGTATTCGGCGGCGGCCAGATCAGCGTAACGTACCGTGCCGCCCGAGCGAAAGTAGTAGGGTGCGAAACCGTTGGGGAACTCGGGCGCCGGCTCCAGCGCGACCGTTGCGCCGTAGAGGTCGTCGCGGCGCGCGACGACATCGCGCAACAGTGCGTCGGTTTGGGCCGGGGTCATCGACGCCGCGCCGAGCACCTGGGCGAACAGGTCGGTGGAGCGTCGCACGCCCTGCAGCATGGCACTGAGATCACCGACGGCCGAGCTGACAGTCTGTGTCGCCTCCAGCCGGCTCTTCTCGATGATGTGCTCGCGCGAGATCCGGTAGTCGTTGTACAGGGCGACTACGTAGATGAGGATGGTCGTCGCCGCCGTCCATACGACCAATCGCAGAGCCAGCGAACGGTAGTGAACCATGGGAGCCCGTCGTCGAACGCGCCTGGCGAGGCAGTATATACGGCTTGCTTGCGGTCGCGAAGGACGGCCCGCGTCGGGCACCTCGTCGCGAGATGCGGCGTCAGGGTGGATGAGCACTTGCCACCCGCACGGCCGATCCACACCGATTGTCCGCGGGCGAGGGAGTCAATGCCCGAGAGCGCTTCGTTCGTCGAGTTGCCGATTCTGAAGCTTGGGTGACAAAAGGAGAGTAGCTCGGTGGGGAGTCATTGCGCGGCAGGAGTCGACCCGATCCGGCCATCCGACACGGATAGCCTGCGTACCCTAGAGCAGCCGTTGAAGGTAGTCGGCGGAACGTTGGCTATGCGCGACTTCGCGCAGACTCAGCGCGCGGATGCATCTGGCTATCCCGAGATGCGATCCCAGCAAGTCTGCGGCGTAGGATGCACGATGGTTTCGTAGTAATCCTTCAGTCGGGCCAGCTCCATGGCAATATCCGCGGAGAATCCATGGCGCCCGCCACGACTATCGAGGAGCAGACTGTCGATATAGCCAAGCCATTCCATCGGGTCTTGCCAGTTCCGGCAAAGCGTATTGGCTATGCGAGGGTAGGCGTTTGCCACCCGCTGCGGACGAACATTGGGGGGCAGCTCAGCGAGCCACTGCGTTGTCTCGTGAGCCAGGCTTTCCGCTGCCGCATCGAGGGACTCTGTCATATCGGTCTCCCTGCCATCGCGACACCGGTGCAATCAGCTCGCTTCTGACAGTCGTGCAGGCTCGATTCCCGCGGCCTCATTCTCCTGCCCTGGCTGATGGACGCGCCGCGTTATGGGAGACGCAAACCGAATGTCAGACAACTGCAGAACCTCCGGGACAGTGATGTTGCGGTCCGCTTCCAGATCATCGGCGACTCGGCTGGCGAGTTGCGGCCACTTGTAGAGCTCGATGTGACAGTGCTCGAGCCAATCACTGTCACGGGCCATGAGCCAGGCGTCCCAGAACCTGAACGCCACCCTCAGCTTCCGGTAGCGGTCATCTTCACCGCGGCTCAATTGTGACAAGACCTCGGGCAGTTCAGAGCCTAGTTCCTCGTATCGTCCCACCTCATGCAATACCGCATCGCGCCGCAGCGCGACTATGAGGTTATCGCGGCAAACGTCGTAAGTATCATAGAGAACGGGATCTGGCGTCATGCTGGCCCCCCATATTTACCTTGCTCCTAGCAGGGTAGCGACCATCGCCCGCGTTTTCTTTAACACACGTCCATGCCGCGCTGAGTCCTTGAAAGGCATCGCGGGGAGGCGGTGGTCGTCAATCGAGTCCATCTTTCCAGTCATGCGCCCCTGCACGGCCGCGGATCGCGCTGCCGCGCTGGGTAACTGTGGCATGACGAACTGGCGGGATGCGTCCTGGAAACCAAATATCCCGCATCACAGGATCCCCTGCCGGTCTGCCTCGCGACACCTTGCCTTGCTGTGTTATCGGTGAACACGACTACCCACGGCGGGGCGGCAGATCCTAAAGCTATGGGACCCCCCAGGGTTTGAGAAGGTGCGTGCCGTTTACGTCTCACGCCGGTTGTCACTTGTCTACGACGACTCGTATGAAATTGCCAGAACCGATCTCGAACTCGCCAACGACGAGGACGGTGCCGGGACGATGTCGATCATAGACTTTGACATGCACATGGTCTTTGTGATGATGCGGATGATGGATTACCCAGGCACCGTGAGGTACGCGCCTGCAATTGCCTGGGGGCGGCTGATGGCCGGGCGGCCGGTCCGGATACCAGATGCGACATTCCCCTGGCGGAGGATAGTGACCGGGCGGGATATGGAGACGAGTGTAGCCGTGCTTGTGGAAGTACGAGTCATACCCACGGTGCTCGCCGTGTTTCCTGTCGTCATCGCGGTAGGTGCGCCACCATTCCTTGCCGTGCTTCCGGTCATCATCACGCTCGCGGTGCTTCCAATCCCTGTCGTGTCGCCCTTCGTCGTCGCGATCGCTGTGCCTGCCGTCCTTGCCATATTTCCTGTCGTCGTCAGCATGCTTTGTGTGCTTCCGATCCTTGTCGCCCGCCCAGTCGTTGTCGCGGTCGCTGTGCCTCCAATCCTTGCGACGCTTACCGTCGTCCTCGTCTTGATTGCCGTGCTGCCAAGCCTTGCGGCGATCCCACTCCTCATCGTGGCCGCTATTTCGCCAGTCCTTGCGATGATCTTCGCGCTCCTGACTCTTCGCCGACGAATACCCGTGCCCGTCCCTCGTCTTCCGTGAATCGTCCTTTGCCGAATCGGCGGACACAGCGCCGATTGCGCAGAAGAACACGGCGCCACCAACCAGTTGGAGAAATGGTAGTTTCATGTGACGCTCCTAAGCTTGGATAAGCCTAATCCTGATTCTTAGGAAACGTTGCTGAACAATCCGTTAACCTCTCATGACTGGAGTATCGAAAGTGTGAGAGCTATCGCAGACAGCCTTGTGCATCTATTCTCGGTCAGGGGCGTTTTGGACCCCAGTATCCACCGAACGCACTGGCGAGCGAACCGGCTACCAGTGAATTCCACCTCCTGCAACGTTCAATCCTGTCCGGGCAGGTGCACTTGAGTGAGTTTGCATAAGTAGCGGACACGCATGAGACGTGGAGTGCCTGCGAATTCACGCCACCGAGGGTGTCTTCCGAGAACTGCGCCTAAGACGCCAATCCCATCCTCGTCGGATACCAATCCGCGGTGCCAAGGGTTCCGGCCCTCTGACTGTCTGCGGTGCAATGCGCAAACATCATTATCGAAAGCAATACGTGCCTCCCAGGCGACTGCGTCAATCGTCCGCTCGAAGCCAACAACCGAACAGTGCCTTTTCGACCCTTCTCGGATATTCTCTATCAATATGTAGGTTACTCCATAGGGGACATTGCCAGTTGGCAACGAGGCTCTGTCACTCTCAACCCATATGGAAAAAATTCAGCTTGTTGCCGTCGAGGTCGCGGAAATATGCCGCGTAGAAGCCGGGCATGCGCTCTCCGGGCGCACCTTCATCGGTGCCACCCAGCTGTAAGGCCTTTGCATACATGGCATCGACCTTTGCATGGCTGTCTACAAACACCCCCACCATGGCGCCATTGCCGACGCTTGCGGGTTTGCCGTCGAACGGCTTGATGACACCGAGCATCGGCGAGCCGGCCCCGGTGCTCCAAGCGACCAGGCGTTCCAGTTCGAGTGATCGTTTTGCGCCAAGGTCGCCAAGTAACGCATCGTAGTAGGCGGATGCACGAGCCAAGTCATTGGTACCGAGTGTCACGTAGCCAATCATGTTACCTCCTGTATGGAAATGTCCGGTCTGTTACCGAAGCCGCTGAATCTCGCAATTTACCACTATCCAATGTCGGTCGGGGTTTACGGAGTATAAACGGCCTCTTCGTACAGTCGATGCAGGAGAACCGGGTGTCATCAGGCAGAGCGTCCGCCAAAGGACGCCCTGGCGGTGAGCGGAACGAGGTTCGGCACCGTGAGTGATCGTGCAATGTTCGGGGTGCTTTCGGTGCTGGCGCGGCCTCGGAACGGCTGTACTTCTGCCGGTGTCATGAACGACGCGGTATCCGTGCCGAGGGGACTAGTGTCCGTCTGCTCTAGCAGCAGATCAATGTCTGCTTTCGGAATACCACGACCGACTCCTATTGGCCGGGTGCGGTCCGTCGGGTCGCCGGCGCGTCATCGGCCGGCGGCCGCATGGCAAGGCCCGGCTTGGAGGCCGCGTGCGCTTCGGCGACTCAGTTCGAGCGCAGCGCCTCGACGATGTCGAGCCGGGCGGCGCGCACGGCCGGCAGGAAGCCGCCGGCCAGTCCCATGATCAGCGCGAACAGCAGGCCCTGCACGATGACGCCGGCGTTCATCGTGAAGCTGAAGGCCAGTTCGGCGAAGGTCTGCCAGTTCATGGTCGAGACCGTGAAGGCCTGCATGAAGGACGCCATCACCAGGCCGAGAATGCCGCCGAGCAGGCTCAGCAGCAGCGACTCCACGAGAAAGGCGGTGAGTATGTTGTGGCGGCGGAAGCCGAGCGCGCGCAGCGTGCCGATCTCCGCGGTGCGGTTGGCCACCGCCGCGTACATGGTGATCATCGCGCCGATGACGGCGCCGATGGAGAAGATGGTGCTCAGGATGGTGCCGAGCACGTTGAGGAAGTTCGCCATGAGCTCGGACTGCCGCGCGTAGAATTGCGGCTCGCGCTCGGCCTCCACGGTCAGGCGCCGGTCGTCCTCGAGTTTCCTCTTTACGCGCGTGAAGCTTCCCGGGTCCGACAACCGGAAGACGACCGAGGAATAGCTGTCCCTGCGGAAGGCCTGCATCATCTGGTCGGCGTCGCCCCAGATCTCCGAGGCGAAGCCGGTCTTGCCGGCGTCGAAGACGCCGACGACCTTCCATTCCTGGATGCCGAGCTTGATGGTCTCGCCGAGGCCCGCGCCCTGGAAGCCCTCGGCGATCTTCGCACCGGCGATGATCTCGGAGGTCCCCGGACGGAACATGCGGCCCTCCACCAGGCGCACCTGCGGCCGCAGCGCCGGGCCCGCGTCCGAGAGGCCGCGTATGGTCACGTTCGACGGGCTGCCGGTGCCGCGCTTGGGCAGCACCATCAGTACCAGCACTTCCCTGGAGACCATGCGCGCGCCGCCGGGCCCGTAGGCGATCTCGGGGATGCTCGCCACCAGGCTCGCCTGGTCGCGGTACACGCTGCTCTGCACCTCGGTCTCCGCAGAGCGGCGGATGATGACCACGTTCTCGTGGCTGCCGGTGGCGACCAGGGTCTTCTTCAGTCCCTCCGAGAGCATGAGCACGGCGGCGAAGACGAAGACGACCAGCGCCATGCCGCCGGCCGTCAGCAGCGTGGTGACCCTGCGCACCCACAGGTTGCGGACGATGTAGGAGAAGGGGATGCCCATCCTCGCTCAGCCCACCGCGCGGAAGCCTTCGCTCACCTTCACCGTGCTCGCCTGCAGCGCCGGGCCGGCGGCGGCGACCAGACCCACCAGCAGGGTCGCGAGCAAGGCCATGACTACCGTGTTGTCGGAGACGTTGAAGATTGGAAAGATGGTGCCGTACTTGCGCCCGACGAAGGCGGCGGCGGGATAGATGAGCCATGCCCCGAGCGCGCCGGCCGCGCAGGTGATGAACAGCGACTCGCCGATGATGAGCGCGGCGATGAACCGGATCGGGAAGCCCAGGGCCTTCAGGGTGGCGTACTCGCGGCGCCGCTCGCGGGCGGTCATGGCCATGGTGTTGGCCATGACCGCCATGATGATGGCGATGACCAGGAACGAGACGGCCTGGATGACGAGCAGGATCGCCTCGGTCATGGCGACGAAGCTGAGCTGAAACGCCTTCTCGGTCTCCGTCAGCGTCTCGGCGCGCGAGTTGCGGAACTGCGCGTCGATGCGCTGCGCCACCAGCGGCGCCTCGCGCGCGTTCTTCAGCCCCACCAGGAAGATGCCGACCTGGTTGGCGGAGTCCGGGGCGATCTTCTTCAGGGTCTCGTTGAGGTTGTCCCAGTGCAGGAAGAACTGGGTCTCGTCGGTCTTGGAGTTCGCGCCGGTGTAGACGCCGCGCAGCACGAAGCTCCAGGTGCCGGGGTAGATCGTGCCGATGAGCGGGATCTGATCGCCCACCTTCCAGCCGAACTTCTCGACGATCTTGCGCCCGGCGATCGCGCCGCGCCGATCGAGCAGGAACGCCTTCATCTGCTCCGGCGGGATCACGAACTCGGGATAGAGCGCGAAGTAGGTGCGCGGGTCGACGGCGAACTGCGGAAAGAAGTTCTTCTTGTCGATGTAGATGCCGGCGAACCATTGCGCCGCGCTCACGGAGCCCACGCCCTCGATGCTGCGGATCTTGGCGCCGTAGTGCAGGGGCAGGGGAAAGGTCAGCGAGTTCTTGTTGCGGACGATGAGCCGCGAGGCCGAGGAGGCCTCGGCGCCCGCGTACCAGGCATCCACGGTCGTGCGCAGCAGCCCGAAGGCGGTGATGGCCACGACGATGCCGAGCACCGTGAGCAGCGTGCGCAGCGGATGCCGCAGGGTATTGCGCGCGATGAGCCTGAAGAGGTAGATCATCGTGGCCGCCTCAGGCCCGCGCGCGCTCGCGCGGATATTCGATCTTGTCGGTCAGCACGCCCTTCTCGAGGTGGCGCACGATGTGGGCGCACTCCGCGGCGGCCTGGTCGTGCGTGACCATGATGATGGTCTTGTGCAGCGAGTCGTTCAGCGATTCGAGCAGGTCGAGGACCTCGCGCGCCGAGACCCGGTCGAGATCGCCGGTCGGCTCGTCGGCGACGATGATGGTGGGGTCCGTCACCAGCGCCCGTGCGATCGCCACGCGCTGCTGCTGGCCGCCGGAGAGCTGCGAGGGATAGTGATCGGCGCGATCGGAGAGGCTCACCAGATCGAGCGCCAGCCGGGCGTGCTCGCGCCGCTGGCGGCGCGACAGATGCGTCAGCGTCAGCGGCAGCTCGACGTTCTCGAAGGCGGTCAGCACCGGCATCAGGTTGTAGAACTGGAAGATGAAGCCGACGTGCTCGGCGCGCCATTGCGCGAGCTCCGACTCGCTGAACAGGGTGATGTCCACGCCGGCGACCCGCAGCAGGCCGCTGTCCGGGGCGTCGATGCCGGCGATGAGGTTCAGCAGCGTGGACTTGCCGGAGCCCGACGGTCCCATGAGCGCCACGAAGTCGCCGATCTGCAGGGTGAGGGTGATGTCCTGCAGCACCGGCACGACCTGGCCGCCGCGCTGGTAGGACTTGCTCAGATGCTCGATCTCGACGACGGGTGTCATGCTCACCGCTCCCGGATCAGCGCGGCGAACCGCTCAGGGTTGCGACAGCCGCACGCGGGCGCCGTCGCGCAGGTCCGCCGGCGGATCGAGCACGACCTTCTCGCCGGGCTTCAGATCGCCTTCGACGATCACGGCATCGCCCGCCTTCTCCCCCGGGGTGACGGCGAGTTCGCGCGCGTGCTCGCCGTCCAGGCGAAAGACCACCGGGCGCGCGCCGTCGTCGCGGATGGCCGCCGGCGGCACCGCGAGCAGCGGTTTCTGCTCTTCCGGATCGATGGCGCGTGACAGGAAGGCCACGCGCGCGCTCATGTCGGGCAGGATGCGCTTGTCGGTATCGATGAATCGCACCTTGGCGAGCACGGTGGCCTTGGTGCGGTCGACCGTCGGCACGATCATGTGCACCTCGCCGCGCAGCCGCACGTCCGGCAGCGCATCGAGCTCGATCTCGCAGGGCTGGCCGACCGTCACGCCGACGAGGTTGGACTCCGAGATGTCGGTCTCCACCTGCAGCGTGCCGAGGTCGGCCATGGTGACGACGGCGCCCTTGGAGGAGGTCGTGGCGGCGAACGGCGCGACCACGTCGCCGATGTCGGCCTGCTTGGAGAGGATGACGCCGTCGAACGGCGCGCGGATGAGCGTGTACTCGACGGCAACCCTGGCCTCTTGGAGCGCTGCCTGCGCCGCGGCCAATTGCGCCTTGGCCGCCGCCTCGGAAGCATTGGCGGCGGCCACGCCGGCCTCGGCGCTGGCGATGCCGGCGGCGGCGCGATCGTGCCGGGCCAGCGCGGCGTCGTAGACCTCCTCGGTGACAAAGTTCTTGCCCACCATCGCCCTGGCGCGCTCGAGCGAGCGCTGCGCATCGCGATGCTCGGCCTGCGCCTCGGCCGTGCGCGCCCGGGCCTCGGCCTGGCGGGCCCGGGCCTCGGCGACCGCCGCCTCGGCGGCCACGACATTGGCCTCGGCCCGCCGCATCGCGGCCGCCACGTCCTCACTCTCCAGGCGCGCCAGCACCTGGCCCTTGGTGACGACGCTGCCTTCCTCCACCTCCAGGGACTCCAGCCGGCCGGTGGCCTTGGAGGCCACGTCGGCCCTGGTCTGCGGCACCACGTAGCCGGTGGCGTTGAACAGCGTCACCGCCTGCGAGGGCCACGCGGTGGCGACCACGCCGACCTCGACCGTCGGCGGCGGGCGCAGCCCGCCGCGCTGGTGCACCCACCACGCGGCAGCGGCAACCACGAGGGCCAGCGCTACGTAACGCCATGGCCGGCGCCGCCGCCGCAGGGGACGGCTCGCGGCCTGGCCTTCGCGGTCGATGGTGAGCTTGGCGAGATCGTTCATCGCGGGTGTGAGCGGTGGCGGGGCGGAAAAGGGTCGTGCACTGCATCGGACATGGCCGGCATTGTAATGGTTCGGCGCCGGAAACTGGCCCGGGCGCGGGCCGGCGGCGAATCCGCGGCTCAGGGAGGGGGCGAGACGCCCTTGCGCGCCGCGATGATCGCCTCCATCAGCGCCGGCGGCATGCGTGGACCGGCCGTCGGGACCGCGGGCTCGGCGCAGGCCCGCGCCAGCTCGACGGTGCGCCTGTAGGCGGCGAGGAAGTCCTTGCAGCAGATGCAGTTCTCGAGGTGGTTCTCGAAGCGCTCGCGGACCTCCGGATCGAGGCGATACTCCAGGTAATCGACCATGAACTGATCGGCCTCCCCGCAGGTGAGCATGCCGTGAGTGACTTTGACCACCCAGTAGGTGAGGAACCGCTTGATGCGAGCGAGGATGTTCATATGGCCTTGGCGCGATACAGGGGCTCGAGCTGACGTTTCAAGGCGGTGCGGGCGCGATGAAGCCTGACCTTCACGTTGCCCTCGGTATCGTCCAACATCCGTGCCACTTCACGCGTGTCATAGCCTTCGATGTCCCGCAGCACGATGAGGATACGGTACTGCTCCGGCAGCCGGTCGATGGCCTCGTTGACCGCCCGCCGCACGCCGTCGCGGGAGGCCTGGGTCTCGACGGACTCGGTGAAATTCCACTCCGGCTGCGACTCGCGCTCCAGATCCACCTCGGGGGCGAGGTCCTCGATGGCCACCTCGGCCTTGCGTTCAGTGGCGCGCCGTCGCATGAGCGCGGCGTTCACGACCAGCCGGTGCAGCCAGGTTCGCAACGCCGAGCGCGACTCGAACCTGGCGATGCCGCGGAAGGTGCTGATGAAGGCCTCCTGCACCGCCTCGCCGGCCTCCGTGTCGTTGCGGGTCACCCGCAGGGCGACGCGGTAGAGGTAATCGCCGTAGCGCTGCACCAGCGTTACGTAGGCGGCGTCATCGCCGCGCTTGAGAGCGGCGATGAGCGCGACCTCCTCGGCGGGGGATTCGTATGCGGAGGCGTCCATGTTGGCGGCGGTAGCATACTCCAATCCTGCGTCGCCTCGCCGCGGCCGGGTCGCCGCGGGAGGATCGGGGCGGCGCCCGGCGTGTTTGCGCCGCCAGGCACGGAGGCCGCCTTTCGCGTCGGCCGCGGCGAGGGCGGGCGGCCGCGCTCGGGTAGGCGATTGCGGCGCGAGGCATTAAACTGGCGCACTCGTTCTCCGCGATCCC
Organism: Gammaproteobacteria bacterium; assembly: GCA_041395385.1. GTDB lineage: Bacteria > Pseudomonadota > Gammaproteobacteria > JAJPIJ01 > JAJPIJ01 > JAJVHZ01. The sequence goes on from JAWLAN010000033.1 coordinate 16,315, forward strand.
CGCCCGCCCCATGAAGCCCATCGAAGACGACGAATCTGCCCGCAGCGACGACCCGAGCTGGGACGCTCCGCTCACCATCACGGTGACGCCGGCCGGCCTGCTGAACACGGTGTTCGCGACCGCGCAGAGCGTGCACACGGCCTGGCGCACCTGCGTGGACGACAGTCTCGTGCTGGCCGAGACCACCGTCGTCTCGGAGTTCGGCGGCAACCACTGCCGGTTCCTGGAGATGGAGTACGCCGACGAGGAGGTCGCCGAGGACACCTGGCACGACTGGACCGTGGAGATGCGGGTCGGGGAGGTGTTCCTGCTCGCGCACTGGCGCACGCGCGTCAACGACAGTCCCTCGGACTGGGACTGGTGCGCGCGCGAGGCCGAGGACGCCTTCATTCAGGCCGCCGCGCTGCTCGGGCGGCGCGTCCGTCGCGGGATCGCCATCGAGCAGCCTCCGGAGTCCACGCGTACCCCCAGCACCCGTCATTGAAGGGGTCGGAGTGAATTATCTTGGTGCGTGCACCAAATGAATTCACTCCGACCCCCGAGCGCACGACGGTGATCGTCGAGCACAAGGTGCGCGCCGACGACCCGCCGCGAGCGCTGCAGTGCCTCGCCGCCCTGACGACGCTGTCCAACCAGCGCCTGAAGGACGCGATGAACAAGGGCGCGGTGTGGCTCACGCGCCGCGGCCGCCGGCCGCAGCGCCTGCGTCGCGTGACTGCGGAACTCGCTCCCGGTGATCGGATCGCGCTGTATTACGATTCCGCCGTCCTCGCCACGCAGCCGCTGAAGCCAACGCTCATCGCGGACCTCAAGCGTTACAGCGCCTGGTTCAAGCCCGCCGGACTGCTCGTCGACGGGTCGCGTTTCGGCGATCACTGCACGCTCGAGCGCCAGGTCGATCAGTATTTCGGCGGCAAGCGCCAGGTGTTCCTCGTGCACCGCCTGGATCGTGAGGCGGCAGGCGTCATGCTCGTCGCGCATTCCTCGCAGGCGGCCGCCAGGCTCGGGGCGCTGTTCCACGATCGCAAGGTCGAGAAATACTACGAGGTCGAGGTGCGCGGCCGGCTCGCCCCCGCCGGCGCCACCGGCCGCATCGACGAACCGCTCGACGGCAAGGCCTCGCACACGGAGTACACGGTGCTGGCGGTGAATTCCGATCGCGACGTCAGCCGCCTGGAGGTGCGCATCCGCACCGGCCGCTATCACCAGATCCGCCGCCACTTCGCAACCGTCGGTCACCCGGTGATGGGCGACCCGCGATACGGGGAGCGCAACGCAGACCCGCGCGGCATGCAGCTCGTGGCCTCGCGGCTGTCATTTATATGTCCATGGAGCGGACAGCCCGTCACGGTCAGCGCCGCGGCCGCGCAGCCCCCGGCCTAGGGGGCGTTCCCGTATCGCCAAGCCAACGGACCGCGGCAGCCCGCGCGCGCGGCATGAGACCGGTTCCAGGCGCCGCGCCGCCAAAACGCGAAAGTCCACGGAAATCAGCGGGCTTTTGCCGCCGATCAAGGCCGACGCGGCGACGCGCTTCTCGCCCTCGGTCACAGACCTGTAATATTGCCCGCGTGCGGGTGGGAGGTTCCGCCCAGGGGGCACCGGCATGGAGGCGGGGAGACGTGCCGCTGACGCGTCACGAACAATAAACAAGGTGGACGGCCATGCAATTATTCTCCGCACTGATGCCTCGCGAGGGGCAGTTCTTCGATCTGTTCAGTCAGCACGCGAAGTTCGTCTACGAGGGCGGTCAGGCACTGACCGATCTGCTCGACAACTATGCCGAGGAGGAGGGACGCGCCGCGCGCACCGCCCGCATCATCGAGATCGAACGCGGCGCCGACAAGGTGACGCACGAAACCATGGCGTTGCTGCACAAGACCTTCGTGACGCCGTTCGACCGCAACGACATACACCGGCTGGTATCGCGCCTGGACGACATTCTCGACCTCGTGCGGGACTCCACGGAGACCATGACCCTCTACGACGTGCACGCGCTCACCCCGGAGGCGCTGCATCTCGGCAATCTCATCCGCATCTGCTGCGAACGCGTGCAGTCGGCGGTCGACCTGCTGCGTTCCATGGACAACGCCCAGACCATACTCGGCCTGTGCCATGAACTTAGCAAGCTCGAGTCCGACGCCGACAAGGTCCTGCGCGCCGGCGTGTCGAAGCTGTTCCGCGACGAGAGCGACGTGCGGCAGATGATCAAGATCAAGGCCATCTACGAGCTGCTGGAGTCGGCAACCGACAAGTGCCGGGACGTCGCCGACGTCATCGAAGGCGTCGTGCTCGAAAACGCCTGATCATGGAAGCCGGCCTCGCGTTTTCCACGCTGGTGTTGCTGGTGGCGCTGGCGCTGGCCTTCGATTTCATGAACGGCTTCCACGATGCGGCCAACTCCATCGCCACGGTGGTGTCCACGGGCGTGCTGAAGCCGCATCAGGCGGTGGCCTGGGCGGCCTTCTTCAATTTCCTCGCGGTGGCCATCTTCCACCTCAAGGTGGCAGCGACCGTGGGCAAGGGCATCATCCAGCCGGAGTTCGTGGACCACTACGTCATCTTCGGCGCGCTGATCGGCGCCATCGCCTGGAACCTCATCACCTGGTACTACGGCATACCTTCGAGCTCATCCCACGCGCTCATCGGTGGCATGATCGGCGCGGCGCTGGCCAAGGCGGGAATCGAGCCGCTGCTGCTGCCCGGGATCCTGAAGACCGCGATCTTCATCGTCGTCTCCCCGGTGCTGGGACTCCTGCTCGGAGCGCTGCTCACGATCGCGGTGTCGTGGATCTGCTTTCGCAGCTCTCCCAGCCGCGTCGACCGCTGGTTCCGGCGCCTGCAGCTCGTGTCCTCGGCGCTCTACAGCGTCGGCCACGGCAGCAACGACGCGCAGAAGACGATGGGCATCATCTGGCTGCTGCTCATCTCCGCGAACGTCACGACCCGGGATCATCTGCCGAGCTGGGTGATCATCAGCTGCTACGTGGCCATCGCCATGGGGACGCTGTTCGGCGGCTGGCGCATCGTCAAGACCATGGGCCAGCGGATCACCAAGCTGCGTCCCGTCGGCGGCTTCGCCGCCGAGACCGGCGGCGCCATCTCGCTGTTCCTGGCCTCGAGCTTCGGCATCCCGGTGTCGACGACGCACACGATCACCGGCTCGATCGTCGGCGTGGGCTCGGTGCAGCGCGCCTCGGCCGTGCGCTGGGGCGTGGCCGGCAACATCGTCATCGCCTGGATACTCACGATCCCGGCCTCCGCGCTGATGGCCGCGTTGGCCTATTGGGGGGTCAGAGTGATTTGATTTGGTGCGTGCACCAAATCAAATCACTCCGACCCCTCTCAACTTGAGGCCGCAGTTGCGGCAGTGGTAGACCATGCCGCGGCCGATGCGGCGCACGCGGATGCTGGTCAGCGACCAGCGTCGACAGCCGCAGGCATAGTCGTAGCGCCGCAGCCGGCGCGCGGGCTGCGCGTCGAAGCCGTGGCAACGCTCGCCGGTGCCGCCGAGCGCGAGGCAGATCGCGCGCCATTCCGGGCCGTGGGGGCGGATGTGTCGGCCGTGCCTGAGGTGGCATACGATGTGCGCCACCTCGTGCGGGACGGTGGTCGAGAGGAACCTCTCCGGCGCCTGCGCCGCGATCGCCAGGTTGTAGCGCAGCCGCCGCGTGCGAAACTGCACCTGGCCGGCGGCCAAGCCCCTCAGATCGAGGCATACGCGCCAGGCCGAGAACTCCACGTCGAAAAGTCGCGCCGCCGCCGCCATGACCACGTCGGTGCGCGCACGCAGCGCCGCGGCCAGCGGCGCGCTCGCGCCGAGGGGATGCGTTGGCGTCCTCATCCGGCGTCGAGCAGCGCCAGCACGTCCTTTTCGATGCGCTCCGGCGTGTCAGTGGGCGCGTAGCGTTCGAGCACGGTGCCGTCGCGGCCGACCAGGAACTTGGTGAAATTCCACTTGATGGCCTCCGTTCCGAGCACGCCCGGCTGCGCGGATTTCAGGAACTTGTACAGCGGATGGGCGTTCTCGCCGTTGACCTCGATCTTCGCGAACATCGGGAAGGTGACGTCATAGGTCGTGCTGCAGAAGCGCCGGATCTCCTCCTCGCTGCCGGGTTCCTGGTGTCCGAACTCGTCGCAGGGGAAGCCGAGCACGCGCAGGCCGCGGTCCTTGTGCCGGCGGTACAGCGCCTCCAGGCCCGCATACTGGGGAGTGAACCCGCACTTGCTGGCGACGTTGACGATGAGCAGGACCTGGTCGCGGAACTCGCTCATGGACATCGCCCGCCCCTCGATCGTTCGCACCTCGTACCCGAAAATGCTCATGTGGCTACCTCGCCCGATCCGTGCGGCCCCTCCGCGGCTGGCAATGCGCGACGCCGCGCCGCCGTTGCGACCTCACGGCTTGCCGAGATAGTCGGCCTTGCCGAGATCCACGCCGCAATGTCGGAGGATCGCGTAGGTCGTGGTGATGTGAAAGTAGACGTTCGGCAGCACGAAGTTCAACAGGTACGGTAACCCGTTGAACGAGAGCGCCTGGCCGCCGACCGTCAGGTGGATCTCCTTGTCCTCCGTGCCGTCGATCTGCGCGGCGGAGAAACCCTCGAGCAGCTCGATGGTCTTGCGCACCCGCTGCTGGAGCTCCTCCAGCGTGGCCTCGTTGTCCTCGTACCGGGTCGGTTCCACACCCGCGAGCCGCGCCGCGCAGCCCTTTGCGATGTCGGTGGCGATCTGCACCTGTCGCGACAACGGCAGCATGTCGGGATGCAGGCGATAGTTCACGAGCACGACGGGGTCGATCTTCCTGTCGCGGGCGTAGGCCACGGCCTTCTCGAGGATGTGGATCAGATTCTCGAACATCCGGATGAAGACGGGGATGCTGGCCGTGTACATGGAAATCGTCATGAAGTCGCTCCGGGGGAGGAATCGCACTGGGGTGGTCGACGCGGCATTGCGCGGACATTGTATGCCGCGGCAGGGCGAGGATCGACAGCGCTCGGGCGCGGCCGGGTTCGACCGCGTGGAGCGCGAGGGGACGTGAGGCGGCGCGTGGCGGGCGCGGACGATGCGGTGATGATCGGGATTGGTCCGCCTACCGGGATCCGCGTGTGGTCGCCATGACCCGATTCGGAGTCCCGGCAGGCGGTAGGCGCAGATTAGACGGCCGCCAGGCGGCGGTCCGTGTCGAGTTTCACAGTCTCTCGTGACGCGCCGCACATCGCCGGGAAGTTACGACGCGCGCCGCACCCGGGCGGCGCGCGGTCATCCGCCGATCGCCCGTGAGTTGGCCTCCGCCCATGCGATCGCCTCCAGATAGGTGCTGCTCAGGATGTGCTCCTCGAGGCCCAGCCGCGAGGCCGCATCCCAGTCGCCGCGCTCGCAGGCGAGCGCGCACTGCAGCACCTCGCCGATCCGTCCACGACCCTCGATCAGGGCCGAGGCGATCTCGGCGTTGAGGGGGAGCGATTGCAGTATCTCCTCCAGCGGCTGATCGAGCAGCGCGTCCAGCGTGGAGAACAGCCCTGCGGTCGCATGGGTCTCCGGCGCGGCGAGGGCGAGCCGCCTGCTGAACAGCTCGCAGAGTCGCGAGCGCACCAGCGCGATGCGTATCAGCTCCGGCGGCTTGTCATCGAGCTTCGACAGCATGATGAGGCTGACCCAGGTGCGGATCTGTGCAAGGCCCGTCATCACGATCGCGCGCCGGACGTTGTCGATCGGCTTGCTGGTGGCGAACTGGACCGAGTTGACGAAGCGCAGGATGCGGTAGGACAGCGACACGTCGGTGCTGATCAGCTTCTCCAGCTCGCCCATGCTGGCGTTCGGGTCCTGCACCCGGGCGAGAATCTGCAGCACCGCGAGCTTGTTCGCCGGCAGGCGCTTGCGGGCGAGCGTCACGGGTCTGCTCAGGAAGAAGCCCTGGAAGTAGTCGATGCCCAGGGATTTGCACAGCTCGAACTGCTCGTGGGTCTCCACCTTCTCCGCGAGCAGCCGCAGCTTGTAGGGCTGCAGGCGCTGCACGTGCCGGGGCAGGGCGTCCATGCCGATCTGCGGCAAATCGAGCTTGAGGATCCGTGCCGAGGCGACGAGCGGGAGCAGCTCCTCACGGTAGTTGAAGTCGTCCAGTGCGATGATGTAGCCGCGCCCGGCGAGCTTCTGCAGCGCCGCGAGGATCTCCGGGTCCGGCCGGATGTCCTCGAGGATCTCGAGCACCAGCCGCTTCTGCATCGCCGGCAGCCGCTCCTGCTCCAGCAGGAAGTTGCGCGTCAGGTTGACGAAGGCGAGCTTGTCGCCGACCAGCTGCTCGAGGCCGAAATCCATGATGCCGTTGACCAGGGTCTGCGCGGTGGCCTGATCGCCGTCGACGATCGCGGCGGCATCGACCCGGCCGTCGCGAAACAGCAGTTCGTAGCCGTAGACCTGCAGATCGCGATCGAAGATCGGCTGTCTGCCGATGAAGATCTGGCGGGCGGGAACAGCCGGGGTCGCGGCCGCGGTGCAGGAACTCTCGTTACGGACTGGTTGCATCATCTGCGCGACGCTCTGTTTCCTGGGCCGAATCCCTGCCGGCCCTATGTGCGATGCGTCTCGGTCCTGGCATGCACGCTGTTACCGTGTAGCGGACTGCAACAGGAAAACTTTAGGAGTTCATCCGAGGGGGAATCGGAGCCGCGGCGGCAGCGTGGCCGGCGGGATCCCGGTCGATCCGCGGCGCTCGGGCCCGAACGCCGGTGCACTCCGCCCGCAATCGCTCCGTCTGGACATACGCGCCGGGATCGATGAGAGTCGTGAACCAACGTCGGACGGTCCGACGGCGGGGGCTCGACGACGGTGACCGAACTCTTCCGGATCTCCATGCTGTTCGCGGTGACTGCGCTGGCGGAGATCCTCGGCTGCTATCTGCCGTGGCTGGTACTTCGCGAGGGGCGCTCGCCGCTGCTGCTTCTACCCGCGGCGGTGTCGCTGGCCCTGTTCGCCTGGCTGCTCACCCTGCACCCGACGGCGGCCGGCCGCACGTATGCCGCGTATGGCGGCGTCTACGTGGCCGCTGCGCTGCTGTGGCTGTGGCTGGTGGACGGCGTGACGCCCACGGGCTGGGACCTGGCCGGCGTAGGCGTGGCGCTCGCCGGCATGGCCATCATCGTTCTGCAGCCGCTGCCGAGATGAGGCCGATGGGTGAGGCGGCGGCGAACGGGCGGCGCTGCACGCCCGCGCGGATGAACTCGGCGCAGGCATCGGCCGCCAGCGGCCGGCTGATGAAATATCCCTGCGCCTCCTCGCATCCGCTCGCCTGAAGAAACCGCAGGATCTCCTCGGACTCCACGCCTTCGGCGACCACCGCGAGCTGCAGCTGCCGCGCCATGGCGAGGATGGTCTGCGCGATGGCCACGTCGTCGGCGTCCCCGGGGATGTCGCGGATGAAGGAACGGTCGATCTTCAGGCGGTTGATCGGGAGTCGCTTCAGATAGGCGAGACTCGAATAGCCGGTGCCGAAGTCGTCGACCGCGATGCTCACGCCCATCTCCTGGATCTCGCGCAGGATGCCGGCGCTGTGATCCGGATTCGCCATGATGCCGGACTCCGTGACCTCCACCTCCAGCAGGTCCGGCGTGAGGCCGGTTTCCGCGAGTATCGCGGCTATCGTTCGCGGGAGTGCCTGTTCCTTGAGCTGGCGGACGGAGACGTTGACGGCGATCCGCAGCGGCGGCAGTCCCGCGGCCTGCCATGCCCTGGCCTGCATGCAGGCCGTGCGCAGCACCCATTCGCCGATGGGGGCGATGAGGCCGGTGTCCTCGGCGATGGCGATGAACTCCGCCGGCGGCATCAGACCGCTGCCCGGATGCTGCCAGCGCAGCAGCGCCTCCACGCCGACGACGGCGCGGCTGTGGAGATCGATCTGGGGCTGGTAGTGCAGCAGCAGCTCGTCGCGCTTGAGCGCCAGCCGCAGGCCGTTCTCCAGCAGCAGCCGAACATGCGCCTGCGCGTTCATCGCCGCGTCGAACAGCTTGTAGGTGTTGCGGCCCTGTTCCTTGGCCTTGTACAGCGCGACGTCGGCGTGCTTCTGCAGCGTCTCGGCGTCGCGGCCGTCGCGGGGGTAGATGCTCACGCCGATGCTGGCGGTGACGTGCAGCGTATGGCCCTGTATCTCGCAGGGCGTGGCGAGCGCGGCCAGTATGCTCTCGGCCAGCCGCGTCACCTCCGCGGTCGCGCGCAGATCCGGCACCATGATCAGAAACTCATCCCCGCCCAGGCGTGCGACGGTGTCGTGCGCGCCGATGGCGGCGCTCAGCCGCCTGCCGACCTCGCGCAGCATCTGATCGCCGGCGGCGTGGCCGAGCGTGTCGTTGATCGACTTGATGCGATCGAGGTCGACGAACAGCACGCCGAGCGCGAGTCCGTGCTGCTCGGCGCGCGCCAGCGCCCGCTCCAGCCGGCCGCGGAACAGGGTGCGGTTCGGCAGACCGGTGAGGGTGTCGAACAGCGCGAGCTGCTGGATGCGCGCCTCGGCCTCCTTGCGCTCGGTGATCTCCACGGCGTGGCCCATGTAGCCCGCGAACTCGCCATCGGGCGTGTAGCGCGGCATGCCGTTGTCGAGCAGCCAGTGGTAGCGGCCATCGCTTCCGCGTATCCGGTACTCCAGGGAGAACGCGCTGCGCGTCGCCAGTGCGCTGCGGTAGCCCCGCATGCAGGCCTCGCGATCCTCGGGGTGCACGTCCCGCACCCAGTCGTGTGCCAGCTCCTGGCTGAGCCCGCGGCCGGTGAACCTGCACCAGCTGCGATTGAGATACGTGCAGCGCAGGTCGGCATCCGTCAGCCAGACCATGAACGGCGTGGCGTCGCACATCGTCCGGAATCGTTCCTCGGTTTCTCGCAGCTCCGAGCTCAGCCGCCGCTCCTCCAGGCTGACCTGCCATTCACGCCAGGCGCGTATGAGCCCGAAGGCCAGCGCGATGAGCATAGTCGTCCCGAGCGCGTCGGAATTGATGGTTTCGCGCAGGAAGAAGATCGCGATCACGCACACGCAGACGAGGGCTGCCGGGAACACGGCTTCCAGGTGGCGGAATCGGTGCTCGAAAGGCGCCAGCGCGCGGCTGCCCCGGGTGCCCTGTTCGAAGGCCGCCCAGTACTGCAGGGCGAAGGCGATGAGCCAGCTGATGTTGAGGTAATGCGCCGCGCCGTATTCGTTGCCGATCTGCGCCTGGGCATAGAGGACGTCGGCCACGGCGTGTATGCCGACGGCGGTGGCCATCATGGCCAGGGGGATGCGCACGGCCCGCTCCCGGAAGATCCACAGGCATCCCAGCAACAGCACGCACGCGGCCGCGTAAACGGCGGGCATGAGGATCGTGAAGACCAGGAATTCCGTGCCCGGAGAAATGCGGCTGAAGGGCGTATAGAAGACGATTATCGACAACGCCAGCAGGCCCAGGACCAGCATGGCGAGGTTGGCGGCCTGGCGCCGTGCGAACGCATGCATCGGCGCCTTCGCCACGAGGCTGATGGTGCCCGCCAGGAAAAAGACGCTCAGCGCGTCGTAGAAATAATCTGCCAGCGTCGGAAACGGGACGTCGGCGCCCCGCACCAGCTCCAGGTAATCCCACCACAGCATGCCGAGGAACCAGGAGAACGCGCCCGCCGCGAACAGGTACCAGGCGCGCCGTATGTACCGATCCGTTTCGCCGCGGGCGGTGATCATGCAGCGCCACGCCGCCAGCAGGGCAGCCAGGGTCCAGGCCACGTCGGAGACCACGTTGGCAGCGCGTCCCGTCGCCCATTCCCCGTAGATGAGCAGGGCGTAGAGTCCGAGCAATGCGGCGGTGGTCAGCAGCATCCGTCCACGCGCGGCAGCGGCCGGCCCGTGATCAACGGGAGCCGAAGCGGTCGCAGCGCCTGTGTCGCCCAGGCCGGCATGCAAAGGAGCAGATTTCATTGAGTGTCGCCATTCACTCAGGGCATCGCCCTGGCAACGGCTCGGACGGTTGAGCGATTCCGGTTTGTGAAGCACAGACCGGGCCAGCGCGGCCGCTGTCGGGGCGGGAGGGTCCGGGCAGGTCTGCCCGTGCTCGTCCGGTGGCAGCCGCAACGCGCGGGGCCGTCGCCCATGCCCGCGGGCGCGCGGAGATGGCCATGTGAATTCCAAATCGCGCTATGCTCGTGCACGCAGGGTACGCTGCCCGCGCGCGGCGGGCGTCACCCGCCATGGACCTTGCGCGGACCGAAGCCTGCGGCCGACGCAGGATTCGCGAACCACACGCATACGAGGGGCTGGCATGAGCAAGGGCTGCATCCTGATTGTCGATGACGACCGGCTCGTCCTGGGCACGCTGTCGGAGGGATTGCGGAGCGCCGGATACGAAGTGCTCGGCGCTGGTTCTGGCGAGGAGGCCCTGATGCTCGTCGCCCAACGGACGCCGGACATGGCGTTGCTGGACATCCGCATGGAAGGCATCTCTGGTATCGAGCTCGGGCACATACTGTTGCAGCGCTTCGCCGTTCCGTTCCTGTTCCTGTCCGCCTTCGGCGACGAGGAGATCGTCAAGGAGGCGGCGGACCACGGCGCCCTGGGCTTTCTCGTCAAGCCGCTGCAGGTCTCGCAGATCGTCCCGGCCATCGAGGCGGCCCGCACCCGCGCCTCGGAGATTGTCGAGCTGAAGACTGCGCGCGATCAGCTCACCGCCGCGCTGGAGGGTGCGCGCGAGACCAGCATGGCCATAGGCGTGCTGATGGAGCGCAGGCGGCTGAACCGCGAGGAAGCCTTTCACGCACTGCGCCGCAGCTCCCGCTCGCAGCGCCGGAAGATACAGGTGGTGGCCGCCGAGTTGCTGGACGCGCTCGAGAAGCTCAATCTCGCCGGTGGCAGCAGGGAGCGGGACGAGCAGGCGTAGCCGACGCGGGGCGTCTCGCGCGCCGCGCTTGATCGGTCAGTCTTCCGCGGCCGGCAACAGGGCTGGTTCGCCTATCCTGACGGTGACCGTTACCGAGGCGTGATCACCGGACAGTGCGACATCCACGCCGCTGGTTCGTGGCAGCAGCGTCCGGACCAGACCCAGCCCGACGCCCGTGCTGCCCGGGTATTCGAAGTCGAATCCAGCAGGCAGGGTGCCCGGGTTGCGGATGGTGATGGTCGCCGCGCTCGGCGTCTCGGCCACCGTGAGCTCCACGCCGGCGAGCCCGCCTGGCTCGGGTTCGCTGGAATGCTTCACGGCGTTGACGATCAATTCATTGACGGCGAGCGCCAGGGGCACGGCCTCGCTCTCGCGGATCCGCAGCGGCGGCTCGGCCCGCTCGTCCGGGCGGAGATGGATCCGCGCACCGGTGAGTTCCTCGACACCGCGCGCGATGGCCGCCAGCATCTCGCGCAGCGTGACCTGTCCGTGGCCCGCGACACCCTGCAGGCCGTAGACGACGGCGACGGTCTGCATCCGGCCTATCGCCCTGTCTATTGGGCCGGCGATTTCCGGGTTCTGCATCGCCTGCTGCTGCAGCAGCCCGGCCACGCCCTGCAGGTTGTTCTTGATGCGGTGATGCACCTCGCGCACCAGCGCATCGCGCTGCCGGTATGCCTCGCGCAGGCGTGACTCCTCGCTCATGCGGCGCTCGGTGACGTCCTCCACGATGCCGATCGCCAGCGACTCCCCGTCGCCGGCGTCGATGAGCTGCGGACGCGCCCACAGCCAGCGTTCGGCGCCGTCCGGGCGAAAGATGCGGAACTCGATCTCCGCGCTCACCCCCTGCGTGAGCCCGGCGATCACGGCGCGGATCGCGTCGTGATCGCCGGGATGGACGGCATTGATCCAGGCCATCGGCTCGGTCTGGAGCCTTTCGCTCGGGATTCCGAACAGGCGTTCGAACGCCTCGTTGACGTAATGAATCTTCGAGAAATCCGGCGCCGCGATGAAGAATACCTCGCGCACGCTGCGGGCGATGAGGCGCAGCCGCGCCGTGGACTCACGCAGCTTCTCCTCGGCGCTCTTGCGCGCGGAGATGTCCCGTACGATGGCCATGCCCGTGCGTTGTCCCTGGATTTCGAACAGCGTGACCGTCACTTCACCGGGGACGCGGCGCCCATCCTTGGTAACATGATCGACTTCGCGGCGAAAATGACCGTCCCTTAACAGCATCGCCCCGAGCACGGGCATATCGGCGCGGGCGTCCGGTCCGACGACGTCCGCAGGGGACATCGCCATCAGTTCCTCGCGCGTGTAACCGAACATGCGGCAGGTCTCGTCGTTGACCTGGGTAAAGTTCAGAGGCAGACCCTGAGCCATCCCCACAAATAATGGATCAGAAACAAGGAGATAGAGGGTCTTAGAAGGGAACCTGCATGGGTTTTACGGATCAACGGGGGTGTCAAAGCCATCCGGAGATCCCCCATGCAGGCGAAGATAGTATTGCACAGAGTGTTGGAAGGGGCGTGCAAGCAGATGCACGCGGCACGGTGTGAGGCGCTGGAGGCGGCGGTCGGATCGGCGCTTCGGGGCCGTTGCCTGACGGTCACGGGGCTGGGCCGCTGGATGCAAGGCTCGGCGCAGGAGAAGCACTGTATCAAGCGCGCCGACCGGCTGTTGTCGAACCGCCACCTGCAGGGCGAGGTGGTGGGGCTGTACGGCGCCTTGACCGGCTGGTTGGTGGGCTCGCAACCGCATCCGGTGTTCCTGATTGACTGGTCGGATCTGGACAAGGCGAAGCGGCATCAGGTGTTGCGCGCGGCGCTGGTGGTGGCGGGGCGGGCCTTGACGCTGTACGAAGAGGTCCATGGCCCGCAGACCGCGCTGAAGGCCGACACGCAGGAGCGGTTTCTGCAGCGATTGAAAGCGTTGTTGCCAGCCGGGTGCGTGCCGGTGCTGGTGACCGACGCGGGGTTTCGCACGCCGTGGTTCAAGGCGGTGGAGCGGATGAAATGGTACTGGGTGGCGCGCATTCGTCATCGCCATTTCGTGCGATTTGACGGCCAACGGTGGCGGTGTTGCAAGAGGCTGTACGTGAAGGCCGGGCGCACGCCGCGATGCCTGGGTTCGGCGTGGCTGACGCGCAATCAGCCGCACCGCTGCACGCTGGTACTCTTTCGTGGCCGAGCCCAGGGGCGCCATCGTTTCAACGCCCACGGGCGACGCGCGCGCTGCGCCTACAGCGAGAAGCACGCCCGCAGTGCGCGCGAACCGTGGCTGCTGGGGACGAATCTGCCGCCGAGTCATTTCCTGGCGCGCCGGGTGGTACGCCTCTATCGCGCCCGCATGCAGATCGAGGAGGCCTTTCGCGACCTGAAGAGCCCGCGCTTCGGGCTGGCGCTGGAGCATCACCGCACGCGCAGCACCGAACGGCTGGGCGTGTTGCTGCTGATCGCGGCGTTGGCCCTGCTGGTGCTCTGGCTGATCGGCACGGCGGCCCAGCAACGAGGCCTCATGCGCCAGTATCAAGCCAACACCGAGCGGCGGCGGGCGGTATTGTCGGCCGTCTTTCTCGGTATCCGCATCCTTGAACGCGGCGGCGAGACCTTCACCCTGGCGGAGCTGGCCGCCGCCTGGCACACCATCCACCTCATGAACGCCGCCTGCTGGGGCGAGGAGTCATGAAATTTGTGGGGATCCCTCAGACGCCGGCCCCTTTACGAGGTTACACCCAAATGACTGGGGGCGTGCGAGGGCGGAGGAGAGGAGCGACTACTCCGCCAGGGGGAAATGCTCAGGCCGCCGAGGCGCGGCGGCTGTAGCTCTCCACCCGCTCGAGCCAGGCGTCGTAGAGGCGGTCGGTGAAGAGGCGGTGCATGGCCGCGCAGCGCTCGGCGAGGCGCTCGCGCACGCGATCGATCCCCTGCACCGTGGCGGAGACCGGCGCGATGTCATAGCCGTAGACGCGCAGCCATTCCTCGAGCAGCGGGACGGTCACCTCGGGGTGGGCGACGGTCGCCACCGTGTTGCCGATCGCGTAGGCCTGCTCGGGGCAGTAGTCGCTGGAGTAGAGCGCCGCGGCGCCCGGCGGCAGGGTGAAGGCCTCGTGGTGCCAGATGAGGATCTCCACGCGCTCGGGCACGCTGCGCAGCCACTCGCGCGCGACCGGGTTGTCGGCGCGGCGCACCTCGAACCAGCCGATCTCCTTGGCTGGCATCGGCGCGACCGTGCCCCCGAGCGCGCGGGCGATGAGCTGCGAGCCCATGCAGTGGCCGAGCATGGGCAAGTCCTGCGCCGCGGCCTTGCGGATGAGCTGCATCTCCTCGGCGAGCCACGGATACCCGTCGTTGACGCTCATCGTCCCGCCCAGGAACACCAGCCCGGAGACGTCGTCGATGCGCTGGGTCACCGGCTCGCCCCGGTCGATGGCGACCAGCTCCCAGGGGATGCCGCGCGCGTCGAGGTACTCGGCGACCCGACCGGGATTGATCCAGTCCTCGTGGCGAAAGATGCGGATGGGTTTCATCGCTCGACCTCCGTTGGCAGGCTTGCGTGGTGAGCAGTGTTCACCACCCAGAATGAAAGATAGGGCCAATCGTGCTAGGTTTGAAGCGAGACTTTCTCACCGGATGTCAAATTGAGCTCAACACCCGAGCCAACCGGCGGACGCCGCCTCCCGCCCCTGCCGGGGCTGCGGGCCTTCGAGGCCGTCGCCCGGCTGCTGAGCTTCCGCCGCGCCGCCGAGGAGCTGTGCGTCACCAAGTCGGCGGTGAGCCACCAGATCCAGGCGTTGGAGGACTTCCTGGGCGTGCGCCTGCTGAGCCGCGACACCCGCGAGGTCGCTCTTACCGAGGCGGGCCAGGCCTTCCTGCCGGAGGTGCAGGCGGCGCTGGAGCGGCTCGCCGCCGCCGTGACGCGCCTGCGATCGCGATCGCGCAACGGCCCGCTCACCATCAGCCTGCTGCCGACCTTCGCAGTGCGCTGGCTCATCCCCCGGCTCGCGGACTTCCACCGCCGCCACCCGGGGATCGACGTGCGCCTGCACACGAGCCTGGAGGCGGTCGACTTCGCGCGCTCGGACATCGATCTGGCGGTGCGCTACGGGCGCGGCGACTGGCCCGGGCTGCACTGCGACCGCCTGCTCGCGGAATCGCTGCTGCCGGTGTGCAGCCCGGCGCTGCGCGACGGCCCGGTGCCGCTGAGGGAGCCAGCGGACCTGGCGCACCACACGCTGCTGCACAACAGCGCCCATCCGGACGAATGGATGCTGTGGCTGACGGCGGCCGGCATCAGCGGCATCGATCTGGAGCGTGGGCCGAGCTTCGCTTACTCGGAGCTGCTGCTGCGCGCCGCCGCCGAGGGCCTGGGGGTGGCCATGGCGCGCCGGCACCTCGTCGAGGAGGACCTCGCCGCCGGCAGGCTGGTCGCGCCGTTCAAGTTCGCCTACGCGCGCGGCTGCCGCTACTGGCTGGTGTGTCCGCGCGAGGCGCTGGGCGATCCGCGCGTGGCCGCCTTCCGCGACTGGCTGCTGGGGCAGATCGACCCGGGGTCGGAGTGATTTATTTTGGTGCGTGCACCAAATGAATTCACTCCGACCCCTTAAACAAATGAATTCACTCCGACCCCTTAAACACACAGACGGAACATAACCGCGTGTTCAAAATCGGCCGCAACGACCCCTGCCCCTGCGGCAGCGGGCGCAAATACAAGCACTGCTGCCTCGCCGCCGACGAGCGGCGGCAGCGCGAGCGGGGCGCCTGCGAGCGCGCGATGCACCGCGCCCTGGACTGGCTGCACCAGCACCATCGCGACGCCATGACGGACGCCCTGCATAACGGATTCTTCGGCAGCCTTTCGGACGAGGATTTGCATGCGCTGGATGCGCTACCGGACGATTACCGGGACATGGTCCAGTTCAACCTGAGCGACTGGTTGCTCTTCGACGCCACGATCGAAACCGGCGCGGGCGGCCGGCGCGCCATCGATCTGGTACTCGGGCCCGGCGGCCCTCGCCTCACACCGGCCCAGCACGACTACCTCAGCGAATGCGCCGGCCGGCGCATCCGCGCGTACGAGGTGCTGGAGACACGCCCCGGGGAGGCCATCCTGATCAAGGACATGCTGGAGCCAGCCAGCGAGCCGACGTGGGTACGCGAGCGGCACGGCTCGCGCAGCCTCGTGCAATGGGACGTGCTCGGCGCCCGCGTCATACGCGCCGGCGGGCACTGGGAGCTCTCGGGCGCCGTCTATCCGATCCCGCGCCAGGAAGCCGCGGGCCTCATCGCCGATATCGAGGAGATGGTGCGTGCGGAGAGCACGAAGGGCGATCCGGCGCTCGCGGCGGAGATCGTCACGGAGTGCATCGTCGACCAATGGCTGGCCGATCTGGTGAGCCCGCCCCCGATGCCCGACATCGTCGACCAGGCGAGCGGCGAGCCGGTAGTGCTCATCACGGATCACTACGAGGTCCGCGACTGGGATCGGCTGACGGCGGCGCTGGCGCGGGAGAGCGACGTCGAGGGCGACCGCGACAACGGGTGGCGGCGCTACCTGGAGCAGGATGGGCTGCCTCCCCACTCGCGCGCGGCGATCAACCCGGGCAAGGGCAAACGCGTCGAGGTGTTCTACCGCACGCAGCATGCCGCAGACGATGGACGTAGCTGGTTCGAAGCACTGGCAGGCGACGCCGTGCGCCACCGCACGCGCGAGATCGTCGACCCCACGGGACCGGCCGTGACCCGCCCTGCCCGGGGCGAGCCTGCACCGCGGATCGACCTGCCGCCCGAGGAGATGACCGCCGTGCTGCAGCAGGTGACGGAGCGCACCTATGCCAGATGGAGCGACGAGCCGATCCCCGCGCTCGACGGGCTGACGCCGCGCCAGGCCATCGCGACGGAGGCCGGCGCCAGGAAGGTCGCGGATCTCATCAAGCTCTACGAACATGGCGCCGCCAGACAGGCGCGGGACGAGGATCGCCCGCCGGTGGATTACACCTTCCTGTGGCGGCAGATCGGCCTCGATCGCCGCCGCTTCCTGCCGGGGTCGGAGTGATTTAAATCGGTGCGGCGGATGCACCAAATAAATTCACTCCGACCCCTTTTAAGCTTAGGCTAAGGCGAACGACAGAACGGGCCGGGCGCGCCGGCCGGCGGAGCGAAAGCCTCATGCTGACACCCGTGCACGACCGGCCCGAGGCCGAGCGGTCGCAGATCGATGCCTGCCTCGCGAAGATCCTCGCCAGCCCGCAGTTCGCGCAGTCCGAGCGCCAGCGCCGGTTCCTGCGATACATCGTCACCGAGGCGCTGGCCGGCCGCACCGATCGGCTCAAGGGCTACAGCATCGGTGTCGAGGTCTTCGACCGCGATCGCGACTTCGACCCGGCGGTGGACGCCATCGTGCGCGTCGAGGCCGCCCGGCTGCGCGCCAAGCTGCGCGAGTACTACGAGGGCGCGGGGCGCGGCGATCCGGTGCGCTTCGACCTGCCCAAGGGCGCCTACACGCCGGAGTTCCAGCGCAACGCGGCGCCGGCAAGCGCCGCGGCCGAGCGGCAGGCGGCGGCGGCCGACGCGCAGCGCCCGGCGCCCGTCGAGGACAAGCCCTCGATCGCCGTCCTGCCGTTCGCCAACATGAGTGCGGACCCCGAGCAGGGCTATTTCGCCGACGGCTTCACCGACGGCCTCATCACCGAGCTCTCCCGGCTCTCCAGCCTGTTCGTGATCTCGCGCCAGTCCTCGTTCGCCTACAAGGGACTGCCGAAGCGGGCCGAGGAGATCGGCACCGAGCTCGGCGTGCGCTACCTGCTCGAGGGCGGCGTGCAGCGTGCCGGCGATCGTGTGCGCATCACCGCGCAGCTCATCGACAGCGCCTCCGACGCGCACCTCTGGGCGGAGCGCTACGACCGGGAGCTGAAGGACATCTTCGCGGTGCAGGACGACGTCGCCCGGCGCATCGTCGCGGCGCTGCGGGTGAAGCTGGCCGGCGGCGAGGCCGAGCGCGTCGGCCACGCGGACACGGCCAGCACCGAGGCGCACGACGCGATGCTGCGCGGCCTGGAGCGCTACTGGGTATACACGCAGGCCTCCGTGGCGGAGGCGCGGGAGCTGTTCGCGCAGGCCGTGGAGCTCGACCCGCGCTACGCCTTCGCCCACGCCTGGCTCGCGCGCACGCTGACCTACCAGTGGATCTCCTTCTGGGACCCGCGCGCCGAGACCCTCGAGCGCGCCTTCGAGCACGCGCGCACGGCGGTCGATCTCGACCCGCGCATGCCCTACGCGCACTCCGTCCTCGGCTGGGTGCAGCTCTGGCGCATGCAGGAGGAGGCCGCGATCAGCGCCGGGCGGCGCGCCGTGGCCCTCGATCCCAACAACGCCGACGCCCACCTCTTTCTCACGATGACCCTGGCCGCCGCGGCCCGCGGCGAGGAGGCGCTGCCCTACATCCAGAAGGCCATGCGGCTGAACCCCCATCCCTCCGCGTTCTACCAGGTGGCGCTGGGGATGTGCCACTACGCCGGCGAGGACTACGGGCAGGCCATCGCCGCCTTCCGGCGCGGCACCGAGCTGAGCGAGGTGTTCGTCCCCAACCACTTCTTCCTCTGCATCATCTACACGCTGCTCAACCGCGACGAGGAGGCCCGCGCCGAGCGCGAGAAGATCCTCGCGATCACCGGCGGCCGCACGCCGGTGCTGCAGAAGATCTGGCTGGACGAGGACCTGCGGCTGCAGTGGACCGGCCTGCTGCAGCTCGCCGGCCTGGGCTAGTCAAGTGATCCGGGCGAGCCGGGCGGCGGGCCAGGCCGGCGTGCGCGCTCACTCGGGCTTGCGCGTCCAGGCGCCGATGATCGACGGCGAGATCATCACCCCGTCGCAGGCCCGCGCCTCCTCCTGCAGCCGCGTGGCGAGCGTCTCGATGCCCACCTCGGCCGCGGTGGCCACGCCTGCGCGCTCGATCATCGGCAGCAGGCTCGCCACGACGTCGGCGATGTACTCCTGCGCCGAGCCGTCGTGCGCGCCGCCGACGCGGGCGCCGAGCGTCATCGACGCCCCGGGCAGCCCCGCCTCGCGGAAAGTGGCATAGAGCTTCGGGCCCATCTGTATCTCGACGTTGCCGCGCTGGAAGGTGGTCTTGATCCACTCGCCGCACTGCGCGTGCAGCGCCATGAGCGGGCTGGGGCGGGCGGCGCCCATGTCCATCTCCTGGAAGGCGACGATGCCGCCGGCCCGGACGTGCCGCGCCATCCGCCGCAGGCCGTCGGCGGGGTCCGGCAGGTACATGAGCACGAAGCGACCGACCAGCGCGTCGAAGGAGTGCGGCAGGTCCAGTTGGGTGAGATCGCCTTCGACAAAGCTGACGTGGCCCAACTGCGCGAATTCGGCGCGCTGGCGCGCGAGGCCCAGCGCCTGCGGCGAGCGGTCCACGCCCACCACCTTGCCGGTGGGGCCGACCAGGCGCGCGGCCAGCAGCGAGACGTCGCCGGCGCCGCAGCCCACGTCGAGGACGCGCATCCCGGTGGTGAGGCCGGCGCGGCGCAGCAGGTCCTCGGTGAGCTCGGAGTAAAAGACGGACTGGCGGATGAGGCGCTGCAGCTCCGGCTCGGCATGGCCGAGCACGTAATGCACTTCCGGTCGGTGGAGAGCGTTCATGGTTTGTTGTCCTTTCTTCGAACAGGGTGGCGCGTGAGCCGATGGCGTTGTCGGGCGTCCCTACGCACTCGTGGCCTCCCGAGGCTGCACCTGCGAACGGCGCAGCCGCCACGTGTCGAAGAGAGTGTGGGCGGGGCGGGGT
>JAWLAN010000034.1:0-34455 GCA_041395385.1 Gammaproteobacteria bacterium
CGGCCAGCGCGGCCAGGTCGAGTTGCGGATAGTTCAGCACGCGTATGAGCATCGGCAGGTTGATGCCAGTCACCACCCGCGTGCGACCCGAATCCAGCAGCCGCGCCGCGATATTGCTGGGCGTGGATCCGAACAAGTCGGTCAGGACGAGGACGCCGTCTCCCGTATCGAGCGCAGCCAGCGCCGTCCTCGCCCGCTTCAGCAACGCATCCGGGTCGCAATCGCGCGACGCGCTGATCATGTCGGTGGCGAGCGGAGAGTCAGCCAGTGCGACGTGCGCCGAATCCAGCAGCGCGCGCCCGATATCGTCGTGCGTGATGATCAAAAGTCCGACGCTCATAGACCCCTTCCGTCCGGCCTTGCGTTAACCTGCCCGGGACGACTCGTGGCCGATGTCCCGGTGACTGACGAGCGCGTTCTTGCCGGTCTTCTTGAAATGCTCCGCGAGACGCTCCGCGACGTATACCGAGCGGTGCCGGCCGCCGGTGCAGCCTACGGACACCGTGAGGTAGACGCGGTTCTCCCTTTCGAAGCTCGGAACCCACTGCGCCAGGAAGTCCGCGATGTGCTGAATCATGGACTGAACCTGCGAGGACTGGCCGAGAAAGGCGACGACGTCCGGATCCCGCCCGGTCTGGTCCCTGAGCCCTCCTTCCCAGTGCGGATTCGGCAGACAGCGCAGATCGAACACGAAATCGGACTCCGCGGGAACGCCGTGTTTGAACCCGAAGGACAGGAACTGCAGCGCAAGGCTGTTCAGCGGTCGTCGCGCGATGCGCTCGCGCACGAAATCGCGCAGCTGATGAATGTGCATGTAGGTGGTGTCCACGCGCAGATCAGCTCCCTCCGACAGTGGCTCGACGAGCCGCCGCTCGGTGGCGATCGCGCGCGCGAGCGAGACATTCTCGCTGGACAGCGGATGCCGCCGGCGGGTCTCGCTGAAGCGCTTCAGCAGGATCTCGTCCTGCGCCTCGACGAACACCAGCTCGGTCGCGGTCCCGGTCTCCCGCAGGCGCTGCAACAGGATAGGGACCTGGGCCAGACTGTCCGCCGGACTGCGCGCATCGATGCCGAGCGCGAGCTGCTGATACAGCGACGAGGTGTCGTTCTCCAGCTCCCTCTCGAACTGGCCGAGGAAGGCCACGGGCAGGTTGTCGATGCAGTAGAAGCCAAGGTCCTCGAGCGCGTGCAGAACGACGGTCTTGCCGGACCCGGAGAGCCCGGTGACGATGACCAGGCGCCTATCCCGTGGCGGCATCGGGCGGCTCCTGGGCGACGATGAGGTCGTTCTGACGCTGGATGAAGTCCTCGGAGGAATTGTATCCGCTGGTCCGCAGGATGTGATTGCGCGCCGCGCACTCCACGAGCACGGCGAGGTTGCGTCCCGGCGCCACCGGGATGGTGATCTCGGGCACGTCCATGTCGAGTATGCGCCGGTTGCGGTAGCTGCCCGAAAGCCTGTCGATGTCGACGAGCTGATCCCGCTCCAGGCGCTCCAGGCGGATGATGAGGCGCAGGTACTTGCTGCGTTTCACGGCGCTGTCGCCGAAGAGCTGCCGGACGTTGACGATGCCGATGCCGCGCACCTCCAGAAAGTCCGCCAGCGAGGGCGGGCAGGTGCCGCTGATGATGTCCGGGGCGATGCGCGAGAACTCCGGCGCGTCGTCGGCGACGAGACGGTGGCCGCGGGTGATGAGCTCGAGCGCGAGTTCGCTCTTGCCCACGCCCGGCGGTCCCACCAGCAGCACGCCGATGGCCGTCACTTCCATGAACACGCCGTGCAGCGTGACGACCTGCGCCAGCCGGTTGCCCAGAAAATAGTGCAGCGTGTCGACGACCTTGTCGCTGTTGCTCTCGGTGACGAACAGCGGCGTCTGCGTGTGCATGCAGATTTGCGTGATGTCCTCCGGACAGTAACGCCCCTCGGCGATGATGAGGCTGACCGGCGCGTGACTGAAGAGCTGGCGGATCGCGTCCTGCCGCGAGATTTCGCGCAGGCTGGCCAGATAATGCAGTTCGGAGGTGCCCAGGACCTGCACCTGATTCGGATGTATGAGATTCAGGTGCCCGACCAGGGCCCGGCTCGGGGCGACCTGATTGATCGCCACCGGCGCCTGCCCGGCCGCGTCGATATCGTCGCCGGCCGGCCGCGCCCCGGGGGATCGCATCGCCTGGGCCACCACGGCGCGCTGCGCGCCCTGCTGCCCCACCAGCCACTTCAACTGGAGGCGATCAGCGTTCGCCTCGAAGAGTTCACTGATGGTGACGGAGGACACCGTCGCGCTCCCGTCGCGGAATCAGCTCTGCTCGCGCGGCTTGGTGGCGCGATGCGCGGTGATCTTCTCCTTGTGCTTCTTCACCTGCCGATCGATCTTGTCGAGCATCGAGTCCACCGCCGCGTACATGTCCTCATCGACGGCATCCGCGAACACGGTCGCGCGGCCTGCCTGCACCGTCGCCTCGGCCTTGTGGCGCTGTTTCTCCACGCTCAGGACCACGTGGATGCCTATCAGGTTGTCGAAATGGCGCTCGATTCGCTCGAACTTGGACTCCACATACTGACGCAGGGCCGGGGTTATCTCGACATGGTTTCCGGTCAGTTCGATTTGCATGCGTGACTCCTGGGAATCGGGGGTGAGTAGGATCGACAACGGTCAGGTCAGTCGCTTGCGCTCGTGCGAGGGCGGGATGTTCATCGCCTCGCGATACTTCGCGACAGTGCGTCGGGCGACGTTGATGCCTTGATCGGAGAGTATCTGCGCGATCGTGCTGTCGCTCAGGGGTTTCGTCGCATTCTCCGCATCGATGAGCTTGCGTATCACGGCGCGTATGGCGGTCGAAGAGGCTTCGCCGCCGGCAGCCGTGCTGACGTGGCTGGAGAAGAAATACTTCAGCTCGTATATGCCGCGCGGGGTGTGCATGTACTTGCGCGTCGTGACACGCGAGATGGTCGATTCGTGCATGCCCAGCGCCTCGGCGATGTCGTGCAGAACCAGCGTGCTCATCGCCTCCTCGCCGTGCTCGAGAAAGGCCTGCTGCCGCTCGACGATGGCAGGCCACCAGCAGGGTTCGCTATGGCTCTGCAGGCTCTTGATGAACCAGCGCGCCTCCTGCAGGTGCGCAGCGCGAGCTGTTGTCGGGGCCGTTGTCCGCGCGCTTTATCGCCGGCGTAGCGACGGTTGATGCGCAACGACGGAACGGCCTCGGGATTGAGCCCACGTGCCACTTGCCTACCTCAGGACGCACGAACACGTCCGCAACGCAGTACTGCAGGTCTCCTCCGCCGCGAACTGGGAACCCGGCCGGTGGGTTCAGCGACTGGATCGCTGACCACCTCTGCAGATCCCCGCCGCGCGCGAGCCTACCTTGCGCAGCAGCTGTAGTGTGTAATCACGGGAAGCGAGCAGTTGCAGGTACTCCTCGACGAGGCGCCGGGCGTCGGCAAGGCAGGGCGTGCCGGTCGGCAATTGCGCCAGCGCCGCAGCAGCAGGCACTCGCGCAGATCGGCGCACTTCCCGGCGGGTCGAACGGATGCGCTGTGATGACTGCCACGATCTCCCCGGTTCGACACACATCACCGACCCGGCCGCCTCCTGCAGTTCCTCCATGCCGGCCTCTGGAGGTATCGCCGGCGTTGATGGCGTCGATGACCGCCAGGGCGATGGCCTCGTCGGTAGCTGCTCAGCGGCGTGAGATTGAGCTGCCAGCAGGCATCTGACCAAGCGCTCGCCGCGCTGCGCTGGCTCTCGAACCTGGCGTCCTCGCTCGCCAGCCCTCCCCGAGGGCAGCGCCGGACCGCCGTTTTCCGAGATGTCCTCCCCAGGCGGTATCCACGGGAAGCTCCGCGCGGGGATGTCGGTGGCGCGCGGGGCATCCTCGGACTCGTGGTGCTCCGGCGCTCGGACGCCCGGCTCCGGGCTCCTGGCCTCCCGCCGCGCCGCAGCCGCGGCGCTGCTGTCGCCGGCCGCTCGCCTTCGCGCAGGAAGTACGGACCTCGAGTGCCCTCGGAGCCTCCTCGGAGAGCTCCAGTATCATGTTGATTCCAGCGCCTGCTGGATCTCCAGGTTCAGTTCGACGCACGCCGCAGCAGGCGTACGCCTGCCGCAGCTGCGGCGTCATCGTCAGGTGCTGTCCGGAGCCGGAGCTGGATGGATTGTTTCATCGGGTAGACATCTGGTCACGCAGGCCGAAAGCCGGGCGGCTCACGGCCGCCTTCTATTTCGTAGTTTAACCCAAAATCGCCAAACGGCACGCTGCGTAAGCGCTCCCATGACCCGCGCCTCACGTCCTCGCCGCGGCGCCCCGGTCAGAGCTTGAATCTCGCCCGAGATAGACGCCATCCCGGACGTGGTCGTCGTGGCCAGTATGGCAACGTCGCCCTCGGCGATAATCCGCCCTCGCTGACGATGTAGGCGCGATTGCAGATGCCGAGGGTCTCGTGCGCACGTTGTATCGGTGACCAGAACCCCGATGCCGATGCGCAGAGGTGCTGGATGATCTTCTGGATGTCGATGACGGAGATCGGGTCCACGCCGGCGAACGGCTCGTCGAGCAGGATGAAGCGCGGTTCCGCCGCCAGCGCCTCGCGCGATCTTCAGGCGGCGGCGCTCGCCGCCGAGGCTGGCCCCCATGCCGCCGCGGTCGAGATGAAACCGCGCAGCAGATTGTCCAGCCGCCGCGCCTGCTGCTTGGCGTTCAGGTGGGCAGCACCTCGAGCACGGCGCGAACGTTGTCCTCCACCGACAGCTTGCGGAAGACCGAGGCCTCCTGGGGCAGATATCCCAGGCCCATGCGCGCCCGTTCGTCCATGGGGCGATACGTGATGTCGTTGCCGTCGGCCACGATTCAGGCCGCTGTCGCAGGGAATGAGGCCCACGATCATGTGAAAGCTCGGGGCCCTGCCCGCGCCGTTGGGGCCGAGCAGGCCTATCAACTCACCGCTCTTCACGGTCAGGCTGACGTCCTTGAATTACCCTGCGTTGCTTGTAGCGCTTGGACAGGTTGTGGGCGGTGAGCTCGCTCATCGGCGCGACGGGGCTGGGTGACGGCGGGGCGATGCCGCATCGCGGCGGCCGCTCGACTCCGGAAGACGATTAACCATGGCGGATGGCGCTCAGGGCGTCGCCTTCGTTTCCTTCGGCGGGATGATCATGCGCACGCGGCCGCCGGCGGGCTTCTCCTCGCCCTCGGCGCCCTCGGTCGTGGTCTTGGGCCGGCCCTGGCCGGTGAGTATGCTGTTCCTGGTGTCGTAGACGATGAGCGGTCCGGTGAACGAGGACTTGCCCTGCACGAGCTTCGCGTCGTTGATGAGATGCAGGCGTTCGTCCTGGGCGTGGTATTCCATGCGCAACGCCTCGCCCTCGAAGTCCTCGTCCTTGCCGTCCGGCCTCTGTTTGAAATGCGCCGGTTTGCCCTCGAGGATGGCGTCCTTCAGCTCGTCGTTCTCGTCGTAATGGACGGTGAGTACATCGCCCCACATGCGTATGCTGCCCTGCGTGACGATGACGTTGCCCTTGTAGATCGTCTGGCGCTCGTTCTTGCGCAGCTCGGCGTAATCAGCCTCGATCTCGATGGGCTGATCCTTGTCGGTGGCCAGCGCCATGGCGGCGCCGTTCGCGCCGCAGGCGGCCGCGAGCAGCAGCGCTTCAAGAATTCTCGTTCGCGGATTCATGCCGGCCCTTCACTCGGCTCAAAAGCTCAAGACGGTTTTCCTTGAATATGGCGCGCATGCCGACGGCGTTGTAAAGCACGCCGGGACTGTGTATGCGGGCGGCCTTGTCGGTCTCCGCGTAACGCTCCTTCGGCAACACGCGCAGATCACGGGTGAGCACGTCCAGTTCACGCACGCCGTTCTCGTCGTCGCGCCATATGTGCACTTCGCCGGTCAGCAGCACGACATCGTTGTTCGCGCTGATCCAGCCCTTTTCCGCGCGCACGCGCCATGGCAGAGGGCCCTCATTGTAGACTTCGAGCACGGGCTTGACCAATTCGGTGCTGTCGTCGTCCGGATAATGCAGCATCATCTCGGCCGTAAGGCGATGATGCAGCCTGCCGTCCTCGTTCATGCGCGACTGAGTGAAATTCTCCATGTAGTAATCCGGCTCGTGCGCCTGCAGGGCGCGCGTGGCGCGATCCCCGCTGCCCAGCTCGCTCAGCCACCACGCCGTGGTGGCCGCGAGCAACAGCGCGACCAGCAGGATTGTCCGTTGATTCAGCACGCGAGCAGCTACTCGACGCGATAGCGCGCGTGCTGCGCCGCGAGCAATCCCTGCGCATCGAGGATGAGATCGCTCACCTCGCGCGCCGCGCCCCGGCCACCCGCCAGCTCCGTCGTCCAGTGCGCGTGGCGTCTTATTTCCGGGTGCGCGTCGGCGACCGCGATCGCAAGCCCCGATCTCACCATCGCCGAGAGATCGGGCAGATCGTCGCCCACGAAGGCCGCCTGCTCGTGCGTGAGGTCGAGCTCGCGAAGCAGCTCCTCGAATACCGGCAGCTTCGCCTTCGTGCCCTGGAACACGAACCTTATGCCCAACGTGGCCATGCGTTCCGCGACTATCGGCGAGGAGCGCCCCGTTATGACCGCGACATTCAGTCCCGCCTCCCGCAGCATCACCAGTCCCTGTCCGTCCCGCGAGTGAAACACCTTGTACTCCTCGCCGCGCTCGCCGAGGATGAGGCGGCCGTCCGTCAGGGTCCCGTCGACGTCGAAGCAGACCAGACGCACCCTGGCGGCGCGCTCGCGTATCTCCCGCATCATCGTCCCGCTACCGTCAGACCACGCCCGCGCGCAACAGGTCCTGCATGTGCAGCAGACCCTGCAGTTGGTTTGATTCGTCGATCACCAGCAGAGCGGTGATCTTGTGCCTCTGCATCAGCGCCAGCGCCTCGGCGGCCAGCGTCTCGGCGCCTATCGACTTGAACTGCCTGGTCATCACCTCGCGCATCCGCGCGCAATGAACGTCGACGGAGCGGTCCAGGGCGCGACGCAGATCGCCATCGGTGAAGACCCCCACGACCTTGCCGCCGGCGTCGATGACGGAGGTCATGCCAAAGCCCTTGCGCGTCATCTCCACCAGCGCGTCCCGCAACAGCGTGTCCTCTGCCACCCTCGGCATCTCCTCGCCCGTGTGGATGAGGTCGCCGACCTTCAGCAGCAGGCGCCGCCCCAGGCTGCCCCCTGGATGCGCGAAGGCGAAATCGTCCGCGGTGAATCCGCGCGCGTCGAGCAGCGCGATCGCCAGCGCGTCCCCCATTGCCAGCGCCGCCGTCGTGCTGGAGGTCGGCGCGAGGCGCAGCGGACAGGCCTCCTGTTCGACGCTGACGTCGATGACCACGGTGGCCGCCTTGCCGATCGCCGAATCCGGCTTGCCGGTCAGCGCGATGAGCGGCACGCCCAGGCGCTTGATGAGCGGCAGCAGGATGACCAGTTCGTTGGTCTCGCCGGAGTTCGACAGCGCCAGCACGACGTCCTTGGAGGTGATCATCCCCATGTCGCCGTGGCTCGCCTCGCCGGGGTGCACGAAAAACGCCGGCGTACCGGTGCTCGCCAGCGTGGCGGCGATCTTGCCGCCGATGTGCCCCGACTTGCCCATGCCGAGCACCACGATCCGCCCCTCGCAGGCGAGCATGTGGCGCGCCGCGGCCACGAAATTCCCGTCCACCCGGCCCGCCAGCGCGGTGACCGCCGCCGCTTCGGTCTCGATGACGGCGCGGCCGAGCGCGACCAGGCCGGCGTCGGTGCTCGGATTGGCGGTTCGCCGGGCGTGGTCAGGCGAGGACATGTGAGCGGGGCGTCGGGGGCATGGCCCGCTATTTGACCTTAACCGCGGCTAAGGGTGCAACGCGATCGGACTGGAGCGGGCATTCTGGTACGATTTGCAGCGTTTTCACGCTGTCCAGGGGACCCGATCGTGCCGCAACTCGATAACGTAAGCGTATTGAAGAAGTCGAATATCTACTTCGACGGCAAGTGCGTGAGCCACACCGTGCTGGCCCCGGACGGGACGCGCAAGACCGTCGGCGTCATCTTTCCGAGCACGCTGACCTTCACCACCGGTGCGCCGGAGATCATGGAGCTGGTGGCGGGACGGTGCCGCGTCCGGCGCCCCGGGGAGTCGGAGTGGACGACCTACGTGGGGGGCCAGTCCTTCAGCGTCCCCGGCAACAGCAGCTTCGAGATCGAGACGCTCGAGACCGTGGACTACGTCTGCCACTTCGGCTGATGCGCCCGGCGGCGGGGGTCGGCGTCCCCGCCTTTTTTGCATAGCGACAAATCCGGGATAATGGCCGCCATCCCGTGCGACCGCACTCGGCCCGGAACCCGACAACTCGCCATTCGCAACCGAAAGAACCAATGTGATCAACAACGTAGGACCCGGTAGCAAAGCCCCCGACGAGGTCAACGTCATCGTCGAGATCCCCATGCGCGGTGAGCCGGTGAAGTACGAGGTCGACAAGGAGACCGGTGCGATCTTCGTCGATCGCTTCCTTGAGGTCTCCATGGTCTATCCCTGCAATTACGGCTACGTCCCGCACACCCTGGCCGGCGACGGCGACCCGGTCGACGTACTGGTGCCGACGCCGGTGCCGTTGATAGCGGGGTCGGTCGTGGTGTGCCGGCCGGTCGGCATGCTGGAGATGGAGGACGAGTCCGGCATCGACGCCAAGATACTCGCCGTCCCCATCGACAAGGTCTACCGGAAATATGCGCACATCAGCAAGCCGACCGACCTCTCCCCCGGCCTCATCGAGCGGATCACGCACTTCTTCCAGCACTACAAGGACCTCGAGAAAGGCAAGTGGGTCAGGATCAGGGGCTGGAGGTCGGCCACGGCGGCACGCAAGGAGATCAAGGAGTCCCTGAAACGCTTCAACAGCGCCTCGCCCCGCCCTCACTTCTGAACCCTGCTCAAAACCTGCGATAGCCCCGCGAGCTGGCCCGCCGGCGGCGCGTCCCGGCCGCCGGCGTGGGATTCAGATCTGCACGGCTGCGGCGTGCAGCAGCGCCGCGGTCTCGTACAGCGGCAACCCCATCACCCCGGAATAGCTGCCCTCGAGGCGCTCGATGAAGGCGGCGGCGCGGCCCTGGATGGCATAACCGCCCGCCTTCCCGAGCGGTTCCCCCGTTTCGCAGTAGTCCCTGATCTCCTCCGCCGAGAGCGCTCGGAATACCACGCGACTCACGTTCACGACCGACCGCGCCTCGCCCCGCGGGTCGATGAGTGCCACACCCGAGTACACCCGGTGACTGCGGCCGGAGAGCCGCTTCAGCATGGCGACGGCGTCGTGAATCTGCTCGGCCTTGCCGAGGATCGTGTCGTCGAGCACGACGGCCGTGTCCGCCGCCAGCACCGGCAGAGGCCGCGACGTCGCCACCTCGGCCCAGCCGCGCCGCGCCTTTTCCAGGGCCAGTCGCAGGACGTGCGCCCGCGGCGGCTCCTCGCCGTCCCAGCTCTCGTCGACCTCGACGTCCAGCAGCGCGTGGTCCACGCCGATCTGCGAGAGCAGCTGACGGCGGCGCGGGGACCGCGAGGCCAGGTAGATGCGGGGCGCGGATTGGTCCATCGCGGTGCTCAGGCCCGATGGTAGGGATGGCGGTTGAGCAGGCTCCAGGCCCGGTAGAGCTGCTCGGCGAGCACGACCGGCACGAGGGCGTGCGGCAGGGTCAGCCTGGACAGCGACCAGACGTGGTCGGCGCTGTCGATGATCGAAGGATCCAGGCCGTCGGCGCCGCCGACCAGCATGGCCAGATCACGACCTTCCTGCATCCAGCGTTCGAGCTGAGCCGCCAGCTCCGGCGTGCTCCACTGGCGGCCGTGCTCGTCCAGGGCGATCAGGCACGCGCCCTTGGGAATGACCGCGCGCAGGCGTTCGGCCTCCCTGCGCTGGGCCGACTCTGCGCTCTGACTGCCGTCGCGCGCGAGCGGCGCGACCTCGCTCAAGGTAAGCGACAGCTGCGGGGGCAGCCGCTTGGCGTATTCCCGGAATCCCGCCCGTATCCAGTCTGGCGGTCTTTTCGCCACCGCGGCGAGCACTACGCGCACGAGCCGGGAGTCAAAGCCCTGGAATCACACGGCCGTGGACTGGCGCGCGAGTTCCGGGTCGCCCCAGAGTTTCTCGAGCTGATAGAAGGCCCGGGTAAGCGGATGCATGCAGTGCACGACCACGTCGCCCAGGTCGACCAACACCCACTCGCCCGCCTCGTATCCCTCGGTGCCCAGGGGCTTGACGCCCAGCTTCGCCGCCTCCTCGATCGCCCTGTCGGCGATGGCTCGCACCTGCCGGTTGGAGCGGCCGCTGCCGATGATCATGTAGTCGCACATGGAGGTCAGCTTGCGCACATCCAGGACCTGTATGTTGTCGGCCTTCAGGTCCTCCAGCGCGGTGACCATGGCGTCAGCGATTTCTTTCGGCGTCGATGTCATTCCGGTCTCGAGTACGGATGGTGACGATGGATGAAGTCGAATACGGCATCCGGCAGCAGATAGCGCACGTTCAGTCCGTGACGCAACCGCTCCCGGATCTGCGTGGAGGAGATGTCCAGCTGCTGGATGGTCTGCCGGTATACGCTGCCGCACGGTTGCCTGCGCAGCATGTCTGGATCGGCGGTCTCCGCGCGTCCAAACTCCGCCGGCAGATCGGCGGCGGTGACGCCGGCGCCGGGGCGCGCGGCGATCACGATGTGCGACAGCGTCAGTAATCGCTGCCAATGGTGCCAGGTCCCTATGCGGCGGTAGGCATCCATGCCGAGGATGAGGCATAGCGGTTGATGGGGCAGTTCCTCGCGCAGCGACTGCAACGTTTCCACCGTATACGAAATCCCGCCACGCCGCAATTCGCGATCGTCGGGCACCAGCCGCGGCTCGCCGGCGACCGCGGCGCGCAGCATCGCCAGCCGTTGTTCACCGGTGGCGACCGGCAGCTTGGTCGCGTTGGGCAGATTGAGCGGCACCAGCCGGACGTGATCGAGGTCGAGGCCCTCCATCACCTCGATCGCCAGCCGCAGATGACCGTCATGAACGGGGTCGAAGGAACCGCCGAGCAGCCCGACCGGTTTCAAACCCGGATGTGACCGTCGCCCAGGACGATCCACTTCCTGGTCGTCAGGCCTTCCAGACCGACCGGGCCGCGGGCGTGGAACTTGTCGGTGCTGATGCCGATCTCCGCGCCGAGGCCGTACTCGAAGCCGTCGGCGAATCGCGTCGAGGCGTTGACCATCACCGAACTGGAGTCGACCTCGGCGAGGAAGCGGCGGGCACGCACGATGTCTCCGGTGATGATGCTGTCGGTATGCGCCGAGCCGTAGCGCCGGATGTGATCCATGGCCTCGTCGATGCCGCCGACCACGCGTATCGACAGGATCGGCGCGAGGTACTCGGTGCGCCAGTCCTCCTCGGTGGCCGGCAGCGCCGAGGTCACCAGCTCGCGGGTCTTCTCACAGCCGCGGATCTCGACCCCCTCCCGCTCGTACAGGGGAATGAGCGCGGAGAACACGATCCTCGCCACGCGCTCGTGCACCAGCAGCGTCTCCATCGTGTTGCAGGTGCCGTAACGCTGGCACTTGGCGTTGAAAGCGACCCTCACCGCCATCTCCAGATCGGCGCGATCGTCGATGTAGACGTGGCAGATGCCGTCGAGATGCTTCAGCACCGGGATGCGCGACTCCCGCGAGATGCGCTCGATGAGGCCCTTGCCGCCGCGCGGAACGATGAGGTCGACGTATTCGTTCATCGTGACCAGTTCCCCGACCGCGGCGCGATCGGTGGTCTCCACCACCTGCACCGCGCCCCGCGGCAGTCCCGCCGCATCCAGGCCCTCGTGTATGCAGCGCGCTATCGCGGTGTTGGATCGAATGGCCTCGGAGCCGCCGCGCAGGATGACGGCGTTGCCGGCCTTCAGGCACAGCGCCGCGGCCTCCTGGGTGACGTTCGGCCGGGACTCGTAGATGATGCCGATGACCCCCAGCGGCACGCGCATCGTGCCCACCTGTATGCCGGATGGGCGGTAGCGCAGGTCGGTGATCTCGCCGACCGGATCCGGCAGCTGCGCCACCTGCCGCAGTCCCTCGGCCATCGCCTGCACGCGCTTGGCGTTCAGCTCGAGTCGATCCTTCAGGGCCGCGTCGAGTCCGTCGCCGGCATCCATGTCCGCGGCATTCGCGCCCAGGATGGCCTCCTCCGCGGCGAGGATCCGTTCCGCGATCGCGAGCAGCGCGCGGTTCTTGGCGTTGGTGTCGGCACGGGCCATGGCCACCGCGGCATCGCGCGCCTTGCGGCCGAGCTCCTGCATGTAGTGCTTGATGTTCAAGGTATCCATGCCGATCCTCCCACGGGCCTGCCGGCCGCGGCCAGGCACAGCGAAACCAGTTCGCCCCAGGCATCGCCCGGCGCGGCGCCCTTGACGATGCGGTCCACGCGGGTGGCGCGGCGCAACAGGCGCCGCAGCGGCCTCAGTCCCAGGCGCTGGCCCGCCGCCCTCAGCGTGCCCTCGCGCGGTCCGAACATCCGGTAACCCGTGATGCCCTGCTCTGGCCGCATGCCCGCGCACAGCAGGCTCGCTGCGCGCAGCTCGCGCGTCAGGGCCCAGCATATCAAAACCGGTTCGGCACCTTCATCCCGGAGTCCGTTCAGGATGCGCACGCAACGCTCCGCCTCGCCGCTCAATGCGGTGTCGGCGAGCGAGAACAGATCGAAGCGCGCACTATCGCCGACGGCCGCGAGCACCGTGTCCGCGTCGATGGGCTCCGGGCCCGCGATCAGCGCGAGCTTCTCGATGTCCTGCACGGCGGCGAGCAGATTGCCCTCGACCCGCTCGGCGAGCAGGCGGACCGCCTCCGGCGTCGCGGCAAGGCCGCGCGCCTGCAGCCGTTTCGCGACCCAGCGCGGCATCTCCTCGGGCTTGACCGGCCACACCTGCACCACCTCGCCGGCGCGATCGATGGCCTTGTACCATTCCGCGGCCTGGCCGCGGCTGTCGAACTTCGGCGCCGCGATCAGCAGCAGCGTGTCGGCGGCCGGTTCCGCGCAGTAGCCCCGGAGCGCCTCGGCGCCCTCCGCCCCCACCTTCGCCTCGTGCAGGCGGATCTCGATGATGCGCCTGCTGGCGAACAGCGACATGCTGGCGGCCTCGAATCGCAGCGCCGTCCAGTCGATGCCGGTGCTGGAATCGAAGACGATCCGATCCTCGAAGCCCTGTGCGCGTGCGGCGGCGCGCACGGCATCGACACACTCCATGCGCTGCAGGGGCTCCTCCCCGGTGACCAGGTACACCGGGGCGAGCCCGCGCCTCAGGCCGGCGAGCAGCTGATCCGGATTGCGGCGTATCATTTCGCGGTCGTGGCCACGGGGTGCAGCGCCTGCAGGCGGCGCACGATGGCGGCGGCGAGATCGCGGCGCATCTCCCTGTAGAGCGTCGCCTCCTGCTCGTACTTGCCCAGCGCGGCGGTCTCGTCGAAGGTGTAATCGCGCTGCAGGGTGATGTCGTCGTCTTCCAGCAGCACCCTGCCGTCGGCGCTGGTCACGAGTACGCTCGTGTCCACGATCAATTCGTACTCGCGCACCTTGCCGGTGTCGGGATCGACGGACAGCACCTGACGGTCCTGCGCGTCGCGGGTGAAGGTGACGATGGTGTCGGCCTGGCCGGCCTGCGACACGAACTCCACGCCGATGAGGGCAAGCAGTCGCCGCACCTCGGCGCTGGTAGCGCTTCCGCCCTTCATGTAGACGCGTCCGAGTTGCCAGTCCCCGCCGGTGGAGCCGCGCAGGTGGTAGCCGCAAGCGGACAGGCCGATGGCCACGGCGAGTACGATCAGGAAAGCCTTCAGCCTCATCTTACCCCCCCGATCATCCGGCCACGATATTTACGAGGCGGCCGGGAACGACGACCACCTTCCTGACCTCGGCGCCGGCGACGTACTTGGAGGCGGCCTCGCTGGCGAGGGCCAGCTTCTCCACTTCCTCGCGCGAGGCCGCGCTCGGCACGCGTATGTTACCGCGCATCTTGCCATTGACCTGCAGCACCAGCTCGATCTCCTCCAGCACCAGGGCCGCTTCCGCCGGCTCGGGCCACTCCGCGGCCAGCATGTCCGCCCCGAAGCCGAGTTCGCGCCAGAGGTGATCGCAGATGTGCGGTGTGAGCGGCGACAGCAACCGCAGCAGGATGGAGAGCCCCTCGGCCACGACCGCGGCGGCCACGGCGCCCTCCCGCGGCGCGCGCTCCAGCGCGTTGAGGATCTTCATCGCCGCGGAGGCCACGGTGTTGAACTGGAACCTGGCGATGTCGAAGTTCGCCTGCCTCAGGACGGCGTGTATCTCCCGCCGCGTATCGGCCTCGGCAACCGCGAGTTTGGCCGAGCTCAACACGTCCTGGCCGGCGCGCTTCGGCGCTATCTCGCGTGCGTAGAGATAGCCGAAGGCCCACAACCGCCGCAGGAAACGGTAGGCGCCCTCCACCCCGGAATCGCTCCATTCCAGGGTCTGCTCGGGCGGCGAGGCGAACATCATGAAAAAACGCGCGGTGTCCGCGCCGTAGTGTTCGATGAGCGCCTGCGGATCCACGCCGTTGCGCTTGGACTTGGACATCGTGCCGATGCCCTCATAGGCCACCGGCGCGTCGTCGGCCAAGGCGCGCGCGCCGCAGATGCGGCCGCCATCGTCGTGCTCGATCTCGATCTCCTCCGGCGCGTAGTACTGGATCCCACCCTTCTCCGTGCGGCGCGAGAAGATGTGGTTGAGCACCATGCCTTGCGTCAGCAGTTGCTCGAACGGCTCGTCATAGCGCACGAGCTTCAGATCGCGCATGACCTTGCTCCAGAAGCGCGAGTACAGCAGGTGCAGGATGGCATGCTCGATGCCGCCGATGTACTGGTCCACCGGCATCCAGTACTCGGTGGCGGCATCCACCATCGCCGCCTCATTGTGCGGGCAGGCGTAGCGGGCGTAATACCATGAGGAATCGACGAAGGTGTCCATCGTATCAGTCTCGCGGCGCGCCGGACCGCCGCACCCGGGACAGACACAGCGGATGAAATCCTCGCGTCTGTTGAGCGGATTGCCCGAGCCGTCGGGCACGCAGTCCTCCGGCAGCACCACCGGGAGTTGCTCGTCCGGCACCGGCACGTCCCCGCAGTTCCGGCAGTGGATGATCGGTATGGGACATCCCCAGTAGCGCTGCCGGGACACGCCCCAGTCCCGCAAGCGCCACTGCACCCTCTTCTCGCCAAGCCCGCGCGCCGCGAGGTCCGCGGCGATGGCATCGACGGCGGCCTCGTAGGCGAGTCCGTCGTAGGGCCCCGAGTTGATGCAACGGCCGCGGGTCTTATCGGCGTACCATTCCTGCCAGCGTTCGGTGGTGAAGGATTCGCCCTGCGCCGCGACCACCTGCCGGATCGGCAGCCCATACTTCCTGGCGAAGCCGAAATCCCGCTCGTCGTGCGCCGGCACGGCCATGACGGCGCCCTCGCCGTATCCCATGAGCACGTAGTTGCCCACCCAGATCTCCACCTGCTCGCCGGTCAGCGGATGAGAGACGTGGAGCCCCGTAGGCATGCCCTCCTTCTCCATGGTCGCGAGGTCGGCCTCAATGACCGAGCCGTGCCGGCACCGCTCGATGAATTCGGCGAGCGCCGGGTTGCCCTTCGCCGCGTGCACTGCGAGCGGATGCTCAGCCGCGACCGCGCAGAAGGTCACGCCCATGATCGTGTCGGCGCGCGTGGTGAAGACCCACAGCCGGCCGTCGCCCACCAACGCACCGGTGTCCTCGCGAATGTCGTGCGGGAACGCGAACCGCACGCCATGGGACTTGCCGATCCAGTTGGCCTGCATGGTCTTCACGCGCTCCGGCCAGCCGGGCAGCTTGTCGAGATCGGCGAGCAGCTCCTCGGCGTAGCGGGTGATCCCGAGGTAATACCCGGGTATCTCGCGCTTCTCGACGACGGCGCCGGTGCGCCAGCCGCGACCGTCGATCACCTGCTCGTTGGCGAGCACGGTCTGGTCCACCGGATCCCAGTTCACGACCTGGGTCCTTTTGTAGGCGATCCCCGTCTCGAGCATGCGCAGGAACAGCCACTGGTTCCATTTGTAGTACTTCGGGTCGCAGGTGGCGATCTCCCGGCTCCAGTCGATGGCGAACCCCAGCGACTTGAGCTGCGTGCGCATGTAGGCGATGTTCTCGTAGGTCCACTTCGCCGGCGGCACGTTGTTCTGGATGGCGGCATTCTCCGCCGGCAGTCCGAACGCGTCCCAGCCCATCGGCTGCAGGACATTCCGGCCGCGCATTCGCTGGTAGCGCGTGATCACGTCCCCGATTGTGTAGTTGCGCACGTGCCCCATGTGCAGCTTGCCGGAGGGGTAGGGGAACATGGACAGGCAATAGAACTTCTCCCGTCCCGACTCCCGGGCCAGGTCTTCGGTGACGCGAAAGCTCTGGTTCCGTTCCCAGCGGGCCTGAACCTCGGCCTCGATGCTGGCGGGGTGATAGCGTTCTTCCATAGCGGGGCGATGCGTTCTTCGTGGGACGGGCGGATGGCGCGGGACGGGCGCCGGACAGGCGGGCAAGAATAGCGCAGCCGCCGAGGCGGTCACAACTTCGGTCCGCGCGCGCTCCGCCGTCGGACGCCGACAAGGCCAAGAGCCGGCGAGGGCGCGCCACTGGCGGGTCGGCCAACACGCCGAGGCCTGCGCCCGCGGCGCGCCTTTGCCCACGCCGACGGCCTTGGCCAGCGGCGCCTGCGCCGCCCCGACGCGTGGGCCCGGCCCGGCGGGGTTCGGTCACCCCTCAGGCGCGGCCCCTGCGCCCGGGGAGCACGAAAAAGGGCGAGACAACGCTCGCGTTGCCTCGCCCTGCCGTGAACTGCGTAAGCTTCGGGCCGGCTACGGCTTCGCCGCGGCGGAAACCGTGAGCTTGTCCTTGTTGGCGGCCAGCGTCTTCTCGCCGATACCGTCCACCATCGCCAGTTCCTCCACCGACTGGAACGGGCCATGCTGCTCACGGTAGGCGACGATCGCCTGCGCCTTGGCCTCGCCCACGCCGTTCAGTTCCTTGGCGAGGGTGGCCGCGTCCGCGGTGTTGATATCGACGGGTTCGCCGAAGGCCATGGGACTGACGGCGAGTAGTGCAGCGAGAGAGAGGTTCTTGAAGGTAGCCATTTGCGAATCTCCTTTTCATGACAGTTGAACATCGTCCATTGGGTTACGCCGGCAGCGGCCGTCTGCCTGCGTAGCTCTTGCCGATGGTGCGGCGCAATGCGCGCGCCGCTCATGGCGCGGTCAATCTATCACCACGGCCGCGCCGGGAAACCGGCGCGTTTTGATTCTGTGAATCAGTTCGAAGGGGGTGGCCGGGACAGGAGCCGGGAGGGTGAACTCACCCTCCCGGCCGGAGCGGCGCGGATTACCAGTAAAGCATGGCGCGCAGGTTCACGGAGCTGGGCTCGTCCCCGTCGAAGCCGCTGCCGGGGCGGTCGAGGTCGAGCACGGTCACGTAGTCGGCCATGAAACGGATGGTGTTGGTCGGATACCAGTTCAGGGCGACGCGGAAATCCTCCTCACGGCCGCCGGACACGCCGCCATCCTCGAACTCGTTCAGATCCATGACGTCGTAGCGCGCGGCCACCTGCCAGGCGCCGATACCGCCCTTGCCGACGATGCCCTTGGGCTTCACGCCGCTGAACAGGCCCTCGCCCGGCTTGAAGCTCATCGACTCTCCCGTGAGGAAGTAGCTCGCCTCCACGTAATAGCCGTCGAGCGTCACGTCATCGCCGCCGAAGGCGGCGCCGTTGGGGGACACGTTCCAGTTCGTGTACTCGGCCTGGAAGTGCGCCGGTCCCCAGACCGCCACGGCCTCGGCGTTGAAGGCCAGGATGTCCTCCACGTCGCCGGTGCCGAAGTTGGCGTCAATGAAGCGGCTGTCGGAGGCCCGGATCACGCCGGGGCGCTGGCGAACGCGCACCTCGGTGTCGTTGGGATCCTTGTACCAGACCGCACCGCCGAGGTGCACGAGGTGCGACTTGTCCTTGATGTACGGATTCACCGTTGCGCGCGCGGCGATGCTGAGCTCATCGAAGGTGTCCGGATCGTCGACCTCCTCCGCCCCATATATGCCGGTCTGGAACGTCCACAGCTGCCCGTCCTTGCCGCCGTTGATGAAGAACGAGGAGCCGAGCTGCCGCGAAGGCTGCAGAACGACGTCGGACATGAGCGGCCGCTCCAGGAACAGCATGTACTTGGAGCTGGACATCGTGGCCAGGCCGAACGGCACGTGGTGCTGGCCGACCTTCACGTTCCACTCGCCGCTCGCGTACTCGTCCTCGTAGCCGACGTAACCGTCCTTGAGCGAGGCGTCGCCGCCGGCGAAATCGTACTCGAGCTTCCAGATCCAGTGCTGCCAGAGCTTGCCCTGCATGCCGAGCCGCGCCCGCCGGATGTTGCCCTCGGTGTCGATCTGGCTCAGGTCGGAATCCGGCACGTAATAGTCGGCCATCAGTCGACCGATGAACTGCCACTCGAAGTCGCCGTCGGCGGAGGTGACCTTGATCTTGTCCTTGGTGTCGATCTTGGGCGTCTCCTTCTGGATCCGCTTGATCTCGTCCTTGGCATAGGTCACGTGCTCGTCGTCGGCCTTGGCGGCGTTGACCAGCGATTCGTACGTCGCCTCGTCGAGCGTGCCCTTGTCCTTGAGCACCTTCAGCAGCTCCATCATGGCATCGTTGGCGGCCTGCGCGGGCGCCGCCGCGACGGCGGAGGCCGCCAGCACCAGCGGCAATAGTTTCTTGTGGGTCTGAGACATGTCGTCTTCCTCTTTTGTAAAGCTGTTGGGGTATCCTGCGCGACCAAATCCCCTCATGGGCGCGCAGGCAAATGAGGGGTAGAGGCGGATGCTATCGGGCGTTTATGACGAAAGTATGTCAGCAAGGTGACCGCCCGGAAGCGGAAACGCCCGCCCGGGACTTATCACGGCGCTGTCACGAACCTGTAAGATTATCGACATCTAATGGGCAGCAAAGGTGCGCGTGACCCATGAACAGTCAAGTTCTCATCGTCGATGACGAGCCGGCCATCCGGCAGATGCTGCAGTTCACCCTCTCCGCGGAGGGATTCGACTGCCACGAGGCGGGCAGCGCCGACGAGGCGGCAGGCGCGCTGGCGGCGCATGTCCCGGATCTGATCCTGCTCGACTGGATGCTGCCCGGCGTCAGCGGGCTCGATTACGCGCGCCGCCTGAAGCGCGACCCGCGCACCCAGGGCATCCCGATCATCATGCTCACGGCCAAGGATGCGGAAGCCGACAAGGTCCGGGGCCTGGACAGCGGCGCTGACGACTACGTCACCAAGCCCTTCTCCACCCAGGAGCTGCTCGCGAGAGTGCGCGCCGTGCTGAGGCGCTCGACGCCGGCCGCCGCCGGGGAGACCATGGAGGTCGCCGGGCTGAAGCTCGATCCGGACACCCACCGCGTGACGGCGCGCGGCGCCACCCTGAACCTGAGCCCCACCGAATTCCGCCTGCTGCACTTTTTCATCAGTCACCCGGAGCGGGTGTTCACCCGTAGCCAGCTGCTGGATCAGGTCTGGGGCGATCACGTCTACATCGAGGAGCGAACAGTGGACGTGCACATCCGCAGGCTGCGCAAGGTGCTGGCCGAGCACGGATTCGATCACCTGATTCAGACCGTGCGCAGCGTCGGCTACCGCTTCTCCGCCCAGTAGCCGCGCAACGGCGTCATTGGACAGTGCGTGGCGCGGTTCCTACACTTGACGGAGACCGGGATTCAATGGATTCATAGCGCCGATGCAGGCCGATCTCTGGCGGGCCGCAGCATTCTTCGTACTCGCGTTGCTGTTCGGACTGGCAAGCGGCCAGCTGCTCGCCTGCCTGCTCGTGGCGGCGGTGAGTTACGCGGCGTGGTCGCATTGGCGACTGCGGCAGTTGCTGGGCTGGCTGCGCGATCGCAAGGACCATCCGGCACCCGACGTGCCCGGCGTGTTCGAGGCGATCTGCTCCGAGATCGATTTCCTGCGCACCCGTCATCGCCGCCGCAAGCGCAAGCTCGCCACGCTGCTGAAACAGTTCGAGGACGCTACCTCGGCGCTGCCCGATGCGACCGTCATACTCGGTCCGGAGGGTGAGATCCGCTGGGCCAACGCCGCGGCCCAGCAGCAGTTGGGGATACTCTGGCCGGATGACAGCCGGCAGCGCCTGACCAACCTCCTTCGCCATCCCGACGTGGCGGCACTGCTGGAGTCGCAGGCCGCGGCCGACACGAGTGTGGACATTCCCTCCCCGATCGACCCCGGCGTGCAGCTGAGCCTGCGCGTGGTGCCGTACGCCGAGGACATGCGCCTGTTCGTGGCGCGCGACGTCACGCGTATGCACCGGCTGAGCCAGATGCGCAGCGACTTCGTCGCCAACGTGTCGCATGAACTGCGCACGCCGCTGACCGTGGTCAGCGGCTTCCTGCAGACCCTGCGAGCGCAGGAGCGACAGTGTCCCGAGGCCTGGAAACCCGTGTTGTCGCAGATGCAGGCGCAGACCGACCGGATGACGAGCGTGATACAGGACCTGCTGCTCATCTCGCGGCTCGAGAGCGAGCGCTCGACGCTGCAGAGCGAGCGGGTCTTCGTGCCGGAGATGCTGCGCCGGATTCACGGCGAGGCGCAGACCTTGAGCGGCGACCGCCGGCACATGTTCGCGCTCGAGGCCGATCCGACGCTGCACCTGCTGGGTGCGGAGAGCGAGCTCTACAGCGCGTTCTCGAACCTGGTCACCAACGCGGTGCAGTACACCCAGCCCCGGGGATTCATACGCATACGCTGGTACGGCGACGAGTCGGGCGCGCATTTCGCGGTCGAGGACAACGGCATCGGGATACCGGAGCAGCACCTGCCGCGCATCACCGAACGCTTCTACCGCGTGGACGCCGGACGCTCGCGCGACAGCGGCGGCACGGGCCTGGGCCTGGCGATCGTCAAGCACGTGCTCAACCGCCACGACGCCAGCCTGCATATCGAGAGCGTCATCGGCAAGGGCAGCCTGTTCCGCTGCGATTTCCCCCACGAGCGAGTGGTGAGGGCCGAGCAGGCCGAGTCCGCCTGAGCGACCGCAGATGGTCGATGTCCGAGGCGGTCTGCCCGGCCTCGCTTGGCGCGCCTCGGCGGCGCGCGCAGCATGGACGTACGAGCACGACGCCGCGGTAGCAAGCGGTACATGGATGTACCGCGCAGCGGTAGCCAAGCGAGGCCGGGCAGGCCGCCGGGAAGGCGCCGCGGCCGTTCCCCGTGGGCCGGCGGCGACGCCGGCGCGGCACTACTCGTTGTGGATGTTCGATTCGATCTCGTCCAGGTCGACGTGGCGCACGTCCATGCCCTTGACCTGGTAGATGATGCTCTCGCAGATGTTGTTGACGTGATCGCCGATGCGCTCCAGCGCACGCACCACCCAGACCACGTTCAGGACGGTGCCGATGCTGCGCGGATCCTCCATCATGTAGGTCACCAGCTGCCGCATGATGGCGTCGTACTCGCGATCGACGGATGGATCCTCGCGCGCGATGCGCAGGGCCGCGTTCGCATCGGCGCGCGCGAAGGCGTCCAGGGCGTCGCGCAGGATATGGCGAACGTGGTTCGCCATGGCCAGCACGTTGATGTAATAGGCCTTCGGGCTCTCGTTCTCGATCAGCCGCAGCACCATGCGGCTGATCTTCGCGGCCTCGTCGCCGACGCGCTCCAGGTCGCGGATGATCTTGATGACGGCCAGGACCAGGCGCAGGTCGCCGGCCGCCGGCTGCCGCCGCGCCAGGATCTGCGTGCACTCCTCGTCGATGTTCACTTCCAGCGTGTTGACCTTGAAGTCGTTGGTGCTGACCTCGTCGGCCAGTTCCGAGCGCCGTTGCTGCAGGGCGTCGGTGGCCTTGGCCAGATGCTGCTCGACCAGCCCGCCCATGGTCAGCACCTTGGCGCGGATGTTCTCGAGCTCGAGCTCGAACTCCTGGGAAATATGTGCCGGCATCTGCATGGTACGCGCCTCCGTCTCGCCGCCTTAACGCCGATCAGCCGTAGCGGCCGGTGATGTAGTCCTCGGTCTGCTTCTCTTTCGGGTTGGTGAATATCCGCCGCGTCGGGCCGAACTCCACCAGGCTTCCGAGGTACATGAACGCGGTGTAATCCGACACGCGCGCCGCCTGCTGCATGTTGTGCGTCACGATGATGATCGTGTAGTTCGATTTCAGCTCGTAGATGAGCTCCTCGATCTTCAGCGTCGAAATGGGATCCAGCGCCGAGCACGGCTCGTCTAGCAGCAGGACCTCCGGCTCGATGGCGATCGCACGCGCGATGACCAGGCGCTGCTGCTGGCCGCCGGAGAGGCCGAGCGCGTTGTCGTGCAGCCGGTCCTTCACCTCGTCCCACAGCGCCGCGCTCTTCAGCGATCGCTCGACCACGCGATCGAGTATGCGGCGCTTGTTGATGCCCTGGAGCCGCAGTCCGTAGGCCACGTTCTCGTAGATGGATTTGGGGAACGGGTTGGGCTTCTGGAATACCATGCCGACTCGCCGCCGCAGATCGGCGACGTTGACGGACTTCTCGTAGATGTTCTGGCCATGCAGCGCAATCGATCCTTCCACGCGCACGTTGTCGTAGAGATCGTTCATCCGGTTGAAGCAGCGCAGCAGCGTGGACTTGCCACAGCCGCTGGGTCCTATGTAGGCGGTCACCCGCTTCTCCGGGATCGCCATGTCGATGGATTTCAGCGCCTGCTTCGGACCGTAGTACAGATTCAGGCTCTCGACCGTCAGACAGGGCTTGGTCTCGCCCGGGGTCTCGCGGGCGAAGCTCTCCATCGCGCCGAGTTCGACCGCGTGGGTCGGAGCCCCTCCGGCGGCCTGGCGCGGCCGGTTCTCGTTGTTGTCGGTCAAGGCGACGTCCTCAGCTTTCAGCTGCATTGTACTTCTCCCGCAAGCGGTTGCGAATTCGGATCGCGGTAAGGTTCAGCACGACGATCACCAGGACCAGCAGGAACGCCGTGGCATAAACCAGCGGGCGCGCGGCCTCGACGTTCGGGCTCTGGAAGCCCACGTCGTAGATGTGGAAACCGAGGTGCATGAACTTGCGATCCAGGTGCAGGAAGGGAGCGTTGCCGTCCAGCGGCAGCGACGGGGCCAGCTTTACCACGCCCACGAGCATCAGCGGCGCCACCTCGCCGGCGGCGCGCGCGATGGCGAGGATGACGCCGGTCATCATGCCGGGCGTGGCCATCGGCAGCACCGTGCGCCAGAGCGTCTCGGCCTTGGTGGCGCCGAGCGCGAGGCTGCCCTCCCGTATCGATTTCGGGATGCGGGAGAGGCCCTC
The DNA here is from genome assembly GCA_041395385.1 of Gammaproteobacteria bacterium. Classification (GTDB taxonomy): domain Bacteria; phylum Pseudomonadota; class Gammaproteobacteria; order JAJPIJ01; family JAJPIJ01; genus JAJVHZ01. The sequence continues at coordinate 23,337 of JAWLAN010000034.1, forward strand.
CTCGGTGGCCACGATGACGACGGGCACCGTCAGCAGCGCGAGCGTCAGCGACGACCACAGCAGTCCCGGCGTGCCGAAGGTGGGCGCCGGCAGTGCCTCGGCATAGAAGAGCTCGTCGATGCGGCCGCCGAGAAAATAGACGAAAAATCCGAGGCCGAAGACCCCGTAGACCACGGACGGCACGCCGGCCAGATTGTTGACCGCGATCCGGATCATGCGCGTGAACGGGCCCTGCTTCGCGTACTCGCTCAGGTAGACGGCCGCGATCACCCCGAACGGCGTGACCATCACCGCCATGATGATGACCATCAGCACCGTCCCGAAAATCGCCGGGTAGATCCCGCCTTCGGTGTTCGCCTCGCGCGGATCGTCGGCGACGAATTCCCAGAACTTGTCGAAGAAGAACGCCAGCCGATCGAACGGCCCCATGGCGTTGGGCTCGAAGGCGCGCACGATCTTCTCGAACGGGATGTCGACCTCGGTGCCGTCGACGGTCTTCATCAGCAGCGAGTCGCGCTTGATGTCCTCGTAGAGCTTGCCGAGCTGCCCGGTGAGCGCCGCGTACTGCTCGTCCAGCGTCTCGCGCTCGCGGTCGAACGCGGCCCGCGCCGCCGCATCCAGCGACCCGCCCGCCTCGGCCTTGCGCTCCTGGCGCCGGATCTGCTCGAGGCGGTAGTTCACCGCGCCGATGCGATCCTTCTCGATGTCGCGGATCTGCTCCCTGATGTCGGCGCGCCGCAGCAGGCGGACGGCGAGCTCGGATTCCAGCGTCGATCCGCTCTCCACGACCGTGCCGTTCTCCTTCAACGCCACCGGGAAGCCGATGAAGTTGCCCCACTCCTCGCGCTCGAGCTCCAGGACGTTCTCCGGGTACTCCTCGTTGCGCACGTCGTGGCGCACGAACCACTGGAAGTCCGCGCCCGTGAGATCCCGGTTCGCGGTCTTGATGAGCACGCGCTGGACGCGCGTCTCGCCCGGCGGCGGGGTCATGCCGATGGCCTTCAGACGCGCGGCGCTGAGCGTCTCGGTCTCCACGACCTCGCCCAGCACCCGGCTCACGTTGCCGTCGGCCTCGACGTAATCGAACCGGACCACCCTGTCCGGCCAGAAGTGGCTCATGCCGCGTGCCGCGATGTAGAGCAGCAGCCCGACCACCATGATGATGGCGGCGCTCGCCATGCCGGCGTTGAGCCATATCCAGGGTTTGCCGCTCCTGACCCAGGTCCGCAGATTCTCGTTCATAGATGGCTGTACTTCGCGCGCAGGCGATGACGCACGATCTCGGCGATCGTGTTGAACAGGAAGGTGAACAGGAACAGGATCAGGCTGGCGAGGAACAGGATGCGATAGTGCGTGCTGTTGACCTCCGATTCGGGCATCTCCACCGCGGTGTTCGCCGACAGCGCGCGGAAGCCCTCGAAGATGTTGAAGTTGATGACCGGCGTGTTGCCGGTGGCCATCAGCACGATCATGGTTTCGCCGACCGCGCGGCCCAGCCCGATCATGACCGCGGAAAAGATGCCCGGACTGGCCGTCAACAGCACGACCCGCGTCAGCGTCTGCCAGGGCGTGGCCCCCAACGCCAGCGACCCGATCGTCAGGTGCTTCGGCACGCCGACGATCGCGTCCTCGCTGATCGAGAAGACGATCGGCACCACCGCGAATCCCATGGCGATGCCCACCACCAGCGAATTGCGCTGGTCGTAGCGCAGCCCCAGGTGCTGGGTCACCCATTGCGGCGCGTTGCCGCCGAAAAACGCATCCTCGATCCCCGGTCCGATCAGCATCGCCAGGGCGCATGCGAGGAAGATCACCGGCACCAGCAGCAGCGCCTCGTAGCCGTCGGGCACGCGGTGGCGCACGCCCTCGGGCATGCGCGACCACACCCATGCCGCGAGCAGCACCGCGGTCGGAACCAGCAGGAAGAACAGCAGCACGCTCACCAGGTCGGATTCGATGAGCGGCGCCAGCCACAGGCCGGCGAGAAACCCGAGGATCACCGTCGGCAGCGCGCCCATCAGCTCGATGGCGGGCTTGACGACCTCGCGCATGCGCGGGTTCATGAAGTATGCCGTGTAGATCGCCGACATGATCGCCAGCGGCACGGCGAACAGCATGGCGTAGAACGCCGCCTTGAGCGTCCCCAGGCTGAGCGGCGTCAGCGAGAACTTCGGCTCGAAATCGCTGTTCGCCGCCGAGGACTGCCAGATGTATTCCGGTTGCGGTCGGCTCTCGTACCAGACCTTGCCCCAAAGCGAGTGCCAGGAAACCTCCGGATGCTCGTTGTGCAGCCTCCAGTAATGCAGCGTGCCGCCCTCGTCCTCGATGAACATCCGATCGGCGCGCGGGGAGATCACCGCCGTCTTGAGAGGCTTGTCGGTCACCTCCTGCCTGGCGATGTCGCGCTCCGCCGTGGTGTGATAAAGACCGAAGCGTCCGGAGGCGTCGAGCGCCCCGAGCGCCTTGCGGAAGAACTCCGGAACGATCGCCGTGATCGGCTGATCACCCATCTTGTACTCGCGAACGCGCGCGAGCGTGTACTTGTTGTTGACGTCGCGCACCGGGAACCACTGCGCGACGATCCCGCGGGTATCGGCCACGAGCAGCGAGATGCCGCCGGCAAGCCAGCGTATGTCGGTGATGCGCGCGCCCTGCGGCACGGCCACGGCATGATCCACCAGGACGGCATCCTCGGGCTTGCGGATGTCGAAATAATCGATGCTGCCGTCGTCGTTGACGGCCACGAGATGCGTCTGATTGGCGTCGAGCAGGAGACGTTCCACGTGGCCTGCCTCGATCGGCAGCGTGAAATTCTCCGTCTTGACGGTCTCCTCGCCGTCGCCGAAGTCCAGGGCCGGGGCCTGCTTGGACACGCGCGCCATCACCAGCCGCTGGTCAGCGGTCTTGGCCAGCACGGTCGTCCTCGAGTCGCCGCCCTGTACCGCGAGGATGGCGAGCGGGCGGCCGTCCGGATCGACGACGACGGCCTCCTCGCCCGCGGGGTAGGTGAGCTTGGCGTCTATCCGGCGCTTGTCCTGCGGATAACTCACCGAGAACGACGGTTTCAGCACCAGCGCCCGGCCGTCGGCGAGCCCGTAGGCGGCGAGCCCCTGGTTCTGGCGGCCCGCCCCGAAGGCGGTGATCGGGGTCCCGTTCAGAACCTCCGGCTTCTCCTCGCCCGTCACCCGGCCGGTGGCGGTGTCGAAGAACACGACGCGGCCGTCGGCGAGCATGCGAACGCCGACCTCGCCGTACTCCTCGGTGGTGAGCAGCGCCGTCTGCGCGCTACCGCCCGGCAACGGGTACTTCGTGACGGCCTCGAGCCGCGCCGGCTGGAACAGCGGAAACACCACGTACAGGAGGTAGAAGAAGATGAGCGCGATGGCGGCGATGACGGCGATGCCGCCCACCCACATCGTGTATCGGAAGGCGCGATCCTTTACCTCGCGCCACAGGCGCTTGCGACTGACCGCCCGCGAGGTCAGTTGCGCCAGCAGTTCGGCATCTTCCGGAGTGGCTGCCATCGTCGGCTCTCGGTCTCGGCCCTGTGCATGCGCCGCGCTTGGAGGGGAAGGAAGTTTGCCCGCGGGGGCCGAGCATCCGCAAGGCCCGTCAAAGCAAAGGCCCTGCTCGAGGCAGGGCCCATGCCGGCAGCGGTCCGTCGATCCCGCCGCGCGCCGCTACTCGGCGCTCGCCCCGATGAGGGCCAGCGCCTTGTCGGCAACCGACGCCTGCAGCGGGATGTATCCGTCCTTGATCGTGTCGTCCTGGCCGGTCTTGGACAGCACCATCTTCAGGAACTCCAGCTCCAGCGGCGGCAACGGCTTGTTGGGGGCCTTGTTCACGTAGATGTAGAGGAAACGCGCCAGCGGATAGCCGCCCGACAGCGCGTTCTCGGCCGTCGCCTCCACGTAGTCGGCGCCTTCGGCGGCCAGCGGCACCGCGCGCACGCCCGAGGTCTTGTAGCCGATGCCGGAGTAGCCGATGCCGTTGAGCGCCTTGGTCACGCCCTGCACCACGGAGGCCGAACCCGGCTGCTCGTTGACACTGTCCCTGAAGTCACCCTTGCACAACGCATGTTCCTTGAAATAGCCGTAGGTGCCGGAGACGGAGTTGCGGCCGAACAGCTGGATCGGCTTGGTGGCCCACTCGCCCGTCAGTCCGGCGTCGCCCCAGGTGAGGATGTCCTTTTCGTAACCGCACTTGCGCGTGGCCGAGAAGATCGCGTCCACCTGCGCCATGGTCATGCCCTGAACGGGATTGTCCTTGTGCACGTAGACCGCCAGCGCGTCGACGGCCACCGGCACGGCAGTCGGCTTGTAGCCATGCTTGCCCTCGAAGGCCTGGATCTCCTCGTCCTTCATCAACCGGCTCATGGGACCGACGTTGGCGGTGCCCTCGGTCAGCGCCGGCGGCGCGGTCGAGGAGCCGGCGCCCTGGATCTGGATGTTGACGTTCGGGTACAGGCGCTTGAAGTCCTCGGCCCAGAGCGTCATGAGGTTGTTGAGCGTATCGGAGCCGATGCTGGAGAGGTTGCCGGAGACGCCGCTCGACTTTTCGTAATCCTTCAGCGCGGGGTCGACCTGGGCGGCGCCTTCGGCCAGGGCGGCCGGGCTCTGCGACATCGTCACAGCAGCGATCGCGGCGGCCAGGAGATTTGTCTTTAACTTCATGGACTTCGTCCTCCGTTGGGAATGGAATTCGGCGTCGGCATGGGCTGCCGCTATTGCCGGGCCATTAGACGGAGGGTTTATTACGGGATTATGACACCGGGCGCCGATCGATCCGGGTCATTTCTCGGCGACGATGTAGGCGATCCATCCGGCCTCCGGCTCGCCCACCTCCGTGGGCTCGAACTCTCCGGTGCCCTTCTGCTTCTTCTCGTCCCAGCCTTCCCAGTAGGTGGTCACCTTGCGGAAGCCCGATTCCAGCAGCAGCTCGCGCAGCTCCGGCAGCGTCCACAACCGCCAGTCGTAGGTGAAGGCCTTCGGCAGCCGCGAGCCGTCCGGGAACGCGAAGTCGATGTGGCAGAGAAAGTCGCCGTTAACCGGGTTGTATGCGGCCTGGTGCCAGATGTAGGTGAAGCCGCGGTGCTTCGTGCGCTCGCGCAGCACCCGCAAGGCGTCGTAGCCGCCCATGGCGTCGAGGAAGAACAGCCCGTCGGCGGCCAGCCCGGTGCGCACGTTCCGGAAGTAGGACTTCATGAGATCGCGCGTCTTGAACAGCCAGTAGCTGAAGTTCATCGCCATCACCGCGTCCATCGGACGCGTGCGCACCTTCAGCACGTCCTCGTTGAGCAGGGTGATGCGGGACCTCGCGGAGGCCGACAGCGTCGAGAGGTTGTGCTCCCGGCCCCAGGCGAGCACGGCAGGATCGAGGTCGACGCCGAAGGCGATATTGCCCGGCCGGCGGCGGACCCACTCGCACGCCACCAGCGCGGTGCCGCAAAAATCCTCCCTCAGTGTCGCGGGCTTGCGCCGCCGCAGCCGGCCGTAGACCTCATCGACGAAATCGACCTCGGACTCCGCGCACTGCACGGAGCGCTGGTAGAGGACCTGGCGATCGGCCTTCTGCGCCATCGTGCGGGCGCGGCGGGACGCGGCTTTCTGAACCATGCATTGCTCCGGTGATTGGGGAACCAGTTGAATCGGGAGGGTGTCGTAGCGTTGTCATAATGCCGGCGCGCGCCGCATGATAACATGCTGAATCGATAACGAAATGCTTGCGCGAACCGCCGTCGCGGAGCGCGCGACGGCCACGATGGATCCGACCGACCTGCAACGCCCCGAGCTGTATCTCAACCGGGAGCTCTCCCAACTGGAGTTCAACCGGCGCGTGCTCGATCTGGCCAGGGACGAGAACGTGCCGCTGCTCGAGCGCCTGAAATTCCTGTGCATCGTCAGCACCAATCTCGACGAGTTCTTCGAGATCCGCGTCTCCGGTCTGAAGCAGCAGGCCGAGTACGGTTCGCTGCAGACCGGCCCCGATCAGCTGCGCGCGCCGGACCAGCTGCGGCGCATCAGCGAGGTCACCCACGCCCTTGTCGTCGAGCAATACCGCGTGCTCAACGAGGAGCTGATCCCGCGCCTGGCGGAGAACGGCGTGCGCTTTCCGCGGCGCGCCGACTGGGACAGCAAGCTCGCCGACTGGGTGAAACGTTACTTCAACCGCGAGCTGCTGCCGGTGCTGAGCCCGATGGGGCTCGACCCGGCGCATCCGTTCCCGAAGATCCTCAACAAGAGCCTGAACTTCATGGTGTCGCTGGAGGGCAAGGACGCCTTCGGCCGCAACAGCGGCATCGCCATCGTCCAGGCCCCGCGCTCGCTGCCGCGGGTCATCAACGTGCCGGAGAGCTACGCGCAGGGCCCGCACGACTTCGTGTTCCTCTCCTCCATCATCCATGCGCACGTGGGCGATCTGTTCCCGGGCATGAAGGCGACGGGCTGCTACCAGTTCCGCGTCACCCGCAACAGCGACCTGTTCGTGGACGACGAAGACGTCGAGGACCTGCTGCGCGCGCTGAAGGGCGAGCTGCCTTCGCGCCGCTTCGGCGATGCGGTGCGCATCGAGATCGCCGACAACTGCCCGCCGGAGATGATCAGTTTCCTGCTCGCGCAGTTCGAACTGAGCGAAGACGACATCTACCAGGTGAACGGCCCGGTCAACCTTTCGCGCCTGATGGCCATCCACGACCTCGTCGACAGGCCCGAACTGAAGTATCCGCCGTTCACGCCGAGCCAGCCCAAGCGGCTCATGGGCGACAACGACATCTTCGAGATCATCCGCAAGGACGATCTGCTGCTGCTGCACCCGTTCCAGTCCTTCACCCCGGTGGTGGACTTCCTGCGCCAGGCCGCCGCGGACCCCAAGGTCCTGGCCATCAAGCAGACGCTGTATCGCACCGGTTCGGACTCCGTGATCGCGCAGGCGCTGATCGACGCGGCCAAGAAGGGCAAGGAGGTCACCGTGGTCATCGAGCTGCGGGCGCGCTTCGACGAGGAGGCCAACATCGAGCTGGCCGACCGGCTGCAGGAGGCCGGCGCGCACGTCGTCTACGGGGTCGTCGGCTACAAGACGCACGCGAAGATGGCGCTGGTGGTGCGCCGCGAGGAGCGCCAGCTGAAGCGCTACGTCCATCTCGGCACAGGCAACTATCATGCGCGCACTGCGCGCCTGTACACCGATTTCAGCCTGCTGACCTCCGACGTCGCCATCTGCGAGGACGTGCACAAGGTCTTCCAGCAGCTCACCGCGCTCGGCCGCCCCGGCAAGCTGCGCAAGCTCCTGCAGTCCCCGTTCACGCTGCACAAGGGCATGCTCGCCCTCATCAGGCAGGAGGCCGACGCGGCGCGCGCGGGCAAGCCGGCGCGGATCATGGCGAAGATGAACCAGCTCACCGACCCGACCGTGATCGGCGCGCTGTACGATGCCTCGCAGGCCGGGGTGAAGATCGATCTCATCATCCGCGGGGTGTGCGTGCTGCGGCCGGGGATCAAGGGCGTCTCGGAAAACATCCACGTCCGTTCGATCGTCGGACGGCTGCTGGAGCACTCGCGCGTGTTCTATTTCCACAACGGCGGGGAACCACAGGTATTTCTCTCCAGCGCCGACTGGATGGAGCGCAATCTGTACAAGCGCGTGGAGATCTGCTTCCCGGTGGAGGACAAGCGGCTGCTCGCCCGCGTGGTGGAGGAGTCGTTGCACAACTACCTCTCGGACAACACCCAGGCGTGGGTGCTCAACGCCGACGGCAGCTACAGGCGGCTGGCGCCGGGCACCCACAAGCAGCGCTCGGCGCAGCAGGCGCTGCTCGAGGAGTACTGCGGGTAGGGGCCGCGAGCAGTAAAGCAGGGGGAAATCCAAGGCGGCGCGCGCCGTTGCGGTCGCGGGGGCCGGCGCGCCTTGATGGTCGAGCGCAGTCGGGAACGTAGCTCGACATCACGGTAGCGCGGGGGAACTGGATGTCCCGCGAGCGGTAGCCGGCCCCCGCGACCGGGACGTGATCGGCGATTCCGCTCTGCTATTCAGCTGGCGGCCGGCGGGGGGGCCACCAGACGTTCGATTGCGCGCAGCAGACCGGCATCGCTCGCCTCCTCGGCGATGTCCACCCTGCCGCTGTAGCCCAGCTCGCGGGCGCGTTGCGCGATGCGCGCGCTCAATGCCGCGACCGGCACGGCGAGCAGTCCATTCAACCCCTGCGCGTCGAGAAGATGGGCGAGATGCTCGGCGGCCTCCACGCTGGTCAGCACCACGACGTCCGGGCGCGCCACGTCGGAGGCCATCAATGTCGCGCCGACGGCGATCGGGTTCGCGACGCGCTGGTACACCTCCACGTGCTCGACCTCGGCGCCGCGCTCCCTGAGCGTCTGCGTCAGCAGGTCGCGGCCGCCGCGCCCGCGCACGATGACGACGACGCGGCCGGCAACGGCCGCGGCGGCGAGGGCGGAGGTGGTCAGCCAGCCCTCGCTGTTGGCCTCGATGTCCGGCATCGCCATGGGCATCTGTCCGGCCGTCCGCAGCGCGGCCACCGTCGCCGGGCCGACGCCGATGACGGCGCCGCCTGCCGGCAGCAGTGGCCGAACGACCCTCAGCCCCAGGCGCACCGCGTTCACGCTCACGAAAATGACGGCGCAGATTCGCTCGCGCTCGACCTCCGGCAGCACGGGATTTACCACCGGCTCGATGGTCATGAGAGGCAGCAGCACGGCGGTCCCGCCGCGCACCTCGATGAGTTCGCGCAACCGCGCGGATTGCCCGGCCGGCCGTGTTACCACCACACTGATCCCCCGCAACGTCAACGTCCGGCTCGACATGGACCGGAAATTAGCTGACGCGCCGCCGGCGTTCAAGCGAGAATGCCGCATGCTGATCGTGACGCCGGCACTGGTCATCCCCGAGGATGAGATCGCGCTGACCTTCGTGCGCGCGGCCGGTCCGGGCGGACAGAACGTCAACAAGGTCGCGACCGCCGCGCAGTTGCGCTTCAACATCGACGCCTCGCGCGTGCTGTCGCCGGCGGTGCGCGAGCGCCTGCGCAAGCTCGCCGGACAGCGCGTGAGCAGCGACGGCGTGCTGACGATCAAGGCCTATCGCCATCGCACGCAGGAGCGCAACCGCGAGGACGCGCGGCAGAGGCTGGCCGAGCTGGTGCGGGCCGCGCTGGTCGCCCCCAGGCCGCGGATCAAGACCAAGGTGCCCAAGGGCGCGGTGCGCCGGCGACTGGAGGGCAAGCAGCGTCGCTCGGCGGTGAAGTCATTGCGCCGAACTCCGGGCGGCGAGGACTGAGGCGACCGGCAGCGACTCCCATACCGGCTCGATGTCCGGCGGCAGGGCGCCGAAGCCGCCGAGCTCCGGGGCATAGCCGCCGGCAGCATGAAAGTCCGAACCCACCGATCCCTTCAGGCCGCAGCGCCGCGCGACATCGGCCGCCGTCGCCGTATCGCGCTGCGGCTGATTGGCGATCACCACTTCCATCGCGCCGCCGCCGCACTCCCGGAAGCGCGCGGCGATGCGCCGCAGCCAGCTGGCCGTGAATTTGTACCGCATCGGATGCGCCAGCACCGCCACGCCGCCGGCCTCGCGTATGCTGGCGACGGTGTCGTCGAGCTCCGGCCAGGCGGTGGCCACGTAGGCGGGCCGGCCGCGCCCGAGGAGACGGCTGAAGACCTCGGCGTTGTCGGCGCAGATGCCGCGACTCAGCAGCCAGCGCGCAAAATGCGCGCGACCGGGAACCGTGGAGCCCGCCTCGCCGCAGGCGCCTTCGTACGCGCCGGGGATCCCCAAGCGCGCCAGCTTCTGACCGATCCTGCGGGCGCGCTCCGCACGCAGCTCTAGCAGCCGCTCGATCGCCCGCCGCAGGCCGGCTGCATCCGGGTCGATCCCGAGGCCGACCACGTGCAGGGGTTTGCCGCCGGCAACACTCGACAGTTCGATCGCCGGCACCAGGCAGATGCCATGGCGGTGGGCCGCCTGCCGCGCCTCGGTGACGCCGGCCGTGGTGTCGTGATCCGTCAGCGCCAGCACCTCGATACCGTGCTGCGCCGCGCGCGCCACCAGCTCCGAGGGCGTGAGCACGCCGTCGGAGGCATTGGAGTGCGCGTGCAGGTCGATCCGCGATCGATCAGTTGATCGCATGGACGGTGCCGCCGGTCATGATGAAGGGGCCGCCGGGATGCTCCAGGCGCACGAATTCCACGACCCGGCCCGTCATCGCCGCGACCCCGCGGTGGCGATCGGCGCCGTTGGTGCTGAATTCAAAGCCGTAGCGCCGGCGCGGCACCAGCCGCCCGCGAGCATCGCGGCCCAGCCCGAGCGATGCCAGCGCCACCGTCTGATCGAGAAACTGCACGTTGGCGTCCCGGCAGGCGCGACCGCAGTGCTGCAGGGCGACCTCACGCGCGCGCGTGCTGTCGGCCCAGAACCAGACCAGTCCGACAAGCACCGCGATGAATATCAGCGTCTCCAGCACCTCGTCGTCTCCTCGCCTGCGCCCCTCAGTCCGACCGCATCGCCTCGAAACCCGCCAGCAATCCGTCCTCGGCGCTGACCGACAGCCGCATCGGCCTGCAACAGACCTCGCAGTCCTCCACGTAGTCCTGCGTGCCGTCCAGCGAAAGGTCGAGCAGCACCGAGACGGTCTCGCCGCAGTACGGACAGCTGAAATGGTGTTCGGAGATGCCGGGGCCCATGGAGAAGACGCCGAGTTTGCGGTGAGCCGGTCAGGCGCCGCCACGAGGGAAGCCTCAGCCGGGGCGGCGGAGTCATCGGTACCGGCGCGGCCGGCAGTCTAACCCGGGCGGGCCGCCAATGCCAAAGACCCGTGCCCGGCGGCCGCCGGAAAAAAGGAGACCCGGCGCGAGTACACAACGCCGGGTAAGGTCATGCGAACCGTTGTACTTAGGAGGAGCCTTGCTCTTACGGGAGGCTGAAGACGTTCAGCACGCCACCGTTCTTCGAGACGCTCTTCAGAGCGCGATAGCCGCCGGCCGCACCGAGCGCCCACTCATCCGGAGCGGTATTCTCTTTGCGGAACGCGACCACCGCACCGGCCCAGCCACCGATACCGGAGAGCACGCCGACGTACTGCTTGCCGTTGTGCGTCCAGGTGTTGGTGTTGCCG
>JAWLAN010000035.1:0-33440 GCA_041395385.1 Gammaproteobacteria bacterium
CGATGACCGCCTCTTCCAGGCGGCCTCTCTTACACCACGACCGGGGACGCCATCACAAGCATGGACTCGAGCCACGGCCCCAGCATATGAGGGTCGTTATTAATCAATATGGTACTGAACAATCAACCAGTTACCGGAGCGCCCGTTGCCAGCTTCTGCCGCACTATGCACGACCGTGGAGGACCGTGTCCCGCGAAAGTCCCTCAGTCAATTTGCCTTTGTCGAGGGGATTGCGAAAGCCCGTATGCGGCTGCGGCAGATGTCGAGCATTTGTGTGACCATCTGCTGTTCTGTGTCACCGAACATTAGGGCATGAGGAAGAGAGAACCGATCAATGCCCGTTCTCAGGGCGTCCAAAATCTGGGTGATCGCGGAATCAGCCTCTGAAGACTTGATACCTGCCGTGGTAGCAAAATCGATGAAATCGCGGTACTGCAATCTATCGTCCTTGCCATTGATCTTGATGGCCAGACGGTCTTTCTTAAGGCCGGGGAAAACCCGTGTTGTCACCGAATCATAAAGCGGAGCCACTCTGACGCTTCTGAACTGGCGATCACCGAGTTCCGCGATCTTCAAAAGCGCCAGATTTTTCAGGTGCATGTCGCCGTCGGCGATAAACCACGCAAAGAGCTGGCGCTTCAGAATCAGGATCAGGTCTTCATTGGGATCCGTTGAGAGCGAACGGATGGAACGCGCAATCTTTTCAAGTGTTCCATCGTATTTGGCTTTTACGGGAAGATCGAGCACGGAACAGAGATCTTCCATCGCCATGCACCGCCTGTCGCCGAAGGACTGGCGTATGTCGAATCGCTCTACGACTAAAGCTGGGGACATCCCATCGGGCATCGGAACAAGCGCCACGAAAGGCACTTCGAATTGACAGGCGCGCCCCAGCGCCATTGCCACGTATTCAATAATCGGCAGAGCCTGAAACCCGCTTGTTCCGGCAGGCTTCAGAATATGCGTAAACGGCTTGTCGGTGCTTGGCAAGAGACTGCCGTCTGAGTCGAGATACATGGGGGCCTTTATTTGCACACCCGACAGGCGCGGAGTTTCGGCATGCGTGTATATTTGGGCCAGATTATCCTCGAAGCTGTCCTCGATGTTTTTTCGACCAGGTCCCTTGTACGTACCAGTAAACACACCGTCTTTCGAATACGTTTCAAGCTTTGTCATCAATACATCGGATGGCAGTGTGAGTATATCCTTTGCCCGTTCCACGATGGCAATGTTCGACATGTACCGCTTGCCGGATCGTAGCGTGCCGCGCTCATCCGTATCTTTCAGGATGGAATCAAGCCAGCCTTCGGGCAGAAGTGAAAGTATGAAAGGCGGCAGCTTCCCTGGTGTCGTCTGTCGGATAAGCGGGGGGCCAGCCTTCTTGAGCGGATTCCATCGCCACTCGAACCCATCGTGCAGCAAATGGCCAATCGCTTTCCCGTGCCAAGCCACGGTGAGGTTGAGTTGGGCCAAATTGCTTATCGGCGCGCCAACGGTTTTTCGTAATAGGTGTCGCTCAGCCAGTTCGCCTTCCCGGTACCATTCATTCTGCCGAGCAAGAGCCCACACGGCATCGGCGGCATTCTGTGGGCTTCCATATTCCTCAATCAGGCGCGCGGCGATTGCAGTGCGCATGTCATCGTCGATGGAGGACGCGTGCTCACTCCGCAACCGGAATGCTTCAAGGAACCGCTGGCGGATGGACGAAACATGCGTATGAAACTCCCCCATTCCGTCGTCGATGATTGCATCCGAAAGCGACGGAATCTTGGGTGCCTCGTTTTGGATGATTTCGAGGGCACGTATGCGGGTCCGCTGTTTTCGTCGGGCACTGAGAAACAAGCGTCCATCGGGTGATGGTGCCAGAAGTACGGCACTGGCGGCGGACAGGTAGGCGTTTGGATACAGATACTTTGCAATGCGGACGGCATGCCTTAAGACAGTGGCGTCAATGTCGTCGTCGGCATTGACATAGATGCCCCGCATGAGCTGAACAAGCTTGCCCCTCTCGGCCAGATAATGGCTGCGGGTTTTGTCCAGTGTTTCGCCGACGAGGTGCAGTGACATTCTAACTTTCCCGTACTTCATGTACGGTTAAGTTAGCACTTCCCGAATGGCAAATTCAAGAGAAATCTAACTTTCGTGTACTTCAAGAACGGACAAGTTAAGTATAATATTATACGGATACTAAACTAGCGCCTCATAATGTGCTAATAATATCAATGCCTTATATAACTATTCCATTGCCGGATCGGTTGTCTTCAGACTAATCTCCAGAACCCGGCGATCTCGGCCGCGTTTGAGTTCATGGATGGCGAGATACAGCGGGCGATCCTGCCCCAACAGTAACCATCGCTTGTTGAGCGACTTCCCAAAGTTTCACTCCCGCCGGCCTGCCGTTTCAGCAGCGTGATTCCGCATGCGATGCGATCTCATGGAATCACGATCGAGTAGCTCGTACTCCTTCCGCCGCCGGGATTTTTGACAAGCGCTCCTCGCTCAACGAGGTCAAGAATATCTCTGTAGGCTGTGTCCTGAGAGCACTTGGTGAGACTGGCCCATTTACTCGTCGTCAGGTTGCCTTCGAAGCCATCGAGTAGCCGGTTGATGACCTTGATCTGGCGTTCATTCATCGGTTCCCTGGCGAACCTTTCCCAGAATCGCGCCTTGTCGAGGACTTTCCCCAATGCGTCGTGGGCGCCTTCAATCGCGCGTTTCAGGCATGACAGGAACCATTGCTGCCAGCGTGTCACGTCAACGCCGCCTTTCTGTGTCTGCTCCAGCATGGTGTAGTAATCGTTGCGCTCCTGACGGATCTGCGAAGACATGCTGTAGAAGCGTTGACCGATACGCTCGGAGCGGGACAACGCCATGTCCGCAATCGCGCGCGCGATACGTCCATTCCCGTCTTCGAACGGGTGGATGGTCACGAACCATAGATGGGCGAGGCCGGCACGGAGCAGCGGGTCAATGTCGCCGGGCTTTTCGAACCACGCCAGGAAACGGGACACTTCGTGGTCGACGCGCGTGGCGGACGGGGCTTCGTAGTGAACCTTCTCGCGGCCCACCGGTCCGGAAACAACCTGCACCGGGCCGTTGGCGTCATCACGCCAGTCACCGACGATGATTTTGCGCATGCCGCTCCGGCCGGTCGGGAACAGCGCGGCATGCCAAGCAAACAGCCTGTCCTTGGTGAGAGGTGCGGAATAGTTGGCGGTTGCGTCGATCATCATCTCGACGACGCCCTCGACGTTACGGTCGCCAGGCCGCAGTCCGCCAACGTCCAGCCCGAGTCGACGCGCAATCGAGGATCGGACCTGGTCGAGTTCGAGCTTTTCTCCTTCGATCTCGCTCGACTTGATGACGTCCTGCGTCAGTGTCTGCAGGTGTGCTTCGTTCCTAAGCTCGAAGCCCAAGCCCTCCATTTTCCCGAGCAGCCGCCCTTGCTCGTGCGAGACACTCGCCACCAGCCGGGCCAGGGCATGGTCATCCCAGGTGAGGTTCGGCCATTTAGTTTTTCCCCAGATGTACATCCTTAATCTCCGCATCGTATGCGGATAATATGCGCCCGATTCTCCGCATCGGCAAGAAATAATCCGCAGATTATGCGGAGAATGTACACGACTATCTCCGCATAGCCTGCTCTCCACCTCCGGGAAGTCAGAGGTCCCCGGACGGTTCTTCATTTAACCACCTGATACGAATGGAATTATGCGTACGAAGCGAAGGACACTTCCCCAATAGCCGAGATCCGGGGATATCCATACCCACTCGGCAATCCGGGTTGAAGGCGACGACCGCGGAACCGGTGCTGGCATCGATTTCGACGCGTGGCTGGGGCCGCCGATCCATTCCCGGCTGGACGACCCGGGGATCACGTCCGAAAGCCGGATCAGGATCGTCGCGGTCGCTCACTCAGAGCAAGAGCGAAGAGGCCCCATCGGTTCGCCACGGCCTGCGTGCGCGTCACGTCCGATACGATCGCCGCGGGCGAGCCAACCTCGTGCGTCGTTGCACCTGAGTCGCCACTGACCGCCGGAGCAAGACCAATTCCATCGCGCCGCCGTGAGCGCCGAGATTCAACGTCCCGCTCGCCATGCGCCTTGCGGTTTTCGTTGTGCATGGCGCAAGAGGCGGGAGTTCGCGTGCGGGCAACGAACAATCGTTGGGATGCGCCTCGTCCGCGGAGGTAGAATGAGCGTGTATCGAGGGTTGTGCTTCATGACGCCATCCGCAGCGACGATCCTGATCGTCGACGACGACTCCACGCTGCTCCGGTTGCTCGGCATACTGCTGCGCGAAGAGGGCTTCCGCGTGCTGGCGGCCGACAGCGGCGCGCAGGCGCTGGCGCTGCTTGCGGCGGAGAAGCCGCAGCTGCTCGTCACCGATCTTCGCATGGACGGCATGGACGGCATGGCGCTGTTCGACGCCGTGCGCAGGACATACCCGATGCTGCCGGTCATCATCCTCACCGCCCACGGCACCATCCCGGAGGCCGTGGAGGCCACTCGCCGCGGCGTGTTCGGCTTCGTCACCAAGCCCTACGAGGCGAAGGTGCTGCTGACCGAGATCGAGAAGGCGCTGCACGGCTACGTCGCGCCGGCCGCCGCGGACAGCGACGAGATGCCCATCGTCACGCGCAGCCCGCTCATGCAATCGCTGCTGGACGAGGCGCGCGTGGTCGCGGCCACCGATGCGAGCGTGCTCATCCTCGGCGACACCGGCAGCGGCAAGGAGCTGCTGGCGCAGACGATCCACGACTGGAGCCCGCGCCGCGACGCGCCGTTCATCGCCGTCAATTGCGGCGCGATCCCCGAGCAGCTGCTCGAGTCCGAGCTGTTCGGCCACCTCAAGGGTTCCTTCACCGGCGCCACGCGCGACCATCGCGGCCTGTTCCAGGAGGCCGAGGGCGGCACGATCTTCCTCGACGAGATCGGCGACATGGCGCTGCCGCTGCAGGTGAAGCTGCTGCGCGTCCTGCAGGAGCGCGAGGTGCGCCCGGTCGGCGGCGCGCGCACCCTGCCGATCGACGTGCGCGTCATCTCGGCGACGCACCGGGATCTCGATGCCGAAGCGGCGGCCGATCGCTTCCGCGAGGACCTCTACTACCGGATCAACGTGGTGAACCTGAGGCTGCCGCCGCTGGCGGACCGGCGCGAGGACATTCCGCTGCTGGCCGGGCATTTTCTCGCAGCGCTCTCGGCCAAGTACCGCAAGAAGGTCAACGGTTTCGCCAGCGACGCCATCGATGCGCTGCTGTGCGCCGCCTGGCCGGGCAACGTGCGCCAGTTGTTCAACACGGTGGAGAAGTGCGTAGCGCTGTCCACCACGCCGATCATCCCGTTGGCGCTGGTGGAACGGGCCCTCGACCGCGGTGGCGAGGACATGTCCTCGTTCGACGAGGCGCGCCGCGCCTTCGAGCGCGACTATCTGCTGCAGCTGTTGAAGATGACGGAGGGCAACGTCACCCAGGCCGCGCGCATCGCCAAGCGCAACCGCAGCGATTTCTACTCGCTGCTTCACCGTCATCAGATCGAGCCCGCCCTGTTCAAGATCTGACCGTGGGTTGACGCGTACCGGGCGTGATTGATGAGCGATGGCGTCTCCGCGCCTTTGCCTCGCGCTGCCGGCAGCCGACCCGAATCCACCGATCGCGGGCCCCCGCCGCAGGGGCGATGTCGCGCCTACCCGCAAAAGCTGTCGCATGCGAAAAGCTGTTGGTATTTGCCAACAAAGCAACTCCCTGTTTCGCCTGAGTTTGATTGATCGCGCATCCGTTCTGTTGGCATCTGCGAACGATCCAGCCCGCAAGGACTCCGGGCCGCAGACGCTTATCCGATTGATCTGCCGTTGTTTTCAAGCCGTGGCACGAGCCTCGCAATACCGGCTCGCGGCAGTATTGCTGCCCGCAAAACGACAAACCAGAGTGAAATGAAACAGAGGCCACATATGAAGACCAGTATCGCTACCGTTGCTCTCCTGACTGCCATCTCGCAGGGTGTCATCGCCGAAGGCGTCAGCCCGATCAGCATCGACAGCGGCTTCAAGAACATGTTGAATCACGAGCCCTATGCCGGTCCCACTGCCGTCACCGTGACGCGCGGTGAGTTGGACGCCGCGGAGCGCCTCGTCCACGCTTCGCTGCGCGGCGAGCAGCATCTCATGCTTGCCGACCGCTACGATCCGTCTCTGCAGGCCATCGGCGCCGCCTTCGATCGGATGCTGGATCACGCGCCCTACACCGGCCCGACCGCGGTCACCCTGGCGCGTGAGTACGACCACCAAGTGGACGAGCTGGTCATCGCCCTGCAGCAGGGCCGCAGCCCGCTCGGCACGCTCATCGCGTCGCACTGAGTGATGATCCCGAAGTCCGCGGCGATGCCGTCGCCCTTGCGGCAGGAGCGCGAGGGATACGGCGTCGACCCCGGCCTGTTCGAGCCATGGCGGCGCATGCAGGCGCGGGGGTATCCGCACATGTCCAATCCCCTCGAGCTGTTCGTCCCCGGCATGAAGCCGGCCGGACCGGGCGCGGTATCAGCGCAACGGCAGGGTGACCACGAAGCGGGTGCCGCGGCCCAGCTGGCTGCTCACCTCGATGCGGCCGTGGTGCAGCTCCACCGATCGTCTGACGATCGCCAGCCCGAGGCCGGTGCCGTGTATGCCGCCCACATTGGCGGCGCGGCGGAACGGTTCGTACAGGTGCGGCAGGTGCTCGGCCGGGATGCCGATGCCGTGGTCCTCGACGATGAGCTCAATGACCTCGCCGGAGCAATCGATGGTCAGCTCGACGTCATCGCCGGCCGATGAATACTTGCACGCGTTCGACACGAGATTGCCAATCATGTGCCTGATCAACCCTTCGTCCAGCGACGCGACCGTTCCCTGGCTGTCGGCCCTCACCCTCAGGCGCGGAGACTGGCGGCCGTCCGGCGAGGCGGCCCTGGCCGCTTCCTCGGCGATCCGGCGGCAGAAGCCCTCCACCTGCACCGGCACCGGGCGGAACTCGATGCGCCCGGAGTCCGCGCGGCCAATCAACAGCACGTCCTCGAGCATCTCGGTCATGCGTTTCACCGCGGTGGTGATGCTCGTTATGAGATCGCTGCGCTCCTCCGGCGACAGCCTGTCGCCGTAGTCGCGGATCAGCTCGGCCGAGGACTGGATGGTGGCCAGCGGCGTGCGGAACTCGTGCGAGGTCATCGACACGAAACGCGTTCTGATGTCGTTCAACTCGATCTGACGATCCAGCGCGCGCCGGATCTCGCCTTCCGCCTTCTTGCGCGCGGTGATGTCGGTGCCGGCGATCACCCAGCCGCCCTCCCTCTCCGGCAGCCTCGCCGCGGAGAACAGCATCGGCGTGCGCTCACCGTCGCCGGCGATGAGCTCGGTCTCGACCTCGCCGTCCCCGCCGTCCTCGCCCATGAGGGCTGACACCGCCGGGGGCAGGACTCCGCCCGCGCCGCGCCGGAGCAGCTCGTCCTCGCGGCGTCCGAACGCGGCGCACGCGGCCGCATTCGCGGTATCGATGGCCCCGTGCCGGTCCACCACGATCAGCGCGTTCGACAGGTTGGCGATGACGTGATTGAAGTGATCGCGCGAGATGGCGGTCTCGCGCAGGCGGTCGAGCATGCGGTTGAGGGCGGCGGCGATCGCGCCGATCTCGTCGTTGCGTTCGACATCCAGGCGCCTGCTCGGGGGCGTCGGCTCGCGGATCTCGGCGACGAACTCCTCCAGGCGCCGCAGCGGCCGGCTCAGGTCGCGCTGCATCAGCACGAAGAACACCACCATCGCCAGCACGGCGCTGGCCGCGGCGGCCACGCTGATGGCGCGCAGGCGCGCCACCCCCTCGTCGAACTCCTGCAGCCGGATCGCGGTGTCGCTGCGCGCCTGCACCAGAAAGGAGGCGAAGGCGCTGTTCAACTGCACGCCGTCGAGGCGCAGCCGGTCGAGCTTGTGGCGCTCGGGCACGGCGCCGCCGACCATGTCTCCCAGGGTGATGAACGAGCGAGCGATGATCTGGCGGTAAAGGTCCTCGGTGCGGTCGAGGAAGGCGATCAGGGTCCGCCTGTCCTCGCCGTTCAGCTCGCGCTCGGCCAGCAGGCGCAGCTCCTCGAACACCTCGAACAGCGACGCGGCCTGCGTCGTGGCATAGAGCAGGAGCTTGCGGTCGCGATTCAGCGCGCCCTGCAGCGCGTTCTGCTGCATCGCGTTCAGCGTCTCGCGCAGATCCTGCAGCCGGTTCTGCACGTCGGCCTGCTGGCCGGCGAGGTACTGCACCTGCGCGCGCATGTGACCTTCCTGCAGCAGCGTGTAGGCGGCGAAGGCGAAGACCAGGACGGCCATCACCGCAAATCCGGCCATCAGGCGCGTGCGCAGCCGCAGGGTTCTCACGGGCCCTCCTCCTCCGCCACGAGCACGCCCGCCTCGGCCAGCGCCCGGCGCCCCTCCGGCGTGAGCAGGAACGCCTGCAGCCTGAGTTCGGCCTCCGAGAGTTTGCGCGCGCTGACCAGCTGCACGGGCCAGGCGATGGGGTAGGCGCCGCTGCGCAGGTGCGCCGGGGTGGGCAGGTTCCCGTCGATGGCGATGGCCCGAACGCGCGCACCTTCCTGGATCAATCGCGTCGCCTCGGCCACCCCGACGTAGCCGATGGCGTAGGGATCGACCGCGACGAACAGGATGGCGGGCAGGTCGTCGTTGACGACATGGGTACCCGGCGCGGGGCGGCTCGAGAGCGCCGGCAGCCACCGGGCGGCGACGGCGGGCAGGGCCCGGGTGTCCTTGACGACGCGCACGATGGGCTTCGCGGCGCCCCCGGCCTCCCGCCAGCTGGCGAGGCGCTGCGCGTAGATGTCCTTCAGCTGCAGGGAGCTCAGGCCGGTGACCGGATTGCGCCCGTTGACGATCACCGCGACCCCGTCGTGGCCGAGCAGGTGCGTCTCCACCGCGGCGCTCTCCGCGTCGCCCACGTGCCGGCAGAGGATCGCGAACGGGATGTTTCCCTGCGCGATCTTCGACAGCAGGATGCGCTCCTCGCCCGGGATGATGCGCAGCTTGATGCCCGTTCGCGCGGATACCAGCGGCGCCAGCCTGGTCATGCTGCGCTGCATGCCCTCCGGCCCGGTCAGGATGACCTCCGCGCGCGCGCCGCCGCCGGCGAGCGCAAGGCCGATCAGCAGCCCGGCGAGGAGGGCGCGCCGGATGAGGATCGCGCCGGTCGCCACGCCGCCTGCATTTCCGCGTGGACCGCGCATCCCGTTACCGCCCGTAGATGTCCTCGGCGAAGTATCTCCGGATGATCTCGTCATAGACGCCGCTGGCGCGGATCGCCGCCAGCCCCTGGTCCAGCGTCCGCCGGAGTCTCTGGTCGCCCTTGCGCACGGCAATGCCGGCGCCTTCTCCGATCACCGCGCGTTCCTCGGCATTCCGGCCGTGGATCTTCCCGCCCCGCACGGCGTATCCCCGCCCCTCCGGGCGATGGAGGAAGCCGCCGTAGGCCTGCCAGTAATCGGTCAGCACGCCGTCCAGCCGGCCCGCCACCAGGTCCACGTAGGCCTCGTCCTGCAGCGAGTAGCGGATGATCTCCACGCCGGTGCCGTCCCAGAAGCGCGTGGCGAAATCGTCGGCGACGGTGCCGCGTTCCACGCCCACCTTGCGACCCCGCAGCGAGGCCGGCCGCGGCTCGAGGGGCTCCTCGCTCCGGCCGACGAGCGCGAGCGGCGTGGCGTAGTACTTCGAGGTGAAGGCCACCTTCGCCTTGCGCTCCTCGGTGATCGTCATCGAGGCGACGATCGCGTCGACCTTGTTGGAGATGAGCGCGGGAATCATCCGCTCCCAGTCCACCTTGATCCAGACGCACTGCAATTTCATCGCCGCGCAGATCGCGTTGCCGATGTCGATGTCGAGCCCGCGCAGCGAGCCGTCCGGCGCCGTTTCGCTGAAGGGCGGATAGCCGCCCTCGGTGGCCAGGCGCAGTGCCTTGTCCTCCGCCCCGACGTCGGCCACGCGCGCCAGTGCGAGCAGGACGAGTCCGAGGAGCCGCGCTGTTCCGCCCGTATTCGTGATCGTCCGCGGCATTGCGGCCCGCCCGTTCACGCCGCGCCGCGTCCGCGTGACGGGCTGGAGCGGCGAGGCGTCCGCCCGCCGGCAGCGCGGTCTTGCGCGTGCACGCGCCCGTTCGCACAATGCTCGCTTCTGCGCGACCCGGCCCAGAGTGTCCCGGTGGAGTGTCCTGGCTTGCCTGCGATGATGGTCGGTACCCGACCCGGACGACGCGAGAGCCCGTGTCTCGCTCCCTGATCCCGGCCGCGGTGCTCGCAGCGGCCGCCCTGGCCTCGCTCCCTGCATGCCGCACCGTGCGCGAGGCGGCGCCGTGCACCGGCGCCGCGCCCGGGGAGATCTGCGAGTTGGGCAGCGGGCGGCGCGTCACGCGCGAGGAACTGCTCGCCCGCCTGGCCGCGACGCGCTTCGTGCTGCTGGGGGAAAGCCACGACAACGAGCACCATCACCGCATCCAGGCCGAGGTACTGCTGGCACTGGCGAGGCGCGACGGCCACAGGGCGCTCGCCATGGAGCAGCTCGACACCGATGACCAGGCGGCGATCGACCGTGTGCTCGCGCTTCCCGGCCGCACCAGCGCGGCGATCGCCGAGGCCGCACGCATGCACCACAAGGGCTGGGACTGGCACTTCTACGAGCCGCTGGTCGCCATTGCGCTGCGCGAGGATCTGCCGGTCGTGGCGGCCAATCTCTCGCGCGCCGCCGCGCGCCGGGTTCTCGCGGGCGGGCTCGAGGCGCTGGGCGCGGCGAACGTGGCCCGGCTGGTGCTGGACTCGACCTGGAACGCGCGGCGCGAGGCGACCCTGCGCGAGGCGATCCAGCAGGGACATTGCGGCCGGTTGCCGGCGGACCAGCTGCCGAAGCTCGTCCTCACGCAGCGCGCGCGCGACGCCACCACGGCCGATGCGCTGCTCGGCCGCGCGCCGGCCGGGGCGGTGGTCACACTCGGCCGCCTGCACGCGCGCAACGACGTCGGCGTGCCGCTGTACCTGCGCCGGCGCGATCCGAATGCCACGATCGCGAGCGTCGCGCTCGTGGAGATCGGCGCGGGGGAAGACCGGGCGACCGACCGCGCGAACTCTGCAGAGGCCCGGCCGCCCTTCGACTACCTCTGGTTCACGCCGCGTGTCGAGCGCGGCGACCCCTGCAAGGGGTTTTCGATGCCGCCGGCGCGCTGAGGCGGTCGCGCCACGCCGGGCGGGTCCGTGGCCCGGATCGGCCGTGCGCCGCGGCGCGGCCGCGCACTTATGGAATGACGCGCGAGACATCGACGATGACGTCCGAGGACCCCGGCGCGACCGGTGCACTCGTACCTTCCAGATCGCCGCTCGCCGGCGCGGCGTCACCGGACTTCGAGACCCGCGCCACGACCACCACCCGCCCGGCGCCCGACGTGCCCGCGCCGCCGCCCATCGCCGTCGATTCGTCCAGCCGAAACGCGGCGGGCAGGTCGCGAACCCGCAGGCGTGTGAGCGCCAGCGGCATGCGCGAGCCAGTCTCCGGCCGCGCGAAGACGAACACCGTGTCCTCGGGCGCGGCCCGGTCCGCGAGCACCGGGGCGATCCGCACCGTCCCGCTGATGGCCGCCATTGGCGCCGCGGCGTCCGCTGCCGGCGGCGGTGCCGGCAGGTTGCCGAGCTGCCGCGCCTCGCGCAGCCGCTCCCGCAGCGCCAGCGCCGGCTCGGAACCTTCCGGCAGACGCCCCTGCAGCTTCTCCCAGGCGCGCACGGCCCCGGCGTAATCGCCGCGCTCGAAGGCCGCCGAGCCGGAGAGGGCGAGCGCGGAGAGATTCTCCGGATCCGCCTCGAGCGCCCGCGCGATGATGCGTTCGGGTTCCCCGGCCAGCCCCCCCTGCGCCCGCGCCAGTGCATCGGCGTAGTCCCCCAGCAGTTCGGCGTCCCGCGGGCGCAGTGCGGCCGCCCGCGCGTACGCCGCCGCCGCCGCATCGTGGCGCTCCAGCGCCATCTGCGTGCGGGCGAGCATGATCCAGCCGTCGGCGTCCGCCGGCGTCGCTGCCAGCCGCTCCGCCAGGTTCGTGGCCAGCCGTTCGAAGTCCGCGTTCGCGGCCGCGTGGCCGGGCGCTGGGCGCGCGTCGATGCTGTCGGGACTGCCGAGGTGCAGGTAGAGACCGAAGACGGCGGCGGGCAGCAACACGGCAAGGAGCGCCGCTGCCCGGCGTCCGCCGCCGGCGGCGGGCCTCGCGTCGTGCGCCGGGACCTCCTCCAGGACGCGACGCTGCACCTCCCGCCGGGCGTCCTCCCACTGCTCGCGCGCCAGCGCCCCGGCCGCGTAGTCGGCGTCGATCTCCGCGAGGCTCGCGCGCAGCGCAAGGGCGTTGGTCGCCTCGGCCGTCGGCCCGTGGCGCTCGCGGCGCGAGAGCAGCGGCGGCAGCACGCTGGCCAGCGCGCCGAGCACGAACAGGGCCGCGATCAGCCAGAAGGCGCTCACGGCTCGCCTCCGGCGCGCGGGGCCTCGAGCAGCTCGCGCACCCGCGCCTGCTCGGCCTCGTCGAGCGGCGCGGCGGGCGCACCGCGGCCCTGCCGGGAGAGGTGGTTGAAGTAGACCGCCAAGGCGACGAGGAGCAGCAGCGCCGGACCCGCCCACAGCAGCAGCGTCGTCGCCCGCAGCGGTGGTCGATAGAGCACGAAATCGCCGTAACGCGCCACCATGTAATTCGGCCACCCGGGATTGCTCGCCCCGCGCGCAGGCGCTCGCGGATCCGTTCGCGGAGATCGGCGGCCAGCGCCGCGTTCGAGTCAGCGATGGTCTGGTTCTGGCAGACCAGGCAGCGCAGCTCCGCCGCCAGCGCCATCACGCGCGCCTCGAACTCCGGGTCGGCGGCGGCGGGCTCGGCCTCGCCCGCCCCGGCGGCCGTCGCGGCGGCCGCCAGCCACAGGGCGAGGAGGAACCTCGTCATCCAGCCTGCGCGCACGCGCACGCGGCGGCCGGCAAGACGGATGCCGGGGACGATCCGCCCTGCGCTGGGGTCTGGCCGCGGAAAGGTGAGCACGCCCATCGCCGATGGCCGCCGCTCACACCGCCGCCGGGGCGGCCGCCGGCTGCAGGACACGGTCGCGCCGCACCGCCAGCCGGTAGCGCCGATCGGTGGCGGCGAGCAGGCCGCCGGCGGCCATGGCCGCGCAGCCCAGCCAGATCCAGCCGATGAAGGGCTTGTGCTGCACCCGCACGATCCAGGTGTCGTGGTCCAGCGGCTCGGCCATCGACACGTACAGATCGCGCGTCAGCCCCCAGTCGATGGCCGCTTCGGTCATGGCCATGCCGCTGGCGTTGTACACGCGCTTCTCGGGCCTCAGCGTCGCCACCGGGGCGCCGGCGCGCGTCACCGTGATCGTGGCGCGGGTCGCCGCGTAGTTCGGTCCGTTCGCCTCCTCGAGCGCCTGCATGGTGAAGACATTGCCCGCGAGCGTGACGCTGTCGCCGCGCCGCATCTTCACGTCCTTCGCCGATTCGTAGCCGCGCACCAGCGTCACCCCGGCGACGAACACGGCGAGCCCGAGGTGGGCGAGCACCATGCCCCAATAGCCGCGCGGGATCGCGGCCAGCCGCGCGGCCATGCGTCTGGCGCCGCGGGCGTTGCCGATCAGCGCCACGATGCTGCTCGCGGCGATCCACGCGGCCATGAGCAGGCCGAAGGCGACGGCCGGCCGCCAGCGTCCCAGCGCCAGCGTCGACAGCAACGCGGTGATCGCCGCCACCGCCGCAGCCCATCGCAGGCGGGTCGCCAGTTCGGGCAGCGCGGCCTTCTTCCAGCGCGCGATCGGCCCCACGCCGATCAGGAACAGCACCGGCGTCATCAGCGGCACCAGCACGGTCTCGAAGTAGGGCGGGCCGACGGAGATCTTGCCCAAGCCCAGCGCGTCCAGGAACAGCGGATACAGCGTGCCGAGCAGCACGGTGCCGGCGGCCACCAGCAGCAGCACGTTGTTCGCCAACAGCAGGGACTCGCGCGAGACCGGGGCGAAGCCGCCCCCGGCGCGCACCCGCGGCGCCCGCAGCGCGAAGAGCACCAGCGAGGCGCCGATCACCACGCTCAGGAACACGAGGATGAAGGTGCCGCGCCGCGGATCGGTAGCAAAGGCGTGGACCGAGGAGAGCACACCCGAGCGCACCAGGAAGGTGCCGAGCAGGCTGAGCGCGAAGGCGCAGATCGCCAGTAGCACCGTCCAGGCGCGGAAGCCGCCGCGTTTCTCGGTGACGGCGAGCGAATGGATGAGCGCGGTGCCGACCAGCCAGGGCATGAGCGAGGCGTTCTCGACCGGGTCCCAGAACCACCAGCCTCCCCAGCCGAGCTCGTAGTACGCCCAGCCGCTGCCGACCGCGATCCCCAGCGTGAGAAACATCCAGGCGATCGTGGTCCAGGGGCGCGACCAGCGCGCCCAAGTGGCGTCGAGCCGGCCGCCGAGCAGCGCCGCGATCGCGAAGGCGAAGGCCACCGAGAAGCCGACATAGCCCATGTAGAGCAGCGGCGGGTGCGCGACCATGCCCGGGTCCTGGAGCAGGGGGTTCAGATCGCTGCCCTCCGGGGCGGCCGGCAGCAGCCGCTCGAAGGGGTTGGAGGTGAAGAGCATGAACAGGAGGAAGCCGACGGAGACCAGTCCCATGACCCCCAGCACCCTCGCCACCATCGCCTCGGGCAGGTGGCGGCTGAAGATGGTGACCGCGAGCATCCAGCCCGAGAGGCTCAGCGTCCACAGCAGCAGCGAGCCCTCGTGTCCGCCCCAGACCGCGGCGATGCGATACGCGAGCGGCAGGTGCGAATTGGAGTTCGAGGCGACGTAGAGGACCGAGAAGTCGTTGGCGACGAAGGCGTAGGCCAGGCAGAGGAAGGCGATCGCGACGAACGCGAACTGAGTGCGCGCCGCGGGGCGCGCGACCGCCATCCAGCGGGCGTTGCCGCGTTGCGCCCCGGCGATCGGCAGCACGCCGAGCGTCGCGGCCAGGCCCAGCGCCACGATCAAGGCGAAATGCCCGAGCTCCGGGATCATGGCCCTGGCGCGTCCTGAACGTGCGGCGCGGAAGTCGCCCGGTGCCCCGGCGGGATGGCGCCCGGAGGTCCGCGATGATGGGCCGCCGACTCGCCGCGTCCCGTCCTGGTGGCGAGTTGGCGGCGCGGGTGCGCTCGCTGCCCGTCGCGGCTCACGGTCATAACGTCAAGTTCGTAGCGAGCGGCGGGTGTGCGCTGTCCGCCGCCGTCGTGTGGGCGGAGGTGCCGCGGTAGCGCGCGATGGCCTCGGCGACGCGATCGATGCCGGCGCGGATGCGCCGCTCGTCGAGCGAGGAGAACCCCAGCACGACGGTGCGATCGCTGTAGGCGCAGCCGCCGAAGTCGTAGGCCGCGCCCGACTGCAGCGAATAGATGCCCACCCCCTGGGCCTCCACCAGCTCCTGCAGCTCGCGGGCCTGCGGAAACGAGCGCGGCAGGTGCCACGCGACGTGCATGCCGCCGTCCTGGCCGGTGATGACGACCTCGCCGAAGTGATGCTGCAGACGCTCGAGCAGGCAGTCGCGCCGCTCGCGGTAGATCTGCCGTATGCGCCGCAGGTGGGTGTCGTAGGCGCCGCTGGCGATGTACTCCGCCATCACCGCCTGGTCGAGCCAGGGGTGGCCGTTGTCGATCAGCGCCTTGGCGGTGCGCGCCGGCTCCACGAGCTGCCGCGGGAGCACGAGATACCCCAGCCGCAGCCCGGCGCCCATCGACTTGGAGAACGTGCCGAGATAGATGACGCTGTCGTGCCGGTCCAGCCCCTGCAGCGCGGTCAGCGGCGATCCGCGGTAGCGGAAATCGCTGTCGTAGTCGTCCTCGATGATGTAGGCCCCGCTGCGGCGCGCCCAGTCGAGCAGCCGCAGCCGCCGCTCCAGCGACATCATGAAGCCCATGGGATATTGGTGGGAAGGCGTCACGTAGAGCAGCTGCACGCAGCTGCGGGGCAGCAGATCGACGAGGATGCCGTCCTCGTCGACCGGCACCGGCAGCAGCTCGGCGCCATGGCTCTCGAAGAGGAACGCCGCGCCCTGGTAGCAGGGGTTCTCGGTGGCCACGCGCGTGTCCCCGCGCACCAGCAGCCGCGCGATGAGATTGAGTCCGCCCTGCGAGCCGGCGACGATCACGACCTGGTCGGGGCTGGCGGAGATGCCGCGCGCGGGCCCGAGGTGATCGACGATCGCCTTGCGCAGCTCGAACAGCCCGGCCGGCTCGCGGTACTCGGTGAAGCGCGTTCCGGCGCTGGCCAGCGCCCGGTTGACGAGCCGGTGCCAGGCCTTGATCGGGAAGGAATGCGGGTCGGGCCGCCCCAGCCAGAAGTCGTAGGCGAGCCGATGCGGATTCACCAACGCCTGGCTGCGGCCGTGGAAGGGCAGCGGATGCGTGCAGGCGTGCACGCATGCCTCGGCGTCGGGCACGGCCGGCGCGCGGCGCGCGGCGAGGCAATCCTCGGGCAGCTCCAGGCTCACGTAGGTGCCGACCGCCTGGCGGGTCTGCAGGTAGCCCTCGGCCAGCAGCTGCTCGTAGGTGAGCAGCACGGTGTTGCGCGAGACGCCGAGCTGATCGGCCAGCGCGCGGCTCGCGGGCAGCGGCGTGCCCGGCTTCAGGCGGCCGCTCAGGACCAGCTCGCGGATCTGATCGAACAACTGCCGCTGCAAGGGTTGCCGCGCGGTCGGACACAGTACGATGGGCAGTTGCATCTGGCCTACGCCTCGCCGGTGATCGGTTTAGAACTCAAGCAGCTTAATCACGACTCGGCATTGCGTCGGATCAAAAAACCACACTGGCCGCGAGAACATCGTGGACCGGGTACAGATCCCCGGCGGCGTCGCAGACCAAGTCCAGGAGCGGCGCGTGAGCACGGGGCCGCGCGCCGCCATCGCCTATTCCTCCCGCACGACCATCTTGCCTTCCGCCAGGCTCCGGTCCAGGTCGGTCTCGTCGACCTCCTTGTGCACGAGGTTCTGGTGGCAGTCGATGCAGGTCGCCCCTTCGGTCTCCATCCTGGCGTGCGCCTCGCGCGCGGCCGCGCCGGGCGGGCGCGCGTTCCGGTGGCAGTCGCGGCAGGTGACGCTGTCCCAGCGCTTGAGATTCATGCGCGCGTGGTGCGCCATCTCCAGGCGGTACTTGTTGAACTTCTTGACGTCGGAGTAATCGCGGGTGAAATGCAGCCACACCTCGCGCGCGCCGTCGAACACGTGCGTGGCGACGGCGCGGTGGAAGTTGGCGATCCCCTGCGGCACGTGGCAGTCCTTGCACTCCGGGTCGGCGCCGAGCGCGCCGTAATGGGTGGACTTCTTCAGCTCCTCGGCCGGGTAGGTCATCTCGTGGCAGCTGGTGCAAAAGGCGGTGTGCGAGACCGCCGCCTCGCCGCCGATGACGAGGGTCGCCAGGACGGCGGCGAACGCAACGCCGAGCAGAAACGGCCCGCGGTGAGCGCCGATGTATCGGCAGAGGCTGCGCATGGGGGCTGGCTACTCCTCCGAGCCCTTCTCGCCGGCCTTCGCCTGCGACTGGAACTCCTCGTGGAACGCCGGCATCGGCTCCCCGGTGAAGGTCCCGTCGAGCTTGTAGTGCTCGTGCATCGCCTTGTTGTCGCGCACGGCCTTCTCGAAGTCGAAGGCATATTTCGGATCGACGGCGGGCGTGAACGGCGTGTAGGGCTTGGCGGCGCCCGGCCACGCGGAGCCTTCGTAGTTCAGGTGGCAGGCGTTGCAGCGCTCGACGAAGTGGAACTCCTGGCCGGCGGCGGCGAGCTCTTCGCGGGGGGTGGTCTCCTGCTTGTTCTCGAACGCCTCGCCGCCCTTGCGGTGGATGAGGCGGTACTCGGAGCCGGGGCCATGGCAGGATTCGCAGCCCACACCGACGAGGTACTTGCCCGGATCCTCCGGATCGTAGCCGCCCTCCTTGCCGTAGCCGGTGACGTGGCAGCCGACGCAGTCCTTGTCGGCACTGTAGTCCTTGTCCGGGTCGAGCTTGGCCTTGAGCTTCTCCTCGGTCTTGGCGCCCGGCATCAGCGACTCCAGCGCCTTGGCATGCCGGGTCTCTTTCCAGGACTGGTACTGGCTCTTGTGGCAGGAGCTGCATTTCTTGCGCCCCTCGTAGGCAGGCTCCTCGGCGAGCACGGGCCCCGCGAGGAACGCCGCCGCGCCGATCGCGAGCAATAGTCTGGAGGTCCGCATGTGGCACCTCTCCTTTCGGTCGTGAAAGCGGGAAATTCGTGGTCCTACTGTACGCGCAGGATCGTGCTGGCTCTTAGGGCCAGTGGCGTACTGCTTTCTGGTGCCAGAAGGTGAGGCCGGCGGGCGCCGGCCGGTTCAGGGCCGCGGGTCGGCCGCGGCGGTCTCGACTTCCTTGCCGCCCGGCGGGAGCTTGTAGACCCAGTAGCCGCCGTGCTGATAGACGACGGTCGGCGCGTCCAGGGCGAGGGGATTGGAGGTGTCGAACGGCAGAAGCTGCGCGAGCAGCGTGCGCGTGGAGGCCTTGTCGGTGAGAAAGTGCACGCGCACGATGGTGTCGTCCCTGCGCTCCACCGCATAAGCGCTGTGGCTCTCTTTCTTCAGCCAGCTCTTCACGCCGTTGATCGTGCCGTGCATCTGGCCGGTCATGGGGAAATCCTTGAAGCCGACCCCGAATCGCTCGGGATACAGGGCGCCCAGGCGGTAGGCATCGGTGAGATGGACGACCACATAGGCCTCGCCGCCGCCGGCGAGGCGGCGCAGCTTCTCCAGCCCGGCGGGGACCTCGGAGAGCATCGCATCGGCGAACTCGGCGAACCGCTGCTCCGTCTGCGTCGAGGCGGGCGCGCGCCAGAACTCGCGCTCCAGCGATTCGATGGACCTCTCCGCCGCACGCCACGGCGGCGGAAGGAGCAGCGGCGCGACCATGTTCTCCTCGAAGAGCACGCTGCTGCCGGCAAGCAGCTGCAGTTGCCTGGAGGTGTCCCACCACGCGAGGACCCTGGACTGCGGGGGAGCGTGGCTGGTGACTGCCGCGGCGAGCGCCGTCAGCTCGCCGGCCGCGGGACCCAGCCTGAGCACCGGCTCGGCGGTGTGGTTCTGCCACGACAGCAACACCGGCGCGCCGTCGCCCCTGGTTCCGACGTGGGCCACGGCGACCGGCTTGTCGGCGGAATCGGCGCGGACCTCGTATTTCTTCAGGTCGAGCGCGGCCTGATCCTTGAGGCCGAGCTCCGGGAATTTCTCGACGCCGCCGTCGGCGACGAGCTCGTAGTGGTAGGGCGGCGGCGGGGGGTTGAGGGCGGTCCAGCCGATCCAGCCGACGAGGAGAGCGCCTCCGGCCGCGAGCGCGAGGCCCGCGACCGGAATTGCCCGCTTCACCGCATCGCTCCCGGCGAAGACATCATTCCTGGTCCTCCCTGCGGCGGCCGCGCCAGAACATCATGGAGCCGGCCAGCAGCATGCCGCCGCCGAGGCCGCCGAGCGATACCATCTTCTCGGTGCTGTCGAGTCCCAGCATCGCGGTGGGCGAGCCCGCCTCGAGCTTGGCGACCCTCTCCTGCAGCGCAACGCGATCGCGGATCTCCGTGTCCCACTGCATGATCTTCGAGTAGGACGCGTTGAGCTGCTCCCACCCGTCGGAGTAGCTCCAGTTGCCGGGGTTCACGTGTGCCAGCGAGACGTGCATCTTCGCGAGGGTGTTCTCGCCCATCGCCCCCACCTCCTGTTCAATGGCGGTCGTGTTATTGCCCTTGGTCCAGAAAAACTGGTAGAACTGGGCCATGCCCTCCTTTTCCGGCGCCGGCGGCGGCGGACGGTTGGTCTTCTGCCCGGCAGCAGGCCCTCCTGGTAGAGCTTGTCAACGACGGCGTGCGCCTCCTTGTACTTCTCGAGGCCCTGCAGCGTCCCCTTGTCCATCAGCTCGATGTAGGAGCGGGCCAGGCGCTCGCGCGTGGCAGTTGGTGCAGGTCTTGACCCAGGCTCCTTGCGGTCCTCGGACCACTTGCTGCTGATGTTCTCGGCGATGCCCGGAACCGCCGGGTAATTCGCCCAGCGCACCTTGCGCACCACGTTGTGGCGAACTTGCCGTTGAACTCCATGTGGCAGGTCGCAGGTCGGCGCCGTCTGGCCGCCCTTGGTGAAGGCGTCCTTCAAGCGGCACGTTCCAGTCCCACTTGTCACCCAGCGTCTTGTACACCACACCGTGCTTGGAATAGCTGTAGTTCTCGAAGTTGTTGTGGTCGATGCCACTGTGGCAGGTGGCGCAGGCCTCGGGCTTGCGCGCCTCGACGACCGAGAACGTGTGGCGGGTGTGGCAGGTGTCGCACTTGTTCTGGCTGTTGTGGCAGGCGGTGCAGCCTTCGGCCACCTCGCGCTGCGGTATGCCCGCCCAGATGCCGGTCTCCACGTTGGCGCGATAGTCAAGCGCGTGCGACGGGCGGCCCTTCGGCCACTGGTCCTGCGGCCAGATCGCGGTATCGCGCTCCGACTCGCGTTCGGCGAACTCCTGCAGATGGCAGGTGCCGCAGATGTCGGCGGTCGGCAGCCGCAGGTCGGCGCGGTGATCGGCCTTCTTGTCGGTGCCGATGTCCACGTGGCAGTCGATGCATCCGACCTCCTTCAGCGGCTGGTCGGCGGCCAGCCTGCCCATGGCGCGCAGGTTCTTCTCGACCTCCTCCAGCTTCTCCTTCTTGTAATAGGTCGGATCCTCGGGCTTGAGCTCGCGGATCTTGTCGAGATTGGAGTGCGCGCTCTCCTTCCAAGCATGGACCCAGCCGGGGGTCTCGTCGGAGTGGCACTCCACGCACTCTTCGCGACCGGCCACTTCCTTCACCGTCGCTGGCGGCTCATAGAAGGTCATGGGGTCGAAGTACTTGCTCATGGGGATGGGCTCCCAGAGCTCGGAGTACTTGCCCTTGCCGGCGCCCTGCTCCGGATCACGGTAGCGCTTGGTGAGCGCCTCGTGGAGCTCCTTCGGGCCGGCGGCGGGATCCAGCTTCAACGCCTCGAAGGTCTCCTTCGGGATGTCAGCCTGCGCGCGACCGGTCAATGCGCAACTCAACACTACTGCGGATACCACTGCCAACGACCACGAGACACCACTTCTTATAGCGCCCATGAGAGTTCCTCCTCGCGGCTCATCCCGACTCAAGGGGCGGGAGTTCCCCCTTTTTCCCCGATGGTCATCTTCGAACCGCGCATCGATCGGAAAAAGTGCCGCGGTGGAAAACTGATCTGGTACCAATGGGGCCAGTTCGCCACAGGAATGCGCGTACCGATGGTGCCAGTGGCGCGCGCGAGGGGGACCCCCGCCCGAGCTGGACGCGTGGCGAGCGGGCAGCGTGGCGGTCATCGCTCCGCCGCCGCCTCCCTGGAACGCGGTCAGGCGGTCGTTTTCAAAGCGGAACGCGCATTGAAAACTCTTTGCAATGCCTGCCGGCCATCCCGGTGGCGGGATTCCCGCCGCATTCGCGGGCCTGCTACGGACTACGGGGCGTAGTCGGCGAGCGGCGGGCAGGTGCAGACGAGGTGGCGATCGCCCTGGACGCTGTCCACGCGCGCCACGGGCGGCCAGTACTTGTCCTCCTCAATCCACGGCAGCGGGAAGAAGGCCTGCTGCCTGGAATACGCATGCGGCCACTGCTCGGCGATCAGCAGGTCGTGGGTGTGCGGGGCGTGCCGGGCATGACGCACGCGAGCCAGGGAGGCGTCCATGCCATATCCCACGGAATGCGCCGGCGTGGGATATGGGCTAATATCCCACGATACGCTCTTGCGTGGGATATCGCATGCCGGCACTTTCCAGACCGCACGAACGCGCCCTCACGCTGCTGTTCGAGGAACTCGCCGCCCTGGCCTCGGCGCAGGGGCAGCTGCTGCTCGGCACACCGGGAACCCTCGCGGAACGGCGCAATGCGCAGGGCACCCGCTACTGGGTGCACCGCTATTCGGATGCCGCGGGCCGCCGCCGGGAGGACTACATCGGCGTGGTCGGGGAACGCGACGTCGAGGCGCGGCTCAACGCGCTGCGCGCAAGGATCGACGCCGCCGGGGCGGCAATCGCCTCGGTGCGGCTGCTCGCGCGCGCCGGCTACGCCACCGTCGACAGGAAGGCCTACTTCACGCTCGCCAGTCTCCACAACAACGGACTGTTCGAGGCCGGCGCCTTCGTCATCGGTTCGCACGCGTTCGGCGCCTTGCTGAATTCACTCGGCGTGCGGGGCGTGGGTTATGCCACCGAAGACGTCGACATCGCGCGCCGCGGCGCCCTGGCGGTGCCGGAACTGCCCAGCTTCATCGAGATGCTGCGCGCGACCGGCATCGAGTTCTTCGAGGTGCCGAGCCTGAATCGGCGCAAGGCGTCGGCGTCGTTTGCCGAGCGCGGCGGTTCCCGATTGCGGGTCGATCTCCTGGTTCCTTCGCCCAACGACGACTACCCGGTGGTGGCCGTGCCCGAGCTGAAGGCCCACGCCAAGGGGCTGCCGTACCTCGCCTACCTGCTCGGCGCGTCGCAGATGGTGCCGGCGCTGAGTGTGCACGGCGTCGTCATGATCCGCGTGCCGGTGCCGGAACGTTATGCCGTGCACAAGCTCATCGTCTCGCAGCTGCGCGGGACCACGAGCAGCAAGCCGGAAAAGGATCTCGGCCAGGCGGCGACATTGTTCGACGCGCTGGCGGAACGCTTTCCCGGCGCCATCGAAGACGCCATGAAGGCCGCGCCGAAGAGCGCGAGCCGCCACCTCACGCGCGCACTGAAGGCACTGAAGGCGCATCTGCCATCCACCGCCGAGGCGGCGTGGGACGCATTGGGGCATGACAGATCGGGGTGAACCGCGGCTGCTTCATGATCGCGCGCCGCTGAATGCGCGGCCATGTCGCAGCCGAGGCGCGACGCGAGCTACGGGGCGTAGTCGGCGAGCGGCGGGCAGGTGCAGACGAGGTGGCGATCGCCCTGGACGCTGTCCACGCGCGCCACGGGCGGCCAGTACTTGTCCTCCTCAATCCACGGCAGCGGGAAGAAGGCCTGCTGCTTGGAATATGCATGCGGCCACTGCTCGGCGATCAGCAGGTCGTGGGTGTGCGGGGCGTTGCGCAGCGGGTTGTCCTCGCGGTCGGCGGCGCCGGACTCCACCGCCGCCATCTCGCCGTGGATGGCGATCATCGCCTCGCAGAAGCGATCGATCTCGCGCTTGTCCTCGCTCTCGGTGGGCTCGATCATCAGCGTGCCGGCCACCGGGAAGGACACCGTCGGCGCGTGGAAGCCGAAGTCCATGAGCCGCTTGGCCACGTCCTCCACCGTGATCCCGCTGCGCTCCGTGAGCGGCCGCAGGTCGACGATGCACTCGTGCGCGACCATGCCGTTGGCGCCGGTGTAGACGATGGGGTAGCAGGCCTTCAGCCGGTGCGCGATGTAGTTGGCGTTGAGGATCGCCACCTGCGTGGCGCGCTTGAGCCCGTCGGCGCCCATGAGCGCGATGTACGTCCACGGGATGGTGAGGATGCTGGCCGATCCCCAGGGCGCGGCCGAGACCGTGCCGACGGTGCCGATGGGGCTCAGGCTCGCGGCGGGATTCACGCCGGTGTGGGCGGGATGCTCCGGCAGGAACGGCGCGAGATGCGCGGCCACGCCGATCGGCCCCATGCCGGGGCCGCCGCCGCCGTGCGGGATGCAGAAGGTCTTGTGCAGGTTCAGATGGCAGACGTCGAAGCCGATCTCCGCCGGCCGGCACAGGTTCACCATCGCGTTCATGTTGGCGCCGTCCATGTACATCTGCCCGCCGGCGGCGTGCACGATCTGGCAGATCTCGCGCACCGGGGCCTCGAACACCCCGTGCGTGGACGGGTAGGTGACCATCATCGCCGCCAGCTGCCGCGCGTGCTGCGCGGCCTTGGCGCGCAGGTCGGCGACGTCGACGTTGCCGCGCTCGTCGCACTCGACCACCACCACCTTCATGCCCGCCATCACCGCGCTCGCCGGGTTGGTGCCGTGCGCGGAGGCCGGGATGAGGCAGACATCGCGCTGCGGCTCGCCGCGGGCGTGGTGGTATTGGCGGATGACGAGCAGGCCGGTGTACTCGCCCTGCGAGCCGGCATTGGGCTGGAAGGAGAAGGCCGCGAAGCCGGTGAGCTCGCACAGCCGCTCCTCCAGCTCCTCGAACAGCTGCTGGTAGCCCTGCGCCTGCTCCAGCGGCGCGAACGGATGCAGCGCGCTGAACAGGTTGTAGGTCACCGGCAGCATCTCGATGGTGGCGTTCAGCTTCATGGTGCAGGAGCCGAGCGGGATCATCGAACGGTCGAGCGCGATGTCGCGGCCGGCCAGCCGGCGCAGGTAGCGCAGCATCTCCGTCTCGGTGTGATGGCGGTTGAACACCGGGTGGGTGAGGATGGGCTCGGTGCGGCTGAGCGCCGGCGGTATGCACTCGGCCACCTCGCGGTCGATCGCGGCGACCTCGAGCTGCTGCTCGGCGTGCGTGGCGAAGCACTGCCAGAGCTGCTTCAGC
Source organism: Gammaproteobacteria bacterium (assembly GCA_041395385.1). Classification (GTDB taxonomy): domain Bacteria; phylum Pseudomonadota; class Gammaproteobacteria; order JAJPIJ01; family JAJPIJ01; genus JAJVHZ01. The sequence goes on from JAWLAN010000035.1 coordinate 24,516, forward strand.
TCGCTGCGGCGCGAGGTCTCATCGAAGCTCAAGCCTAAGTGATCGGCATCGACGATGCGCAGGTTGAAGCGCGCGGCGCGGGCGCGCGCGGCGATGCGGCGGGCGACGCCCGGCGTGCGCACGGTGAGCGTGTCGAAGAACTGATCGTGGACCACCTCGAAGCCGAGCCGGCGCAGGCCCGCGGCGAAGATCTGCGTCAGGCGGTGCACGCGCTCGGCAATCGTGCGCAGCCCGCGCGGGCCGTGATAGACGCCGTACAGGCCGGCGATGATGGCGAGCAGCACCTGCGCGGTGCAGATGTTGCTGGTGGCCTTCTCGCGGCGGATGTGCTGCTCGCGGGTCTGCAGCGCCATGCGCAGCGCCGGCTTGCCGCGGGCGTCGACCGACACGCCGATGATGCGCCCGGGCATCTGCCGCTTGAACTCATCGCGCGTGGCGAAGAAGGCCGCGTGCGGGCCGCCGTAGCCCATCGGCACGCCGAAGCGCTGCGCGCTGCCGACGACGATGTCGGCGCCGAGGCGCCCGGGCGGCGTGAGCAGCACGAGCGCCAGCGGATCGGCGGTGACGGTGACCAGCGCGCCGTGCGCGTGCGCGTTGGCGATTACCGGCGAGAGGTCGCGCACCGCGCCGCTCGAGCCCGGGTAGGCGAGCAGCAGGCCGAATATGGCGCGCGTGAAGGAGTGCTCCCAGGGATCCCCGACGATGACGTCGATGCCGAGCGGCCGGGCGCGGGTCTGCACCACGGCGATCACCTGCGGGTGGCAGTCGCGATCGACCAGGAAGGTGTTCGCCTTGCCGCTGGTCAGCCGGTGCGACATGGTCATCGCCTCGGCGGCGGCGGTGGCCTCGTCCAGCAGCGAGGCGTTGGCCACCGGCATGCCGGTGAGATCGATCACCATCTGCTGGAAGTTGAGCAGCGCCTCCAGCCGGCCCTGGCTGATCTCGGCCTGGTAGGGCGTGTAGGCCGTGTACCAGCCGGGATTCTCCAGCACGTTGCGCTTGATGACGTTGGGCAGGATGGTGTCGTAATAGCCGGTGCCGATGAAGCTGGTGAAGACCTGGTTGCGCGCGCGCATGCGCCTGAGCGTGTCCTCGGTCACCCGCTCGCTGCGCGGCGGCGGCAGGTTGAAGGCGCGCGTGGAGCGGATATCCGCGGGGATGGTGCGCTCGATCAGCTCCTCGAGCGAGGTGAGCCCGAGCGTCTCCAGCATGCCGCGGACCTCGCTCTCGTCCGGGCCGATGTGGCGATGGAGGAAGTCCTCGCGATCCTCGAGCTGCTCGAGGGTGCGCCGCTGTCCCGTCGATGTCATCCGCCTGCGCCTCGTCTCACTTCCTGATGCCGGCGACGTAGGCCTGGTAGTCCGCCTCGCTCATCAGGCCGGCGATCTGATCGGGGCTGGACGGCTTCAGCTTCAGGAACCAGCCATCCCCGGTGGGATCGACGTTGACCTGCTCGGGATGATCGGCGAGCGCCTCGTTGATGGCCACGACGCTGCCGGCCACCGGCATCTTGACCTCGCTCGCGGCCTTCACCGATTCCACCACGGCGGCGTCCTCGTCCTGGCGCACCTCGCGGCCGATCTCGGGCAGCTCCACGTAGACGACGTCGCCGAGTTCCTTCTGCGCGTAGTCGGTGATGCCGATGGTCACGGTGCCGTCGGCCTCCACCCGCAGCCACTCGTGATCGCGGGAATACTTCAGCTCGGACATGGGCGTGTCTCCTTCAGGGCTTGCTGGATTTCCTGTGATAACGATGCGGCACGAACGGCAGCGCGGCGTGGGCCACCGCGATCGCGCGGCCACGCAGCATGGCGTGCAGCGGCGTGGCGGCCTCCACGCAGTCCGCGCGCAGGTAGCCCATCGCGATGGGTCGATCGAGGCTCGGGCTGAACAGGCCGCTGGTGATGCGGCCGACGAGGTTGCCGCCCTCGTCCAGCAGCCCCGTGTTCTCGCGCAGCGGCGCGCGGCCTTCGGGAAGCAGCCCCACGCGGCACATGGCCTCGCCGGCCTCGAGCTCGTCGGCGAGGTCCTCGGCGCCCGGGAATCCGCCGGCGCGCGCGCCGCCCGGCCGGCGCACGGCCGACCAGGTCCAGCCCAGGTCCGCGGCAATCACGCTGGTGTGCTCGTCGATGTCGTGACCGTAAAGACAGAGGCCGGCCTCGAGCCTGAGCGAGTCGCGCGCGCCGAGACCGATCCATTGCACGCCCTCCCGCGCCAGCAGCCGCCGCGCGAGGTCGCAGGCACCGGAGGCCGGCACGGCGATCTCGTAGCCGTCCTCGCCGGTGTAGCCGGAGCGGCTGATGCGGCACAGCGTGCCGTCGACCTCCAGCGTGCGCACGGATTGAAACGGCAGATCCTCCAGCCCGTCGGCCAGCGCCGCGACGGCCGCGCTCGCCTTCGGGCCCTGCACCGCGAGCAGGGCGAGGTCGTCGAGATGCCGGATCTCGCAGGCGCGGCCGATCTCCTCGACGAGATACGGCAGCACCGTGTCCGTGCGCGCGGCGTTCACCACCAGCACGAGCTCCTCGCCCAAGTTGGCGACGACGATGTCGTCGATGATGCCGCCGTCGGGGTTGGTGAGCAGCGCGTAGCGCTGGCGGCCGGCGGGGAGATCGATCACGTCCGCCGGGGTGAGCGCCTCCAGCGCCGCGGCCCGCCGTTCGCCGCGCAGCGCGATCTGGCCCATGTGCGAGATGTCGAACAGGCCGGCGTGGGCGCGCGTGTGCAGGTGCTCGCGCAGCGTGCCGTCGGCGTAGCGCAACGGCATCCGCCAGCCGGCAAACCCGGTGAACTGCGCCTCGGCCTGCACGTGCAGGTCGTAGAGCGGCGTCGTGCGGCCGCCCGCGGTGTCCTCGTCGACGGATGTGTGCGTCAAGGCTTCATTCCCTGGGTGTCGTTGTTCGCCGTGGCGGCCGCCGCCGCCGCGCACGCGGCGTCAAGGCCGCGGTGTGCCCGACTGGCCCATCAGCCGCGCGTGGTCGGCAGGGCTAAGTATGACATCCAGCACCGCGGTGAGGGAGGGTGCATCGACGTACTTCCACGCCTTGGCCACGACGCGCTCGCGCCGCGCGATGCCGCCGAATCCCACCACCGGCACGTTGGCCTCGGCCGCTTCGAGATCGGTCACGCCATCGCCGATCATCACCGCGCTGTCCAGGCGGGTCATGAGCCCGCGGCAGACCGCGGCCTTGCCGCCGGCGCGCGTGAGTGGCGAGGCGCGATCGAAGTCGCGGTAGCGGCCCGCGGCGTCGAAGTACACCTCGACCGCGTGCACACGCTCGGCGGGGATGGCGAACTCGGCCGCGAGCGCGAGCACGGCCTCGCGGATGCCGCTGCTGATGACGTGCACCTGCCAGCCCAGCGCGTGCAGCGCGGCCACCGTCTCCGCGGCGCCCTCGGCGCGCTGCTCGACGTACTGCGTGCCGAGCCAGGCGACGTCCTCGCGCGTCGGTCTGATGAGATCGAGGCGCCGCGCGTACACCTGCTCCAGCGTCAGGCTGCCCTCCATCGCTGCCTTCGTGAGCGGCACCACCTGCGCGGCGACGTGGGCGCGCCGCGCCAGCAGATCGATGCCCTCCACCGCGGAGAGCGTGCTGTCGCAGTCGAAGAAGGCCGCGCGCCTCATAGCGTGATCTGGAAGGCCTTGCTCACCGCCGGGATGGAACGGATCTTCGCCATCTGCGCGTCGGTGAGCGGGGTGGACATCTCGATCGCCGCCACCGCGTGCGGGCCGTCCTCGGCGCTGCCGATGTGCATGCGCGAGATGTTGATGCCGCTCTCGCCCAGCACCGTGCCGAGCGCGCCGACCACGCCCGGGCGATCGTCGTGGCGCGTGAACAGCATGTCGCCCTTCAGGCCGCACTCGATCTCGTAGTTGTTTATGCGCACCAGGCGCGGGTAGCGCTCGTCGAACAGCGTGCCCACCAGCACGACGCTGCGATCGGCCGCCTTGCCGGTCACCGCGATCAGCGAGACGTAGTCGTGCGCCTTCAGCGACCGGGACTCGCCGAAGGCCAGGCCCTCGCGGTTGGCGACCAGCAGGGCGTTGACGCGGTTGACGGGACGCGTGTGGTGCTCCTGCAGGTAGCCGACCAGCGCCTCGATCGCCACGGGCCGCGTGTCGAGCTCGGCGGCCGCGCCCTGCAGCGTGACGTCGATGCCCTGCAGCGGCGCGTCGATCATGCGCGCGAGCAGCCGCCCGAGGCGGTAGGCGAGGTCCTGGTAGGGCCGCAGCCGGCCGGCCTGCTCGCTCGCCACGCGCGGCAGGTTGACGGCGCTCAGCACCTCGCCGTCGTTGAGATAGGCGGCGATGAGGCGCGCGATCTCGACACCGACCGCGTACTGCGCCTCCTCGGTCGAGGCGCCGAGGTGCGGCGTGCACTCGACGTTGGGCAGCGCGAGCAGCGGCGAGGAACCCGGCGGTTCCTTGAGGAACACGTCGAGCGCCGCGCCGGCCAGGTGCCCCGAGACCAGTGCGTCGTGGAGTGCCTCCTCATCGACGAGACCGCCGCGCGCGCAGTTGACGAGGCGCGCGCCCTTCTTCATCAGCGCCAGCCGCTCGCGGTTGATGAGATTGCGGGTCGCTTCAATGAGCGGGCAGTGGAGGGTGACGAAGTCCGACTCGCCGAGCAGGTCGTCCAGCGCCAGCGGCTGCACGCCGTGGGCGGCGTAGATCTCCGCGCTCACGAACGGATCGTGGACCACGACCTTCATCTTCAGGCCGAGCGCGCGCGCGGCGACGATGCGGCCGATGGTGCCGTAGCCGATCACGCCCAGGGTCTTGCCGGTCAACTCGGTGCCGGTGTACTTGCTGCGCGCCCACTCGCCGGCCTTCACCGAGGCATCCGCCGCCGGAATGCGCCGGCAGAGCGAGAACATATGCGCGAGGGCGAGCTCCGCGGCGCTCACCGCGTTCGCATCCGGCGTGTTGATCACCACCACGCCGTGCTCGGTGGCGGCCTCGACGTCGATGTTGTCCACCCCGATGCCGGCGCGACCGACGACCTTGAGTTTCTTCGCCGCCTCGAACACCGGCCGGGTGATCTTCGTCGCGCTGCGCACCACCACGGCGTCGTAATCGCCGACGCAGGCGCAGAGCTCCGCCTCCTTCATGCCGGTCTTCACGTCGACGCGGAAGCCGGGCTGGTTCGCGAGATGGGTCACGCCCTCCTGGGCGATGGGGTCTGCCACGAGTATCGAAAACATGTTGCTATCCACTCCTTCGGGTTGTTGTCCAGATATATTCGAGTGCTGCGACCGTACGCGACAGCTATGGCCGCTGATCGCCATGCCGCCATCGCCGTGTGAACATTGGCCGCGAAACATGACAGTAGCCCTGCCGGCGCGGGCACGCGGTGTCGCGAACGGGCGTCACGCCGGCGCGCATGCGGGCGATCAGCGCGCCGTCTCGCGGTAGGCCCAGTCGAGCCAGGGCAGCAGGCGTTCCACGTCCTCGCTCGACGGTGGCGCCGCCAGATGCAGGCCCGGCGGCGCGTCGCGGTAGGCGGCGATGTCGTAAGCCGCCTGCTCGGCTTCCAGCCGCGCGCACAGCGCCTTCACGATCGCCCAGCGCTCCTCGAGCGACTGTGCGGTGAACCACGGATCGACGATCTTCAGGCACACGGAGGTGCTGGAGCGCGCGCGCCGATCGGCGGCGAGAAATTCCACCCACGGCGTTCTCTCGACCCACTGCTCGATGACGGCGAGATTGGCGGTCGAGCGCGCGATCAACGCCGGCAGGCCGCCGATCGACTGCGCCCAGCGCAGGGCGTCGAGGTGATCCTCCACGCAGAGCAGCGAGGGCGTGTTGATGGTGGCGCCAGTGAAGAGGTCCTCCGTCAGCTTGCCCTTCTTCGTCAGGCGGAAGAGCTTCGGGATCGGCCAGGGCGGCGTGTGGCTCTCCAGCCGCGCCACCGCGCGCGGGCTCAGGATCAGCATGCCGTGCGCGGCCTCCCCGCCCAGCACCTTCTGCCAGGAGTAGGTCGCGACATCGAGTTTGCGCCACGGCAGATCCATCGCGAACGCCGCGGAGGTGGCGTCGCAGATCGAGAGGCCCTCGCGGTCGTCGGCGATCCACGCGCCGTCGGGCACGCGCACGCCGGAGGTGGTGCCGTTCCAGGTGAAGACGACGTCGCGCCGCCAGTCGACCTGCGCGAGATCCGGCAGCTCGCCGTAGTCGGCCTCGAGGACGCGCAGGTCCGCGATCTTGAGCGCCGACTTGATGTCCTCCACCCAGCCGAGTCCGAAGCTCTCCCATGCGAGGCAGTCCACACCGCGCGCGCCGAGCAGCGACCACAAAGCCATCTCGACGGCGCCGGTGTCGGAGCCTGGCACGACGGCAATGCGGTAGTCCTCGGGCAGGCCGAGCAGATCGCGGCTGAGGGTGAGCAGTGCGCGCAGCCGATCGTGCCCGACCTCGGAACGATGGGAACGGCCCAGCACCGCATCATGCAGCACTTCGTGCGTCCACGACGGACGCTTGGCGCACGGCCCGGACGAAAAGTACGGGCGCGCCGGCAACAGCGACGGTCTCATGATCCCCTTCGGCGACTCATGAACGTGCTCGTATTCTATGCACAGCAAAATTTGCCGCGCAACGACCGGTTGCATTTCGAAACGCCGCCTCGCTCACACAAGTCCGCATGCACCGAATGCGTGCAGCAAACATGCTGCAAGAACTTGCTCCAATCTGCCATGGCATGACGATGGGAATATTCCAAGTCTCATCGACAAGGCGAAATGAGCGTCGATGAGCGCTGATGTGCAGGGCAATGCCTGTGACGGTCTGCGTGCGGAAGTGGTGCCGGCGCGCGCTGATCCGTCCTCGTGGGCGACGGTCGGCGCGCCAGTCGTGCCTCGTATCGCGCGGCGCAAGTGCAATTCGTTTACGCCTGACGTGAGTTCGTACCCGGTGTTCGTTCCGGGATGGAGGTAACCGGAGTTTGCGCGCCTGGATACGGACTTCGGTTTCAGCCGGCCAAGTGTAAAGGTTTCAATTGGCCGAGTATAAAGGTTGCAATTGGACGGACATAAAGGTTTCAATTGGCCGGGTGCCTTGGTTACAATTGGCCGCATGGCCGATTCACCCATGATCTCGCGATTCATGCGTCCCAGACTGGTCGAATCGCTTGGCGACACCCCCGTGGTCCTGATTCATGGTCCGCGACAGTGTGGCAAGACGACGCTGGCGCAAACCCTGCGTGAGTACACGTACATCACCTTCGATGACGAGGTCCAGATCGAGGCAGCGAAGACGGACCCCGTAGGCTTCGTGGCGGACCTGCCGGACAAGGTGATACTTGACGAGGTGCAGCGCACCCCGGAGCTGTTTGCATCGCTGAAGGTTGCGGTAGACCGCGACCGACGGCCGGGACGCTTCATCCTGACCGGTTCCGCCAATGTACTTCTGGCGCCGAAACTGTCGGATTCATTGGCGGGCCGGATGGAGTTGTTGAGATTGTATCCGCTGGCGCAGTGCGAAATTGCCGGGGTGCCCTCTCGTTTCCTTGACGTGCTGTTTTCCCGGGGATTCAAGGCGCGTCAGTTTGGGCGGCTCGGGGAGGCGCTGGCCGAGCGCATCGTCGCGGGCGGTTATCCAGCTGCATTGGCGCGCAGTTCCGGACGGCGACGACGTGACTGGTATCTGGCCTACATCGAAACGCTGGTACAGCGCGATGTGCGCACGCTGGCGCGCATCAGTGCATTGGATGCCCTGCCGCGGTTGTTACAGCTGGCAGCAGGTCAAACGGCGCGACTGTTGAATGTGAGCGAACTGGCCTCACCGTTTCAATTGAGTCGGCCGACCATTCGTGACTACGTGACGCTGCTGGAGCGTATCTTCCTGATCGAGATTCTGCCCCCTTGGCATGGCAATCGCCTGAGTCGGTTGGTGAAGACGCCAAAGCTGCACCTCGGCGACACGGGATTGGCGGCAAGCCTGTTGGGTGTGGATGCCGCGGCATTGACCAAGGACCGTGTGTTGCTCGGCCAGTTATTGGAAACATTCGTATTTCAGGAATTGCGCCGGCAGGCAAGTTGGCATGAAGGTGCCATCGGTTTTCATCATTATCGCGACAAGGATGGCTATGAGGTGGACATCGTGCTGGAAATGGCGGGGCGTGACATCGCGGGCATCGAAGTCAAAGCGGCCGCCACGGTTACCGACGCGGATTTTCGCGGGTTGCGCAAACTCAAGGATGTGGGCGGCGCACGATTCGCCGCCGGGATCGTGTTGTACGACGGCGAAAGCGCTGTGCGATTCGCAGAGGACTTGTTCGCTGTGCCAATCAAGGCACTCTGGAGCATGAAATGATTGCCGCCGTCATCGAGCCGAATCCGTGGAGTTGGCGCGACGTTTGGACCCCAACAATCGAATGTCCCGGGTTTGGTCTCTGCACGGGATGTCTCCCGTCCGCCCGCCGTTTGCCGCTAAAGGCGGTTGGTGTGCACGCGGGTCCACTTCGCGCGGTCGCGCAGGTTGCGCGCGTCGAGGACGGCATCGCCGGTGCGCGCCGGTGGCACCCAGATGACGTGCGCGTGCCAGCGATGGGCGCGGCGCGAAGAGGGGGAACGTCCCTGCCACACCGCAAAAATGAATGTCAGCAGTACCAGCATTGTCAGTAATGTCGTCATCGCATTTCTCCAAGAATTCAAACTCAGCAGTCCGTCCGTGGGTTGGATGCTGGCGATCCGTCGCCAGCATGACGGCCGTGGGAGAGCCGTCGTTTCGGAGGGGTTGGCCGAAACCCAATCGCGGGGAAACACATCAATAGCTCAGTCGACGATCACCTCCTCCCTGCCGCGCGCACGCGGCGCATCGGCATCCAGGTTGAAGGCGGCCAGATGCACCACCTCGCCATCCAGCACCAGCGCGCCGCCGACCAGCTGCTCGCCGCTCATGCGCACGTCGGTGCCTAGGTCCACGGC
>JAWLAN010000036.1:0-19019 GCA_041395385.1 Gammaproteobacteria bacterium
AGATCGCCTCCATACGCCAGCAGAAGGAGGCGCTGCGCGCTAAACTGGCGGAGTTCGAGCAGAAGCTCGCCGACTCCCCGGAGGTGGAGCGCGTGTATCGCGATCTGATGCGCGACTACGAGACCTCCACGCTCAAGTACGAGGAGATGACGCAGAAGCAGATGGCCGCCCAGGTCTCCCAGACGCTGGAGACCGAGCAGAAGGGCGAGCGCTTCAGCCTCATCGAGCCGCCACTGAAGCCGGAGAAGCCGGCCAAGCCCAACCGGCTGGCCATCGCGCTGCTGGGCACGATGCTTGCGTTCGCCGGCGGTATAGGATCGACGGCGATCGCCGAGGCGCTGGACCCGGCGATCTACGGGCGCAGCGCGCTCACCGCCCTGACCGGCGTGCCGCCGCTGGCCGTGATCCCCGAGATCGTCACCGCCGGGGAGCGACGCGCCCGGATGCTGATGCGCGCGGTCACGCTCCTGGCCGTGATCGCCGCCCTGGTCCTGGCACTGCTGGCGATCCATTTCTTCTACCAGCCGCTGGACGTGCTGTGGTTCCGCACCCTGCGCAAGTTCGGTCTCGGCGAATAGGCACCGCTCATGGAACGCATCAAACAGGCACTCGAACGCGCGCGGCAGGAGCAGGTCCGCAACATGGGCGCCGGCGTCGTGCATCCGCTGGCGCCGGTCGATTCGCCCGAGAGCCAGATCACCTACTCGGAGACCCGCGTCACCACGGTCTCCCCGTCGGTGCTGAAGAGGCACCGCATCATCACCGGCACCGAGACCGACGAGGTGACGGCGGCCTACAAGATCCTGCGCACGCAGGTGCTGCAACGCATGGTGAGCAAGGGCTGGAACGCTCTGGCGGTCACCAGCCCGGGCCCCGGCCAGGGCAAGACCGTCACGGCCATCAATCTCGCCATCAGCCTCGCGCGCGAGGTGCACCACACCGTGCTGCTGGTGGATCTGGACATGCGCCGTCCCAGCATCCACCGCTATCTCGGCCTGAAGGCGGAGGTCGGCATCAGCGACGTGCTGACCAAGGGCACGCCCGTCAGCCACGCGCTCGTCAATCCCGGTATCGACCGGCTGGTGGTGCTGCCCGGCAGGGAGGCGCTGCCGAACTCCTCCGAGCTGCTCAAATCCCCGCGCATGGTGCAACTGGTGAAGGAACTGAAGTCGCGCTACCTCACCCGCCTCATCATCTTCGATCTGCCGCCGTTGCTGTCGGTGGACGACGCCATCGCGTTCGCGCCCTATGTCGACGCGGCGCTGGTGGTGGTGGCCGAGGGCCTCACCACGCGCGAGGAGCTGCAGCACGCGAGCGGCCTGCTCGCCAACACGCCGGTCGTCGGCACCGTGCTGAATCGCTCGAGCGAGAAGGCGACCCCGTATTTCAACGCATGATGAATCGACACCACCGCATACACCCGGCCCGATGGCCAGCCGCAGCCGCCGCGGGCAGCCGTCACCCCGCCGCACGCAGCCGGGCGCGCCGCTGACATGTACGAAGAGTTCTACGGCCTGAAGGAGCGCCCGTTCACGCTGCAGCCGGACCCGGCGTTTCTCTACCTGAGCAGGCGCCACCGCTCGGCCATCACGCTGCTGGAGTACAGCATCGTCAGCCGCGCGAACTTCACCGTCGTCTCCGGCGAGATCGGCTCCGGCAAGACGACCCTGGTGCGGCACCTGCTCAACCGCCTGGATCGGGACGTGACCGTCGGCCTCATCACCAACACGCATCGCGCGCTCGGCGAGCTGCTGCAGTGGGTGTGCCTGGCCTTCGGCCTGCCCTACACGGGCCAGGAGAAGATCGCGCTGTACCAGCAGTTCATGGATTTCCTCATCGATCAGTACTCCAAGGGCCGGCGCACGGTGCTCATCGTCGACGAGGCGCACAATCTCGACGTCAGCACGCTGGAGGAGCTGCGGCTGCTGTCCAACATCAACGTCGACAAGGACCAGGTGCTGCAGATGATCCTCGTCGGCCAGCCGGAGCTGCGCGAGATGCTCATGCGCCCGGCGCTCACCCAGCTCGCGCAACGCGTGTCGGTGGCCTGCCACATCGAGCCGCTCAATCCGGATGAGACCGACGAGTACATCCGTCATCGCATCAGCGTCGCCGGCGGCGATCCGGACATCTTCAAGCCGGCCGCCACGCGCTTCATCTACCACCAGACCGGCGGCATCCCGCGCATGATCAACAAGCTCTGCGACATGTCGCTGGTTTACGGTTTTGCCGAGCAGCGGCCGCAGATCGACGTGAAGCTGGTGTTCGACGTGGTGCGCGAACAGATCCAGGGCGGTCTGTCCTTCTACAAGCTCAAGGGCGACAACGAGGGCGACGTGCGCGTCGGCGAGCCGCCGGCGACGGCCAGCGAGGATCCCGACGTCGCCCCGCTGCGCATGCCCAGCCTGACCAAGAAGACCTGACGCAGGACGCCGGGGCGCGCCGCGCCACTCCGTTTCCCCGCCGGCGGCCCCGCGGCGCGATCCCCGACGCGCACGCTCGCCGTTGACGGGGCTCGCGCGCCAAGATTCCCGTAAAGATTGTCCCCCGACTGCCGACATCTGTACCGGGCACCTCGACGCATGCCCGGCGAGATCGGCATCGATGAATACCAAAGGCGGGGGAAGGGTACTGGCCACGGCGCTGCTGGGCGCCGTCTGCATGGCCTTCGGCGGCAACGCCGCGGCGGTCTACGTGCGCCACGATGTCAACGTCACGGTGTTCAACGATCTGGCGGCGAGCCCGCAGTTCCAGGCCGCCGGCTTCTTCAGCACCGGCTGTTCCGGCGTGCTCATCGGCGCGGGCACCGTGCTCACCGCGGCGCACTGCGCCACCACCAGGAAGACGAGCTTCGGTCTCGGGGCCGAACGCGACGGTGCGACCACCTACGAGGTCGCCAGCATGGAGAGGCACCCGCTGTACAGCGCCGGCGGCAACGGCTACCAGTACGATCTGGCCATCGCGACCCTGGCCGCGCCGGTCGCGGGTGTCCTGCCCGCGACCATCACCCCGGCGAACCTCATCGGCAGGGAGGTCACCATGGTCGGTTACGGCGGGCAGGGCACCGGACTCGGCACTTCTCTGAGCGGCGCCACCGACCGCCTGGCCGCCACCAACACCATCGACACCACCGCCTACAATCTCTGGGCCGCGGACTTCGACTCACCGGCGGGCAACAAGAGCCTCACCGGCGGGCCGACACCGACGGCGTACGAGGGACAGCTCGCCGGCGGCGACAGCGGCAGCGCGCTGTTCTGGAACAACTTCCTCGTCGGGATCGGCGCGTACACCTTCTGCCAGACCAGTGGCTGCACCTCCAGCTCGGTCTACGGCGCCGCGAGTCTCTGGGTGCGGCTGGACATCGCCGCCAACCGCCAGTTCATCGACCAGGCGCTGCTCCGGGCCGCCAGCGTTCCCGCGGCGAGCGCGCCGGTGCCGGTGCCGCCGGCGGGATGGCTCCTCGGCACGGCCCTGGTCAGCATCCCGCTGCTGCGCCGGGGTGGACGCGCGGCGGCAGCCGTCCACCGCTGAGGCGCTGCCGTCCGCGGCCGGGCCGGTGGTCGCCGTCGCATCTTCCGCGTGCAACGCGGGGCCATTGCATCGTCGCCGCTCATGCCGGGACCGGACTCGGGCGGGGTGCGGTCGCAGAGCCGACATCTACCCGTCACGTAACGCTGATATACAGACCGCACGAAGGCGCGCCACGCCTTGCGGGCACGGTCGGGACGTCAATCCGGCGGCGCCGCAAACTGCGACCATTTCGACGTTTGGCCGTGGGCCGAGTGCCTAACATCACCCTCGGAAACCCTCTTGCCCACGGCGAATCGGCGCCGGCATGCCGCCGGCGGAGCCAGGGCGACGGCGGGCGGGGATTCGTGCAGAAAGATCAACGTTTGAACGGAGCGAACCATATGGAAACGCGCAAGCATTCCCTGAAGTGGCTGGCGGGCCTGCTGATGATGGTCGCGGCAGTCGGGAGCGCACAGGCACTCACCGTGACCAACACCGTGAGCGGCTCGGGCACGACCCTCGTCGACTTCAACCTGTCCACCATCTCGGATGTCACCGTCAGCCTCGAGGACTTGCACCTCGACGGCAGCCTCGGCCGGGACTTCGAATTCCTGGCCGTGTCCATCTTTCGCAAAGGTGCACCGGATACCTTCCTCGACGGCGGCGTGGCGGTGCAGTCTGGCGCCATTACCGACCCGGTCCCGTTCTCGCTGTTCTCGCTCGCCGCGGGCGACTACATTGCGAAGGTCGATTACTTCACGCCGTTCGCGGGCTTCCTGCAGGGCTTCGGGCCGGTCTTCTACAACGCCCGGTACGAGCTGGACGTGGCGATCTCGGCATCGACCGCGCCGGTACCGGTCCCTGCAGCCGTGTGGCTGCTCGGGTCGGCGCTGGTCGGGCTGGTCGGCGTCAGCCGCCGCCGCACCCACGCCTGAGGCCACCCTCCGACTCCTGCTCCTCACCGTGCCCCGCCGGCGTCGCCGCCGGCGGGGCGTTTTTTTACGGAAGCTCTGAATAAGTCCATCCTGGACTTCTCAGAGCACGGTCGGCAAGAAGTGTGATTCTTGCCGACCTTCATTTTCAATGGCCTGCGGCCATCGAAAATGGCGGTGCATCCATGCACCGCAGGAAGCTCTGCCATTTGCAGAGCTTCCTTAGTATCCTCGCCGCCGGATTGCCATTCCGGCCCGCCGTATGATCGGGATCAACCGCAGCGACGGCACTCGGGCTTGGCTTCCGCGGCGAAGCACCGCATTCTCTACGCCAGCAGGCGCAAATCGACCCGCGAGGCCATGGCCCGCGGATAACCTCGGCCTGAGCGCGCGCGGCCCGCCGGGCCGCGCCGTGCGGGTCGGCGGATATCGCTCGCCCGCGGGCGGCGGGCGCACTCGTTTCGGAGGAGCGAAGCAATGACTTGGGTGGCACGCGTGGCGGCATTGTTGCTCGCAGTGGTCCTGGGCACGTGGCTGCAGCATCGATTTCACCTCGCCGAGCTGACGATCGGTCCGGCCCGCGCGGAAACGGCCGATCGCGAGACCGCAACCCCGGACATGGCAGGCCACGACATGACGGCCCACGACGCGGCCAGTCATCAGGCGGCCGGCCACGACCCGGCGAGCCACGGGATGACGGGCCAGGAGGCGGCCGGCCACGACATGACGAGCCATGACGCGGCCAGCGATCAGGCAGCCGGCCACGACCCGGCGAGCCATGACATGGCGACGCACGCGGCGGCAGGTCCCGACGGCGTCGCCGATGCGGGCAGCGCCGGCACGGCCGCGGCCGAAGCGGTCGTGGTGCGGGTCACGCCGGAGGTCGTCAACAGCCTGGGCGTGCGCACCGCGCGCGCGGAGATGGGCCCTCTGCAGCATCGCGTCGACAGCGGCGGATTCGTCGCCTACGACGAGTCGCGCATCACGCGCCTGCATGCGACCGCCTCCGGTCGCGTGGGCCGCCTGCTGGTCACGAGCCCCGGTCGGCGCGTGAAGGCCGGCGAACCCGTGCTCGAGATCGAATCCCATGACGGACAGACCGTGTCCGTGAGCGCGCCTGTCGACGGGCTGGTGGCCGAGGTCGGCGAGGTGTACCGCGGCATGGAGATCGGAGCCGGCACGGAGATCATGAAGCTGGTCGACGCGAGCACGGTCTGGGTGAAGGGCGAGGTGTTCGAGAGCGACGGCGGATGGCTTTACATCGGCCAACCCGTGGAGGCCCGCTTCCCGGAACGTCCGGGCAAGGTCTGGAAGGGCGCGGTCGAGATCATCCTCCCGAAGGTGGAGTACGCCAATCGCACCATTCGCTATCGCGTGCGGTTCGACAATCCCGACGGCTTCCTGCTCCCGAACATGTTCGCGGAGCTGACCTTTTACGGGAAGAGCGGCAAGGAGGTCGTCCACATCCCGCGCGAGGCGCTGATACGCGAAGGCGAGGCCGCGCGGGTCATCGTCGCGCTCGGCAACGGCCGGTTCGCGCCACGCGTCGTGACGGCCGGGGCGGAGTTCGGCGAGCGCCTGGAGATCCAGTCCGGACTGCAGGCCGGCGAGGAGATCGTGACCTCGGCGCAGTTCCTCATTGACTCCGAGGCGAGCCTGCAGGCGAGCATGAGCCGGCTGGACGGCGGCGCACCGTCCACGCACCACCATCATTGACATGGTGGTCATGGCGGAGCGCGCGGGCGACGACGGGCACGCAGGCCGGAGGCGCCCTGCATGATCGAGGCGGTGATCTCCTGGTCGGTGCGCCACCGTTTCGCCATCCTCGCGCTGGCGGTGCTGCTGCTGGGCGGCGGGGTCTACGTGCTGCAGCGCATGCCCGTGGACGCCATCCCCGATCTCTCCGACGTGCAGGTCATCATCAAGACCAGCTACCCGGGACAGGCGCCACAGGTGGTCGAGGACCAGGTGACCTTCCCGCTCACCACCTCGATGCTGGCGGTGCCCGGCGCCACGGCCGTGCGCGGGATCTCCAACTTCGGCGACTCCTACGTGCACGTCCTGTTCACGGAAGACACGGATCTGTACTGGGCGCGCTCGCGGGTGCTGGAGCGGCTGACGCAGGTGCAGCCCCGTCTGCCGCCCGCGGCGCGGACCGCGCTGGGGCCGGACGCCACCGGCGTGGGGTGGGTCTACAGCTACGCGCTGGTCGATCGCACCGGCACTCACGACCTCGCGCAACTGCGCTCCATCCAGGACTGGTTCCTCAAGTACGAGCTGCAGGCGGTGGAGGGGGTCGCGGAGGTCGCGACCGTCGGCGGCATGGTCAAGGAGTACGAGGTCGTCGTCGATCCCGAGCGGCTCTGGGCCTACGGCTACAGCATCGAGGAACTGAAGCTCGCCATCGAGCGCGGCAACCAGGAGACGGGGGCCTCGACCATCGAGCAGGGCGAGGCGGACTTCGTGGTCCGGGCGACCGGCTACATCCAGGGCGTGGACGATCTGCGTCAGACCGTCCTGGACGCGAGCTACATGGGCACGCCGACGCTGCTGGCGGATCTCGCGGAGGTGCGCGAGGGGCCGGCGGCCCGGCTGGGGATCGGCGATCTGGACGGAGAGGGCGAGGCGGTCGGCGGCATCGTCGTGATGCGCTTCGGCGAGAACGCGCTGCAGACGATCCGGGCGGTGAAGCAGCGGCTCGGGGAGCTCAAGGCGTCGCTGCCTCCGGGCGTGGAGATCGTGGAGACCTATGATCGCTCCGACCTGGTCATGCGCGCGATCGACACGCTCAGGAACTCGCTCATCGAGGAGTTCGTCATCGTCTCGCTGGTGTGCGTGGTCTTCCTGTTTCATTTCCGCTCGAGCCTGGTGGTGATGCTGAGCCTGCCGCTCGGCATCGCGATCGCGTTCATCGTCATGTACCGCCAGGGCATCAACGCCAACATCATGTCCCTGGGCGGGATCGCCATCGCCATCGGCGCGATGGTCGACGCCGCCATCGTCATGA
The DNA here is from genome assembly GCA_041395385.1 of Gammaproteobacteria bacterium. Classification (GTDB taxonomy): domain Bacteria; phylum Pseudomonadota; class Gammaproteobacteria; order JAJPIJ01; family JAJPIJ01; genus JAJVHZ01. The sequence goes on from JAWLAN010000036.1 coordinate 7,450, forward strand.
TCGAGAACGCGCACAAGCAGCTCGAGCTCTCCGGGCACCACGAGCCGCGGGGGCAGGTGATCGTGCGGGCGGCGCGGCAGGTCGGTCCGGCGCTGTTCTTCTCCCTGCTCGTCATCACGCTGAGCTTCCTGCCGGTGTTCGCGCTCGAGGCGCAGGAGGGCATGATGTTCAAGCCGCTCGCGTACACCAAGACCTATGCCATGGCGGCGGCCGCCGGGCTGGCCGTGACGCTGGTGCCGGTGCTGATGACCCTGTTCATACGCGGCCGCATCCTGCCGGAACACCGCAACCCGGTGAACCGATGGCTGATGTCGATCTATCGCCCGGCCCTGGACCTGGCGCTGCGCCGGCCCCGCCTGCTCATCGCCGCGGCGACGCTCGTCACCGTTGCCGGCCTGTGGCCGCTGCAGCATCTCGGCACCGAGTTCATGCCCGAGCTGGACGAGGGCGATTACATGTACATGCCGACCACGCTGCCTTCGATTTCGATCGGCAAGGCGGCGCAGTTGCTGCAGCAGACCGACAAGCTGATACGCACGGTGCCGGAGGTGCAGACCGTGTACGGCAAGATCGGGCGCGCCGACACGGCCACGGACCCGGCGCCCATCAACATGATCGAGACGCTGGTGCGGCTGAAGCCGCGCGATTTGTGGCGCCCGGGCGTGACGCCGGAGAGTCTGAAGCAGGAGTTGAACGAGGTCGTCCGCCTGCCCGGCGTGGCCAACACCTGGGTGATGCCGATCAAGGCGCGCATCGACATGGTCGCCACGGGGTTCAAGACGCCGGTGGGCATCAAGATCGCCGGTCCCGATCTGAAGGTCATCGAAGGGCTCGGCCGCGAGATCGAAGGCATACTCCGGGAGATGCCCGAGACCGCCTCGGTGTATTCCGATCGGGTGACGGGCGGCCGGTACGTCACCATCGACATCGATCGGCGGCGGGCCGCCAGGCACGTGCTCAACATCGCCGACATCCAGGACACGATCGCCACGGCCGTGGGCGGGATGCCGGTCGGCGAGTCGGTGGAGGGCCGCGAGCGCTACCCGATCAGCCTGCGCTACACGCGCGAGTCCCGCGACTCGGTGGAGCGGCTGCGGAGCCTGCCGATCGGCGGCTCGGAGTCGCGCATCCCGCTGGGCGAGGTCGCCACCGTCCGGATCGAGAGCGGTCCGGACATGATCCGCAGCGAGAACGGCCGGCCCAACGGCTGGGTTTACATCGACACCGTGTCGAGCGACTACAAGGGCTACGTCGAGAGGGCGCGCGCCCGCGTGGAGGAGCGGGTGGCGCTGCCCGCGGGCTATTCCATCAAGTGGTCGGGGCAGTACGAGTCCATCCTGCGCGCCACCGAGCGGCTGAGCTACGTCGTGCCCGCGACGCTCATCCTCATCATGCTGTTGCTCTACCTGAACTTCGGCAACTTCAGCGAGGCGCTGATCATCATGGCGAGCCTGCCCTTCGCCATGATCGGCAGCCTCTGGCTGGTCTACCTGATGGGCTATCACCTCTCGGTCGCGGTGGTGATCGGGTTCATCGCGCTGGCGGGCGTGGCCGCCGAGACCGGCGTGGTGATGCTGGTGTTCCTGGACGAGGCGTACGGGCGCTACGCGCAGATGGCCGCCGCGCAGGGCCGAAGCCTGACACGGGCGGAGTTGACCGAGGCCGTGGTCGAAGGCGCGCTGCTCCGGCTGCGGCCCAAGGTGATGACGGTCTGCGCCATCATCGGCGGCCTGCTGCCGATCATGTATGCCACCGGCACCGGCAGCGAGGTGATGCGGCGCATCGCCGCGCCGATGGTCGGCGGCATGATCACGGCGGCGATCCTGACCTTGCTCATCATCCCCGCGGTCTACCTGCTCTGGCGGCGGCGTTCGCTCCCCGCCTGAGGCCGGCGCGCGCCCGGCCTACTTCACGAGCATGACGGGCAGGGTGGAGAGGTGGACCACCTTCATCGCGACCGAGCCCATGACCAGGCCGCCGATGCGGCCGCGGCCGTGGGTCCCCATCACGATCGCGTCGCAGTCCAGTTCCGCGCCGAGGCGCGCGATCTCCTGCGCGGGATCTCCCTTCGCCAGGTGCACGTCGTAGGCGGCCCGCGCCTGTTTGAGCAGGGTGGTCGCCGGCGCAATCGCGTACTCGCCCTGCAGCCGGAACTGGGTCTCGAGGTCTTCCTCGCTGCCGTTGGGCAGCAGGTCCCAGGTCCCCGGCGCGGGCACGGCGCAGACGACGTGAAAACGGACGGGATGCTTCAGCTCGGCGGCGAGCCTCAGCGCACTCTCCACGGCGCGCAACGCGCAGTCCGAACCGTCCACGGGAAGCAGGATGTTTTTCATTGTGACTCTCTGGAGGGGCTTGATCGGGGGCCATGATATCGCAACGGCCGCGCGCGAACGGCCGTGGCCGCGCTGCACGTTCTTCAGGCTGCCCTGCTATCGCCCTTCTGTGAGTGGGGCAGGCGTTGGAGAGCAGGCGAAGCGGGGCGGATGCATGCCGAAACCTCGTCGGGCACGCTTGCCGGGCGCGGCGTATCGAGGGCGGGGCTGGAGGGATGGAGCGGGCGGCAGGAATCGAACCTACGTCGCCGGGTTGGAAACCCGGCGTTCTACCATTGAACTACACCCGCGTTTTCAGGCTTGCTGCGGCGGCCGTGGCTGCAATGCTGCGCGCCGCTGTTTGATGGTAACGGCCGCAATCAGAAAATCTGAAGTCCGGGTTTCAACACCGGCGCGGCGCTCACCGCGGGCGGGCCCGGAGCTCCGCGGCGATGAGCCGCAAACGGTTGCCGCAGGTGGCGGCGGCGCCCAGGCAGATCACAGCCAGCGTGATCGCGATGGTGCGGTCGGGGGCAAGGCCCAGCCGATCGGCGAACGGCACCGACAGCAGGACGACGGTGAGCAGCGCCATGCGGTGCTGCTTGGCCATCGGGCCTGCATAGTAGTGCCTCGTGCCCACGCTCGCGCCGAGCACGCGCGTGTAGGCGGTCATCGCGGCGAAGAAGCTCGCCGCCCAGCCGAGCGCGTGGACGGCCGGCAGCCCGTGCACCGAGTAGGCAATCCCCAGCAGGATGATGGTGTCGCTCAGGCGATCCGGGAATTCGTTGTAGATGTCCCCGAGCGCTCCCTTCTTCGCGCCCTCGATCGCCACCATGCCGTCGAGCAGGTTGCAGAGCAGCCGCAGCTGTATGCCGGCGGCAGCGAGCAGCACGCCCGCCCAGCGATCGTTGCCGAAGAGCATGAGGCCAAGCGGCACCAACAGCGAGACCACGACGCTGAAGGCCGAGATTTGGTTCGGCGTCACGCCCGAGGCGGCGAGCAGCGTGGCGGCGCGATTGACCCATCCGAGCGAGCGCGCCCTGATCGGACGGCGATTGCCGGCCTCCACGATCAGGTCCTCACGTGCGCGGCAATCACCGCGAGGCCGGCCAGGATCAGCGCCAGGCCGAGCAGGTACCAGTTCGACCACGGTTCACGCTCGAGAAAGACGCCGATGAGCGCGCCCCAGATGAACGTCGTGGCATAGAACGGGTAGACGATGGAGATACGGCCTCCCTGCCGGTAGGCGAGCACGAACAGCCCCATCACGCCGATGAACATGACCACGCCGATGCCTATGGCCGCAAGGCTCGATTTCTGCGCCCCTATCTTGTAGAAATACTGTCCGAAGGCGCCGAGCAGGGCGGCCACGAGATTGAGCACGACGGGTACTGTCTGTCCTGGCATGCGCTGCTGCTCCCGTGCAGTGAGTTCGGTTGCCCGCCGGCGGCGCTTGCGTCTGCCGGCGCCGCGGCAGGATGCCGGAGGCTGCGCGCGAAGTCCACGAGGCGAAAGGTGAGCTGGCTGATCCCGATATTCGCAGGTTTGCTCACCGCCCCGCTCGGTTTCGCGGCCGGTACGGCGCTGGCCTATGCGGTGCTGCTGCTGCGCGGCGTGGCGGAGAGCCGCCGCGGCCTGCTCGCCGGCACGATCGGCGGCCCGCTCGGGGTGCTCGGCGGCTTCATCCTCGGCTTCCAGGGTGCATGGTGGATCCTCGGCGGTGGCGGCGGTGCGCGGCGCACGCTGATCGCCGGCGCGCTTTTCGGCATACCGGCGGCGTTCATCGCCGGTACGGCAGGCCTGGTGTGCGGCGTGCACCTGGCCGAGCGACGCGGAGTCACCAACTACGCGGGCGAACGCGCGGCCTGGGCGTTGTACTATCTCGCCATCCCGGCGGGCGTGCTCATGGGCATCGGCGGTTTTCTCTTCGGCTGGTGGCTGACGCGCGCATGAGCCGGCGATCGGAAGCCGCGCGCGCGGCGGCCTCGTGCCGCCGGCGGTGCACCCGCATCGAACAGCGATAACAGGGCCAACGGATCGACATGAGCCAGACCGCCGGCGTCTACCTGCTGCATCGCGGGCATGCGCCCGCGATCCAGACGCTGGCCGCCGACCCGGCCATCGCCGCCTACACGCGCATTCCGCACCCATACCCGGAGAACGCTGCCGCGGAGTTCGTCGCCAGCCGGATCACGGAGCGCGAGGCCGGGAGGAGCTTCGGCTTTGCCATCGAGGATCGCGGCGAGCTGGTCGGTGTCTGCGGTCTCGAGGACGTGGGTAGAGAGGACGCACGCGAGCTGGGCTTCTGGGTCGGGCGGCCTTACTGGGGCAGGGGCTACGCGAGCCTCGCGGTGAAGATGCTGCTTCAATTCGCGTTCCGCAACCTCGGGCTCGCGGAGGTGAGCGCGCGCGCCTTCGAGTCCAATGTCGCCTCGCGCCGCGTGTTGGAGAACAACGGCTTCCGTCTGCTGCGTGTGGAGCGCTGCGAGGATCCGGCCCTGAAACGTCCGGACGAGCCGATGTGCCTGTACGGGATCACGGCCGCGCGCTGGCAGGTGGAGCTCGATGCGCCGGTGCTCGGGCGGCTGCATCCGGGCCTGCGGGCGCTGCTCCAGGCCGAGCTGGCCGCGGGCAACGAGATCGCGGAGTCCGGCGCCGGGTGGCCCGAGCCCGACGGTCTGTTCGTGCGGCTGAAGCATCCGTTCCGGGTCGCGCACGCAAGCCTGCCGGCGGGGATCCGCTACGCCCGGATCGACGATCCGCACTGGTGGAAGGCCGAGTACAGCTCGGAGTCCCCCCGGCACATCCTCGCCTGCTGAGGGACTCGCTTCCTGGGAGGCCGCAATCCGCCTCCCGGTCCGCAACGCGCATTCCCCCACGGCTCAGCGTTCGTCCTATTGCAGGTTCCGCGTGCCGCCGATGCACCATTTCGACGCGCGGCCGATAGCGTTTGCACGGAGGCCCGTACCGTGCGCCGAGCACGGGCAGGGCGATGAGGCGACCCGGCATGACGCCGGGCGGAGATCGGGAGCGAGACGAGGTGCATTGGACATGAGCAGGAAATACGAGGAGAGCAAGGCCGCCAGCGGCGAGATCCTGCGGATGGTGGTGCCGGCCATGGCCGCGCACAACGCGGCCTGCCATCCGGTGAGTTACGCGGTGTGGTACGAGTATTTCTCCGGCCGCAACTCCAGGCTGCGCACGGAACTGGACCCGCGGCTGCAGCGCGGGGAGATCCTGGAGGAGGGGGATATCGCGCAGCTGTTCGACCGCCACCTCACCGGTCCGCACGAAACCACCGTGCGGCGCCTGTGCGAGGAGCTGCGCCAGCTTGCGGGCGAGATGTCGGTGTCGGCCCGGCAGGCGGGCGCCGAGGCCGGCGAATACGCGCAATCGCTGGATGCCGCCGGGCAGCGGCTGGAGTCGCTCAGCGATCATCCGGCGCTGCAGTCACTCGTGCGCGAGCTGGCGGACGGGGCCGCCCGCATGCGCCGCTCCGTGGGCGCGCTGGAGGATCGGCTCGCTGCGAACGGCCGGCAGATCAACGACCTGCGCGAGGCCCTGGTGCAGGCGCAGAACGAGGCGCTGATCGACCCGCTCACCGGGCTGATGAATCGCCGCGGATTCGACACCGCCCTGCAGGAGCTCATCGACGGCGAGGCGGCGGAGGGGGCCGGCGCGTGCCTGCTCATGGTGGACATCGATCACTTCAAGCGCATCAACGACGCCCATGGCCACCTGGTCGGCGACAAGGTCATCCGCGCGGTGGCGCAGGTATTGAAGAACGGGGTGAAGGGCAGGGATACCGTGGCGCGCTACGGCGGCGAGGAATTCTCGGTGCTGCTGCCGGCCACGCCGCTGGCCGGTGCCTGCGCGCTTGCCGAGCAGTTGCGGCTCACGGTGGAGCAAGGCCGCATCCGTCGCGCCGACAACCGCGAGGCGGTGGCCTCGGTCACGGTCTCCGTCGGCGTGACCGCCTTCCGCGCCGGGGAGCCGATCGAGGAGTTCGTGCAGCGTGCCGACGCGGCCCTGTACGCCTCCAAGCAGAACGGCAGGAACCAGGTCACGGCGCGGCCGCTGGGCACGCCCGCCGCGGCCGTCGCCTGAGGTCGTCGGGTAAACCGATCGGGAGCACGCGGTGAAAATGCGAAGACCCCGCCGGCGGTGCGTCCGGCGGGGTCTTCCTGTTAGTAGCGAGGCGTGGGCCAGTCCTGGCTCAGAGCGGGGCTCATCCCGCCGACCGTTCCGCCTCCAGGGCCTGCGCAGCTAGTTCACCGGTCGCGGCATCAACATCGATCTCCTTCCGCGTGCCATCCTTCAGCGTCAGATCGAACTCGTAGTACGCCTTGCCACCCGCGGTCACGCGATGCGAGACGTCCTCGATGCGGGAGTCAGGGTGAAGGTTCTTCACCTTCGCCATCGCGTCCTCGGCCGGTGTCGTCAACACGAAGAGCAGCGGCGAGCTCGACGGATCGGCGCCCGACCACTCCACGCTGATCAGCGCGCCGGTCCGGCGGTCGCACTGAAACTCCCACTCACCCCGCGCATTCGCGGTCTCCAGGCGATGCGGCTCATCGGCTGAAGTGGCGGGCTGCAGCACGCTCAGGTCGGGTCGCGGCGCATCGAGCACCTGCACCATGGCCGCGTTGCAGGACTTCATCGCGCGCTCGTAGGCGCTCTCGGCGACCACGTGCGTCGGAAGTAGTGCGACCGCGACGGCGGACAGCGAACCGAAGGCGATACGGTATTTTGCCTCTGTGGACATCGTCGTGCTCCTCTGGTTGAGATGTGAAATGTCGACGCCCACTGAGACGCTCTCGACGCCGGCGGGTTTTGCGGCCATGTGTCGAGTGTTGTACGCGCATTATTCGGTTTTTCCTGATCTAAGTCCCCCTGCTCGGGGAGCATCCGGGAAAGTAGCGCGGTGCGCAGAGCGGGGCGGACGATGCCCCGATCCCGCGCCGGCGCGGGTCGCAGTCGGCAAGGCTCGCGGGCGGCGTGAAGGGGTTGAAGGGGGACGATAGTGCCCACATGTTGCGGCTATGAGCTCGACCTGCATCGTTGTCCCCCTGGGTTCGCCGGTGCGGACGCCGGGGACCGTATCGCTCGCGCCTGCCGAAAACGGTGGCGGGCAGGCCGACGACACCCTGCTCGATGCCTACTCGCGCACGGTCAGCGAGGTGGCGCGGCGCGCGCGCCCGTCGGTCGCGCATGTCACCGTGCGCAAGGACGGCCGCGAGGCCGGCGCCGGTTCCGGCTTCGTCTTCACGCCCGACGGCTTCCTGCTGACCAACGCCCACGTCGTGCACGGCGCGAAGGAGATCCTCGCCGCCTTCGCCGACGGGGCGGAATATCGCGCGCGGCTCATCGGCGAGGATCCCGACACCGACACCGCGGTGCTGCGGCTGGAAGGCGGCAGCAGCGTGGCGCTGCCGCTCGGCGACGCGCGCCGCCTGCGGCCCGGGCAGATCGCCGTGGCGGTCGGCTCACCGCTCGGCTTCGAGTTCACCGTCACCGCCGGCATCGTGAGCGCGCTCGGGCGCAGCCTGCCCGGCTTCGGCGGCCGGCTCATCGAGGACGTCATCCAGACCGACGCTGCGCTGAATCCCGGCAACTCCGGCGGGCCGCTGCTCGACAGCGCCGGGCGCGCGATAGGCGTGAACACCGCGGCGATCCCCTCCGCCCACGGCCTGGCGTTCGCGGTATCCATCAACACCGCGCAATGGGTGGCCATGGAGTTGATGCGGCACGGCCGCGTGCGCCGCGCGAGCCTGGGCGTGGCCGGCGGCATCGCGCCATTGCCGCGCCGCTGGGTGCGCGAGAACGACTGGCCGGTCGCCACGGCGATGCGCGTGCAGCAGGTCATCCCCGGCTCGCCGGCCGCCACCGCGGGTCTGCGCGCGGGGGACTGGATCATCGGCGCGCAGGGCGAGCCGGTCTCCCAACTCTCGGATCTCATGCACTGGCTCGGCGGCAACGCGGCCGGGCAGGTGCTGCCGCTGAAGGTCCTGCGCCCGCGCGCCGGCGTGCTCGAGGTGCTGCACGTGCTGGTGACGCCGTCGCTGCGCTGAGGGACCACGCGCGCACGTCACGCGCCGTCGCACGCGCCGTCGCACATGCCGTCGCACATGCCGTCGCAGCCGGCCGGCCGCGGATCGCGCGCGGTGTCACCTGGCGCGGCAGCCTCATCGCCGCTGCCCGGCACGACCCGGCTGATACCGTTACATACTGGGTCCGCCCGCGCCCCTCTGCCACGCTCTCATCATGCCGCGGGCGTGAAGGTCCTGCCTCACGCCTGCCGCGGCAGGCCGACTCAAACCATCCGCAGAGGAGGGATCCAGATGAGAAGCACACTGCGCATATTGACCATGGCCTTGCTCGTCATTCCGGCTGCCGGCCAGGCGGGGGACCAGGAACCGCAGAGCGCCGATGCCGTGCGCGCGGCGCTGGTGGGCAACACGGATTGCGGCAGGAATGCCGAGGGGCTGGACACCTGCATCTACTTCAGCACCGACGGCAGCATGTCCGGGCGCGCGGGCACCTACACCAGCAAGGGCAGATACGAGATCAAGGACGATGGTAGCATCTGCATGAACTGGGAGAACCGCCATTGGAAGAGCTATTGCACCAGGCGTTACCCGGACGCCTCCGGCGAGATCCTCGCCATCGACAACGGCGGTCAGGTCCAGTTTCGGGTGAAGGAAAACCTGGCCGGCAATCCGAAGGGACTGTGAGCCTTCGAGCGGTGCGGGGATCACCGCACACATACCTCGTACCGTTTGGGAGCCTTCGTCCATGAGCACGCCCGCCGCACGACTGCCCGAGACCTCGTTGCCAGGCGCCGGCCCTGCGTCTGAATCCCCGCCGCCCACGCCGCAGTCGGAGATGGATGCGGCGATCCGCAGGCTGCGCGACGGCGCGCCGAGCTTCGCGCGGCTGAGCGTGGACGAGCGCATCCGGCTGTGCGAGGAGATGCAGCGGGGCTACCTGCGCGTGGCCGGGCGCAGCGTGCCGGCGGAGGCCGAGGAGTGGGCCACGGGGCCGTGGGGCGTGGTCCGCCAGCTACGGCTGCTGCGCGAGTCGCTGCAGGCGATCAAGGCCGAGGGCAACACGCGTGTGGGGCCGGTTGCGCGCACGGCGGATGGGCGGTTGTCGGTGCGCGTGTTCCCGGGCAGTGCCATCGACGGGCTGCTGTTCAAGAACGTGACCGTGGACGTGCGCATGCAGGCGGGCGTCACCGAGGAGAAACTCGCCGAGACCCGCGCCAGCTTTTACAAGCGGCCGCTGCAGGAGGGGGCGGTAGTGCTGGTGCTCGGCGCCGGCAACATCGCCGCGATCCCATCGATGGACGTCGTCACCAAGATGTTCAACGAGGGCAAGGTCTGCCTGCTGAAGATGAACCCGGTCAACGGCTACGTCGGCCCGTTCATCGAGGAGGCGTTCGCAGAGCCCATACGCCGCGGCTTCCTCGCCGTGGTCTACGGCGGCGCGCAGGAGGGCGGCTATCTCACGCGGCATGCCGGCATCGACGAGGTGCACATCACCGGATCCGACAGGACCCACGACGCCATCGTCTGGGGGCCGCAGGGCCGGCCGAGCGGATCGGCCGCGCCCGGGACGCAGCCGTCGCTCACCAAGCCGATCACCTCCGAGCTCGGCAACATCTCGCCGGTGATCGTGGTGCCCGGGCCCTACAGCGAGAAGGAACTGCAGTTCCAGGGCGAGGATGCCGCGAGCTACGTGGTGATGAACGCCTCGTTCTTCTGCAACGCCGCCAAGATGCTGGTGCTGCCGGAGGGCTGGCGCGGCAGCGACACGTTCGTGCAGGCGGTGAAGAACGCCTGTCGCGCCGTGCCGCCGCGGCGCGCCTACTACCCGGGCGCGCAGGAACGCTGGCGCACGCTCACCGCCGGGCGCGGGCAGGTGGAAACCGTCGGGACGGCCGGCCCGGGCACGCTGCCCTGGACCTTCGTCTCGGGGCTGGATGCCGGCGATCGCACCGAACCGCTGTTCTCGGTCGAACCGTTCTGCTCGCTGGTCTCGGAGGTGCGCGTGGGCAGCGCCGATCCGGTCGAGTTCATGAACCGCGCCGTGGACTTCGTGAACGAGGGCCTGTGGGGCACGTTGTCGGCGACGCTGGTGGTGCATCCAAAGTCCATGCGCGATCCGGTCATCGGGTCGGCGATCGAGCAGGCGATCGCGCGGCTGCGTTATGGATTCGTCAGCGTCAATGGTTACTCGGGGCTGGGATTCGTCTTCGCGGCGCCGCCGTGGGGCGCCTACCCGGGGTCCACGCTCGACAACATCCAGAGCGGCCGCGGCTTCGTGCACAACACCGCCATGCTGGAAGGCGTGGAGAAGGTGATCATGCGCTATCCGCTCACGTCATTTCCCAAGCCCGGCTATTTCGTCACCCACCGCACCGCGCACAAGGTCGTGCCGCGCCTCGTCGCGATGGAGGAGAAGGGCGGCTGGGCCCAGGTGCCGGGCATCGTGCTGAACGCGATGCGGGGCTAGATCGGCGGCGCACGCGGCCAGTCGCCGCGGCGAGCAGCATACGTCCGGCCCGCGCTCGGGCGAGCGGCGGCCGGACGCCGCGGCCTTTCCTGTATCCTGATTCCGGAAAGGGGGAAGGCCGGGTGGCGCCATCACGGGTTCGATGCGATTAGGTACGGGGGTCTCCGCCGGTCAGCCGCCGGCGCCGGGCGAGCTCACGGCGCGCGCCGTCGTCCTCGGTGCGGCCATCACGCTGGTGTTCACCGCCGCCAACGTCTATATCGGCCTGCGCGCGGGCCTCACCTTCGCCTCCTCGATCCCGGCGGCCGTCATCTCCATGGCGGTGCTGCGCGCGTTCAACACGGGCAGCATCCTGGAGAACAACATCGTGCAGACGGTCGCCTCGGCGGCCGGCACGCTGTCCTCGATCATCTTCGTGCTGCCCGCGCTGGTCATGGTTGGGTGGTGGTCGGGCTTCCCGTTCTGGTCGACGTTCGCGATCTGCGCCTTCGGCGGGATCCTCGGCGTGATGTACTCCATCCCGCTGCGGCGCGCGCTCGTGGCGCGCTCGGCGTTGCCGTACCCGGAGGGTGTCGCCGCCGCGGAGGTGCTGAAGGTCGGCGCGGAGCGCGGCGCGCGCGCGGCCGATACCGGGCGCAGCGTGCGGGTGCTGACCGTGGGCGCGCTCGCGGCCGCGGCCTTTGCGGCGCTCGCGGCGATGCGGCTCGCGGCGACGGAGCTCGCCGGTTTCGTGCGCATCGG
>JAWLAN010000037.1:0-18575 GCA_041395385.1 Gammaproteobacteria bacterium
ACCGAGGCCGGACAGGTGGTGTACGACGCCGCCAGGGAACTGCTGAGCGCGGCCGAGCACTTCCGGGCGCGGACGGCCTCGCTGCAGGGCGCCATCTCCGGCGCGCTGCGTATCGGCATCGTCGACGCCACGGTCGGCAATCCGTACCTGCCGCTGCAGGCGATCATCCGGCGTTTCGGCGCGCACGCCCCGGATGTGCTGCTGGATGTCGTCGTCGCGGACCCGGTCGAGCTCGAACAGCAGTTGCTCAGCGGACAGCGCGACATCGGTATCGGCGTCTTCTACCAGCGGGCCAAGGGCCTGAACTACGAACCGCTGTACGCCGAGGAGCAGGAGTTGTACTGCGGCTTCGGCCATCCGCTGTTCGCGGTCTCCAGTCGCGAGGTGACGGTGGATCGGGTGCGATCCTCCCCGTTCGTGGCGCGCAGCTATCTGCATCGGCTGGACATGGAACGGCTCGGCTACAGCAAGGCCGCCGCGACCGTGCAGTGCATGGAGGCGCAGGCGACCTTGATCCTGACCGGCCGCTACGTAGGCTACCTGCCGTCGCATTACGCGCAGACCTGGGTCGACACCGGCCAGATGCGCTCCCTGTTGCCGAAGCGCTTCAGCTACCACTCGCCGTTCTTCGCGGCCTACCGGCGAGGCGCGGAGGATGGCATCCTGTTGCAGGCCTTCCTGCGCGACCTCGACGCCGAGCGCACCAGCGCCAGCATCGGGCCACTGTCCAGGCAATGGCGGTTTCGCGGCGATACTTCGGTGCCGCGTCTGCGACGGCGGCGACGTGCCGGGTGAGAGCCGCCGCACCGAGCTGGCATGCTGAATTCACGAGTACTGCGCCGGAGGGATGGTGATGGTGATGGCGACGCACAGCGACCGTGACCTTATCGCCGCGGCGGCCGCGATCGACGAGGCGCGGCTGTGGTCGCACCTGGTCGCGTTCGGGGAGATTGGCGGCATCGGGGCCGGGGGCGTCTGCCGCCTGGCGCTCGGCGCCGAGGAACTCGCCGCACGGGGATACATCGTGAACTGCGCGCAGTCGCGGGGCTATCGTGTGTTCGTCGATCCCATCGCCAACCTGTTCGTTCGTCGCGACGGCACCGATCCGGAGGCCGCGCCGGTGATCACCGGCAGCCATATCGACACCCAGCCGCAGGGAGGCCGATTCGACGGCGCCTACGGCGTGCTCGCCGCCCTCGAGGCACTGGCGGCCCTGGACGGGGCGTCGGTGCAGACCCGCCGCCCGATCGAAGTCGTCGCCTGGACCAACGAGGAAGGCGTGCGCTTCACGCCTGGCGCGATGGGTTCCATGGTGTTCAGCGGCGCGCTGGCCTTGGGCGATATCGCCGGGCGACGCGGAAGCGATGGCGTCACACTGTCGGCCGCGCTGGCCTCGGCGCTGGCGGCAACGCCCCAGGCCACCTTCCGCCCGACGGTTCGACCGATCGCCGCCTATGTCGAGGCCCACATCGAGCAGGGCCCGGAGCTCGAAGCGAAGGGCATTCCGATCGGCGTCGTCGAGGGCATACAGGGCGTGCGCTGGTTCGACGTCGACGTCGTCGGCAGCGGGGCGCATGCCGGAACGACGCCGCTGTCGCGACGACGCGATGCGTTTCAGGACGCGCTGCGCCTCATCAGTGCCCTGAACGAGTGGATGTCGGATCCCAACGATGTCCTGCGCTTCACGGTCGGGCGCTTCGAGGTCACCCCCAACTCACGCAATACCGTGCCAGCGCGCGTCAGGTTCGGCATCGATCTGCGGCATCCCGACGCGGATGTCCTGCGGGAGAAGGGCGACCGCATTGCCGCGATAGCCGCCGCGGCGGCCGGACATTGCGAGGTCTCCGTCCGCGAGGTCTTCACCAAGGCGCCAGCGACGTTCGACCGCCACGTGATCGACTCCATCGAGACGGCCACGCGCCTGTTGCGCATTCCCAGCGTGCGCATGCCCTCGGGCGCGTTTCACGACGCGTTGTTCCTCAACGACGTCTGTCCAACCGGGATGATCTTCATTCCCTGCGCGCGCGGCATCAGCCACGACCCGGCCGAAAGCATCACCGCCGCGCAGGCCGCCACCGGCGCGCGCGTGCTCGCTGCAACGCTCGTCGCCCTCGCGGCCTGAGCGCATCGGCGAGCGCGCATCGCGGCGCCGTGCCCGCGCCTTGCCCCCGCGGCGGTGGTATATACTTGAAACGACATCGTTCCCGGGCACGCTGATGGAAGCGCTCTTTCATTTCGTCTTCTTCTATCCGTTGTTCATGGCCTATTTCTGGATGATGGGCGCCCTGCTGTTCTTCCTCCGCTTCGAGCGCGGGCAGCGCGAGCCGCCGGTGCTCGCGGAGTACCCTCCGGTGGCCATACTGATCCCGTCTCACAACGAGGCGCACGTGATCGCAGAAACAATCCGCAGGGCCGCCGCGAACCGGTATCCGGATTTCGAGATCGTCGCCGTGAACGACGGCAGCACGGATGGGACCGGCGCGATCCTGGACGAACTGATGGCCGAGATCCCCAGGCTGCGCGTCGTGCACATCGCGCAGAACCGCGGCAAGGCGATGGCGCTGCGGGCCGGTGCGTACCTGTCCGAGGCCGAGCTGCTCATGTGCATCGACGCCGATACGCTGCTCGACGAGCAGGCCATACTCTGGGTTGTTCCCCACTTTCTCGACGGCCCGAGGGTTGGCGCCGTGACGGGGAATCCGCGCATTCTGAACCGGCGCACGCTGCTGTCGCGCATCCAGATCGGGGAGTTCTCGGCCATCGTCGGCATGGTCAAGCGCAGCCAGAGGGATGTCGGACGAATCTTCACGGTTTCGGGTTGCCACGTCTGCTACCGCAGTCGTGCACTGCATGAAGTCGGCTACTGGTCACCGGAAACCGTGACCGAAGACATTGACATCAGCTGGAAGATGCAGCTTCACCACTGGGACCTGCGCTTTGAACCACGCGCACTGGCGTGGATTGCCGTGCCCGAGACGCTGCGGCATCTTTGGCGGCAGCGCTTGCGCTGGGCGCGCGGCGGATTCGAGTCGGCGTTCAAGTACGCCTCGATGATCAAACACTGGTCCAATCGGCGCATGTGGCCGGTTCTCGTGGAGTACGTCGTCGGTTCGGTGTGGGCATACGCATGGACGGCCACCGTCGTGCTGTGGACGTGCACCTGGGTTCTCGGCGAGAGCTGGCCCACGCAGCTGCGTGTCCCGACGCTGCTGCCGCAATGGACGGGCGTCGTGCTTGCCGTGACCTGCCTGCTGCAGTTCGTCATCGGACTCTTCCTCGACAGCCGCTACGAGCGGGGGATCATCAGGCACCTCTACTGGGCCATCTGGTATCCGGCCTTGTACTGGATGATCTCGAGCTTCGCCACGGTGGTCGCGATCCCGAAGGCGCTCTACAGCCACGGGCGGGTGCAATACGCCACCTGGAAGAGTCCGGAGCGAGGTGCCCGGTGAAACCGGAAGAAGACGGCAGGCAGTTCCCGTGGCGGACGGCTCTGGAGGTCACCGTGACTTCGGTGTTCTGGGGGCTGTGGTTCTATCTGGTCATGCCGCTGGTGAGCGCGCTGCTGTGGCTGGCCGGGATACAGGTCTTCGTCGAGCAGATGATTGCGCGAGGAGGCTACGAGACACTGCTTGACAAGCTCTCCGCGTACGGTGGCGTGGTGCTGCTCATGCTCGTGGCGATTACCCTCTGGATCGCGTGGAACAAGCGGCACTACGGTTCACACAACACTCGCACGCACGCGCTCGCGGCGGTGACCCTCATGGAGGAGGGAGCTGTGGCGGGCGTGGACCCGGCGCGGCTCGGTCAACTGCAGGAATTCAGGCGGCTCGTGGTCCGCTTCGACGATAACGACGAGTTGGTCGTCGAACAGGCTGAAGAGAGCGGGTTCTGACCGATCCCGCGCTGCATTGAGACTCACCCACCTGACACCTGAAGCGGCGCTCGCCAGCCTGAAGAGCGGCCCCACCGGCCTGAGTGCCGCGGAGGCCGCGCGGCGGCTCGCGGAGTTCGGCGCCAATGAGATAGAAGAGGTCGCCCGGAGGTCGCTGTGGTGGCGATTCGGCCGCGAGTTCACTCACTTCTTCGCCGTCATCCTGTGGGTCGCCGCCACGTTGTGTTTCATCGCCGAGTGGTATCGGGCCGGGCAGGGCATGGAGGTGCTCGGCTACGCGATACTCGGCGTCATCCTCATCAACGGGGTGTTTTCCTTCTGGCAGGAATACCGCGCCGAGCGCGCGGTGGCCGCGCTGCGGCAATTGCTGCCGCCCACCGTCACGGCTCTGCGCGAGGGCGAACCCGCCTCGGTCCCCGCCCGCGCCCTGGTGCCGGGCGACGTGGTGCTTCTAAAGGAGGGGGACAACGTTCCCGCCGACTGCCGGATCATCGACGCCTTCGGGCTGCGCGTGAACACCGCCACCATCACCGGGGAGTCACGGCCCAAGGCACGAACGGCAGCCGCGGACGCGGACGCCGCGCCGTTCCTCGCGCGCAACCTGCTGCTCGCCGGCACCACGGTCGTGTCGGGCGAGGCCAGCGCGGTGGTCTACGCCACCGGCATGCGGACCGAGTTCGGGCGCATCGCGCACCTGACCCAGACCGCGGGCGAGACCGTCTCGCCCCTGCAACGCGAGATTGCCCGCGTGAGCCGGCTGGTGGCCGTGCTCGCGACGTTGCTCGGTGTGGTCTTCTTTTCCATTGGGCAGATGCTGGGGCTGCCGCTGTGGGAGAACCTGCTGTTCGCCATCGGCATCATCGTCGCCAACGTTCCCGAAGGCCTGTTGCCGACGGTGACCCTTTCGCTCGCGATGGCCACGCAGCGCATGGCGCGGCGCCAGGCGCTCGTGCGGCACCTGCCCGCGGTCGAGGCCCTGGGCTCCACCACCGTCATCTGCTGCGACAAGACCGGCACGCTGACGAAGAACATGATGAGCGTGCGAGCGCTGTACCTCGACGGCCGCGCGCTCGGGCCGGGGGCGGTGATCGACCGGCCCGGCCTCGTCTGTTCATTCCCGGATCTGTTCCTGACGCTGCGCCACTGCCACAACCTCCATGCCGTGGAGCGCAATGGCAGGCACGACTGGCTCGGGGATCCGATGGAGGTGGCGCTGGTGGAATTCGCGGCTCGATCCACGGCGGCGCTGCCCGCGGTCCGGCGTGTCGATGAGCTCCCGTTCGACACCGATCGCAAGCGCATGTCGGTGATCGTCGACTTCGGCGCCGAGCGCCGGGTGCTGTGCAAGGGCGCGCTGGAGACCGTCCTGCCGACTTGCGGCGCCGCGCGCAGCGGGCAGACCGTGCAGGCGATCACCGACCAGGTGCGGGCGGAGTACGTCGAGGCCGAACGGCGAATGGCCGAGGCCGGCCTGCGCGTGCTTGCCATTGCGGCATGCACGCTGCGAGCGGGCGAGAACGCCACGACCGAAAGCGACCTGACCCTCTGTGGCCTGGTTGGTCTCGAGGACCCGCCGCGCGCCGAGGTCGGACCCGCCATCGCCTCTTGCCGGAGGGCCGGCATCCGCGTCGTGATGGTGACCGGCGATCATCCGCACACGGCGCTCGCCATCGCCCGCGAGATCGACCTGGTGCGCGGCACGGCTCCCACCGTCATCACCGGCGAGCAGCTCCGCCACGTGTCGCCGGCGCAGCTGCAGCTCGCGCTCGACGCGCCGGAGATCCTGTTCGCGCGCGTCACCGCTGATCAGAAGATGCGCATCGTCGAGGCCATGAAGCAGAAGGGCGAAACCGTGGCGGTGACCGGCGACGGGGTCAACGACGCCCCGGCGCTGAAGACGGCCGACATCGGCATCGCGATGGGAATCGCCGGCACCGACGTGGCCAAGGAGGCGGCGGACATCATCCTGCTGGACGACAACTTCGCCAGCATCGTCAACGCCATCGAGGAAGGCCGCTCGGTCTACGACAACATCCGCAAGTTCCTGACCTACATCCTCACCTCGAACATCCCGGAACTTGTGCCCTATCTCGCCTTCGTGCTCCTGCGCATCCCGCTGCCGCTGACCATCATCCAGATCCTGGCCGTCGATCTCGGCACCGACATGGTCCCGGCGCTGGCGCTCGGGGCCGAGCGCCCGGATCCCTCGGTCATGCAGCGTCCCCCGCGTCCCCGCAGGGAGCGGCTGATGCATTGGCCGCTCATCCTTCGCGCCTACCTTTTCCTCGGCGTACTCGAGGCAACCGCAGCAATGGCGGCGTTCTTCTTCATCCTGCGCGAGGCCGGCTGGCGATACGGCGAGCCGCTGGCGCACACCGACCCAGTCTATCTGCAGGCGACCACCGCCTGCCTCGCCACCATCATCGTGATGCAGGTGGTCAACGTGTTCCTGTGCCGGCATCCACGCCGCTCGGCGTTCACGTTCGCCCTGCGGAGCAATCGCCTGCTGTGGGTGGGGATCGCGGTGGAGGTCGCGCTCATCCTGGGGATCGTTTACACGCCGCTCGGCCAAAGGATATTCGGCACGGCGCCGTTGCCAGCGCACGTCTGGCTGCTTGCCGGGGTATTCGCGATGGCGATGCTGGTGATCGAGGAGCTGCGAAAGCGGATCCTGCGCAAAGCGGAATGACTCGAGCCTTCAATTGCAGAAATTTTTCGCTTTGCATGAAATTGCGCTGCCCACTCCTGAGATTTGCGAAAGGGCGTGACATTTGCCGGTTTTGATCGACAATTCGATATGTGCGGGCAGCGGCGATGTCGGCGTGTGCGTGTTGCTCTGCACCATTGATCGTCACGGCGGCGGGGGGCTATATACCTAATCTGATCCGCGCGACGAGTTCTGCGTCAGCAGGTATTGAATAATTTCAAGAACGGCATTCCACAGCGCTGGGGGTACTATGTTCAATGACGGCGTGGGACCTGCAGCGACGGATCGCCAATCCACCGACCACTCCGCCCTGGAGCGGGAACTCGCCTGGGACCATGGCTCGGTCTTCTTCAAGGCCAAGCAGGACGCGAAACTGCGATGCGAGAACCGATTCCGTCGCGGCGAGTTCGCGATTGGCTTCGCCTTCCAGGGCTTCGACAGCGACATGGACTGGTTCGTCGACGGAAAGCATCTGCTCGCCAAGGGGCGGTCCTCGCAGAAGATCTGTCGCGACATGGTCGTGCTTCCGGTCGGCTGCGAATTTCACGGGATCAGCCTCGGAGTCGGCGAGTGCCTCTGGCTGTTCTTCGATTCGGAGTTTGCAATCAGCCATTCCGGAGGCTCCGGCTTTACGGAGCACCCTCTGGTCACTTCGTCATGGAGTCAGGACAAGCTGGCGTGGATGTTGACCTCCGCGATCAAGGACGAGTGCCGCGGCGGTTTCGCGCGCGGGTCGATGTGCGTGGAGAGTTTTGCGTTGTCGCTGCTCAGCCGGCTGACGCAGAAATTCGCGGGCGTCAGAACTCGGGCCATCGCCGTGCCGGCCCTGGGCGCGCGCGATGTGCGCATGCTGACCGAGTTCATCGATGCGAACCTTCACCGGAACATCGCGCTGTCCGAGTTGGCGCAACTGGTCGATCTGTCACCCAGCCATCTCTGCCGCGCGTTCAGGCAGGCCACCGGCCGGCCGCCCCACCAATTCCAGATCGAAAGACGCATTGAGAGGGCGAAGGCGCTCTTGCGGCGCCCCGACCTCAGCCTGGTGGAGGTGGCGATGGAACTGGGCTTCAGCACCCAGAGTCATCTGAGCAATCAGTTCCGCCGCATCGTGGGCATGACGCCCGGCCGCTTCAGGCTGGAGTACGCGACCGACCAGCCCAGATCCACGGTGCAAATCAGCACGGCGCGCCCGCCTCGCGACTGCGAAGACACCCTGCACGACTCGGCCGGCACCCCTTGACACCCGGCGCTCCTATCTTCGCGAGAGTGCAGTTTGTGATCAACGTGGCGCCGCGGATGGTGGTTACACTACCAAGACACGCTGGCGCGTTGCTGGTCGCAGGATTTGACGTGGACCAGATTGGGCACGTCCTTTAGCTTGTCGCCGGGGACACAGTCCGGCAGTCCGGCCTTGCGCGCACCGTTGACAAACAATTCGGCCTCCTTGTCCGCATAGCCGCCCGCCTCGCTGAGATATCGCTCGGCGATCCAGCCGGGATCCAGCTTCACAACGTTGGCGGCCGCTGTCTCTGCCTCTCCCGTGCGACCCAAATACGCATAGGCCATCGCCAGGAAGGCGTAATCGAGGGCGAAGGGATCCTTCACGAGCAGTCGGTACTTCACCGACTTCTCGTACTGCTCGCCAAAAAAGAACACGAGACCGAGCCCTTGGTTGTACCAGTCGGGATAATGAGGGTTCAGCGTCAGCGACCGCTCCGCCAGGCTTACTGCCCGTGCCGATTCACCCAGCGCCGGGATAGTCCAAGCAATGATGATGAGCACATCTGCGTCAGAGGGTGCAAGAGCTTCAGCCCTGTCGAACTCGGCGAGAGCTTGCTCCGGTTTTCCGTGATAGGCGTAGGCCACACCAAGAGCATAGTGCGTCTTGCCATCGTCGGGATCGAGCTGCACCGCCTTCTTGGCCGCCTCCATCATCTTTGACAGCGCCTCCTCGACAGAGGGTGCCAAGCCGAGGTCAATCAAATAGAAGTAGACATCGGCCAGCCCGACGTAAGCGCGTGCCAATTGCGGATCGAGCTCGAGCGCTTTGCGGAATAGGCCTTCTGCTTCGGTCAACGATTCCTTCGTCACCTTGTGCTTCGCCTCCATGGCCAGCAAGTAGGTGTCATAGGCGGTCAGGTTTGCTGGTGGCTTACGCCTGAGAAGACCGCGTTCGGCCTCTGCGACCGCTCCCTCGTAGCCAATCAGCTTGGCGGCGATTCTTTGCGTGACATCGTTCTGCACCGCGAACAGGTCATCGACGGGCCGGTCGTAACGCTCCGACCACACATGGCTGCCGGAGGCCGTTTCGACCAGCTGAGCGGTCACACGGATGCGCTCGCCCATCGACTGGATGGTGCCCTCGAGCACGTATTTCACCGCGAGCTCGCGACCAATCTGGCGGATGTCGACAGGCCTGCCCTTGTAGACCTCGGTGGAATTCCGGGCAATGACGATAATGTCCTTGGAGTGGGAGAGATCGGTAATGATGTCCTCGGTGATCCCGTCCGCGAACCGAACCCATTGCGGACTGTCGCCAATATTGTCGAACGGCAGGACGGCAATGGATGGCTTTTCGGGCAGCGGCGGACCGGCGCTTCGGTCCTTCATTTCCCAGAAACGTGCCGTGATGATCAGCAGCGCAGCGGCGGCGAGTGTCAGGACCCCGGCGACAATCGCTGTCCGTCCGCGTCGGGCCGGACGCGACATCGCGGGCACGGAGGGTATATCCACGGACGGCATCTGCGTGGGCGAAACAGGCTGAACCCGCGGTCCGACTGTCGCGGATCCGACTTGCGTCGGCGACACCACCGGTCCTTCGAGCAGAGCGCGATAGAGCTGCTCGGTTTCCGGGCCCGGCTCGGCATTCAACTCCCGCTTCAGCGCTGCGCGGCACTCCTGGTACTGGCGCAGCGCGACATCCCGGTGCCCCTGCTCGGCGTACAGCCGCATCAGCGCGCGGTGAGCCGTCTCGTGCGCCGGTTCGAGCTTGAGCAGCCGCTGGGCCGTGTCGACGATCTGATCGGTGGCGTTGGATTGCTCCTGATGGACCAGCAGTCGATCCAGGGCCCGCAGCGCAAGCCCGTGCAGCCGCTGCCGCTCCACCAGCAGCCACTCCTCGTAGCCCTCGTCGCGGACGTTCACGTCCTCAAGCAGATCCCCGCGGTACAGCGCGCACGCCTGCGCCAGCTCCTCGGCGTCGCCGGAGGCAACCAGACGCTCGAACGCCGTCACGTCCGTGTCCATCGCCCCGGAACTCAGACCGATCCGGTCGCCCTCGGTGACCAGTGGCGGGGGCCCGCCGCCATTCAGCTCGTTGCGCACCACCGTCAGCGTCTGCCGCAGGCTGTGCCGCGCCTGCTCTTCGCTGCGATCGCTCCACAGCAGCGCCGCCAGCTTGTCACGCGGGAAGCTCTTGCCGGGCGACAGCGCCAGATACGTCAGCAGCAACTCGCCCTTGCGGGTCTTCAGATCCACAACCGCCCCTGACTTGAGGCGGGCCTCAAATCGCCCGAGCAGCCTTAGCTCGAACCACGCCATCCGCGATGGCCTCCCCGGATCCGGAGAACTCGGCAAGCATTAGCCTTATGTATTTATTTATATCGCATTCTTGACGCTGCGCAACGTCGATTTGACGCCCCCCTGACAGCGCCCTGACAGCGCCTTGATGACCGACGTCTAAAACTACAACTGCGCAGGCCTGAACCGACTTCGGTGCGGCCGACGCGGACCGGGAGAACGCTCGCGCTGACAAGGTCACCGCCACGACCTCCAGGTCCTTGATCACAATCACCGATCAGTTGGAGGTCACCATGAACACGAATCGAACACTCACGCACCCGTATCCCGTAGCCGGCTCCTCCGCTTCCTCGTCGGCGCCGACTGGCCGCGAAATGAGCAAGGCCATCCGGACGGCCGCCACAGCCGCAATCATCGGGTTCTCCGCAGTGAGCACCGCATATGCCGCGCCGGGCTCCAGCACGCCGGCGTCGACGGTCGAGCTGGCTGGCTATGAAGTGCCACCGCGCGGATATGAGTGCGTCCCGCTGGTCCGCGGCAAGTACACCGGCTGGCACTGCGAGAAGCGCTCTGCCGCGACCAGGGACAAGGCCGTCGCCAAGACGCCGTAGGGCTGCATCAGTCCCCGCCGCGCACGAGCGAGTCACCGCCCGGCGTGGCGGGGCGTGTGGAGAAGCTACGATGAGCGGGTCGGGGGGTTACAAGCGGATGTTACGGCAGAAACGGCAAGGAGGTTTCACGACCGGGGGGATCGATCATGCCATTTCGCCGGCTCGCTCGGCGCGGATTGCGAGCGCTGGTCGCGCTTGAAGAGCTGCTCGACGCGAGCGTTGGCGGCCTTGGCTCGCTCGCAGATGTGACGAAGCTCGATGAACAAGAGCAGTTCCTGATCACTGAGCGCGGCAGTGTCGATCATGGCTATCACCCGTACGGCGGTATCGCGCCGCGATTCTGAACCCATTTTGGGTCGGGTGAAAGGCTTGTCGCGTTTCGCGACACCGCAACCTGGTGATAATCCAATGTAGGTAGAGACATTACACGACGCGCCCGGCCTGTCGCGGGAATCGAGCGAGCGGGCAGGCGGGCGGACTGGCTGCCTTCTTTCTCGCGATGATTTGCTCAGCACATTTGTGGAGGTAGTGGACAATTGTTTCGATCCGGATCTTCACCGAGCCGGCGGGCTTGGTGGAGTCCAGGTCCTGGAAGGAGAAGAACAACGTTCCCGATCTTTCAACGATTTGCTGCAGCGGTGAGTAGGTCGGCTGGTCCATGCCGCATTCGTAGCTCGAGAGGCGAACGACACAGGCGATCCAGGGCATTCTTGCCGCGAACTTCGCACCCCAGATGATTTCATTCGTATTGGCACTATAGGAAGACGGCCACACGTCGGCAATGTCGAAGGGCGATCGGATGAGGCCTGCCTCGATGTCCGGGCCGAACATCCAGAGCAGCAAGTCGGGGTCAATCGGCAGGTATTGCGACCACAGCAACGGATAACCGTGAACCTGAAGATCCGCGTCAATCTCGTGCCCGATGCCGGGGTCCATGTGGTACGGACGCCCTAAGACCAGGAGGCAGGGTTTGTCCTCGCGCGCACACAGTTCCAGGATCTCACGCCCTTTCCTGCGCAGGCCACGGTCGAAGGTTTCGAGGACCTTGAAGCCCTCGTCAACTGCGCGTTTCGTCTCTTCGCGGTTGAGGTTCGGGATGGCGCGCCGCAAACCTTCAAATAGCTGCCTTGCGACAAGCGGCCGGTCGCCAAATGACACCAGCGGCGCCACGTAGCGGATAGAGCGCTCGGCGAAGGCATCGTTTTCCTTGAGAAAGCCCGCCTTGATGTTCTCTGAGGCCGCCATCACGCGCGGACAGGCAAGAGACACCTTCACATGCCCACTGAGAAAGGATGGCAACGATTCGATCATCGGCGAGAACAGAATATCGATCTTCCTGTGCTTGTCGCGGGCGATGAGTTCCCCGAGGTGACCGGACATGCATTTGACCGGATAACAACAGTCGACAGTACCCCGCCCCTTTCCGTATTCACGCGTTTGTTCTTCCGACGTCTCGGAGGAGAACTCGATATGCCGCGGGTCGATTCCGAGCGCACCGAAGAAGCCCATCCAGAATTGGTGGGTCGACCATATGTTGAGAACCCTCGGGATCCCGATACGCAGGTCGGCACGCGACTTATCAATCGCCGGAGTCGACGCCCCCGCGAACCTCGCTGCAGCGGCTGTGCCAGTGTCAGACTGCGGTATGAGCCCGCCGGAACGCACCGTGCCGAACCATGTCAGCAATGTTCGGATAGACATTCTTCAGCTCCTCCAGCCTGGCCTTTACCCCTCGCATTTCGTTGGCATCCTCGAGCAAGCCTTTGGGACACGAGTTGCCGCTGATAACCCGCTCCCAACCCTCCGGAAGGGCAACCTTGCTCCACACACGCCCCTTGCCTCCCCGCAGGCGTACGTCGATGAATGTCCGCTTGCAGTTCACCGGACACCATTTGCAGGTCGTGTGCTCGTTTGTCGTGCTCGTGTATACCAACGATTCAATCGCATCGTAGCCGCGGAAGCGACTCGGCCGGCCCTGCATCATCCATTCGCCGGCGCAGAGCGCCGCACCGATTGCGCCTGCCTCCCCGGGGTACGGGTGCACGACTATCTCCGCATCCGGAACCTTGCCGCGGATGAAATCCACCTGCGCCTTCACGACAGCGAGATTGCGATGTGTACCTCCCTGCAGCACGAACTTGTGTCCTGCCGCCGCCAGATTCTGCAGCTGCCCCGCGTACACCCACACGTTGAGCGGCAGCACCGAGGCCAGCCCGGCCATGATCTCCTCGGCCGACCAACCTTTGCGCTGCTGATTGACGATGTCCGACTGCAGAAACACGCCGCATCCCATGGCAAGGGAAGGTATCGATTGGGCCCGGAATGCATGCTCGGCATACTCTTCCAGGGAAATGCCGTAGCGTTCCGCCACACCCTGCAGAAAGGCGCCATTGCCCGAAGAACATTGGGAATTGAGCCGAAAATCCGATACCGTCCCCTGCCGCAGGATCATGATCTTCACATCACAGCCGCCCACGTCGCAGATGACGTCGGCGTCGGGGAAAAAATGCAGCGCTCCGGTGGCATGTGCCACGGTCTCGACCACCGCGACGTCGGCTCCAACTATGTCCGTCAACAGGTCTTTGCCGTATCCCGTTATTGCCACTGCGGCTATAGACTCGAAGCCCGCCTCGCGGATTCTGCGTACGATCGCCTTCAAGTCCTCGATCGGATTTCCGTTGGAAGGCACATAACAGCTCGACAGCAGTTCCTTGCCCATTGACAGCACGACTGCCTTTGCCGTAGTGCTGCCGACGTCACAGCCGACCAGAACCGGGGCCGCCGTGCGGAAGGCGGGCGCCCTGTCATCCGAGACGTTCTTTGCTCCCTGCTCACCATACCTACTGAGGAACTCCTCAAACTCTTTCTCCTCCCGCACAAGTCCTCTCGTGCCGGCCTTCGCTTTAACCTCCCACTGACCCTCCGATATCCACCAACGGAGTTTCTCGCGACCCGCGTAGACCCCCAGGCCCTGTTCCTCGTCGTCACCAATCGCGATGCAACCCAGACAGCCATAATAAAGTGCATCTGCCGGCACCTCTATCAGTGACAGAGGCGTGCCGCCAACAGGCAGCGCGACATGCCTTTCAGACCAGAGCCTGCGTAGATGGTGCTGCCATGCCTGCTGCAGGCCCTTGAAGAACAGGTTCGGTCCGCCGAGAAGCAGCGCTTTGGGAAGGGGCGTGTTGCCCTTGGTGAGGGTTGCGAGGTTCTGGTAGACGACTGCCTCAAACAGGCTGGCTATGATCTCTTCTACGGGAACGCCGGACTTCACCAGCGAGTTCGCGTCGGCTTCGGCAAAAATGCCGCATTTGGCGCTGACCTTGTGCAGCGTGACGCCGAAGTATTCCATCTGCGCCAGGCCTTCGATGGGAACTTGCAGCTTGCGCGCCGTTTTCTCGATAAACGTACCGGTGCCGCCACTGCATGCCGACTGCATGTAGACCTGCTTAGACTTGCCGTTCCCAGTCGTCGAAAAGAACAGTGTCTTCATGTCCTCGCCACCGATCTCGGAGACGAAGTTGACTTCAGGATGCAGTTTTTCGACTGCCGCCGAAACAGCGACCACCTCCTGGATGAACCTGCCGCCAAGAAGCGGCGCAAGAACTCCGCCACCCGAGCCAGTGACATAGACGCGATCGCGCCCAGGGGTTAGCCCGCAATCCGACTCCAGGCGCTGCAGAAACGAAAGCACTATTTCCGCCTGCCTCGTATTGTGACGCTGGTAGTCCTGCCAGCGCGTAGCGCCGTCGGCAGCCACCGCCGCCTTAACCGTCGTCGAGCCGACATCCAGGCCGACTGTCAACATCGTCGTCTGTTGGCGGCAATGTGCAGCACGAGGTTCGCTGCACTGCCCGCAACGATGCCGTAGTGCGGAATGCGACACGCGGCTCTTCTCAACTGCGGCCGCTGCTCGATCGCCGACCGCACGTGGGCATCTGAGAGCCCAGTGCGCTCCAGCGCGTCCTCGTACTCCTGTTGCGCCCGCTTCCTGGCTTCGGCGAGGACCATCTGACAGCGCGAGAGCGCATGCACTTCCGCGTCGCCCTTGATCTCGATTGGCGCGTATAGCAGGTCCGGATAATGACCACGCACGGCGGCCATGGCGCCGATGCTCATGGTATTTGGCATACAGGAGTACGGGGACAGTTCGCACGTCATATGCGCCTTCTTGCGATGGTAGGCCCACAATGCCTTGCCAATCAGCATATCCCCTTCGCCACCGGTCAGCCGCGAGTTGTAGTAAGGAGCTGCGAGGCGTGCCAGCTCGTATTGGTCCGGCAATGCGCGAGGCACATCGCCGAGCGCCTTGCGCATCCTGCCGTATGTCCATCGCAACGCGGATTGGATGACGCACACGGCGCCAAGCTTGAGGCGCGCGTGCCTCTGGATTCCAACGTGATCCTCGAGCTTCTGCCTGGTCAGTCGCAGGAGGTAGTCTAGCCACACGGTAACTGCCGCGGGATAGACCTCCGCACCCTCGGTCTCCAGCCAGCGGTGAATGTCGTGATTCGGCGCCCCTTCGACCGTCTGCAGATAGAACTCGCCGGTAATTTTCACTACTGGCCTTACACGCAGCCGATCGACCTCAATGGAATCGAAGCGCTCCCGCACCTCACGCAACGCATTCAGGAAATACCGGGTACCGAAGTGCCACAACACGGCGTCCCACTTCTTCCCTCGATACGGTCGCCTGCGAAATACCTCATAGAGGTAATCTACGCTCTCGCGCACTACGCGCTCGGTCTCGCCGGCTTTCGTCTCGTACGGGCGGACCTGATACTCCAGGTCCTGAATCACGTCGGTGACGACGAGGGCCCACACAGCGCCCGCAATGAACGGCACGCTCAGGTCGAGCCCGGCTTCGGGCGAACCCTGATTCAGATTGCGCTGATCCAGAAGGAAAATGCGGAAAGCCTCCATTCCGATATTGCGCAGCGCCAGTTCGTAGCTTTGGTGGTATTGACCAAAACGGCATGAACCGCATGCACCGGCCGTGAGATACACGTAGTTGTTCGCGACATTGTCGGCGCCGATTCGATCTGCCTCGGCACGCAGGAAGTTGGCGAGGTTGCCCGTAGTGAAGCTGGTGGGGCAACACTGCCCAATGTCAGCAAGTTCCCGTCCGACGAGCAGGTCCCGGGTAGAGGCGGCGGGCAGGATTCGGGCACGGTAACCCATGTTTTCCATGACGCCCTGGATGACACGCTCGGCTCGCCAGTGCAGACCCCCGAACAGGATTGTTACCCGATCCCGATCCGCACGAGTAAAGGGTCTTGGCTTGTAGGCCAGGTAGTGCTGACCGTCGACTCCGCAGGCACCCTTGGCAGCTGGCCTCAAACCGCCGTTCGGTGCCGGTACCCGGTGGGCTGGTCCCGCTGAGAGAGACCCTGAGGCAACAAAAGGCTGCTCTCGCAGCATGATTCGACGTGACAGTAGATTGCCGGTCATGTTCAGAGTCAATTGGTTCTTCCGGGTGACGTCAATTAGATTTGCCGCCCCTTAGGCAGCCGGCAGCGGCTGCGTATTCCGTTGCTCGGCCGCGCCGCCGCGACGTCTGGAGGCGGCCTCGGCGCGGTAACTGTCCACTTGCATCAGGTCCAGGATCACGGAGTGATGGACGACGCGGTCGATGGCCGCCATGGTCGTCATCGGATCCTTGAAGATGCGGTTCCACTCGGAGAAGACCAGATTGGTGGTGATAATCACACTCGCCCGCTCGTAGCGCTCTGCCAGCAGGGTAAAGAGGACTTCCATCTCATCGCGGTCCTGCTGCACGTAGCCGATGTCGTCCAGGATGAGGCAGTCAAACCGGGCGAGCTTGTCCATCGCCTTGGGCAGCCGCAGATCGCGCTTGGCGGCGAGCAGCTCCTGCACGAGCTGGCAGGCCGAGCAAAACAGCACCGGCCGGCCTTGCTCGATGAGCGCGTGCCCGAGGGCGCAGGCCAGATGCGTTTTGCCGCAGCCGGGCCGCCCGACGGCGACGACATTGATGGCCTCATCGAGAAACGCCCCGCTCTTCAGCCGCTCGATCTGGGCGCGCGCTGGCGCGTCGAAGCGCGAGAGCTTGAGGTGGCGAAACGTCTTCTCCGGCGGCAGGCCCGAGGCGCGGCGAAACCGCTCGGTGCGCCGCTGCGTACGGCCTTCCAGCTCGGCCTGCACCAGCTGATAGAGAAACGCTTCATGGGTGAGCTTGTCCTTGGCCGCGCGCAGCGCCCAGTCGGCAAACACCTCGGCCATCGTGGGCAGGCGCAGTACGTGCAGCAGCTCGGCGAGATCGGCGTGCCGGTCAGTCATGAGCGCCTCCGGCCAGCAGACGGTCATAGGCGGCCAGGTCGACGACAGGACTGGAGGTCCATTGGTCGAGATCGGGCGTGGGTCGTGGCAGGAGCGCCCGGCAGGCATCGAAGCCGGGCAGGCGCGCTTCGGCCAGCAACCGCTCCAGCGCGGCGCCGACTTCGCTCTCCGAGCTGCTCGCCGCCAAGTGCAGCACCCGCAGGTATTCGCGTACCGCTTTGGCCGGCAGCTGCTGCTGCAGCGCATCGAAGGCGCGGCGGAAGACCAGTGTCGGAAACATCTCCTCGCGGTAGCGGTAGGCCATGAAGGCCCCGGGCTTTCTCACCAGCGACCAGATGACGTGCCGGTAATCGATACGCGCGCGGTTGCGCCCGATGAGCCGCGGCAGGCGCAGCACGAGATTCACGCCGTGGTAGAGCTCCAGGGTCTCGGCGCGGATCCGCACCCGCAGCTTCGCCCCGATCAGCCGCGAGGGCACCGAGTAGGCGTTGCCCTGCACGCGGATCAGACTGAAGCGATTGACCCGCACCACCACCTCCTTGCACGGCAGCAGCGGGGCCGGCGGCAGTGGCCGAAGCTGCTCCCGCTCGGCCGCGAAGCGTGCGGCGCGGGTGGCGTTACGCTTGCGCACCAGCTCGGCGAGAAACTGCTCGTAGATCCCGCGGCTGGCGAAGTCCCGATTGCCGCGCACGCGCAGGGCCTGATCGAGGGCGCGTTTGAACTGGCCGTGGGCGGACTCCACATCGCCGTTCTGGTGCGACTCGCCGGGATGGTTGGTGCTGCCGAGCATGCCGTAGTGTTCCAGCAGGGCCCGGTAGGCCGCGGTGAAATCGCGCCGCCCTTCGCGTCCCAGCTCGCGGATGGCGGCCGAGAGATTGTCGGTGCGATGGCTGCGGGGCACGCCGCCGAAACTCCCCAGCGCCGCCTCCAGTCCCTCGGCGAGCGCTTCGAAGCTCTCGGAGAAGCACACCCTGACCGCCTCAACGTTCGAGTAGGTCAGCACACTGTGAAAGAGCAGATGCGGGAATCCCTCGCCGGCGATGCGGACGCCCAGCTCGGTGGCATGGGTGAAATCCGACTGGATGGCCTCCCCCGGCTCGTGCACCTGCTCGAACATCGCCAAGCGCTCCGGACCGTGCAGGCAGCGCCAGGCGGCAAGGCGTCGCTGCAGGGTCCGCAGCTGCCCCGGCCCGTAGCGCCCGGGATGGCTCGCCTGCAGCAGCTCGAACAGCGTCTTGGCCTGCAGCGCCGGATCGCGCTCCAGCTCCTCGAGAACCCACGGCCAGTCCGTCGCAAATGGATCCTCGCGGGTGCGCCAGGTATGCGGCTTGCCCACCTGGCTCGGCAGCATCCCCAGCTTCTCGTACTTGCGCACGGTACGCACGCTCATGCCGGCCCGCGCCGCCGCCAACTCCTGACTCGCCCCCTTCGCGCGCTCACGACGCATTAGTTTCACCTCTCGGTCGCTCTTCATGGCCCCTCCTGTGAAGAGGCCATGACACTGCAAAACCGCAACGACAACTATCGTTACGGCTAACCGGCAAAA
>JAWLAN010000038.1:0-15432 GCA_041395385.1 Gammaproteobacteria bacterium
GTTCTTCATCTCCTGGGGCTTCGGCCGCCGGCTGCCGAGCCCGCCGGTCGCCTTGTCCTGTATCTCTTCGCGGATGATGTCGTTGCAGAGCTCGACGCACTCATCGCAGATGAACACGGAAGGACCGGCGATGAGCTTGCGCACCTCGTGCTGGCTCTTGCCGCAGAAAGAACAGTACAGAAGTCGGTCGCCCTCCCCCTTGTTCTGCCTGTTGTCGCTCATCGCTTTGCTCTCCGATTGCCCACACTGGGAATTCTAGACCACACCGCGGTGGATCGCGTCCCGCGCGCCGACTGCACCTTACAATTAACGGGCCATTCAGCCACGTCGGCTCAACACCTCGTCGATGAGGCCGTACCTCTTCGCCTCGTCAGCGCTCATGAAGTTGTCGCGGTCCGTGTCCTGGGCGATGCGCTCCAGAGGCTGTCCCGTGTGCTGGGAGAGTATCAAGTTCAGCCGCTCGCGCGCCTTCAGGATCTCCTTGGCGTGGATCTCGATGTCGGTCGCCTGACCCTGGAAGCCGCCCAGCGGCTGGTGGATCATGACGCGGGAATGCGGCAGGCAGTAGCGTTTGCCGGCAGTGCCGCCGGTCAGCAGCAGGGCGCCCATGCTGGCCGCCATGCCTATGCACATGGTGCTGACGTCCGGCTTGATGAACTGCATGGTGTCGTAGATGCCCAGCCCGGCGCTCACCGAGCCTCCGGGCGAGTTGATATAGAAGTGAATGTCCTTGTCCGGGTTCTCGGATTCCAGGAACAGAAGCTGGGCGACGATGAGGTTGGCGACGTGGTCGTCGACCGGTCCGACGAGAAAGATCACCCGCTCCTTGAGCAGGCGCGAATAAATGTCGTACGCGCGCTCGCCCCGCGCGGTCTGCTCGATGACGACGGGCACGAGGTTCAGCGCGCGAGTGGTCGTGTTCATGGGGGCGTTATCGGTCATGTCAAGCTGATGCTTTAGCGTCGATTTCAGTCTGCCTTGGATTCATAAGGTCGTCAAACGCGATGCCCTGTTCCGTGACCTTCGCCTGCGTCATCAGCCAGTCGACCACCTGGTCTTCCAGCACCGCCGTGCGGACCTCGTTCAACCGCTCCTCGTCCTCGTAGTACCACTTGATCACGGCCGCCGGGTCGTCATACGTGGACGCCATCTGCTCGAGCAGGTTGCGCACCCGGACCGGCTCGGCCTCCAGCTTCTGCTTCTGGATGATGTCGCCCATCAGCAGGCCGAGCGCGACGCGCCGCTCCGCCTGCGGACGGAACGAGTCCGCGGACATGCCCTCCACCTGGGCGCGGGGAATGCCGCGCATCATCAGGCCCTGTTGGCTCTGGTAAAGCAATCGCCGTGCCTCATTCTCGACCAGCGCCTTGGGCAGCTCGAGCGGATTGGCCTCGATCAGGGTATTGAAGGTGCCGTGCTTGAGGCGAGTGCGCAGGGCCTGGTCGCGTTCACGTTCGACGTTCTTGCGAACATCTGCCCTGAACGCCTCGATCCCACCGTCTTCGACGCCGAAGGCCTTGAAAAACTCCGCGTCGAGCTCCGGAAGGGCTGGCTCCTCGACCTGCTTGAGGGTGATCTCGAACACCGCCCCCTTGCCTGCGAGCTCCTGGTGCGGGTAGTCGTTCGGGAAGGTGACTTGGACCTCGTGGCTACCGGTGCCCTTGCCGACCAGGCCTTCCTCGAACCCCGGGATGAACCGCCCGG
This sequence comes from Gammaproteobacteria bacterium, assembly GCA_041395385.1. Taxonomy (GTDB): domain Bacteria; phylum Pseudomonadota; class Gammaproteobacteria; order JAJPIJ01; family JAJPIJ01; genus JAJVHZ01. The sequence goes on from JAWLAN010000038.1 coordinate 1,705, forward strand.
CCCCCAGCTCCAGTTGATAGTCGTGGGCGGTACCCCCGGGAAAGGGCGTACCGTCGACCTTGCCGATGAAGTCGATGGTGACCCGATCGCCGGTGGCGGCGCTACGCTCGACCTTCTTCCAGGTGCGGCGCTGCTCGCGCAGCTTCGCGACCATCTTGTCGATGTCGGCGTCGGTGATCTCGCAGGTGGTCCGATTCAGCGTCAGCTCGGTGACCGGCTTCATGGTCACCTCCGGGTAGACCTCGAAGGTCGCCGTGTAGGACAGACCCTTGCCCGGCTCCACGCTCAGAGGGTCGATGATCGGCGCGCCGGCAGGGCGCAGCTTCTCCTGCATCACGGCGTCGGCGAAGCTGCGGCGCACCACCTCGCCGACGACCTCGTCACGAACCCGTGCCGCAAAACGCTGTTCCACCAGTCGCATCGGCGCCTTGCCCGGCCGAAAGCCATCGATGCGCGCCGTGCGCGTGATCGCCTGCAGGCGGCTCTGGACTTCCTTGCTGATCTGTTCCTCGGGCACCTCGACGGTGAGGCGGCGCTCCAGGGTGCCGGTGCTGCTGACTGATACCTGCATATGTACCTGCCCTATATATATGTATGTTTGCCGTTGGGTTTTTGCGGCCGGGCCCCGCACGGCAAGCGCTCTCCGGGGCCCGGCGGCGGCCCGGACTCCCACCAGATGGTGCGAAAGGAGAGACTCGAACTCTCACGGGTTGCCCCACTGGAACCTAAATCCAGCGCGTCTACCAGTTCCGCCACTTTCGCATGCCGATGGCGTTCCCCCCGGGAGGACTGAACCGTTACCCGGAAGACTGGGGTCGAGGTCTCGCAGGGGGGAACTGGGCTCGGGCCGACCGGGAGGGCGCTCAATACCGGGGTGCCTGTCGCACACGGGCCATTATACTGACGTCAAACACGCAGGTAACCCCCGTCCGGTACTCCTGAAAGGACGGAAATCAAGCAATTGATTGCTATACTTTTCGCGTACCGCGAATGCCCGCGCCGCCGGGACCGTACATGTCGTCACCCGCGTGCGGCCGATTCGCATCTTTCAACCTTGAGAGTCAGGAACCCGCCAATGATGCGAACTACCCTGCTTCGATCCTGCCAGGTGCTGGCGCTCACCGCCCTTGCCGGCCTCATCCCGGCCAAGGCCGTCACCATCGTCGAGTGCATCGACGAATCCGGCCAGAGTTCCTTCCGGGACAGTTGCCCGCCGGGCAGCATCAAGAAGGGTGAAAAGCGGCTGCGGGGTAACGTCAATGCCCCCACGCCGGTGCTCTCGGAGATCGTCGCGAAGCACCCGGTCACCCTGTATTCCATCCCCAAATGCGACAGCTGCGAGCTGGTGCGGTTGCAGCTCAAGGCCCGCGGCGTGCCGTTCACGGACAAGGACGCCTCCACCGACGGGGCGGTCCGCAAGGAGCTGCAGGAGTTGCTCGGCGTTGAGGACGGGCTGATGAACGTGCCGGTCGTCCATATCGACGAGACCATACTTCGCGAATACGACGCGGCCGCGCTGACGGCTGCCCTGGACAAGGCCGGTTACCCGCCCGAACCGGGGGCAGGGGCGGCAGGCACAACGAACAGCGCGGCGGCGGGCGCAAACCCGTCCGAGCAGCAGGCGTCGCAAACCGCCGACGAGGCCGCGACGACTGCGCCGCCGGTCCCGGCGTCTGCCCCGGATACTCCCCCCGCCCCGGAGTCGTACTGATTCGCCCCCATCACGCCGGCGGGCATGCCAGCATGCCGGCCGGCCCCCGCTAGCGCAGTCCCTGAGCCAACGGCGCACCGTCATTCAGACGGCGAGTCCTGCGCGGCGTTGCGGCGCACTGCGGAGGCACCGGCGACCACGCCTCCCTCGGCGTCGCGAGCGTGGCAGCCGCCAGCAAGCCTTTGCACTTAAGGCTGCGTTCAGCTCGAGAGGCGTAACCTAAACAACGACAAAAGTTCCTGAGGTCGTGGCCGATACACGCGCTGATTGGTGCGGGAGGGTCGTACGGACGACGCGAACCAATCTCGCCTTTCACGGTCTCATCGTCAGGTTGATCACCAAGAGGAGTTTATGCAAACCAGCAACGCCCAGAAGATAGCAACGCAGTTCCGCGGCCTGCATGCGATGTCGGCCATCGCAGCGGCGAAGCCCAAGGTCGTCATTGCCGCGACCACGCCCGCACGGAACGAGAAGAACAAGAACGAGTCCGCAGCTCGCGCCGGCAAGAAATAACCGGGCGACGACAGTCGAGAATGTACGAAAAGGACCGCCGTGGCGGTCCTTTTTTTTGCCCGATCGGGCCAAGGGACATGGCAAAATCGCACTGGCCTGCGAGTGCGAATGCCGGCTTCGGGAGCAGGGCAGCGCCCACCTCCCGAACCCAACCACGGCCCGACGCGAGCCTCAATCGCCCAGCAGCGCCTCAATCTTCTCGACGACCTTCCCGCTGTCCGGGCGGGTGAAGCTGCCGAAGCTCGCCGCCAGGTTCCCGTCCCGGTCGAGCAGGTACTTGTGGAAATTCCATCGCGGATACTCGCCGGCCAGCTCCCCGAGCCCGCGGAACAGGGGGTCGGCCTGCGCCCTGCCGGCATGTGTCTTCTCGAACATCGGAAATTTCACGCCGTAGGTCGATCGGCAGAACTCCTGGATCTCGGCCTCGGTCCCGGGCTCCTGACCGCCGAAGTCGTTGGAAGGGAAACCGAGCACGACGAATCCGCGGTCCCGGTACTTCGCATAGAGGGCCTCCAGCGCCTCATACTGCGGCGTGAAGGCGCACTTGCTCGCCGTATTCACGATCATCACCACCTGGCCGCGGTAGACCTCGCACAGCCGGACAGGCTCGCTGCCGGCGAGCGGCCGCATCGCGAAGTCCAGCGCCGGGGCGCAGCCCCCTTCCGCCCTCGCGGCAGCGACGGCCAGCACACCGAGGGTGAACCAGAGCAGACGCCAGCGCATCATCGACCTCCGGAGGCGAGCGCGAGTGCCGGCTTGCGCCACCCCGTGCCGCAGTGCGGCAGGTGGATCAGAGCCTCGCGCCGACAAAGCGGCTTGGTGAACACGAACTGCGCCGCACCGATCACCCGCTCCTCGAAAGCTCCCTCGCAGTAGCAGAAATAATACTCCCACATGCGCAGGAACTCCTCCGGGTAGCCCATGCCCGCAATGCCGGCCAGGCGGCTCGCGAACCGGTCCCGCCAGTCGCGCAGGGTGCGCGCGTAGTGCGGTCCGATATCCTCCAGATGGAACATGCGCATGTCGGTCCTGCGGGCGATGGCCTCGGCGATCCGCGCCACGGAGGGCAGGCTGCCGCCGGGAAAGATGTAGCGCTGAATGAAATCGACGGAGCGCCGCGCCTGCTCGTAGCGCTGATCGGCGATCGTGATCGCCTGCATCAGGAACATGCCCTCGGGCCTCAACAGCGAGCTCACCTTCTCGAAGTAGGTGTCGAAGAACTCGTGGCCGACGGCCTCGATCATCTCGATCGAGACCATCTTGTCGTACAGGCCGCCCAGGTCGCGATAATCCTCGCACAGCACGGTTACGCGGTCCGACAGTCCGGCCCTGCGCACCCGCTCGACGGCTAGCTCGTACTGCGCCCGCGAGATGGTGGTCGTGGTGACGTGGCAGCCATAGTGGCGTGCGGCGTGCATCGCGAACCCGCCCCAGCCGCTGCCGATCTCCAGCACCCGATCGCCGGGCCGCAGATCCAGCTTGCGGCAGATCCGTTCCAGCTTGGCGACCGAGGCCTCGTAAAGACTCATGTCGTCGCGCTCGAAGACCGCGCTCGAATACATCATGGTTTCGTCCAGAAACGCGGCGAAGAAGTCGTTGCCGAGATCGTAGTGCGCGGCGATGTTGCGGCGGGCGCCTCGACGGGTGTTGCGCCGGAACCGGGAGAGCAGCCCGTGCACGGCCAGCGCGACGCGCGCGACGCCGCGCTCCATGCCATCCATGACGGCCATGTTGCGACTGGCTATGCGGATGACGTCGGTCAGGCTGTCCGCCTCCCACCTGCCGTCCATGTAGGCCTCGGCCGCGCCGATCGTGCCGCCGAGCAGCAGGTCGACGTAGAAGCGCGGGTCGCGCACCCGTACCTCCGCGCGCACCGGGAACTGCTCATCCGCCTGCCCGAGCAGCGTCCTGTCGTCGCCCTCGACCAGGCAGATCTGCCCGTGCCGGAGTCGACGCAGTCTGTCGAGCACGACGCGCCGCGCCAGCGCCGTCACACCGGAACCCGTTCGCCCGACGCGTCCCGCGGCGGGCAGCCTCATCTCGTTCATGCACTGTTCTCCGTTCGTTGCGCGCGCGTGCGCGGATGCGGTACGAACCGGCAGCCCTTCAGCCACAACCTGAAGGCCTCCCAGTAGATGGCGGCGAGGACCTTGACGGTCATCGCCGGGAATGCGAGCAGCGTCCGCAGCAGCTCTGCACGCGAAAGCGGACGGCGGCTCAGCAGCAGCGTGGCGTCGAACAGCTTTCCGGCCGCCTGGTGATTCTCGACATGCACCAGCAGGCGTTGCCCCGGCGTCGACAGCCGCCAGCGGTAGTCGACGTCCATCGGCATGAACGGCGAGACGTGGAACTCCTTGCGGTGCGTGTGACGCTGCGTCGCCTTGTCGCGATCACCAGCAGAGGTCCTGAGCACATAGCAGTGGCGCTCGCCCCAGGGCGTATTGCTGACCTCCGCGACCACCGCCTCCACGTATCGTCCACTCGCGTCGAAGCAGTAGTACAGAGACAGGGGGCTGAAGAAGACCCCCAGGTAGCGCAGGTGCGTCAGTACGCGTATTGGCCCCGCCGGTGCGAAGCCGGCTCGTGCCGAGACGAGCGCGCGCACGCTCTCCTCGAGCGGCCGGGTCGGATCACCCAGGTAGTCGCCTCTGCGAAACCATGCCCAGGTCGGGTGGCGCGTCGACCAGAACCATCGGCCGCGGAACAGCGTGGGCAGCTCCGCCAGGTCCAGGTAGACCATGAAGATGGGATACCGGAACCGGTGCGGCACCGGCCGCAGCCGCCGATGCCTAACCCACCCGACGTAGAGGCTGCTCTGCATGTCCCCGCCACTCCTCGAAATGCCGCAGCGCCTGCAGCGCACTGCAGACCCCGTCCTCGTGGAAGCCGTTGCGCCAGTAGGCGCCGCAGTAGAAGGTGCGCCGCGCCCCGTTTATCTCCGCGTTGCGCGCCTGCGCTTCGACGCTGCCGGGCAGGAATACCGGATGGTCGTAGCGGTAGCGCGCCAGCACCCGGCCCGGATCGATGCGGTCGGCGCAGTTCAGCGTCACCAGGAGCTGTTCCGGGGCGTCGAGCCCTTGAAGGAGGTTCATGTTGTAGGTCACGGCCGCGCGCTGCCGCGCCTCGGGAAAGATGTGATAGTTCCATGCCGCCCAGGCACGTCTGCGCCGCGGCAGGAATGAGGCGTCGGTGTGCAGCACCACGTCGTTCTCCTGGTAGGGGATCGCCGCCAGCACGGCGCGTTCCTCGGGCGTGGCGTCGCGCAGCATTCCCAGGGCCTGATCGCTGTGCGCCGCGATGAAGACGCAGTCGAAACGCTCGGGAGGATGGCCCTCGCATCGGATCTCCACGTGATTGGCATGCCGGGTGACGCCGCGCACCGGCGTGCGCAATCGGATGCGGTCCCGGAAGGGCCGCACGAGCGGCTCGACATAGCTGCGGGACCCGCCAGCCACTACGCGCCACTGCGGACGGTTGCCGACGTCGAGCAACCCATGGTTCTTGAAGAAGCGGATGAAAGACCGGGCGGGGAAGCGGTAGATATTGTCCGGCTCCGCGGACCAGATCGCCGCGGCCATCGGCACCAGATACTTCTCGACGAATTCGCGCGAATAGCCGCCGGCGCGCAGCACCTCCCCCAGCGTGCGTCCGTCGTCCTCGACATCGAGCAGCGCAGGCGCCTCGCGATTGAAGCGGATGATGTCGCAAAGCATGCGATGGAACGACAGTCGCAGCAGGTTGCGCCGCTGCGCGAACAGCGTGCTCAGGGAAGCCCCGTTGTACTCCAGGTCCGAACGCTCGCAGCGCACGCTGAAGCCCATCTGCGTCGGCCGCGACGCCACGCCCAGCTCCTCGAGCAGGGCGATGAAGTTCGGGTAGGTACGGTCGTTGAAGACGATGAAGCCGGTGTCCACCGCGTAGCGCACGCCGCCGAGCTCGACGTCCACCGTATGCGTGTGGCCGCCGACGTAGTCGGCCGCCTCGAAGACCGTGATCTCGTGCTCGCGGCACAGGCGCCGGGCCACGACGCTACCGGAGATCCCGGTCCCCACCACGGCAATCCTCATCGCACCATTCTCCGGCTCATGGACGGGGCCCGCTCACGGCTGCCATCTTTGCGGCACCGGCTGCAGTTTCGTCACGTCGTAGCCCAGGTCCGCCAGCCGTTCGACCATCTGCGCATACACGCCCTCGTCCACTTTCGGATCCCGGGCCATGATCCAGGCGTAGTCGCGTTTCTCGCGGGCCACCACGACGTGACGGTAGTCGCTGTCGAGAAACACGATCCGGTAGTCGGCCTTGAACGGCCACAGGAATTGGATTCCCCAGATCGCGTTGGTGTCGCGATCGACGACGTAGCCGCGCGAATCGTAGCTCTTGAGCTTGCCGTCGAAGCCCCCGGCCCTGAAGGTGAACCGGGTGAAGACGGTGCCGTCGGGATCGAGCCGGTAGTGCTCGACTGCATTGTGAGCCCCCACCTCGAACCGCGTGGGTATGCTGGCGATGACGTACCAGTCCCCCATGTAGCGCGGCAGATCGACATTCGACACCGTCGGCATCGGCGCGCGCGGCGCGCTCGTGCATGCGGCGAGACTGACGGTGCCGGCAGTCACGGCAACAATCGCCAACACCTTCACGATCACGCCGCGCGCCCTCATCGATCGCATCGACGCCGCGCTCTCGCTACTGCGCCACATAACGCAACCTCCGTCCGCCCTCGGTGATCGACTCCAGGGCGAGCCACTGCCGCTGCGCGGAGTACCACACATCGATGATGATCTCGCCGGCCTTCAGCCGGAAACCCTCGGCGCTCACCTCCTGGCCCTGGTATGGCACCCGCGAGGTGCCGATCCGCTCGACGCTCACCGAGACGTACTCCCCGGTCTGCGGATTGAGCAGCCTGCCCTGCTCCAGGAATCCCGGATCCCAGTACGCGAACGTCATGACGCAGGCGGGCAGTGTCCGCTCGCCATGTGCGGTGCTCGACACCCTGAAACCTTCCTCGGCGCGGCTGCCGGTGACCCGCTGCTCGCGGCCGTTGTCGTCGGTCGCCGCTTCGATCTCCGCCAGGCAGCCCTCCTGCCAGACCTCGCGGTTGCGATGCAGATAGTTGTAGGCCTCGATGAACCAGAAGCGGACATCGAAGTCCGCCTCGCTCTGCACGACCTGTCTCGTGCCCTCGTGGACGAGCTTGAAGCGATGACTGCCAATGGGCTTCTCGTCGAGGAACACCCGGAAGTGCCAGGCCTGCTCCTGCGCCGCCTGCACGGTCGTTGCGGCGAGAAGGGTCGCGAACACGGCGCAATTACGCCCGCACCGGAACAAGGCTGCCATCGTCTGGGTCATGACTTCACTCCGCTCGAATTTGTCTGGAGGGTTCGCGGTGCTCCCGGCACGAATCCATTGGTGCGGCGCATGTACTCCCGGTACTCGGGGCGCCGCACGACCATGGCCCGCTCCAGCAATGCCACGCCCGAGACACGCAACAGGAGCACCGTCATCAACACCGGCGCCACCACCGCGTACCAACCGCCTGCGGCGGCTGCGAACAGGTAGAACCCCCACCACAGACAACATTCGCCGAAATAGTTCGGGTGCCGGCTGTATCGCCACAGACCGCGATCGAAGACTCTTCCCGCGTTGCCGGGCGCGCGCTTGAAGGCGGCCAGTTGCCAGTCCGCGACCGCCTCGAACGTGAAGCCGAACAGCCACAGGCACGCCGCGGCATAGTCGATGGCATTGAGCGGCGCGTCGCTGCCGATGGCGACGAACAGCGGCAGCGAAATGATCCACGCCAGCAGGGCCTGCAGGCCGAAGACGATGTAGACGCTCTTGAATTCGAAGCCCGGCTCATTGTTCCTGCGGATGGCCTGGTAGCGATGGTCCTCGCCCTGGCCCCAGTTTCGCATCGTGATGTGGCCGCTCAGGCGTAAGGCCCAGCAGAGGACGAGTATCAAGACCACCCATGCGCGCTCGGAGAGCGCTGGCGCTGCGCCCGCATACGCGGCGCACGCCGCCAAGAAGAACAGCCCCCAGAGACTGTCGACGATGGCGACGTTGCGCTTGACGAGACTCACTACCCATCCCAATCCTGCGATCGGGAGGATCCACGTCAGCCCGTGCGCGAAAGCCGCGAACTCAGACATGGCGGGCAATCCGGGCGACGTCAGCGCCGGTGACGGTGCGTGCCTGCCGCATGCCGTCATTCAGGGCCGCGACGCGGACGAGCAGAGGCAGGAGCACGGCCCACCCCAGCGCCAGGATGGCCATCGCCGCCGTCATGGCGAGGATCTCGACCGCCCCGAGACGCGCGCCGGCGACATAGGCGATCGGGGCGAAGACCGCGCCGAACGCCGCCGCCAGCCACCAGCGGCCGTGCAGCCAGCGCAGGCTGCTGTTCAGGGTCGTGGCAAAGAGCGGCCACATGACGACGATCCAGTACGGGGCGATTCCGTCCACGAGCATGCCGCTTCGATACTCCAGCACGCCCGCGGACACGAGCGTCGAATCGAACGACAGGCCGATCACGGTGGCCAATGCCAGCAGCCTGCCCTCGCGCCTGGGATCGACGCTGAGGAGCAGATGCAGCGCGATGATCGCAAGCGCAACCGACGCGCCGAGCCCGGCCAGATCGCGGGCGGCGCCAAGCACGCAGGCGAACCAGCCGGCCTGCGCCAGGAGGAAGTTCGTCGCCGGCGCTCGCGCGATGTCCGCAAGTCGCCTCATCGCGCGCTCGCTCCGTTCGATGGGGCGCCGTCCTCGGCACGGCAGAACCGGTAGTGGCTGACCCACCACTCCTGGCCGCCGGCATAGCCGAACAGCTCCGCGCACGCCATGAAGAACATGCGCCAGCGGCCCCACCAGAGATCCACCTCGGAGGCGCCATAGGTCGCGGCGAGCACCGCGCGCACGGCATCGCGATTCCCATCCATGTTCGCCAGCCACGCCTCCGCCGTGCGCTGGTAATGCAAACCCCTCCAGCGCCACTGGCGTTGCAGCCGCAGACGGTCCTGGAGGCGGACGGCAAGCGCGTCGCTGGGCATCATGCCGCCGGAGAAGAAGTGACGGCTCATCCAGTCGCTGCTGTCGCGCGCCTCGAACAGGTAGGGAACGGCGCGATGGCAGAACACGTGCATCAGGAAAATGCCCCGTGGGGCGAGCCAGGAGTTGATCCGGCCGAAGAGCTCGGGCCAGTTGCGCATGTGCTCGAACATCTCGACGGACACCACGCGATCGAAGGTCTGGGCCGGTTCGAATTCGTTCATGTCCACCGTCAGCACCTCGATGTTGCCCAGGCCGCGGACCCGGGCCTGGCGCAGGATGTAGGCGCGCTGGGAATGCGAGTTGGAGACCGCGGTGATGGTCGAACGCGGATAGCATGCGGCCATCCACAGGGTGAGCGAGCCCCACCCGCATCCCAGCTCGAGCACGCGCTGCCCGTCGGCGAGGCCGGCATGCTCGCAGGTCAGGCGCAAAGCCTCGGCCTCCGCCTCGGCCAGCGAGGTGCAGCGCTCGCCCCAGTGGGCGCAGCTGTACTTGCGATGTGGTCCCAGTACCAGCTCGAAAAAGCCTGACGGCACCTCGTAGTGCTGCTCGTTCGCCGCCTCCGTGCGCACCGCGATCGGCGCCTCCCGGAGCGCACGGATAAAGCGCTCCGTCCAGTCCGCCTGCGCCTCGCAGTCCTGAGGCAGGGCGCGCAGGCGCTGTCCGAGCAGGCCGAGGATCCCGCGTCGCACGATGGGATCGGGCATCAAGCCCTGCTCGGTGAGATTGATCGCCAGTTGCATCACACTCATGTGTCACTCTCTCGTGTTGCCGATTTCGGATCGCCAGCGTTCCCGCGAACCATGCCCACGCTACAGGTCGGGCTGGCTGCTCCAGACGCGGACGCCGATCCCGCCGGCCCGACCCATAACAAGATACGACAGACGATACCGATAAAAATAATCTTTGCAACACATTTTACGATACATTTCTTATACATTCGTTCGTTTTTTTCGTTCATACGCCATATCTTGCCGCATGTTATGCTATACAAACAATCAATGACCGACCTCCAGCCTGAACATATTTTGTAGAGAGTACGTGATGGCACAGACAAACACCGACTCCGGCTTCAACGAGGCCATCTTCCGCATCGGAGCCGTCTCCAAGGCGACGCGCATCCCCGCCCCCACCCTGCGGATGTGGGAGCGCCGCTATGGGGTCGTCAAGGCCCACCGCAGCGACAAGCACGTGCGGCTCTATTCCAGGCAGGACGTGGCACGGCTGACGCTCATCAAGCAGCTCGTCGACCTCGGCAACGCCATCAGCACCGTGGCGAACCTCGATCTCGAGCAGCTCCAGTCGGTGCGCCGCGGATACGACGAGCTGCCGGGATCGCGCGCGAGCAACGACGAACCGACCGTGCGCGTGATCCTCGCCGGCGACGCCCTGGCCGAGCGCTACCGCCTGTCGCCGACGGGAATGACCTCGATGATCGTGGCCGCGGCGGTCGAGACCCTCGAGGACGTGGCCGCGCTCGATGCCGGCGTCGACGCGCACGTGCTGGTGATCGACATCGACGCGCTGGACCCGCGCACGCTGGAGCGCGTGCTGAAGACTGCCGGGCAGCGCGGCATCGCGCACGTGATCGTCCTGTACGGATTCGCCGCGCCCGAGGCCCTGTCGCGCGCCTCGGATCGTCTGACGCTCATGCGGCGTCCCATCGATCTGCTGACGCTGGAGCGGCTTTGCACCGCCTCGCGCAATGCGCGCGCGCGCGCCGAACCGGAATGGCTGGGCGACGGCCTGAAGGCCGGGGTGCCGCCCCGCAGGTTCGACGGCGCCACGCTCGAACGCATCGCCTCCTCGAGCACCACGATCAAGTGCGAATGTCCGCATCACCTGGTCGAGCTGGTGCGCAGCCTGGCCGCGTTCGAGAAATACAGTGAGCAGTGCGAGAACCGGAATGCCGCCGACGCCGCCCTGCACGTGTACCTGCACGAGATGACGGCGCACGCGCGTGCGACGATGGAGGAGGCGCTCGATCGCGTGGCGCAGATGGAAAAGCTGCTCTAGGCCCCGCCCGCAGGGCCCGCGCGGGTCGATGTGCTCCTCGTGACGACGACGGGACGAACGGGCTGCGGAAGCGGGCGCGGCGACGCCGATTCCGGTATCTTCGGCGCACCATGAGCAACGGCGCGCGCCGCATCGCCCATCTCGACATGGACGCGTTCTATGCGTCGGTGGAGCTGCTGCGCTACCCGGAGCTGCGAGGCATGCCCGTGGTCATCGCCGGGCGCGGCGATCGGGAGCCGATCGTGAGCGCCGACGGGACGCGCCGTTTCGCGCGGCTGCGCGAATACGTCGGCCGCGGCGTGGTGACCACCGCCACCTACGAGGCGCGCGCCCTCGGCGTCCACTCCGGCATGGGCGTCATGAAGGCCGCCCGGCTCGCCCCGGACGCGATCCTCCTGCCCGTGGATTTCGATGCCTATCGCCGCTACTCGCGCCTGTTCAAGACGGCCGTCGCGGCCATCGCCCCGCGGATCGAGGACCGCGGCATCGACGAGATCTACCTCGACCTGAGCGATCTGCCCGGGGAAACTCTGGCGCTCGCCCGGCGAATCAAGGAGGCCGTGCGCGCCGCCACCGGACTGTCCTGCTCGATCGGCGTGACCCCCAACAAGCTGCTATCGAAGATTGCCTCGGACCTCGAAAAGCCGGACGGCCTGACCGTGCTCGGGATGGCGGATGTCACGGCGCGGATCTGGCCCTTGCCGGTGCGAAGGATCAACGGCATCGGCCCGAAGGCCGCCGCGAGGCTCGCAGCGCTCGGCGTCAACACCATCGGCGATCTTGCATGCGCCGATCCGGCCATGCTGCAGGACCATTTCGGCCGCGGCTACGCCGCCTGGCTGCACGAGGTCGCCCACGGGATCGATGAGCGGCCCGTGGTCACGCGCTCCGAACCGAAGTCGGTGAGCCGCGAGACCACCTTCGATCGCGACCTGCATCCGCGCCGCGATCGCGCCACGCTGTCGGCGCATTTCACGGCGCTGTGCGCGAAGGTGGCCGAGGACCTGCGGCGCAAGGGGTACCGCGGACGAACCATCGGGATCAAGCTGCGCTACGAGGACTTTCGCACCGTGACGCGCGACGTGACGCTGCCGAGCGCCACCGATGATCCGCGCATCATCCGCCGTGCCGCCGGGGAATGTCTGCGGCGCGTGTCCTTGGATCGCAGACTGCGGCTGCTGGGCGTGAGGGCGAGCGCCCTGTCGCCGGGCGGCGCGCCGCAGGCCCGCGAGGCGAGCATCCAGGGCGAGCTGCCGTTGACGACCGCTATCGGCGGATAGACGAGGCGCGGCCGTCTCAGAGCAGTATCTGCCTGATGTCGGCCAGCACGGTGCTGAGGAACTGCGTGAAGCGGGCGCCGGCGACGCCGTCGATGACGCGGTGGTCGTAGGACAGGGCGAACGGCAGCATCAACCGCGGCACGAACTCCCCGTCGCGGTACGCCGGCCGCATGGCCGCGCGCGAGACGCCGAGTATCGCCACCTCCGGCGCGTTCACGACCGGCGTGAAGCCCGTGCCGCCGACGCCGCCCAGGCTGGAGATCGTGAAGCATCCGCCCTGCAGGTCGGCCGGCGCGATCTTGCCGGCCCGCGCCTTCTCGCTCAGCACGCCCACCTCGCGCGCCAGATCGAGCAGTCCCTTCTGATCGACGTCGCGGAGGACCGGCACCATCAGGCCGTGATCGGTGTTCACCGCCACGCCGATGTGGAAGTACTGCTTGAGCACCAGCGTCTCGCCGTCGGGAGACAGCGAGGCGCAGAAATCCGGGTACTTCTGCAGGGCGGTGACCGCGGCCTTCAGCAGGAAGCTCAACAGGGTGAGCTTCACGCCGCGCCGTTCGGCCTCCTCGAGCTTGCCCTGCCGGAATTCCTCCAGGTCGGTGATGTCCGCCTCGTCGAACTGGGTCACGTGCGGCACCGTCACCCAGCTGCGATGCAGGGCCTGCCCCGCCAGCCGCCTCACCCGCGACAGCGGGCGATGCTCCACGGGGCCGAAGCGCGAGAAATCCACGGGCGGGACCGACGGCAGCCCGGCCGTGGCGGATCTCGTGCCGCTGATGACTGCCTTGGTGAATGCGGTGACGTCGTCTTTCAGCACGCGTCCGCGCGGCCCGCTGCCTTGCACCAGTCCGAGATCGACACCGAGCTCGCGCGCGAACCGGCGCACCGAGGGACTGGCGTGCGCGCGCGCCGACTCGCTCGTGCCCACGATCTCCGCTCCCTGGGGCAGACCCGCCGGCGCCGGCCGGGGTGCGGGCGTTGCGGCCACCGGCGCAGTGGGCGGCGCAGCGCTCGGGGACGTGACAACGGCGGCAGGTTGCGAGGACGCCGCCTTCGGAATCTGCGGCGCTGGTGCAGTCGCTGGGGATGGCGGCGCGCCGCCTTGCGCGATTGGCTCGATGACGGCGACCGGCACCCCCTCCCTCACCTTGTCGCCGATGGCGA
>JAWLAN010000039.1:0-12872 GCA_041395385.1 Gammaproteobacteria bacterium
GGTCCGGAAAGGTTAGGAATTACCAACAAAAAAGGCGCTGAGAGCGCCTTTTTCCGTGCCTTCCTGAACGACAGGAGGCTCAACGCATACCGTACTTGCGGCGGAACTTGTCGACTCGACCCGCCGTGTCGACGAGCTTCTGTCGGCCGGTGTAGAAAGGGTGGCAGGCGGAGCAGACGTCCACGTGCAGGGCCTTGCCGGCGGTCGAGCGGGTCTGGAAGGTGTTGCCACAACTGCAGGTGACGGTGATTTCGCTGTAGGCCGGGTGGATGTTCTCTTTCATGGAAGCGGTCCTGAGAGGTTGCGCCGCCCGGGCACCAGCGGCCCCGAGCGAAATAAGGGGCGCGATTCTAACGCCTCGGCTTCCGGCGGCGCAAGCGAGCAGGAGGCAGGGCGGGCCGTGGGGTTCAGGCCTTGTCCGGCCCGTCCTTGGTGGCATTTGGCATCAGCGGTATGACCTTGGCCGGGAAACGCGGCTTGACCGGCAGAGGACCCTTGCCTTCAAGGGCCCGCAAACGTTCCAGCAGCCCGTCGTCCCCGAGCACGCTGTCCCACATCATGCTCGAAATCTTCAGGCAGGCGTCCATGGCGTTGGGCGAGGCATCGCGGATGCAGTCGATGCGCCACTGAAGGCCTCGCATGCGGCGGCGCTGGCGCTCCTCCGGAGCCGAATCTATGAGGTCGGCGATGGCCTGGCGTCGCGCGGTCTCGAATGCGGCGGCGTCGGTGGCTGCCAGTTCACGCCAGTATTCGAAATCGAATCTCTTCTTTTCTTCTTCAGTGGTCATGGCCGTCCACCGCCTGGGTCTGAAGCAATATTGCCCAACGGGCGATGCGGCCGAAAGCGTGCGCTCCCGCGGAATGCGTACCCAGTCACCGCCGCGGAGCGGCAATGCCCCGTCGATGTCCACTGCGTCACATCAGAGCGGCAGATCCAGCTCGGCGATTACCGGCGCATGGTCCGAGGGGCGTTCCCATTTGCGCGGTGCCACATCCACGAGGCAACGCCGGCACCGCGACGTGCTGTCGCCGTCGGCCAGGATGAGATCGATGCGAAGGCCGAGATTGCGGCGATACGCGGCCGCCCGATAGTCCCACCAGGAGTAGATGCCGGGGCGCGGATCGACCGCCCGCAGGCAGTCGCGCAGTCCGAGCGCCTCGAGCTCGCGAAAGCGCGCGCGTTCCGCCTCGCTCACCAGCACCTGCCCGGCCCATGCCTGCGGGTCATGCACGTCGCGGTCCTCGGGCGCGATGTTGAAATCGCCCAGCAGGATCAGCGGATCGCCTGCCTGCAACAGCCCGCCGATGTAGTCGCGCAGCCTGGCCAGCCAGTCGAGCTTGTATTGGTACTTGTCGGACTCCAGCGATGCCCCGTTGGGGACATAGACGTTCACCACCCGCAGCGGGCCATGCCGCGTTGCGAGCAGCCGGCGCTGCGGGTCGTCGTATGCCGGCAAGGCCCTGTCGATGATCTCGGGTTGGCGGAGGCTGAGCGTGGCAACGCCGTTGTAGGTCTTCTGACCGCTGAAGACAGCCTCGTATCCGGCCGCGAGGATCTCCGCAACCGGGAAATCCGCGTCCTGGGTCTTGGTCTCCTGGAGGGCGACGATGTCCGGGCGCGCCCCCGGGAGCCATCGCAGCAAATGCGGCAGCCTCGCCTTCAGCGAGTTCACGTTCCAGGTGGCGATCTTCACGATGGACAAGCGCGACGCGCGGCCCGTGACGGGCGCCTAGATCCGAAATCCGCCGAGCCTTCGGCGTTGCCGCGCGTCCATGAACCAGACGCCGGCGATCAACCCGAAAAGCAACGCGCCGAGAAGCACGCCCATGACGACCGTCGCGGAGATGTTCCACCGACCGGCCAGGAACAGGGCGCCCACGCCCGGTCTCGCATCGGCCACCTTCTGCGTCGGGGCCTGTGCGGTCTCGGCGGCGCGTATGGCCTTGATCTGCGCCTCTTCCAGCTCGCGCTTCAACGCGGCGTTCTCCTGCGTCAGATCCGCAAGCGCCTTGGCATCCGCGGGCGTTACGTCCTGGATCGCGGCCAACTTGGACCGCAGCTCGCCGGCGCGGGCGCGTTCGGACTCCAGCTGCCGGCGAACGTTGTCGAGCTGCTGCTCGAGATCGGTGACCCTGCCCGATTCAACATGCCGGCTGGCTTCCACGCCGGCCTGGCTCGCGGCCGCCAGTTCGTCGATCTTGGCCTGCGCCGCCTTCAGTTCCTCGGCCAGCTTGCGATTCTGCGCCTGGAAGCCCTCCACCAGCATGGCGGCCGGCTGCTCCTTGCTCAAGTAAACGGCATCGACCCAGCCGGTCACTCCCTCCGGCCCCTTGATCTGCGCGAGATCGCCTTCCCGCTTCAGCACCTCGAGTTGGGTGCCGGTCGGAAGCGCCTTGATAATCGGCGAATCGAGCGATTTTTCCGCATGCACGCCGACCAGCAGCTTGTCGATGACGTAGACGGTCTCCGCCCACGTTTGCGCACAGGCAACTGCAAGACCGACCGCCAGCGCTGCAGTGACGTGCTTCCGTTCTCGGCGCATCGACGGACTCTCCCGGCGTGACAGTCAGGCTATGCCACTGTGCCGCAGCAGGGCATCGACCTGCGGCGCGCGGCCCCGAAACCGCGTGAATAGCTCCATGGCATCGAGCGAACCTCCCATCTCCAGTATATGATGCAGGAATTCACGGCCGGTCTGCATATCGAAAATACCGCGCTCCTCGAACTTCGAATAGGCGTCCGCTGAGAGCACTTCCGCCCACTTGTAGCTGTAATAGCCGGCGGCATATCCGCCCGCGAAAATGTGCGTGAAGCTGTTCTGAAAGCGGTTGAAGGCAGGCGGTTGCATCACGGCGACGTTCCGGCGCACGTCCTCCACGAGGGCCTCGATGGTGCGGCCGCGTGACGGCTCGTACTCCATGTGGAGGCGAAAGTCGAACAGCGCGAATTCGAGCTGTCGCACCATCTGCATGCCGGACTGAAAATTGCGGGCGGCGCGCAGCCTCTCCAGCAGGGAGGAGTCGAGCGGCGCGCCGGTCTGGAAGTGGCCCGACAGCAGCTCTAGCGCGTCCCGCTCCCAGCACCAGTTCTCCATGAACTGGCTGGGTAGCTCCACCGCGTCCCACGCCACGCCGTTGATGCCCGCGACGCTGGGTCGATCGACGCAGGTCAGCATGTGGTGCAGACCATGGCCGAACTCGTGGAACAGCGTGAGCACCTCGTCGTGAGTGAGCAGTGAAGGGCTCTCGCCGACAGGCGGGCTGAAATTGCCATTCAGAAAGGCCACGGGGGTCTGCACGCTGCCATCCGCGCGCCTGCGTCGAGTCACGCAGTCGTCCATCCACGCCCCGCCCCGCTTCAGTGGGCGCGCGTAGAGGTCGAGGTAGAACATTCCGCGAACGTTGTCGGTCTCGTCGATGATCCGGAAGAATCGCACGTCCGGGTGCCAGGTCTCCGCCTCGGCCGGCTCTGTGCGCATGCCGTAGAGCCGACGCGTGATGGCGAACAGGCCATCGAGGACCCGCGGAAGCGGAAAATATGGCCGCAAATCCTCTTGCGAGATGCGGTAGCGCTCTTCGCGCAGGCGCTCGCTGAAGTAGGGGACGTCCCAGGCCTGGAGATCGCGCGCCCCGTAGCGCGCGGACGCGAAGTCGCGCAGCTCCTGCAGTTCCCTCTCCGCCACCGGCTTGGCGCGCCGCGTAAGATCCTCGAGGAATCCGATCACCTCCGGCGTCGACTTCGCCATCTTCGTCGCCAGCGAGTACTCCGCAAAATTCTCGAAGCCGAGCATCTGCGCGAGGGCGCGGCGCGACTGCAGGATCTCCTCCATGACCGCGCGGTTGTCGAAGTTCCCGGCATCGGCCGCCAACTCCGAGGCCCGCGTCACGTAGGCGCGATACATCTGCTCTCTCAGCTCGCGGTTGCTGCAATACGCCATGACGGGACGGTAGCAGGGGATGTCCAGCGTCAACATCAAGCCGTGCATGCCCTCGCGCTGCGCGGTCTGCCGGGCGAGGGCGAGGGCTGATTCCGGCAGGCCCTTCAAGTCCGCCGGGTCCGCAAGGAGTTTCCTCCATGCGTGCGTGGCGTCGAGCACGTTTTCCTCGAACTTCGTCTGCAGGCGAGCCAGTGCCTGCTTCAGTTCCTTGAAGCGGGCGCGCCCCTCGGGAGGAAGCTCGATGCCGGAGAGCCGGAAATCACGCAAGGCGTTGTCGATGATCTTTCGCTCCGCCGCGCCGAGCTGACCGTACTCCTCGCCGTCGCGGACGCGCCGGAAGGTCCTGTACAAGGGCTCGCTCTGGTACTTATCCGTCGCGTAGGCCGTCAGTTTCGGCAGGCATTCATTGTAAGCCGCACGCAAATCCTCGGTGTCCGCCACGTTGTGCAGATGACTGATGGGGGACCACGCCCGGTTCAGGCGATCGTCGAGGTCTTCGATGGGCGCGAGCGCGTTGGTCCACCCCGGCGCGGGGCCGTTCAGGAGGATTTCGGTCTGCGCCCTGATCTCGCCGAGCAGTTGATCGATGGCGGGCGCGGCATGCGCCGGCTCGATACGGGCGAAGCTCGGCAGCGGGCGATCCTCGAGCAGCGGGTTGGTATCCATTTCTGCGCTTGCGTTCCTACGCGATGGTATGTGGTGGGAGGGGTTCTTGAATTCAGAATTTAGCATGCCTGCGCATGGACATGAGGATGGAGCGGGCCTCGACGCGCCTCTCGGGGTAGTCGCAGTTGCGAGAGTGGCGGCCGGGCGCGTCCACGTGTTCGCAGGCCGTCGCTCGTCGCGGAAAATTTGCCCTGCGGGCGCGGCAGCGCCTGCCGGGAACGATCACTTGCTATATTTAGCATGCAAGAGCATCCAATATCTGACGAGGGCTCCGATCATGAAGGGCGACAAGAAGATCATCGCGTACCTCAACAAGGCTTTGAAAAACGAGCTTACCGCCATAAACCAGTATTTCCTCCACGCGCGCATGTTCCGGAATTTCGGACTGAAGAAGCTCGACGAGTACGAGTACAAGGAATCCGTGGACGAGATGAAGCACGCCGACAAATTGATCGAACGCATCCTGTTCCTCGAGGGGCTCCCCAACCTTCAGGACATTGGCAAGCTGCGCATCGGCGAGGGCACCGCGGAGATGCTGCAGGCCGATCTTGCGCTGGAGATGGAGGCGGTGCCGATGCTCAAGGAGGCCATCGCCGCGTGCGAAGATGCCGCCGATTACGTCAGCCGCGAGCTGTTCGAGGACATCCTCGCGGGCGAGGAGGACCACATCGACTGGCTGGAGACTCAACTGAACCTCATCGAACGCGTCGGCCTGGAGAACTACCAGCAGTCCATGATGTGACCGGCCGGGCTGTGCGGCTGGCTCCAGGCGGCTGCCCTTTGGCCGAACTCCCCGCGTCCGGTTCGGGCGGCCGGCGCGGTGACCGGGGTGGCCAGGCCCCCGCCCCCCGGCCCGTGCTGCGCGGCGGCCGCGACGGACTGGCCCCATGGCGAGGCCCAGCGCGACCGCGTTCACAAATCGTACAGCCGCCTAATTGCGAATGTCTCTCAATTGTAATACCATTACCGCTACGGATCCCTAATTCACATTACCCGGGAGTTCGAAGCGTGTACGTATGCATCTGCAATGCGGTGACTGAACGGGACATCCGCGACGCCGTCGACAGCGGCGCGCGCGGCCTGGAAGATCTTCGCGACCGCTTGCTGGTCGCCACCTGCTGCGGAGCCTGCGAGGACACGGCGAGCGCCTGCCTGTCCCAGCACGCGAGCGCCTGTGACGACTCGCGGGGCAGGCGCGAGCTCCGCACGGTCGGTCGACCCATAGTGCAATCGACGCCTTCCTGCGTCGCCTAGGCCCCCACTGCGACAGCGGTCGGCAGCCGTCCCCGTTCAACCGGGGAAGGCGTTCCGCCGGCGGTTTTCATCGGCGCCGCCGGCTATCCCCGGGCATGATGCCGGCTCGCGGGTGGGGACTGCCCCAAATCCTCGACACATGCGACGAGCAGAAGCCCGCGGATCAACGCCGCGAGCGTGTCCGCTCCGCCTGTACCGCGGGCCAGCTTCGCGCGTTCCCGGCCCGTGGCAGACCGAGCTCTGACCAGACGCCACTGCATTCGAATCTCTCCGGACTCGAGTTCCCTGAGCTGCAGGTGGGGAACCCCGTTCACCCATCGCGTTTCGATTGAAAAGCGCATTTATGTGCATGCTCCACAGACATGGCCGGTTCAATAGCGTAAATGATACTCATTCGCGTGTAAGCGGGCAAGGCCCCGTGACGGGATGGCGGGGGTTGCGGGCAATGCTCGAGCGACCAGCGACACTGCCGCGCCGGAATCCCTCGCCAGGACCCCCGGCCGTGCAGGCGGCTGCGGGGACGTGAAGATGCTGTGTCGGAGCTTCCCTACGCGCCTCGGGAGGGCCTGTCGCGACACACCGGGCAGGCGGGATCGCGCCGCAGATGGATGGTGTTCCATTCCATGCGCAGTCCGTCGAGGATGAGCAGCCGGCCGCTCAGCCCCGGCTCGATGCCTGCGAGGATCTTCATCGCCTCCATGGCCTGGACGGAGCCGATGATGCCGAGCAGGGGTGAGGCCACGCCATTGGCGGCGCAGGTCTCCTGGCCGGTCCCCGCGTCATCGTAGAGGCAGCGGTAGCAGCCGCTCTCGCCCTTGTTCATGAAAGCGGTAACCTGCGCATCGAAGCGGATCGCGGCGGCGGAAACCAGCGGGGTCCCCGTGTGCACGCAAGCGGCGTTGATCGCGAACCGAGTCGCGAAATTGTCGCTGCAGTCGACCACAACATCCGCCGCGCCCGCCTGATCGGCCAGCTCCTGCCCCTCCAGCGCCTTCTCGATGATCGTCAGCCGCACCTCGGGATTCAGCGCCAGCAGGCGATCGCGCGCGCTCTGCACCTTTGGGCGCTTGATATCCGAGGTGGAGTGAATGATCTGCCGCTGCAGATTCGAGAGCTCGACACGGTCGAAGTCCACCAGGACCATCTCACCCACCCCCGCGGCGGCCAGATACATCGAGGCCGGTGAGCCGAGGCCGCCGAGCCCGATCAAGAGCGCGCGCGAGGCGAGCAGCCGCTCCTGGCCCGCCACGCCGAACTCCTTCAGCATGATGTGGCGGCTGTATCGGATAAGCTGATCGCGACTCATTGTGGGCTTGACTGCCGTCATGGCCGGCTCTCCGCGCGCGACAGATATCTGCGCCAGTGGTGCGCATCCAGATCGCTGCGCGCGCCTTCTCGCTCAGGCCGCCTGCCCGCGTAGAGCCGTCGCAGAGACGGCTCCCAGCCTTCGTCGGCGGCCAGCGCCTCCCGGGCAATCGCATCGGCATACGCCATCCATCCATGCCGTAACCGCGGGCCCCAGCCCGGCCCGGCTCGAAGGCCGAGCGCGCTCAGCCGCGAAAGCAGAATGTCCACGCCGGTAGTGTGCAGGTCATACTGCAGACGGATCGCCCCCTGCCCCACGCCCTCGGCCGCCTCCACGCCGGGCGCCTGACGCAGGGCCTGCACCGCCGTCTCCGCAACCGGCGCGGCGAAGGCGAGCACCCGGGTCCTCAGCGCGACCTCAGCCATCGCTGTGCGGTCGCCGACCGAACGTGGCCCGCTCGCGCTCGGCCAGATCTCGATACGTGAGCACGTCGCGAAAGCCCGCCGCGATCATCAGCTCCCGCACCGCCGCGCCCTGCTCCTGCCCGTGTTCGACCGCCAGCGAACCGCCGGCCGCCAGGTGCGAACAGGCGTCCGCGACGATCTCCCGGATCGCCTCGAGCCCATCGACGCCGCCCACCAATGCCGTCTCCGGTTCGAAGCGCGGGTCACCTACGCGCAGATGAGGATCGCCGGCGCGTACATAGGGCGGGTTGGAGACAATCAGGTCGAAGAGCTCCCCGGCAAGAGGCCCAAACCAGTGGCCCCGGCGGAACGATACGTTGCGTATACCCAGGCGTGCTGCGTTGCGGTCGGCGACGGCGAGCGCCGCCTCGCATCTATCGGTGGCCACCACGCTCACCGCCGGACGCTCGCGCGCGATCGCGAGGGCAATCGCCCCGCTGCCGGTGCCGAGGTCGACGACGCGGACTCCCCCAAGGTCGCCAATCAGCTCAAGCGCCCGCTCGACCAGCAGTTCGGTCTCCGGCCGGGGAATGAGGGTGGCGGCTGTGACTTCCAGATCCAGCGACCAGAACTCCCGACGGCCGACCAGGTAGGCCACCGGGAATCCACGGGCGCGCTCGGCTATCCATCGAAGGTATAGCTCGGTGACCTCCGGCGCCGGCGCTTCGTCGCGATCCCGAAACAGGGCTGCACGCGGGCACCGGCGAGCCCCTGCCAGCAACACCTCCGCGTCCAGACGCGGCGATTCCCCGCCGTCAAGCTCGCGCTCCCCCCGCCGCAGCAGACTGCCGATCGTGGGGCGAACGTTCATCCGCACGGCCGCGCTCACGGCTCCATCCCCATGGCCGCCATCTGATCGGCCTGATGCTCCATGATGAGCGGCTCGATGATGACGTCCAGGTTGCCCTCCAGCACATCGTTCAATTGATACACCGTCAGATTGATGCGGTGGTCGGTGACGCGGCCCTGCGGAAAATTGTAGGTGCGGATGCGCTCCGAGCGGTCGCCGCTACCGACCAGATTGCGGCGCGTCTCGGCCTGCAGTGCCTGACGCTTCTCCCGCTGCGCCGCCAGCAGGCGCGCCCTCAGAAGACTCATGGCCTTGGCGCGGTTCTTGTGCTGCGACCGTTCCTCCTGGCACTCCACCACCACGCCGGTCAGCAGATGAGTGATGCGTATCGCCGAGTCGGTCTTGTTCACGTGCTGGCCGCCGGCGCCGGAGGATCGGTACGTATCCACCTTCAGATCGGCGGGGTTGATCTCGATCTCGGCGACCTCGTCGAGCTCCGGCAGGATCGCCACGGTGCATGCGGAAGTGTGTATTCGACCCTGCGCCTCGGTCTCCGGCACCCGCTGGACGCGATGCGCCCCGGATTCGAACTTCAGGCGCGAATACGCCCCGTGGCCGATGATGCGGGCGATTATCTCCTTGTAACCGCCCAGTCCGCTCCCGCTGCTGCTGATGATTTCCACCTGCCAGCCGCGAGCCTCGGCGTAGCGCGAATACATCCGGAACAGGTCGGCCGCGAACAGCGCCGCCTCGTCGCCGCCGGTGCCGGCGCGCACCTCAAGAAAGATATTGCTGTTGTCCGCCGGATCCCTGGGCAGCAGCAGCCGCTGCACGTAAGCTGCGAGCCGCTCGTTCTCCTCTCTCGCCCGCGCCATTTCCTCCTCGGCCAGCGCCTGCATCTCCCTGTCGGTCTCTCGCAGCATGGCCTGCGACTCGGCGATGGCGGCCTCGTTACGGCGATAACGCGAGTAGCAGTCCACCACCGGGGTCAACTCAGCGTATTCCTGGGACAGCGAACGGAAGCGGTTCTGGTCCCCGATGACCTGCGGATCGGCGAGCAACGCGCCGAGTTCCTCCTGCCGTTCGGCAAGGGCTTGCAGTTTTTTCAGCAACGAGGCCTTCATGATCTAAGTGTCGCGGACCGGCGGGATGCGCGCGCAATTGTACCGCGCCGGCGCCGTCAACCAATTCCCCGGGCGCCGCCCGGCGGCGCGCGCTGTGATGGCCTCGCCGCCCTCAACCCCCGGGTTTCAGCTCGAACAGGTCCGCGGCCGTCGCGATGATGTCCTCGCGGCCTTCGGTTGCGGCCGCCTTGATCCGCACCGTCGGCGTGTGGATCAGCTTGTTGGTGAGCGTGTTGGCGAGAAACTGCAGCGCTTCCTGCGGCGGAGTGCCGCATTCCAGTTGTTTCAGCGCCCGCTGCAGCACCTCGTCGCGGGCCGCCTCGGCGTGGCTGCGCAGCGTGCGTAACATGTCCACGGCATCGCCCTGCTGCATCCATTCCAGAAACTGCTGCGCGGCGGTGTCGATCATCTGCTCAGCCTGCGCGGCAGCCGCCTCGCGTGATCGCAGATTCTCCTCGATGACGGCCTGCAGGTCGTCGATGGTGTACAGGTATACGTCCTCCAGCTCGCTGACGGCCGGGTCGATGTCACGCGGCACGGCTATGTCGACAAGAAACATCGGCTTGCGCCGGCGCACCTGCAAGGCCAGCGCGACCGTCTCGGCCATGAGTATCGGCGTCGGGGAGGCCGTCGAGGAGATGACGATGTCGGCGTCGGCCAGATGCGCGGGCAGGTCTTGCAGGGGCAACGCGTAACCGCCGAAACGCGAGGCGATGGTCTGCGCGCGCTCCAGCGAGCGGTTCGCGACCAGCAGATGCCGCAGGCGATTCGCATACAGGTGATTGGCGGCGAGCTCGATCATGTCGCCGGCGCCGATGAGCATCGCGGTCGTGCCGGCCAGGTCGCCGTGGATCTGCTGCGCCAGCCGCACTGCGGCGAACGCGATGGAAACCGGGCTGGAGCCGATGGCCGTGTCCGTACGCACCTTCTTGGCGACGTGAAAGCAATGCTGAAAGAGCCGGTTGAGCAGGCGACCGATGCTGCCGTGGTCGACGGCCGCCTGGTAGGCCTCCTTGAGCTGGCCGAGGATCTGCGGTTCGCCCAGCACCATGGAATCCAGGCCGGAGGCAACCCGCAGCAGGTGGCGCACGGTTTCGGGCTGATCGTGGCAATAGAGGTAAGGCCGCAGGTCGGTGTCGCCGACACCGGGCTGCATGACCAGCCAGTCGACGACCCGTTCCCGGGCACCGCCCTCCGTGTGGCAGTAGATCTCGGTGCGGTTGCACGTGGACAGTATGGCCGCCTCGGTCACCCCCGCGCAGCCGCGCAGCGCCTCGAGCGCCTGGGGCAACTGCTCCGGCCTGAATGCCACTCGCTCACGCACGGCGACCGGTGCATGTTTGTGGTTGACGCCAATTACGGTCAGCGGCATGAGCGCGTATTGCGATTGCGGGGAGCGGTGTTCACGACCGGGCGTTGCATGTCCACGAACGTTCGCATTCTCCGCGATGCGCCGCGGCCAGCACAAGCGAACACTTCGGCCGGCGCTCCGGCAGAAACGCCGACGAGGGCACGGGGCCGCGTCTCCGGCGGCGGACAGGCCGCACGACTGCTGCAGGCGCCGCGACACCTCATAGCTGACCCCGCCCGCACAAGTGCGTTATAGTTGAAACTCATCCGCGTTCACACCGTCTCTTGAGCAAACGAAACCGCTCCCGCCGTCAGGGCGGCCCCCGGTAAATGGCCGAAATATCCGTTCATCCACACCGTCGGCAGAGCACGCGAGCCGCCGCCATGACGGCGCTGCTGGCGACGTTGTCGCTTTCCGGGTGCGCGGCGCTGCGCACCGCCGCCCCCGCCCCCGGAGGTCCCGCGCCTTCCGCGGCCGAGAAGGCGCCCATCCCGGCCTTCGGCGAGGATCTGCGCGTCTCGCGGGACGGCATGAGCGCCGACGCACTGTACACGCTGCTGGTCGCCGAGCTCGCCGGCCAGCGCGGCGAGATCGACATCGCGTTGGACAATTACATGAGGCTGACGCGCGCGATCCCCGATCCCCAGATCGCCGAGCGTGCGGCGCGGGTGGCAGCCTACGCGCAGCGCGGGCCGGAGACCATGGAGGCCGCCGAGCGCTGGGTGCAATTGCAGCCGAGGAATCTCGAGGCGCGCCAGCTGCTGGCCGGCGAGCTGCTGCGTGCCGGCCGGCGCGACGAGGCCCTGGTTCAACTGGATTACATCCTCAACTCCGCGGCCGGCGAGCCCGCCGAGCGCATGTGGGCCGTGGCCAATCTCCTCAGCCGGGAGCAGGACAAGAAGGCCGCGGTCGAGGTGATGGAAAAGCTCATCGATCAGCACGGGCGCACCCCCGAGTCGCTGTTCGCATACGCATTGCTCGCCATCCGCGCCGAGCAGATGGACAAGGCGCGCGAGGCGATGGATCAGGTGGCGGAGCTGAAGCCGACGAACGAGGGCGTGGCGATAGCCTATATCGGCGTGCTGCAGAAGCAGGGCGAGACCAAGGCGGCCATCGAGTGGCTTGAGTCGGTGCTCAAGAAGCATCCCGAGCAGCAGAACATGCGACTCATCTATGCGCGCCTGCTGGCCGACGACAAGCAGTACGACGGCGCCTACAGGGAGTTCAAGGCCCTGGAGAAGCAGCAGCCCGCGAACGCCGATGTCAAGTACGCCCTTGGCCTGCTGGAACTGCAGCGGCAGAACAGCCGCAAGGCCCGGCCGTATTTCGAGCAGCTGGTGAAGATGGGCGAGCACGCCGACGAGGGCCGTTTTTATCTCGGCCAGATCGCCGAGTCGGAGAAGGACGACGCGCAGGCGCGCAAATGGTTCGAGGAGGTGAAGGAAGGCGAGCTGCGGCTGGAATCGCGCCTGCGCGTGGCGCTGATGCTGGCGCGGCAGGGCAAGCCCGGGGAGGCGCAGAAGTATCTGCAGGGCATCACGCCGGAATCCGAGGCCGAGCGCATCCGCCTGATCCGCGCGGAGGGCGAGATCCTGGCCGACGCGGGGCAACTGCAGGCGGCCATGGATGTCTACGACCGGGCGCTGAGGGACGCCTACGACTCGGAGCTTCTCTACACCCGCGCCATGCTGGCGGAGAAGATGGACCGGCTGGACATAGTCGAGCGCGACCTGCAGCAGCTGCTCGACCGAGACCCGGACAACTCCCAGGCACTGAACGCGCTCGGTTACACGCTTGCGGACCGCACCACCCGGTACGACGAGGCCTATGCCCTAATCAAGCGCGCGCTCGAGCTGGCCCCGAACGACTTCTACATACTCGACAGCATGGGCTGGGTGCTGTTCAAGCAGGGCAAACTCGACGACGCGCTGAACTACCTCGGGCAGGCGCGCGCGCAGCGCGACGACCCGGAGGTCGTG
>JAWLAN010000040.1:0-10812 GCA_041395385.1 Gammaproteobacteria bacterium
TACATCTTCCTGTTCATCCTGTTCGGCGCCTTCCTCGAGAAGGCCGGGATGATCAGGCTGTTCACCGACGTCGCGCTCGGGCTGTTCGGCCACAAGCGCGGCGGGCCGGCCAAGGTCGCGGTCTTCTCCTCCGGGCTGATGGGGACGATCAGCGGGTCGGGGGTGGCCAACGTCGTCACCACCGGCCAGTTCACGATCCCGCTGATGATGCGCTTCGGCTACCGGCCGGCGTTTGCCGGCGGGGTCGAGGCGACCGCGTCGATGGGCGGGCAGATCATGCCGCCGGTGATGGGCGCGGTGGCCTTCATCATGGCCGAGACGCTGGGCGTGCCCTACGCCGAGGTGGTCAAGGCGGCGCTGATCCCGGCCGTGCTGTATTTCGTCTCCGCCTTCTGGATGGTGCACCTCGAGGCCGGTCGCGCCGGGCTCCACGGGCTGCCGAAGGCCGAGCTGCCGTCCCCAATGGCCGCTCTGCGCGAGCGCTGGTTCCTGGTCCTGCCGCTGGCGGTGCTGGTCTGGCTGCTGTTCGGCGGCTACACGCCGCTGTTCGCCGGCACCATCGGGCTGGCACTGACGGTGATGCTGATCCTCGGCGGATCGGTCGCGCTCGGGCTCCCCGGCACCGCGTTGCGGGTGGTCTTCTGGGTCGGGCTCGGGCTGGTCGCGGCGAGCTTCGCACGCTTCGGCGTCGCCGCGCTCGCCACCGGCATCGTCGGCCTGGTCGCCGTCAACGTCTTCACGCGCGGCGGCCGCGAGACGCTGGCGATCTGCCGCGACAGCCTCGCGCATGGCGCCAAGACCGCCCTGCCGGTGGGCATCGCCTGCGCGATCGTCGGCATCGTCATCGGCACCATGACGCTGACCGGCGCGGCCAACACCTTCGGCCAGTTCGTCGTCTCGGTCGGCGAGAAGAGCCTGTTCCTGTCGCTGCTGCTGACGATGCTGACCTGCATCGTCCTGGGCATGGGCATCCCGACGATCCCGAACTACATCATCACCTCCAGCATCGCCGGCCCGGCGCTGCTCGAGCTCGGCGTGCCGCTGATCGTCAGCCACATGTTCGTCTTCTACTTCGGCATCCTCGCCGACCTGACGCCGCCGGTCGCGCTGGCCTGCTTCGCGGCCGCACCGATCGCGCGCGAGCGCGGCCTGCGGATCTCGATGCAGGCGATCAAGGTCGCCGCCGCCGGCTTCGTGATCCCGTTCATGGCGGTTTACACGCCGGCGCTGATGATGCAGGCGGGCGGGCCGCTGAGCGAGGCCCTGGGCTTCCCGCTGGCGGTGGCCTACATCGTCGCCAAGACGCTGCTGGCGATAGGCCTGTGGGGCGCGGCGGTGATCGGCTTCCTGCGCGGGCCGATGCACTGGGCCGAGCGCGCGCTGGCCGCCGCGGCCGCGGCGACGCTGATCGCAGCCTTGCCCGTGACCGACGAGATCGGCTTCGCGCTCGCGGCGCTGGTGATCGGGCTGCACCTGTGGCGCCGGCGCGCGGGCGTTGCGCCAGCGGCCGGCTGAAGCGGCCCCGCCCGCGATGCCGATCTGCATCGCCGCCGGGATGGCGGCGCTGACGCTGACCGTCGACGCCTTCACGCTCGCCTGGACGCACTCGGTCGAGCGCACCGAATGGCAGGAGGACTGGCGCGTGCAAGCCGCCGCGCTGCTACTGGTTCAGGCGCGCGTGCGCGGATCCGGTGCCGGCATGGAGCCGCCCGAAGGGGCGCGGCTGCACGGCGGCTGGTGGGTCTACCGGCAGCCGCTGGCGGTGCCGGTGCTGCGGCTTGCGGTCTCCGGCTCGACCGTCGACGGCTGGCGGCTGTGCACGGCGGACCAGGGTTGCCGCGAACTGGAGCCGCTGCTGGCCGGTCGCGGCGGCGCTGCGGCGACGATCGATATCCGGCCTGGCGCCTGCGTGCGCTAACGCCGCGTGCTGGCCTGCCGCCCGTGGCGGCCAGCCCGATTCACCACGATGCGCCTGCACGGCGAACGCGTCGCTTGCTGCGGGCGCGCAAGGGCGACGCCATGTCGTCTGCGTTCACCGACCACGGCCGCCCTCGAGACTTCGAGCGGAGAGCCTAGGATCAATCCCTATTTTGGTACTACCAGTTTGGTAGTACCATTTTTTTGTCGCCTCTTCACCAGACTTGGAGATCGAGTTGCCGGTCATCCCGAAGACGGACCCGCAGCCTGACGCCGGCGCGTCGCTGATTCGGCGCTTGATCGGCTTCCTGCGCGAGCGCACCTACGAGCCGGGCGAACGGCTGCCATCCGAGAGGGTGCTGGCCGAGCGATTCGGCGTCACCCGCAGCCAGATCCGCGAGGCCCTGGTGGTACTGCGCGCTCTTCGCCTGATAGAGCGCAAGGGACGCTCGGGTGTGCACGTCGCCTCCGATTCGGAGCGCGCGAGCGTCGACGCGACCGTGATGAAGGTCGATCTGGGCGTCGCACTCGACGAAGACGAGATCAACAGTCTCAACGAGTTCCGCGATGTGATCGAGTCGCAGGCGCTCGTCATGGCCTGCAAGCGACGCCGCCCCGAGGACATCGACCGCATGGATGCTTGTATGCGCGAGTGTCGCGAGCGCCTGGCTCGTGGAGACTCGATCGCGCAGCCCAGCGCGGACTTCCACCTGGCAGTCGTCGCCGCAGCCGGCAATCAGTTCCTGCTGCGCGCGGCCAACTCGTTCTACCTGGCAACGCGCGAGTGGCGAGAGGTCGTCTTCGACGATCCCGATGTCTGCCGCCGGTCCATCGTGGACCACCAGGCGATACGCGACGCGATCGTCGCTCGAAGCGTGACTCGGGCTCGCCAGGCCGGCGCCGCGCACCTTTCTGTTGCAGCGTCCTACTGGCGCGAGCACGCGGCGCCGGCTGTACTCGGGCGGCGCATCTCGGGCCCGAGGGCGCCCGCGTCGAGCATCCGAGCCGACGGAGTCGCGTCGGATCCCCCTAGCGCTCCATGCAAACGGCGTGCATCCCGCACCCAGACCGGACGCGCACCATCGACGAAAGGAGACAAACGATGAACAACCCACGGCGTTCTGTTCTGCGGGGTGCCGCGCTTGCAGCGGCTGCAGGGACGCTGGCCGCGCCGGCGATCGCCCAAAGCAAGCGGGAACTGAAGATGGTGCTCGGCTGGCCGCGTCGCGCTCCGGGCAACGGCACCGCGCTCGAACGATTCGCGCAGAACGTGGCAACTGCGACCGATGGCCGCTTGACCTTCCGCATCTACGGCGCCAACGAACTCGTGCCGGTTCTCGGCATGTTCGACGCGGTTGCAGGCGGTGCGGCGGACGTCGCGAATTCGACCGCCTACTACTGGACCGGCAAGTCGAAGGCGTTCAACTTTTTCTCGACCGTGCCTTTCGGGATGTTGCCGATGGAGCACTACGCCTGGTTGATCTACGGCGGCGGTCAGGAGTTATGGGACGAGCTCAATGCGCAGCATGGGCTGAAGTCACTGCCACTCAGCCAGACCGGGCCGCAGATGGGCGGCTGGTTCCGGGCTGAAGCCGAATCGCTGGCAGCCCTCAAGGGCTTGAAGGTCCGCTTTCCGGGCTTCGGCGGCGACATCCTGCGCGCGCTGGGTGCAACGCCGGTCTTGATGCCACTCGGCGAGGTCTTTCCGGCCCTGCAGTCTGGGGCTCTCGATGCCGCCGAGTTCGCGACCCCATGGTTCGACATGGGATTCGGCCTGTACAAGGTCGCGAAGTACTACTACAGCCCAGGATTTCACGAGCCCGGGCATACGCTCGAGTTGATGTTCAACAAGAAGGTCTGGGACAGCCTTGGACCGTCCGAACAGAACATCGTGCAAACGGCCGCGCGGGCCGAGCTGCTCCATTCGCAGGCTGAGGTGACCGCCAACGATCCCGACGCCCTCAAGCTGCTGACGACAACGCATGGCGTCCAGCTGCGAAGCTTCCCCGACGAGATCCTGCGGGCGATGCGCAAGGCTGCGGGCGAGATCATTCCGGCGGCAGTCGAGTCCGACCCGATGTCCAAGAAGGTCTGGCAGTCCTACTCGGCATTTCAGGCGAGGGTCCTGAACCGCGGACTGCTGACCGATGGTGCGGTCTGGCGCATGCGCTCGATCTGATGTCGGAGACAAGCATCGGCGAGCATCGCGACGAGCCCTCCGTACGAGGGCCCGCGGACCGCGTCACGGCTTCGCTCGAGATAGCGAATGACGCGGTCGGGCGCGGCTTCGCATGGCTAACGCTGCCCTGCGTCTTCGTCGCGTTTGCCGTTGTGATCCTGCGCTATGTCTTCGGAATCGGTTACGCGTGGATGCAGGAACTCTACGTCTGGCTCCACGCGATCGTCTTCACCGGCTGCGCCGCCTTCGCGCTGCAGCATGACGTCCACGTTCGTGTCGACGTTTTCTACGGCCGGATGTCACCTCGGGGCAAGGCATGGGTCGATCTGCTCGGAGCGACCCTGCTTGTCGTTCCCTGGATGATCGTGACCATTCGGCTGACTTGGCCGTGGGTGCTGAATTCTTGGCGCAGCGGCGAGACATCCGGTTCGACGGACGGCATGCCGGGCCTCTACGTAATCAAGGCGATGTTGCCACTGATGGCGGTGCTGCTGACCTTGCAAGCCCTGACCATGACCTCACGATCGATCGCGGTGCTCTGTCGCCGCTGAAAGCATCGTTCGTGGATCTCGCTGAATTACTCGGCGTGGCGATGCTGCTGGCCACATTCGCCATCCTGATGCTCGGATACGGCGTGGCCTTCACACTGGCCTCGGTCAGCCTTGCGTTCGCCGCGCTGGGTGGCGCACTGGGCGTGTTCGAGTTGAGACTGCTTGCCGCGCTACCCGAGAGGCTGTTCGCGATCATGCGCAACGACGTCCTTGTCGCCGTACCGCTGTTCATCTTCATGGGTACGGTGCTGGATCGCTCGGGCATAGCCGAGGCATTGCTCGAATCGGCCGGCGAACTCTTCGGCCGCGTGAGCGGCGGCCTCGCCATCGCTGTCGTGCTCGTCGGTGCCGTCCTAGGCGCATCCACGGGGATCGTAGGTGCGGCTGTCGTCACTATGGGTCTGATCACGCTGCCCGTGATGCTCCGCGCTGGGTACGACCCCCGCCTGGCGAGCGGAACCGTCTGTTCGGCCGCGACGCTCTCGCAGATCCTGCCGCCTGCCACGGTGTTGATTTTCCTCGGCGACATGCTGCAGACAGCAAACAGCCAAGCGCAGATGTCTAAGGGCAACATGGCGCCCGAGCCTGTTTCGGTCGGCGACCTGTTCTTCGGCGCTGTGGCGCCTGGGCTCTTGTTGACGGCAGCGTACATCGGCTGGATCGTGCTGCTGGCCTCGCTCCGTCCTTCTGCCTGCCCCGCTCGTCGCCCGACAAGCCGGTCCAGTGAATCGCCTGGCCGGGTTCTCGGGCGCCTTGCCGCGGCCTTGCTGCCGGCACTGATCCTGATCGTCCTCGTGCTGGGCTCGATCCTGGCCGGAATCGCCACTGCAACCGAGTCCGCTGCAATGGGCGCCGTGGGCGCCCTCGGCCTGGCAGTGGGACGCGGGCGATTGTCGCGCCGGCTGTTGCGCGAGGTCGTCTTCATTTCAGCTCGCCTGTCGTCGATGGCTTTCTTGCTGCTGTTCGGCGCATCGGTCTTGATGCTCGTCTTCCGGGGCCTCGGCGGCGACACCATGATCAGCGGCGCGCTAGAAGCGTTGCCCGGCGGGCTGCACGCGGCGATGTTCGCCGTGATGGCCGTGACCTTCCTCCTCGGGTTCTTCCTCGACCCCTTCGAGATCATCTTCATCGTCATTCCGGTAGCCGGTCCTGCACTCATCGGGCTTGGTGCGGATCCGGTCTGGCTAGGTGTGCTGTTCGCGATCACGCTGCAGACGAGCTTCCTGACACCGCCCTTTGGCTTTGCGTTGTTCTACCTGCGCAGCGTGGCACCTGCCACGCTCACCACGGGTCAGATCTACAGGGGCGTCGTGCCGTTCGTGGCGATTCAGTTGCTCGTCCTCGCCGTCGTGTGGATGTACGAGCCCTTAGCCACCACCCTGCCACGTTGGATCTTCAGGTGAACACGATGCCGACCGTGCTTGTCATCGGCACGATGGATACCAAGGGACCCGAGTCCGCGTTTGTCGTGGAGTGCTTGCGCGAAGCCGGCTGTCGCACATTGATCATGGACGTCGGCATTCTCGACTCGCCGCGAGGTCTCGAGTGCGACATCACGCGCGAAGCCGTTGCCGCGGCAGCGGGCGCGTCACTGGGCGACTTGCAGCAGTCGGGCAGCCGTGGCCGCGCGGTCGAGCGAATGTGCCACGGCGCGCGCGCGATCGCGTCCGAACTCGTCGCGCAGCGGCGACTCAGCGGGGCCATCGCGCTCGGCGGCGCCGAAGGTTCGGTACTTGCCGCAGCGGCGATGCAACAGCTCCCGTTGGGGATGCCACGCCTCATCGTCTCGCCCATCCTGTCCGGGCAGCGGCAGTTTGCGCCTTTCGTCGGAACGAGCGACGCGTGCCTCATGCATTCCGTCGTCGACATCCTCGGGCTCAACTCGATCTCGACAGAGATCTTCGCCAACGCCGCTGCGATGGTCGCCGGAGCCGCGCTAGCGTACGAAGCGCGATCCGCGAAGGCGACACCAAGCCACGGTCGAAGGCAGTACGCAGCGACGATGCTAGGCAACAGCACGCGTGCCCTGATGCGGTTGAAGTCTGCGTTCGAGCCCGAGTTCGGTGACCTCGTGATCTTTCACGCAAACGGAGTCGGAGGCGCCGCCCTCGAACAGCTGGTCCGCGCCGGACGGTTCGATGGCGTCATCGACTTCACGCTCAGCGAGATCGTCGGCGATCTCGTCGGTGGTTTCCACCGTGCCGGCCCCTCGCGGCTGGAGGCGGCCTGTCGACGGGGTTTGCCGCAGGTCGTGGTCCCTGGCTGCGTCGACTTCGTCGTGGTCGGGCCGCTTGCCCAGTTGCCCGACGCGTGGCGAGATCGGCCCGTCTACTACCACAACCCGGAGTTCACGCTGGTACGTGTGACGAAGGATGAGCAAGTCGCCGTGGCACGCCAAATCGCGCGCAAGCTCAATGCGGCACGCGGCCCGGTCTGTTTGGTCGTACCGACACGTGGCCTGTCGGTACCGAACTGCGCGGCAGACCACGATGGCCAACCTGGTCCATTCTGGGCTCCCGATGTCGATGCGGCCTTTCGCGAAGAACTTGCCGCTGCGCTCGCTCCGCACGTGGCCTACCGGGAGGTCGAGGCTCACCTCAATGACGACACACTGGTCGCCGCCTCGCTGCAAGCCGCGCGCGAGATCTTTGTCTAACCCTTCACCGAGGTTCCCATGAACACACCCGACCCCCGAGAAGCAATGGACGCGCCTACCACAACGTTGCAGCCAGGACAGAAGCCCGCGCGCGTCGTTGCCTGGGATCCAGCAAGCCGAGCCAGCGGCGCCGAAGCCCACGTCCGCCCGCACCGGTACGACGAGTCTCGGGCACCCCGTCGTTCCGCACTCGACCTCGAGTTTCCCTCCTGGTGCCTGGGCGACCTGTCGGCGGCCGACGTCAAGGCCTACCTCCAGCACAGCGATACGATCCTGCTGCCGAAGGCGTCGCTGGAGCAGCATGGCGCGCACCTCCCGCTGTTCTGTGACAGCATCACCGCCAACGAGGTTGCCAAGCGTGCCGGTCGCAAGGCGGGAATCATCTATGCCCCGACCCTCTGGATGGGGTACAGCCCGCAGCATCTCAAGGGCCCCGGTCAGGGGACAGGGACCATCACGCTGCGCGTCGACACCTACCTGAATCTTCTCTATGACGTCGGCCGGTCACTGATCCATCACGGATTCAATCGGCTGGTCTTCGTCAACGGACATGGATCGAACATCAAGGTCGTCGATCCGGTGCTAAGGCGCTTGCGGTACGAAACAGGTGCGCTGGTCGCCTACTACAAGCCGTATGCCGAACGCTACCTCGGCATGCTGGAAGACGTGCTGGAGGGGCCCGCCGAGGAGACGCCTGGCTGGCACGCAGGCGAGCTCGAGACGTCGCAGTGCCTCTGCCACGATCCGCGCCTGGTAAGGATGGATCGCGCGACGATGACCAAGGCCCGAGCGCCCGGATGGCTCGGCGGCTCCTGGAAGAAGGCCGATGGGATGCCGGATATCGAGCTCGACGGCTATCGCTACTTCGACATGCCGTTCGAGCATGACGACTTCTCCGAGACCGGAGTGATCGGCAACCCGCATCGCGCCGCCGCCTACAAGGGTGAGATCGCTTTCAATCGCTTCGCGAACTACCTCATCGACGCGGTCCACGAGCTTGAAAAGGCCGAGATCGAAGTCAAAAACCGCGATTGGACCGTCGGGAAGACAATGGGATGGGCGGCATGAGTGACGATCGTCGCGAAGCCATGCTGCCGTCGGCAGAGCGTTCCGAATTCGCCGCGCGCGAACTCGCCGCGGAGTTGGTGGAAATCGTCGGCCGAGACCAGGTCCGGGTCGGCGCCGAAGCGCGCCAGCGCTATCCGGGGGACATGAGCTGGTTGACCTACATCCACGCCGCGCATGGTCGTCCGCTGGCGCAGCAGGATGTGGCCGTCACGCCGCGAACACGCGAGCAGGTCGCGGCCGTGCTCAAGTTCGCGAGCCGCAAGGGGATTCCGGTGACACCTGTCGGTGGCGGCTCGGGCGTCCAGGGTGCGGCCAATGCCGATCGCGGTGGACTGGTCATCGACCTCGGGGGGATGCGTCGTCTCAGGCACGTGGACCCGGTCTCACTGACATGCACCGTCGAGCCAGGTATGAACGTGGCCGAACTGGAAGGTGTTCTCAATGCTCAGGGCTTGAGCTTCACGCACTACCCTGCATCGGCGGAGTGGGCCAGCGTGGGCGGATGCGTCGCTGCTCGCGGTTCCGGCGTGCTCTCGACCAAGCATGGGACGATGCAAGACCATGTTCTTTCGCTCGAAGTCGTCGCGGCCAATGGCGACATCATTCGGCTTCCGCCCGTGCCTCGTCACGGCGTCGGGCCGGAGCTCACCCAGTTGTTCGTTGGCAGCGAGGGTTGCTTGGGCATCGTGACCGCGATCACGGTCAAACTCAGACCTCTGCCGAAAGTACGCCGCTTCGTGGTGTGGCGCTTCGACAGTCTGGATTCCGGCATCGAAGCCGGCCGCCGGATCATGGTCGATGGATTGCTCCCTTCGGTAATGCGTCTGTATGACCGAGACGCGGCCATGCACAGCCTCGAGCGGGCGGTGCAAGCTGGCCTCGACAGCGAAACGGCAGTTCTGGTGTTCGATGGACAGCATGAGCGCCTGGTCGACGCCGAAGTTCAAACGGCGCTCGAGATCGGGGCCTCCTTGGGCGCCCGTACGCTCGATCCACGAATTGGACAGGACTGGTGGGATCGTCGCTACACCTTCTACCATCCACCCTTCGCCCCCCAGCTGCCGCAGATCTGGTGCACCATGGATGTGGTGGCGGACTTCGCCCATATCGGAGGCGTCTATCGGGCCGTGACGTCAGCGTTGCGCGAGGCCGTCGAAGAAGAACACAGAATGACGGTTAAGACGCACCTGTCCCACTGGTATCCGTGGGGCGCCATGATCTATCCACGCGTCACGATCCCGCGTGCGCCGGACACCTTGGAGCGTGCTCTCGAGCTGCACGATCGGGTCGTACGCGTCGCTACGCTGGCTGCGCTGAAGGCTGGCGCTGCGATGAACGACCATCACGGCGTTGGCCTGAGGTTGGGACCGTACATGGCGGCCCAACTCGGCGATGAGGGAATGAGACTGCTCGAATCGATCAAGAGCGCGCTCGACCCGGCCAGGATTCTCTGCCCCGGCAAGCTCGGGCTGCGATCGCCATTCGCATCGTAGCCGGAGAACCATCGGACGACCAATTGGTGCGACTGCCGCGCCACCAGGCAGGTCGATCGTATTTCGATCTTGGGGGATTGCGCGCATCTTGCCCCTGAGCCATCGCCAACGCGTGGCACGGACAAGGTTCCGAAACCCGCCGGCATCCGCCGTAATGCGGCCGGCGGGATTCCTCTGACGCGATCGGCCCATAGCGCAGACCGAGCTCCGCGAACACCGGGGCTGCCGCGGCTGACGCTACTCCTCTCTGTCGACGCCGTGGCGGTACCGGAAGCGCCCGAGGTCCGGCCCGGTGACCGTCCACGCCGATGCCGCAGCGCTGGCCGCGCACGCCGACGTTGCGGCGCGACCGATGCCCGATCACGGCTGAACGCGGGCCGGCACAAACCCTCGGCCCGTGCAGGGCAGCGCTTTGCATCCCGAGCGCTGTGGCGCACACTTATAAGTAAACGAGGAGACCCGCGCATGTCCGCAACGCTGCGCCTGCACGTCCCCGAGCCCTCCGGCCGCCCCGGCCACGAGACCGACTTCTCGTTCCTGCACGTCTCGCCCGCCGGCGCGGCAAGGCGGCCGCCGGTCGACACCAGCCACTTCGACACCGAGGACCTCGCCTACGCGCTGATCCGCGTCCTCGACGACGACGGCCGCGCGGTCGGCCCCTGGATGCCCGAGCTGGACCCGGTCGCGCTGCGCCGCGGCCTGCGCGCGATGATGAGGACGCGCATCTTCGACGCCCGCATGCTGGTCGCGCAGCGGCAGAAGAAGGTCTCGTTCTACATGCAGTGCCTGGGCGAGGAGGCGATCGCGGTGGCGCACGCGTTCGCGCTGCACGAAGGCGACATGTGCTTTCCGACCTACCGCCAGCAGGGGCTGTTGCTGGCGCGCGACGATGTCTCGATGGTCGAGATGATATGCCAGCTGATGAGCAACGAGCGCGACCCGATGAAG
>JAWLAN010000041.1:0-9138 GCA_041395385.1 Gammaproteobacteria bacterium
CCCTCTCCCCTCGAGGGAGAGGGGGATGTCCGTGCTCTCCCCTCGAGAGATAGGGGGAGCGGCTTACGTCGGGAAATCAGTGGGTCGGGGTGCTTTCCTCGGCTTATTGGTGAGGAATCGTCCTGGAACGCGGCCGCGGAGCGCACTTTAACCTCATTAAAAATCAATCTATTAAGACACTTAGTTGAAATGTTAAATCAGATTGTCTATATAAGGCTCATGTGACACAGCGAATTCTGTAGCCAGAATGAATAGGGAGGATTGATGAATACCAGAACCATGAGCCTCGTGGTCGCCGGCCTGATGGCGGCCCCCGGGATTGCGGCCGCCGGCGGCTTGCTGCCCTACGGGATCATCTCCGGATACGGCACTTACCTCGAGGACGCCGACGGCCGGGCGAGCGACGGCCTGGGCAACGGCGTGGACTACACCACCGAGGCCGACTTCGGCTGGGGCGTGACGGGCGCGGCGGGGCTGGGCCTCGATACCGGCCAGCAGGTCTGCAACACACTGGGCGGTGAGGTCGAGGGCGGCTACCGCCGCAACGGCCTGGACGAGATCACCGTCAATAGCGTGAGCCTGGCCGGTATCGCCCCCTTCGGGCCGGTCGGCACGGCCGACATGGACGGCGACATCTCCGCCCTGAGCGTGATGGCCAACGTGCGCTGCGAGACGCCGATGTTCAACGGCAAGTTCTACGTGCTGGGCGGCGGCGGCGGCGCGAACGTGTCGATCGACGATCTGTCCATCGGCGGCACGTCGGTGGCCGTGGACGACGACGACGACTGGGTGGGCGCCTACCAGCTCGGGGCAGGATGGGCGTTCCCGGTCAATCCGAATGCGGACCTGACCGTCGGCTATCGGTATTTCGCCACGGGCGACCCGGAGTTCACCGACAACACGGGCGCGACGTTCGACACCGAGATCGCCACGCACAACTTCGAGGTCGGCATCAAGTTCTTCTAGAAAAGGTGACGGACACATTCTCTCGAAAAAGGTATCCGTCACGTAGCATACGACAGGGGGTGAGTGTGCGGGCCTTGTTCCAATGTGTAGTGGGGCCTACACACCCATCCCCGCCCTCTTCAGATAAGCCGTCGGAAAAGGTGTCCGTCGCCTTCCATTCCGCCCTCTTCTCCGCCCGACTGTCACTGCCGCGTCATGCCAGCGAATGCTGGCATCCATTTGTCTTTGGTGCAGCGGCTGAAAATGGACCCCAGCTTTCGCTGAGGTGACGGCTGTGGGGCCGTGCGCTGGGGTGACGGCTGGGAAAGGGCGTCCGTCGCCTTTCTCGCTTTGCCGCGGCCGTTGCGGTATCAATCGGCGAGGATCACTCGCAGCGGGATCTCCAACCCTGGAAACAGCACCGAGGTCAGCACTGCGTCGGCCGATAGAGTTGCGGGCGCGGTGTAGCCGTCTGGACCGGGCGTGTTCACCTCGACGGTGCGCGCGTCGGGATCCACGATCCAGTACTCGCGCACATCATGACGCGCATAGAGCGTGCGCTTGTAACCGCGATCGCGTTCAGCCGTGCCCGAGGATGACATCCACTGGCGCCAGCAGCACTTCACCGAGCTTCCGTGATTCGGCATGCGTACGCAACGCGAGGTAGAGATTGCCGAGAATGCGTTGATGACGGGTCGTGGGGCCCGGAACCATGTAGAGCTCTCCATGAAATAGTTCGTAGCGCTGCGACATGTCCTCCGGCAGCGTGCGGTAATCCTCGTAGGTGTACGGGATGCGCGACTGGGAAGCGGTCATGTCGATCCATCCTTGCGCAGGTTCGCCGGCAGTTCAACGCCGCTGCCGCGGCGCTGTCATGCTGGCCTCGGGATATGGACTTCCGTCCTTGCCGGAGAACATGCCCGCCAGTGACT
Organism: Gammaproteobacteria bacterium; assembly: GCA_041395385.1. GTDB lineage: Bacteria > Pseudomonadota > Gammaproteobacteria > JAJPIJ01 > JAJPIJ01 > JAJVHZ01. The sequence continues at coordinate 1,878 of JAWLAN010000041.1, forward strand.
GCCGCGTCATGCCAGTGGATGCTGGCATCCACTTCCCCTTTTCTGCGCTACATGCCCTGGAACAGCGATGACAGGTCCGGTGGCGACGCACGACGTCGTCTATGACGGCGGCCATGGGTACGCACTCCTTGGTTGGCATGGAGATTATAGGAGAACGGCTTTCGGCTTGCGCCGGGATGACGGCAGAGAAACGTTGCGGGAATGGCAGCGGCTCCCCTCTCGAGGGGGGAATCAACCCATCAGGATTTCTTCGAATGGGCGGTTACCGGCCAGTCTTGCTTGCCGTGAATGAGGCGTAGCACCTGCAATATGTCGTCGTGTATGACGTAGACGAAGGAAATAGGGCGTTCCGCTGATAATCCATTCGCGCGTGCCGGCAACGCGTCCAATACGCCCCATGCCGGGCTGTGATAGAAGCATTTCGGTGGATTGTGCGATACGCTCAGCGATCTTTCTGGCGGCGAGGGGGTTGTCCTGCGCAATGAAGTCCTGGGCGTCAGCGAGCTGACTCAGGGCTCGACGTGTCCATCTCAGTTTCAATTTGCACGCCCCAATTGGCGAACGCAGATTTGACTTCGTCATCCGTGGCAAACTCACCGCGCCGGGCCTCTTCCCGTCCCGCTTCAATCTCTTGCCGAACGTAGGCTTCGTAAAGCACGTCCTTCCAGGTTGCATCGGCCGGCAGCCGGTCGGCCAGCGCTCGCAGTTCTTCACGAAGATTGGCAGCCATGAGTCACCTCCGTTATCAATGGTGATTCTATCTCGCGAGAGGATGCATTTCCTACTCTGGTGAGGAGATCGGCGCCGATTCAAAGCGCCGCGAATGTGCGGCGCGGCGCGGCGTCACCCTCACCCCGGCCCTCTCCCCTCGAGGAAGAGGGGGAAAAGCGAAGCGAACGCCCTGCACGATCGTCGGTAGTAGGTTCCCTCTCCCCTCGCGGGAGAGGGACAGGGTGAGGGGGAAGGAAGACTACTCGATGGTGTACCACTGGACCTCGACGCGGCGGTTCAGATCGGAGTCGGTGCCCGCCGGCTCCTCCCAGCCGCGGCCGACGACGTCGATGCGCGCGTCGGTCACGCGGTAGCGCTCCACCAGCAGCCGCTTGATCGCCGCGGCGCGGTTCTTCGAGAGCTCGAGCGCGCGCAGCGCCATCTGCCGCACGAACGGCTCGCCGCCCTCGCGGCGGAAGTCCTCCACCAGCGCGTTGTCGACGTGGCCGCGCAGCAGCACGGTGGAGCCGGGGCTCACCTGCAGCAGGTTGCGGATGCCGTCGAGGTCCTTGAGGTTCTCCTCCTTCGTCATGTCGAGCACCGCGGAGTTCGGCTCGAAGAAGAAGCGGATGTCCTTGCTGAGCAGCGGGTCCTCCTCGATCACGCCCGCGCCGGTGGTCTTGATGGGCGCGATCAGCACCACCTGGTCCTTGTAAGCCCCGGACTGCTCCAGCGTCTGCAGCGCGGCGAGGTTCGCGAAGCGATCGCTGTCTACCGGGTCGCGGATGAGCTGCGGGCCGTAGGCGAGCACGGCGGATTGATAGATGCCGCCGAAGCTGCCGGCCGCGTCGATGGCGCCGGAGAAGAAGGCAAGGTTCTCCGGCAGGTTCGAGAGGTGCACGCGCTGCAGCTCGTCCTTCAGATCGGTCACGCTCCAGCCGAAGGCCTTCGCCACCGTCTCGGCGTAGCGATCCGGCTCGTCGCGCATGCGCCGGTTGCCCTCGATGAGGCCCTCGACCAGGCCGGCGACGATCTGCGGGTGCTTCTCGGCAAGCCCGCGGTTGACCACCAGGATGTCGGCGACGATGAGCAGGTTGCGGTTGGTGGTGAGCACGCGCGCCTTGCCGGCGCTGGCGGCGGCCACCTCCGAGGTCTTCGGCTCCCAGGTCACGCAGCCGGCGAGGCGGTTCGCGCCGGACTTGAGGTCCTCGAGGAAGAGATCGCCCGCGGCGAAGCCGTCGTCGGTGAACACGAGGTTGACCTTGCCCGGATCGGGCGCGGCGTCGAGATCCGCGAGCAGGTGGATCTCCAGGCCCGCCTCCTGCGCCAGGAAGCGGATGAAGAACTCGGCCTCCGTGAACTGCGCAGCGGCGATCACCTTGCCGCGCAGATCGTTGATGCGCTTGACCTCGTTGCGCACGACGATGCCGTCGGCGCCGCGCGAGTAGCCGATCTGCGCCGGCACCGTCACCTGGAACTGCCGCCCGTACACCGCCAGCACGTCCACGGTGGTCGCCGAGGCGCCGATCTCGCCGCTGTTGAGCGCCGACCAGCTCTCCTCCTCGCTCAGCGTGAGCTTCACCTTGAAGCCGTGCTTCCTGAAGAACACCGAGTCCTCGCTCGGGGCGAGCCCGCCGTTGGCGGCGATGAGGCCGGCGTAGCCGGCGTATTCGCTGAGCTCGACCGCGACGGTGTTGTCCTTGGGCTCGTACGCCGCCGGCGGCGCGAGCACCGGCACGGTCTGCTGCAGCTCGGCGGTGGCTGCGGGCGCGGCGCCCTCCTCCGTCGTTGCGGTCTGGGCGGTGCTGGTCTGGGTATCGGTGGAAGGCGGCGCCTGCCGCTTCTGCATCACCACGTAGCTGCCGAAGGCGATGAGGCCGCCGATGATCAGGACCGACAACAGCGATCCGAGGAACGTGGGGCGGGGCCGCTGCTTCTCCATGATGTCGGTGTCTCCGCGAGGTCGAGGGTGTTCGGTTGAGAGCGCGACTTACTGCGGGCCGATCTCCTTCACGCCCGCGGGCGTGGCGGCGGCGGGCGCGGCGGCCTGCACGCCCTGGCTGGCGAGGAACTCCGCGAGCGCGGCCTGCTCCAGCGCCTTGCTCTCGGTCTCCTTCTCGCGCACCTTGTCCATGTCGACCAGGTCCTTGGCCAGGCGCACCTTGCCGGCGGAGGTCTCGTAGCGCTTCTGCAGGATCTCCTCCACCGACTTCATCGTGTCGCCAAGATCGCCGACCTGGAAGGTGGTGCTGGTGAGCGCGGCGGCCGCCTCGGCCTGCGCCTCCTTGATCTTGATCTGCGACATCTGCTTCTCCAGCGCCTTGACCTTGTCCTCGAACTCCTTCTGCACCACCTTGGCCTGGCGCAGGTTGGTCTGGTAGGCCTCCTCGGTGTCGGTGAGCTCGGCGCTGTCGTTGGCCAGATCGCCCTTCAGCTCCTGCAACTCGCGGGCGAGCGCGCCGGCCAGATCGAGGTTGCCGGCCTGGTGGTTGGCGAGGATGCGCCGCTCGAGATCCTTGGCGCGGGTGGTCTTGCTCTTGATCTGGCCCTTGAGGCGCTCGGCCACGCCGGCCATGCGCGCGAGCGCGAGGTTGTACTGCGCCATGCGCTCGCGGAACTCCTGGCGCGCGGCCTCCATCAGGGCCTCGGGATTGGCCTCCTCCAGCCCGCTGATGAACAGGCTGAGGAATCCTTTGAACAGTCTGGCAATGCGCGACATCAAGGCCATGTGACTATCTCCCCTTATGTGTCATCCCCGATCCCGGGCCAGCGGGCGGCTCACGACGCCGCTCTGCGCCCCGTCACACCGGCCAATGCCGGTGTCCCGTCGAAACCCGCCGCATACGCCGCGGGGCCTGACGGCCGTACTGCAGGCGCGCCCATTCTAAGCTTCGCGGCGGCGAAACGGCCATGCACGAGGCGCGCCGGCCTGCCCGCCGCTCACACGTAGGGGCGCAGATCCTCGATGCGCCGCTCGATCTCCGCCAGGCTCAGATCGCGGTAGCGCGCCGGCAGGAAGCGCGCGTCGGTGCACTCCTTCACCGCCACCATGTCCATGTACTCGAGCTTGCGGGTGTTGGCGTTGGGCCGCACCTCGGCGAGCACGGCGGCGAGCGTGTCCCTGAACGGCGGCGCCGGCGGTGCGGCAAGCGTGTGCGCGCGCATGGCCCGCACCAGCACGCCTTCCAGCTCGCTGCCGGCGAACCGGCCGGGCTCGTCGATGGGCGGGATGTCCGCCTCGGTCATCGGCGCCTTCAATTTGCGCGCCATCGCCAAGAGCATCACGCGCACCTCCTCCTCCGTCTCCGGCGGGAAGAGCGGGATGTGCACGTCGAGCCGCCCCTGGCGCTTCAGATCCACCTCGAGCAGGTCCGGGCGCGAGGTCGCGAACACCCACAGGATGCGGCCGCGGTTGCGCGTGTCGGACATCTCCTTGGCGAGCATGCCGTAGACGCGGCCGGAGAGCCCGCTGTCGCTGCTGCCGCCCTCGCGCTTGCCGGCGGCCTGGTCGGCCTCGTCGACGAACACCACCACCTGGCCGAGCGCGCGCAGGATGGCGAAGATCTTCTCGAGGTTGGACTCCGTGGCGCCCACCCAGCGATCGCGGAAGTTCTTCAGCACCACGCAGGGGATGCCGAGCTCGCCGGCCCAGCAGCTCACGATGAAGGTCTTGCCGGTGCCGATGCGCCCGGCGATGAGGTAGCCCATGGGCAGGGCCTGCAGCACGCCGCGCCTGAGCAGCTCGGCGTCCTCGCGCAGCCAGGCCTTCACCGCGTCGTGGCCGGCGACGTTCTCCAGCGTGTACGGCGACTCCAGGAACTCGATGAGGCCCTGGCACTCCCGTTCGATGGTCTCCTTCTTGATGCGGCTGAGCCACGCCGAGGTGATCTTCTGCTCGTTGCGCAGGGCGAGGTTCACGGCGGTGCGCGCGCCGACGCGGCTCAAGCCCGTGAGGCGGCGCGCCAGGGTCTCGATGCTGACCTCGCACTTCCCCGGCAGATCCTTCCACTCCCCGGCGATGAGGGCGTCGATGTACGCGCGCATCTCCGCCTCGTTGGGCAGCGCCACGTGCAGCGCCGCGGCGTGCGGGTTGCGGGTGACGAGATCGTTGACGTCGTTCAGCGCCTCGGCGATGAGCACGGTGACGATGTTGGCCTGCAGGATCGCCGGGTCGTTGGCCCAGCTCAGCACCTTCACCACGTTGGCGCTGAAGTCCCCGCCGAGCTGCAGCGGATCGCCGTTGGGCACCACGAACTCGGCGAACTCGATCATCACCGCGATGCGCCGGCTGGCCCCGCGCATGGCCTGCAGGTGCAGCGAGCGCAGCAGGTAGCGATCGATGAGCTCCAGCGCCGCCGCCGGCGGGCGGGTCTGCTCGAGGCTTACGCCGGCGCCGATCTGCTGCAGCCACTCGCCCCAGTCCTCCCCGCCCTTGAGCGCCCGGATGCCGTGGCCGCGGTCGTAGTGCAGCACCACGTCGTAGGCGCCGAACATCACGTCGTCGAGGAACTGCTTCAGCGACTGCGGGCGCTGGTCGGAGGGCGCGGCGGCGGCCTTCGCGCCGGTCGCGGCGTCTGCGCCCGCGTCGGCGTTCGGCGTGGCGCCCGGCTTCGTGCCCGTGCCCGCGTGCGAGACCACGTCGAAGACGTTGCCGTGCAGGATGAACTGCGACACCGCGCCGGAGCGGAACAGCTCGCGCATGCGTTCGGCCCAGGCGGGCAATGCGGTGCTCATGCGCTCTCCTTCTGCGGTGCCTGCAGGATGCTGGGCGGCGGCTCGGCCATCAGATCGCCGAGATCGCCGTAGATGCGCTGCTGGTCGCGGATCCACTGGTTGGTAGTGTCCATGGTGGCCGCGACCTCGTTGATATGGTGCGCCATCGCCTCCGGGCTGGTCGACAGCGCCGACTCGTCGTGGATGAGGCCGACCTGGTGCTCGATGCGCTCGAGCTCGGAGTCGATGAACTCGAGCTTGGTGGCCGCCTCGCTGCGCTTGGCCAGCCGCTGCGTGAGGATGTCGAGCTGCCCCTGCAGGCTCTCGCGCAGGTGCGCGGGCAGGCTGCTGTCCTCGAGACGCCTCTTCGTCTCGGTGATGCTCTGCTCGATCTCCTCCAGCGGCTCGCTGCCGCCGGTGCCCGCCACCACGCGCCGGATGCCCCGCCGCGTGAGCAGCAGGCGCAGGTAGAACCACAGCAGCCGCGCCAGGCCCGCGGCGGTGGTCTCCACCCCGGCGGCCGGGGCCTCCTCGGCGCCGATGCGGGTGTCGAGTATCGACTTGCAGCGCGTCTGCAGGTCGAAGAAGCGCCGCTGCTCGCCGCGGTCCAGGTACCCGGCCATCTTGTCCATGCGCTCGCGCCACTGCGCCTGCTCGCGGGCGGCATCGCGGCCGTCCACCAGGCGCTGGAAGCGGGAGTTGGTGCCGAGCAGGAAGAGGTAGCCGAGTTCCACGCCGGCGCCGATGATCCAGAACCCGGGGTTGATGAGGCCGGCCAGCCCGAAGCCGGCCAGGCCGAGCCAGTTCGGCGGGACCGGCATGCCGAGTGGGCGCGCGTTGAACGCCGCGCTCAGATAGTCGAGAAAGCCCCGCCTCATGCGTGCCTATTCTATATGCAGGAACCCGACTGCTGGGTCCCCTCTCCCCTTGCGGGCGAGGGGAATAGCGGAGCATCCGACCTGCATGATCGTCGCCGGCGAGTCCCCTCTCCCCTTGTGGGACAAATTCGCCGGGACCGTTTCGCCGGGAGCGAAACGGCGTGTCAGCCCCGACAGGGGTAAGCCTCAGGGACAAGGCGAGCAACGAATTTTGACGCCCGCAGGGCGGCCCCGAAGGGGCGAGCCTCAGGGATGAGGCGAGCAAAGGGGCAGGGTGAGGGGGCAAAGACCGGCACTGTTGCGCGGCTTCACCCTCACCCCGGCCCTCTCCCCTCGAGGGAGAGGGAGAACAGCGACAAGGTGACGGACACCTTTTCCGCTCGCTGCCGTCATTCCAGCGAACGCTGGAATCCATTTTCCAGGCCGCGCGCCTGGTCTTTCTGCATCGGCTCAAGCCGCAACGCGTTCGAAGGTGAGTGAGGGGGCGTCCGTCCTGTCGCGCGCGTGCTCGACGGTGATCGCGCAGACGTTGCCGCGACTGTCGAGGTCGAGCACGGTGTTTTCATCGAGGTCGCGTGTCTCCGCCACCTCCGCCGGCTTGAACTCGATGTACAACGTATCGGTCTCCTCAAAGTATCGAATCCTCGTGGTACGAAACCCCTGTCGAAGAAAGCGTCGTGCACTGTCTCGCCATCCGGGAGAAGTATCACCGTACTGCGTGAACTTCAGCGCCATGGGCATTCCTTGCCTCAGTCGGACCTTCCCTGAGAGATATTCTACCGGGAGGCTCGCAGGTGCGACGAGCCAGCCAGAGCCCGGGCATTGTCAGCGATCCCTTTTCCCCTCCCCCACGAACAGAACGGTGGAGAGGGGGACACACCGTCGCCGGTACGTGACGCGAAACGCGGACGGCCGGACGTTTTTTGTCCGGCGTGCGTTGGCCGCGGATCGTCGGCACT
>JAWLAN010000042.1:0-8121 GCA_041395385.1 Gammaproteobacteria bacterium
TCCCAACGGGACCCAATCGGGATGGGTGGTCGTGGTCTTCACCGGCCCGAGTACGGCGAAATCGGCCTCGATACGCCTGGCCTGTCGCAGGTCTTCCGCGTCGTGACACGACACGGCGACCAGCTTCGAGCGCGGCAGCGGCCGCATGGTGAGCCCATGGAGCCGTCCACTGTTCAGATGCACGCCGTCGGCGCCGAGACGCTCGACCATGTCCGCTTCGGCGTTGATCAGCACGCGACAGTGGCTGGCGGCGGCGCAACCGATCACCTCGCGCGCGAGCGCAATATAGTCGCGCTCGGACAGCGACTTGACGCGCAACTGCATCAGTGTCGCGCCGTCATCCAGGCTGCCCCGCAGCTGGCGCAGGAACGACGCCGGCGGGCCGTCCGGCTCGGGTGTAACGAGGTAAGTGGGCGGCAGCGCAAGCGCGGTGATGATGGGGACATCCGCGGCGGGCATGGCGACCTCATGCAAAGCGTCCGGATGCACCCAACGCAGCGGCTGCCCCTCGCGGCCGGCGGGTGTTCCCGTCCACTCCGTCAGCTCCCAGACGTCCAGCCAGACGTGTTTGTCACTGTACCGGTGCGAGACCGTAATGAGCGGGCATGCCGACCCGAAGGCGACGCCAAGCTCCTCGGCGAGCTCACGCCGCAGGGCGGCTTCCACCGCTTCGCCCTTCTCCACCTTGCCCCCCGGGAACTCCCACAAGCCGCCTTGGTGCGCGTGCTCCGGACGCCGGGCGAGGAGCACCTCGCCTTCGCGATTCCGGAGCACTGCCGCCACCACGTGCACGGCATCGGCGGGTGGTCTTGCCCGCATCGGGAACTTCGTCAGGTCCTGTACTCGGCGTTGATACGGACGTAATCGAAGGAGAGATCACAGGTCCACACCTCCGCTCCAGCCTCACCGCGCGCGAGGTCGACCACCAGGTCGATCTCCGTCGGTCGCATCGCTTCCTGTCCGGCTTCCTCCGTGTAGCTCGCCGCACGGCTGCCGCCCTCCACGATGCGTACGCCGTTGAGATCGATGGTGATCGCCGATATGTCCAGACCCGATACCCCGGCGCGGCCGATCGCCGCCAGGACTCGGCCCCAGTTCGCATCCGAGGCGAAAAACGCCGTCTTCACGAGCGGCGAGTGCGCGATGGTATATGCGACGCCCGAACACTCCTTTTCGCTGAAACCGCCTTCGACCCTGATGCGGATGAACTTCGTCGCTCCCTCACCGTCTCGGACTATCGCCTCGGCCAGGAAAGCGAACACCCTGTTCAGCGCCGCCTGCAAGGCTTGGCCCTGCGCCGAGGAAGCGTCGGCAATTGACGTGTTGCGCGCTTGTCCGGTCGAAATCAGGACACAGGCGTCGTTGGTCGAGGTATCGCCGTCCACGCTGATGCGGTTGAAGCTGCGCCGGACTGCGTCCGTCAACATGTCCTGCAACGCCTTTCGGCTCACCGCCGCATCGGTCGCGACGTATGCCAGCATGGTCGCCATGTCCGGGCGTATCATGCCCGCCCCTTTGGCGATGCCGCTCACCGTGACGGTGCGACCGTCTATGTCGACCGTCTCCGACTTCGCCTTCGGAAGTGTATCCGTGGTCATGATCGCATGCGCGGCATCCGCCCACGCGCCCGCGTCCAGAGACGAGAATGCGATCGGGATTGCGGATGCAAACTTCTCCAGCGGCAGCGGCTGGCCTATCACACCGGTCGAAAAGGGCATCACCGAAGTCTCCGCCACGTCGGCAAGCCGCGCGACCATGCGGCAGGTTTCGAGCGCCGCCTGAACCCCCTGCACGCCAGTGCCGGCATTCGCGTTGCCGGAATTTATGAGGAGATACCTCGGACCCTGTCTGCACAAATGGTCGCGGGCCACGAGCACCGGGGCGGCGCAAAACGCATTGCGCGTGAAGACGGCTGCACACTCCGATCCGACAGCCAGCTCGAAGAGAACCAGGTCCTTGCGATCAGTGCGCTTGATGCCCGCCGCGGCCGTTCCGATGCGAATGCCGGCCACGGGCAGCGGTTGCCGGAAAGGAATGTCGCCCGCGGCCATGCCCTGCTAATTCACCGATTGGCCAGCGACTTCAACCGATGCGGCCATGGCACTGCTTGAACTTCTTGCCCGAACCGCACGGGCATGGATCGTTGCGGCCGACCTTGGGGCCGCCGCGCACGAACGGCGCGACGCTTGCGACCTGCCGTGGCGCCGCGCCCTCGGCGCCGACATCCGCGGGCTGCTCCGCGTGCTCGTCGGTCGCGCCGCTCAAGGCGCTCGCCGCCTCGGCGTGGGTGTATTGCACGGGGGCCACGCGACGACGGCTCTCCTCCATGGCCTCGACCTCGGCCTCGGTACGCACCTGGACGCGCGACAGTATGCCGACGACATCGCGCTTGATGTTCTCGAGCAGCTGCCGGAACATCTCGAAAGCCTCGCGCTTGTATTCCTGCTTGGGATTCTTCTGCGCATAGCCACGCAGGTGTATCCCCTGGCGCAGGTAATCCATCGCGGCCAGGTGTTCCTTCCAGTGCTGGTCCAGCACACGCAGCATGACGGCTCTCTCGAAATGCCGCAGGACGCCTTCGCCTGCTGCCGTCTCCTTGGCCTTGTAGGCGGCTTCCACCTCCGCCAGCACCCGGGCGCGCAGGGTCTCCTCGTGCAGTGCGCTGTCCTCCTTTAGCCAGGCATCGATCGGCAACTTCATGCCCAGTTCCTGCTCGAGCGCCTGCATCAGGCCGGGGATGTTCCAGTGCTCCTCGAAGCTTTGCGGCGGAACGTACTGCTGGACGATGCCGTTGACGACGTCCTCGCGGATGTCGACGATGGTCTGGGCGATCTCCTCGGCATCCATCAGATCATTGCGCTGCTCGTAGATGATCTTGCGCTGGTCGTTGGCGACATCGTCGTACTCGAGCAGCTGTTTGCGGATATCGAAATTCCGGGCCTCGACCTTGCGCTGCGCGTTCTCGATGGCGCGCGTCACCCACGGGTGCTCAATGGCCTCACCCGGCTGCATGCCGAGCTTCTGCATGATTGCCGCCACGCGATCGGAGGCGAATATCCGCATCAGACTGTCCTGCAGGGAAAGATAGAACCTGCTGGATCCCGGGTCCCCTTGGCGACCGGAACGGCCACGAAGCTGGTTGTCGATGCGCCGCGACTCATGGCGTTCCGTCCCGACGATGTGCAGGCCTCCGAAATTCACCACCTGGTCGTGCAGGTCCTGCCACTGGGTCTTTACCTCGGCGATGCGGCGCGCGCGCTCTTCCTCGCCCAGCGTTGCGTCGTTTCGTATCGCCGCGATTTCCGGTTCGGGGTTGCCGCCGAGCACGATATCGGTACCGCGGCCCGCCATGTTCGTCGCGACCGTCACGGCGCGTGGCCGGCCGGCCTGGGCGACGATCTGGGCCTCCATTTCGTGGAACTTGGCGTTCAGCACCTGGTGATCGATCTTCTCCTTCGTCAGCAGGCCCGCGAGGTACTCGGAGGTCTCGATGGAGGCCGTGCCGACGAGGACGGGCTGACCTCTCGAGACGCAGTCCTTGATGTCGTCGATGATGGCCTTGAATTTCTCCTCCGTCGTCAGGTAGACGACGTCACCGAAATCCTGCCGGATCATCTGTCGATGCGTGGGGATTACAACGACCTCGAGCCCGTAGATCTGCAGGAACTCGGGCGCCTCGGTGTCCGCCGTTCCGGTCATGCCGGCGAGCTTCTTGTACAGGCGGAAGTAGTTCTGGAAGGTTATCGAAGCGAGCGTCTGGTTCTCGTTCTGTATCGTCACGCCTTCCTTTGCTTCGACCGCCTGGTGCAGGCCTTCCGACCATCGGCGGCCGGGCATGGTGCGTCCGGTGAACTCGTCGACGATGACGATGCTGCCGTCCTTGACCACGTAGTCGACATCGCGCCTGAACTGCGTATGCGCGCGCAAAGCGGCGTTGACGTGATGCATCAGGCCGATGTTGGCGGCGCTATAGAGGCTGTCGCCTTCGGCAAGCATCCCCTCCCGGGTCAGCAGTTCCTCGACATGTTCGTGGCCGCGCTCCGTCAGGTGAACCTGGCGGGCCTTCTCGTCCACCCAGTAGTCGCCGCTGTCGACCACGCCCTCGCCCGGCTCCTTCTCCTGACGCGTCAGTCGCGGTATCAGCTTGTTCACGCGCACGTAGAGGTCGGTCTTGTCTTCGGTCGGACCGGAGATGATGAGCGGTGTGCGCGCCTCGTCAATGAGAATGGAGTCGACCTCGTCGACAATCGCGAAGTTCAGTCCGTGCTGCACACGGTCCTCTTTCGAGAAGGCCATGTTGTCGCGCAGATAGTCGAAGCCGAATTCGTTGTTGGTGCCGTAGGTGATGTCCGCGGCGTAAGCGCTCTGGCGCTCGGCCGGCCGCATGTTCGAGAGGATCACTCCGGTGCTGAGGCCCAGGAACGCGTAGAGCCTCCCCATCCACTCCGAGTCGCGCCGCGCCAGGTAATCGTTCACGGTCACCACGTGCACGCCCTTGCCCGTGAGCGCATTCAGGTAAGCCGGCAGCGTTGCAACCAGGGTCTTGCCCTCGCCGGTACGCATCTCCGCGATTCGTCCCTCGTGCAGCACCATGCCGCCGATGAGCTGCACGTCGAAGTGGCGCATCTCCAGCACCCGCCGCGAGGCCTCTCGAACCACGGCGAATGCCTCCGGCAACAGCGCGTCGAGCGTCTCGCCCGCCGCGGATCGCGCCCGGAACTCCTCGGTCTTCGCCCGCAACTGCTCATCCGTGAGGGGCTGCAGCGCCGCCTCCAGGGAATTGATGCGCGCAACCACCTTGCGCATCCGGCGCAGCGTGCGCTCGTTGCGACTGCCGACGACCAGGCGAACGGCGTTACCGACCAGGGAAATGGGGTTCAGCATGTATCGGAGAATTGCTCACGTGTCCGGATGGGGATTCAACGCTGCGTTGGACGCTGAGCACGGCGACGCGTTCCCGTTGCACCGCTCGGTGGAACGTGCGCGGCCGAGCCAGGACCGGGGGGCTTCGCGCGGACCCCTGACCGGCCCTGGCGGGTGGGGTCAGGAATCCTGCTTGGATATACTCCGGGAAGCATCCTTGGCAGACTTTATATAGTCTACCGGATCAACGATTACCCCGTCTCGTATTACTTCGAAATGCACGTGCGGACCGGTGGTGCGCCCGGTCGCTCCCATGACGGCAATCTCCTGGCCCTTCTCGACCTTGTCGCCGACCTTGGCCAGGATCTTCTTGTTGTGGGCGTAGCGCGTGACGACGCCGTCGCCGTGATTGACCTCGATGACGTTGCCGTACTCGCTTCGCGGTCCGGCGAAGCTCACGACTCCGGTCGCCAGCGCGACAACCTTGGAATTCGGCGGGCCCACGAAATCGACCCCGGAATGGAATTCCCGGCGACCGGTCAATGGGTCGACGCGCCTGCCGTAGGTCGAGGAAATCCAGCCTCCTTTCAGCGGCCAGCCGGCCGGTGAGGTCTGCTCCTGCAGGTCCCGGTTGAGGAGCATCGCCTCCAGGGCCTCCAGCTTTTCGGCACGATCGTCGATCTCCACCGTCAGGGCGGCGAAGGCGCGTGCGATGTCATTGACATCACTGCCGGCCGGCGTTTCGGGCGCCGGGCCGCCGGCGGCCGGCGTCGACGAGAAATCGAACTCGCCTTCCGCGAGCTGCGCCATGGTCGCAAGTCGTTCACCCAGCGCATTGAGGCGCGCCACGTGCGCCTGCATTTCCCCGAGGCGCACGGCGATGGCGTTCACGTTCAACTGGATGGTCGAGTTGAGTTTGGCAATGCCGTCGCGCTGCTCCTCGATCTGGCCCTTCCATATCGGCTCGCGCGATTGCTCCTGCGCGCGCATCTTGACGACCGCGTCGCTCTCGCCCCGCAGCGTGCCGGCATAATACGCGCCGGCGCCTGCGGCGGCGACGGTTCCGGCGAATGCGATTACACCGATTAGGCCGACTTTGAAACGGTAACTACCGATGCGTGAATTGGCCAGGAAGACGATTTGCATATAAGCTTTCAGTTGCCGTGGCAACGCCTCCTCTTGAAGTTCGACGTTTGTTCTTGTTCCCTTTGACACCTGGCACGAGCCGGTACTGATGAAGAAAATGCCCGTGCACTTCCCTGCGGTCATCAAGGCGTCCGGTGACGGAACGCTAAGCCCGATCCTGCGGCATGCTCACGAACTGCTGCGCGTCGAGGCGATCATCCGCGGTCTGCTTCCCCAGAATCTGCGATCTCGCTTCCGCGTGGCGAATGTTCGCGGCCGACGTCTAGTCCTGACTACGGATTCGCCGGTATGGGCAACGCGACTGCGCTGCCAGGTACCGGATGTGTTGCGGCGCATGAAGGACGTTGCGCCCGAAAGCTCCATTGCTGAGATTGACGTGAAAGTAACCCTGTCGCAAACGCGACCCACGTCCAAACTGCTACATCACCCTCGCTTGTCGGCCAATTCGGCCAAGCTGCTTCGCGACACTGCCAACGGCTGCGGCGACGGAGCGCTGCAGGCGGCGTTGCTACGGCTGGCGTCGCATGAATGACGGCGACGGAAACTCACCACTTATTGTTGGCGAAGACTACCACTGCATCGACGAGCTTGTCGATGCCCGCGCCTGCCCGGCTCGATTGGAACGGACTGGGCTGCTAGACCGCGACCGCGGGCTGCGCAAACGAGATGGGCGCAGCCCTCTCGTCAGAAAACGTAACAACTTCAAATGCTTGTGCGTCCGCCAGTAGCGCACGAAGCAGCCTGTTGTTCAATTCGTGCCCGGACTTGTTGCCGTGAAACGCGCCGATCAGCGTGTGTCCGAGCAGGTAGAGATCTCCGATGGCATCGAGCACCTTGTGCTTGACGAACTCGTCCTCGTACCGGAGTCCGTCCTCGTTGAGCACGCGATAGTCGTCGACGACCACGGCATTGGCCAGGCTGCCGCCCAGCGCGAGCTGTTTCTGCCGCAACAGCTCCACCTCCCGCATGAAGCCGAAGGTGCGCGCGCGGCTGACCTCCTTCACGAACGAGGTCGTAGAGAAATCGATCTCGGCGAACTTGCTGGCCTGATGGAAATAGGGGTGGTCAAAATCGATGGCAAACGAGACCTTGAAGCCCTCGAACGGCTCGAATCGCGCGCTCTTCTCGCCGTCCTCGACGACGACCGGCCTCTTGATGCGAATGTACCGCTTGGGCGCGGACTGCTCCTGCACGCCTGCCGATTGAATGAGAAACACGAATGGCCCCGCGCTGCCGTCCATGATCGGCACCTCGGCGGCGGTCAGGTCGACGTAGGCATTGTCGATGCCCAGCCCGGCAAGCGCGGAGAGCAGATGCTCCACCGTCGCCACGCGTACGTCACCCTTGGCCAAGCTGGTGCAAAGCCGTGTATCGCCAACGTTCTCCGCGCGGGCGGCGATGTCGACCGGGGGATCCAGGTCGATACGCCTGAAAACAATTCCTGTGTCTGGCGCAGCCGGGCGGAGGGTCATGAAGACCTTTTTCCCCGAGTGGAGCCCAACACCGGTCGCACGGATCGCGTTTTTAAGTGTTCTTTGTCGGATCATTTGGGACCTCGAACCCCACCTTGCGGCAGAGCAGCAAAGTGAATGATATCACAAATGTTTCCAAACGGTACCTGAACCACCAGGCCCCGTTCTCGCCTCCGGTGACCGTCTTTCTCGACCGACTCTCGCGCTAATCCGCCTGGCGTCGCAGAAACGCCGGAATATCGAGATAGTTCGGGTTTTCCGCGTAGTCCACGGCGGCGCGCGAGTCGCGCTTGCGCAGCGCTCGCTCCCGTCCCGCAATCTCGGCGGCTTCCGGGTAGGCGTGCCGGCCGACGATAGGCGCGGGCTGCGCGACGGGGGTCATCACCGGGACCGACTGCACCACCGGCTGCGCGGCTGCCGGCACGTGCTCAGCCGCCCGCTCCTCTCGACCCAGACCGGTTGCGACCACGGTCACCCGCAGTTCGTCGGAGACGTTCGGGTCGAGCACCGTGCCCACTACGACGGTGGCGTTGTCGGAAGCGAAGTTCTTGACCAGGGTGCCGACCTCGTCGAACTCGCCGATCTTCATGTCGGGACCCGCCGTGATGTTGACCAATATCCCCCGCGCGCCGGCGATGTT
>JAWLAN010000043.1:0-4689 GCA_041395385.1 Gammaproteobacteria bacterium
CTCGAAGCGCCCGAGCGTCTTCGCCACCTCGCCGAGCGCCGGCAGCGCCTCGTCCTTCACGCGCGCGCTGCCGCTGTCGAACAGGACCTGGCTCTTCATCTCCACCTCGACCCACTCCCCGCCCTGCGTGACAACGACCATTCCCTTCTTGACCAGATCGCTCAGCGCCTCACGCACCTTCTGTGCCATCACTTCGGGCCGCTTCTCGAACTCCCGCCCCGCCCCGTCGCTCGGCGTCGCCGACTCCCGCGGCCTGCCTTCCTGCTCGGGTCCGCCGACCTGCGCGCCGGGGAACTCGGCGTTCGGACTGACGATCGGCGCCCGCGCCTGCTCGCCGATGTTGACCAGGTTCGCGCTGCGCTCCGGCGCGCGAAAGGCGGCGTCCAGGGTGTCGGAGAGCACGCGGTACTTGCCCTCGTTGACCGAGGAGATCGCGTACATGACGACGAAGAACGCGAACAGCAGCGTGATGAAGTCCGCGTACGAGACGAGCCAGCGCTCGTGATTCTCGTGCTCTTCGGCGTGCTGTCGGCGGGACCGCATGGCTCGAGGGGACCGGTCAGTGGGTTCGGTTCATCGCCTGGCGCGACAGTAGGCGTGATGCGCCCCGGGGAACGCGCGCCTTACACCAGCCCCTGCAGGCGGGCCTCGATGATGCGCGGGTTCTCGCCCTCGGCGATGGCGGCGATGCCCTCCATCACCAGCTCCTCGAACCGCGACTGCTCCCTGATGACCGACTTGAGCTTGCTCGCGGTGGGCAGGAAGAACAGGTTCGCCAGCCCTACGCCGTAGATCGTGGCCACGAAGGCCACCGCGATGCCGCCGCCGAGCTTCGCCGGGTCGGCGAGATTGCCCATCACGTGTATGAGTCCCATGACCGCGCCGATGATGCCGATGGTCGGCGAATAGCCGCCCATGCCCTCGTAGACCTTGGCGGCGGCCAGATCGCGCGACTCGCGCACCTCCATGTCCATCTCCAGGGTCTGGCGTATGGTCTGCGGCTCGTTGCCGTCGACCAGCAGCTGCAGGCCCTTGCGCGTGAACAGATGCTCCTCGGACTCGACCACGCGCTCCAGGCCGAGCAGACCTTCCTTGCGCGCGATCTGGCACCACTGGATGATGCGCTCGAGGGTCTCGGCGGATTTCGGCACCGGCGGCATGACCAGCCACGACAGCATGCGTATGGCGCGCATGAAGGTCGGCATGGGCGACTGCAGCATGATGGCGCCGACCGTGCCGCCGCCGACGATCAGGATGGCCGGCCCGTTCAGCAGCGAGGTGAGATGGCCGCCCTCGAGATACTGCCCGAGCAGGATGGCGCCGAATGCCATCACGATGCCGGCGATGCTGAGGAAGTCCATCTCTCGGTTCCTCAGCCGGTCTGACTGAGCACGCGGGCGATGTCGTCGACGGACAGTACGTGATCCGCAAGACCGGCGTTGACGATGGCCGCCGGCATTCCATACACCACGCAGCTGGCCTCGTCCTGGGCCCAGATCGCCGCGCCGTTGCGCTTGAGCTTTCTTGCGCCCTCGCACCCGTCCGAGCCCATGCCGGTCAGCACGATCGCGAGCACGTCGTTGCGGTAGGCGGCGGCGACGGAATCGAAGGCCAGGTCGACGCACGGCTTGTAGAACATGCCCGGGTCGCTGTCGCGCACGACGATGCGCGCGCGCCCGACGTTCTTCTGTACCGTGAGCTGGCGGCCGCCCGGCGCGATGTAGGCGCAGCCGGCCTTCAGCTCGTCGCCGTCCTCGGCCTCCTTGACGCTGATCCGGCAGAGATCGTTCAGGCGCTGCGCGAAGGTCGACGTGAAGGTGGCGGGCATGTGCTGCACCACGACCACGGGCAGCGGGAAGTTCTCGGGCAGGCGCGCCAGGATCTTCTGCAGGGCCACCGGCCCGCCGGTGGAGGAGCCGATGATGAGCAGCTGGTAGTCGCTCAGGCGCGGCGTCGGTCGCGAGGAATGGCGCGCGGGGGCGGATGCGGACACGAAACCGGCCGCGCCGCCGGCGCCGGCCATCCTCACCGCCGGGCGCGCGAGCACCGCACCGCGGCGACGGCCCAGCAGGCGCACGCGCTGGCGGAACTGCGAGATGGCCTCCTCGCGATTGCTGGCGATGTCCTCGAACTTCTTCGGCATGAAGTCCATGGCGCCGGCGTCCAGCGCATCCAGCGTCGCCCGCGCGCCTTCGTGCGTCAGCGAGGAGAACATCAGCACGGGCGTGGGCGACTTGCTCATGATCTCGCGCACCGCGCTGATGCCGTCCATGACCGGCATCTCGATGTCCATCGTCACCACGTCCGGCTTCAGCTTGACCACCATGTCCACGGCCTCGCGGCCGTTGGCGGCGCCGCCGACCACCTCGACCTCCGCATCGGCCTTCAGGATCTCCATGATGCGCTTGCGGAAGAACGCAGAGTCATCGACAACCAGTACCCGCACCGCCATTCATCGCCCCCTGTGCTCGGACATCATGCTTGCGTTCACGACCGCTCCCGAATCGCGCCTGCCCCCGCTGCCGCCGGCGCCGGCCGGCGCCGCGCGCGCGGCACGGTAGTACTCCGAAAGCTCCCGCAGCCAGAGCGCCGCGAGGGTCTCGTGCGTCACCTCGCAACGGTGGACGCTAACGTCGCGCATAGCGATCGAGCAGCGACGGCAGATCCAGGATTAGCGCGATGCGCCCGTCGCCGGTGATCGTGGCGCCGGCCAGGCCCTTGGTGCCGTGCAATAGTGCACCCAGCGGCTTGATGACCACCTCTTCCTGGCCGATGAGCTGGTCGACCAGCAGGCCGATCTTCTGCGTGCCGACGCTGACGATCACCACGTGTCCGGAACCGGCGCTGTAGTTGCTCACGCCGCGCACCAGCCAGCGGCTGAGATAGAAGAACGGCAGCGGCTTGTCGCGCACGACCATGACCTCCTGGCCGTCGACGCGGTTGATCTTGCTGAGATCGAAGTCGATGATCTCCCCGACGTTGACCAGCGGCAGCGCGAAGATCTGCCGGCCCAGCGTCACCATCAGCGTCGGCATGATGGCGAGCGTGAGCGGGAGCTTGATCTCGATGGTCGTGCCCTTGCCGAGCCGCGAGTCGATCTGGATCACGCCGTTCAGCTGCGCGATGCGGGTCTTCACCACGTCCATGCCCACGCCGCGGCCGGAGACGTCGGAGATCTCCGTCTTGGTGGAGAAGCCGGCGGCGAAGATGAGCTCGAAGCACTCGCGCTCGGAGAGCCGCGCGGCGGCCTCGGCGTCCATCATGCCCTTCTCCACCGCCTTGGCGCGCAGCTTCTCCGGATCCATGCCGGCGCCGTCGTCGCTGATGGTCAGCAGGATGTGATCGCCCTCCTGCTCGGCGGACAGCACGACGGTGCCGCAGCGCTGCTTGCCGGCGGCCTCGCGCACGGCGGGCAGCTCGATGCCGTGGTCGACGGAGTTGCGCACCAGGTGCACGAGCGGATCGGCCAGCGCCTCGACCAGGTTCTTGTCGAGATCGGTGTCCTCGCCGATGAGCTCGAGCGTGACCTCCTTCTTGAGCTGCCGGGCCAGGTCGCGCACCACGCGCGGGAACCGGCCGAACACCTTCTTGATAGGCTGCATGCGCGTCTTCATCGCCGCCATCTGCAGATCGGTGGTAACGACGTCGAGCGCACTGACGGTCTTGCTGATCTCCTCGTTGCCGGCGGTGGCCTGCAGGGTGGCGAGCCGGTTGCGGATGAGCACCAGCTCGCCGACCATGTTCATGATGCGGTCGAGGACGCTGGTCTCCACGCGCACCGTGGTCTCCGCGGCCGGCGCGGCGGCGGATGCGGCGCCGGCGCCGCTGGCCTTCGCCGCGCGCGACTGCGCCGTATCCTCGGAATCGGCGGCGCTGCTCTCCGCGCGGGGCGCCGGTGGCGCGGCCGATGCGGACGGTGTCGTCGAAGCCGCTGCCGGGGACGCCGGCGGCGCGGAGGCAGTCGGTGATGCCCGGGCGGGTGCCGCCGGCGGGCTCGCCGTGGCGGCAGCCGGCGCCGGCGAGGGCGTCGCGCTCGCCGTCGGCGCCCGGCCCTTGCCGTGCAGGCTGTCGAGCAGCTGCTCGAACTCCTCTTCGGTAATGTCGTCGCTGGCCGCGGCGGCGGCAGCCATCATGGCGGCGGCGGCCGCGTGCTGACGCGACGGCTCGGCGGGCGTCGTGGGCGCCTTGCCCTTGCCGTGCAGGCTGTCGAGCAGTTGCTCGAACTCCTCCTCGGTGATGTTCTCGGAGGCCGCGGAAGACTCCGCGTCCGCCTCGGCCGAGGGCGCATCGGCCGCCGGGCCGCTCACGGCATCGAGCAGCGCGCTGTATTCATCGGCGCTGATCTCGTGATCGCCGCCGGCGGGTGTCGCGATAATCTTCAGCACCGCGTCCGGCGCGCCCTCGGCGGGCGCTGCAGGCTCGGCCGCGACCTGTGGCGTGGCGACCTGTGGCGTGGCGGCCGCGGGCACCGGCGCGGCAGTGACCGCGCCGCCCGGGACCGCGAGGGCCTTCAGCGTCGCGATGAGCTCCGAGGAGGCCGCGCCGGGATCCTGTCCGCCGCGGATCTCCTCGAACATCCCGTTGAGCACGTCCAGCACCTGCAGGATCGTGTCCATCAGCGCGGCGTCGACCCGGCGCTCCCCGCGGCGCAACAGGTCGAAGACGTCCTCGGCCTTGTGGCTCACCTCG
>JAWLAN010000044.1:0-2627 GCA_041395385.1 Gammaproteobacteria bacterium
ATCCCTTTTTTCCTCCCCCACGAACAGAACGGTGGAGAGGGGGACACACCGTCGCCGTTATATGACGCGAAACGCGGATGGCCGGACATTTTTTGTCCGGCGTGCGTTGGCCGCGGATCGTCGGCACTAAGCGCAGTGCACAAGCCAATGCGCGCCAGTCCACAGATCTCGACGATAGGCCGCACAGCCGATCCGCGGCCGGATCTCGGCGCCTCGCCCGACAGAGGCTCCGTACACGGCGTCGGCGATTTCTGGAAAACAACTGCTTACGGCCGATGGTTGCCACCGAATATCGTTACGGGGCGTCTGAAAAGCGCGTGCCATCGCCATCGAAGCCGCGAGCGAGGCGGCTCGATCGCGCGATCCGCTGGCATGGCTGCTGCTTCGGGTGCCACACAGAGGGGCCGCAATCAAAGCCGACTACAAAGGCGGCACGCGGCAAGGGCTATGAGGAAGCCAAGCCACAGCGGGCACGCAACGGCCTGCGAATCCGGAATCACCTGGACGCGAGAGCGCCTCGATCGCTGGATGGCCGAGACGCGCTCGCTCGCCGAGCAACTGCCCGACATCGGACACCTGCCTCAGGCGCAGATGCGCACGCTCATGCTCGCGCTCGCCCGCGGCATGAACGGCCTGCCGCGCATGGCGGCGGGCAGGCAGCCGATGAACGCGCCGCGTATCCGCATCCACACGCTCGGACGCTTCGCCATCGAGATCGACGGCTGGCCGCTGGACTTCTCCGGCAGGCTGCCGCGCAAGCCGCTCGACCTGCTGACGGCGATCGTTGCGCGCGGCGGCCGCGACGTCGCGGTGAGCACGCTGTGCGCGGATCTCTGGCCGGACGCCGACGGCGCGACGGCCGCGCAGTCCTTCAACGTCACGCTGCACCGGCTGCGCAAGGTCCTCGACGCGCGGGATGCGCTGTGCGTGCACGGCGGCCGCGTGAGCCTGGACCCGGCCACGTTCTGGGTCGACGCGCTGGTGTTCGAGCAGGCCATCGCCCAGATGGACGGCCACACCGAGACGCAACCCGGTCAGTACGACAGCAGCGTCGAGCGCTTCGACGCGGCGCTCGATCTCTACCAGGGCGCGTTTCTTCCGATGCAGGAGGCGCCGTGGGCGACGGTGCTGCGCGAGCGGCTGCGCAGCAAATTCGTGCGCGCGGTGCGCGCTTACGCGGACCGCTGCGATCGGCTCGGCCAGCACGACCTGTCGATCGCGGTGTACCGGCGCGCCATCGAGATCGATCCGCTGGCCGAGGAGCTTTATCGCCGGCTGATGGGCGAGTACGACAGGCTCGGTCTCACCGCCGATGCGGTGGCGCTCTACCGGCGCTGCCGGCTGATGCTCGGCCGGCTGCTCGGCGTGATGCCCGCCATCGAGACCCGCGAGATCTACGAGGCCATACAACGCAAGGTGCAGGCCGCGCCGCACGGCGGCGCCGAGGCCGCCGCGGAGCGGTTTGCCTACGGCGAAGGCGCGGCCGCCGCGGCACTGGGCGGCCTGGGCCCACCCGTCGCCGGGCGGACCCTCGGATCTGTAAGCGGTTTGTAAGGCCCGGCGGCGTATTCTGCCAAGTCGGTGAGGGACACCTAATTTTCTTGCGATTCGGGATCGATGAGGAAAGGAGCGAGGTCATGTCGAGGAAAAAGGCGGTAATTACCGCGGCACTGTTGGGCGGGATTGGGCTGCATACCGGTGCCGACGCCGCCCTGGTCACGTTCAGCGATCAGACGACCTTCCTGACGGCCACGGGGGCGAGCTCCGCGACCGGTGCGCTGCCGAACGTGGGCGCCGTGCCTCCCGCCAGCGGGACGGTCGGCAGCGTGACCTTCAGCAGCGTCGCGCCCAGCGCCACGCTCTTCATCGGCGCGGCCGGGGTCGGCGTGGTGCCGGCCGGCGACTGGTACGTGCCGCTCGCAGGGTTCGAGATCGCGATCAGCGGCTCGGAGAACCTGGACGCCGTGTTCGCAGGACCCGTCTATTCCTTCGGGTTCGTGTTCGCCGAGCCCAACTCCACCATGCCGAGCTGGGGCGGCAGCCCCGTCGACTCGACCTTCACGGTGACGCTGCGCAACGGGGCGACGTTCGTGGATTCCTTCACCTTCAACGCGCCGGACGACGCGATCTCCTTCGTGGGCGCGTGGACCGATGCGGCCTTCGATCGGGTCGAGATCCGCGAGAACGCCGATAACATCGACGACGAGTACTTCGGTGAGTTCTTCACCGGCACGACACCGGTGCCCGTGCCGACGGCCGCGTGGCTGCTCGGCAGCGCCCTCCTCGGCCTCGTCGGCATATCGCGCCGGAGGCGAGCGTAGAGCCGAGGCCGCGCCTTACCCGTTTCGTAACCATCAACTCCCGCCCCCCAATTCGTCGTCGTGCCGGCGAACGCTGGCATCCATAGGGTGTGGGGCGACGATTAGCACCGCTGCGCGGCTTTCACCCTCACCCCGGCCCTCTCCCCTCAAGGGAGAGGGAGAACAGCGAAGCATCCGACCTGCACGATCGACCCTAGTGGGTCCCCTCTCCCCTCAAGGGAGAGGGAGAACAGCGAAGCATCCGGCCTGCACGATCCTCGCCAGCGGGTCCCCTTGTATCTTGAAAGAGGACCATTCTGATAGGGT
>JAWLAN010000045.1:0-2227 GCA_041395385.1 Gammaproteobacteria bacterium
CGCGGCGGCCATCCTCCGACAGCCGCACGCCGGTGGCGCGCGCAATCCGCGGCAGCCGGCCCTCGGCGCACGAGGCGACGTTTATCGAGATCCCGTCCTTCCGGATGAGGGCGGCGTGCTTCGGGTCGAGCATGGGCGTGGGCGGCTCCTACTTCGTTAAGGGGTCGGAGTGATTTATTACGGTGCATGCACCAACGCTTCGCATGCGCCGTTGGCGGCAACGCCCCGCGCGTGGGCACGGCGCATGGTGTCGACGACCGTGCGGGCCGTGAGTGGTGGCGATGTATCACTCCGGCCCGTTGCCGATCCCTCCGTGCGGGCCTCTCACCAATAGCTGGGCGCGGATACCACAGCGCCGCAACTGCACAGGCCATTGCTACGGTCGATGTTGACCATCTTGTCGCATTGTGGGCAGCGTCCGAACGTGCGCGGCGCCGCTGCCGGTTGCCAGTGGCTGATCAGCCCGCCCGCCGCAAGCTCCTTGCCGAAGAATTTGCGCATCGCCTCGCCGTGGGCGGCCGAGTTGCGCAGCTGGTGGGCGTGCTCGGCCTTCTCCCAGGCCGAGAACGTCATCTGGCGATTGCCGCAGTTCACGGTCGACGCGGCGATGAATCCCTCCATGCCGAGCATTTCCTTCAGCGTTTCCCTGCCGAGATTCCGGATCTCCTCGCGCTCCTCCGGCGTCCTCGGCTCCAGAGAGGTCACGCTGAAACCCTGGGGCGTGGCGGTACTGCCTGAGACGACGCGCGTGCTGATGCCGAACGAAAACGGACCGATCGAATGCGGCTGCACGACAACCTGCAATCCGAGCTGATCCGGCACCGCGCGGGAATCGAAGTAGCCGATCACCGAGTGCAGACCGTTCGCCGAAAGGCTGACCATGTCCACGCCATGCACCGACACCGACCTGCCGGATGGCGGCAGCCCCCTGAAGGCCGCGGAATTGGTGCCCAGCATCTTCCACGGCATAAACGCCGTCTCGCCATTGCAGAGGATCGCGCCATCGAGCTCGAAGCGCAGGTCGGGGAATGACTGCCAGAGGCCCTCGGCATAGCGCGCGATGGCATCGCCGGATAGCGGTCCGCCCGTCATGGGGTCGGAATAGATGCCGCCGGCTGCGAAGGTCGCGACGATCCCCGGACCATCATGCCGGTTCCAGGCGTCGACATACCCGGCGAGGACAGCAGGCAGGCCATTGTTTGCGGCGACATCGTTCATATGACCTCCCTGACCAGCGTCGAATGAGTGACCCGATAGACATTCATTCTTGTTCTTCGGCTTGAGTCCGTCAATTCAATTCGCGGCGATCCGGCCGTTGAGGGCGACGCCACGTTGGCCACAGAGAACCGATTGTTGCTCACGCCCCAATCCGCGTCTCCTGGCCAGGCATCTGGTGATTGGGCGGCCGCCGATCCAGCCGCCCGAGGCGGCGTTGCGGGTTAGCCGTGCTGAAGATCACATCATCACTCTTGGCCGATCCGTCCGGTTCCTTGCACTTATGGCTTTAGTGGCTGGCGCGGCCCGGCCTTAGATTGCCGGCCATCCACAAGGAGGATGAGCCATGAACATGCTGCAAACCGTACACGCTCGCGATGAGCGTTTCGCAATCACTTCCGCCCTCGCCGCCGGCACGCACGAGGGCATCCGTACTGCAGAGGTGTCGGACGAGGACGCCGTGCTCGCCGCGCTCACGCGCGCCTTCATCCACGACCCGGCGGTGCGCTGGCTGTACCCGGACGCCGGCGAGTACCTGCGCTGGTTCCCGCGCTTCGCGCGCGCCTTCGGCGGCAACGCTCTCGGCCTGGGCACGGCGCACTGCATCGGGGGCTACGCCGGCTGCGCGCTGTGGCTACCTCCGGGGGCGGGTCCCGACGAGGCGGGGGTTGTCGATATCATCGAGCGCAGCGTTCCAAAGGAGCGGCGCCGGCAGGAGATGTTTGCGCTGCTCGAGGCCATGGGGCAGGCGCATCCGCAGGAGCCGCACTGGTATCTGCCGCTCATCGGCGTGGACGGCAGGCATCAACGCCGCGGCCTGGGCGCGGCGCTGCTGCGCCACGCGCTCGCGATGTGCGACCGCGACGGTCTGCCGGCCTATCTCGAGGCCACGAGCACGGAGAACGTCCCGCTCTACGAACGGCACGGCTTCAGGGCCGTGGCCTCGCTGCGCGTGGGTTCCTGCCCGACGATCACCGCGATGTGGAGAGAAAATATGGGGTCGGAGTCTGAG
>JAWLAN010000046.1:0-2111 GCA_041395385.1 Gammaproteobacteria bacterium
TGGACGCCCTGGTGCGCGGACAGCCCTGGCAGGTTCAGGGAGGGCCCTTCAACCTGGCCGGACTGATCTGCGGATCCGAAGGCACGCTCGCCATCGTCACCGCGGCCACCCTCGGGCTGGTGGACATACGGGAGGCGGTGCGCCTTTGCTGCCTGCATTTCGACGCCGTGGCGCCGGCGCTGCGCGCCGTGCCCGCGATAATGGACACCAGGCCGGCCGCGCTCGAGCTCCTCGACCGCGCCATCTTGCGCGTTGCGGATACGCACATCGAACACAGCGGCGGCCGCTGCTGGCTGCAAGGTGATCCGGGCGCCGTGCTGCTCGTGGAGTACGCGGGAGCCTCGCCCGATGCGGTGCAGGCGCGGGTCAGACAGCTGCAGCGGATGCATGCGCCGCGCGCCGCAACCGTGGCCGCCGGCGGCGACGTCGAGCGCGTGTGGGCGTTGCGGCGGGCGGCGCTGAAGATGCTGATGCAGGCCGAGGGCGGCCTGCGCGCATTCACCGGCATCGAGGATGCGGCCGTGTCGGTCGAGGATCTGGCGGATTATTACGTGGAGGTGCAGGCGCTGCTTGCCGCCGAGGGCCTGGCACACTATGTCTACGGGCCGGTGGGCATGGGCTCGTTGCATATCCGCCCCGAGCCGCGTAACGGGCGCGCGTACGGCCCGGAGGAGTTCGAGCGGCTGCTCGATGCGGTTGCCGCCATCACCGTTCGTCGCGGCGGCTCGTTCTCCTGCAAGCATGGCGACGGACGCATGCGGGGCAAGTACCTCGAGGCGGTGCTGGGGTCGGAATCGGTGGCGGCGATGCGCCAGGTGAAGTCTGCATTCGACCCCGCCGCGACCCTCAACCCCGGAAAGATCCTCGACTGTCCGCCGCTGACTGGCGATCTCTTCCTGCAAGCTCCGCGCTGATGGCGGCCACGACGCGCGGGTGCCATTCCGGGCTCGCGCACAGTATCCCGCCGTTGCGCTCCAGGCGCCGGCCGGCGCCAAAATCGAACGGGCGGCCGTGCATGTCGCTGACCCGGGCGCCGGCCTCCACGGCGATGATCTCACCGGGGGCATGATCCCAGATGTACTCCCGGTCGTCCGGGCGCACCGGCATGCGCAGGTAGCAGTCGGCCTGGCCACGGGCGACGACGGCGTATTTGGCCTGGCTGTCCAGGTGGTAGCGCCGCGCCCCGCCCAGCGCCTCGACGACGCGCCCGACGGCGAGCTGATCGGAATGGCCCGAGGCGGCGGACTCGCAAAGCCGCAACATTCCGTCCGGGGGCGGCTCATAGCGGACGGGCTGCGGCACGCTCGCGGGATCGTCCACGGCGATGCTCCAGCATCCGCCGCCGCGGCGCGCGTGTACGATGAGGCCGTGGGGGTCGGGGTCGTCGAAGGGCCGCGCGAGATCGGCTGAGAGGTTCGGGCAGCCGAGAATCCCGAACTCGACCCTGCCGTCGACGATCCAGGCGAGCGAGATGGCGTACTGCCCGTTGCGCATGAAACCCTTGGTGCCGTCGATGGGATCGAGCGTCCAGAACGCCCGGCCCGGCTCCTGACCTCCGATGTCGATCGCGGCGAGGGCGTCATCGACCGTGACGTCCGGCCACACCGGTCGAAGGCGCTCGAACATGACCCGGCGCAAGCCGGCCTGGTCATCGGCGCGTAGCATGGAGGCGCTTTCCTCCCCGACGACGACGACGGTCGGGTCGACGCTCGCCAGGCGGCGCGCTATGAGCGCCTGGGCGGCGAAATCGGCCACGGTGACGGGGCTGCGATCGTCCTTGCGCAGGACGTCGCCCGTGCAGAGGTCGCGCTGCACCGCGCGCGTGACGGCGCACGCCTCGCGGACGGCGGCAATGGCGGATTCGAAGGCGCTGGCGGTCATGGGCCTGCAGTCTCGCGGTCGGGGCGCGCATTATATGCATGCCGGCGGCACAGGCACGCATGTTGCAGTGCAATATAACGCATGCTAGGCTTTGATCTATAAATAGCTGCTGGGCCGACGGCGACGCGCCGCGGGCCGCCCCACACCAATCCGGATGAACGACGCCATGAGCGAGAATCCCTCCCAAGCATCATCCTCCCCGCCCTGGAATGAACAGTGGCTGCAGGCAC
>JAWLAN010000047.1:0-1547 GCA_041395385.1 Gammaproteobacteria bacterium
GTTCAGGATGGCGGTGCGCGGCCGGTAGTGCAGGAATTTGGAGCGCTTGTCGAAGAACGCCGTGTCGTATTCGTCGGCCTCCACGACGAAGAACGGCGCCTCACCCAGCCGGGCGGAGGTGCCGAAATTCTCGGCGACCCCGCCGATCAGAAAGCCGGGACGGAGGCCGGCGTGCTCCAGCAGCCAGGCGAGCATGCTGGTCGTGGTGGTCTTGCCGTGCGTGCCGGCGACCGCCATGACCCACCGATCCTGCAACAGATTCTCCGCGAGCCATTGCGGGCCGGAGGTGTACCGCATGCCGCGATTGAGCACGTGCTCGACGGCGGGATTGCCGCGCGAGATGGCGTTGCCGACCACGATCACGTCCGGGACGGTGCGGAGGTGTTCCGGGTCGTAACCCTCCATGAGGGTGATGCCGTTGGCGGCGAGCAGGGTGCTCATCGGCGGATAGACGTTCGCGTCCGATCCGCTCACCTGGTGTCCGAGCTCGCGCGCGAGCAGGGCGATGCCACCCATGAACGTTCCGCAGATTCCGAGGATGTGTATGCGCATGATCGCGTCGCGAGGCGGGGTCCTCAACCCTGCGGCGAGGGCAGGAGCAGCGATCCGAGGAACTGGTTGAAGGCGAATATGACCAGGGCGGCTGCCAAGCCGCCGAGGCGGTCCGACCCGAGGGCGTGGCGATAGACGTGCGCGTTGATCGATATGTTCCAGAATATCAGCAGCGTGAGCAGCAGGCTGGGTGCGATCGCATCCGGGTTGGTCTCTCCCGCCAGGTTGCCCCAGTAGATGAGCGGAAGAGCGAACAGGCTGATGACCAGACCGCTGCCGGCGATGGCACAGAACGTCTGGCGGATCCGCCGGGGATGACGGAACAGAGCGAGCAGCGCCGCCGTCGTAACCCAGACCGACACGGAATCGACCACGCCGGCGCGCAGCGCCGTCACCAACGGATAGTTGACGTACACGATCAGCGTGCCGACCGCGGCGGTGAGCAGCAATAGTATCGCCGTCAGCGCGTCGGTCGACGGCACGTCCTGGGGGCCGCGGCGAAACAGGCAAATGTTCCAGAACAGTCTCGTGAGTTCGCGATTAGGCGTGCTCAAGGCGGCAGGGGAACTCCACGGTCGTGTCGGCTAAGGATGCGCTGCCGAGGGGCCGGCGCCGGCCGCTCAGCCCGCGCCGACCGCGCGCTGCGGCTCCGCCTCAGTCGTCTGCGGACGTCGCGGGAACTTGCGCGCGACGTAGTCATCGACGATCTGCTGGAACTCCTCGGCGATGCGCTCCCCCCGCAGGGTCATGGCCTTCTGTCCGTCGATGAAAACCGGCGCGGCCGGAGCCTCGCCGGTGCCGGGCAGGGAAATGCCGATGCTGGCGTGCTTGCTTTCGCCGGGGCCGTTCACCACGCAACCCATCACGGCGAGCGTCATGTCCTCCACCCCGACATAGCGTTCGCGCCAGATGGGCATCTGGCTGCGCACGTAGGCCTGGATGTTGTTGGCCAGTTCCTGGAACACCGTGCTGGTAGTGCGGCCGCAGCCGGGGCA
>JAWLAN010000048.1:0-1785 GCA_041395385.1 Gammaproteobacteria bacterium
ACCTGCGCCTTCGGGTGTGCCGCCATGGGGCAGCGGTGCAACGACCTTGAACCTGCGAATGGCCTCGGCCCCGCCCTGGACGTCGCGAGTAACGAGAGTGCGCTCGTCCTGACGGGCACGGCGACGATCGACACGTCCGCGGGCACGATCGCAGACGGCGACGGCCACGCCATCGTGGCTGCCACCTCGATCGCCATGAGCGGCGGACGTGAGATCTTCGTGGTCTCAGTTGGATCACTCACGTGTCAGGACGTCCAGGTCGTCGGAACCCGCGCGCTCGCGATCGTCGCTGCGGGGGACGTGAAGATCTCGGGCCTTGTATCACTGAGCGCAGATCATGACGCCGCAGGCGCCGGTGCGGTCCTTGACCCCGGTCTGTGTCGAGGCGACCCCGCGCGGGACGCGAGCCCGTCCTTTTCCGCAAGCGGTGGGGGCGGCTTCGGCCTCCCCGGTGGTCGAGGCGGAGGGGCGTGGCTCGTCGCGGGAGGCGCTGGCGGACTCGATGACGGGGACGCGACGAACGTTCCGTTGCGGGGAGGATGCACCGGCGGCTTCCCGCCACAGGGTGCACACGAGTTGCCATCGATCTTGACGAGCCCTGGCGCCGGAGGCGGCGCCGTACAGGTGTCGACGCGCGGGACGATCACGATCTCGGGGATGATCGCGGCAAACGGAGGTGGTGCGAAAGGGTTCACTGGGATGTGGGTTCCGCAATGTCTCGGAAGCGCGCCGTGCGCCCGTGGTCTGGGCGGTGGGTCGGGAGGCGCGATCTTGCTCGAGGCAGCCAACGTCGTTGTGTTGGCGGGAGCCGGAATCGTCGCCAACGGCGGTGCAGGGCATTTCGGCCAAGTGGGCTTTGCATCAAATGGCCTCCTGTCCGAAGACCCTGCGCCGGGATCGTTTCACGCGGGGTACCCAAAGGGCGGCGACGGTGGTGCACTAGGTAGTCCGGCCGAGGCTGGAGAATCAGGGGGAAACACAACACTGTCCGAAGGCGCCGGCGGCGGTGGCGGCGTCGGTCGCATCCGCATCAACCTGCCGCCCGGCGCGACGTTCGATCAGGGGCCGCCGATCATCAGCCCGGCGGCGACGATCGGGTCGGTCGGCGTGCGCTGAGGCGCGGCCGGCCGCCGCGCTACGGGTAGATGATGCGCGCGCGCACGGCGCTGGGGTCGTGCTCCGACGGGCGGTACCAACGCCTTGGGGCAGGTGTGCAGCGCGTCAATGGCGTGCCCTGCCGGCAACATGTGTACCGGCGTCATGGGCGTCGGCAACCAGATGATGGGCTGGTGCACACCGGCGTGTACCCAGGCGGGTGGTGAGTGCGCGGCGGGCTATACCGGTCCATCGACCGGCATGCCGGTTTGCGCGCTGTCGACCGCACAGGGGGCGCCGCCCAGCCAATGCGCGATCATCTGCACGACGACGGCCGATTGTCCGAGCCCGATCACGTGCCAGGCCGTGCCTGGACAGAATCCTCCTGTCAGCATCTGCGCGCCGGCGCCCTGAACGCAGCAGCACTGAACGCAGCGGGTCACAGCTCGCGACGCATCGACGCGCAGCTGTGCTAAGCAGTATGCTCGCTAGGTGCTTCGACCGAGCTTCGTGTTCCCGGTGGTGATGGCGGCGTGCCAGTTCGAACGGCCGGCGGATATCAAGCCGCCTCCGGATGCAGCGATCGTCGATGCGGCGGTTGACGCGGTATGGCAATGCACCCCGAATCAGGCTGAGTGTGCTGGCACAACGCTGACGGTCTGCGATGCTGACGGGCAGGCGACCGTCACG